>NZ_NEJA01000002.1:0-932629 GCF_002112915.1 Pseudomonas sp. B34(2017) | reverse complement strand
GTTGGGTGTGTAAGCGCTGTGAGGCGTTGAGCTAACCAATACTAATTGCCCGTGAGGCTTGACCATATAACACCCAAGCAATCTGTAGACTCGAAAGAGCATCAGATTGCGGTGTGTGAAGACGCAATGAACCGAAAGTTCGACGTTCACAAAACACCGACAGCTGTCACATACCCAATTTGCTGAAGCGAGGCCATCCGGTCACGAGTCAGTACCCGAATTTCTTGACGACCATAGAGCGTTGGAACCACCTGATCCCATCCCGAACTCAGAAGTGAAACGATGCATCGCCGATGGTAGTGTGGGGTTTCCCCATGTGAGAGTAGGTCATCGTCAAGATTAAATTCCGAAACCCCAATTGCGAAAGCAGTTGGGGTTTTGTTTTGCCTGCAGGAAAAGGCTCGGCCATTTCTCGATTTAGATTCTTGAGGAGGCGACGCTGCAGGTGTTTATCCAGTAGGGCGTTTGCCTGATCACTTTCCTCTTGTGATACGCCATGGCTACCCCGTATAAGAGCGACTTTCACTTCCGATATAAGAAAAAGGGTGCACGCATGAGCAATGCCTGGAACGAGGGATATTTCACGGACGAAGGCTACACCTACAGTTATAGCCGGGAAATCAATCCGGTTTTCCAGCGTTATTGTCTGCTGTTGCGCGGATTCGCCACGCTGGAGAGTAGCGACGGCTACCACTGTGAGCTTGGTTTTGGTCAGGGTGTTTCGATCAACATCCATGCGGCGGGTAATCCGGGCTCTTATGTCGGCACCGACTTTCACCCAGGTCAGGCGTCCCATGCCATTGCTCTGGCCAGCGACTGGGGCAGCGATGCGCGACTGTATGACGACAGCTTCGAGCAGTTGCTGGCCCGTCATGATTTGCCTCAGTTCGACAGTATCAGCCTGCATGGCATCTGGACCTGGGTCAGCCGCGATAACCACAAGTTGATCGTTGAATTCGCCCGTCGTCATCTCAATCCTGGTGGTCTGCTGTACGTCAGCTACAACTGCTTCCCGGGCTGGTCGCCCCAGGCACCCTTGCGCCAACTGTTCAGCCTGCACGACCGTTTCGCCAGTCAGGCCTCTGCACGTCCTGATCAACGTATCGACGCTGCGCTGCAGTTTTCAGAAGCGCTGCTGGCTGCAAATCCCAAATATGCCAACTCGGCGCCAGGGTTGGACGCCAAGCTGCAGAGCATCAAGGGCCAGGATCGCCAGTACGTCGCCCATGAGTATTTCAACCGCGATTGGAACTGCATGTATTTCACCGACGTGGTTGATGCCCTGGCGCCCGCCAAACTCGATTACGCCACGACAGCCGTGCCGCTGGACTCCGTCGATCCGCTCAACCTGACCGCCGAAGGCATGGACTTTCTGGAAGGCATTGAGCACCCGGTCATGCGTGAGCAGGCGCGCGACTATTTTGTGAACCAGAGTTTCCGCCGGGATCTTTATGTGCGCGGCGCCAACAGACTATCTGCTACCGAGCACCGCGAGCGTATGCTCAGCACGCGCTTCGTCCTGTTGCAGGCAGCCGACAGCGTGCCGGCCAACGTCACCGGTCCGGCAGGCGCAGCTACGCTGCAGGCAGAGATTTACGGCCCGGTACTCGCAGCACTGGCGGATGACGCCTATGTGCCGAAGACCTTGCGGCATTTGCTGGATCTTTTGCCCTCGCTGGCCTATGGCGATGTGGAACAGGCCCTCAACGTGTTGATCGGCATGGGGGCCGTGGCGCCCTGTCAGAGCGAAGCAGCCGAAAAACTGGTGCAGGCCCGCTGCAATACCCTCAACCTGCAGCTTTGCAAGCGTTCGTTGTATGGCCACAAGATACAGACCCTGGCGAGTCCGGTGACCGGAGGTGGGGTGACGGTCAGTCGCTTCCAGCAGTTGTTCCTGATATCGATCAAACAAGGCAAAAAACACCCGGCTGAATGGGCACAACTGGCATGGGGCATCATCGGCGGCCAGGGCGAAGGTCTCCTCAAGGACGGCAAGGCCCTGACCACCGCGGAAGAAAACCTTGCCGAATTGACCGCGCAGGCTCAAGCGTTTGCCGAGAGTACGCTGGTGATTCTCAAGGCTTTGAAAATCGTCTAGTCGAGAGAGGGACGGCAGGATGCCCTCGCGTCGCCTGCCGTCGACCGGACACTTCGGATTCTTGCGCAAAACCAGAACAGCACCGCGGCGGACGCGCGGTCGATGTAATGCCCCGATCAAATAATAGCGGTGACGGAAACCGGACTTTCCATAGGTACTGAAGTGAAGCGTGATACTCACCTTGTAATGCTCTTGCTGTTGGTAATCGGCTGTTCCCTGGCGTCGCTGACCATCTGGAAGATACTGGGCTCTCGGGATCGAGCACTGGATGAAGTCAATGTCCACGGGTTGAACCTGACGCAGGCACTTGCGACGTATTCCGAAGGCATTGTCCGGCAGAGCTCGCTGCTTCTGCTCGGACTCGTCGAACGTCTGGAAACCGAAGGCAGTGGCCCAGCGCAAATCGAACGGCTCAAGACTTTGATCAACCGGCAGCGACCGCTGATGCCGCAGCTCAGTGGCATCACTATCTACGACAACAAAGGTCACTGGTTGATGTCATCCAACCGACCGATTCCTGTCGGTGCCAACAGCAGTGACCGTGCCTACTTCATTCATCACCGTGACGATCCATCTCGCGAACCCTTCATCGGCCCGCCCATCCGCAGTCGCTCGAATCAGGAGTGGGTGATCACGATCAGCCGGCGTTTCAATGACGATCGCGGAGAGTTTGCCGGTGTGGTGTCGGTCACCCTGGGGGTGGAAAACTTTCTGCGTCTGTTCGGCCAGCTCGATATTGGGCAGGAGGGCGCCATTGGCTTGTCCTACACCGATGGCACGCTGCTGGTCCGTTACCCTTTCCGTGAACAGGACATGGGGCGCAACTTCTCCAATTCGCCGATCTATGCGAAGTACCTGGTGGACAAATCGGTTGGCACTGCATCCTTCACGTCCAGTCTCGACGGCGTGGAACGGCTCTATGCCTTTCGCAAGAGTGAAACGCTGCCGCTGATCACTACGGTTGCGCTCGGTAAGCGCGAAGCCCTGGCGGCGTGGCGGTTTGAAGCGTTGTTGTCGATCGGTGTGGTTACCACATTGCTGGGGCTCACCGGCGTCATTGGCTGGTTCCTGATCCTGGATATTCGTCGCCGGACGCAGGTAGAAGGAGAGTTGCGCGATACCCAACAACAGTTGCTCGGCACGAACCGGCAACTTGAACTGTTGGCAATGAAGGATGCGCTGACAGGCCTGGCCAATCGGCGATGTTTCGATCAGACCCTGGCGATGGAAGCGCGCCGGGCGAAGCGTGACGCAACTTCGTTGGCGTTGCTGATGATTGATCTCGACTATTTCAAACTGTTCAACGACGCCGAAGGGCACATTGCCGGCGACGCTTGTCTGCAGCAGGTGGCCAAGGTGCTTGAGACCTGCGTGCGCAGGCCATCGGACCTGGTGGCGCGTTACGGAGGGGAAGAAATGGCGGTGATCATGCCCGATACCGACAGTGACGGCGCAGCGGTCGTGGCGCAAATGATTCTGAAACGATTGGCGCAAGAGCCTATCGCTCACCGGACCAGTCCATTCGGCCGAGTGAGTGTGAGTATCGGCATCGCGGCCGCCACCGGGTCGCAACTGGACACGGTACAAGGCCTGATCGCTGCGGCAGATCAGGCGCTGTATCAAGCCAAAGGGGCGGGCCGCAATCAGCTCGCCAACAGTGTCGCCAGCGAAAGCTACTCTCCGTACACCGGGTAATCCACATAGCCTTCGGCATGGCCGCCATACACCGTGGCCGGGTTCAGCGAGTTCAGCGGCCAGCCATTGGCGATCCGCGCGGGCAGATCCGGGTTGGCCATGAACGGGCGACCGAAAGCCACGAGGTCCGCCAGTCCGGATTCAAGCAACCGCGCACCGCTTTCGGCGTTGTAGCGGCCCGCGTAGATGATCGCGCCGCTGAAGGTGTCGCGTACCGCTCGACGGAAGGTTTCCGGCATCACTGGCGCGTTGTCCCAGTCGGCTTCGGCGATGGACAGGTAGGCAATGCCGACGTCCTGCAGCACCTTGATCGCTTCGATGTAGGTGGTGTGCGGGTCATCCTCGACCATGCCCAGATAAGTCCGCGCTTCATCGGTGGTGGAGAACAGCGGCGCGAAGCGCACGCCGACCTTTTCCTTGCCGATGCATTCGGCGACGCCGCCCACCACTTCGCGCAGAAAGCGCAGACGGTTATGCAGCGAACCGCCGTATTGATCGGTGCGCAGATTGCTGTGGGCTGAGATGAACTGGTTCACCAGATAACCATTGGCACAATGCAGTTCGATACCGTCGAAACCGGCGTCCATGGCATTGCGCGCCGCCTGGATGTAGAGCTGAACCAGTTCCTGGACTTCCTCGGTGGTCAGTGCGCGCGGTGTGGATGGCGGAACCAGAGCGCCCACACCGGGCGCGGTTTCGATGAACACACTGACCCGGTCGGTGGCGATGGCGGAGGCCGACACCGGGGCGTCACCATTGGGTTGCAGGGCAGTATGGGAGACGCGACCGACATGCCATAGCTGCGCGAAAATCACGCCGTCACTGGCGTGGACAGCCTCGGTGACCTTGCGCCACCCGGCGATTTGTTCGGGAGTATGAATGCCTGGAGTCCAGGCGTAACCCTGGCCACGGGGTTCGATCTGGGTGCCTTCAGTCACCAGCAAACCGGCACCGGCACGTTGCTGGTAATACTTGGCCATCAATTCATTGGCGACATTGCCCGGTTGAGTGCTGCGCTGACGAGTCAGGGGTGGCAGGACGATGCGGTTTTTCAGGGTGTGGCGGCCCAAGGTGACGGGTGTAAAGAAACAGCTGTGGTTCATGGAAATACCTTGTTCATGGCCTAATTAGACCAGTCGACTATTCTAGTGACGAAAAAAGAACACCGTGCAACGCACACACGGTGTCCGGATCAGTTGTTCGAGGATGTAGCGGAAAGCTTCAGCCCAGCAGCTTCAGCAGTTTTTCGGCGACAGCTGCCGAGCTGGCAGGATTCTGGCCGGTCACCAGTTTTCCATCAGTCACTACATGAACCTGCCAGTCGGCAACTTTGGAATAGCGACCGCCAAGACGCTGGAACTCGTCTTCGATCAGGAACGGCACTACGTCCGTCAAACCGACGGCTGCTTCTTCGGAATTGCTGAAACCGGTCACTTCGCGATGCTGGATCAGCGGTTTACCGTCCGTATCGACCACATGACGCAGTACCCCCGGCGCATGGCAGACGAAGCCATGGGGCTTGTTGCTGCGCGCGAAGGCTTCGATCAGGGCAATCGAATGCTTGTCTTCTGCCAAGTCCCAGAGCGGGCCATGGCCACCTGGATAAAACACCGCATCGAAATCTTCGGCGCGGACGTCGGCCAGGCGACCGGTGTTCGCCAGTGCCTGCTGCGCGGTGGGGTCCTGGCGGAAACGGTCGGTTTCAGCCGTCTGAGCATCGGGCTCGTCGCTCTTCGGATCCAGCGGTGGCTGACCGCCGGCGGGCGAAACCAGGGTGACGTCGGCGCCGGCGTCCTTGAAGGCGTAGTAGGGGGCGGCGAACTCTTCGAGCCAGAAGCCGGTTTTCTTGCCGGTGTTGCCGAGTTGATCGTGGGAAGTCAAAACCATCAAGATTTTCATAGAGCACCCTGGGTTGGTCTGGCAGCGTTCATGAGCAAGGGATTCGCACAGGATCGGCACCGGGAAAAAGTTTGTCGGGGCGCAGCATAGTTTCCAATTAGACCAGTCGTCTAGTAATTTTTTTCTCTGAAGCTTTTTCATGGGCAGGTGTGGCAAACTCGCGTTCCTTTGAGATAAACGACTGGTCTATTGCCTGGTAATTCGTGCCCCATGAAACCGACCTACGACGACACCCGCCAACATTTGCTCGACACCGGCCACCGGATGATGGCCGAGAAAGGCTTCACCAGTGTCGGCCTGAACGAGATCCTGCAGACCGCCGGCGTGCCCAAGGGTTCGTTCTATCACTACTTCAAATCCAAGGAACTGTACGGCCAGGCCTTGCTCGAGGATTACTTCGTCGACTATCTGGCGGACATGGAGCGACGCTTGACGCTGCCCGGCCTGAGCGCCCATGAGCGGCTGATGGATTACTGGCAGGGCTGGCAGGATCGCTGCACTCTGGAAGGCCATGGCGACGAATGCTTGGTGGTGAAACTCAGTGCCGAGGTGGCTGACCTTTCCGAAACCATGCGCCTGACCTTGCGTGATGGTGCAGAGCGAGTGGTGGCGCGCATCAGCGAGTGCATCGAACAGGGCCAGGTCGAAAAAAGCTTGCCTGAGGGCGATGCTCGGCAACTGGCTGAAACCCTGTATCAGCTTTGGCTGGGGGCCAGTCTGCTGAACAAACTGCAACGCACGGGGCAATCGTTGGGTACGTCGATGGCGACCACGAAGCGCCTTCTGAGCGTGTGAGAAAGCAGTAGACGCAAGCGGTCGAGAGTCAGCCGCACAAACGAATGGGAATGCCTATCAATTGCGCGGCGGGTGGTATACCATCCGCCGCGTTTTGCTGGCAGTTATCCCCTTCGTTCTGGCCTATCTGTAAGGTTCTCCCCCCATGCGTCGAACTCTGCTGTCCATCTGTGTGTTGCAAACGTTGTCTCCCTTTGCGTGGGCCGAGCCATCCGATTCAACGGCGTCAGTGCTGGAGCTGGAGGCAACCGATGTGGTCGGTACCGCGGATTACGAAAGGGCAGACAGCCCGGTACACGGATATCGCGCGACCCGTTCGGCCAGCGCCACCCGAACCGATACCTCGATCCATGAAACCCCGCAGTCGATCAGCGTCGTCACCAAAGATGCGGTCGAAGACATCGGCGCCACTCGGCTGCAGGATGCACTGGATTATGCGGGCGGAGTAGGGCGAGCCAACAATTTCGGCGGCCAGGGACTGACCACGTTCACCGTGCGCGGATTTACCACCGGCGAGTTCTACCGTAATGGTTTCCCGATCAACCGCGGCTATCCGAACATGCCGGATGCCAACACCATCGAGCGTCTGGAAGTCCTGCGCGGGCCGGCGACCATGCTCTACGGTCGTGGCGATCCGGGCGGTACTTTCAATGTCGTATCCAAACAACCGTTGCCCGAGCGCACGGTCACACTCGGCAGCCAGTTGAATGACCAAGGCATGCGGCGGGGTACGCTGGATGCTTCCGGCCCGCTTGATGAAGAGGGGCGTCTGGCCTATCGCCTGAACGTGGTGGGCGAGGGCGGCGATACCTTCCGCGATCACGTCGAAACCGAACGCTACGGCGTGACCCCGGTACTGACCTGGCAAGCCAGCGATGACACCCGAGTGATCTTCGAGGGCGACTTCATGCGCAACAACCATCCGCTGGACCGGGGTGCGACGCGTTATCCCCGGCAGATCGGCACCGCCTCCCGCGACACCTTCTTCGGTGAACCGGACGCCGGCAAGTTGCACAACGACAACAACATGGCGCAATTGCGCTTCGAGCATGTGCTCAATGAAGACTGGACGCTTGGCGGTGGCTTCCAGTGGCTCGACGGAACCTTGCAGGGCAATGCCATTGAAGCCAACGGCATTGCCGCCGACGGCCGGACCCTGGGACGAAATTTCAACTACCGCAAGCTGGAGTGGACGGACAAGGACACCCAACTCAACCTGACCGGTCACTTCTCCACCGGCGGCCTGCAGCACACATTGCTGACCGGTATCGAATACGAAGATTACGACTACCAGTCGATCATCCAGCGCTCCAGCGGCGCGGTGAGTGCCTATCCGATCGATATCTTCAATCCGGTGTATGGGCAGCCCCGTCCGGCACTGACGCGCACCCCGACCCACGACAAGGAAAATCTCAAGACCTACGCCGCGTTCGTACAGGATCAGGTGGCCCTGACCGATCGGCTGAAAGTCCTGGCCGGCGCACGTTTCGAACGCTTCGAACACGACTACGAAACCTACGTGCCCGGCGGCAAAAACTGGCAGGCCAGCGACAATGCCGTCACGCCCCGCGTCGGTGTGACCTACGACCTGACCGACACCCTCGCGGTCTACGCGGACACCGCGCGTTCATTCAAGCCCAATACCGGCGCGAGCCGACAGGGCGGGGGTTTTGAACCGGAGAAAGGCAAGTCCTGGGAGATGGGCATCAAATGGGAAGCGCTGGATCATCAGTTGAGCGTTGACGCGGCGATCTATCAGATTGAAAAGCGCAATGTCCTGACCACTGACCCGGTGGACTCGACTTTCAGCGTGGCTGCCGGGGAAGTGCGCAGCCGAGGGTTTGACCTCAATGTCGCCGGCAACCTGACCCCCGAGTGGCGTGTCATCGGGGGGTACGCCTACGTCGATGCCGAGGTGACCAAGGACAACGTGATCCGCTCCGGCACGCGACTGATGAACATCCCGAAAAACAGCTTCAGCCTGCTCAATGTCTATGAGTTCCAGGACGGTGCCCTCAGTGGTCTGGGTCTGGGAACAGGCCTCAAATATGTCGATGAGCGCGCCGGTCAAACGGCGAACACCGCGTTTTCGATGGGGAGCTACACCGTTGTCGACCTGCTCAGCTACTACAAGGTCAATGACAAGTTACGTCTCAATCTCGACCTGAAGAACCTGTTTGACCGGGACTACGACGAGGGTGCATTCGGTAACGTCTACGCCTATCCGGGGGCACCAAGAACGGTGCAGGTCGGTATTTCTTACACGTTGTAGTCGGGGTCTGGAATCTGTCAGCGGGGGCTGCGGCCCCCGATGACTGTGAGGCTCAGCCGGTCACACATCCTTGCGGAGTCTTTCCGGCAAAACTGTCCACCAGGCTCGCCACAACCATCTCGCCCATGCGGGTGCGGGTCTGCAGGGTCGCGCTGGCGCGGTGTGGTTGCAGCACCACCTGTTCCTGGGCAAACAAGGCTTCAGGTACATTGGGCTCATCGACGAAAACATCCAGCGCCGCACCCGCGATCTCACCGGCCGTCAGGGCCGCCACCAGATCGGTTTCGTTGACCAGTTTGCCGCGCGCCACGTTGATCAGGTAGCCGCCCTTGCCCAGGGCCTGCAACACGGAGGCATCGATGATGGCCTCGGCCTTGTCGGCCGCCGCCGCGAGAATCAGGGCATCACTGTCGCGGGCCAGTTGCTTGAGGTCGGCGATGAAGGTATGGCTGACATCGCTCATCGGTTGCAGGTCGGTGTAACTGATCGGACAGCCAAACGCGGCTGCCCGGGTGGCGACCGCTCGGCCGACCCGGCCCATGCCCACGATGCCGATCCGCATGCCGGACACTTGCCGCGCCAAAGGCAGCGGTGCCAGTGGCGTCGGGCTTTGCGGCCACTGGCCCGAGCGAACGTAACGGTCACTGGTACACAGCCCACGACACACGGCGATCAGCAAACCGATGGCCAGGTCGGCCACGTCTTCGGTCAGTGCGCCGATGGTCGCCGTCACGCGAATTCCGCGATCCCGGGCGTAGGCCAGATCAACCGCATCGGTGCCGACACCGTTGACCGCCACCACTTCCAGTTTGGGCAGTTGCGCCATCAGCGCCTGGCTGATGCCCGTGTGGCCACCGGTGATCACGCCGCGAATGTTGGCGCCGTGTTCCTGCAAATACGCCGCTTTGTCGGCCTGCTCGAAATAACGCCTGATTGTGAACAGTTCGCCGAGACGGGCATTGATTTGCGGAATCAGGATCGGGCTGAGCTGCAAGACTTCTGGCTTCATGTAAACCTCACTTACGCAATAAAAAAGCCGGCTCAACCACGGCCGGCAAACGGCATGGCAGTCGCCATGACGGTCATGTTCAGGACGTTGGCCGACAGGGGCAGACCGGCGATGTAGCGCACGGCGTCGGCGACATGCTTGACGTCGACCATCGGCTCCACGGCGATGCTGCCGTTGGCCTGGCGCACGCCTTTGGTCATGCGCACCGACATTTCGGTCAAGGCATTGCCGATATCGATCTGACTGCAGGCGATATTGAATTCCCGACCATCCAGCGCCAGGGACTTGGTCAGCCCCAGCACCGCGTGTTTGCTGGCGGTGTACGCGCTGCTGAAAGGACGCGGGGTGTGGGCCGAAATCGAACCGTTATTGATGATGCGGCCACCCTGTGGCTGCTGCCGGCGCATGAGCCCGAACGCGCCACGGGCACAGAGAAATACACCGTTGAGGTTGGTGTCGATCACGTTTCGCCACTGCTCGAACGTCAGCTCATCCAGCGGCACGGCGGGGGCGTTGACCCCGGCGTTGTTGAAGACCACGTCCAGGCGTCCGTAGACTTCGGCAATGGTTGCAAACAGCTGATCGACACTGGCGGGGTCGCGTACATCGGTAGGCACCGCCATCGCTTCGCGGCCTTCGCCGGCCGCCAGATCGACCAACGCCTGCAAGGGTTCGGGCCGGCGTCCGGCCAGCACCAGGGTGTATCCGTCGGCCAGCAGGCCCAGGGCTACGGAACGGCCGATCCCGCTGCCGGCGCCGGTCACCAGGGCCACTTTCAAGGATTGAGTGTCAGACATCTTGTTGTTCTCCTTTTTTCCAATCACTTAAGGACAGACTCAAGGCCGTGGGCCGACGCGCATTTCGAGTTGGCCGATGCCGTCGATCCCGGCGCTGATGACGTCGCCGGGTTGCAAGACATCGACGCCGGCGGGGCTGCCGGTCATGATCAGGTCACCGGCCTTGAGTGTTACGGATTGCGAGATGCGGCTGATGACTTCACTCACCGACCAGATCTGGCTGTCGAGACGATCGCGCTGGCGTTCTTCACCGTTCACGCTCAACCATAATTCCCCTTCGAGCCGACCGGTCCGAGTGACCGGCACAATGGCGGTCATCGGTGCGGCGCCGTCAAACACCTTGGCACCTTCCCATGGCAAACCGTCGCGCTTGGCCAGGCGCTGTACGTCACGACGGGTCAGATCCAGGCCGGCGGCGTAGCCCCAGACATAGGCCAGCGCCTGGCTCTCGGGGATCTGCGCGCCGCCTTCGCCGATGGCCACGACCAGCTCGATTTCATGGGCGAACTCTTCGGTCAGCGACGGGAAGATCACTTCGCCGGCAGCGTCGACGACACTGCTGGCCGGTTTCATGAAGAACACCGGTGGCTGGCGCGGCTGGCCCAGGGTGTCCGGCCACGGGTAGTTGCGGCCGACGCAAAAGACGCGTCCGACGGGAAAGCGTTGCTCGCTGCCGACAATTGGCAAGGTCACTGGCAGATCCGGGGTAAAGACGTATTCGGTCATGTTCATCCTGCTGGAAGTCCTGTGTGAGAGTGCAGCGTACGGCGGCAATCGCTGGCGAAGTTGGACGAAAGCCGCCTCCAATTGGAGAAAACAGTTGTTCTGGCTTCAGCGCGTTTTCAACTCGATGCGGTACAGGCGACCGAGCAGCAATGAGTAGGAGAGGGTGCCGATCAGCGCCACGGCGCCAATGAACCAGAACGCCCAGGCGAACGAGCCGGTGGCGTGGACGATGGCGCCAATCACGATCGGGGTGACGATCCCGCCAATGTTGGCGGCCAGGCTGGTGATCCCGCCGGTCAGCCCGATCAGTTCCTTGGGCGCCACCTCCGACACCGCCGCCCACGAGGACGACGCGATGCCCTGAGCGAAAAAGGCAATGGTCAGCACGGCGATGCAGATGACGTTCGAGTCGGTGAAGTTCACCAGCACGATCGACATGCCCAGCATCGACCCGACTACCAGCGGCAATTTCCGGGCGAAAGACATTGAATAACCACGACGGATCAACAAGTCGGAGACGATGCCGGCGAGCAGGATGCCGACCGTTGCGCCCACAAAGGGCATCACGGCAAAGATCCCGGCCTTGATCGTGGTCAGATGGCGTTCTTCAATCAGATAGGTCGGGAACCAAGTGAGGAAGAAGTACAGCGCCGAGGTGCTGGCGAACTTGCCGATGCAAATGGCCCAGACCTGACGGTAACTGAACAGCTCGGCGATCTGCCGCCAGTTGAAACGAGTACGTTCCTGGCTGCTCTTGACCAGCCCGCCGCCGGCCTCGATGTATTTCAACTCTTCTTTGCTGACCTTCTTGCAGTTCAGCGGATCGCGATACAGATACAGCCACAGCACACCAAAGACGATGCCAAGCGCGCCGGTGCTGTAGAAGACATGGCGCCAGTCAAAGGTTGTGGCCAGCCACAGCAGGGCGCCGGTAAACAGTGCCGTGCCCAGGTACTGCCCGCAGACGTAAATACTGCTGGCAAGGCCCCGTTCCCGCGCCGGGAACCACACGGTCACCGCACGGCTGTTGGCCGGAAATGCCGGCGCTTCCATCGCCCCGACGGCCAGACGCAAGCCGAACAGCGAAGCGAATCCCGTGGCGAAGCCTTGAAACACCGTGACGGTCGACCAACTGATCAGTGAAACCCCATAGGTGAAGCGTGAGCCGAAGCGGTCGGCGATAAATCCGGCTGGCACCAGAGCGAGTGCGTAGGTCCAGGCAAAGGCAGAGAAGATCAGCCCCATTTCAATCTTGTCCAGGCCCAGGTCCTTGGCCATGAACGGGGCGGCGATCGAGATGTTCACCCGGTCGATGTAATTGATGATCGTCGCAATCAGCAGCAGCGAGAGCATGAACCAGCGTCGCCGCGTCGGCAGTCGTCGGGATGAAACGGCGTCCCTGTCGGCGGCAATCAAAGGGGGCGCGGTGGTTTGAGAGGTGTGCGAATTCGACATGAGTGGACCTCGTTATTGTTAGAAGTGTCGAGTTGTTTGCGGACAGCCGACGCCGTTGCCCTCTGTCCGGGGGCAAGGCAATCGCAGTTGAAACCAATGGCACAAACGGCCAGGGTCAGACGTTCAGGGACGTCTCCCGGCTGGCATCGTCGGTAAAGGCTGGGGAGGAGCGGCGGGGAGCAATAGCGGATTCATGACGTGCGCACCTTCTGTTGTTTTTGAAAGAGGTTGGGCGTGAGAAATACAGTGGTCGTACAACCTCTCGAAATCAATCAAGGTGTTAGAACATTTTTTCCGGAGAAGGGTGCGTCGGATAAAACTGTCCAAAAAAATCCACACCGTGAATTTTCCAGATGCTCGCTGGTTTACTTTCTATCTGATTGTTTTTAAACGTAAAAAATAATGACTTTGCAGTCGCTATTTTTGGACAGTGATCATTAGCGGCGGCGGTGTAGAAAAAACACTGACCTAGTTGTCATCGTATGACTGCTTGAAGGGGCGGCGACGAACCTTCAAGATGAGCCACGCCGATTACTCGGCAACGCCAGGAAAACCTGCCCGAGTACCTGTCGAGGATTTTCAAGAAATGACGTCACAATGTCGTGTGCCCACCTACGTCATGCAGCAACGCAGCGAGATGATGGATTTCTATATTCGTGACAAAAAAGGTCGCCGCGCCGAGACCAGCCCGCATCGACACGAATACTTCCAGATCCAGATCAACCTCGGCGGCGACACGGTGCAGCACATTGGCAACGCGGTTCGTCCGTTTCCGCGTAACGCACTGGCATTCATCCTGCCGCACCGCGTGCACGTGATCCCGCATCCGGCGGACAGCAATTTCATGGTGATCAACTTTTCCCAGACCTTTCTGTTGCCGCATTTGCAGTGCGACCCGATGGATCTGGAGGAGGTATCGATTCTCCTGGCGCCCGAACTGTCGCCGTTCCGCTTTCAGGAACATCTGGATTTCATTCTGGGGAATGAGGATTTCAACGAGGTCTGTGGCCTGATCGAACAGATGCGCAGCCTGGACGAGAATCGTCAGTTCGGTACACGCGAAGTGCTCAAGGGATTGCTGCTGCAACTGGTGGGCAAGGTGTGCGTCCTGTATGCCGAACCGCTCAAGCGCCTGGCGGAAGAAAACGCAGCACAGGCCAGTCGACGGGATGCACTGAGCCGGATGTTCGAGTATCTGCGCAAGAACATTGCCGACCCCGATCTCAATCTGATCAAGGTCGCGGCGGCGACCTATCTGTCACCGACCTATCTCACGCACTGGCTGCGCAAGGAAATCGGCAAGACCTTCACCGAGCTGGTACTGGAGCGCAGAATGCACGCGGCACGCAATTACCTGCTCAATGGAACCCGGCCAGTGGGCGAGGTGGCGAGGCTGTGTGGTTTTGCGGATGAAGCTTATTTCTCCCGACGTTTTCGCCAGATCCACGGCCAGCCACCTGGACAGTTTCGCCGTCGGCAACTGGACCCCGACACCCCGCAGTCACCTGTGGAGGCCTGATCGGCTAATGCGACGAAACATAATCCGAGGACGACGTCGGCGCAGGCAACGCGTACGTTGCCTTCATCCACTCGATCTCCGCTTGCGGCGTTCGGCCGAAGAAGCGTTTGAACTCGCGACTGAACTGCGAAGCGCTTTCATAGCCGACACTGAACGCCGCCGCTGACGCAGTCATGGCGTGGCGCAACATCAAAAGTCGCGCCTGATGCAGACGTGTCGACTTCAGGTATTGCATGGGCGAGGCGTCCGTCACGCTGCGAAAATGCAGGTGAAAACTGGGCACGCTCATGCTCGCTTCGCGGGCCAGTTGCTCGACGTCAAGACGCTCCTGATAGCTGCTGTGGATCTTGCGGATCGCCCGCGTCACCTTGCCGAAGTGGCCCTGTCGATTGAGTGCGGCGCGCATCGAGCCGCCTTGTTCGCCGGTCAGGATGCGGTAGTAGATTTCCCGCAACAGCGACGGCCCCAATATCTGAGCCTCACCCGGAACGCTCATGGCTTCGAGAAAGCGCAGTGTCGATAGGCGCAGGCGGTCGTCCATCGGCGAGGCGAACATGCCCTTGGGTGGCGCATCACTCGGGCCGTGAACCTCATCCACTTGCTGCATCAACTCGCTGGCCACCTGGAAATCGAGCTGCATGTAGATCGCGAGCATTGGCTCGTCTTCAGAGGCATCGGTCTCCATGGTGAAGGGGATCGGAACCGATACCACCAGGTAATGCTGGGCGTCATAGACGTAGACGTCATCGCCCAGATACCCGCGTTTGCGGCCCTGACAGAGAATCACGATGCCGGGGTCGTACAGCACCGGCGTGCGGGTCAGTGGTCGGTTCGAGCGCAGGAAGCGCACGCCCTCCAACGCACTGAGGTTATAGCCCTCGACCGGAGCCAGCGTCTCCATGAGCTGCACCATGCGCGACGTGCCTGGGTCGGCCTGTTTCATCGGATTCTCTCTGTGGGCCGTTCAATGGTCGGTGGAACGGCTCAGCGCTTCCCATTGATCGATCTCGCTGGCGGCGCGTTTCAGCTTGTCGCGCACCAGGTTCAATGCATCGCTGCCCAGCAACAGATGCGCTGGCGGAGCAGGGCTGGCGATGATCTGCAACATCGCCTGCGCCGCTTTGCGCGGATCGCCGAGCTGCTTGCCGCTCTTGTCTTCGCGGGCCTTGCGCACCGGATCGAAGCTGGCGTCATAGTCGGCGATGCTGCGCGGTGTGCGCTGCATCGAGCGACCGGCCCAGTCGGTCCGAAATGAACCTGGTGCGACGGCGGTCACGAAGATATTGAATGGCGCCAGCTCCTTGCTCAGGGTATCGGAGATGCCTTCGAGCGCAAACTTGCTGCCGCAGTAGTACGCGATACCCGGCATGGTGATTGTGCCGCCCATCGACGTGATATTGAGAATATGACCCGCCCGCCGCTGGCGAAAGAACGGCACAAACGCCTTGGTCACCGCGACCGCGCCGAACACATTCACGTCGAACTGGCGGCGCATGTCCTCCAGCGGCGACTCTTCGAAAATGCCTTCGTGGCCGTAGCCGGCGTTGTTGACCAGCACATCGACCGGACCGTGGGTCGCTTCCACGGTCGCCACGACGCCTTCGATGCGGTCGAAGTCCGTGACATCCAGCAGCACGCCGTACGCGTTGCCGCTGGACAGCGCCTGAAAGGCTTGCAGGTCGGCTTCGTTGCGCACGGTGCCGATGACGCGGTGGCCGGCAGCCAGCGCTTCCTTGGCCAGCGCGTGGCCGAAGCCGCTGCTGACGCCGGTGATGAAGAGGGTTCTGGTGGTGGTCATGACGGGCTCCCGTTAATGCTGTTTCAGCTCATGGTATCCATCGAAGAAACACTCACCTATGTCGGTTTGTCTTTGATCATTGCCTATTCCTATCAACGGGGCGACAAACGGCCAAAGAGTTTTTTGCGTTGCTCCGGGCATTCAGGCAGCAACAGATCCAATGTGCTGATATTTTTCCATTCTGCGCAACGCTCGCGAATAAAGAGGACGAAATGAAGAAATCAATGGACTGGCCCGCAGACGCTAACGAGTTGGAGCAATTGCGCGCGTTCAACCGCAAGCTTGCCCGGCTGCCGCGCTTTCGCATCCGCAATCGCATCACGCCACGGGCGATTCAGTTGCTGTTGCGGCTAAGCCAATTGGGCGGCGCAAGAAAGTTGCTCAAGCACGGGCTCGAGGCTGAACGAAAAGTGGTGGGTGTCGACGGCGCATCAGTGCCGGTGCGGATTATTCGGCCAAAGACAAAGGCCAAAGGCGTGGTGCTGGATTTTCATGGTGGCGGCTGGGTCATCGGCAACGCGCAGATGAACGACCCCCTCAACGTTGCCATGGTGAAAGCCTGCGACGTAGCAGTGATCTCGGTCGACTATCGGCTTGTGGTCTCGACTCCGATCGAGGGCACCATGCAGGACTGCCTCACGGCGGCCCGCTGGCTGCTGAGCGATGACTGCCGCGAGTTTGCGAACCTGCCCGTCATCGTCGTGGGCGAGTCGGCAGGCGGCCACCTCGCCGCCGCGACCCTGCTGCAACTCAAACAGTGGCCGGACCTGCTCGAACGGGTGAGCGGGGCGCTGCTGTATTACGGCGTCTACGACCTTACCGGAACCCCCAGCGTACGCAGCGCCGGGCCCGATACCTTGCTGCTGGACGGGCCGGGGATGGTTGAAGCGCTGCAAATGCTCACTCCGGGATTGAACGAGGAAGAACGCCGGCAGGCGCCGTTGTCACCGCTGTACGGTGACTTCACCGGTTTTCCGCCAGCGTTGATGTTCGCTGCGGAACTGGATCCGCTCAGGGATGACACGCTTGAGTTGGCTGAACGTTGGGGCAGAGCGGCGGAAGTGGAGGTGCACCTGTTGCCGGAAACCGCACATGGTGTGATTCATTTTCCGCTGGGGTTGGCGGGGAGGGTGCTCGGGTATAGTCGTGCGTGGGTTGCGGGGCGGCTTGTTGAGGGGTGAGCCATCGACCCTCACTCAGCCGCCACCTTGAATTGCTCGAGAATAAGTTCAGCCAAAGTCCGTACAGGTTCGGTGAAACTTCGCCGAGGCCTGTGCACCAGTCCGATATCACGATGGAAAGTATGCTGGCCCAGATCGAGCGCCCGCACCCCTGACGGCCATTGCTGATGGGTGGCCGTCTGCGGCACGAGCGCGACCCCTACGCCATTCTCCACCAGCCTGATGATGGCCTCCAGCTCATCCAGCTCAGAGACTTCACGCAAAGTGAAATGCATCTGTCGCAGGAAACGATCGACCTGCCTGCCGCCGAATGAAGAGCGGTCATACCGAATGAACGGCAGGCTTGAGAGCAGTTCGATCCAGTCTTCTCCCGGTACGTCCTTGGGCACGATCAGACGGTAGGGTTCAAGCGCCAGTGTGGTCCAGCGCAGATCGCTTTGAAGCGAGAAGGGCGGCCGAATGATCGCCGCCATGTCGATTTCGCCAGTATCCACCAGGTTCACCAGCTCCATGGAAAGACCGGGCACGACACGCGTTCGGCATTCCGGGCACTGCTGGTGAAACCTGGCGAGTGCGTCCGGGAGAAACGATCGCTGGACTGAGGCGATTGCGCCGACGTTGACCAGAATGCGGGTGGAAAGACCAACGGTGGTCGATCCCAGGTTGTCGTAAAGACGAAGCAGCTCCTGCGCCTGAAGCAGGACTTGCTGGCCCATCCTGTTGAGGTGGGCCGAGCGTCCTTTTCTGTCGAATATTTCAAAGCCAAGTTCGGCTTCCAGACGTTGAATCTGGGCGCTCACCGCTGCCTGGGTGAGGCCGATCCGGTTGCCGGCCGCAGCGAAAGTGCCTTCCCGGGCGACGGCAATAAGGGTCTTGAGTTCTTTGATCATTCACAAATATTAGTTGTGTTTCTGAGAAATATATATTGATTTTTTTGCTGTCAGTGTCGCCCTACGATGTGCTCATCAACCACAAAAAACGTATCGGAGTCCTGATGAGCCTTTCACCCTTTCACCTCGCCATCCCCGTTTACAACCTGGCCGCAGCCCGCACTTTTTACGGTGAAGTCTTCGGCCTGGAAGAGGGGCGTTCCAGCAACCAGTGGGTCGACTTCAACTTTTACGGGCACCAACTGGTGATTCACGAGCACCCGAAAACCGCGTCTCAGGAAAGCGTTCACAGCAACCCGGTCGACGGGCACGACGTTCCTGTTCCTCACTTCGGCATCATCCTGGGATGGGAAGAGTGGGAAGCGCTGGCAGAGCGCCTCAAGTCTTTCGGTACCGAATTTGTGATCAAACCTTACATTCGATTCAAAGGACAGGTTGGCGAGCAAGCCACCATGTTCCTGTTCGACCCTTGCGGCAATGCCCTCGAATTCAAGGCCTTCAAGGATATGAGTCAGCTCTTCGCCAAGTAAGAAACGCAATGGCACAACGGCGTTGTGCCATTTGATCTCAAGTGAGCTGGAAGCTCATGACTCTAGCAACTGCCGATTGATGCAGTCCTTTCATTCCAACAAGAAGGCTAGACATGAAACGTATTCCCCTGGTGTGGCAAATCGTTGCCGGGCTGTTGCTTGGCGTGCTCGTTGGTTGGTACTTCAATACCCATCCGCAGTATCAGTCGTGGGTCAGCACGGAGATCCTGAAACCGCTTGGCGATATCTTCATCAAGATGATGAAGATGGTGGTCGTGCCCATCGTGTTCTGTTGCATGATCCTGGGTATCGCCGGAGGCGGGGATAACAAGTCGTTCGGCCGGATGGGCATCAAGTCGCTGGGCTATTTCTTTGCGATCACCGGCCTGGCCATCGTGATCGGCCTGTGTTTCGCGAACCTCTTCGAACCCGGTACGGGCACCGATATTTCGGGCATCGCACACGGTGCTGCCGCCATCACGATGGAGCCTTCGAAGGGCGCGCTCGTGATTGTGCAAAACATCGTTCCGGATAACGTTCTTGTGGCGATGTCCGAGGCGAAGTTGCTTTCTGTGCTGTTCTTCGCGGTGTTGTTCGGTGTCGCGCTCAACGCATTGCCCAGGGAGAAAAGTGCACCTGTGGTTGCGCTGGTCCAAGGCATTTCAGATGCGATGTTCAGGATCGTCTCGATCGTCATGGCCTATGCCCCGATAGGGGTGTTCGGCATGATCGGTGCGACCGTCGCTACCTTCGGTTTTGCCTCGTTGTTGCCCCTGCTCAAGTTGATTGGTGTGGTTTATCTGGCGCTGATCGTCTTCGCATTGGTAGTGCTCGGAGGAATCAGTTACCTGATCGGCGAGAACATCTTCAAGTTGATCAGGTATTTCCGCGACGAGTTGATTCTTGCGTTCTCCAGTGCTGCCTCTGCAGCGGTCATGCCGCAGTTGATGAGCAAGCTGGAGAACTACGGCGTACCACGGCGCATTGTCAGTTTTGTGGTGCCAGTGGGGTACGCGTTCAACCTCGATGGCGCGTCGATCTTCCTCGGCGTGGCGACAATTTTCATCGCCCAGCTTTATGGAATCGATCTGTCGCTTTCTCAGGAAATCCTGCTGGTGGTGACCATGGTGCTGACCTCCAAAGGTGCTGCCGGGGTGCCTGGATTCGCCATCGTCATCCTGTCGGCCACGTTGGCGTCTGCCGGTCTCCCGCTGGAGGGCGTGGCACTGATCGCCGGTATCTTCAGGATTATCGACAGCGGCACCACCACCCTGAATGTGTTGGGCAATGCGATTGCGCCCCTGGTGATCGCCAAGTGGGAGAGGGTGACTCTTGAGCCTTCGCGTACCCGCCCGGACGTACAAAAGGCCTGACGATCATAAGGAGCGCTGGCGGCGCTGCACGAGTAAACGCCTGCTGATGTACAGGCGATTTTTTTCATCAAGTTACTAGACGACCGGTCTGATATTGAAGGTATGCAACATGATTGATAACAGTCGCAACACGGATCTTTTTTCTCCCATGCAAATGGGCGCCCTGCAATTGGCCAACCGGATTGTCATGGCGCCCGTGACCCGCAGCCGGATGGCTGAAGACGGCGTTCCGAACGAGTTGCACGCTACTTACTACGCACAGCGCGCGAGTGCCGGCTTGATCATTGCCGAAGCGACAAACATTTCGGCGCAGGGGCGTGGCTACGCCATGACGCCGGGGATCTGGTCGGACGCGCAGGTGGCGGGCTGGAGAAAAGTCACGGACGCCGTCCATGCCGCAGGTGGCAGGATTGTCAGCCAGTTGTGGCACGTGGGGCGTTTTTCCAGCGTCGAGTTGCAGCCCGACCGCGCCGCTCCCGTTGCGCCGTCGGCGATCAAGGCAGAAGGCAGCACCTACACCGAGAACGGCTTTGTCGAAGTGTCGATGCCCCGAGCGCTGGAGACATCGGAGATTCCCGGCATCATCGAGCAATACAAGCGCGCCGCTGAAAATGCCAGGCGTGCCGGTTTCGATGGCGTGGAGGTTCATTCGGCGAACAGCTATCTGCTCGACCAGTTTCTGCGTGACTCGACCAATCAGCGCACTGACCGGTATGGCGGCACCATTGAGAACCGCGCCCGACTGACGCTTGAAGTCACTGAAGCGGTGATTTCGATCTGGGGCAGTGACCGCGTCGGCATTCGTCTTTCGCCGGTCACGCCCGATGCCGGAAACACACCTCCCGACAGCAATGTCATGGCGACCTACGGTTATCTGATTCAGCAGCTCAACCGACTCAATCTGGCCTATCTGCACTTCGTCGAAGGCGCCACCGCGACCTCGCGTACGGTTCCTGATGGCGTTGATCTGGATGCATTGAGCGCGCAGTTCGAAGGCCCCTTCATCGGCAATAACAACTACGACCTCGAGATGGCACTGGAGCGCCGGGCGCAGGGCCGGATTGACGCGGTGGCGTTCGGGCGCCTGTTCATTTCCAACCCCGACCTCGTGGAGCGCCTGCGTCGGGGCACCGAACTGACCATCGCGCCACGCGAGAGCTACTACGGCGGCGGCGCCAAGGGCTACACCGACTGGCCAGCGGCTGACCATTGATTTGTGCGCCCTGCACCGGATCGGCGCAGGGCGGCTTGATTGAAAGAACATTCACAGCAAACAGGAGTTCATCATGAGCCATCCAACTTACGTGCAGGAATACAACGCAATCGTCGAAGTGCTAAGCCAGTACAACGAAGGTGGAGCAAAGGCTGACAGCGCCTTGATGAAGCCCGCGTTCAATGCGCAGGCGACCATGTTCGGGGTTGACGACGGCAAGCTCGTCGGCGGCGCGATCCAGAATCTGTATGACGTCATCGACAGCGCGTTTCGTCCATCCCCCGAAGCCGAAGCCGCCATCGTCCGCATCGACATCGTCGGCACGGCCGCGAGTGCCCGGGTCGATACCGACAACGTGTCGGGGTTCCGTTTCACCGACTTCTTCAACCTGCTGAAGGTAGACGGCAAGTGGACGATCGTCAGCAAGATCTACCACACCCACCCGAGCGTCTGAGCCTTCGTAGTCTGCCCCGGCAGCACCGGGGCAGCGCTGCTCACGCCTGATCCATCGCCTCGGTCAGCCCCTGATCCTCACCCAGAAACCCGCCACTCTGATGCTGCCAAAGCCGCGCATAGGTGCCGTTCTTGGCCAGCAGTTCGGTGTGGGTGCCTTGCTCGATGATGCGCCCTTCATCCATGACAATCAGTCGATCCATCGCCGCAATCGTCGACAGTCGATGCGCAATCGCGATCACGGTTTTACCCTGCATCATTTCATCGAGGCTTTCCTGGATGGCGACTTCGACTTCCGAGTCCAGGGCGCTTGTCGCTTCGTCCAGTAGAAGGATCGGCGCGTTTTTGAGCATCACCCGGGCAATGGCAATGCGTTGGCGCTGGCCACCGGAAAGCTTGATGCCGCGCTCGCCCACCAGCGTGTCATAGCCGGTGTGGCCCTGACGGTCGCTGAGCTGGTTGATGAAGCCGTCGGCTTGGGCATTGGCCGCCGCGCGCTGGATCTGTTCGTCGGTGGCGTCCGGTCGGCCGTAGGCGATGTTGTCGCGAATCGAGCGGTGCAGCAGGGAGGTGTCCTGAGTGACCATGCCGATCGCGCTGCGCAGGCTGTCCTGCGTCACCTTTGCGATGTTTTGACCGTCGATGCGAATCTCGCCGCGATCGACGTCATAGAAGCGCAGCAGCAGGTTGATCAGCGTGGATTTACCGGCACCGGAACGTCCCACCAGACCGATCTTCTCGCCCGGCTGGATACTCAGGCTCAAGCCGTCGAGCACCTGGCGTTCGCCGTTGTAGTTGAAGCTGACGTTGTCGAATTCCACGGCGCCGCCGGAAGGCACCAGCACGCCGGCGTCCGGCGCGTCCTGCACCTTGGGGCCTCGGGTCAGGGTGTCCATGCCGTCCTGCACCGTGCCAATGTTCTCGAACAGCGACGTCATCTGCCACATGATCCAGTGCGACATGCCGTTGATGCGCAGCGCCATGGCCGTGATCGCCGCCACGGCCCCGGTGCCGACTTCGCCCTGATGCCACAGCCACAAGGCGTAGCCGCCGGCGCCCATGATCAGCCCGACCACCAGCGCCTGATTGACGATCTCGAACTGGCTGACCAGACGCATCTGACGGAAGCCGGTCTGTTTGAAATCCTCCATCGCCGCCCGTGCAAAGTGCGCTTCACGTTTGGAGTGGGAGAACAGTTTGACGGTGGTGATGTTGGTGTAGGCGTCCGACACCCGCCCCGTCATTGATGATCGCGCGTGGGCCTGTTCCTGGCCGACCTGGCCCAGACGGGGCACGAAGTACAGCATCGCCAGCCCGAACAGCGCGACCCAGGCAATGAACGGCAGCATGAGTTTCAGGGCGAAACCGCCGGCCAGGGCGATGATCGCAATGAAATAGACGCCAATGCCCGGTGCGATCTCGATGACGGTGAACAGCACTTCGCGCACGGCCAGTGCGGTCTGCATCACCTTGGTCGTGACCCGGCCGGAAAACTCGTCGGAAAAGAATGAAAGGCTCTGCCGCAGCATCAGCCGATGAAAATCCCAGCGCAGGCGCAACGGCAAATTGATCGCCAAGACCTGATGCTGAACCATGGTGCGCAGCGCCACCAGCCCGACACTGGTCAGCAGCACGAGGCCGATGCCCCACAGCACGCGGCTCTCCTGGCCGTTCACATCGCCGCCAGCCTGCCAGGCCGAAAGCAGGTCCACGACCTGACCCAGAAAGGAAAACAACCAGGCCTCGTAGATCGACACACCGGCACTGAGCAGCGCCAGCGCGAGGATATAACCGCGAGCGCCACGGGTGCAGGCCCACAGGAACCGCGCCAGACCGACCGGCGGTGGCGGCGCTTCGTCGGGCGGGAAGGGGTCGAGCCGTTGTTCAAACAGGCGAAGCATTGGGGGTCTCCGAATTCATCAGTTGCGGGGATTCTGCCACTTATCGATCACATTGAGGGGCTGCAGGTTCAGTGCATGATCTTTTGAGGGAAAACCCTCATTGTTGTAACGCTGACGCCTTACTAGCATGAACTCCGACGTTGACCCACTCGATGGAGAGCACCATGGCTACCACGCAGACTGACGACAAGCGCCCAACCCCCGATCCGGCTGAGGACAACGCGTTTTTCCCCTCGCCGTATTCCCTCAGCCAGTTCACTTCGCCCAAATCCGATCTCAGTGATGCCGAGTACCCCAACCGTTACAAGGGCGGGCGCTGGAAGGTCCTGATGATCGGCGCGGACGAGCGCTATCTATTGACCGACAACGGCACCATGTTTTCCACGGGCAATCACCCGGTTGAAACCCTGCTGCCGATGTATCACCTGGACAAGGCCGGTTTCGGCTTCGACGTCGCGACGCTGTCGGGCAATCCGGTCAAGTTCGAATTCTGGGCCATGCCCTCCGAAGACGCCGAAGTGAAGGGCTTCTATGAGCAATATCGTGATCAGTTCAAGCGTCCGCTCAAGCTGTCCCAAGTGATCGAAGAAGCGCTGGGCGAGGACTCGGATTACATCGGCGTGTTCATTCCCGGCGGCCACGGTGCGCTGATCGGCCTGCCGGAAAGCGAGGACGTGAAGAAAGTCCTGCAATGGGCCGTCGCCAAGGACAAATTCGTCATTACTCTGTGCCACGGCCCGGCGGCGCTGCTGGCGGCCGGCCTCGGTGAAACAAAAGATTCATGCATCTTCAATGGCTACCGGATTTGCGCCTTTCCCGATGTCCTGGACGCGACAACCCCCGACATCGGTTACATGCCCGGCCACCTGACCTGGAAGTTCGGCGAGCAGTTGCAGGCGCTCGGTGTGGAAATCACTAACCAGGACATTTCCGGGGCCACGCTTCAGGATCGCAAACTGCTGACCGGTGACAGTCCGCTGGCGGGCAACGCGCTGGGCAAACTGGCGGCGGCCGCGCTCCTCAAAGAGGTCACGTCGGGGTGAGCTCCGGACCTGCCGAGGCACTCTTGCGCGCCGCCCTCGACATCGAGGCGGCGCCCACGCTAGTGGCGATCCAGAAGGCCGTTCGCGGTTTCGCCGGGGCCTATGGTTACGATCGATTCGTCCTGTTCTCCGCCACCTCGGCGTCGGAGGACGTGGTCGAGCGCATTTACTGGGTGGAGGGCGACTGGTTTGGTGATGGCACTGGCGTCGACGCCGAAACCTACGTTCAGCGCTGCCCAGTAACTCGCCACCTGTTGGACGCCCGCGAATCGTTCTTCTGGAGCAAGGTGCAGGAGGAGAGCGGCGAACTTTATCGGCTGGTTCGCGTGCCCAGTGGCCCGGGCGTGCATGGATTGCAGATTCCGGTCTTCGGCCCGCAAGGGCTTGAAGGCGCCATGAGCCTGGGAGGCGAACAGATCGATGCCTCGGCGCGGGTTCGTCTGGCGTTGGGCATGCTCGCCACGGTGGCGTTTCACTCGGCACGACGCTTGCTCGAAGCGCCGCTGGACGAGACAGCCGGGAAACTCTCGACCCGTGAGCGCGAAGTGCTGGCGTGGGTCGCCGCCGGTCGGCGACAGGCCGACATTGCTGCCACGCTCGGCTTGTCCGGCCGTACAGTGGAAAATCACCTGCGTTCGGCCCGTCGGCATCTCGGCGTGGCCACCACCGCTCAGGCCATCAAAATTGCCATTCGCAAAGGGGAAATAAAGGGGTGAGGTTCTCTCTCTGCCGGTGCCGTGCTTGAACGACCATGCAAAACTCCTATCATGCAAAGGGCCTGCGCCGGCTGTCTGTAACCGGCGCCGCCCCCTACGTTTTTTAGAGAGATCGATCCTCGTGGAGTCTTTTCCGGACGCATTGCACGAATCCCTCACGACCCAATTCATTTTCGGTCCGTTCTGTGTCGTTCCAGGCAAACGGCTGCTGACCCGCAACGGGGTGGCGGTCGAGATCGGCGGGCGGGCGCTGGATCTGCTAATCGCCTTGCTCGAGCAACCGGGGCGCGTGCTGTCCAAATACGACCTGATCGACAAGGTTTGGCCCGACAGCGTGGTGGCCGAAGGCAGCCTGCGTTTTCACATGACCGGCCTGCGGCGGATTCTCGGGGATGGCGAGGAACAGGCGCGTTACATCGCGACCCAGGTCGGCGTGGGTTATGCCTTCGTCGCGCCGCTGGAAAGAAAACAGACCGCTGTTCAACCGGCGCCCATCGCGCCCCGAGCCACTGATGGCGTTTGCAGTCTGCCGCCACGGGCAAAATTGATCGGCCGCGAGACCGATCTGCAACTGGTCATCGACCACATGCAGCAACCGAGGCTGTTTACCATCGTCGGCCCCGGCGGCGTCGGCAAGACCAGCCTGGCCATCGAAGTGGCGCACCGCATCGCCGCCCAGGGTTATGAGCGCGTCAGTTTCGTCGATTTGGCGCAAGTGGAAGACTGCGCGCTGGTGCCGTCGGCGCTGGCCCGATCGCTGGACATCCCGGTGCAGGCGGAAGACCCGATGTTTGTACTGCTCGCGCATTTGCGTGAGCAGCGGCTGATGCTGGTGATCGACAACTGCGAACACCTTATCGACGCGGTGTCGACGCTCCTGGAGCAGATCAGCGACACCGCGCCGCAGGTCGGGGTTCTGGCCACCAGTCGCGAGCCGCTGCGGGTGCGTGGCGAATACGTGCACTGGCTCAATCCGCTGGAGTTTCCCCGTGAGCCGCAACACCTCTCGGTTGCGGAGTTGCTGGCATTTCCGGCCATCAAGCTGTTTGTCGAACGCGCGTCGTCGAGCAATGCCGCGCTGTTGCTGGAAGCGGGCGGAGGGCAAATGATTGCGGACATTTGCCAGCGGCTGGAGGGCATGGCGCTGCCGATCGAACTGGCGGCGATGCGGGTCGCGAGCCACGGATTGAAGGCCACCCACGCGCTGCTCGGCGAGCGTTTTTCGCTGGGCTGGTCGGGGCGCAGAACTGCCGTGCCACGGCATCAGACCCTGCGCGCCATGCTCGACTGGAGCTATGACCTGCTGTCGCAGCAAGAGCGCCTGGCGCTGGAGCGGTTTTCGGTCTTCGTCGGGCCGTTCTCCCAGGAAGCCGCCGCTCAGGTGGTGGCCGAGTCGCAACACGAAAGCGCCACGGCGGCGGCGATCCTTGATGATCTGGTGTGCAAGGGGCTGGTCACGGTCGATCACAGCGACTCGACGGATTCGTATCGCTTGCTCGAGATGACGCGTGCCTACGCCCGGGAAAAACTGGCGGCGCGGGGAGAAGCCGAGGTCAATGCGCTGGCGTTCCGGCACGCGGCGTTTTACATGGATCTGCTCGGCCATCTGGGGACTGCGCCCGACGAAATTTTCCGCCACTCGGCGCGTCTGGCCAGCCAGTTGGGCAACGTTCGCGGTGCGCTGGAATGGAGCTTCGGGCCCCACGGTGATCCGGGACTGGCGTTGCCGCTGGCGGCTGCGAGCGCGCCGTTGTTCCTGCATTTTTCCTTGCTGGTCGAGTGCCGCACCTGGTGCTCCCGGGCGGTGGAACTGCTGGAACTGGGGTACTACGGCACGCCCACCGAAATGGAACTGCAAGCCGCGCTCGGTCTGGTCCTGATGTTCACCCGAGGCAACAGTGAAGCCGCCGAAAAAGCCTTGCTCCGAGCCCAAGACATTGCCGTCGCGCTGAACGACTACGGATCTCAGCTGAGGTTGCTGGGCCGCTTGCAGATATTCTACGAGCGCATCGGTGATTTCCCGTCGTCGCTGGCCTGGGCGGAGCAGGCCGCGGTGGTCGGCAACATCCTCAACGAGCCCGCCGCCATCGCGATTGCCGCATCGCTGACCGGCATCTCCCATCATCTGCTCGGCAATCAGCGTCTGGCCCGCCAGGAACTGGAAAGCTCGCTGCGCAACAGCTTGCCATCCCATCCCAGCAACACGATTTACTACGGCTTCGATCACCGCAATCGCACGGGCCTGGCGCTGGCGCGGTCACTCTGGCTGCAGGGCTATCCCGATCAGGCCCGGCGCTTGGCCGAGCAGATCGAGGCCGAAGCATTCGCGCTGCAGCATCCGGTCACTTACTGCATCGCCATGGTCTGGATCTTGTGCATCTATATCTGGACCGGTGATCTGGCGAAGGCCACCGCGAGCCTCGAGCGGTTCAGCGCCATCGCCGAAACCAACGCACTCGGCCCTTACATTGCCGCCTGCCACGGGTTGCGCGCGGCGATCGCCATCCGCGCCGAGGAACCCGGCGAAGCAGTTGCCATGCTGGAGGAAAGTCTGGCGCGGTTGCGGGGCATGCGTTACGAACTGCTCACGACCTCATTCGAAATCGCACTGGCCGAAGGCCTGATGCTGGTGGGTCAACACCCAAAGGCACTGACCCTGGTCGACAGCACCATCGATCACTGCCGCCGAAGCGGTGATGCCTTTGCGCTGCCGGAATTACTGCGAATCAAGGCCGGTATTCTTAAGGTTATCCAGGCCGATGATGAGCAGGCCATATTGGCGGTTCTTGAGGATTCCATTGCGCTGAGCCGCGAGCAGGGCGCGTGGGCGTGGGAGTTGCGGTCATCGATGGATCTGGCCCGTTTCTGGCTTGAACAGGGTCAGCCGGATCAGGCCCGGACGTTGCTCGGCGCCTGTCGCGAGCGGGCTTCGGAAGGCTTCGACAGCCTTGATCTGCGTCGGCTGGAAAGCTTCTGGCAGAGCCTGCCCGCTACTCCGGCGTAATCAGGGCGGCCATTTTCACCAGGTCCGCCAGCGAACGGGCCTTCATCTTGCGCATCACCTTGCCGCGATGGGCCTTGACGGTGATTTCGCTGATGTTGAGATCGGCGGCAATCAGCTTGTTCAGCCGTCCGCTGACCACCGAGGCCATGATTTCCTGCTCGCGCGGCGTCAGGGTCTTGTAGGCCTCGAGCAGTGCGCGCAGATTCTTTTCCCCCTCAAGCGCCACGCGACTGCTTTGCAGCGCATCGGCCATGGCGCTGAGGATCACCTCGTCGTTGAACGGTTTGGTCAGAAACTCCACCGCGCCGGCCTTCAGGGCCCGCACCGTGCGCGGAATATCGCCGTAGCCGGTGATGAAGATGATCGGCATGTTGTGGCGCTCATCGGCCAGGGCGGTCTGCAGATCCAGGCCGTTCAGGTCGGGCAGGTTGATGTCCAGCACCAGACAACTGGGCACCAGCGCCCGGGGCGCGTCGAGAAAGTCCTGCGCGGACTCGAACAGCCGTGGCTGCCATCCGGCGAAGCGGATCATCAGCTCCAGCGACTCGCGCACGGAAATGTCGTCATCGACAACGAATACGACGGGCGTGACATCACTCATCGGTAATGCTCCACGGGAAGGGGCGATTGCGTTGTTCGCGTTCAACATGTCGATTCCTTGTTCTGTTCGGCTTCACGCTCAATCGAGGGGCAGGGCGGCGCTCAGGGCCTTGAGCAATTGGGCTTCGCTGAACGGTTTGAACAGGCACTCCACGGCGCCACTGTTCAGCAGCTTCGCCTGTTCGCTGGCGTCGCCGTGCGCGGTGATGAAAATCACCGGAATGCGATAGTCACGCCGAAGCAGCTCCCGTTGCAGATCAGGTCCCGACATGCCGGGCATGGCAACGTCGAGAATCAGGCAATGGGTCAGGTCCAGATAGGGCGATGCCAGAAACGCCTGCGCCGAGGCAAACGCCTGGACGGCGAAGCCGAACTCCTTGATCAGGTCAGGCAGTGATTCACGAACCGATTCGTCGTCATCGACCACCGATACGAGCAAATGCGTACCCATCAATCATTCTCCACGGTGCGATCGGCGAGGTCGCGGTTATCGGTTTGCGGCAAGTCCGTCGAATGCGGGATGGCAAAGGTAAACGTCGTACCCGGGCCGTCGTTGGCGCTGGCCCACAGCTTCCCATCGTGGCGCTCGATGATCGAGCGACTGATGGACAGACCGACGCCCATGCCCGAGCTTTTGGTGGTGTAGAAAGCGTTGAAAATGCGTTCGATGTCCTGTGGATCGACGCCGTTGCCGCTGTCCTTCACCGCCAGGTAAACGCTCTCGTCCGAGCCCAGACCGGTGCTGACGATCAATTGTCGGGGCCGGTCGTGGATCGCGCTCATGGCCTCGGCGGCATTCATGATCAGGTTGAGGATCACCTGTTGAAGCTGAACCCGGTCGCCCCTGACCAGCGGCAGCGCTTCGGCAAATTGCGGATGCAGCACCACGCCGTTGCGTTGCAGCTCGCCCAGCAGCATGGCGATGACTTCCCGTGCCGCGTCATTCAGATTGACGTTTTCAAGGGTGATGCTTTTCTTCGAGAACAGCGCCCGCAGTCGATTGATCACATCGGCCGCGCGGTTGCCGTCGCGAATGGTGCGGCGCGCGGTTTCCCTGGCGCCATCGACATTCGGCGGGTCGGCGCCGAGCATGCGCAGGCAGGTGCTGGCGTTAGTGATGATGCCGGCCAGCGGTTGATTGACCTCGTGGGCAATCGACGCCGTGACCGCGCCAAGGCTGGCGACCCTGGCCAGGTGCGTCAGTTCCGAGCGCGCCTTGCTCAAGACCTCTTCGGCGAGCCGGCGCTGGGTGATGTCCTGCAGGGCGGCGATGTATTCGAAGCCATCGGGCGCATGGGCGATCGAGTGCGCCACCAGCCGCACGTATTTCACCGTGCCGTCGGGCATCAGCAGCCGGTGCTCGTGTTCGAAGTCGCGCCCCTTGCGGCGTTGGCGCTTGATCATTTCCCGATGGCTGGAGATGTCGTCCGGATGCACGCGGCGATAGATCGCCTCGAAGCCGGGCGGCGTGTCCGGGTCCAGTTCAAGGATGCGGTAGACCTCGTCCGACCAGGTGATCTCGTCGGTGCTCACCCGCCAGGAAAACGTACCGGTGGCGCTCAGGCGTTGGGCCTTGGCCAGAAAGACTTCCGCCCGTTTGCGGTCTTCGATATCGGTGTTCTCGCCGTACCAGCGCACGATCCGCCCCGTGTCATCACGCTGGGGCACGGCGCGGATCAGGAACCAGCGGTAAACGCCGTCGAAGCGTCTCAGTCGGGCCTCGTATTCACCGGCGTTGCCCGATTGCAGAATCCCTTGCCAATAAACCGCCAGGCCCGGTGCGTCGTCGGGGTGGATGGACGCCGTCCAGCCGTCACCGCAGGCTTGTTCGACGGACATGCCGGTGTAGTCGCACCAGCGCTGATTGACGAAGCCGACGTTGCCTTCCGGCGAGGCGCTCCAGACAAAACCGGGAACGGCGTCGATGATCCCGCGCAGACGTTCTTCCGACGCGCTGACTTCGGCCAGGGCACTGGCGATCAAGGCCTTGTCCCGCCGGCGCTCATCGATATCGACCTGCAGCACGCACCAGCGGGTGATGGTGCCTGCACTGTCTCTGATCGGCAGGCCGCGCACATGGAACCAGCGATAGACACCGTCGGCGCGGCGAATCCGGTGCTCGTTTTCATAGGGCGTGCCGGTACTGACCGAGTGCATCCAGGCAGCGATGACCGAGGGCAGGTCGTCCGGGTGCACGGTCTCGCTGGCCTGCCAGTTTTTCAGTTCATGCAGCGGGGCGCCGATGTACTCCATGATTTGCCGGTTCACCTGTTCCAGCTCACCGGACGGCGTCATGAAGGCGACCATGGCCGGGATGCTGTCGATGATCGAGTCGATCCCCGGCGCCGGCATGACCGCGTCACCCGCGCGGCCTGGACCGTCCTCGATGACGCGCTCCTGCTCGTTCGTCATACCGATTCTCATTGTGTGCAGTCACCGTTGAACAAAGATGCGCCTTCGGATGGCACTCGCCCATCATACTTTGGTGTCGCCCGTGGCGAATATCGGCCGACATTGCACACTGCGATGGGCATCACAGTGGCGCTTTTGTAAGCCACTGTATCTACCGCCCCTCTAGCCATACAAGCATGCACAGCGCCGGGTTGGCGAAACCGCCGGGATACATCCGCCGCGCAGCCTTGGCCCTGGTTTCAACGTCCTTCGACGTTGAGTGAAAGCAACGTGACGTCCGCGCTCCTGCCACCCGAAAGGCAGCAGGACCGGTCGTCCCGATGACAGGGCAGAACATGATGAAAGCAGTGGTTATCCAGGCCTTTGGCGGGCCCGAAGTGTTGACGGTGCAGGACATTCAACTGGCAGAACCGGGGCCCGGGCAAGTCCTGGTCAAGGTCATGGCGGCGGGTATCAATTTCATGGACACCGGTGCCCGACGCGGGCTCGGCGCTGCCTGGGAACTGCCGCTGACGCTGGGTGCAGAAGGCGCCGGCGTCGTCCTGGCCAGCGGCCCGCAGGTGACGGAGTTCGCTGTCGGTGACCGCGTGGCCTGGCATTACGTGCCGGGCAGCTACGCCGAACAGGTGATCGCCCCGGTCAGCCAGTTGGTGCCGTTGCCCGATGAGATCGACTTCGCCACCGCCGCCAGCCTGATGATGCAGGGCCTGACCGCCAGCAATCTGGTGGACAAGGTGCACGCGATCCAGCCGGGCGACGTAGCCTTGGTGCATGCGGCGGCGGGGGGCGTGGGGCTGATGCTGACCCAGTTGATCAAGCTGCTGGGCGGCAAGGTCATAGGCCGGGTTTCTCATGCCGACAAGGTCGAGGCGGTGCTCGCGGCGGGGGCGGACTATGTGGTGATCGGGCGAGCGCAAAACATTGCCGCCCAGGTCATGCGCCTGACCGACGGGCAGCGGGTGAATGTGGTGTACGACGGCACCGGCGCGGAAGGGTTCGCCGATTCGCTGGAGATGCTGGATTATTTCGGCACCCTGGCCTTGTACGGACCGTTCATGAACCCGATCCCGCCGATCGATATCTTCAGCATGCCGCGCAGCATCAAGCTGACGTATCCCTCGGTCATGCACTACGTGCGCAACCGCGAGGTGCTGCTGGAAAAATCCCGGCAACTGTTCGCGTGGGTCAGTGCCGGCAAACTGAAAGCCGTGATCGGCAAGCGTTATTCACTGGATGATGCGCAACAGGCCCATCGCGATATCGAGTCGCGCAACACGACGGGCAAGCTGATCATCGTCCCTTGACGCCACGCCAGATCAGCAGGGCCGCCAACACCTGGCTACCGGCGAAAAACGTGAACAGGTGTTGTGCGGTCCATCCGGCATCCAGCAGAAACCCGGCGACCACCGGCGAAATGATCGCCCCCAGACGCCCCGTCGCCAGCACCACTCCGACGCCGGTCGTGCGGACCGACGTGCAGAACGCTTGAGGGGCCAGCACATACAGAGCCGCGACTGCACCATTGAGCATCAGCCCCAGCGTGACCGCCACGAGTGTCGCCAGACCGGGGACGCGAGTGGCCGGCAGCATCAATGGCAGCAGGGCGGCGTTGAGCAGCAGAAAACCCGACAGCAAACGTCGGCAGCCGTAACGATTGGCCGCCAGTCCCAGCAGCAGGGCGCCGAGCATGCCACCCAGCGCCAACAGCATCCCGATCCGGGCGCCTTGTTGGTCGGTAAAGCCATTGTCGACCAACAGGGCCGGCGTCCAGCTCATCACGAAGTAAAAGCAGAACATCAACAGAAAGAGTGCCAGTGCCAGCGATAGAGTCTGTTGCCATTGACCGGGCGAAAACGGCCGGCTGACGTCGTCAGGCGACAGTGGAGGAATAGGCGCGCGGTGTTCAAGTGCCAGAAATGACGGCGATTCTCGCAGCCAGAAGACACCGACCAATGCCGCCGCCAGCGTGATGCAACCCCCGGCCAGAAAGACATACCGCCAGCCCATCAAATCATTCAATACATGGGCCAGCACACCGCCCAGACTGGCGCCCATCGCAAAGGCGAGGGATTGCAGTGCGATCGCCAGATTGCGTCGCTGCGGACCGGCGTGTTCGAACGTCAGCACGTTCGCCCCCACCAGCACTGCCCCCGTGCCGATGCCGGTCAGCAAACGCAGGAACATCAACACGTGATGATCCGGGCTCCAGAACGACAGCAACATGCTCAGGCCGCTGAGCAGCAGGCCGGCGAGCAACAAAGGCCTGCGCCCGAAGCGGTCGGCCCTGGGCGCGGCCAGCAGCGAACCGAGCGCCATCCCGACCAGACTTGCGCTCAACAACAGGCCCAGTTGCGCGCCGCTCAACGCCCACTCCGCCGCAACCCGGCTGGCGGTGAAGGCCATGGCCATCACGTCGAGTCCGTCGATCACGTTGAACAGCATGCACAGCCCGATCACCCACCACGGAGAAGTGGTCGATGGCGTACTGCTCAGGCGTTCGAGCGCTGTTTCCCCACGCATCCGCAATCCTTGTTCAGGTCTGTCATTCAATTGGGCCGTTTCCCCGCCGCATTCTGCCCGTTAACCGCTGCTGAGTTCGAGCGCGTTTTTGCGCGCCGGGCCAGCGCGTCATACCAAGGTATCGACCGACACCATCGTGTAATCGCCCCGGTGCCAGCGCAGTGGTCTGATCCGATTGGCGATGCCTTTCGAATAATGACTACAAGGAGATCCATCATGGTTGCGGTTTCGTCCGGTCTTACCTGGCGCCATTGCCTGGCGTCATCCATCAGGGGCGGCGCGCTCGGCGTTGCCGTACTCGCTGGCAGCAGCGGCGTCTGGGCCGCGACCCCGGCAGCGGATCCGGCGCAAGCCATTCGCCCGTACACCATCCATGTGGACGAAGCGAAATTGAGCGACCTGCGCAAACGCATCGCCGACACTCGCTGGCCGGATAAGGAAACGGTCGGCGACGTGTCCCAGGGAGTGCAACTGGCGCAGGTCCAGGCGTTGGTGAAGTATTGGGGCGACGGCTATGACTGGCGCAAGGCTGAAGCGAAGCTCAACGCCTTGCCGGAGTTTGTGACCACCATCGACGGCGTCGACATCCAGTTCATCCACGTGCGTTCGCGCAATCCCAATGCGATGCCGCTGATCCTCACCCACGGCTGGCCGGGTTCGCAGTTCGAATTTCTCAAGACCATCGGCCCGCTGACCGATCCCGTGGCCTATGGCGGCAAGGTCGAGGACTCGTTCGATGTGGTGATCCCGTCGATTCCCGGCCATGGTTTTTCCGGCAAACCGACCGAGCTCGGCTGGGGGCCTGACCGGGTGGCGAAGGCCTGGGATGTGTTGATGAAACGTCTGGGCTACAGCCATTACGTGTCCCAGGGCGGCGATCACGGCTCGGTGATTTCCGATGCGCTGGGTCGCCTGGCGCCGCCCGGTTTGCTGGGTATCCACCTGAACATGCCGGCCACCGTGCCGCCGGAACTGGTCAAGCCGATCAACAGCGGCGATCCGGCCCCGGCAGGGCTGACCGCGCCGGAGGTGACGGCCTTCAATTCGCTCAGCCAGTTCTTCGGTCGCAACGCCGCCTACGGCGCAATGATGGTGACCCGACCGCAGACCATCGGTTATCTGCTGGCCGATTCGCCTGCCGGCACGGCAGCGTGGATGTATGAAAAATTCGCCGCGTGGACCGATAGCGACGGTCAGCCCGAGAAAGTCCTGAGCCGCGATGAAATGCTCGATGACATCAGCCTCTACTGGCTGACCGACAGCGGGGCGTCGTCCTCCCGTTTCTACTGGGAGAACAACAACAATAACTTCAGCGCCGCCGCGCAGAAGACTGCCGACATCAAGGTGCCGGTGGCGATCACCGTGTTCCCACACGAAATCTACCGCGCGCCGAAAGTCTGGTCGCAGCGCGCCTATCCGTCGCTGGCCTACTTCAGCGAAGTCAGCAAGGGCGGTCACTTCGCGGCATGGGAGCAACCGCAACTGTTCAGCGAAGAACTGCGCGAAGCCTTCCGGCCACTGCGCGCGGCTGCGCAGAAAACCGCTGCGCAGGCAGCCCGCTGACCCTTCAATCCGCAAGCCCTTCAACCCTAAGCCCTTGACCACAAAGCCCGGAACCGCCGCCCGGCGGTTCACGAGGGAGACTCGGCATGACTGACTTTAACGCTGTAACCCCATCCCGGCGCGTGCTCGCCGGTTCGATCCTGGCGCTTGCGCTGGGCATCGCTTCGGCATACGCCAGCGCCGCCGGAGTGCCCGCCGGCAAGATTGACGCCATTACCGCCGGCACGAATGTTTCGTTCGGCGCGCTGAAACACGTCAAGGCCGGACTGCTGGACGTTTCCTACGCCGAAGTCGGTCCGGCCGACGGTCCGGTGGTCATCCTGCTGCACGGCTGGCCCTACGATATTCACAGCTACACCGACGTGGCGCCGGCACTGGCGCAGAAAGGCTATCGGGTGCTGATTCCCTACGCGCGCGGCTATGGCGACACGCGTTTCCTGTCCGCCAAAACCGTGCGCAACGGCCAGCCGGCGGCGCTGGCCAAAGATCTGATCGACTTCATGGACGCCCTGAAGATCAAACAGGCCGTGCTTGGCGGCTATGACTGGGGCGCGCGCACCGCCGACATCGTCGCCGCGCTCTGGCCCGAGCGGGTGAAGGCGTTGGTGGCGGTGAGCGGTTACCTGATCGGCAGCCAGGAAGCGGGCAAGACGCCGCTGCCGCCGGCGGCGGAGTTGCAGTGGTGGTATCAGTTTTACTTTGCGACCGAACGCGGTCGTCTGGGCTACGAAAAGAACACCCACGACTTCGCCAAACTGATCTGGCAGCTGGCCTCGCCGAAGTGGAACTTCGACGACGCGACTTACGAGCGCAGCGCCGCCGCGTTGCAGAACCCGGATCACGTCGCCGTGTCGATCTTCAACTACCGCTGGCGCCTGGGGCTGATCAAAGGGGAAGCGCAATACGATCCGCTGGAGAAAAAACTGGCGGCATTCCCCTCGATCAGCGTGCCGACCATCACCCTCGAAGGCGACGCCAATGGTGCGCCGCACCCACCGGCCGAGGCCTACGCCAAACGCTTTACCGGCAAGTACGAGTACCGGCTGATCAGCGGCGGCATCGGCCACAACCTGCCGCAGGAAGCGCCGCAAGCGTTCGCCCAGGCGGTGATCGATGCCGATCATCTCTGATTGCCGGCCGAAGGGGATCCGACCATGAAATTCAACCATTGGGCCGTGCTGCCAGCGGCCATTGCGCTCGCGGCACTGGCGGCCACCGGTGTCGCGTTGGGCGAGGCCGATGACGGCGATGCCTCGCCGATCTACGGCGTGAAGCTGCCGAAAAACTATCGGCAGTGGACGCTGATTGCCCCGGCCCAGGAAGCCGCGCCGCTGGATGAACTGCGTGCGGTGCTGGGCAATGACCGGGCGATCAAGGCTTACCAGAGCGCGACGTTGCCGTTTCCCGACGGCACGGTGCTGGTGAAGCTGGCGTGGAAACACGTGCAGTCGCCGGAATTCGAACCGGCCTCGATTCCAGGGGCGGCCACCACCGTTCAGGTGATGGTCAAGGACTCGCGCAAATACGCCTCGACCGGTGGCTGGGGATTCGGCCGTTTCATCAACGGCAAACCCGCCGACGAAGCCCAGCACCAGACCTGCTTTGCCTGCCATCAGGCGCGGGTGCAGAACCACGATTTTGTCTTCACCCGATACGCCCCCTGAATCCGTCATACGAGGAACATCCAGATGAAAAAAACACTGATTGCACTGAGCATCGCTGCGGGCCTGTGCCTGGGCGCCAATGCCTTCGCCCAAACCGCCAAACCCACGGTCGTGCTGGTGCACGGCGCATTTGCCGACGCGTCGAGCTGGAACGGCGTGGCGAAGATTCTCGAGAAGGACGGCTACACGGTGATCGCCGCCGCCAATCCGCTGCGCGGCGTCAAGAGCGATGGCGCAGCGGTATCGGCGTTGCTCAGCAGCATCCAGTCGCCGGTGGTGCTGGTCGGTCATTCCTATGGCGGCAACGTCATCAGTGATGCGGCCAACGATCATGCCAATATCAAAGCGCTGGTCTACGTCAGCGCGTTTGCCCCAGAGGCCGGTGAAACCGTTGCCGGGCTGGCCGGCAAGTTTCCCGGCAGCACCCTCGGACCAACGCTGGCACCACCCGTTGCGCTGGCCGACGGCGGCAAGGACCTGTACATCCAGCAGAGCAAGTTCCACGATCAATTCGCCGCCGACGTCCCGGCTGCACAAGCGGCGCTGATGGCGGCTACTCAACGTCCGGTCACCGAAGCGGCGCTGAACGAGCAGGCCGGAACACCTGCCTGGAAGCACATTCCGTCGTGGTACATCTACGGCGACAAGGACAAGAACATCCCGCCCCAGGCGATGGCGTTCATGGCCAAGCGTGCAGATGCCAAGGCCGTTGAGGTGGTGAAGGGCGCCTCGCACGTGGTGATGGTGTCGAATCCGGCACCGGTGGCGCGGCTGATTGAAAAAGCCGCGGCCGCCAACTGAAACCCTGCGACGTGCCGAGGCGCGTCGCAGGTCTGTCACCCCCCGCTCAGGCAACGGACACCTGCGGCGAAGTTGCCGGTGCCAGTCTGAGCAGGGGCGTGATGCCGAGCATCAACAGCAGTACCGCGAACAGCAAGGTGTACGCCGGGCCATAGTGTCCGGCGTATTCGCGCAGGGCACCGAACAGCAACGGCCCGAGCGCGGCGATCAGGTAACCGATGAACAACATGAACACCGTCCACAATCCGGCCTGTTCGCTGGTGCGGGCGTGATCCAGCGGCAAGGTCATGGCCACGGTGAAGCCCATGCCCAGGCCGATGGCCGCGAGCACCACATACAGCATCGGCCAGTACGCCGGCAGGAACGCCATCCCGCCCACCCCGAGCAGGGCCAGCAACGCCGACAACCCGAGCAAACCGCGCCGGTCGTGGGCCTTGCCCGGAATCAGCCCCGCACCCACGCTGGCCACAGCGAACACTGCAGTAAAAATGCCCAGCAGGACGCCCGGGGAAACACTCGATGTGGCCGCTTCCACCGAGGCGGGCGCCATCCAGGCGAAGAGGGCGTAGACCACGAATTGCCCGGCACCGAAATTCAACGCGATCAGCCAGGCCTGCGGATTGCCCCAGGGCAGGCGTTTGCTCGGGCTCGATGGCGATTTCACGGTGGGCGCCGGTGTCGCAAAACGCCGTGCCATCCACACCCAACTGGCGATGGCGGTGAGGCACAGCACGCTCCAGACTCCGGCGCTGACTCGCCAGTCTTGCGCCAGCTCGGCAATCGGTGCGCTGAGCACCGCCGCGAGGGTCGCGCCCAGACTCAAGCCGCCGGCATAGATGCCCATGAACAGCGCCGGGCGTTGCGCAAAGTGAGTCTTGATCCACGCGCCGGTCATCGCGCCGGCAACCGCAATGCCGATGCTGGCGAAGAACGTACTGCCGAGCAGGAAGAATGCATTCGGCGAGATCGCCCGCAACAAGGTCGAGGCGCCCAACAACGTCAGGGCGACAACCACACTGCGATCGATCCCGAAGCGCCGGGCCAGGCTCGGAACCACCAGCGCGAACACGCCCATGCAGACGTCGGGAATCGAGGTCAGCAGCGCGGCCTGGGTGTAGCTCAACTGGAAGTGCTGCTGGATCAACAGCAGAATCGGCCCCACCGAAATGATCGGCGGCCGCAGGGCGATGGACAGGATCAGCAGGCCGATCACCGCCGTGACGCTCTGCTGGTGGCCGGAGAGATTGCGGGTGATTGCCATGGGAAAGGCCTCATTGATGAACAATGAGCGCAAGGCTAACAATGGACCGGCCATGGCAAATGCCAGGGTTTGTCGCCAAAGTGACAATCGCCGCTTTAACACGATCAAGGTCTGTTTTCAGGAGACTCCAGCGATGAAGCAGGAGGTGCGCAAGATCATCGCCCAGCGTGATTCCGCGCCGCGCAGCGAACGTTATCCCGATTATCAGGACGTGCCGCGAGTGATGACCGTGCTGGTGCGTGATCAGGCCACCGGCGAATACAACGAGCCGCACGTGCATCGGCACGGGCAGTTGCTGTATGCCTCGAACGGCGTGATGCGGGTGGCCACCGAGCGCGGCTTGTGGATCCTGCCGCCGAAACGGGCGCTGTGGATTCCGCCCGGAATGATCCACGACCAGTTGATGCTGAGCGCGGTCAAGATGCGCTCGATCTACATCGAGCCGCAAGCCTGCGCAGAGCTGGGCCATCACTGCAAAGTACTGGAGATCCCCGGACTGCTGCGCGAGTTGATTCTGGCCCTGGCCGAGCAACCGATCGAATACCCGCAGGAGGGCCGTAACGCACACATCGTGGCCCTGATACTCAGTGAGTTGCAGGCGGCGCGGACGTTGCCGATCGAAGTGCCGTGGCCGCTCGACCGGCGTCTGGTCACTGTGTGCGAGGCGATTCTGCAAGACCCCGGTCAAGACCATTCGATCGGTTACTGGGCTGACCGGGTCGGCGCCAGTTCGCGCACGCTGATACGCCTGTTCGTCAATGAAACCGGTCTGAATTTCCGCCACTGGCTGCAGCAGGTACGGCTGGCGACCGCTATCGATCGGCTCGACAAGGGGCAATCCGTCGGGGTGATTGCCCGGGATCTGGGCTACGCCAGCCAGAGTGCCTTCAGTGCGATGTTCAGGCGAGTGATGGGCGAATCGCCTCGTGAATTTCTCGTTCGCGATTAGCGCGTTTCGGCGATTCCGATACCTTCGTATTCTGTCGTCGAAGGGAGGCGGGTGGTATCAATGACACTGCTGTTGCAGGTGCACTGAACACCCAGCCTCGTTCCGCGAGGAACCTTCGAAGAGTGAGAATCCTGATGCTTTTATACCTATCGACCTGGTCCGAAATCGCCCAATTCCTCGAACGCAGCCGCACCATCGTCATCCCGATCGGTTCCAACGAACAGCACGGGCCGACCGGCCTGCTGGGCACCGACTGGATGTGCCCGGAAATCATCGCCCATGAAGCGCAGAAAAACGCCGATATCCTGATTGCCCCGACCTTCAACATCGGCATGGCGCAACATCACCTCGGCTTCCCCGGCACCATCTCGCTCAGGCCCTCGACGTTCATCGCCGCCATCGCCGACTGGACCCGTTCGCTGGCCGCCCATGGCTTTGAAAAGATCTTTTTCCTCAATGGCCACGGCGGCAACATCGCGTCAATCGAAGCGGCGTTTTCGGAGCTGTACGCCGAAGCGAGTTTCGCCCGACGCAAGGCCGGGTTTGCCCTGAAGCTTTGCAACTGGTGGGACCTGGAAGGGGTCAACGAGTTGGCGCGCGAGCAGTTCCCGACCGGCCACGGCATTCACGCTACCCCTTCGGAAATCGCCGTGACCCAATGGGCCTACCCCGATTCCATCAAGTCGGCCGATTATTCGCCGCAGATCGCCAACTGGGGCCCGATCCGTGAAGCGGCGGATTTCCGCGCCCGTCACCCGGACGGCCGCATGGGTTCGGACCCGGCCCAGGCTTCGCCGGAAAAGGGTCGGCAGTTGGTGGAAATGGCCGCTCGCGGTCTGGTGCAGGAGGTGCAGGCCTTCAGCCGCGAGTCATTACCCGACTGAACCGTCGTCCTGATCAACGCCCGGATGTTCCGGGCGTTGCTGTTTCAACCCTTGGGAAAATCGCCATGTGGACTATCAAGCACAGCTACATCGATGGTGCGTTCGTGCCCGTTCAGGGCCGCGAAACGATCGAATGCATCAACCCGGCGACGGAGTCCGTCATCGGAACGGTCACCCTGGCCAATCGCGAGGATGCCAGGCAAGCCATCGCCGCCGCCCAGCGTGCGCAAGTCACGATGGGCCGCACCTCGAAAGCCGAGCGCATCGACATGCTCAAGCGCCTGCAGGCGGCGGTGCTGGAGAGCACCGAAGAGATACGCGACACCGCTATCGAGGAATACGGCGCACCGTTGGCCCGTGCGCAATGGGTCAGCCAGTACGCCTCGCAATCCTTCGCCAACGCGGCGCAGATTCTCGAAAACTACGAGCTGGTGCGGCCTGTGGGCCGGGCAATGGTCGTGATGGAACCGGTTGGGGTATCGGCATTGTTCGCGCCCTGGAACAGCACCGCCGGTACGGTGTGCAGCAAACTGGCGGCGGCGATTGCCGGCGGCTGCGCCTCGGTCATCAAGCCGAGCGAACTCAGCCCGTTGCAGACCCAGGTGCTCGCGCTCGCCTTGCATCGTGCGGAACTGCCCAACGGGGTGATCAATATTGTCTCGGGCCGTGGCGGCGAAGTGGGCGACGAGATCAGCACCAGCCCGCACATCGCGAAGATTTCGTTCACCGGTTCCACCGCCACCGGAAAACTCATTGCCCGCGCGGGTATCGAGACCATGAAGCGGGTGAGCCTGTCGCTCACCGGCAAGTCGGCGTCCATTGTGCTCGACGACGCGGATCTCGAGGCGGCCATCCCCATGGCCCTGAATGCCGCCTTCATGAACAACGGTCAGGCCTGTGTCGCCGGCACGCGGCTGTTGGTGCCGCGCGCGCTCCTGCCGCAGGTGATCGAACGGGTAAGAGGCTTGGTCGACGCCATAGTGGTCGGTAATCCCCATGATCCGGCGACGGCCATCGGCCCGTTGGTCAACCAGGCGCAGTTTGATCGCGTGCAGGGTTTTATCCGGCGCGGGCTGGAGCAGGGCGCGCGATTGATCGTCGGCGGGGAGGGCCGGCCTTCCGGGCTGAGCCAGGGCTATTTCGTCAAGCCCACGGTGTTTGCCGACGTCAGCAACGACATGGATATTGCCCGGGAAGAGATCTTCGGCCCGGTGCTGTCGATCATCGCTTATGACGATGAAGAACACGCCATTCGCATCGCCAATGCCAGCGTCTACGGTTTGCAGGCCTATGTGTTTACCCGCGAGGCGGAACGGGGTCGACGCATCGCTGCGCGTCTGGAGGCCGGTTCGGTGTTGATCAACCGGATCGCACCGGAGCTGCTCGCGCCGTTTGGCGGGGTCAAGCAGTCGGGGATCGGCAGGGAATTTGGCGTGTCCGGGCTGGAGGCGTTTCTTGAAGCGAAAAGCATCGTAGAGGACTGACCACGGCAGCAGGGCAAACAGGATCAATCCTGCTTGTCCTGCTTGCCTTGCTTACGCCATTGCGGATCAGCCCAGTGCTTCGATGGCCTGTGCAACACCCGCACCGTATGCCGGATCGGCCTGGGTGCAGTTATCGATGTGGCGTTGCCGGGTCTGGGCGCTGGCGCCATGGATCGAGCGCGCGGTGTTCTCGAACAAGACCTGTTGCTGGGCGGGGGACATGGCCCGGAACAGTGCGCCCGGTTGCGAGAAGTAGTCGTCGTCCTCGCGGTGATTCCAGTGCCCGGCGCTGCCTTTGAGGGCCAGCGGCGGTTCGCTGAAATCCGGTTGCTCGGCCCACTCGCCATAGCTGTTGGGCTCGTAGCCGATTGTGCTTCCCGCGTTCGCATCGGTGCGCATCTGGCCGTCCCGGTGATAGCTGTTGACCCGGCAGCGCGGCGCGTTCACCGGGATCTGATGATGGTTGACGCCGACGCGATAGCGCTGGGCATCGCCATAGGAGAACAGCCGGGCCTGAAGCATTTTGTCCGGTGAGAAGCTGATGCCGGGCACCACGTTGGCCGGGTTGAAGGCCGCCTGTTCGACGTCGGCGAAGTAGTTGTCCGGGTTGCGGTTGAGCTCGAGCACGCCGACTTCGATCAACGGGTAATCCGCGTGGGGCCAGACTTTGGTCAGGTCGAACGGGTTGATTGGGTAGGTCTCGGCGTCCAGCTCCGGCATCACTTGTACGTAGAGCTTCCATTGCGGGAAGTGGCCTTCCTCGATGGCGTTGTACAGGTCGCGCTGGGCGCTTTCGCGGTCATCGCCGATCAGTGTCGCGGCTTGTTGATCGGTCAGGTTCTCGATGCCTTGTTGAGTCTTCCAGGTGAACTTCACCCAGAAACGTTCGTTCGCCGGGCTGATGAAACTGAAGGTGTGGCTGCCGAAACCGTGCATGTGGCGGTAGGTGCGCGGCAGGCCACGATCGCTCATGACAATCGTGACCTGATGCAGCGCTTCCGGCAGTAAGGTCCAGAAATCCCAGTTGTTGCGCGCGCTGCGCATGTTGGTGCGCGGGTCGCGTTTGACCGCATGGTTGAGGTCGGGGAATTTCAACGGGTCGCGCAGAAAGAACACCGGCGTGTTGTTGCCCACCAGATCCCAGTTGCCTTGTTCGGTGTAGAACTTGATGGCGAATCCACGGATATCGCGCTCGGCATCCGCCGCGCCACGTTCACCGGCCACGGTCGAGAAACGGACGAACACATCGGTGGTCTTGCCCACGCTGGAAAACAGCCTGGCCTTGGTGAAGCGGCTGATGTCATGGGTGACGGTGAAGGTGCCGAACGCACCGGAACCCTTGGCGTGCATGCGCCGCTCCGGAATGACCTCCCGATCGAAGTGCGCCAGTTTTTCCAGCAACCATACGTCCTGCAACAGCATCGGGCCCCTGGGGCCGGCGGTCTGTACGTTGTTGTTATCAACCACGGGCGCGCCCGCGGCAGTCGTCAGCTTGTTCATGCGCAACTCCTGGCTTTTGTCGGTTTCCCGCCATCACATCAAAAGCCTTGGGCGCGATCTATTGCACCTTGGTGTCGCCGGATAGTACGAAGGTGTGGTTGGAAGATTGGGCGTTTTGCTGTCGGCAAAAGACGGATCAGGCGAGGGTGATGCTGACCTTGATGTTGTTGCGCGTGGCCTTGGAGTAGGGGCAGTTCTGGTGCGCTGCGTCGATCAGCTGGAGCGCCACTTGCGGTTCGATATCCGGCAGTGACACAGCCAGTTGAGCCTTAAGGAAAAAACCTTGTTCCCCGTGGACCAGGTCGATTTGAGCATCCACCCCGGCCATGGCCGGAAAAACGATCTTGCGCGCATTGCAGGCGTGGCGCAGTGAGCCGAGGAAACAGGCCGACCAGCACACGGCGAACAATTGCTCGGGGTTGGTTCCGGAGCCGGGCGCACCCGGGGGCGACAGCTTGAGATCCAGTCGGCCATCGTCACTGCGTCCTGTGCCCTCGCGGCCGCCTGTGGTGCAGGTATGTGCGGAGTAGAGGGTTTTTTCGATATCGATCATGGGCATTCCCTGAAAAGCATTTCACAGCGTGGAGGGCGGTTCATGTGGCCCGCGTGGGTTCATGACATTCCCGTGCAGATGCACCCGCCAGCGCGTCGGCCGTGGCCACGGCATCAGCGCCGCGATGGCCAAGATTGTCGAGCAGGGTCGAGCGGGCGATTTCGATCAGCCAGGCGCGAAACGGAAAGCTCGGGTCATGGGCGGCCTGTTCCTGGTAGAGCGCCCTGAAGGCTTGCTGGACGAGGCTGCCGGTGTCTTCGCGACGGATCCGCCCAGCCTGCACCTGACCTTCGTAGAAGGCGATGAGCAACGGTGTCACCGTCGCGAACAGCTGTTGCGCCTCACCCCGGCCATGCCGGACGGCGCCCGCGACCAAGGCATACAATTCGTCGTTGCCGAGCCGGTCTGACTCGCACAGGCAAGTGTTGCGATAACCTTCAGCCATGGTCGAATCCCTCGCAAAACCATCGTTCGACTGAGCGCGGCTGCCGGAAAGATTTGCAGGTGGCCCGGCGTTCAGCGGTGAGATTCAAGCCTGCCTTCACAGCCGAATGACTGCCAGTTATGCGTTGTTAGCGCTTGTTAGCGCCCGGCTATCGAGGTAGGTCGCGCGGTGACTTTTTCGCTGGCCACTCAAGACGCTGCAGCGGTTTTCGATGCCCTTGGCCTGCAGGAAACGGCGGTACGGTGTACGAGCATTTTTGACATCCCTGTCCCTTTGCCATCGTCACAACCATGTAGGAAACGTCCGATATTTATTTAGCAAATTTCCTACATTTTGTTTGCCTCCCTAACAAAAAACGTGGTTATTATCCGCCGGCGCTTCGGGTCACAAACCCGGCGCCAGAAGATTGCCGTGTGTCTACAGACCCGGCAGTCGCAGCCGATCGGGACCACCCTGGCGCTGTCATCCCCGCGCAGGTTGTTCCTCGTCGTTGACCCTCAAATGGAAGTCGAGGTTTCAATTGGTCACGCGGTTTGCAATCGTCGATGCAATGAACGGGGCGACGTCTGTCGCCAATGATCCGGCCCACTTTCCAGTTGCCTGCGCCGACCGCGCGGCGGCGTTTTTCTCCAGCCTGTCTCCCCCCGAATTTCTCCGTGTGCCCGCGTTCAACGCGAGTCTGCACGCGCGCGCCGCGCCATCCTCCTGAATTCGAATGACCGTGCCGGCATCTGATGCCGGGGCCTGACTGGCGGGGCATTTTTGTCCCGGCCTGATCACAAAAATAAAGTAGTCATGGACGGTAGCCTCCGATGCTCGATAACACTTCCTTGCGTGGGACGAATCCCGCGCAGCCCGACGTTTGCTCCTTGAAACCGTTCGATGCAGACCTGTGCGTGCACGGCCTGTTTGAAGCGCAGGTGCGGCGCAACCCCGAGGCCATCGCCGTACGCTGGCAGCAGGAGGCGCTCAGTTATCGTGAACTGAACACCCGCGCCAACCGGTTGGCCCATCACCTGCGCAAGCTCGGGGTCGGGCCGGACGTGCCGGTCGGACTGTGTCTGGAGCGTTCGCTGGAGATGTTGGTCGGCGTACTCGCGGTGCTCAAGGCCGGCGGCGCCTATGTGCCGCTGGACCCGGCGTATCCGCAGGCGCGGCTGGCGCACATGCTGGCCGACAGCGCACCGCCGGTGGTACTGACCCACGGCCACGCGCGCGATGTTTTGCGGGCGGCGCTCCAACAGTCGGCGACCACCCCGACGCTGCTGGATCTGGCCGACGCCAGTGATTGGGCTTCGCTCCCGGCAGACAACCCCGATCCTCACACGATCGGCCTGACACCCCGGCACCTGGCTTACGTGATCTACACCTCCGGCTCCACCGGCACCCCGAAAGGCGTGATGGTCGAGCACCGCGGACTGGTTGCGGTGAGCGCTGACTGGGCGCAACTCTATGAGTTGGGCGAGCCGATCAAACACCTGCAAATGGCCGGTTTTTCCTTCGACGTGTTCAGCGCCGACCTGATCCGTGCGCTGGGTTTTGGCGGCACGCTGGTGCTCTGCCCACGGGACACTCTGATGGATCCGCCGGCTCTGTATCGGCTGATGCGCGAGTCGCAGATTGGCTTTGCCGACTTCGTGCCGGCGCTGCTCAATCCACTGTTGGCGTGGGTCGAAGAGACCGGCCACGACCTGTCGTTCCTGCGCACCGTGGTCTGCGGCTCCGACATCTGGACCGCCCACAGCGCGCGGCAATTGCGCAGGCTGTGCGGTGATCGCGTGCAGATCGTCCAGGCCTACGGCGTGACTGAAGCGAGCATCGACAGCACCTGTTTCGAGCTCACCGAAAACAGCCAGATCGACCCAGTGCTGCCCATCGGCCGGGCACTGCCCAACACCCGGATTTACCTGCTCGACGTTGACGGCGCACCGGTTGCCGAGGGTGTCGCGGGCGAGCTGTACATCGGTGGCGTCGGCGTGGCGCGCGGTTATTTGAACCTGCCGCAACTGACCGCCGAGCGTTTCATCGACAGCCCGTTCGTGGCGGGCGAGCGTCTGTATCGCACCGGCGATCTGGCGCGTTACCGGGCCGACGGCCAACTGGAATTCCTCGGCCGCAACGATTCCCAGGCCAAATTGCGCGGCCTGCGTCTGGAACTGGGGGAAATCGAAACCCGGTTGGCGGACATTCCGGGCGTGCGCGAATGCGTGGTGTTGCTGCGCCAGGACAGTCCCGGTGAACCGCGATTGGTCGCCTACTACTGCGAAAAACCAGACTCAACGCTGAGCCCGCGCTCACTGCGCGAACAACTGCAAATCAGCCTGCCGGACTACATGGTGCCAACCGCCTTCGTGCGTCTCGATGCACTGCCGCTGACCGCCAACGGCAAGGTCGATCGGCCAAATCTGCCGGCGCCGGACGTTGAGGCGTTCGATCAGCAGGAGTACCAGGCACCACAAGGCCCGCTGGAAACCGCGCTCGCCGCAATCTGGGCCGACGTGCTCGGCGTCGAGCGGGTGGGGCGTCAGGATCAGTTCTTCGCCCTCGGTGGTCACTCGCTGCTGGTGATGCGCGTGCTGGCGCAGGTTCGTCATGCGCTGGGGCTGGAAGTGGCGCCTTCGACGCTGTTTGCCGCACCGGTTCTGGCGGCGTTCGCCGAACGGCTGCAAGCCAGTCAGGCCGCGGCTCGCCCGGCCATCACAGCCCTTGAACGCACGGGCGCGCAAACGTTGTCGTCTGCTCAGCAGCGCCTGTGGTTTCTGGCACAGATGGAGGGGGGCAATGCGGCGTATCACATGCCGCTGAACCTGCGTTTGCGCGGTTCGCTGAACGTGCCGGCACTGGAACGCAGCTTCAATCAACTGGTGGCGCGCCATGCGGCGTTACGCACGACGTTCATCGCCGTTGAAGGGGAAGGGCGGCAATGGGTTGCGCCGCCTGCGCACAGTGTCCGGCTGACGGTGACTGACGTGCAGGGGCTCGATGCGCAAGAACGCCTGAGCCGCTTGATCGACGAGGAAGGCGCCAGACCCTTCGACCTGAGCCGGGGCCCGCTGATGCGGGTCAGCCTGCTGCGGCTGGCGGCGGATGACCATGTGTTGCTGCTGACCCAGCATCACATCATTTCTGACGGCTGGTCGATGGGTGTGCTCACCCGCGAGCTCGGTCAGCTGTACGCAGCGGCGTTGCAGGATCGCGACGATCCGCTGCCGCCCTTGCCGGTGCAGTACGTGGATTACGCGGTGTGGCAAAAGCAATGGCTGTCCGGCGACGTGCTGGAGCAGCAAAGCCGCTACTGGCGCGAAACCCTCAGCGGCGCGCCGGTGCTGCTGGAGTTGCCGACCGATCACAAGCGCCCGCCCGTGCAGGATTACCTCGGCGGCTTTGTTCCGCTGGTCTTCGATGCCGCCCTGACCGCACGCCTGAAAGCATTGGGCATGCAGCAAGGCACCACGCTGTTCATGAATCTGCTGGCCGGTTTTTCGCTGCTGCTGTTGCGCCTGTCGGGGCAGGGCGATGTGGTGATCGGCGTACCATCGGCCAACCGTCCGCAGCAGGAACTGGAAGGGCTGATCGGTTTCTTCGTCAACACCCTCGCGCTGCGCATGACCCAATCGGGTACGCCGTCGGTGGCGCAATGGCTGCAACAGGCACGGCGAGTGGCGCTGGAGGCTCAGGAACATCAGGATCTGCCGTTCGAGCAAGTGGTGGAATTGCTCAACCCGCCGCGCAGTCTGGCCCACAGTCCGCTGTTCCAGGTGCTGTTTGCCTGGGAACAGGATCAGGATTCCGACCTGCTGCTGACCGGGCTCGACGTTACGCCGGTCGAGAGCAGCCATCACGTGGCCAAGTTCGATCTGCAACTGGCGCTCCATGAGCGCGACGGGCAGATCGTCGGCGGTCTGGAATATGCCTCGGGCCTGTTCGAGCGCGGCACCGTCGAGCAGTTCGGCGAGTATCTGCGCCGGGTGCTGACGCAGATGGTCGAGGACAGCGAGCAGTCGCTGGCCGCGATCAAGCTGCTGAACGCCGAGCAGCACCAGCAAATCGTTCATGACTGGAACCGCACCGCGTGGGATACCGTGTCGTTGCCCGGTTGCGTGGCGCGTTTTGAAACCCTTGCCCGGCAGGCGCCCGACGCCGTGGCGCTGCTCGCCGACCGTGAGCAAATGAGTTACGGCGAACTGAATCGCGCGGCCAACCGCCTAGCGCATTACCTGATCGAACAAGGTGTCGGCCCCGAACATCGCGTCGGCCTGTGCCTGGAACGCTCGCCGCACATGGTCATCGGCCTGCTGGCGATCCTCAAGGCCGGTGCGGCGTACGTGCCGTTTGACCCGGCTTACCCGAGCGAGCGTCTGGCATTCATGTTCAGCGATGCGGCGCCGACCCTGCTGCTGACCCAGTCGAGCCTGATGACCGGGCTGCCGGCCAACGAGGCGAAAGTCTGCTGCCTGGACACAGACGCAGCGCAATGGGCACAACACCCGACGGATGATCCGCAAGTCACGGTGAGCCCGGAAAACCTCGGCTACGTGCTCTACACCTCCGGCTCCACCGGACGCCCGAAAGGCGTGGCCCACAGCCGTCGTGCGCTGGACAACCTGATTGGCTGGCAGCTCGATCAAGCCACGGCACCGCAGCGCGTCCTGCAATTCGCCTCGCTGAACTTCGACGTCTCCTTCCAGGAAATCTGCAGCACGCTGTGTCAGGGCGGCAGCCTGTTGCTGATGACCGAAGACAGCCGCAAGGACCTCGCCGCGCTGCGCCCGACTCTGGTGGCCGAAGGCGTGCAGCGGGCGTTCCTGCCGTTCGCCGTGTTGCAGCAACTCGCCGGCCTGACCGAGGCCGATGCACCGATGCCGCTTGGTGGGTGCGAAATCATCACCGCCGGTGAAGCCCTGCAAATCAACGACGAGCTGCGCGGTTTTGTCCGTGGGCTCGGTGGCGCGCAGTTGCACAACCAGTACGGGCCGACCGAAACCCATGTGGTCAGCCAGTTCAGCCTTGACTGCAACGAGGCCGAGTTCTGGCCGGACGCGCCGCCCATTGGCCGTCCCATCGCCAACGCGCGGCTGTACGTGCTGGACGAGCACTTGAATCCGGTCCCGGTCGGTGTGGCGGGCGAGTTGTACATCGCTGGCGCCTGCCTGGCCCGAGGGTATCTGAACCGTCCGGACCTGACCGCCGAACGTTTCCTGCCGGATCCGTTCAGCGCCGAGCCGGGCGCACGGATGTACCGCAGCGGCGACCTCGCGAAATTCCAGGCCGATGGCAACGTGCAGTACCTGGGACGCATCGACCAACAGGTGAAATTGCGCGGCTTCCGCATCGAACTCGGCGAGATCGACAGCCTGTTGCATCAACAACCCGGTGTGCAGGAAGCCGCCGTGTTGCTGCGCGAAGACGTGGTCGGGGACAAGCGTCTGGTGGCCTATGTGGTCGGCACCGCGACCCCTGAATGCCTGCGTGCCGAACTGCAACGCCAGTTGCCCGAACACATGATCCCGAGTGCCTGGGTTCGCCTGTCGCAATTGCCGCTGACCCGCAACGGCAAGCTCGACCGCCAGGCGCTGCCGGCACCGGAACGCAGCGCCGGGGCGACCTACGAGGCGCCGCGCAATGACACCGAACGGCAAATGGCCGAGATCTGGGCCGAAGTGCTCAAGTGCGAGCGGGTCGGGATCCACGACAACTTCTTCGACCTCGGCGGCCACTCGCTGCTGGCGACGCGGATGATCTACGCGATCAACCAGCGCATGGGCGCGCAACTGTCCCTGAGCAGTCTGTTCCAGACCCCGGTGTTGCTGGATCTGGCGGCGCAGGTGTCGCGTGAAGAGCAAAGCGTTGAACCGGCATTCCTCCAGATCGAGCCGGATCGCAGTAATCGGCATGAACCATTCCCTCTGACCGATATCCAGCAAGCCTACTGGTTCGGTCGTGAGGCCACGGTCAGCCTCGGCGGCGTCAGTGCCCACGGTTACGAAGAACTGCGCATTCCCGAGTTCGACGCCGAGCGTTTCGAACAAGCCTTGAACCGCATGATCCTGCGCCACGACATGCTGCGCGTGGTGTTCCTCAGCGACGGCACGCAACAGGTGCTGGCGCAGGTGCCGACCTATCGCATGCCGCGCAGCGATCTGCGCGGGTTGCCCGCCGATGTGGCGCAGCGCACGCTGGAAGCGACCCGCGAACGTCAGTCCCATCAGGTGCTGGACGCCAGTCGCTGGCCGCTGTTCGAGTTCAGCCTGTCGTTACTCGATGACGGCATCACCCATTTGCACATCAGCCTCGACGCGCTGATCGTCGACGCCGCGAGCACGCAGATTCTCGCCCGCGAACTCATGGCGTTCTACGTCGATCCGAACCTGGAGCTGGCGGAACCGGGCCTGACCTTCCGCGACTATGTGCTGGCCGAACAGCAGCTGCGTAATGGCCGCCGCTACGAGCAGGCGCTGGGCTACTGGCGTGAGCGGGTGACCACGTTGGCCCCGGCGCCGGACCTGCCGCTGGTACGCCAGCCGGAAAGCATCGCCAACCCGCACTTCACCCGCCGCGACCGCGACATGTCGGCGGCGCAGTGGACGCAGCTCAAAGCCGTGGCCAAACAGTTTGCCGTGACGCCATCGGTGATGCTGCTGACCGCGTTCAGCGAAGTGCTGGCGCTGTGGAGCCGCACCCCACGTTTCACCCTGAGCCTGCCGCTGTTCAACCGCATGCCGCTGCACAGCGATGTCGACGAAATCATTGGCGACTTCACCTCGCTGGTGCTGCTGGAAGTCGGTATCGACGGTTCGCAGAGCTTCACCGACAAGGCCCGCGCGGTGCAGGCGCAACTGTGGCGCGACATCGACCATTCGGTGGTCAGCGGCGTGCGGGTACTGCGCGAATTGTCCCAGGCCCGGGGCGTGCAGCAGACGGCGATGCCGATCGTGTTCAACAGCACGCTCTCGGAAGCGGCGCCGGAACTGGCCGAATTCAACCTCGCCGACGCGTTGAACGCGCGGCACATGCACAGCATCACCCAGACCCCGCAAGTGTGGCTCGACCACACGTTGCTGGAGCTGGAAGGGCGGCTGCTGTTCAACTGGGACAGCATCGACGAACTGTTCCCGCAAGGCATGATCGAGCAGATGTTCGTCGCCTATAACACCCTGCTCGACAGCCTTTGCGAGCCGGCAGCCTGGGGCGCGAATACGCCACAACTGCTGCCGCAGGCACGCTTGCCGGCACCGGTCGACCGTCAGCAAACGCTGCCATTGATGCACGAACTGTTCGAACGTCAGGCCCGCGCCACACCGGATGCCCTGGCGGTGATCGGTACGCGGCAACTGACGTACGCCCAGCTTCGCTTTGAGGCCCGGCAACTCGGCGCCCGACTGCAAGCGCAGGGTGTCCTGCCGAACCGCTTGGTGGCGGTGGTGATGGAGCGCGGTTGGGAGCAAGTGGTCGCAACGCTGGCGATTCTGTATGCCGGCGGCGCTTACCTGCCGATCGAACCGACTCAGCCGGCGGAACGGCTGCGGCATATTCTGGAACGGGCGGAGGCGAGTCTGGCCCTGACCCAACCGGCGCTGCTCGACAAAATCGAATGGCCGGCGCAGGTGACGGCCATCGCGGTGGCCGATGAAATCTCGAACGATGAACTGCCACTGCAACCGGTGCAGGTGAACGAAAGCGACCTCGCCTACGTGATCTACACCTCCGGCTCCACCGGTCAGCCGAAAGGCGTGGTGATCGACCATCGCGGCGCGGTCAACACCTTGCTCGACATCAACCGGCGCTTTGCCGTCGGCCCGACTGACCGCGTATTGGCGATCTCGTCGCTGAGCTTCGACCTGTCGGTCTATGACTTCTTCGGCACCCTCGCCGTGGGCGCGGCGGTGGTCATCCTCGAACCGCAACTGTCACTCGATCCGGTGCACTGGCTGGCGTTGATCGAACGTCATCGGGTCAGCCTGTGGAACTCGGTGCCGGCGCTGCTCGGCATGCTGGTCGAGTACGTAGAGGGCGAGGGCGGCACGTTGCCCGCCAGCCTGCGGGTGGCGATGCTGTCCGGTGACTGGATTCCCCTTACCTTGCCCGCGCGGGCCTGGGCTTTGCAGCCGGAGTTGCAGTTGATCAGCCTGGGCGGCGCCACCGAAGCGTCGATCTGGTCGATCTATTATCCGGTGAAGCACGTCGACCCGACTTGGCGCAGCATCCCCTACGGCAAGGCCCTCGATCATCAGCGTTTCTACGTGCTGGACGAAGCATTGCAGGTTCGCCCAACTTGGGTCGCGGGTCAGCTGTACATCGGCGGCATCGGTCTGGCCAAAGGTTACTGGCGCGATGAAAAACTCAGCGCGGGCAGTTTCTTCGATCATCCACTGACCGGCGAACGGCTGTATCGCACGGGCGACCTGGGACGCTTGCTGCCGGACGGCAACATCGAATTCCTCGGTCGCGAAGACAATCAGGTCAAGGTCCAGGGCTATCGCATCGAGCTGGGCGAGATCGAAGCCGCGCTCAATCGCCATCCCGGCGTGCAGAGCGCGGTGGTGCGGATTCTCGGCAGCACGCTGGGCGAGAAGCGTCTGGCGGGTTACGTGCTCAAGGCCGATCCGGCGTTGCAGGCCAGCGATTTCAGCGCGTACCTGAGCGACAAGCTGCCGGCCTACATGATTCCGCCGTCGTTCACCTTTGTTGAAGCCTGGCCGTTGTCGTCCAACGGCAAGGTCGACAAGAAACGCCTGCCGGAACCGGAGCAGATCGAGGAACAAGGGCCGGCGCTCGAAGTCGAGGGCCCGCAGGAGCAACGGCTGGTGGAAATCGTGCAGGACGTGCTCAAGCGCGATTCCATTGCCGCCAACGCCAATCTGCTGAACCTCGGCGCAACGTCGATCGATATCGTCAGGATCAGCAACGCCTTGTCCGGCGCCTTGCAGTTCCGCCCGCACGTGGCGCAATTGCTGGCCCAACCGACGCTGCTGCATCTGCTTGGCATGTACCGCCAGAACCGGGCGCGGCAGGATCTGCTCGGCAACGTGCAGCAGGCCTCGGAGCCCGTGCAGGACATCATCGAAGATCCCCAGCAGCGGGCGCAGTTCAAGGCCGAACAGCGTGGACGCCGCGACTTCGCTCAAGCCTTGCCGGCAGTGGCACTGGATCTGCCGCAAGACCCGGCCTTCGCCCGGCGTTTGAGCGATTACCGCTCGGTGCGTCAATACGATCTTCAACCGATCGCCACCCAGGCCTTTGCCCATGTGTTGGCGGCACTGGCCCAGGGGCAACTCGACGGCGAGGTGAAATACCAGTTCCCGTCGGCGGGCGGGCTGTACCCGATTCAGGCGTACCTCTACGTCAAGCCGGATCGCGTGCTTGGCGTGCCCGGTGGCGCGTATTACTACGATCCCCGCCAGCATCGTCTGCTGGCGCTCCAGAGCGGAGCGCTCGACCCGGACACCTACGACTATTTCGTCAACCGTCCGGTGTATGAGAACGCCGCGTTCTCGCTGTTTTTCATCGCCGACATGGCGGCGATTCGCCCGCTGTATGGCGAGCGCAGCCGCGACTTCTGCCACATCGAAAGCGGCGCCATGGCCCAGTTGCTGAGCATGACTGCCGTCGAGCACGGTCTGGGCCTTTGCGGTATCGGCTCGGTCGAGGAGCAGCAACTGACGACGCTGTTCGATCTCGGGCCGAGCCATGAATTGATCTACTCGATGATCGGCGGCCTGCGCACGGCCGATGAACAACACCGCGCGCCAGTCGAGGTGTTTGCCAGCGAGCCTGTGACCGCCAGCCTGGACGATGAAGACATGGAGGAGTTCGAAGTATGAATGCCGATCAATTGCTGGCGTTGTTCGCTCGCCATGGTGTGGTGCTCGAAGTGGACGGTGACAGGCTGCGCTGCAAGGCGCCGCGCGGTTTTCTCACCGAAGAACTGACCCTGGCGCTCAAACGTCACAAACAGGAACTGATCGCCTTGCTCGGCGGGCACGATGACGCGGCGATTCCCCGCCGATCCGGCACGCACACGTCCTGGCCGTTGTCCTTCTCGCAGCGGCAACTGTGGTTTCTCGATCAACTGGAACCCGGCAACCCGTTCTACAACGTGCCGACGGCGGTAACGCTGAAAGGGCAGTTGGACGTCGCGCAGCTGGAGCGGGCGCTCAACCAACTGGTGGCCCGCCACGAAATCCTGCGCACGACGTTTCGCAGCGTCGACGGCGAACCGCGTCAGGTGGTGCATCCGTCGATGCCGCTGTCGTTGTCGGTGACGGATCTGCGCCAATTGCCTGCCGAAGAGCGCGAGCAGCACGTGCGATCCGCCGTCGAGCAGGACGCCCGGGCGCCATTCGATCTGGCCAGCGGGCCGTTGCTGCGGGCGTCGTTACTGCGCGTGGCCGACGATGAATACCTGTGGCTGTACAGCGTGCATCACATCATCGCCGACGGCTGGTCGATGGGCGTGATCCTGCACGAAGTCGCCACGCTGTACGGCGATTATCTGCGTGGTGAAACCCCGACGCTTGCGCCGTTGCCGGTGCAATACGCCGACTACGCCTGCTGGCAGCAACAGCGAGTGGGCGGCGCCGCGCTGGACGCACAGCTCGATTACTGGCGGCGCACCCTGGACGACGCGCCGCTGGTATCGACGTTGCCCGCCGACCGGCCGCGCCCGTTGGTGCAGCGCTATGTCGGGGCCACGTTCAGTTCCTCCGTCGATGGCGGCACCTTGCGCGAACTCACGGCGCTGGCCCGGCAGACTCAGGGCACGCTGTTCAACGTGCTGCTGGGCGCATTGGCGGTGCTGCTGTGGCGCCACAGCGGTCAGCAGGATCTGTGCATCGGCACACCGTTCGCCAACCGCAATCGCCCGGAAGTCGAGCCGCTGATCGGCCATTTCGTCAACACGCTGGTGCTGCGTCAGCGCCTGAATCCACAGCAGACCTTCGCCGAACTGCTGCGCGAGGTGCGTGGCCAGATGCTCGACGTCCACGCCCATCAGGACGTGCCGTTCGACCGCGTGGTCGAAGCCGTCAACCCGCCGCGCGATCCCGGTCATTCGCCGTTGTTCCAGGTGATGCTGGTGTTGCAGAACACACCGGGCAACGCGGTGCAGATGCCCGGCCTGGAACTCGCGCCGTACGGCACCAGCAGCGCCACGGCCAAGTTCGATCTGGCGTTCGAATGGGTCGAGCGGGCAGGGCGGCTGGACTTGCTGGTGGAATACAACACCGACCTCTACGACATCGCGACCATCCAACGCCTGAGCGGGCACTACCGACATCTGCTCGAACAGATCGCCGCCGACGCCAAGCAACCGATCAATGCCTTGCCATTGATGAACGAAGCGGAGCGTCAGCAGGTGCTGGTGGACTTCAACCGCGCCGCGCCACTCACGCAAACGGCGCCCTGCGTGCATCAACTGGTTGAAGCGCAGGCCGCGAGCAACCCTCAGGCCTGCGCAGTGGTCTTCGAGGGCGAATCCCTGAGCTACGCCGAACTCAATGCCCGGGCCAATCGGCTGGCGCGGCACTTGCGCACCTTGGGCGTCGGCCCTGATGTGCGCGTGGCGGTGTGCATCGAGCGTTCGCTGGAGTTGCCGGTGGCGCTGCTGGCGGTGCTCAAGGCCGGTGGCGCTTACGTGCCGCTGGATCCGGATTATCCGTTGGGTCGTCTGAGTCATATGCTCGGCGACAGCACGCCGGCGGTGCTGCTGACCCTTGGTTCGGCGCACGGGATTTTGCGCCAAGCCGTGCAAGGCTCGACCTGGGAAGCGCCGATCCTCGACCTCGAACAAGATGCCGCGAGCTGGGCGTCGTTGCCGGCGGACAATCTTGATCCGCGCCATGTCGGCGTCACCCCGGACCATCTCGCCTACGTGATCTACACCTCCGGCACCACCGGGTTGCCCAAGGGCGCGATGGTCGCCCACCGTGGCTTGAGCAATCTGCTGCTGTGGTGTTTGCAGGTCTGCGGCGAAGCAGGGGCGATGCTGCACAAGATCCCGTTCGGTTTCGATGCTTCGGCCTGGGAGACCTTCTGGCCGTTGGCAACCGGCGGGCGATTGGTTATTGCGCGACCCGGCGGGCATTACGAACCAGCCTATCTGGCGCGCGAGGTGCGCGAACGGAAGGTCACGGCGCTGGTGTTCGTGCCGGCGATGTTGCAGCTGTTTCTGGAAGTCGACGAGGTCAGCCAGTGTGTGTCGCTGACCGATGTGTTCAGCGGCGGCGGTGAACTGCCGCCAGCCCTGGCGCGGCGCTTTCAGGAACGTCTGCCCCATGCGCGGCTGCACAACGTCTACGGTCCGACCGAAACCACGGTGATCAATAGCATCTGGACCCTGGAGCCCGGCGCCGAGGTGCCGGCCCGGCAACTGCCGATCGGCCGGCCGATTGCCAACAACCGCTTTTATGTTCTTGATGACCGCGACCAGCCGGTGCCGGTGGGCGTGACCGGGCATCTGCACATTGGCGGCGTTGGCGTGGCCCGGGGTTATCTGGGGCTGGCGCAGCTCAGTGCCGAGCGCTTTATCGACAATCCTTTCGTCGTGGGGGATCGGCTCTATCGCAGCGGCGATCTGGCGCGTTATCGCCCGGACGGTCAGCTGGAATTTCTGGGTCGCAACGACTTTCAGGTCAAGTTGCGCGGCGTGCGCCTGGAGCTGGGCGAGATCGAAGCCCGGCTCGAAGCGTTTCCCGGCATCCGCAGCGCCGTGGTGCTGATGGTCGGCGAAGCGGCGCAGGACCAGCGACTGGTGGCCTGCTGCGTGGTGGCCGAGACCGTGGACGAAGCAGCGGTGCACGTCCATCTGGCGACGATACTGCCCAGAGCGGTGATCCCCGGCAGCTATCTGTGGCTCGACGCGCTGCCGCTGACCGCCAATGGCAAAGTCGATCGCGCCGCGCTGACGGCAATGGCGGATGAAGAGATGGTCAACCGTCAGGTCAACCTGAGCAGCCCGCGCGATCACATCGAACTGGCGCTGTACCAGATCTGGAAAAGCCTGTTGCTGGCGCCGCAGATCGGCATTCGTGACAACTTCTTCAACGTCGGCGGCACCTCGATCGCCGCGATCAAGATGGCTCATGAAATCAGCCAGCAGTTCGCGGTCGAAGTGCCGGTGCGCGTGGTGCTCAGCTACCCGACCATCGAGGCGCTGGGCGGCTGGCTGCGGGTCGGGGCCAACCCGGCGTTGGCCCAGAGCAACCTGATCGAATTCCGTCGCGGCAGCGGCCAGCACAACGTGGTGTGCATTCACCCGGCGGGCGGTACGGCGTTCTGTTACCTGTCGCTGGCCAAGGTGCTGCCGGATGAAACCGGCGTGTACGGGGTGCAATCGCCGGGACTGAATCCGGGGGAGAGCACCGAGCCGACGGTCGAAGCGATGGCAGAGGCTTACTTGCGCCAGATCGAACCGCTGACGGAGCAACCGCTGATCCTCACCGGGCTGTCGTTCGGCGGCCTGGTGGCCTATGAAATGGCGCGGCGGTTGACGGCGGCGGGGCATCGTCAGGTGACGGTGGTGCTGCTCGACACCCAGGGCAGTGACGACCCCGGTTTCCGCGAGCAGATCGGCACCGTGGACATGGCCGAGTTTCGCGACAAACTGGTGCGTTTCAACGGCATGTACCCCGGCATCGAAGACGCGCAGGTCGAGCGCTACTTCAACATCTACAACCATAACCGCCTGGCCATGGCCGCCTATGAGTGCGCGCCGCGCGCCGGCCGCGTGGTGCTGATCCAGGCGCGGGAAGATTTCAGCCGCCATCAGTTGCATGAACTGCGCGGCTTCTGGCGTCGCCGCGCGAGCAGCGGTTATCTGGCGAAACTGGTCAGCGGCGGGCACTGGGACATGCTTGAAAGCGCGGAAATCCACCGGGTCTCGCAAATCATCCGTCAGGAGCTGCAACGCTTCGACGCGCAGGAGGCGAAATGATGAGTGCGTCCAAAGACATGCCGTTGCTAGTGCGTTTCGCCGAGCAAGTGCGGCGTAATCCGCAAGCGCCGGCGGTGATTGATCAGTCGGTCACGCTGACTTACGCGGAACTGGCCAGCGCGAGCGAACGTATCGCCCGAGGATTGCTGGCGCGCGGTGTCGAACCCGGCCAGTCGCTGGCGTTGTGCATGCCGCGTTGCTGGCAATGGTTGGCGGCGATTCTCGGCGCCCTGAAAGTCGGCGCGGTGGTGGTGCCGCTGGATCGCGCCAGCCCACGCAAACGCCGGGAACTGATGCTGGCGGATGCGGCGTGTGTCGGCCTGATTACCCTGGACGAAGAACCGCTGTGGTCGCCGTCACTGTGGCAAACCAGCGTCGAGGCCTTGCTCGATCAGCCGGACGCTCCGCCGCAAACACTGGCCGAAGACTTTGCCGAGGTGATGTTCCTGTTCTACACCTCGGGCACCACCGGCACGCCAAAAGCGGTCGAGGTTGGCGAACGCGGCCTGCTGCGGCTGGCGCACAGCGACGGCTATATCGAGATCCGCCCGACGGACCGGTTTGCCTGCCTGTCCAACCCTGCGTTCGATGCGTGCAGTTTCGAACTGTGGGCGCCGCTGCTCAACGGCGGCTGCTGCGTGATGATCGCCGACGAGGACGTGCTGGATGCGCGTCGACTGGCCGAGGTGCTGGAGCGCACCCAGGTCGACAATCTGTTCATGACCGTGTCGCTGTTCAACACGTTGATTGCCGAGTGGCCGTCGTGCTTTTCCAGCATGCGTCAGGTACTGATCGGCGGTGAGCAGATCAGCGCTGCCGCCGTGCGCGGCTGGTATCGGGCCAATCCTGAGAGCCGTTGCCGGATCTTCAACGTCTACGGCCCCACCGAATGCACCACGTTTGCCCTGTGCTGGCCGATCAGCCGCGATTTTGCCGGTGACTCGGCGCCCATTGGCCGACCGTTGCCGGATACCGGCGTGCAGGTGCTGGATGAGCAGCAACGCCCGGTGCCGGCGGGCGAGGTCGGCGAGCTGTATTTGAGTGGCAGCGGTGTCGCCCGTGGCTACCGCAACCGGCGCGAAGAAACTGCTCGCCAGTTCGTCCGTTTGCCCGACCTCGACGGTGGCGCGCAGGTGCATTACCGCACCGGCGATCTGGTGCGGCGCAATGCCGAGGGCTTGATCGAGTACCTGGGGCGGGTCGACCGGCAGGTGAAGATTCGCGGCTTCCGGATCGAACCGGGGGAGGTGGAGCAACGGATCCTGGAGCATCCGGGCGTGGCGCAGGTGTACGTCTGCACCCGGCGTCAGGCGGCTGAAGATCATCAGTTGCTGGCGTTCATCGTGCCGCGCGGGGATCTGGACTATCAGGAATTCGAAAACCATCTGCGGGCACAACTGGCGCCGTATATGCGGCCGCATCAGCTGTTCCTGCTGGAGCGCCTGCCGCTGACGGCCAATGGCAAGATCGATCGTGATGGCTTGCTGGCCCAAGGGTTGAGTCCGTGGCATCCAGTCCTGGCGGCTACGGATAACGAAAACGCTTCACCGGCCCTGGACTGGTTGCTGAGTCAGGCCCGCTCGCTGCTCGGCCAACCGGCTCTGAGCGCGCAGGACGACTGGCTGGGCAGTGGCGGCGATTCGCTCAAGGCGCTGCGCCTGCGTTCGGCGATCCGTGTCCGCTGGCAGCGCGAGATCGCCATCGATACGTTGCTCAACGAGCCTTTCTCGTCATTGGCCGCACAACTGAGCGGTGAAACGAACGGCGAGTCGATTTACCCACCCGCGCCTCCGATCAGCAGCGCCAAACGCCTGCCGGCCACCGCCGAACAGCGCCGGCTGTGGCTGTTGCAACAACGCTCGCCGACCTCGACCGCCTACAGCGTGCCGCTGATTCTGCATCTGGCGGCAGGTGTAGAAATTGCGGCACTGGCCGAGGCTTTGGGGCGTCTGGTGCAGCGTCATGCGGGGTTGCGCACGGCATTCGCGGCGGGTGCCGACGGACTGGATCAGGTAATCGCCGAGCAGGGCTCGACCTGCCGCACCTTCGCGGTCGGGCATTTCACCGAGAACAACTGGCAGGCCTTCGCCGAGCTGGTGTTCGCCGCGCCGTTCGATCTGACCACCCCGAAGCTGTTTCAGGCCTGGCTGTTGCCGTTCGCCGATGGCAGCTGCCGGCTGTTGCTGAACCTGCATCACATCATCGTCGATGGCTGGTCGGTGAACCTGTTGTTCGATGACCTGACGCAGCTTTACGCTGATGCCCTGCAAGGCCGCGATAGTCTGCAACCGGCCGCACGACTGACGACGCTGGAGTTTGGCCAGTGGCAGCGCCAGTGGAGCGTCGATCCGCATTATCGCGACCAGCGCCGCGCCCTCGCCGAATTGCATCGCCGTCAGGAAGAACCGTCGCCTGCATTGATGCCAATGCGCGAAATCAGCCCCGACGCCCGGTTGCACCGGGAACCCTTGGGCACCCTGCGCAGCGCCGCCCTCGAGCGCTTTTGCACCCAACAACGGCTGACCCGTTTCGAAGTGCTGTTCAGCGTCTTCGCTTGGAGCCTGTACGCCCTGACCGGGTGCGAGCGGCCACGGATCGCCAGCCCGGTGGCCAACCGGCCACTGGCGGAGTTCGAAGACACCGTCGGCATGTTTGCCAACACCGTGCTGATCCCCACCGCCGTTGAAAACGCATTGCCCCTGAGCGAGCAGTTACGCAAACAGACCGCCACCGTGCGTGAAGTGCTGGCGTTGCAGGACGTGGCGCTGGCGGATCTGGTGGAAGACCTGCGGCTGTCGTCGAGCCCCTCGTTGTTCGACTTCATGTTCGTGCTGGAAAACACTGACTACGCCGCACTGGCCGACTCGAACCTGCACGCCACGCTGGCATTCAACGAGCAGTTACATGCCAAGTGCCCGTTGACGTTGTTGATGGTGGGCAGCGGTTCGCAACTGGAATGCTGGTGGGAATATCAGTGCAGCTATTTCGATGCCGAACAGATGCAGGCAGTGAACGCGCTGTTCCGCCGGGGTCTGGATCTGTTGCTGGAAAACCCGGCGGCCAACTTCAACGATTTGCTCGGCCCGTATCGACGCAGCCTGCCACCCGCCAGCGAAGGTCCGCAGATTGCGCTGCCGTTCAACACACTGGCGGACGGGTTCGAGCATCAAGTGCTTTGCATGCCGGAGGCGGTCGCGCTGGTTCAAGGCCAGCAGCGCCTCAACTACAGCGAGCTGAATGCGCTGGCCGATGCTCTGGCGGCAAACCTGATCGAGCGCCATCCGTTGCCGGCCGGGAACGCGCCGTTGCATGTCGTGCTGTTCCTCGATGCCTCGGTGGAGCACATTGTCGCCTTGCTGGCGCTGGCCAAACTCAACCTGACCGCCGTGCCGCTGGACCCTGCTTACCCGGTGGCGATCCAGCGTCAGGTGCTGGAGCAGGCGCAGCCGCTTTGTGTGCTGTTCAGCGACGCGACCAAGGCTGCACTGGATGACCTGAACGCCGGACGATTCGCCACCCATCGGGTTGATCTGCGCGCCGATGCCGGAACATTCAAGCGTCCACGCCACGCCGGCGAACGGCCGCTGTACACGCTGTTCACCTCCGGATCGACCGGCACACCGAAAGGCGTGCAAGTGTCGGAACGCACCCTGTGCAACCTGCTGCAATGGCAGCGCACCGAGGGGCAGTTGCCGGCGAAAGCGGTAACGCTGCAGTTCTCGATGCTGTCGTTCGATGTGTCGTTCCAGGAGATTTTCAGCACCCTGTGCGGCGGCGGTTGTTATCACCTGATCACGCCGCGCTGGCGTCAGGATGCCGAGGCGTTGCTGGATTACATGGTCGAGGCGCGAATCGAGCGCCTGTTTCTGCCTTACGTGGCCTTGCAGCATCTGGCGCAAACCGCCATGACTCGGGGCATTTACCCGTCGGCGTTGCGCGAGGTGATCACGGCCGGCGAGCAATTGCTCTGCACCGATGCGCTGCGCAACTGGTTCGACGGCATGCCGCACGCCTCGCTGTTCAACCACTATGGCCCGACCGAAACCCACGTGGTCAGCGCCTTGCGCCTGCCGCCCGTGGCGCGGGACTGGCCATTGCGCGCGCCGATCGGCCATGCCGTCGGCAATGCGCGGTTGCTGCTGGTGGATGAGCACGACCGCCCGGTGCCGATCGGCAGTCGCGGCTATCTGTTGGTGGCCGGGCCGATGGTTGCCCGCTGTTATCTGGCCGATCCTGCCCTGAACGCCGCACGGTTTGTCGAGCTGGCAGACGGCTGTTTGTACTACCGCACCGGCGATCTGGCGTGGGCCGATGCCCGGGGCTGCCTGCATTACCTGGGGCGTGACGATCAGCAGATCAAACTCAGCGGCCATCGTCTGGAACTGGGGCAGATCGAGGCGGCGCTGATGCAGATGCCGGAAGTGGTCAACGCGGTGGTCGCGGTGCAGGCCGATCCGCCACGGCTGATTGCCTGGCTGCAACTCGATGGTCAACCTGCGACATCCGGCGAGCTGGATCGTCAGGTTGCACGGTGGCTGCCGGCCCATGTGCGAATCGATGAATACCGGCGGATCGACCTCTGGCCACGCACCCCCAGCGGCAAGATCGACCGTAAGGCCTTGCCGAATCTGGGCGAGGCGATGGAGCGGCGCAGCACGCCACAACCGGTTGTTCAACTGAGTGCACTGGAACGGCAACTCAGCGAGTTGTTCCAGGCTGTGATCGGCCGTGACATCGAGCCGGAACAGACCTTCTTCGAGGCCGGCGCCACCAGCCTCGGCCTCATGCGTTTGCATGGCCGTTACGCCGAAGAACTGCCGCACAAGGTGACGATGGCCGATCTGTTCGAACACGTCACGGTGCGGCGTCTGGCTGCGCACCTGTCGACGGCGCCGGTGGCAGCGGCGGAGCGTATACGGCAGACCGATGCAGGCCATCAGCCGATGGCGATCATCGGCATGGCGGTCAATGTGGCCGGGGCGCAGAATCTGTCCGAATTCTGGGCCATGGTGCAAGGCAATGAGCTGGGCATCGAGCACTTTGCTGCCGAAGAAGGCCTGGTCGGTGCCCGCAGCCAACTGGCGGGCATGCTCGATTTCGATCCCGAGTACTTCGGCATCAGCCGTCAGGAAGCACGGCTGATGGACCCGCAACAGCGGCATCTGCTGATGGCCTGCGTGCAGGCCCTGCAACACGCGGCCATCGTCCCGTCGGCGGATGGTCCGCGCATCGGTCTGATCGCCAGTTGCGGCGAAACCACGTACTTCCAGCAGATGCTGCGCGAAACCGCCGACGACGATCTGCCGGACGGTTTTCAACTGGCGCTGCACCACGACAAGGATTTTCTGGCGACCAAAGCCGCGTATCACCTGGACCTCAACGGCCCGGCCCTGAGCGTGCAGGCTGCGTGTGGCAGTTCGCTGATCGCCGTGCACCTGGCCAGTTCGATGCTGCGCCAGGGCGACAGCGACGTGATGCTCGCGGCCGGGGTGCTGATCGATCCGACCCTGACCGAGGGCTATCGGCATCGCTCGCAGCACATCTTTTCCGCCGACGGTCTGTGCCGTCCATTCAGCGATGACGCCAGCGGCACCCTCGGCGCCAGTGGCTACGGCGTGGTGGTGCTCAAACCGCTGGCCAAGGCGCGGGCCGATGGTGACCGGATCTATGCGTTGGTCGAAGGCTCGGCGTTGAACAACGATGGCCGGGCCAAGATGAGTTACACCGCGCCGTCGGTGGCGGGGCAGAGCGCGGTCATCCGCGATGCCTTGAACCGGGCCGGATTGACCGGTGCCGACATCGGCTACATCGAGGCCCACGGCACCGGCACCTTGCTGGGCGATCCGATCGAAGTCGCGGCGTTGACCAAGGCTTTCGGCGATGCGCCGGTCGGTCATTGCGCGCTGGCCTCGGTGAAAAGCCAGATCGGTCATTTGGGCGCGGCGGCGGGGGTGGTCGGGCTGATTCGCGCCAGTCTCGCGGTGTTCCATGGCGTGCTGCCGCCGAACCTTGGTTTTGGCCGGATTAACCCGCAGATCGACCTGGAACATTCGCCGTTCTATGTGCCGACCACGTCTCGGCCATGGCCGCAAGGGCGGCGGCGACTGGCCGGTGTCAGCAGTTTCGGGATTGGCGGGACCAACGCGCATGTCATCGTTGGTGCTGCGCCCACGGCGCAGGAAGGGCGGGAGGAAACGTCACCGTTGCTGATGATTTCGGCTCACAGCCGGGCGGAGTTGCTGCGCGATATCGCGGTGATTCGTGAATACCTGCATGCGAACCCGGAACAGCAGACTGCGTTGCTGCGGCACTTGCAGTCAGGTCGCCGGCAGTTGCGCTGGCGCTTCGCAATGGTTTGTGGGACGGGTGAGGCCATTCCATTGCAGCCGACAGCGATCAAGGAAATCACGCTCTCAAGCGCGCAGGTGATCGCCCGTGATCAATCGCCGCAGGAGCTGCTGGACGCCTGGTACGAAGGCGCGAATATCCAGTGGCCGCAGCGCTCGGCACCGCCGCCCTGGGATTTGCCGCCGTCATCGTTCGATCTTCAGTCGTATCGTTTCCAGACGCCTGTAGCTGCTGAACCTGAAGCGCCAGCCCTGGCGCGGCAACCGCTGGCGGACTGGTTCCACCAGCGCCAGTGGGTGCGCACCCGGCGATTGAGCGCGACAGCCACGACCCGATCCCGTGAGGTGCTGATCCTGTGTAGCCATGACGCGCCCGAATCGACCTTGCTGGCGAGCCTGAACACTGTCTATCGGCGCGTGATTCAAGTGCGCACCGGCAATGGCTTCAAGCGCTTGAGCGCGGACCGTTTCGAGCTTGATCCGCTGGACATCGAAGCCCTGAACCGCGTGCTCGCCGAGGTCGCAGAACCTGAACTCGGCGAACTCGACTGGCTGCATGCCTTGCCGCTGGCGGTGTCGGGCGCGGTCAACGAGCAATCGCTGGATCTGGCGCAGTGGGCCTGTCTGGACACGGTCAGTGCGCTGATGCAGGTCTGGGGGCAAACACCGCGCACGACACGGCTGCGGTTGTGGTTGATGTCATGGCAGGCATGCCCGGTGGACGGCGAGGTTCAGCGCCCCGAACTGGCAGCGCTGGCCGGCATCACTGAAGTGGTGCCGCAGGAATACCCGGTGCGTTGCCACTGGCTGGACTGGCCTTCGTCACGCCTCGAAACGCAGGCCGGCGAGTTGGCAGCGTTGCTTGCCGATCCGGTTTCATTGCCTCGGCGAATGGCGGTGCGCGATGGTTACCTGTGGCAGCCACGCTTGCTGCCTCAGCCATTGACCGGCCCAGCAACGACATCAGGGCTTCTGCCGGAAGACGGCACGTTTCTCGTGCTGGGCGGCAGCGGCGGCATCGGCCGGACCTTGTGCGAACACCTGCTGCAGGCGCCTGCACGCCGAGTGGTGCTGCTCTCGCGTCAGGGGCAACTGCCTGCGTCTCTGACGGCTTACGCTTCGCGGATCGACTGCATCAAAGCGGACATCGCCGACCTGCCGCGCTGGCCGCAGGTACTCGATCAACTGGCCGTTCGTTACGGTCGTCTGAGCGGGGTGATTCATGCGGCGGGCGTCGGTGCGGGCAGTCTGATTCGCCTCCGCAATGCCCGACAAATGGCCGAGGCCATGGCCGCCAAGACTCGCGGCATGCTGGCGGTCGAGGCGTTGATCGAACACCTGACACCGGGTTTTGTCCTGTATTGCTCGTCAATGTCGGCACTGTTCGGCGGCGCGGGGCATCTGGACTACGCGGCGGCCAGCGGGGTACTTGACGGCTTCACTCACTATTGCCCGAACCCCGCCGACACTTGCTTGCGACTGGGGATCAACTGGGACATCTGGCGCGACATCGGCATGGCCACCACCAGCAACGGTGGAGACGCCGCGCATCTGGAGCATCTGACGGTTGGCCTGTCGGCGGAAGAGGGCTGTCGGGTGTTCGATCTGGCGATGGCGACGCAGTTGCCTCAGTTGCTGATCTCCACCACCGGCATCGACACGGCGCGGCGGTTTTATCCGGTTCGCCACGGTGCCGTGGCCGCAGCGGTCGAGGCGCCGAAGGGCGTGGATCTGTCGGCGCGCCTGCGTGAGTGCCTGTGCAAGTGGCTCGGTGTGGCCGAGCTGGAAGATGACGATTCGTTGTACGACCTGGGCGCGGATTCGCTGACGCTGCTCGACCTGATCGACGAGCTGCAAGCGGCCACGGGTGAGGTATTCCAGCTGTCGCAATTCAGCCACAAGGTCAGCCTGAGCGAGGTGCTGGGGCTGGTCTCGACCGCCACGGTTGAAGAGGCGCCCCCTGCTGCACCGCACGGCTGGCACGACGCGGTGCGGATCGATCAGTGGCATGCCGGTGCCGGCCGTGATTGGCTGTACCTGATCCACCCGGTGGGTGGCGATGTTCAGGCCTATCGGGAACTGGTCTCGGCGCTGCCGGCGGAGCTGGGCGTTTGCGTGATCGCCGACCCGGCGCTGCGCCTGCCGCAGTTGCCGAACATCAGCGTGGAGGAGCGTGCACGCTGGTATCTGGCGGCGATCAAGGTCCATCTTCCGCACGGCTGCACCTGGCGTCTGGCCGGTTGGTCGTTCGGCGCATGGGTGGCGCAGGCGCTGTGTCAACAGGCCCAGGTCGACGGCTTCAGGCAGCCATTGTTGTACCTGATCGACCCACCCGCGCCGGATGCCGGGGCGCAACTGGCCGGCATCGACGAGCAGACCATCGAGCAGGTGTTCCAGCGCGAGTTCGCCCAGCGCTGGCCGGAGGTCGAAGGGCAGGGCATGGCCGAGGAACGTCAGGCGTATCTGCAACGGCTGACCGTGTGCTGCCGCAATAACATGGCCAGCATGGTCGTCTTCCGACCGCCAGAGCTGGCGACCACAGCGGTGCGGTTGTTCATCGCCGGGCACGCCAATCCTTACGGGCTGGGCAATGCCTGGAATCCGGATGACCTGCAACGCAACTGGCAGGCCTTGCTGCCGCAGTTGCGCAGTTGGCAAACCCTCGACACCGATCACTACGGCATCGTCGCGGGCCGCTGGGCGCGGTTGATGGCCGAAGTCATCGGTACGGATGAGCCGGCGCCATGAATGAACCGATCTCGATGCCGCAATGGTGGCTGGCCTTGACCAAGGTGTTGTGCGAAGCCGAGCCGAACGCGGCCTTGCGCTTGAGGCAACTGCAGGGTCAGGTGCCGTTTCAGCTGTTTCATCGCTGGCAGGCCGACGTGGTCATGCCGATGCTCGGCGAAGCCTTGCCGGAACACCGGCAGGCGCTGCTCGCGTTGCAAAGCCTGCATCAGCGGGCGGCGCTCGGCGTGCTCGGGCGTCAGGGCGAATGGCGGGCCACGCTCAAACCGGTGTTGCTGGCGCTGTATCGCAAGGCCTACGCCTATAACGCGGCGTATGCCAAGGCTCACGCCAGTGCGCTGGCCTACGGCCTCGCACCGGCCAACATCGCCATGATTGCCGAGCACTTCGGCGATGCCGAGGCGTTCGCCGAGTACTACGCGCAACTCAATACCGAGGCGGCCGCCACCGCGTTTGCCCAGGCTCATGCCAGCGCCAATGCCGAGGTGTCGGCCCGGGCTTTCGCGGACGACGATGCAGACACCTGCGCTCAGGTCTGCGGGGCGTCCGTGCGGGTTTACGTCGGGGCCTGCGCTTCGAGCGACGAACAGCGGCAGGCCGCACTCAACCATCTCGCCGCCGGGCTCGACCGGAGTCTGGCCACGCTGCAATCCCGTTCAACAGGAGAACGACATGAATGACGCACACCTGCAATTCGATGTGGTGATCAACGCTCAGGGCCAGTATTCCCTGTGGCCGGCGGGCAAGCCGATGGCCAGCGGCTGGAGCGAGGCGGGGATGCGCGGCGAACGCCAAATCTGTCTGGATTACATCAACGAACACTGGATCGACATGCGCCCGCGTTCGCTGCGCGAGCAGTCATCAGCGTCGTTCCAATAAAAAGGGTGAGGGAACATGGATCAGTTGGCACTCAAGGCAATCGAGCGCATCGCCGCCGAACGGCGCGCGCCGTATCAACACATCACGGTCGAGCGGATCACGCCGATCATCGGCGCCGAGATCGGCGGCGTCGATCTTTCGCAGCCGCTGAGCGACGAGCAGCTCGCGGAAATCCGCCGGGCCTTTCTGGAGAATCACGTGGTGGTGTTCCGCGATCAGCACCTGACGGTGGACGAACACAAGGCGTTTGGCCGGCTGTTCGGTGAGCTGCGGGCGCTGCCGGTGGAGGACATCGACGGCGATGACCCGGAGCTGGTGGTGATCCGCGCCAATGCGCAATCGCGCTATGTGGCCGGCGAAACCTGGCACACCGACGGCACCGCCGATCTGGCGCCGTCCATGGGCTCGATGCTGTACGTCAAGGAAACCCCGGCCATCGGCACCGGCGGCGACACGCTGTTCGCCAACATGCACCTGGCGCTGGAAATGCTGTCGCCGACGATGCAGCAGTTTCTCGGCGAATTGACCGCGATCCATGACGGTGCGATTCCGTGGAAGGGCTATGAGGCGCCGGCCAACCTGCCGAAAACCGAGCACCCGGTGGTGGTTCGCCACCCGGAAACCGGGCGTAAAACACTGTTCGTCAATTCCGGGTTCACCTCGCACATCGTCCAGTTGTCTGGCGGCGAAAGTCAGGTGCTGTTGAACATGCTGTTCGATCTGGTGGCCCGTGAGCCGGTCCTCAGCTGCCGCGTGCGTTGGGCGCCGAACAGTCTGGTGTTCTGGGACAACCGCTGCACCCAACACCATGCGGTCTGGGATTATTTCCCGCACTCGCGGTATGGCGAGCGGGTGACGATTCTGGGGACGCAGCCAAAGGCTTGAGTCTAAAAAAACGGTGGGAGCGGGGGCCGTTCCCACCGCTCATTTACAGACCTTGTTTGAGCAGTTGCTCGACGATCAGCTCGCCAAACGCCAGATTCCCGTGCAACGGGTCATCCACTTCGCAGTACGCCGGAAGCTGAAAACCCTGCTCATCGTTCGCCGCCGCGCGCACGTCGATCAGCTCGATGCCGAGCCCTTGCAGGCGCTCGATCAGCAGCGCCTGCGCGGCCATGAACACCCGCGGATCGGACAACTCTGGCACCCGCTGCGGCGGCAGCACGGCGAACACCTTGAGGTTCATCGCCCGGGCCTGTTCATAGAACGCCAGCGCAGGTTTGGACAAGGTGTCGACGATGGATTCGAACAGGGGACCTGCGAGAAAACCTTCGTCGAATTCGCCGTCCGGTGTCTGGTAGCACGTCCAGTTCGGCGCGGTGGCGAGGTAGTGCAGGCTCAGGCCGAGGGTGCTGACCAGCGGCACCCCGACCTTCGCCAGCTGCGGCACTTCGAAAGGCGCCAGGGCCTGGCGATACAGACGTTCCATCTCGGCGTCCCGAAACAGCACGTCATGGCGGGTCAGGCTGAAAAAATCCACCGCGAAATCCCTGCCGGTGCCCAGCGGGCCGCCGCTGAACGGCAACTCGCGGGCCTGCGCGGCTTTGCCGATGACCCCGGCATGGGAGTCGCCCAGCAGCAGAAACCTAGGCGTAGTAATCGAGCACGGCGTCTTCACAGACAAGCTCCTCGCTGGACACGCAGGTGGAGGGCACGCTGACCGGCGTCTGCACCGGTTGAACCGCATCGAGCCCGGCAAAAAACTGCTGCATGACAAACGCCACGCCTTCGGGCGTGACCTCGCGCTGGTTGGGCTGGTAGAACGCGCCCTTGAACGGTGTGCCGGTGATGATTTCGTAAGAAGGGAAATAGTCGACGTCGTGCAGGTCTTCGCACAGCTGCCCGGCGACGGCGCGCAGCACCGATTTGGAATAGGTGGTGGCGCTCAGCACATGTTCGCCCGTGGCCGTCGCCGTCAGGGGCACCGGTGACACGGTGAGCAGCAGGCGCAGCTGCGGGTTGATCGAACGCATCAATTCCAGCGCCCGCACCATGTCGCCATAGGTGTCCATGAAGCCGAAATTGCAGAAACGGTGCAGCTGCGGATCGAAAGTGCCACGCACGGTGCCGGGGCACACGGGATACACCAGACCCGTCTGACGGTTCTGCCAGGCTTCAGTCAGACCGAGGGTGAACACGAACACTTTGGCTCGGCGCAGGGCGCTGCGAATGGCGTCGAGGGTGGCTTCGCGCGAGGTGAACAGCGCGTCCTCGCTGGCAAAGCCGTCGGGCTCCACGGCGGGGCGGAATGGGTCGAAGAAACGCCCGTCATGGGCCCAGGTTTCGTCGGGTGGCAGGCTCACGCCCAAGGCCCATTCGAGCCATTGGCACAGCATCGCCGGGGTGTACAGATTGCCGGTGCGGAACGAGAACACCCCGTAGTTGTGGGCCTTCCAGTCGGCTGCGGGCAGTTCGGCCGGGGCCGGTTCCGCATCCAGCCAGTTCATGCCGCGTTCGCCCAGCGCCCGGCCGATGTGCTGGGCGAAACACGAGCCGGCGGTGACGATGGCGTCCTTGTTGCCGATCTCGAACTGCGGCGTCCACAGTTGATCGATGTTCAGCGCGGGCTTGTCAGCCACGGCGGTGCGCCAGAAAGCGCGGGGTGGCAGGCATTGATAAGGATTCACGACGAGGGCCTCCTTGGCGGTCGCTGATAAAACGGGGTCAACTGATTTGATAGCGGTAGATCAGGTCGTCAAACCACCGATCTCCAATCTGATAGGCCTGCGGCACGCGGCGCTCGAATACAAAACCGCATTTCTCCAAAACCTTGCAGGACGCGATATTACCGTCGGTCACGGTCGACTCCAATGAGTCCAGGCCGATGGCGGCGGCATAGTCGATGATCGCCTGCCGCGACTCGGTGCCAAAGCCTTTGCCCTGATGCTCGGGCAACAGCAGGCAACCCACCTCGGCATGCCCTGGCGACAGGATACGAAAACCGGTCACGCCCAGTTCCTGCCCGCTGGCCCTGTCGGTCACCACCAGACACAACCAGTGATCCGACTGCGGCCCCCAGGCCGGAAGCCGATGCTCGAAGCCTTTGCGTACCTGTTCTTCGGCAATTTCACCGAACACGTACTGCATGGTCTGCGGCTCGGAATGCAGCCTGAGGAACAGCGGCCAGTCGGATTCGACCATCGTGCGCAGGTCCAGGCGTTGCGTGGCGAGTTCGAGCATCCGCTGCTCCTTGCAAGGGCGGAAAGGGAAGACGGTTTTTTACTGGGTGTGGGGCGAAAGATCAATGTTTTGATCGGCCATGTTTTGCAACGCCGACCTTGAACGCGCCCCTTAGCGGTGCTCTCCGGCAGCCGCGCTGCCGGAGGTGGTTTGGCGTATGGATCGGTTACGGCTTGACCGGTTTGACCAGGTCGGTCTCGTTGCTGTCGAGCACGAACACTGCCAGCAGACGTGACGGTTCGGTGGTGCTGGCATTGGCGCTCACCGCGTGGAAGTCGCCCGGTTGTTCGACGAAGTTTTCCCCGGCCTTGTAGACCTTCTCCGGCCCGTCGCCTACCTTGCTGCGCACGGCGCCCTCAAGCACCGTGGCGTAGATGAACGCGGACTTCGGATGAAAGTGCGCCGGCGAAGAACCACCGGGTGCGTATTCCACCAGCACGCCCTTCATGGATTTTCCCGGAACGTTCGGCAGGGCGCGGTCGAACACCACGGTGACCTTGCCTGCCTGCGGCTCGGCGGCCGAGACGGATGAGATTGAAAGGGCCGCAAACGTGGCGGCCAGCAGGATTCGGCTGAACATGGCAATACTCCTTGAAATAGGTGGGGTGTTTCAGTGCTGGGTCGATTTCGCCAGCCAGTCTTCAAAGCGCGTCGGGCCCAGGCGCGGGTTGCTGCTGCCGGGGGTGAGCGACTGGTCGTCGAGCTCGCCGCCAAAGTAGCGGGCGTGGACGTCCGGGATCACTTTGCGGGTGTCGTGGGTGGCGCGGAAAAAACGCCGGACCAACTCGTCGAGCGGCATGGCTTCGGGACCGGCGATTTCCTGTGTGCCGTTGATCGGCGCTGCCAGTGCCACATCCGTCAGCGCAGCAGCGACGTCGTCAGAAGCCATGGGCTGGATCAGCGCCGGCGACAGGCGCACTTCCTCGCCGACGGTGGCGGACTGGGCAATGCCGCCGACAAATTCGAAGAACTGCGTGGCCCGCAGCAGGGTGTACGGAATGCTCGAGGCCTTGATCAGGTTTTCCTGCGCGACCTTGGCACGGAAGTAGCCGTTGGCAGGCGAGCGCTCACTGGCGACGATCGACAGCGCCACGTGATGGCGAACCCCGGCGGCGGCTTCGGCGGCGAGCAGGTTACGGGTGGAGGTTTCGAAAAAGTCGAGTACGGCCTGGTCTTCCCACGAAGGGGCGTTGGACACATCGACCACCACCTGGGCGCCGTCCATCGCTTCGGCCAGGCCTTCGCGGGTGATGCTGTTGACGCCGGTATTAGGGGAGGCGGCGCGGGCATCGTGGCCGCGTTCGCGCAGATTGTTCACAAGTTTCGATCCGATGAGGCCGGTGCCTCCGATTACGACTATCTTCATGGCATCTCTCCACTTGCCGACCGCAACCGTTGCTGTCGATGTGGGTTGAGCATGCTTGCGGCGCTCGGGCAAATCCTTGTGATGACCTTGGATTTGCCTTGGTTTTTTGTCCAGACAGGCCAATCCGTCGGCAGATGCGTAGACCAATGCCCAGACCGGTGCGACGGCCCAGGGTCTGCCGTATCATTGGGCGCACGACAATCGCCCGCTCGGACACGGAGTCGGGGGCGCCAGACCAGAGAACAGCCACCGTGCAATTTGTGTTTGAAGACTACCTGCTCGACCAGCAGCGCCGGGAACTGACCTGGCGCGGGCAAGTCGTGACTGTCGGGCCGCAGGTCTTTGACTTGTTGCTGTTACTGGTCAGCAACCGTGAGCGGGTGGTGAGCAAGGACGAACTATTGAGCGTCGTGTGGAGTGGCCGAATCGTTTCCGAATCAACCATCACCAGCCACATCAACGCCGTGCGCAAGGCCATCGGCGACACCGGTGAGCAGCAGCGCATGGTGCGTACGGTGCCGCGCAAGGGCTATCGCTTCGTCGGCGAAATCACCTTGAGCGACAGCCCCGTCAATGCGCCCGAAGCGCCTGCGATACCCGAAGTGGCCACGACACTTGTCCTGCCGGAAAAGCCGTCGATCACCGTCCTGCCGTTCCAGAATCTCAGCGGCGACCCCGCGCAGGACTACTTCGCCGACGGCATCGTCGAAGACATCATCACCGCGCTGTCGCGCCTGCGTTGGCTGTTCGTCATCGCCCGCAACTCCAGCTTCACCTACAAGGGCAGGGCGGTCGACGCGCGGGGCGTGGGACAGGAACTGGGTGTGCGTTACGTGCTGGAAGGCAGCGTGCGCAAGTGCGGCAACAAGATCCGCATCACCGGCCAGTTGATTGATGCGTGCAGCGGCACGCATCTGTGGGCCGAGCGCTTCGAAGGCCTGCTCGACGATATTTTCGAACTCCAGGATCAGGTGGCCGAAAGCGTTGTGGGCGCCATCGCGCCGCAGCTCGAGCGCGCGGAAATCGAGCGGGCCAAACGCAAGCCCACCGACAGCCTCGATGCCTACGATTACTACCTGCGGGGCACGGCCAAGCTGCACATCGGCACTCAAGAGGCGATCGAGCAGTCACTGGCGCTGTTCTACCGGGCAATCGAACTGGATCCGGAATTTGCCTCGGCGTATGGCATGGCTGCGTGGTGCCACTTCTGGCGCAAGCTCAACGGCTGGATGACCGACCGGCCCCGGGAAATCGCCGAAGGTGCGCGGCTGGCGCGCATGGGTGTGGAACTGGGGCGCGATGACGCCGTGGCGCTGACCCGTTGCGGTCATGCCCTGGCCCATCTGACCGGGGATGTCGACTGCGGCATCGCCCTGCTTGATCGAGCTCGATTGCTCAACCCCAATCTGGCGCCGGCCTGGTATCTGGGTGGCATCCTGCGCGCCTTGGGTGGCGAAACCGAAGCCGCCATTGCCAACCTTGAACATGCCGTACGCCTGAGCCCGCTGGATCCGGAAATGTTCCGCATGCAGGTCGGGATGGCGCTGGCGCACTTCTTCGCCGGTCGCTTCGAATGTTCGGTTTCCTGGGCCGAGAAAGCGCAGGGAAACCTGCCCAGTCTGCTGGTAGCGGCGGCCCTGATCGCCGCCAGCCACGCGCTCAATGAACGAGCCGACAAAGCCGGGCAGGCCATGGAACGGGTGCGTCAGCTGGACCCGACGTTGCGGGTGTCCAGCCTGCGCGCGTGGTTGCCCATTCAACGACCTGAAGACATTGCCCGGTTTGCCGAAGGTTTGCGGTTGGCGGGGTTGCCGGAGTAAGGGCTCAGCCGGCCAATCAATCCATCGAAAAATGCATTTGCATGTTCATCGCGGCATCGTACTGATTGCTGGCTACCCGGCGTTCGATCAGGCGATCTGAGCCTCCTTCGGCTACCCGGCGTTCGATCAGGCGATCTGAGCCTCCTTCGGCTACCCGGCGTTCGATCAGGCGATCTGAGCCTCCTTCGGCTACCCGGCGTTCGATCAGGCGATCTGAGCCTCCTTCGGCTACCCGGCGTTCGATCAGGCGATCTGAGCCTCCTTCGGCTACCCGGCGTTCGATCAGGCGATCTGAGCCTCCTTCGGCTACCCGGCGTTCGATCAGGCGATCTGAGCCTCCTTCGGCTACCCGGCGTTCGAGCAGGCGATCTGAGCCGCCTTCGGCCACCCGGCGTTCGATCAGGCGATCCGAACCGCCCTCGGCAACACGACGCTCCATCAGCCGATCCGCCCCCCCTTCAGCAATCTGGGTCGGCGCCTTTCTGGCCCGGTGCTGTTGCACTGATGAAGTTTCTGAATCCGGAGCACTGGTTTCCTGCCTGTTCGCCACCGGCATATCGGGCAGGCAACTTGCGCCGAATGCATGAGTGGCAACTATCCAGGTGGCTGAAACAATGGCGACGGGTAATACCAATCCAATAGTTTTCATCATGATCATCCTGAGTCGTAGTGGGATTTCGTTAATGAACTTCCGGTTGCAACCAGACAGGTCTGAACTCAATCGAATACTTCTAATGGGAAACTCCATGTTCCTGTGCTGCCAGGCGAATACGGTTGTACGCAATCAAGCGCATGACGTAGCCCAGCTTGATCGCGGTCGGCCCGAGGATCGTCATCCCGTGCGCGCCGACCAGCGTGGGCAAGTTCAAGTGAGCGTCAAACACATAAGCCAGGAAAATCCCCACCATCAACATGCCCAGGCCACCGGCCAGCAACACGTGGGACAACTTCAGCACGCGGTACGAGTCTTCAAAAAAGTCATACATGTTGATCAGTCATCCCTGAGTCAATGAGTGGATCGACAAGTGTCGGCGCGCGAGGAAACCACGAAGTCAATAACTTTGCCGGCCGTCGCATTTGATGGAGGGATTTTACTGTTGGCGGTAGGGATCAACCATGTTGCATAAGTTTGGTTTTATCCTGCCAGCGTATGGAGAAGTCATACCAACGTATATAAACAACTCTATGCGCGCCGCATAAGGGCGATACATCTAATGGTTAATGCCCAGACTTTCGGCCATTCGAACCAGATCGGCAAACGACTGCGCGCGCATCTTGCGCATGGCCTGGCTGCGGTGAATCTTCACGGTGATCTCGCTCAGGCCGATGGCACTGGCGATCTGCTTGTTTATCAGACCCGAGACGGCCAGCGCCATCACCGCTTGCTCTCTGACCGTGAGTGTCCCATGGCGTGTGCGCAATTCATTTTGGCGGCGTTCGCACTCGCGGCGTGACCTGTCCCGCGTATGCGCGGCGACCACGGCGTCGATCATTGCCTGCTCGCGAAACGGTTTTTCCAGGAAATCGACGGCACCGGCTTTCATGGCGCGAACGGTCATGGCGATGTCGCCGTACCCGGTCATGAAAATGATCGGCAGATGGATGTTGGCGTCGGCGAGCGCCTGCTGAAAGACCAGCCCGCTGGTGCCTTGCAATCGCACATCGAGCACCAGGCAACTGGGCAGGTCAGGTCGCTGGTATTGCATGAAGTCGGCGACCGATCCGAACAGCTCGACGCGCAGGCCGATGGAGCGCAGCAGGCTGCCAAGCGCCTCACGTAGAGGAGCGTCATCATCAATGATGAAAACGATGGATTCGGGGTTTCGCTCGGGTGCAAGTTCTACGTCCATACGCTGGATGGCTTCGCGGCGATCGGGTTGCGCAGGATGCTGAACAATCCAATGGAAAGCTTTGACCGAGCCTCCGGTTTTCATTGGATTTTGCTTGGGTAAGCGTCCAGAGGCCATCGACCGGGAGTTTGATCAATCGATGGCCTCGGTGGGTCAGTTTCCTGCCCGGGCGACTATCGCAAAATTCCCCGACGCCTTTTCCAGCAGCCCCAGGAATCTCACGAGATCGACCTTGCTGCCATCCACCTTCAGATCATCGGAGGTGAACGCTTCCTTCAGTCCGGCAGCGCCGCCCAGCAGCTGGACGAACAGGTCCTTGGTGACGGTCAGCGTTGCGTTGGCGTTCGCCGCGGTCGGGCCTTTTCGGTAGTGCAGCACGGCGTTCTCGATCCACAGCACGAACGATTCATTCGTATCGGTCAGCACCAGATTGAACGTCCAGTGCTTGCCATCCGCCGCCGGCCCGTCGAGGCTCGCAGCCATGGCTTCGAGGAAACGTTCGGTGGGCGTCTGCTTCATCAGCTCGATCAGGTCGGAGCGTTTGACGCCCTTGGCCGGCGGGCCGTTGCGCAGCTCCATGGCCGCCGTCAGGTAACTGTTGCGCCAGGTTGCCGATTCCGCCTGATAGCCCATCTGTTCGTACGCGCGGGCCAGCAGTTCCTTGGCCGCCGTGTCGTCGGGTTTGGCCAGCACGGCCTGATCCAGCAGCTCGGCGACCCAGCGGTATTCGCCCTTGTCATAGGCCACGCGGGCGGCTTCGATCACTTTGGCATTGCCTCCCATCAATTCGACGTAGCGCTTTGCCGATTCCTTTGGCACCAGCGGATTCAAGTGGGCGGGGTTGCCGTCGTAGGCGCCCAGGTACATCTGGTAGATCGCTTTTACGTTGTGGCGCAGGTCGCCGTAATAGCCACGGGTGCCGAAGTACGATGCCAGCGAATCCGGCAGCTGGATCTTGTCGGCGATCTCGTTGGGGATGTAGCCGGCGTTCATCAGGCGCACGGTCTGGTCGTGCAGGTATTTGTAGACGTCGCGGTGCTTGGTGATGAATTCGCGGATCCGTTCGTTGCCCCAGATCGGCCAGTTGTGCTGACCGAAATAGACCTCGGTGTCGCCCAGTTCGTCGAGGGCGATTTGCATGTAGTCGGACCAGCGCAGCGCATCGCGGACCTTGGCGCCACGGATCGGCAGCAGGTTGTGCATGGTCTGCGTCAGCAGCTCCGCACCGCCGTATGCCTTGAGCGCGGGGATCGAAAAGGTCAGCTCGGCCGGGGCTTCCGCGCCGGGCATGTTGTGGAACACGAAGCTGACGCCGTCGAGCACCAGCGGCTGGATCGGCTGGTCGATGATCTGCGTCGGCGGCAGGATGCCCATGCTGCCGTAAGCGACGTTCTTGCCCAGCCCGGTGTCGACAATGCCGGTGGCGCCCGGCGTCAGGTTCTTGCCGAACTGATACATCGAACGCCGCGCCATCGCCGGCCCCGCCAGGATGTTTTCACTGGTGGCTTCCTCCATGAAACCGGCGGGCGCGACGATGGGAATGTTGCGCTGGGCCACTTCGCTGCTCGAGGTGATGCCCAGCACACCGCCGAAATGGTCGGCATGGTCGTGGGTGAAAATGATCGCGGTGACGGGCTTGTTGCCCAGATGCTCGCGCGCAAATGCCAACGCCGCTGCGGCAGATTCCCGGGAGGTCAGCGGGTCGACCACGATCCAGCCGGTCTGCCCGTCGATCAGTGTCATGTTGGCGATGTCGAAACCGCGCAACTGGTAAATCCCGTCGCGAACCTTGAACAGACCGATCTGTGCGTTGAGCATCGCGTGCCGCCACAGGCTCGGGTTGACAGTGGCCGGCGCCTGGCCTTCGACGAAGCGGTACGCATCGAAATCGATCAGGACATTGCCGTCAGCGCCGAGGATCTTGCCGGTGGGCCGGGCGATGAAACCGCGCTGGGCATCTTCCATGTCCCGGTTGTCGCTGAGATCCAGGCCCTTGATCGACGCCTGGATCAGCGCGGCCGTGGCGGGCGTGGCGTCGCCGGCTGCGATGCTGGGCTTGTTGTCGCAGCCGGCGAGGGACACCAGCGTCAGGGCGAGGATCGTGTAAAGGGTCGGTTTCATTCTTGTTGTTCTCCGAGGGGCGAATGCGCTCCAGCCTAGGGGCAGGGCAGCGATGTATCCAATGCATTGTTTACATCCGGATAATGCGTCGCTAGCATCGCGTGAATGGACCTTAAACGACTGTCACACCTTCTCGCACTGGCCGATGAACGCCATTTCGGCCGCGCGGCCGAGCGCGTGCACCTCAGCCAGCCGGCCCTGAGCCGCAGCATTCAGGCGCTGGAGAGCGAAACCGGGCAGCGCCTGTTCGATCGCGACACCGGCGACGTCCGCCCGACACCGGCGGGAGAGTTTCTGATCGAGCGGGCGCGGCGGCTGTTGTTCGATGCCCGTTCGCTGGAGCGGGACATGGCGCTCTACAGCGATCGCCAACTGGGCAGCCTCGCCTTCGGCGTCGGCCCGTTCCCGGCGGCCATGTTGATGCATCAAGTAGTGCCGCGACTGCGCCTGGATCACCCGGCGGTCACCCTGCGCGTGGAAGTGAACAACTGGCAGATTCTCGAAGCGCGACTGCGCGCTGAGGCGATCGAATTCTTTGTTGCTGATATCCGCAACTTCACGGCGGTATCCGACCTGCTGATCCGTTCGCTGGGCCAAGTCTCGGCAGGCTTTTTCGTACGACCGGAGCACCCGCTGGCCGGACGCCAGGTGTCGATGGGCGAACTGGAAGGCTACGGCATCGCCACAACGCGCCTGCCGGAAGTGGTGAAGCTCGAGACCGCCCGAACCCTCGGCATCTCCACCCGCCAGGCACTGCCCATCGTGCTGGAGTGTGATGACGTGGCGTTGCTCAAGACCGTGGCCGGCTCGACTGACACCATCCTCGGCGTTATCCATGGCGCCGTAGCTGAAGACATTCGGGTGGGGCGTTTGATCGAGCTTCATGTTGTCGACAGGCCGGGATTTCATTCTGAAATCGGGGTGGTGAGTTTGCAGGGTAGAAGCTTGTCGCCGACGGCGTTGTGTGTGATTGAGGCTGTGGTTGGCGAGATGCAATCCGTTCACGTCGAACAATCCCCACGTTTTTAGAGACGCGTCCTACAGCCCCGATTTTCCTGCTTCGTTAACGTCGTGCAGCCCCTTGCGAGGGGCTGTCGATGCATGGACGAAAGGACAATCAGTGGCTGGTCAAAAGGACATTCCCCGGGTTCCCAACCTCAAATTTCGCTTGATTACAGTTAGTACCGACAGACAACCTGATTGAATTAGCCCGGCTCCCGCATTTTTGCCTGGGCGCGGCGCTCAACGGATTGTTTTCCATCGCCTGATCCGCTTCACTGTGGCTCTTTTGTCTGAGCGGAAATCAATCATGGAACGATGCGAAGCACTGGTCATCGGCCTCGGCGCCATGGGCGCGGCCACGGTGTATCAACTGGCGAAGGCCGGGGTCAACGTGGTCGGCATCGACCGCCACCATCCGCCGCACACGTTCGGCTCCAGCCATGGCGACACCCGCATCACCCGGCTGTCCGTAGGCGAGGGCGCGCAGTACGTGCCCATCGTGCGCAACTCCCACCGCATCTGGCGCGAACTGGAAGCGCTGTCGGGCGAGTCGCTGTTCGAACAGTCCGGCCTGCTGGTGCTGACCTCCAGCCCCGACTTCGATCCCGGCGACGAAACCGACTTCACCCTGCGCACCATCGCCCTGGCACAGACCTACGGCATCGAACACGAAGTCCTCGACGCCGCCCAGATCCGCCAGCGCTTCCCGCAGTTTGCCCAGGTGCGCGACGACGCCATTGGCTACTTCGAGCCCGAAGGCGGTTTTGTACGGCCCGAACGCTGCATCGACGTGCAACTCAGATTGGCCGAACAACACGGCGCCACGCTGTACAAGGGCGAGACCGTGACCCACATCAGCTCGGACGAACAGGGCGTCACCGTCACCACCGACCAGCGCACCGTGCGAGCGGAAAAACTGGTGGTCACCGCCGGCAACTGGGCGGGCGGCTTGCTCGGCGCACCGTTCGACAGACTGCTCAGCGTCTATCGGCAAAAACTGTTCTGGTTCGAAACCGAGCCCGACGCGGAACTGGTCGGCCACTCACCCACGTTCATCTTCACTCACGGCCCGGACGACGATTTCTATGGCTTCCCCGCATTGCCGGGGGAGGGCAGTTTGAAGGTGGCGACGGCGCAGTATCACAGCGCATCCACGCCTGAAACTCTGGATCGCACAGTCTCGGCCGAGGAAGAACGCGAGATGTACGAACAGCAGGTGAAGGGGCGGATTGCCGGGCTGACGGATCGGGTGGTGAAGTCAGCGGTTTGCGCCTACACCGTTACGCCGGATCGGCATTTCATCATTGATGAGCATCCACGGTTGCAGCACACGTTGGTGGTGTCTGCGTGCTCCGGGCATGGGTTCAAACACTCGGCGGCGCTGGGGGAGGCGTTTGCGCAGTGGTGTTTGCGGGGGGAGAGTGAGCTGGATCTTTCGTTGTTTTCGGTGGGGCGGTTTGGGTGGGAGTGACGGTGCTTGCGAGTGAATGCTATCGGCCAAAAGCAGACAGTTGTGCACTTTTTCGGTGAATTCAAGGTTATTCGAGTTTGCCTCTTTCTTGATTGCTTGGCATATGCGTTTCTGCAATCATAAATCGCTATCCTTCGTTAGTCGCGATTACCATTTCGCCGAAAAATATCAAGGCTTGTATAATGGAAAGAAATGAGTACAAAAAATGCCATGAAGACGAACTTGATTGGTCATCAATTGAGCAGCTTCATGAAGCAACTCTACAAATAAGTAATCAATGCTTTGAATATAAAAAACTTTGTGTTGGTGTAATTGGAATTGTTATCGCGGCGTTGCTTAAATTCGGAACCCCGACAAGCTGGAGTTCGATTTCGCATATATGCGCCGCAATAAGCTTTGGTTTTTGGTTGTGCGATGCTAATGCGTACTACTATCAGAGGGCGAACAGACAGAAAATAAACAAACTTGTCGATCAAATAAGAACCCGAAACTCAAACAAGCAAGAGCATGTTTCAAAGCTTGAAAACTCTTGGGGGAGCGCATTTTTTAATCGATCAATGAGTCTGTACTTCTATGCATTGATACTTAGTTTTGGGGGCGTTATTTATGAAAAAATCTCATGATTTATGCTCGAATAAAAACAGCAAAATATTTGTCAGCTACACGACCCGGGACTCGATCATAAATAAAGAGTCCTTGGCATCATTGCTGAGCATCATTTCTACACTAGGTAAACCTTTTATTGACCTTATCCATAATGACTCCCCAATGAAACAGGCTCGCGTAAAATCCGAATTACAGAACTCAAGCCTATTACTGCTACTGGAAACGGCATCTGTTGAACAATCCCAATGGGTTCAATGGGAGATTAAAATGGCCAAAAGCTGCGGAATTCCAGTGAAATCAATAAAGATTCGTAACGTTATGCCCACTGAACAACAGTTGATAGTGGCGCTAAATGGCTTGAAATGGGGCACGCAGCCGGTCAGACGTGATCGCTAACGGCCAAGAGCGGACGACCGTTTACGGGAGAATTCTAGGTAGAATAAGATCACCTTCAATAGCGTTTGTTGGTGAGAACCAGTTGTTGAAAGCGAAAAAAAAGGGGCTGATTTAATTCTGAAGAATAAATCATCCCCTTTTTTTGAACAATGTCGACGTTGAAGCTGCCATGGACGATTCCAAGTTGCTTGGGATCATCTAAAAAGGGTGTGGGATTTGTGGGCCCCACTTTATCGCAAATTAGGTTTCACAAGTTTACGTGGCGCTCAATGCTCTCTATTAAAGTATCAAACTCATCGCTGATTCTTAAAATATACTGTTCAATTGCATTTGTTCTGATAACACTCTCTTCGGTTTCTGCTTCTGCAGCTAAACATTGTGCGAATTTGTGGTGGTCCGTGATACTGTTTTTCTCAAGCACCCAGTTCACGTCCAGGCCATATTTCTTCTTTAGAAAGTTTTGAATGTCAGGGTGCTGAAATACTTCTACTTCTGGAGGGCGGCTACCAGGAAATGAGTACAAACTTTCTTGAGGAGCGCTGCCAACATCAGCATCTCTTACGGCAATGGCTTTTTTGCCGGTTTTTTGAAGAACGCGAACGGCTTCGCGTACAGCGTCTTTATCTCCTATGTCGTGAATCGCAACGGTTTTTAATAATTCCTTCCGTTTTAATCTGATGACTTCTGTTAACAAAACTTTAGCAAAAATATCTTCGACGCAAATATCGAGTTGACGGACATGTCCCGATGAAAGAATAGACCTCACCTGATTGGATGAGATTCGATCGATTATTTCCACTCCGTTTTCGTCTCTAAGAATCAATTTCCTTGCTTCAGATGGTAGAGCTCCAATAATAACGCTAGAGTGTGTAGATAGGATAATTTGATGGTGGCGCCTGTTGCATACATCTATAAGATACTTCGCAAATTCGTACTGAGCACTTTCGTGCAATGATGTTTCAGGCTCTTCAAGAATAAACAAGCTTTGCTCTGGCGATGTCTCTAATGCATCTACCGTGTAAAGTATGCGACCTTCCCCAAAGCCCATATTGTTTTCAGAGTAAGAATATCCCAGCCTTGATGCGATCCCGACTTCAAGCTCTTTTCCTTTGTGAGAAATTCCTTGAAAGTTAACATCGTCATATTTGTGGCCTATGATTTTAGCCATTTTTTTTATGATGTCTTCTTCTATCTCTCTTTTATCGGTGAACAGTAATCGCGCGCCCCCGTAAATGCTTAGGTCTCGTCTTTCAACCTTTGGGATGTAAACGGTAAATCCTACATAATAACAGTGTCGCTCCGGTTGTCTTTTATATCCTGACCACGCAGATTTGGCGCGGGCAACAGAAACTTCCTGTGGTTTTTTATGATCGTCTGTTTCATAGAAGTAAGTTACTTTTGCGTCATCAGATATTGGCTTTGGGTCAGCTGGTGAAACCGGAAAGAAATCCTTGATGTATTGCCTTTTGTAATCGGTTGCGGTGGAAGGCTTCTTATATGCACAAATAGCAAGTTGCCCCAAAGTGCTTTTGCCTGCTCCATTGAGTCCTGAAATTACAGTAATCGGATAATCAAGGTTGAGTTCGAGCGATGAAATTCCCCTGAATCCTTCTATAACGACTTTCCTCAAACTAGATCCGAAGTTTGAATACCGGTTTTTTTCAATGTATTTAGATTGAATCTTTTTGGCGAAATCAGCCATCTGAAATCCTTTCTGGGTAGAACCCGTATGGTTGGTCGGCAGTGCTGTTCGGAAGCTACTATTTTGCCATTAGCTTGTCTACTACCCGTCCCAATCACCCGAATCAGGCCTAGCGAACAAAAGGGGACCGAACCTAAGAACAAAAGGGGACTGATTTATTTTTCTGAAGCAAAGCAGTCCCCGTTGTCGGATCGAGCCATTAGTCAGGCACGCTCCCCGATACACCACCACTGAACGTCAACTTCATCATCGTCCTGGGTTACATCATGTCCATGCTCAATGAATTGCTCGGGCAAATCCAAGGCTAGCCTATCGCTCAAGTGTATCGGGGCAAGCGAGTTCTGCTGCCCCAGAAAACTCAAGTAGTACTCACGATCATAGAACACAGTCACTTCACTCTGGTGTAACCAGGGCCAAGTCAATAAGCAGGCGACGCGGTAGTAGCCTTGGCTGCGATCCGCCGCGCGTGAAAGGTGGGCTGCTGCTTCGAGCAACTGCTGAACACAGAAGGCCTGCACTTCGATACGTGCTTGCGGACCTTGAACGAGGGTGTTGATTACCGGGATTTTCCAGTTTGAGTAGCGCTCGTGCTCATCGAAGCGAGGATGGAACTCACCGTTGAAACTCGCGGCCCAGTATTCCAATGCACGGAGATGGCGGGGGATGTTTCGGAGTTTTTTGTTACTGAGGCGCAATCTTCGCAAGGGCATGTCCTTATGGGGTGTGATGAAACTAACGGCTAGAAAAAATGGGGACGAGAAAAATGGCCACTGCTCACACCTGCGTCAGCGTCATTCTCTCCCGGCACTTAAGTCAAGGCGACTTGACCGGGCGTTTACCGAAAAAAGGGCTTCTCTTCAGGAACCACTATATTCGACTCGATCTTCTTCCCCATGCTGATGCGAGGTTCGGTCGAGTAGCCCAGAGACTCATAAAACGCTTTGACACTTTCATTTGAGCTGACGATTTGCAGATTGATTTTCATGCAGCCTCGCGCCGTCAAAGCCCCCTCTGCATGACGGACCAGACTCATCCCTATGCCTTTTCTGCGGTACGACGGGTGCACCGCCACCGAGTACAACCATCCACGATGGCCGTCGTATCCGGCGAGAACGGTGCCAACAACTTCATTTCCTGACAGGGCAACAAAGAAAAGGCCATCCGCTGCGGCCAGTTTTTTGTCGATAGCGAGGCTGGGAGTGTTGTGCGCGGTTTCGTAGCCGAAAACGGTTTGCCAGAGTTCCACGACGCAACGGCGATGGTGTTCATTTGAGTAGTCGGCAATAGCGTCCATGTTGTAGCCCTCACATTGAAGGGGCTGACGCTAGCGCCTTGGCGTAGGTAATGTCCACTGTCTCTTTTTGGCCAATAGCTGCCATTTACCATGGCAGCTATTGGCAACGCTCACTCCCTCTGTCGATGCGTGCTATCCGGACGTTAAGAGGGTAGGGGTTTAGCTCTTAACCTCAACATGATCCAACGCCTGGTTCACCGCCAACTCACTCAACATCACCAACTGCGCAATCCCGATCGCAGTCTTGCGATGGGCCGGCTCCAGCGTCGCAGCGAAGTTGTTGAGCATCTCGCTGGCCGAGCCCAATGATTCGCTGGCGTTGGCCAGGAGTGATTCGGTGTTGTAGGCCGGGTTGGCCATGTACATGGGGTCGTGTTTGTGATGGCTGCCCATGATCCGTTGCTGCGGTGTGAGGTAGTGATCGAGCGCGCGTTCGGCCGCTTCGTTGAGCGTTCGGGAGTCGGGAAATTTGTACGGGGAAACCGGATCGGTTTCCGGTGGGTTCGGTGTTGGTTTGAACATAGATGAATCTCCAGCACTTATTAAATGGGAGTCATCCACTCTCGCTACCAAACGAGGGGTGGCGACCATACGCAGGTTGGTAGACCGGAGCACTGGAACCGGCGCTTCCGAAGAAGCCCTGAGCATGGCCACCATAAATCCAGTCGCATGAATGCAACTGCATAGGTGACGCAATGCGTCAGCGCTGCGGGCTACCAAACCCGATCACTGTTTTTCAGTGACCCGGAAACGATAAAACCCGCACCCCAGACGCACAAGCCGGCGGATTCTGGCGTAGTCGTAGGCAATGACGCAAGACGCTGTAGCCGTGGGGAAGTAATGCCGGGCGTTTCTAAACACCATTCAAAAAACGCTTAAACACGTTGCCCTCGCCATGTCGAAATCAGACCCCATGCCGCTCCTGAATGAAAGCGGATTCCAGTCTGCGGGATAACGCAATCACATCGATTTCAATTTTCCAGTCCGTACCCATTCTTTCTCGGCACCTACCAGCGCGCATCACTTTTTAAGCTTGATGAATCGTTTCAGCAGGTTTATAAAAACGACACAACTCCAAGAAAGGCTGCTCCCATGACCCCGCTCAAACTCGTTGTTGCCCTCAGCGCACTGTCCGCTGCCTCCCATGCCATGGCCTGGGATTACGTTCTGCTCGACACCGACAAAGCTGCTCAAAACTGGCAGATCACCAGCCAGCAACTCGGCGTGAAAACCGACAAACCCTTCAGCGTCAGCCTGCGCACCTTGCATGGTGGTCGGCAGGAGGGCGTCAGCATTGTCGACATCGATAACGGCACGATGAAACTCTCGGTGGTGCCGACGCGGGGAATGAATGTCTTGCAGGCCTCGGTCGGCGACGTGCGCATGGGCTGGGATTCGCCGGTCAAGGAAGTGGTCAATCCGTCCTTCATCGAACTCAATGGTCGCGGTGGTCTGGGCTGGCTCGAAGGTTTCAATGAGCTGGTGACCCGCTGCGGATACGAATGGGTCGGTCACCCCGGCGTCGACAACGGCGAACTGCTGACCCTGCACGGCCGGGCCGCCAACATTCCTGCGAACAAAGTCACTCTGCACATCGATGAAACGCCACCGTACGCCATTACCCTGCGCGGTGAGCTGAAAGAGCAGGCGTTCAAGAAAGTCGACTTCTCCGTCGCCACCGAACTGGTCACCGAACCCGGCAGCGTAGTGTTCGCGCTTAACGACACTCTGACCAACAACGGTGACTATCCGAAGGAATACCAGGCGCTGTACCACAGCAACTTCAGCACCCCGTTTCTGGAGCAGGGCGCTCGTTTCGCCGCGCCTGTGAAACAAGTGTCGCCGTTCAACGACAAAGCCAAGGGCGATTTGCCCGAATGGCAAACCTACCGCGCACCGACCAAGGACTACGACGAAACTGTTTACAACGTCGTGCCGTATGCCGATGCCAAGGGCGATACGTTGACCGTGTTGCATAACAAGGCCGGCAGCCTGGGCGTTTCGGTTGGCTTCAATACGCAGACGTTGCCGGTGTTTTCCCTGTGGAAGAACACCGATACCCAACGCCAGGGTTATGTCACCGGGCTGGAGCCGGGGACGAGTTTTTCCTACAACCGCCGTTATCAGCGGCCACTGAACCTGGTACCGACAATCGGGCCGAAGGAACACAAAAACTTCCGCATCAGCTACAGCTTGTTGGCGGATAAGGCGGCCGTGGACAAGGCCTTGAAGCAGGTGAGCGACATTCAGGCCGGGCGGGAGACCGAGGTGCGGCAGACACCGTTGGTTGATCTGACCAAGAGCTGAAGCCGGCGGTCGCTCAACTGTTCAGCGACATCGGCTTGTGAAAAAGGGGACGTGAAAAAGGGGACTGATCTATTTTTCCTAAATAAATCAGTCCCCTTTTTTAGTCCCCTTTTTTAGTCATTTTTCCTAAATAAATCAGTCCCCTTTTTTACCCTTTTTTACCTTTTTTAATTTTGTGAAGGCGCTCTCGAACGGGCCCGAACGCTATTCACCATGTCGAAATCAGACACCGTCGTGCCGCTCCCAGGCTATTTGCGATCAACGCCGGGCACGTAAGGTGACGCATCATTTCATCGCCCTGCGTCGTCGTCCGACCGATTTGTAACGCTGCAGCGCTTGAGGTGCGCCGCTCTGGAGCAGGGCAAGAGGAAGAAATGATGATCGCCTGACACGTCGTCAGTACGCCCAAACGTCGATCACCAGAGAACAACAAAAACAATGAATAGCCTGAACTCGAAGGACTCGAACGGTCAGTTGGCGCAGGGCTTCAAGCCGCGTCATGTCACCATGCTTTCCATTGCCGGCATCATCGGTGCGGGGCTGTTTGTCGGCTCCGGCCACGCCATTGCCGCCGCCGGCCCGGCCGTCTTGCTCGCTTATCTCTTCTCCGGTCTGCTGGTCGTGCTGGTCATGCGCATGCTCGGTGAAATGGCCGTGGCCCACCCGGACACGGGATCGTTTTCCACCTATGCCGATCAGGCCATCGGCCGCTGGGCGGGGTTCACCATTGGTTGGTTGTATTGGTGGTTCTGGGTGCTGGTCATTCCGATCGAAGCGCTGGCCGCCGGGCATGTCTTGAATCAGTGGTTTCCTCAGGTCGATGCGTGGTTGTTTGCGTTGCTGTCGATCATTTTGCTGGTGGTGACCAACCTGTTCAGCGTGTCCAAGTACGGTGAGTTCGAGTTCTGGTTTGCGATGGCCAAAGTGGTGGCGATCATCGGGTTCATCGGGCTGGGTTTCGCGGTGTTGATGGGCTGGATTCCGGAGCGTGAGGCCAGCGGGTTGAGCCGGTTGATGGAAGAGCATGGCGGGTTTGCGCCCAATGGCTTGTCGGCGGTGGTCGGGGCGTTCATCACCATCATGTTCAGTTTTATCGGAACCGAAGCGGTGACCATCGCGGCCGCCGAATCGAGCAACCCGGCGCAGAACATCGCCAAGGCCACGCGCTCGGTGATCTGGCGCATCGGCGTGTTTTATCTGCTGTCGATTTTCGTGGTGATTTCCGTGGTGCCGTGGAACGATCCGCTGCTGGCGTCCGTCGGTTCTTACCAGCGCGCGCTGGAGTTGATGAACGTTCCCAACGCCAAATTCCTGGTCGATGTGGTCGTGCTGATCGCAGTGGCCAGTTGCATGAATTCCTCGATCTACATTTCTTCGCGGATGCTGTTCTCGCTGGGTCGTCGTGGCGATGCTCCGCAACCGCTGAAAGTGACCTCCGCGGCGGGCGTGCCGAGGTCGGCGGTGATCGCCAGCACCGTGATCGGTGCCGGGGTGACGCTGTTCAGCTATTTCATGCCGGCCGGATTGTTCCAGTTTCTGCTCGCGAGTTCCGGTGCGATTGCGTTGCTGGTTTATCTGGTGATCGCGGTTTCGCAATTGCGCATGCGCCGGATGCTGCGTCGGCAGAACGTCGAGCTGACGTTTCGCATGTGGCTGTTTCCATGGCTGACGTGGCTGGTGATCGCGTTCATCTGCGCCGCGCTGGCGGTGATGATGGTCACGCCCGAGCATCGTCTGGAAGTGACGTCGACCATCGGCCTGGCGCTGGCGATTTCCTTTATCGGTCTGGTGACCACGCGCCAGCATGGACAGGCGAGGGTGGCGGTTTCAGCGGGCAAGGCCTAGGTGTTTCTGGTGCTTGAACGGTGGGGCTGGCCCCGGCATGGACGCAGGGGATGTCCGATCACCGGGCTTCGGCTCGCAGCCAACGTCTGACTTCGCCCTGTATCGCATACGCCGGTGCCTCGACCGCATTGAAATCCTGCGTGTAGCGCTGCGCAAACCCGTCGACTCCCCATTCCTGAAACTGCTGCACGTGCTTCAGTTCGTGGGCCCAGAGCGCGAAGTTGTGTTCTGCGGTTTCAGCATCGCGGAACAGGATGATGTCGATCAGCGTCACCGCGCCGACATCCGGGTTTTGCAGGATGGCCGTGGCGGCGTTGTATTGGCCGCCGTTGGTGACTTTGTAGTGCACGGCATCGAGGACGCCGGGGTCATACCAGCGCAACAGTTGCTCCCGGATGTGCGGGGGAATCGGTTTGATCTCGGTGCTGGCGGCTTCGGCGCGGGCCTGGGTCAATCCCATCGCCAGAGCGGGTGCCGCGATCAGGAACAGGTCTTCAGACAGACGCCCCGGGTCCGGCAGGCAAATGCAGCTGTCGAGACACACTTGTTTTTCGCCGGCGGGGCAGGTGTCAGCCTGGGCTGGTGCTGCAAGCGTCAAGCAAAGGACCAAGCACAAAAAGGGGGACGCGCCGAAGGCCCCTCGGTGTACGACCCTTTCATTTTGCGTCGCCCCATACATAGGCATTCCATCTACGGGTGGTCAGGTGGCAGATCCGGAGTACTGGTGTTTCTTTACGGTTTTGGCACTCGTGTCATTGCTTCCAAAAGCTGCCCATCAAAATATTCGGTGTCATCACGCTCATCAGCGTCCATGCGCCGTTTCGCCTCAATGAGCATCTGCTCGAAAGCAATATCCTGATTCAGAAAAGTCGCGACCATCAGGTCACTCAACTGCTCGATGGGTGTGTCCCAGGCCTCTCTGCAGCGCTGCGTGAGCCCTGTCGGGGCATCTCCTGACCAAGGGCCTAAAAGTTTTGCGACGGTCAGCTTCGAGGTCATCGGGTCTTGCTCATAAAGAGATATGAAGGGGGGCATTTCCAAGGCTAGATCAAGCTGAGGGGTTGTTGGTGCTCGCACCTCAGGTACGACGAAGAAAGGGATCAGGCACAACGCGACCAATACCGCGTTGCGCACCGACCCCGCTGGACCTCAACCGCGTTTCGGCAGCTTCCAGTTCGGGCGAATGAAGTGGCAGGTGTAGCCATTCGGAATGCGCTCGAGGTAATCCTGATGCTCCGGTTCCGCTTCCCAGAACGGGCCCGCCGGTTCGATTTCGGTGACCACCCGGCCTGGCCACAGGCCTGATGCGTCGACGTCGGCAGCGGTGTCTTCGGCGATATCGCGTTGCTGCTCGTTCAGGTAGTAGATCGCCGAACGATAGCTCGGACCGAGGTCGTTGCCCTGACGGTTGGGTGTGCTGGGGTCGTGGATCTGGAAGAAGAACTCGAGGATCTGCCGATAGCTGATCACGGCGGGGTCGAAGACGATTTCGATGGCTTCGGCGTGGTTGCCATGATTGCGGTAAGTGGCGTTCGGCACATCGCCGCCGGTGTAACCGACCCGCGTCTGCAGCACGCCGGGGTAGCGGCGCAACAGATCCTGCATGCCCCAGAAGCAGCCGCCGGCGAGAATCGCAGTTTCGGTTTGAGTGGTCATGGCATGTCCTTCCTCTCGAATGGGTCGCAGATGTTCCTTGATATGAGGGAGTGTGGGCCGATTCCAAGGTTGAGCCGGTAAATAAATCATGAAGCGCGGGCTTTCGGAATTCTCCTGCTTTTGCTTCACGTCACTGTCTTTGGAGCGCCCGGCGCGGGGCACGCCAATATTGAAGCGAAAAAAAACCGCCAATCAGGCGGTTTTTTCAAAGCGGGATTCAGGTTCTGCCACCGGCGAGCCAACCATCAGGCTCCATTTCTTTGCCACACGTTGCGGCTACTTTCAAAAAGTGCCGCTGACTAGCGGAAACCCTGATGGGCAAACCGGGCTCTTCGGCACGAAGTCTGGAAGCAAGCGCTGGTTGAGCTTTTGGCTTCTTGTGTTTCATGGACACCTCTCGTGTCTGGTTGCTTGAGTCGATCTTATGGGGGGGCCAGTGGAAAGACAAGGCGGTCAGTCGTGTCAAAATAAAATCCAAGCGTTTGGTAGTAGGAGATAGCACCTGAGTCAGGTTCTTGAACTTCAATTTCGGTACATCCCAGCTTTCGGGCATAGAACTCTGTTGTCAGTAGTGCCATTGGTGCGATCCAGCCTCGCAGGGTATGGGCCTTGCAGGTGTGACCCTGCAAAAGAACGATTTTTATGCAGATTGTGCTTTTTCGTGGCGTTGCATAGCACAAACCGCACAGCTCATCTTCGTACCAGAAAGCCAAGTCCAGACCTTTTGCATCTTTTGTTTTCCACTCAAGTACATCATCCCATGGGTACCCAATGGGCCCGCTCCACTGATGATATGCGTTGATTGCCAAGGGCGTGATCGGGTCGATCCTGAGCAACTGAGCATTAATCCCGGCTGCCAGAGCTCCTGGATCCATGGAAAGTGTTTCATGCGCAAGTTTGCGGGCTTCTGATTTGAGCGTTTGGTTTCGGAGTTCGGTACCTTTGCCTTTTCTTCGCATCGTCTGTGTTCTGTCCGGATCAGGCAGCAGACGGTATCGAAGGCGAGGGCGCCCACGTAATCAGGCGTGAGGGACGGCTGATGTAGGACGCTGCTTATGTACTTGAAGGACGCTGGAATTGGCGGGTGGTAGTTGCTCTCAGCGATCGGTACGCGGCATGGCCGCAATCGGCTGTATTTGCCGGGATGCCTGCGCCGAACACCAGCGATTCCGCCCTTGCTGCTTGGCCTGATAGAGGCAAGTGTCCGCCGACTTGAGCAAAGTAGCCGGGGTCACCGCATCGTCAACCGGATGACGCGTGGTGATTCCCGCACTCGCAGTGACATACCCCAGTGGATGCCCCGCATGTTCAAGCTCCAGCGAGCGAATGGTCTGCAAAATATCTTCAGCCACCTGAATCGCCCCGGCGTTGTCGGTGTTGGGCAACAGCACGGTGAATTCCTCGCCGCCGTAGCGCACGGCCAGATCCGAGGGGCGTTTGACCGCTTTGCGGATGCCGTCGCCGACCGCGATCAGGCAGTCATCGCCGGCGGCATGACCGTACTGGTCGTTGTAGCGCTTGAAGTAGTCGACATCGAGCATGATCAATGACAGCGGCGAACCCTGACGCCGGGCCAGGCGAATCTCGTCCGTCAGCGCCGCGTCCAGGCGTCGGCGATTGCCGAGGCCTGTGAGGCTGTCGGTCAGCGCCATGTCGCGCATGGTCTTGTGCGCGGAACGGATCTCCCGTTCCATCGCCATCCGCTGACGCAACTGGCTCAGAACGATGAGCCCGAAACAGGCCAGGACCAGAATCAGGAACACCAGCACGAATCCGTTTTTCAGCAGGTCCTGGCGCCACGGCGCGATGATGGAGTCACGGGACAAACCGGCCTCGACCACCAGCGGATAGGTGGTCAGCGCGCGATAGCCATAAAGGCGTTCGGTGTCGTCGACCACCGCCCTGATCTGGACAATGCCCTGGTTGGCATTGGGCAGGTAGGTCTTGAAGATCTCGCTGTTCGCCAGGCTTTTGCCGACCACGGAGGCAATGAACGGCCGGCGCACGAGGATCGTGCCGTCGCGCATCGCCAGCACCAGCGCGCCTTTATCATCGATGCGGAAGTCACCGTAATAGTCGACGAAATAACTGACCTTGACCGTCCCCAGCAGCACACCGGCGAACGAGCCGTCGGGGTTGTTCAAACGCCGCGAGATCGGAATGATCAGGTCATGGGTGGAACGGCTTTCCACCACCTGACCGATGCGCACGTGCCGGTCTTCATGGGTGCGGTGGTACTGGAAATAATCGCGGTCGGCGTTGTTGGCGGTTTCGGGCGTGACCTCCTTGTCGGTCACGATCCACTGGCCGTCCGGGCCGTAGATGAACAGGCCATGCAACTGCGGCATGATTTTCGATTGCTGGATGAGCAGCTTGTGAATCCGCGCCACATCGAGGTTCTGCAACCCATCGCCTTCGACCCGCTCGGCCAGCCCTGCAGTCAGCACATCGACCTGGCGGATGGTGTCCTCGGCGTGTTGCGCCGTGGCGCGGGCGAGGTTGGTCACCGAATCGCGCGCGGAGGCAAACACCGAACGGTAATCGCGCCACGTCCTCCAGCTCTCGACGGTCAGAAAAGCCACGACCACCATCAGCATGAAACTGACGGTCAGGCGAAAGGTCGAGCCGGCCTTCACGCCTTGACGAGGCGCGCGCGGTGTTTCATCTGGGGTGGGCGCTTGCGTGTTGCGTCCGGGCATCAACATTCCCTGGCTGTCGTTGTGAGCGAGTGAACAGTATGACAAGGATCGGGGGGAAGGTCGGGCTGGCTGTGTGATCTGCTCGGCAGTTTGAGCGAATTGTCCGTTTTGAGTTGACGGTGAAACGCTTTTCAGACGATTTATCGCTTTCAGGCGAGTCAGTAATCTGTGCCCATCTTGAACGCAAACGCACTTCCACAACTAAAAAGGGATTCACACATGAGCACTCCAACCTACAACCGCCTGAACAAAGACGACGCCGTAGTTCTGCTGGTCGACCACCAGACCGGTCTGATTTCTCTGGTTCAGGACTTCTCGCCAAACGAGTTCAAGAACAACGTGCTGGCGCTGGCCGATCTGGCCAAGTTCTTCGAATTGCCGACCATCCTCACCACCAGTTTCGAACAAGGCCCGAACGGCCCGCTGGTGCCGGAACTCAAGGAAATGTTCCCGGACGCGCCATACATCGCCCGTCCAGGCCAGATCAACGCCTGGGACAACGAAGACTTCGTCAAGGCGATCAAGGCCACCGGCCGCAAGCAGATCATCATTGCCGGTGTCGTGACCGATGTGTGCGTAGCGTTCCCGACCCTGTCGGCGCTGGCGGAAGGATTTGACGTGTTCGTGGTGACCGACGCCTCCGGCACCTTCAACACCACCGTGCAGCAAGCGGCGTGGAACCGCATGACCCAGGCCGGTGCACAGATGATGAACTGGTTCTCGGTAGCCTGCGAACTGCACCGCGACTGGCGCAACGACATCGAAGGCCTGGGCAACCTGCTGTCCCAGCGCATTCCGAACTACCGCAACTTGATGAACGGCTATGCCGCACTGACGGCGCATCAGAAATAACCGGATGCCGGATAGACGAAAGCCTGCTTTGAAAAAAAGCAGGCTTTCGTCGTTTCTACTGCAAACAGAAGAGCAGGGGACTCGTCACCTCAAACAGTGACGACAATCTTCCCGACCTGTTGATTGGCCTCAAGAAAGCGATGCGCTTCCTGAATGTCATCCAGACCAAATGTCCTGGCAATGATCGGTTTCAGCGCACCTGACGCCAGCCCGTCGCCGATGAAAGTCTTGGCGCGTGCCAGGGTGGCCGGGTCGGAGACGACCTCCGAGTAGAGGTAACCCTTGAGGGTCAGGCATTTGCCCAGCACGGTGAACAGCGGGAACGGCGTCGGCTCAGGGCTCAATGCGCCGTACTCCAGCAGGATGCCGCCGCGCGCCATGCTTTGGGTCAGCGGTTCGAACGACGGGCCGCCCACCGGATCAAACACCACCCGCGCGCCTTTGCCGTCGGTCAACGCCATGACGGCTGCAACCATGTCTTCTTCGTCGCTGACGATCACGTGCGCAGCGCCGGCGTCCAGCAGGGCCTGTTTCTTGGCGCGGGTGCGGGTGACGGCAATCGAGGTGGCGCCGACCATTTTCGCGATCTGGAAGGCTGCCAGGCCGACGCTGCTGGAGGCGGCGGTGACGATCACGAAATCGTTCTTTTGCAATCTGGCCTGTTCGACCAGCGCACCCCACGCGGTGACGTATTGCATCCAGGACGCCGCCGCTTGTTCAAACGACAGGTTTTGCGGGTGTTTGACGCTGAGGAGGGCGGGCACGTTGGCCAGTTCGCCGTAAGTGCCCCAGCGCGCGATGTCCAGCGGCGGAATCAGGCTGACGGCATCACCGATGTTGAATTCGCTGACGTTGGCGCCGACCGCGACCACCACACCCGCGGCTTCGTAGCCGAGACGGCTGGGGAACTCCGCTTCCTGCAGATAGGCGTGGTTGCGGAACATCACTTCGGCGCGATTCAGACCAAAGGCTTTGACCTCGATCTGCACTTCGTCCACTGCGGGCGCCGGGACGTCGACGTTTTCCAGTTTCAGGACGCTCGCGTCACCGTATTCATGAATCCTGACAATGCGTGCCATCTGTACTTCCTCGGTTATCGATGAAATTGCACTGGCGTAGGCCGGTGCCATGGACGCCAATTTAGGCTTTGGCCTGCTCCGGATAAAGGCCTAGGATGGCGCAACACTAGAAACAATGAGTTTCCAATGGATCGCCTCACACTCATGGCCACTTTCGTCAAAGCGGTGGAGCTGGGTTCCTTCAGCGCGGTGGCGGACGAACTCAACCTGTCCCCGCAAATGGTCGGCAAGCAAGTGAAAATGCTCGAGCAGCATCTGGGCGTTTCGCTGCTCAACCGCACCACCCGCAAGCAGAGCCTCACGGATTTCGGCCGCACGTTCTATCAGCGGGCGAAGCTGATTCTGGCCGACATGGACGCCGCTGAAGAAATGGCCGCCGTGACCCGGGGCGTGCCCAGTGGCCGGTTGCGGATCAATGCGCCCGTCACGTTCGGCGTCAGTTCGCTGTCGCCGAAGCTGCTTGAGTACATGGTTCGTTATCCGCAAGTGTCGGTGGACCTGACGCTGTCGAATGAACTGGTCGATCTGGTGGACGGCGGATACGACGCGGTGTTCCGCATCGGCGAACTCGCCGACTGTGGCCTGAAGGCACTGCCCCTGATGCCCTATCAAATGGTGCTGTGCGCAGCGCCGTCCTACCTTGCACGCCGCCCACCCATCACCACGCCTTGGGATCTTCAGGAACATGAATGCCTGGCGTTCGCCTATTCCGACGGCCGCTCACACCTGCGATTCGAAGGTCCGGAAGGCTGTATCGACGTGCCGATTAAAAGCCGATTGACGATTAATCAGGGCGATCCGTTACTGTCCGGGTCGGTTGCGGGGCTGGGGGTGGTGATGTTGCCGCTGGAGCTGGTCAAGGATGCGCTGAGGAGCGGGACGCTGGTGAGTCTGCTGCCGCAGTACAAGGTGCCGGTTTCGCCGATGAATCTGTTGTATGCGCCGGATCCGAGGCTGACGCCGAAGTTGAGGAGTTTTATTGATTTTGTGCGTGCAACGTTTGGATAAGAGCTGCATTGAGTGATGAAGGCTTAACGATCAGAGATTTGTCGCAACAAAATCCCTGAATCCGAGCTTCACATACTTTCGCGACTCATCGACAATGCGCGCTCTGTTCCGGGGTAGTTCAGCGGTAGAACACTCGGCTCCTAACCGGGTGGGCGCTGGTTCGAATCCAGCCCCCGGACCCACTACATAGTAGGTCACAAGGAAGTATGTCCAGGCCTGAGGATGAATCGGGTGCGCTCGGCGGAACAAACGCCGGTTATGCGCACTTTCAACTGTCTCGCGCGCTCACTGCACGCGACAACGACGCCAGTCCGAAAGCACTTGCCCGGATCGAACGCTGGCAAAAGGTTCTCGAAAACCTGATGCATGGCCGTGCACTGTATGGCTCGCGAACACCGTTTACCGACCTGCCAGAATGGATCACGCTGGAAGTGGCCACTGGCGGCTTTGCAACGGGTAACCTTCTGGCCGGTGGCGAGTTGACCGCTCATGAGCGCCTGTTGGCGTCATCGATTCCCGGCATTCGAGCGGGTTACGAACGGCTCGATTTGAATAGGTGGCATCTTTCAGACGAAGGCATCAGAACGCTGCAAGAGCGATTGACGAACGAAGACTATCGGATCGATGTACCGGAAGAGGCCGCGTTGCTGACAGTGGCCTGGTTTCTGGGGCAGCAACGCGTCGAAGAAGCCAGGACGTTGATCGAGCAGATCGCGCCTTTCTTCGAACGAGTGCGTTTCTTTCCCGCGGCAGCCAACGAGCGCCCGCTCTCGATGGCTGAAGTTGAAGTTTTCAATGCTGGCCAAATCAGCCTGCGCCTGTCCGTTCTCTCACCCCAGCCTCGTCTTGCCGTTCAAAAGCATGTTGTTGAACGCAGGTTGCCTCTCTACGACGCGGCGGTCTCGCTATTCCTGCTGACGTACAACGATGGTTGGCCTTGCCGGCATTACCCTGAAGGGTGGTTCGAGCGTGCTTCGGTGCTTGGTAAAGAGTTTGATAACGCCACTGAAGCTGATCCCCGTCGTACGGATAATTCCAGTGATCGAGTGACGGAGTTGCTGGCATTGCTCAAGCAATGCTCTATCGATCCTGCATCGCTAACGGGGCGCCAGGTTGGGCGAATTCGCAGAATCGTCGATGACTTTGTAGCCAAGCATGGACACCCTGAGTCCGAAGATCATTCCAGCAAGCGCGCACAGCAGCGTCATCACGTATCAGCTTCGGCACATCATCTGATTGCCAAGGCTGCTTCCGTGCGACTGGCGAGATATCCAGTCTCGGAAGGCATCTCTGATTTCGCGCCATTATTGACGCCGATCACCGACGAAGAGGCTAAGGCTTACTCATTGAAGGTGGGAGAGACCATTCCTCCTTCGATTCGTCGACGCCTCGAACGTTGCCGAAAGGGAACGGTTGCAGAGTTGATTGAACATAGGGTCATTACATCCGCAGATACAGTGGCGAAAGTGCTCCCGGCGATGACGGCGCAAATCTGTAGCGCCGGATATCGAGACGTAGCATTGCGGGCATTGTCTGTCGCTACCTATCGTGCGTTCAGGCGTCGACGCTCTCTATTGTTGCTGAACATGCAGCGTCAGGTGAGAGTCGATGATTTGCCTTGGGTGAAAGCCCTGGAAACCGAATACGAGGCGGGTGCTCTTGCGGTTGAAGGTGCCAGGCAGGCTTTGGTCGAAGCGTCCGCGTTGACCCTTACCGCATTTCCTCAGGCCATTCTGCCCAACAAGTTGCTTCAGGAATTTTCTTCGCTTGCCGAATCGGCCAAGCTAGATCTTCCCTTCGTAGAGGAAATCGCGGCTGATATTTTCATGGGCGCTTTCTCCGGCAAGTTCGTAAAGGCTGCCAAGCGTTCAGTCCGGTTGATGGACGGGTCTCTTTACGCACGCTATTACGATATCGATATGGATGAGTTGGCTGCACTACCCAAGCAGCGGGATTCACGAAACAACAGTGGTGTGCTGGCTGGTTTGTGCGCGCGGCGGGCGAATGCCGACATCGGTAGATGGAGTCCAGCGAACAACGGCACGATCATCGAACAGCAACAAATATTGACCACGCAAAATCTGGCAATCCTGTTTGATGATCTGGACCTGAAGACGCTGTTACATGATCGTTTGGGCTCAATGGCCGAAGCATGTTTCAAATGGATATGCAGTCGGCAGCAGATGCAGATCAAGCTCTACCACGCACGTCTGGTCATGTTGAAGAACACAGCGTATGCGTGGCGCCAGATGATGTTTTACCTGTCGATGCTGGATCAGTCTCGATTGGAGAGTGTGCTTGGAAACATTGAAGTGCACTTTGCCGCTCAACCCAGTGCATTTCAGGGGCGATTTCTTCCCGCCATGATCGGGTTGCGCATGGCGGTATGTGGATGTCGGTTGACTTTGGCTCACCAAGAGCGGGAGGGTTGTAAGGTTTTTCTCGGGTGGACCACTGAACGGCACTGGCTGATGCCTTCCTAGATATCAGAAAGCTCCAGGCGTAACGAAAAGCCTGCCTTCAAAAGCAGGCTTTTTGCATTCTCAGAGATGCCTTCATTTCAACGCCGCCCAGTCCGCGTACTCACATCCACCCAGACAGCCAACACCAGAATGCTGCCCTTGACGATCATCTGCCAGTAGCTGTCGACGTCGAGCATGGACATGCCGTTGTCCAGGCTGGTGATGACCAGCGCACCGAGGAGGGCGCCGTAGACTGTGCCGGAACCGCCGCGCATCGAGGTGCCGCCGATGAAGCAGGCGGCGATGGCGTCGAGTTCGCCCATGCTGCCGGCCGAGGGCGAGCCGGCGGCCAGGCGCGCGGTGTTGACCACGCCGGCGAGGGCGCACATCACGCCCATGATCCCGAAGATCCACAGCTTCACGGCCTGCACATTGATACCGGACAGGCGCGTCGCTTCCATGTTGCTGCCCACGGAATAGACGCGTCGGCCGAACACGGTCTGGCTGGTCACGTAACTGAAGCCGCCCAGCAGGATCAGCAGAAGTAGGACCGGCACGGGAATGCCGTCATAGCTGTTGAGGGTCTGGACGAAACCGGCCAGCACCGCGCCGATCAGCAACACGCGTGCCACGTCTCGCACCAATGAATGTGCTGCCAGACCGTGAAGGGCGCGATTGCGCCGTTGTTTCCAGGTCAGGAACAACGTCAGTGCGAACAGCAGGACGCCCAGACCCGCGCCGACCGTATGGGGTAGATAACCTTGGCCAATGTAAACGAGTTCCGGCGACACCGGCGCAATGGTCGTGCCGCCGGTGATCCCCAGCAAAATCCCCCGAAAAGCCAGCATGCCCCCCAGCCCCACGATGAACGACGGAATGCGCAGGTAGGCCGCCATGTAGCCGTTGGCGAGGCCGATCAGCAGTCCGCACACCACCACAAGGCTGAGATTCGCCAGCAGCGGTATGTGATAGACAACATCGAGAATGGCTGCCACGCCTCCGAGCAGGCCCAGCAATGAGCCGACGGACAGATCGATCTCGCCGCTGATGATCACCAGCACCATGCCGCAGGCGAGGATCCCGGTAATCGACATCTGGCGCAGCAGGTTGGAGAGGTTGCGCGGCGTCAGAAATCCGCCCTCGGTCTGCCAGCTGAAGAACAGCCAGATCAACGCCACGGCAAACACCAGTGCGAGCATCTTGTAGCGGGTGAAGAGTTGTTTGACCTGATTCATTTACGCGGATTTCCGATCTTTATTGTTATGGCTGTCAGGCTGGCTGAGTGCGGCGGCGAGCACTTGTTCCTGGGTGAGTTCATGGTTGATGAAGTCACCCCGCAGTTGGCCTTCGCCGATGACCAGGACGCGGTCGGAAACGCCGAGCACTTCGGCCAGCTCCGAAGACACCATGATGATCGACACGCCTTCGGCGGCCAGCATCCCCATCAATTTGTAGATCTCGTACTTTGCGCCGACGTCCACCCCTCGGGTCGGCTCGTCAAGGATTAGCACCCGGGGCCGGGTCAGCAGCATCTTCGCCAACACGGCTTTCTGTTGATTGCCCCCGGACAGGCTGGTGATCGGCAGGAACGGGCTCGCGGTCTTGAGGTGCAGGCGCGAAATTTCCCGATCGATGCTGCCCAGTTCGGCTTCGGCGTCGATGCGGGTCAGTTTCGAGAAACTGTCCAGCACGGCCAGGGTGATGTTCTGGCCGACACCCAGGTCGGGAATGATGCCCTGACGCTTGCGGTCTTCGGGCACCAGGCACACGCCGGCGCGGATTGATTTGAGCGGCGTGCGGGTGTCTATGGGTTTGCCGTCCAGCCAGACTTCGCCTTCGTGGCGACCGGGGTAGGCGCCGAACAGCGCGGTCACAAGCTCCGTGCGACCTGCACCGACCAGCCCGGCGATGCCGAGGATTTCCCCGCGTTTGAGGCTGAAGGACACGTCGTCGACCCGTTTGCGTTTGGGGTTGTCGACGTCGTAGCAGGTGATGTGGCGCGCCTCGAAAATCACCTCGCCGATGTCGTGGGGTTCGGTGGGGTAGAGGTTGCTCATTTCCCGGCCGACCATCTGGGTGATGATCTGTGGAATATCCATGTTTTCCATGGCGGTCGTAGCGATGTGTTGACCGTCGCGGATCACCGAAATGGTGTCACACACGGCGGCCACTTCATCGAGCTTGTGGGAGATGTAGACGCAGGCGACGCCCTTGGCTTTGAGGTCGCGGATGATGTCCAGCAACACCTCGATTTCCGAACGGGTCAGGGCCGACGAAGGTTCATCGAGGATCAGCAGGCGCGCCTGTTTGTTCAGGGCCTTGGCGATTTCCACCAGTTGCTGATAACCGCCACCGTACTGCGAAACCGGCAGCGAAACGTTCATGTCCGGCACTTTCAGTTCACGCATCAGAGCTTCGGCGCGGTGGATCATCGCCGGGTAATTCATCCGCCCACCCGGCAGCGTCAGCTCATGGCCCATGAAAATGTTTTCGGCCACCGAGAGGTCGGGAACCAGCGTCAGTTCCTGGTGAATGATGACGATGCCGGCGGCTTCCGTTTCGCTGATCGACTGAGCCTTGAGCGGCTGACCGTCCCAGAGGATTTCACCGTCCCAGGTGCCATGGGGATAAACCGCAGACAGGATTTTCATCAGCGTGGACTTGCCGGCGCCATTCTCGCCGCACAGCCCGACGCATTCCCCCGGCCGGACCTTGAGGTCGATGCCATTGAGCGCTTTGACACCGCCGAAGGTTTTGACGATGCCGTTCATTTGCAGCAGGTAGTCGGACATGGCAGAGGCTCATAAGCGGCAGATACGGGACTGAACCCGCAGGAGCAGAACGCCTGCGGGGGGCATCACTCAGTGAGTGTCACTGTCCGGCGATCTGCGCCTTGGTGTAGAAGCCGTCCTGTTCCAGCAGGTCGATGTTGTCCTTGGTCAACGGGGTCGGGGTTAGCAGGATGGTGTCGACTTTTTTGCTGCCGTTGTCGTACTGCGAGCCGTAGGCGGGTTTCTCATTGCGCGCCAGTTGCACCGAGAGTTTGGCGGCTTCGGAGGCAATCAGTTTCAGCGGCTTGTACACCGTCATGGTTTGCGTGCCGGCAATCACCCGCTTGACTGCTGCCAGGTCCGCGTCCTGTCCGGAGATCGGTACTTTGCCGGCCAGTTGCTGAGCGGCCAGGGCCTGAATGGCGCCGCCGGCCGTGGCGTCGTTGGAGGCGACGATGCCGTCGATTTTGTTGTCGTTGCGAGTCAAGGCGTTCTCAACAATGCTCAGCGCCTCGGTAGGGTTCCATTCCTTCACCCACTGCTGGCCGACGATCTTGATATCGCCCTTGTCGATGGCCGGTTGCAGCACCTTCATCTGACCTTCGCGCAACACTTTCGCGTTGTTGTCGGTGGGCGCGCCACCCAGCAGGAAGTAATTGCCCTTGGGCGCTGCATGCAGCACGCCGCTGGCCTGCATCTCGCCGACCTTTTCGTTATCGAAGGAAATGTAGGCGTCGATATCGGCGTTGAGTATCAGACGGTCATAGGACACGACCTTGATTCCGGCTTTCTTGGCCTCGGCCACGGCATTGGTCAGCACGGTGGCGTTGAACGGCACGATGACGATGACATCGACACCACGGGAAATCAGGTTTTCGATTTGCGAAATCTGCTTCTGCTCGTTGGCATCGGCCGACTGCACGAAGACCTTGGCATCCATTTTTTCCGCCGCTGCAACGAAGTAATCCCGGTCACGGGACCAGCGTTCCAGCCGCAGATCATCAATGGAGAAACCGATTTTCGGATGGGCAGCATCGGCCATCACCGGTAACGACAACAGCGCCAGGGCGCTGGCCAGCAGTGTGCGTTTTACGTTCTTCATGGTGGTGCGTCCTTTTATTTTTGTTTGAAAGACACGGCCTGACGATGAATATCGGGCTGGTGGAACTGTAGAGAATCAGCAGGCGAAACGGACTACAGATTTGTCGCGCAAATGTCACAGCGCCTGCAGTCCTCATTGGCGATCAGCGATAGATAAACCGGTTGACGACGTTTTCGAGCATTTCCTGCCGACCGCTGACGGCCTGCGGGTTCAGTTCGTTGGCGAAGGCGTGCTCGGCCAGGGATTGGAGATTGAACTCACCCGCCAGCACCGACTGGCCGAAGGGCTGCTGCCAGCCGGCATAGCGTTGGTCCTTGAGCCGTTGCAGCTGGTCGTTCTGGACCATGGCGGCGGCCCGCTCGAGCGACAGGGCGAGGACGTCCATGGCCCCGACGTGACCGTGAAACAGATCGACTTCGTCGAGGCTCTGGCGGCGCACCTTGGAGTCGAAGTTGAACCCGCCATTGCCGAAGCCGCCGGCCTTGAGGATTTCATAAGTGACGAGGGTCATTTCCTCGACGCTGTTGGGGAATTGATCGGTGTCCCAACCGTTTTGCGGATCGCCCCGGTTGGCGTCGATGCTGCCGAAAATCCCCAGCGAGACGGCCGTCGCCACCTCGTGATGGAAACTATGACCGGCCAGGGTCGCGTGGTTGGCTTCGATGTTGACCTTGATTTCCTTTTCCAGACCGAACTGCTGGAGAAAACCGAACACCGTGGCGCTGTCGTAATCGTATTGGTGTTTGGTTGGCTCCTGCGGTTTGGGTTCGATCAGCAGGTCGCCTTTGAAGCCGATCTTGTATTTGTGCTCGACCACCATGCGCATGAAGCGGCCCAGTTGTTCGCGCTCGCGTTTCAAGTCGGTATTGAGCAGGGTTTCGTAGCCTTCGCGACCGCCCCACAACACATAGTTGGAGCCTTTGAGGCGTTGAGTCGCGTTCATGGCGCTGAAAACCTGGGCCGCGGCGCAGGCGAACACTTCAGGATCCGGGTTGCTGGCGGCGCCGGCGGCAAAGCGCGGATTGCTGAAGCAGTTGGCGGTGCCCCACAGCAGCTTGATTCCGCTTTCTTCCTGATGGCGTTCCAGGTGATCGATCATTTGGGCGAAGTGGTTGCGGTACTCCTTCAGCGAATTGCCTTCGGGGGCGACATCCGTGTCGTGAAAGCAGTAGTAGTCGATACCCAGCTTGGAGAAAAATTCGAACGCGGCCTGCGCCTTGCCAATGGCCAGTTCCATCGGGTCACCGGCGTGTTGCCACGGGCGCTTGAACGTCCCGGCGCCGAACACGTCGGAGCCCGGCCAGACAAAGGTGTGCCAATAACAGGCGGCCATGCGCAGGTGTTCGCGCATGGGCTTGCCGAGGATGATTTTGTCGGCGTCGTAATGACGGAAGGCAAGGGGAGAATCGCTGGCAGGACCTTCGTAGCGAATCCGCTCGACATCGGGGAAGTACGGCATTGGCAATGTCCTTGTTGTTCTTGGTTGTTGTTCTCGGTTGTTGTTCTTGGGGCGTGTCCCGATACTAGCAACGGCCCTGTGCCTGCCGATTACGAAAATCACCAACACGCAGTGCGATTTTGCGTATTGAGATTCGCCCTATGCGCGCCTAGTCTGTGCAGACCGCCTCTACGGCAAGGGGCCCGGAACAAGCCTGAAAACAATGAAAACCGTACCGCCTGTTCACCGCATCGCCCTGTTGTTCAACGGGAGCAAGATCTATGACCGCGGCATCATCAGCGGCATCGGCAACTACCTGAGCAGCACGCGCGCGTCCTGGGATCTGTTTCTGGAAGAGGATTTTCTCTGCCGCTTGAAGGGCATCGAGCGCTGGCAGGGCGACGGCATCATTGCCGACTTCGACGACCCGTTGATCGGCGAGGCGCTGGCCGATATCAAGCTGCCCGTGGTGGCGGTGGGTGGTTCTTATCAGGATGAGCGGGCTTATCCGAAAGGAATCCCGTACGTCGCCACCGACAACAACGCGCTGATCACACTGGCTTACGAACACCTGATCGAGGCCGGGCTGCAACGGTTCGCCTGCTTCAGCCTGCCCGAAGCGCAGGCCAATCGTTGGGCTCAGGAGCGCGAAAAGGCTTTTCTTCGATTGATGCAGCGTGACGGCTTGCACGCCGAGGTCTATCGCGGCATGGGCACCAGTGCACCGCTGTGGGACAGCGCCGTCGAACAGTTGATCGCCTGGCTGCAAAGCCTGCCCAAGCCGATTGGCATCATCGCGGTCAGTGACGCCCGCGCCCGGCAGTTGCTGCAAGCCTGCCTGACCGCCGGCATCGCCGTGCCGGAGCAGGTGGCGCTGATCGGCATCGACAATGACCCGCTGACCCGCAGCCTGACCCGGGTTCCCCTGAGTTCGGTGATCCAGGGCACCGAAACCATGGGCCGCACCGCCGCGCAACTGCTGCACCAGATGCTCCACGGCAAACCGTCAACGGGCGCGCATGTCCTGATCCCGCCTGAAGCGATCAACGTCCAGGTGTCGAGCTTGCATCAACCTTTGGGCAACCCCTACGTGATGCAGGCGCTGCTGTTCATCCGCCAATATGCCTGCCAGGGCATCAAGACCGCGCAAGTGGCGGCTTATGTCGGCGTGTCGCGTTCCTCGCTGGAGTCGCATTTTCGTGCGGTGCGTGGTTGCAGCGTGCATGACGAGATTCTGCGTTTCAAACTGGCGGCGGCCACCCGCGGGCTGGAAAAAACCGACACGCCGATTGCGGACGTTGCCCGCGCGTGCGGTTTCAAATCCGCGCAGTACCTGCACACGGTGTTCCGCCGAGAGTTCGGGTGTACGCCCCGTGAATATCAGCAGGGCGCCAGATAGACGGTCACTCAAAAGCGATCCAGCCGATAGGGCTCGCGCACCGGCAGAATGCGCGCCGTGTCCTGCGCCGATGGTGAAACCATCTCTTCAACCATCTCCGCCGTCACCGCCGCCTGCGTCAGCCCCAGATGCTGATGCCCGAACGCAAGCAACACCCTCCCGTCACACACCCGATCGATCACCGGCAGCGAGTCCGGCAGCGACGGCCGAAACCCCATCCACGGTGTGGCTGCTTCGACACTCAACTCATCACGAAACAAGCCCTTGCTCAACCGATGCAACTGCCAGGCGCGGGCCATGGTGGGTGGGGCTTCGAGGCCGGCGAATTCGACGGTGCCGGCCAGGCGCAGCCCGTCGGACATCGGGGTCATGATGAATTTGCGCTCCAGCGAGGTGACGGGGAAGGGCAGCCGGTTGTGTTCGTGAGGCAGCATCAGGTGATAGCCGCGTTCGGTGTCCAGCGGGACTTTTTTGCCAGTCAGTGCAGCGGTGAGTTTTGCCGAGTGGGCGCCACAGGCGATCAGTACCTGGCGAGCGGACAGGGCGCCGGTTCCGGTCATCAGATTGACGCCATGCTCGTGCAGTTTTCCGCCCTGAACCGCCTGCTTCACAAACTGCACGCCGCTGGCTTTCGCCGCTTCCACCAACTCACGCACGACGCGGTAGGGGTCGATGAAATGCCCGGTGTTCGGGAAAAACAGTCCGCCCTGAATCCGTTCGCTGAGTTGCGGCGCGGTCCCGCGTACCGCTCCGGCCTGCCACCAATCGACTGGCACTTGTTGCTGTTGCATGCGTCGCTGCAGTGCTTCGAGTGCCGGGCGTGAGTCGGGTCGTTCGAACACCAGCAGCGAGCCTTCCATCTTCAGCAGCTCGGGACGCTGGATGTCATTGAGCAAGCGGTGCCAGGCGTCGAGCGAGCTTTCATTGAGTGCCCGCAATCCGGCAACGGTGCGCTGGAACGGCGCCGAGCGCAGGTTCAGCAACAGCCGCGTAAACCAGGGCAGGGCGCGGGGCAGGTATTTCCAGTCCAGGCGCAGCGGCCCCATCGGGTCCATGAGCATGGCCGGCAGACGTTTGAGGATCGAGCTGTCGGCAATCGGAAACACCTGCTCGGTCGCCAGATGCCCGGCGTTGCCGAACGAGGCGCCGTGGCCCGGTTCCTGCGGATCGATCACCACCACCCGCAAACCCTGACGGGCCAGGCGCATGGCGCTGGCGACGCCAATGATGCCGGCGCCGACCACGGCGATGTCGTGCGGGTTATTCGGCATTTTTCGCGGTTTCCCTTTGGCCATCGAGCAAGCGACGCAGCGACAGTGGATTGGCGTGTTTGAGCGCGATGGGCAACAGGCTGTCGGGAAAATCCTGATAGCAGACCGGGCGCAGAAAACGCAGGATCGCCGCCGTGCCCACTGAGGTGGTGCGCGAATCGGAGGTCGCCGGGAACGGCCCGCCATGCACCATCGCATCGCAGACTTCAACGCCGGTCGGCCAGCCGTTGACCAGCAGGCGTCCGGCCTTGCGCTCCAGGGTCGGCAGCAAGGCGCGGGCCTGTTGCAGATCCTCGTCATCCAAGTGCAGCGTGGCGGTCAACTGGCCTTCCAGCTGTTCGAGCACCTGACGGATTTCAGCGTCGCTGGCGCATTGCACGATCAAGGACGCGGCGCCGAAGGCTTCGGCCTGCAACGAATGATCGGCGAGGAAGTCGGCGGCATCGGTGATGAACACATGAGCCTGGCCCTGATTCGGTTCCGTCGCGCGCTGGCCGACAGCGGCAATACGCGCCCGGGCATTTTCCGCGAGGGCATTCACGCTGGACTCATAGGCATTGAAAATCCCCGGCGTCAGCATGGTCTGCGCGGGGCTGCGCTGGATCAGTTCGGTGGTGGCGCCAATGAAGGCGTCCAACGCCGGCCCCTTGTGGGCGATGACCAGACCGGGATTGGTGCAGAACTGACCGGCGCCCAGCGTCAGCGAAGCCACAAACCCTTGGGCCAACGCCTCGGCGCGATTCTGCAGCGCTGCCGCAAACAGCAACACCGGGTTGATCGAACTCATTTCCGCATACACCGGAATCGGCTCGGGCCGGGCTTGTGCCGCTTTGATCAGCGCGAGCCCGCCACTGCGCGAACCGGTGAAGCCGACAGCCTTGATCCGTGGATCGCTGACCAGCGCAATGCCGACTTCGCGGCCGGAGCCGTACAACAACGAGAACACACCTTCCGGCAAATCACAGGCCTTCACCGCCCGCGCCACTGCACGTCCGACCAACTCGCTAGTGCCGGGATGCGCGCCGTGGGCCTTGACGATCACCGGGCAACCGGCGGCCAGGGCCGAAGCGGTATCGCCACCGGCCACCGAGAACGCCAGTGGAAAGTTGCTCGCGCCAAACACGGCCACCGGTCCCAGTGGGATCTGGCGCTGACGCAGATCCGAACGCGGCATTGGCTGGCGCTGCGGTTGCGCGCTGTCGACTCGCACATCCAGCCATTCACCGGCCCGTACGGTGCGGGCAAACAAGCGCAGTTGCTGGCAGGTGCGGCCCCGTTCACCCAGTAGGCGCGGGCGCGGCAGGCCGGTTTCGGCCAGGGCGCGGTCGATCAGTTCATCACCGAGCGCTTCGATTTCGCAGGCGATGGTTTCAATGAATTCGGCCCGTGCCTCGAGCGATGTCTCGCGATAACGGTCGAGCGCCGCCCAGGCCAGTGCGCAGGCCTGCTCGACATGTTCGGCAGAACCACCGGCGTAGGCCGGCTCCAATGGGGTGTTGGTGGCGGGGTTGATCCCGTGGATGAAGTCGCGGTCGCCGGTGAGGGTTTGCTGACCGATCAGCAGTTGGCCCGTCAGAGTCATGGCGCATTCCTTATCAATAAAACAGGTCACGAATAAGGCCCGCCGCCGTGGGTGGCGGCGGGCTGGAGCGCAGCGGCAGGTCAGGCGAAGTTCTGCTGCGCCGACCAGTTTTCGTACCAGTGACGGAACAGCGCGTACTGGGCTTCCGCGTAACGGCGTTGCGAGTCGCTCAAGGCATCGGTTTCGTTGAAATGCAGGGTGTATTCCTTGTCGCCGTTGAGCACCATCAAGTGTTTGTAATACAGCACCAGATCCGTGCCTTCGTCGAAGGACGACAGCACCGCCAGCGCCGATTCCAGCTCCCGGGCCTGACGTCGGGCCTTGGCGTCACCCTTGGCGGCCTGCTTGCTCAGGGCCACCAGTTGCAGCACTTCGCGGGGCAGGGCGTTGCCGATGCCGGTGATGGCGCCGGTGGCGTTGCAGTTGACGAAACCGTGCACGACCTGGGTGTCGACACCGACCATCAAGGTCACGTCATCATCCTTGGAGGTGATGTTTTCAGCGGCGTAGCGCAGATCGGCGCCACCGCCGAATTCCTTGAAACCGATCAGGTTCGGGTATTCACGGCGCAGCTCGAAGAACAGATCGGCGCGGGTGGCGAAGCCGTAGTAAGGGCTGTTGTAGATCACCGCCGGCAGGTTCGGCGCGGCTTGCAGAATCGCCGCGAAGTGGGCTTTTTGCGCCGCCGCCGAAGCGCCACGGGACAGCACCCGAGGAATCACCATCAAGCCCCGCGCGCCGACTTTCGCCGCATGGGCCGCGTGGGACACCGCTTCACGGGTGTTGACCGCGCCGGTGCCGACGATGGTCGGAATCCCGGCGGCCACCAGCCGCGCCACGCCTTCCTGACGCTCGGCTTCGGTGAGCAGCGGCCAGTCACCCATCGAGCCACAGTACACGACCGCGCTCATGCCGATGTCGGTCAGTTCGCGACCCTTGGCCACCAAGGCATCGAAGTCCGGTTTGCGCGCGGCGGTGCACGGGGTCATCAGGGCGGGCATGCAACCGGTGAAGATGTTGTCGCTCATTATTGTTCTCCTTGGAACGGTCATTCAGAGGGGTTTGAAGTGCAGCGCAGCGGCTCAGATGCCCCACGCGAACGGATCGGTTTCGTCGATCAGCAACGTGCTGTCGGCGGTCATGTGGGCGCGGCCGCTGATGTAGGGGCGGATGCGTTCGCCTTCCCATTCGAAGCGGCCTTCGAACTGGCTGCCGGTGATGCTCGCCTGCACCCAGCGCTCGCCGGGGGCGAGTTTTTCGTCGGCGGCCAGGCAAGCGAGTTTGGCGCTGGTGCCGGTGCCGCAAGGGGAGCGGTCGTAGGCTTTGCCGGGGCACATGACGAAGTTGCGGCTGTCGGCCTCGGCGTCATCGGCGAACAGTTCGATGTGGTCGATGAGCGCGCCGTCCTCGCCATGGATGCCTTGGTCTTCGAGGGCCTTGAGCATTTTCCAGGTGAGGTCGGTCAGGGTGTCGACGTTGTCCATCGTCAGCGTCTGGCCGTGCTCGGAGACCAGGAAAAACCAGTTGCCGCCGTAGGCCACGTCGCCGAGGAAACGACCGTATCCCGGCACTTCCACCGCCACCTGCTTGCGTGAGCGATAGGCGGGCACGTTGCCGAGCGTCACGGCGCCGTCTTCATGCAGCGTGGCGCTGACCGGGCCGACCGGCGTGTCGATCTTGTGCACCCCCGGTGCGATCAGCCCCAGATGTTGCAGCGATGCAACGAGGCCGATGGTGCCGTGGCCGCACATGCCGAGGTAACCGGCGTTGTTGAAGAAGATCACGCCGCAGGTAGCGTCCGGCGACACCGGCTCGCAATACAGCGCGCCCACCAGCACATCGTTGCCACGCGGTTCCAGCAGGCAGGCGCGGCGCCATTGGTCGTGCTGGTTGCGCAGGGCGTCGCGCTTCTCGGCCATGGTGCGGCCGGGCAGATCGGGAAAACCTTTCATCACCAGACGCGTGGGTTCGCCGCCGGTGTGGGAATCAATGACGTGTACTCGTTTCATGGACAGGTCCCGTTGAGTGATTTCAGTAAGCGCCGGCAGCGCGAGGATTGGCGGCGGAGGCGGGGGACGGCGAAGCGACTTCGCTTTCATCCTCTTCCGATTCCAGACGCAGCAGGTGTGCCGGTACGCCGGTGGCGGCGCCCCAGTAATAGATGCCCATCGCACAGGCCGCGACGACCAGGGTGTCGAACGGATGGGTGAGGACGCCCAGACCACCAAAGGTGCCGAGTTTCGACAGGACGATGGTCACCGCGTAGAAGGCGATCAGCCACGCCGACGAGCGCACTTGGCGGGACAGGCTGAGGTGGGCGGTCGGCACGAAGCGGCCGCAGAGCAGGTAGACGACGAACATCAGAATTTGCAGGCCGAGCAGCCAGGACACGGTGTTCCAGCCCGACCAGTAAACGATCAGCGCAGCGATGATGAACGACACCGGCCCCAGCACGCCCATGCACTTGACCCGGAACGGGCGCGGCATGTCGGGGGCATTGCGACGCAGCGCGGCGACGGTCACCGGAGCCACTGCGTAACTCAGCACCAGCGCGGCGGACACCACGTTGATCAGTGCTTCCCACGATGGGAACGGCAGAGTCCAGAACACCGACAGGGCGAAGGTCAGCCACAACGCCGGACGCGGGATGCCGGACTTCGCGTCGATGTGAGTGAAGACCTTGAAGAAGGTGCCGGTCTGCGCCCAGCCGTAGATCACCCGAGGGGTGGCGTTCATGTAGATGTTGCCGCAGCCGCTGGGGGAGATCACCGCGTCCGCGACGACCAGATACGCCAGCCAGCCCACGCCCAGTGCCAGGGCGATGTCGCGATACGGCAGGGCGAACTCCTTGGAAACCCCGGCCCAGCCATTGGCGAGGAGTTCGGTCGGGATGCCGCCGAGGAAGGCCGTTTGCAGCAATACGTAGATCGCGGTGGAAAGCAGCACCGACAGGATCAGCGCAATCGGGATGGTGCGTTGCGGGTTCTTCACTTCGCTGGCCACCGAAATGATCGGGGTCAGTCCCAGATAGGCGAAGATCACACCGCCGGCGGAGACGGCCATCTCGATACCCGAGAGTCCGAATGGGGCGAAGCCCTGAACCTGAAAGTTTTCCGGTTTGAAGAAGGTGAACAGCACGCCGATCACCAGCAGCGGTACGATGAACTTGAACACGCTGACCAGATTGTTGGCCTTGGCGAAGGTCTTCACGCTGCGGTAGTTGAGCAGGAAGAACACGCACAGCAGGCCGAACTGCACCAGCCAGCCGAGCAGGGTCGGGTCACCGCTGCCGGCCTTGGTCAGGCTCGGAAACCAGGCTGCCGCGTATTGGCGCGAAGCGACCACCTCGATCGCCACCAGACTGGAAAACGCGATCAGCGTAATAAAACCCATCAGGTAACCGAGCAGCGGCCCGTGGCTGTAAACCGGGTAGCGCACCACACCGCCAGCGCGGGGCAATGCCGCGCCCAGTTCGCAGTAGACGATGCCCAGCAGCAACACGGCGAACCCGCCCAGCAACCAGGAAAAAATTCCCGCCGGCCCGGCAATCGCCGACACGTGACTGGCCGCGAACAACCAGCCGGAACCGAAGATCGCCCCCAGCCCGATAAAGGTGAGGTCGATCAATGAAAGTTGTTTTTTGAACTTGCCTTGGCCTGACATGGCATCGCCTTCTTGTGAGTTATTGGATAGGCAGGTGTGAGTCACTGGAACGGCTAAACAGTGAACTCATCGGGCGTCGGGCGATTGATGTTTTGCGCAGCTGCGGATGACGAAATCGGCACAGTTGCGAAGAAAGACAGCGGCGCTCGACACGCCGCAAACGTTGCTGCAATCTGCACGCGAACGCCTCAGCCCGATCCACTCACCGGGGAAAACCGTCACCATGCAGAACGCATTTGCGATCCTGAGCCAGGGCGATGAGCACAATCGTCCCCACACCCTCGAAGCGCTGTTGGCGGGGGTGGCACCGCTGTTGCCGATGCTGGACGTGATTCCGAACGCGGCGATTTTCATCAAGGATGTGCAGGCGCGTTACGTCCTGGCCAATCGCACGCTGGTGCAGCGCTGTGGGCTGAAAGACCTGAAACCGCTGCTCGGCAAAACCAGTGCGCAGGTGTTTCCGGCGCAACTGGGGCCGGGTTATACCGAGCAGGATCGGCGGGTGCTGGAAGAAGGCTTCGTGCTGGAGGATCAGCTGGAACTGCACCTGTACGGCAGTCGCGAACCGGGCTGGTGCCTGACGCACAAGCGTCCGCTGTACAACCGCGACGGCGAGATCATCGGCCTCGCGGGGATTTCGGTGGACCTGCAATCGGCCAGCGAAACCCACCCGGCGTTTCAGCGCCTGGCGGCGGTCGACGAACACATCCGCGCGCATTTCAATCGTCGGGTGACGCTGGGTGAGCTGACCCGGATCGCCGGCATTTCGGTGGCGCAACTGGAGCGCTACTGCAAACGGGTCTTTCACCTTACGCCGAGGCAGATGATTCAGAAAGTGCGGCTGGAACATGCCCATCGCCTGTTGCACACCGAGCTGCCGATCACCGAGGTGGCGCTGCAATGCGGCTACACCGATCACAGCGCCTTCACCCGGCAGTTCAAGGCCTCGACCGGGTTCACCCCGCGTCAGTACCGGCAGGCGACAGAGTAATGAGCGGTTTGCGAGTCATCGCGGCTAGACTGAACAGGTCAGCCCCACTTGCTGCAGGTGAAACGAGATGAGCGAATTCTGGGTACGCCGATGCTCGTATGGCCTGTGCGCGATCCTGCTGACGCTGACGGCGTCCTGTTCGAGCAATGCTCACTATGCGACCACCGGTGATCGCTGCTATGCCAAAGCGGTGCCGACATCAGGGGAGGGTGGTCTCGCGTGGGGAGCGACCCTGGGTATCGCGCAAAAAAAATCCATGAATAACTGCGTGCGCTATGCCGGACGTTCGGGCGGAACGCCCAACACCTGTCAGGTGGTGTTGGCCAAGTGCAAGAATTGACGGGGGACCCAGTCGCCACCTCAAAGGCCGGTGGCGCTGTTGTCTTCAGACCAGCACTACCGCGCGCGTTTCAACGACTGCGAAAGGGCCTGCCTGGCGATCAGCGAGGCAACGTCCTTGGCACCGTAGCAGCGGAATTTGACACTGTAGGCGTCTGTGTCGAGACGGACGATCTTTGTCACGAAACCGCCTTCGACGGTGACCTTGCGGATCGCCGGCATTGGTATCTCGACATCCAGTGTCCCGTCCTGAACCATGCGGTTCATGGCATTGGCATTCAAGTAAACGGCGTTTTCGGTGACGGTGACTCTGCCGCCCACCCACAATCCGCCATAGTGATTTCTGAATCCCTCGAGCACCCCGGCCAGTACGCCGACATTGCCGCTCCCCACGACCTCGTAGAATTCGCCCACATCGTCGTAGTTCAGTTCAGCATCGGTCACCAGAAAGTTGACCATCTTCGACTTCAGAACTTCTTCGGCCATCCCTGCATCTCCTTGTTCAAATCACAGCCCGGCATTTCAGCCGCCTGTTTACCTGACAAAAAACAAAATCGCCATGTGTTTCCTTCGTTCTTTCCTGCGTCGCAGTTGTCACTGTCCGTTCCCGCCTGTCTGGAGTTCACCCGATGCCTTCGCTGAAAACCCTGCCCGCTGCCTTGCTGGGGCTGGCCCTTGTCTGTCCGGTCAAGGCGCAATCCCAGGGGCTGGAACTGGGGCAAGTGCTGATCGGGGCCGAGGATCAGAGCGGTGACGATCTGTCGGTGGAAGAGGCGAAGGCTCGTCTGGCCCAGGTGCCGGGTGGCAGCAACGTGGTCGATATGCGCCAGCCATTGCAGGGCCGGGTCGCGAGCAATCAGGACGTGCTGGCGTATCAGCCCGGTGTCTATGCCCAGTCGGCGGGCAACGAAGGAACGAAAATCTCAATCCGTGGCTCTGGCATCAACCGTGCCCCCGGCGCCCACGCCTCGGGGCTGTACACGATGCTCGACGGTCTGCCGCTGACCGGCCCCGGCGGCACGCCTTATGAACTGCTGGAGCCGCTGTGGCTGGATCATGTGGAAGTGCTGCGCGGCGCCAACGGTTTTGATCGCGGTGCGCTGGCCCTCGGTGGCGCCGTCGATTACGTCAGCCACACGGGCTATAACGCGCCACTGCTGAATGTGCGCTATGTCATGGGCAGCCACGGTTATTCCCAGCGGCAAGTCAGCTCGGGCCAGGTGCTGGGTGACTTCGATTACTACCTGTCGATGACCGACGCGCATTCCGACGGTTATCAGGATCACACCGCCAGCAAGAGCCAGGGCGTGATCGCCAACTTCGGTTATCGCTTCAATCCGAATCTGGAAACCCGCTTCTACATTCGTCACCGCGAGACCGACAACGACCTCGCCGGCCGGGTGACCAAACACTCCATCGAGCACGATCCACGCGCGGCCAACCCGGCCTACGTGACGCGCAACGACAGCCGCGATCAGCCCGGCAGCACCTTCATCGGCAACAAGACCACGTACTACATCGATGACGATTCGAGCATCCAGACCGGTCTGGTTTATCACGATTACCCGATGGACCTGCGCGAAGGCCCCAATCGCCTGAAAGTGGCGTACACCGATGTCAGCGGCACGTTTGACTACAAGCGCCGCGACACGCTCTGGGGGATGGAGAGCAACAGCACCGTGGGCCTGCGAGTGACCAAACACCTGCCCAACGACGGGGCCAGCGAGCTGGTGCGGATTCCTGTCGGCAACACCGCCGGCTATGCGCCGGGCACTCACATGCGCAACTTTACGTATCAGGGTTCGGATTCTGTCCTGCACGTGGGCAACGACCTGGAAATCGCCGATGACCTGTGGCTGACCACCGGCCTCGCCGCGATCTACACCCGTCGCGAAAGCGCGGTGACCTACCCTGAGGGTGGCGGCAAGACCAGCCTCGGTGACTGGGATTACGCGCCACGTCTGGGTCTGCGCTATCAGCTGACGCCGGACTTGCAACTGTTCGGCAACCTGAGCCGCTCGGTCGAAGCGCCGCATCCGTGGTCGCTGACCTACAGCTCCAACGTACGCTTCCCGACCGGCAGCGGCGCCGCCACCGGCGCCCAGCGCGACCCGGTCAAGCTGCAGAATCAGACCGCGACCACCCTGGAACTCGGCGGCCGTGGCGACAGTGCGCTCGGTGAATGGAGCCTGGCCTGGTACTACGCTCAGGTGCGCCACGAATTGCTCTCGGTATTGCCGGACGCCAACGCGACCACGCCTTACGAACTCAACGCCAGCCCGACCGTGCACCAAGGTATTGAAGCCAGCCTGAACAGCAACCTGTGGTCAGCAAACGATGGCGGCAAGTTGAGCCTGCGTCAGGCCTACACCTTCAGCGATTTCCACTACCGCGACGACGACCGCTTCGGTGATAACCGCTTGCCGGGCCTGCCGATGCATTACTACCAGGGCGAACTGCGCTACGACTTCCCGCAGGGTTTCTTCGCGGCGGTCAACACGCAACTGGTCTCGAAAACCGCAGTGGATTACGCCAACAGCTATTACGCCGATCCTTACGCCACCTTCGGTGCGACCCTCGGTTACAACGCACCGAAAGGCGACTGGCAGACCTGGCTGGACATGCGCAACCTGACCGACAAGCACTACGCCGCTACAGTTACGCCGGGCTATGACGATAAAGGTCTGGACGCCGCACGCTCCACGCCTGGTGAGGGCATGGCGATGTATGTCGGGGTGTCGTGGAGTTTGCTCTGAGGGGCAGGCAGTTCCCTATTCAAACGTCTCAAGGACTGGTTGATGGTCGGTAAATACAAGTTTGGTTGGTGTGCACTGTTGGCCGGGTCGTTTGCGCTCAGTGGTTGCACGTCACTGTTCATGGGCAAACAGTACGAGTTTCCCCGCCCGGATGAGCCTTCTGCGACCGTTCGCCTTAAATATGATCGTGGCACAACGCTGGACGCGATGACGTTCAACGAAAAAAGTTGTTATGCCGGCTTTACGCCGCTTTCCTATAACGGCGACTTCATCGAGTCCAAAGTCGCCGTCGGTAAAGAACTGGTGCTGACTTACCGCGATGTAGTGGGCGGTACTCAGTGCCAGATACCTTTTTCCTTCACGCCTCAGGAAGGCGCTGTCTACACCATAAAGACCGGTTTCTGGAGCGAGACCAAGCCCGGCATCATTCCGGTGTTCAAGTACGACCAGTATCACTGCGGGATCGGTGTAGTGAAAAAGGTCGGCGATCAGGAAAGTGTCCAGTCCATCCAACAATTGCGTATCAAGACCGGTTTCGCCTGCCTGAAATTTCTACCCGTCACGAAATAGCTCTCGGCATCCCTGCGTTTGCGGTTTGACGGTGCAACCCTCAAACAATGTCATCGATCAGAATATGGTGCTGCCCGCGACTGCATTGCTCGATCCGCGCCTCGACCTTGTAGACCGCGCGCAGCATCGGCTCGGTGATGACTTCATGGCTGGGTCCGCTGCCATGGGCCGTGCCACCCGCGATGACCAGCACCTGATCGGCAAAGCGCAGCGCCTGATTCAGGTCGTGGATGGCGATGAAGACGATCACTTCGCGACGGCGCGCGAGGGCTTTCATGAAGTTCAACACCTGAACCTGCCGGTGCATGTCGAGTGCGCTGGTGGGTTCGTCCATCAGCAGGATTTCCGGTTCGCGCACCAGCGTCTGGGCGATTGACACCAATTGCTGCTGGCCGCCGCTCAGCTCACCGAGGTTGCGAAACGACAGTTCGGTGATCCCGAGCGCTTCGAGAATCTCGTCCACCAGTTTCAGTTCATCATCGTGAACCGCCCAGTTGGGCGTCAGTTGCTTGCGCGCCAGCAGCACCGATTCGTACACCGTGAGCCGGGCGCTGGCGTTCAGGCCCTGGGGCATGTAGCTGATGCCTTGAGTGCCTTTTTTCGAGCCTTCCAGAATCACTTCGCCCGGCCCGTCGATCAGCCCGGCCATGCGCTTGAACAGCGTCGATTTGCCTGCCGCGTTGGGGCCGACGACGGCCACGACCTGGCCACCGGTAAACGTCGCGGTGCTGACACCGGAAATGATCTCGCGCTGCCCGTAGCGGGCGCCGAGGTTGTCGAGCCGGATCTTCACCATGAGTTTTTCTTACCGTTGAGAATCAGAGAAATGAAGAACGGCACACCGATCAGCGATGTGACCACGCCAATGGGGAATATCGCTCCCGGGATCAGGGTCTTGCTGACCACCGAACTGGCGGACAGGATCAGCGCACCGGTCAGCAACGAGGCCGGCAAGAAAAAACGCTGATCCTCGCCGATCAGCATCCGCGCGATGTGCGGCCCAACCAGCCCGATGAAGCCGATCGTGCCAACGAACGCCACCGGAAACGACGCGAGCAGACTGACCATGATCAGCGTCTGAAAGCGCAGGCTGCGCACGTTGATGCCGAAACTCGCAGCCTTGTCGTCGCCCAGGCGCAGGGCCGTCATCGCCCACGCACGTTTGGCGAAGATCGGCAGGGTGATGAGGATCACCACGCAGATCACCCCGAGTTTCGGCCACGTGGCCTTGGTCAGGCTGCCCATGGTCCAGAACACCACGGCTGCCACGGCTTGTTCGGTGGCGAAAAACTGCACCAGCGCCAGTAACGCATTGAAGGTAAACACCAGGGCGATGCCGAGCAGCACGATGGTTTCGGCGGTCACGCCACGACGCATGCTCATGAAGTGAATCAACAGCGCCGAGAGCATCGCCATGATGAACGCGTTGAGCGGCACCATGTATTGCGCCGCCAGCGGAAACAGCGCCACGCCGAAGGCCAGCCCCAGCGCCGCGCCGAAACCGGCCGCCGCCGAGATACCGAGGGTGAACGGGCTGGCGAGCGGGTTGTTGAGGATGGTCTGCATCTGCGCCCCGGCGAGCGAAAGCGCCGCGCCGACAGCGACCGCCATCAACGCCACCGGCAGGCGGATGTCCCACATGACCACCCGCACTTGTGCCGATGCGGTTTCCGGCGAGATCAAAGCACCGAGCACTTCGCTGAGGCTGTAACGGGCCGGGCCCAGTGCCAGATCGAGCAACACGCTGAAGATCAGCAGCACGGCCAGCCCCAACAGAATCAGCCGTTTACGCAGCACCAGCCGCCGGTAGGTGACGCTCTGCACAATCGGTGCTTCGCCCAGCGAACTCATGGCTTGACCTCGGTTTTTTGCAGGCTGACGAAATAGCCCGGTTCATACGGCACCGGCAGGAAGCGCTCGTGCATCTCGCGAAATGCCGCATCGGGATCAAGATCAGCGAACAGTTCCGGGTGGAACCATTTGGCCAATTGCTGAATGGCCACGAACTGGTAAGGGCTGTTGTAAAACTGGTGCCAGATCGCATGAAACGCCTGAGTGTTTTGCGCCTTGATGCCGGCGTAGGCCGGGCGCTGGGTGTACCAGGCCAGTTTGCGCCGGGCTTCGGTCAGGTCTGCGCCCGGGCCGACGCCGACCCAATGGCCGCCCGGTGCAAAGGCTTCCCAGTCGGCGCTGGTAACCACCACATGGTCGGGATTGGCGACGATCACTTGCTCAGGGTTCAGTTGCCCAAAGGTGCTCGGAATGATCCGACGGGCGATGTTATTGCCACCGGCCATGTCGACGAACAGACCAAAGTTCTCGTTGCCGAAACTCAGGCAGCAATCATCGGTATAGCCACCGATGCGCTCGATGAACACGTTGGGACGGGCAGGATGGTATTTCTCGATCACGTCGGTGACGCGGTGGATCTGCTGGTTACGAAAATCGATGAAGGCTTCGGCGCGCTCTTCCTTGCCGAACAACTTGCCGAACAGACGCATGGTCGGCTCGGTGTTCTGCATGGGGTTGTTGCGAAAGTCGACGTACACCACCGGGATGCCCAGGGCATCGAGTTTCTCGATGTAGCGGGCATCCTCGGTTGCGTGCTGCGCTTCGATGTTGAGGATGATCACGTCAGGCTTCTGCGAGATCGCCTGCTCGATGTCGAAGGTGCCGCTCTCGAAACCGCCGAAGGTCGGGATTTTCGCGATGTCGGGGAATTTGCGCAGGTAGGCGTTATAGGTGTCCGGGTCGGACTGGATCAAATCCTTGCGCCAGCCGACGATGCGTTCGATAGGGTTCTGCGTATCCAGCGCGGCCACCAGATACAGCTGGCGACCTTCACCCAGAATGACCCGGCGCACCGGCAGGTGAACCTTGACCGTGCGGCCCTGCAAGTCAGTCACGGTGCCCAGTGCCGGATCCGCTTCGCCAGCCTGTACGCGGCTTGGCATCAAGGAAGAAATCGACAAACCCAGCAGCCCGGCGATCAGCAGGGCGGCGAAGGTCTGGCGGCGGCGAAAAACATTAACCATGGTGTATGCCTTTGCAAAAGCCGGATCGGACCACGACGCCAGGCGCCGCTCCGGACCGGACGTTTCAGAAATCGACAGTGGCCGAGAGCAACAAGGTCCGAGGCGCGCCCTGGGAGAACGCGCCGTAGGAGGCGACGCCCGACCAGTATTCACGGTCAAACACGTTCTGCACGGTGGCCCGCAAAGTGGTCGGCCGTTCGGCGATGCGGGTGGCGTAGCGCGCGCCGACATCGAAGCGGGTCCAGGCGTCCAGTTGTTGGGTGTTGGCCTGATTGACGTACTGGGTGCCGGTGTAGATCGCGCCGCTGGTCAATGTCAGGCCTTCGACTTGCGGCACGTCCCATTCGGCCCAGAGGTTGGCTTGCACTTCGGGAACCCCGACCGGTTTGTTGCCACGGTTGGCAGCGACACCGGTTCGGGTCAGTTCGCCGTCGAGCAGCGTCACGCCCCCGATCAGGCGTGTGCCTGTTGCAATCTCGCCCGCCATGTTCAGTTCGACGCCCCGGTTGCGCTGTTCGCCATTGACCGAGAACACCCCGGATGCCAGTTCACCGCTGGGCTTTTCAAGCTGGAACAGGGCGATGGTGGACATGAAACGGCCGTAGTCGAGCTTGACCCCGACTTCCTGCTGGCGCGACACATAAGGGGAAAAGATCTCGCCCGCGTTGGCAGCGGCAGACGGCGCGATGTCACCCTTGCCCAGGCCTTCGACGTAGTTGTAGTAGAGCGAGACGTGGTCCCAGGGCTTGGCGACGATCCCGAACAGCGGCGTGGATTTGCTTTTGTCGTAGGACGTGGTGATTGAGCCTGCCGTGTTGTAGTTATCCGACTTGATGTTCTGCTGGCGCACGCCGAGCGTGACCTGGAGGTGTTCATCGAGCACCGACAGGGTGTCGGCGAGGGCCACGCCCGACAGCTCGCTTTCGGAAACCTTCGGGGTATCCGGCTTGGCGATCGCGGGTTTCGGGCGATCGAGCGGGTGATAGATGTTCGACAGGATCGCCGGGCCGGAAATAATCCCCCGGGACAAGTTATCGCGGTAGCGGGTGACTTGTAGCGCCGTGCTATGACTGATCGGCCCGGTGTCGAACCGCAGCCGCGCACCGGCATCGACGGTGTAGCGCTGGACTTCGAATTTGTAATAGCCGGGGATCGACGAGGTGTCGCCCGCTTCATTGATGATGGTCGGCGTCTGGTCGGACATGCGCGCGACATCCGATCGGCCACCGCCGGCGTGGGCGAACACGGTCAGGTTGTCGTTGAGGTCGTATTCGCCGCCGAGCAACGCCGATTTGTCGCGGGTTTCCGACCAGCCCCATTCCTGGCTGACGCTGGTGCGGCCGTTGGCTGCGGACGGAATCTCCACGCCGGAGGCAATCAGGAAGGGGCGGGATGCGGCGTCGAAACTCTCTTTCTGATTGATCAGGTCCAGGGTGGTGCGCAGGCGTTCGCCCTGGTAGTCGAGGGACATCGCGCCGATACCGACCTCTCGGGATTGCTTGTCGATAGCCGTATCGCCTTGCTGGACGCTGCCATTGATCCGCACGCCGAAGCGGCGTTCTTCACCGAAGCGTCGGCTGACATCGAGGTGGCCGCCGAGCTGGGTATTCAAGGCGTAACTGGTGGTGAAACGAGTCAGGTCTTCGTCCAGTGAACGCTTGGGTACCACGTTGATCACGCCGCCGACACCGCTGTTGGGCGACATGCCGTAGAGCAGGGCGCCGGGGCCTTTGACCAGTTCGATCCGTTCGGCGTACTCGGTGAACACCCGGTAGTTGGAGGCCACGCCGTACACGCCGTCGAACGCCAATTCACCGAGGTTGCCTTCGCCGACCGGAAAACCACGGATGAAGAACGAGTCGACAATCCCCCCTGTCTGCCCTGTGGAACGCACCGATGAGTCGCGCTCCAGCAAGTCGCCGACGGTGACAGCCTGCTGGTCCTTGATCAGTGTCGAGGTGTAGCTGCTGACACTGAACGGAGCATCCATCGCATCGCGGTTGCCCAGAATGCCAAGGCGTCCGCCGCGGGCGACCTGACCGCCCGCAAGCACCGGCGGCAAGCTGTCGGTGCGCGTGTCGATGCCTTCGACCGTGGTGTCCGACAACGTGACCCGGCGTACTACCAGCGTCCAGGTCCCGTCGCTGCGAGCGACCATCTCCAGGCCACTGCCTTCGAGCAGTCGAGACACCGCTTCCTGCACCGAGTAGCTGCCGGACAATCCAGGGCTGACGAGGCCTTCGGTGATCGACGGCTGAAACGACAAGGCGATACCGGCGTCCACGGCAAAGCTCGAGAGGGTCACGCCAAGCGGGCCGGGCCCGATGTTGTAGGCTCGCACAGTGACCACGTCCAGCTGCACCGGCCTGGCTGCCTCGGCGAGCGCGCTGCTGGCCAGGCCCAGCACAACGCTGAGCAACACGCCGCGCATAACGGGCTTTAGCAGACGATCCGCAAGCAAGGGTCGTGCAACGAGCATGAAGGGATGACCCTATGGACGAGGTGGAATGGTTGTTCCTTTCATAGCCAGCCGAGATCAAAAAAAGTATCACCCGTGCGGTGATTTTTTTGCTCAGGCGGGTGAGAGCGTCACCCAGTAACCACTCAAGTGCCCGGAGACGCGCACGGGATAGGTCTGCGCCAGCATGTTCAGCGAGCGTTGGGTATCACTGATGGGAAAGGCCCCGGAAATGCGCAGGTCGGCAATGGCTGGATCGCACCGCACAATGCCTCGGCGATAGCGCGCCAGTTCGACAACAAAATCCGCCAGCCGCATCTTGTCCGCCATCAGCATGCCCTCGGTCCAGGCGCCAACGTTGCGGTCGGTCGGGTTCAGCGAGCCAAAGGCCTGTGATGAAAAGTCGGTACGTTGCCCGGCGTTGACGATGATCGGCGCGCTCTGTGGGCTGTCGGCCAGCTCGACTTGCACAGCGCCTTCGAGCACTGCGAGTTGGGTGCGCGGCTGCCATTCACGAACGGTGAAGCGCGTGCCCAGCGCCTGCATCCGGCCCTGACGGGTGCTGACCAGAAAAGGTCGAGGCTGCGCGGCGTTGTCCGGCGCAGTCTGCACCAGGATTTCGCCTTCGCGTAAATGGATCAGCCGCTGCCGGGTGTCGAACAGAACGTCGATGGCCGTGTCGGTGTTCAGGGTGATTTGCGAGCCGTCGGCCAGGGTCAGTTCGCGACGCTGCCCGACGGCGGTGTGGTAATCGGCGGACCATTGCTGCGACTGCGCCAGTTTCCAGCTGCCCCAACCGGCGGGTATCGCCGCCAGCAGCAAGGCCAGTTTGCCCAGCGCTGCGCGGCGTTCCGGGTTACTCGGGCGATCCAGCGCCGACATCGCCAGCGACGGCGGCAGGCCGCCGAACTTGCTTTGCAGCAACTGCGCGCGGGCCCACGCCCGGTTGCGCTCGGGGCTGCTGACTTTCCAGTACTCCCACTCCGCACGCTCGGTTTCGCTGAGGTCGTTTTCGCTCAGACGCATCAGCCACTCGGCGGCTTCTTCGAGTATTTTCGGATCGAGCGGCGGTTCACTGCGGCGCGTAAGCATTCATTCCACCAGCATCAGGCACTGCACGAAAGCCTGTTTCATGTAGCGCTTGACGGTGATCAGCGAGACGTCCAGCTGCTCGGCGATGTCGGCGTATTTCAAGCCGCCGATCTGCGACAGCAGGAACGCGCGTTTGACCAGCGGCGGCAAGGTGTCGAGCATCGCGTCGATTTCGTGCAGGGTTTCCAGCACCACGAAGCGCAGTTCGGGGGAGGGCACTTCCGGTGCGGGCAAATGCGCGAGGGCATCAAGGTAGGCGCGTTCCAGTGCCTTGCGCTGATACCAGTTGATGAGGATGCCCTTCGCCACGCAACTCAGGTAGGCCCGGGGTTGCTCGATGGTCGTGACTTGGGAGGCGAGGATCCGGGTGAAGGTATCCTGCGCCAGATCCGCCGCATCCATGGCGTTACCCAGTTTTTTCTTCAGCGTGGCGTACAGCCAGCCGTGATGGCCGCTGTACAGCGCTTCGATCACGCGCAGATGGTTGTCGTTGTTCGCGGGAAGGGTTTCGCTCATGGCTGAGTGTTTTGCAATTGAGAAGTATTCCCAATGCTAGTTTACAAAGAGCCTGCGACGCAAGCGCGATTCGTATCCGTTTTCAGGCGCGTGGCATTCTCATCAACGCGTCCGCCATGGCATCGATTTCCGCCTCGGTGTTGTAGGCGTGCAGTGATGCCCGGCTGACTTCCAGCAGGTCCCGCTGCTGCATGTCGAGCAGCGTCGAGCGGAAAGTCGAGGTGGTGACATTGACGCGTTTTTCCTGCTGCGCCAGCCATGTCTGGACTTGCGCCGCGCTGGTGCCCTGGCAGGTGAAGGTGACGATGCCTGACTTGACCGCCCCTCGATCCTGCGGCGTCACCCCGGGCAGGTCGGTCAGGCGATTGCGCAAGTGTGCCGACAATCGTTGAATGCGCTGCCACATCGGTTCGATGCCTTGCGCCAGGGCGTAACGGGCCGCCGCCCCCATGCCCAGTTTCGCGGCAACGTTGCATTCCCAGTTTTCAAATCGTCGGGCGTCGCCTCGGATCTTGAAGGTGTCCGGGGTCAGCAATGAGGCCGCGTGCAGGTCGAGAAACGTCGGTTCGAGGTTTTCGCACAAGGTTTTTTCGACGTAGAGAAACCCCATGCCCCGAGGGCCACGAAGGTATTTGCGGCTGGTGGCCGCCAGCATATGACAGCCGATTTTCTGCACATCGATCGGCATCTGCCCGACGCCCTGACAGGCATCCAGCAGAAACAGAACCCCGGCCGAGCGGGCGAGGGCGCCGATCTGCTCGATCGGCTGCACCGGGCCGCCGTTGGTGGCGATCACCGGCAGCGACACCAGGGCAACCCGGTCATCGCCGAGCATGTCCCGCAGCGCCGGCAATGACACCTGTCCCTGTTCATCGTTGGGAATGACCCTGATCTCGATGCCGCGCTGCTGCTTGAGTTGCAGATAGGGAATGTAGTTGCCGGCGTATTCGGTAGTCGACGTCAGCACCACATCACCAGGCCGCAGCGGCAATGAATAGAAGGCCATGTCCCAGGCGCGGGTGGCGTTTTCGATCACCGCGATTTCATCGGGACGCGCGTTGATCAGTTGGCCGATGGCGTCGTAGACATCCTCCACTTCCCGGGCCTGTTGCCCGGCGGCTTCGTAACCGCCGATCCGGGTTTCAAGTTGCAAGTGACGGGTCACCGCTTCGATGACTGGATTGGGCATCAGCGCCGCGCCGGCATTGTTGAAGTGAATCAGTTGCTCGACACCAGGGGTGTCGGCGCGCAGTTGTTCAATGTTCAACGAAAACTCCTTGGTCAGTCGCCCGGCGGCATCTGGCTCGGTTGCATGACCATCGGCCGGTAGCGCAAGGCAACGATGGGCATCAGCGCGAGCATGTAGGCGAGGCAGACAAACAGGTAGGTGTACTGCAAACCATAGACCTGGCTGAGCAGACCACCGGCCGAGATCCCGGCAATGGACGCGAATTGCGCAGTGCTTTGGGCAATGCCCAGCACGTAGCCCTGGCGCGAACTGTCGGCGGTTTTGGAAATCAGGGCCATCAGCACCGGCGTGGTGGCCCCCAGCAATACGCCCCAGATGAAATAGGCACCGACGAACACGATCGGGTTGCGCGTGTAGCCGGCAAGGGCCGTCAGCGCAATACAGCCGAGGACGACATAAGTGATGCGTTGCAGGGTGTCCTGCTGGGTACGGTGCTCGAAGTAACGCGACCACGCGGTTGCCGACAGAATGAAACCCAATGCCAGCAAGCCATAGCACAGCCCGACCACCGAGTTGCTGACCTCGAACACCGAGCTGACGTACAGCGAGAACGACGTCTGCGGCAGCATCCGCGCCAGCAGCAGGATGCCCATGACACCCAGCAGCGACAGCAGGGGCGTGCCTTGCCAGACGCTGGTGTTATGGCTGGCAGGAGCCGCTTTATCAGCGACCGGCGCTTTCTTCACTGGCGGTACATCCGGCAACGTCACGGCTGCGACCACGGTGCAGATGGCGCATAACACAGCGGCGATCATGTTGATCCAGAAGAATGTCGCGTAATCGAGGATCAGTCCGCCGACCACTGCGCCGAGCAACGAGCCGACGTTGGTGGAGATCTGCAGGATCGCGAACAGCCGTGCCCGCCGCGAAGGTGCTTCAATGCTCACGCCGTACGCCTGGGCCGGGGCGATGTAGCCGGCGAAGGCGCCTTGCAGGAAGCGCAGGATCAGGATCACCCAGATGTCACTGCACAGGGCCAGCCCAAGCTGGGTCAATGACAGGCCGGCGAGGGCGCGGATCATCATCAACTTGTGGCCGTAGCGGTCGCCGATACGGCCCCAGAATGCACTGGTCAGAATAATGCCCAGCATCGGCCCGACGTACACGGCGATGCTGGCGAAGCTGAAAAGCGAGTCTGAGGAGGTCAGCCCGCGCAGGTGGACAGGCCAGAACGGCCCGCTCATTTCCATCGCGCCCATCGAAATGAGCTGGATCGCGAACAGAAGATAAATCAGGACTCTTACGCGCGAACCCGCGATGGCACCTGCTTGGGTCATGAGTCAGCCTCGGTTATTGAACGACATTGAGCGGGTTGGTCAGCGTGTGCTGAATCCGGTAGTTGGAATACTGCATCATGTGCATGCGCAGCAACGAACGGGTCGGCCATGGATCATTGAGGAAGGCCTTGCGTTCGACTTCCCATAGATCCGGCGCAACACGCTCGCGCACCGCTGCGAACGCCTGCTCGGTTTCTTCACGCAGAATGCCCCACATCCGGTTGTTGTCCAGCGCGTACTCCTTGGTCAGCCACAGGGCCATTTCATGCAGGTGCGTGAGGAAGGCTGCGTCGAGCACGAACATGCGCACCGGCTCGATATCGCCCTCGAACACCGTTGGCAGAATGCCCGGCTGCACATGCGGTTGCAGGGTGTAGCCGCGTCCCTCCAATAATGGCGCGTAGGTCCTGCCATCGCCGAAATCGCGGATCAGCAGACTACGTGCTTTGCCATCCGGGGAAAACAGCACCATCGTGTTCTGCTGGTGCGCTTCGAGCCCGATCCCGTACATCAGGTAGATCGCCACTACCGGATGAGTGACCACTTTGGCGTACTGACGGAACCAGTCTTCCACCTGAGCGGCATTGGCCCGAACGCCGTCGCGCTCGATCAGCTCGGTGAACAGTGGTCGACCGTTGCCCGGCAAGCGAGTGAACAGAGAAGCCACGGTGATCGGCAGACAATCGTCGTTACGCTCGAACGCTTGCTGGCTGGCACGGAACACCACCGACAGATGCCGGCCGGGATGGTCGTCCTGAGTGATCGCGTGCTTGTAACGCAAGCCGATCTCCTCCGGGAAGATTTCCAGGCGTTGCTCGAAACCGTTTTCGACCTCGAGGATCTTCGTGATGACGGTGCTGATGCGTGGCCCCATGTGAATCGACTTGGCTTGCAGGCTGCGCAGCTCGCTGGTCATCCACACGGCAATCGGCAACTTGATCAGCGGCGCGCTCTCCTTGAGCACCGGCATCATCGTGCGGTAGGACATGGTCGGCAGGGTCTGGATGTCCGGACCGTCGGTGATGAGAATGCCTTCTGCAATTTCCGCCGCAAAGTTTTTCAGCACGTAAGCCTGCAAATGCCATGAGTGAATCGGTAGCGGCAACCACTGGGATTCGTCCAGGCCCTTGTCGTTGAGCGACGCCTTCCATTGCGCCCATTGCGTTGGGAAGTTACTGGCGAACCAGCTGTGGTAATCGCTGACGTGAGGCATGCTTTCGCTTTTCGCCATGTCGGCCCGCAGCGCGGCAATGCGCAGCGGCACCTGGGCGTTGAACTCCGGTGACAGTTGCTCGACTTCCTCATCGCTGAGGCCCGGTCGCGCTTTCCAGGTCGGATAGTAGGGGTGACCTTCCAGCGAGCCCCACTGGTCGAGAAGGATCGCGGCGTCCTTGGTGCTTGCGTGCTGGCGCAGGTAATCGGTCAGGCTGTCGAGGCCCTGTTCCCGGGCGGCGGCGGCCAGTCGAGCGTTCCATTGCTGGCGATGCTGACGCGCGTGGGCGTCGTTCATCAGGCTGTTTTCCATGTCCGACTTGAGCCCGGCGATGCCTTCATCAGTGGGTTCGAAATCGAAGCTGTCGCGCAGCACATCCAGCAGGTCATGATGGGTGTAGATCACCTGGCGTACGCCTTCATCGGTCATCAGGATCACGTCGCCGTCATTGACTACGGTATCGGCCGGGCCCTTGGCGATGTTGGAAAAGAACACATGGGCACGACCGTCTTTCAGCGCGTACGTGGCCTCATTACCGGCCTCAGAGAAGCGCAAGCCCGCGCGATCCAGAATGTTTTCGGCAAACAGGCAACGGATCATCCGTCGCAGGGCGTTCTTGCGGGAGTAGGCGATGAGTGTCTTGAAGTCATCCATATCAGCTATCTGCTCGTCGAGAAGTTAATGAAAAGTTGAACCCGCTCACGCGGTGCGCGGCCATTGGCTGGGGAAGTAGTCGAGCGCCGAGTCGCGCAGGCCCTGCATGTAGGAAACGCTCCATTGCAGGACTTCTTCGATGTAGGGGACTTTCAGTTCGAAGCGCCGGGCCATTTCCACCAGCAGCACGAGGCCGTAGGCAACGTCTTCGTTGAAGGCGCGGCTTTCGCGCTCGATCACGTAGCCGGCGCGGTTGTCGTCGGCCGGAATCATTGGCGCGAGGATGTCGTTGTAGGCCTGGTTGGTGCGCAGGATCGACAGCATGCTGCTCTGATCGCGGATCTGCTCGCCATAGGCCTCGATGATTTCCTGCTTGAGGGATTTGACCGATGACAGGTCGATGCCCATGCGCTGGCTGATCGCGCTGCACAGTTCCTGACTTTCCTGATCCATGCGCTCCAGAAAATAGGCGCCCAGCTCGGGGCATTCGGTCCACCAGCACATTCGTTGCGGGAAGATCTTGCGATGCCATTGGCCGTAAGGACCGATCAAACCGTAGATCACCGAGCTGTGCATGATCGGGTTGCCTGGTGTCAGGGTGATTTCCAGGTAGTGGTCGAGCATCGTCACGCAGGGGCCATAAAGCGTGGTGAGGATTTTTTCCAGGTGCTGCCGTGATTGCGCTGATTCGCGGTCGTGCAGCGCGACATACAACTGGCTCTTGCCGCCGCCCATCTTGACCGACACCCCAGGCTTCAGATCGAACGCGGTGTGCGGCACATCCTTCATGCCCCAGATCACCACATTGGAGCGTTCGCCCAGCGAAGCTTCCGCCAGCCAGTCAAAACCGCAGAAACCCGGGATCGCGCCGACATAAACCGGTTTGCTCGAACTCAAATGCGGCGCGATGGCTTGCAAGGCTTGCGGCCGTGCGTGAGCCGGCACCGTGATGATCACGATGTCGGCGTCGGCAACCACGACGCCGGCGTCGGTGCTGACCCGGTCCGGTCGCGCGCTCAGCGTCGAGCCGTCCGGCATCAGCGCCTGCATCGGCTGGTTGGCGAGGTGCCGGTCGACCACCTCTTGATTATTGGTGAGTATCGAAACCTGAACATTGGGCAACTGTTTAAACAGGATGGCATTCAGATGCCCGGTCCTGCCTGCGCCGCATATGGCGACTTTCAGCGGTTTCATACAGAGACTTTCCTGTGTGGGAGACGCGTCAGGCGACGCTCAATTGCAGGGGAGTGGCGTCGGATTCCAGCCAGCGGGTCTTGCCCAGCCAGCGGTCCAGTTGCGGGGCGACGTCCGGGTCCAGCAGGTCGCGTTCTTCCAGCCATTTGTCATCGAACACGGTGTGCAGGTACTTCTCGCCGCCATCGGCAATCGGCACCACAACGTTGCCGGTCAGCGTGCCTTTGTGAATCAGTTCCAGCGCCTTGAAGATCGCTCCGCCGGTCGAACCGCCGACCAGCAGGGCCAGATTGCGTGCGATGTAGCGGGCGGTTTCGAAGGCCTGAGAATCGGTGACCTGCAAGCCCAGGTCGATGCAGCTGTAGTCGAGCACCAGGCCAACGGTGTCGCCGGCCGGGGTGCCGGTCCCCGACTGGTAGTACGGATAGCCGGGATGGCCGAAGACGATGGAACCGGCCGGTTCGACGGCGACGGTAACGATGTCCGGGTTGTGCAGTTTCAGGCCACGGGCAATGCCGGTCATCGAGCCGCCGGTGCCGACGCAACCGACGTAGGCGCCAATGTGGCCACCGGCCTGGGCGATGGTTTCACGGACGAAGTCGCTGTAGCCGCCGGCATTGGCCGCGTTGTCGGACTGGTTCATGAACACCGCGCCGGGGATCTGCGAGGCGAGTTCGGCGGCCAACCGTTGACGCTCGACCACGGCCACTTCGTCTTCCCGGTACGTGCCGGCGACGAAGCGGATCTCGGCGCCCAGTGCCTTCATCACCGCGATCTTGTCCTGCGCCGCATGGTGATCGACCACCGCAATGAAATGCAGGTCGAACTCCACGGCTGCCATTGCCAGGCCGATGCCGGTATTGCCGGAGGACGATTCCACGACCACGCCACCGGGTTTCAACTTTCCGGACTTGAGCGCCGCCAAGACCATGTTGCGCGCCATACGGTCTTTAATGCTGCCGCCGGGGTTGTTCTTCTCTATCTTGAGCAAAAGTCGAGCGTTGGTATCCGGAACATCAATGCCCAACATTGGTGTATTGCCAATAAGATCCGAAACTTTATTCAGTATCATCTGGACGTCTTCCCTTAATAGTCAGGTGTGAATGCGTAGTTACCTTCCGTACAACAAGTCGCCGTCAGTCGCCGTGGCAACGGGTGGCGATGAAATTCGTTTTCCAGCAAGTCCATCTGATAACCGGCGGTATTGGCGTAGATCAATAAATCGCCGGTTTGCGGTGTTGTTTCGAAGTTGATCAATCGATGAGTAATCACGTCATCATCCAGGCAACTATGTCCGGCGATGTAGGCTTGCATCGGAACTTGTCTCGATTCTTTCGAAGTGATCAGGATTGGATCGACAAGGTATTCAGATGAAAACCAGGTTTCGCACGCGCTGAAACTGCTGCCTTCGGCGAATATCACAACTTTGTTGTCGGCCAATTGTTTGGTGCGCGTTACGCGAAAGACGGTGATCGCCGCTTGATCCACCAGACTTCGGCCGGGCTCCAGTGCCAGTTTTATATTCTGACTCTTCAAGTAACTGGCAATGGTTTTTTCCGGGGAATGCTCCGACGTCAGGAATAAGTCCAACCACTGGCAAGCCGTCAGACCGCTGCCATAAGGGTAATAAGAGTGGGGTACTCGACGGTTCTGATAATGACCAGGGTTGTTGTCGTTCTGCAAAAAACTGTCGTACTGCCGTGGGTCGACATAGCGCATCGGCAGGCCACCACCGATGTCAATCATGACCGGGTCGAGGCCCATTTCCCTGGCGGCATCGAAGAACCCGGTCACTTCACGGAAGGCCTGTGCCCGGGTTTCGTAGCCGTATCCGCCGAGGTGGAAATGGAAACCTTCGAAGTGCAACGACTCCCGATGTTCCGTCAGCCATTGCAGGCACTGAAACACGTCATCGGCGCCCATTCCGAAGCGGCTCGACGAGCAATTTGTTGGCCTGTAACGCAGCAGGACCCGGGCTTTGGCCGGTGGCGGCGAGGTGTCGAGCAACGCTGTTAGCTCGCTGAATTCCTCTCGGGAATCCACACAAATCAGCGAACCGCCTTGCACCAGCGCTTGATGAAACGCGTTGGTTTTGGCCGGCCCGGTTGCGCACAAATTTTCCGCTTCGGTCCCGGCGCGCAGTGCAGCTTGCAACTCAAACAGGCTCGATACGTCAGTGCCGATACCCGAAGACGCCGCCGCAGCGAGCAGGCACTGGGACTTGTTGGCTTTGGCGCCGTAGAAAATTTCATGGTCAATGTTGTGCTTCTTCAGCACCGATTGCAGCGCCTGGACGTTGGCCTCAAAGGCATGTGGCCACACCAGATTCAGCGGCGATCCGTGTTGTTTAACAAGCTCAACAAGTTTTCCTGGTGAATGTTGAAGAAAGTTTTCGATAACAGGATCAAGTAACGGTTTCAGCACTTTTGTGTAATGAGCTTCAGTTGTGTGTTTAACGGGCGGCGCAATTAATTCAGGCATAGGAAACCTCTGGCGTAAATAATCGCCATATGTATGTTGCGTGTTCTTGCTGCTCGTCAGATACGAATGTTTAAAAAGGTGGAGGCGGATGACAGATCCGCTCTGGAATTAAACAAGGGGCATGTTCTTTCATAAAATTTTCACAAATCTGTTTCATGAGAACCCCACTCCTTAAGGCTCAGACAGGCAAGGAGAAGGCCAATAAAATATGGCCTTGTCGCTTTTGAAGTGCCATTGCCTGACATGTAAATGACATCATTGCGCCGAACTTTCGGTGAACAAAATCGCAGGTCTTGATTTGAGTCTCGACCCTGTCAGCGGCTCGAACAATATTGCGAACGGGAACGATTATCAAGTAAGGTTTTCAAATATTTTTGAATGAACACACACAACAGGGGAGTGCGAAGCCGTTTGTTCGCCTGCTCAAGTAAGCGCTCGCGTATTGATTAAAAATTCTCTTAACGCCTTGTTATTCAAGGTGTTGACGATTGATTCAATGCGCCTGAAATCAACCCGGTTTTTCCCCTGTAACAGGTGTTCGAATTTTTTTTGAAAACCCACGACTGAAGCACGCTCAGGAGAGTCCCGATGACTGTTCGTCACAGCACCAACGCTACGCTTCCCATCAGCTACCTGTTCGTTCCCGGCAACCGCCCGGAGCGTTTTTCCAAAGCGGTCGACGCCGGGCCGGACGCGATCATTCTCGACCTCGAAGATGCCGTTCATCCGAACAGCAAAGCCGTGGCCCGGGCGTCGATCTGGGCCTGGCAACAGAGCACGCCTGAAACCGCCTGCCGGCGTTACATCCGGCTGAACAGCGTCGGCAGTTCGCTGTTTCGCCAGGACATGACGTGGCTGGGCGATATGCGCTACCCCGAGCGCTGCGCGGGGATTTTCCTGCCCAAGGCCGAATGCCCGGAGAGCCTGTCCCATGTCGTCGGGCGACTGCTGGAATGGAACCCCGAGCTGCAGATCGTCGCCATCATCGAGACCGCCAAGGGCTTGCATCAGGTCGAGGCGATTGCGGCGATTCCCGGGTTGGCGCGGCTGGCATTCGGTTCGCTGGATTTTTCCCTGGACATCGATTGCAGCCAGATTCCCGAAGCGTTTCTGTTCGCCCGCAATCGCATCGTGCTGGCTTCGCGGGTGGCCGGGTTACCGGCGCCGATCGATGGCGTGACCCCGGCCATCAGCGACATGGCGGTGGTCGAGCGCGACTCGCGTTACGCCCGGTCACTGGGGTTCGGCGCCAAGCTGTGTATCCATCCTTCGCAAATCACTACGGTGCAGAAAGCCTTCCTGCCCAACGCCCGCCAACTGGCGTGGGCGGATCGGGTCCTGAACGCGGTGGCCGGGGGCAGTCACGCGGTGCAGGTCGACGGCGAAATGGTCGATCTGCCGCTCATCGAACAGGCCCAGCGCCTGCGGGACATGGCCAGCCAGTACGCGCTGGTCGCCAACGCGGATGCCTGCTGAAACCGGGGGTGAAGCATGGGACATGGTTACCAGATTGCCTTGCGTGCGCTGTGCGACGTGCGGCAATCCGAGCAGGTCGATCCGCTCAACGTGCAACGTCTGCGCGAGGCGATCATCCAGGCCGGGCATTGGCTGGAACCGATCATCGTCGAGCGTTCCCGGGGCATCGTGATGGACGGCAACCACCGGTTCAACGCAGCGCGGGCACTGGGATTGAAACGGGTGCCGTGCATCCAGCTCGACTACGCCGACCCACGTGTCTGCGTGCGCCACTGGCAAACCGGACAAGTGTTCGAAGTGGCGCAGATTTTCACCACCATCGAGCGTGGCGAATTGTTCCCGTACAAGACCACCCGCCACGCGTTCGACCCCGCGCTGCCGTTGGTCTCCATCCCGCTGCACTGCCTGTATGACTGATCGGCGTCGGAGGGTGGGTTTCACTGCCCCATCCTCCGGCGTTTTCCCCTGCGGGCGATCCGCGCAAAAAAATATTCGGCCACGCTGATACTTTTTCGATTGTCGACTGGCAAATAGGAGTCATTACCATTTTCAGCCATTCGAGAAGGACCCAATCGTCATGTCTGTTGCACGCCGACCCTGCAGTGAACGCGCCCTCACACTGGCCATTCGCACCGCGATGCTGAGTTCTATCCTGGCCGCAGGAAGCGCCACTGCCTGGGCAGCCGACCCCAAGCAACCCGAGCAACAGGACGCCGCCGCCACCGAAGGGCTGACGCTGGACACCACCAACGTCAACGCCCGTTACAACGGCGCAACCGCATTGCCGGAAGTTCTCGCCGGAGGGCAGGTCGCCCGAGGCGCAAGGCTGGGGATGATGGGCAACAAAGACGTGATGGACACACCGTTCAGCGTGACCAGCTACACCGCCAAAACCCTCGCGGATCTGCAAACGGTCACCGTGGCTGATGCACTGGAACGCGACCCATCGGTGCGCTCGACCGGGCAGACCGGCGGGATCGTCGATTCGTTTTTCATCCGGGGATTTGCGATAGGCGAGGGCAACCTCGGCGAGCTGGCCTATGACGGTGTGTACGGCGTTGCGCCCAACTATCGCGTATTCACCGAATACGCCGAGCGCGTCGAAGTGCTCAAGGGGCCGGGCGCGCTGATGTACGGGATTTCGCCCAACAGTGGCGTTGGCGGCGTGATCAACATCGTACCCAAACGGCCGCTGGCCGAAGACCTGACCCGCTTCACCGGCAGTTACGCGTCGGACTCGCAAGTGGGCGGGCACCTGGACATCAGTCGGCGTTTCGGTGACGAAAACCAGTTCGGCGTACGTTTCAATGGCAGCCTCCAGGGCGGCGACACTGCGGTGGATGATCAGGAGAGGGACCTCAACATCGGTGCAATCGCCCTCGACTACCAGGGCGAGCGCTTGCGTCTGAACCTGGATTTCATCAGCCAGAAAGAGAGCTTCGAGGCGGCGTCGCGCCCGTTCACCATCGCACCGGGCGTCGAGATTCCATCGGCGCCGAACGGCCGCACCAACCTGCCGCAGGACTGGGGCTGGTCGGACACCAAGGAGCAGTCGGCCTTGCTCGGCGGCGAGTATGACCTCAACGATAATCTGACGGTATTCGCCCACGCCGGCGGTGGCCGCTCCGACGTCAAGCGCATGTCCGACCAGGTGCCGCGAATCCTCAACGACGCCGGCGACACCAGCAACATCCCCGGCTATTACAAATTCAACGTCGACCGTTCGACGGCCGACGTGGGCATGCGTGCGCTGTTCGCCACCGGCCCGGTCACCCACACGACCACGGTCATGGCGACCCGTTATCAGGATGAGTTGTCCCGGGGCATCAACAACGGCACGGAAATCCGCTCGAACATCTACCACCCGGTGGACGTGCCCAAGCAGTACATCAACTCGCCGAAAGTGCTGCGCATTTCCGAATCGGAACTGTCCGGCATCGCGTTGACCGACACCCTGGGCTTTCTCGATGACCGGATCCAGTTGACCCTCGGCGTGCGCCGTCAGGACATCGAATCGCGTAACTACAATGCTTCGGGTGCGGTCAGCTCCCGTTACGACGACAACGCGACGACGCCGTTGGCAGGCGTGGTGGTCAAACCGTGGGAAGACGTTTCGCTGTACTACAACTACGTCGAAGGCCTGAGCAAAGGTGATATCGCTCCGGGCACGGCGGCGAACTCCGGTGAAACCTTCGCACCCTACAAATCCAGGCAGCACGAAATCGGCGTCAAGTACGAACACGGCACGTTCATGACCACTCTGGCGCTGTTCCAGATCGAGAAGCCGAGCGGCGAAATCGGCGCCGGCAACGTGTTCTCGGTGCAGGCCGAACAACGCAACCGTGGTGTCGAGCTGAGCATGTTCGGTGAAGTGGCGCCGGGCACCCGCCTGATGGGCGGCGTGACCTTGCTCGATGGCGAACTGACGGATTCGGCCACCGCCGCCAACCGTGGCAACAAACCGGTGGGCGTGCCGGATGTCCAGGCCAACCTCTGGGCCGAGTGGGACACACCGTGGGTCGAAGGTTTCACTCTGACCGGCGGCGCGATCTACACCGACAGCCAATACGTCAATCAGGCCAACACCCAGGAACTGCCTTCCTGGACCCGCATCGACGCCGGCGCTCGCTACGCCACCAAGATCGAAGGTCGGCCAACGACATTCCGCGCCACGGTGCAGAACGTGTTTGATCGCGAGTACTGGTCGGGTGTGGCATCCTATGGCGCTTTCTCCCCGGGCTATCCACGCACGTTGCAGTTGTCGGCGACCGTCGACTTCTGATCCGGGGGCGCACTGTCGGGTGCGCCTTCTTATATATAGAGCTACGCACAGCGGTTGATCACAGAGCCTTCAAGGAAAAGGAGTATTCGAATGTTAACCAGCCCGGCATCGACTTCCTCTGGTACGCCATTGCCGATCCCGAAAGTCCAGCGAGCCTTCGATTTCGAGCGCAGTACCAACGAGCATATCCGTGAGCTGCTGCATTATTACGGGCTGCGCACCAGCCTGATCCGGATCAAGGTGATCGATGCCTTGCTGGTTGCCACACGGGAAGGACGCGCCGTTGGCGGGCGCGGGGTGCATGGGTATCTGCAGGCATTTGTCAGCGGCATTCAGTTCATCAGCGTCAGGGAAGTGCTCAAGCGTTTGTGCGAGGAGGGCGTCATCGTGTTTCAGCCCGACAAAAGCTACCGTTTCACCGGCGAGGCCTATGCGATGCTGGAACAGCATGCCGATCGCTGAGTGATCGGGTGTGCCGGCCAGATCAAACCACCTGTTCGCAGGTGGTTTTTTCGTTGGGGGCCGTCAATTCTGATTCGCTGAAAGCGTTCGATCAGCGGACAGCCAAACCTTCGTCCAATTGCCCGATCCGGCACGCCGGCGTACTGTGACCGGTGATGGCGTAAACCGTGACCATCACCATAACGACAAGATCGAGTACCTTGCCCATGGACAGCCGCCTGCTGAGCGACCGCAGCAGCGTGTTTCGCCACGCTGACCCGTATGCCGTCTCCGACTATGTGAACCAGCACGTCGGCCAGCATTTCATCGGCCTGTCCAAAACCACCCACCCGCAAGCCAGCCTCAACCACCGCAAACTCGCCGACCTCGATCTGTGCCGCATCAGCTATGGCGGCAGCGTTCGCGTCACTTCACTTGCACTGGAAACGGTCTATCACCTGCAAGTCCTGCTGCAAGGCAACTGCCTGTGGCGCGGGCACAAGCGCGAGCATCATCTGGTGCCGGGCGAATTGCTGCTGATCAACCCGGACGATCCGGTGGACCTGACTTATTCCGACGATTGCGAGAAGTTCATCCTCAAGGTGCCGGTCAGCGTGCTGGAATCGGTGTGCGACGAACAGCGCTGGCTGCATCCTGCCCGCGGCATCCGGTTTCTGCGCAATCATTACCGGCTCGACGAACTGGAAGGCTTTACCAATCTGCTGGGCATGATCTGCCAGGAAGCTGAAGCCAGCGACCCGTTGCTGCGGGTGCAGGAGCATTATGCGCAGATCGTCGGTAGCAAACTGATCTCGCTGATGAACACCAACGTCAGCCGTGAATGCCTGAGTTCGCCGAGCGTCAGTTTCGAGCGGATCCTCGACTATATAGAGCGCAACCTGAAGCTGGATCTGCCCGCCGAACACCTGGCGGCCCAGGCAAACATGAGCTCGCGCTCCCTGTACGCGCTGTTCGAACGCCAGCTCGGCGTGACCCCGATGCAGTACATCCGCCAGCGCAAGCTGGAACGCATTCATGCCTGCCTCAATGATCCGAGCTGCCCGGTGCGCAACCTCACCGAACTGGCGCTCGACTACGGCTTCCTGCACCTCGGGCGTTTCTCCGAAAGCTACCGCCAGCAGTTCGGCGAATTGCCGTCCGTGACCTTCAAGCGCCGCCACTGAAGTCCCGCCTCGAAACAATCTGAAGCACCTGCTGCGCCGTCCTGCACAAAACGGATAGCGCTCTGCAGGATTCGGATATTGCCGCCCGCGTTGCCTCCCTAATCTGACCTGGCCTGAACAATAACAATGGAGGCCCCGGCCATGTCCCTGGGAATCGACTATCTCAATGCCATGCTTGAAGAGGACCCCGAAAAGGGGGCCTACCGCTGCAAGCGGGAGATGTTCACCGATCCGCGGCTGTTCGAACTGGAGATGGCGCACATCTTCGAAGGCAACTGGATCTACCTCGCCCACGAAAGCCAGATCCCCAACGCCAACGATTTTCTGACTACCACCATGGGTCGCCAGCCCGTGTTCATCGCCCGCAACAAGGCCGGTGAACTCAATGCCTTTCTCAATGCGTGCAGCCATCGCGGCGCGATGCTTTGCCGGCACAAGTCCGGCAACCGTTCCAGCTATACCTGCCCGTTCCACGGCTGGACGTTCAACAACAGCGGCAAACTGCTCAAGGTCAAGGATCCGAGCGAAGCCGGCTACCCCGAAGGCTTCAACTGCGAAGGCTCCCACGACCTCACCAAAGTCGCGCGTTTCGAGTCCTATCGCGGCTTTCTGTTCGGCAGCCTGAATGCCGATGTGAAAACCCTCGTCGAGCATCTGGGCGAGTCGGCCAAGATCATCGACATGATCGTCGATCAGTCCCCTGAAGGTCTGGAAGTGCTGCGCGGTTCCAGCTCCTACATCTATGAAGGCAACTGGAAACTCACCGCCGAAAATGGTGCCGACGGCTATCACGTCAGCTCCGTGCACTGGAACTACGCCGCTACCCAGAACCAGCGTCAGCAGCGTGACGCCGGTGAAGAAATCAAGACCATGAGCGCCGGCAGTTGGGCGAAGAAGGGCGGCGGTTTCTACTCGTTCGACCACGGCCATCTGCTGCTCTGGACCCGCTGGGCCAACCCCGAGGATCGTCCGGCCTACGAGCGTCGTGATGAACTGGCCCGGGACTTCGGCCAGGCCCGCGCCGACTGGATGATCGAGAACTCGCGCAACCTGTGCCTGTACCCCAACGTGTACCTGATGGATCAGTTCAGCTCGCAGATCCGCATCGCCCGGCCGATCTCCGTCGACAAGACCGAGATCACCATCTATTGCATCGCGCCCAAGGGCGAGAGCGCGGAGGCCCGGGCCAAGCGTATCCGCCAGTACGAAGACTTCTTCAACGTCAGCGGCATGGCCACCCCGGATGATCTCGAAGAATTCCGCTCGTGCCAGACCGGTTACGGCGCCGGACGCGGCTGGAACGACATGTCCCGTGGCGCGACCCATTGGGTCGAAGGCGCGGACGCGGCGGCCGAGGAAATCGACCTCAAGCCCTTGCTGTCCGGCATGCGCACCGAGGACGAAGGCCTGTTCGTGCTGCAACACAAGTACTGGCAGGAAACCATGCTCAAGGCCGCCGCCAGCGATAAAAACCTGATCCCTGTGGAGGCTGTGTGATGAGCAACCTCTACGACACCGTGCGCGACTTCCTCTACCGCGAAGCACGCTACCTCGACGACGGCCAATGGGATCAGTGGCTGGAACTCTACGCCGCCGACGCCAGTTTCTGGATGCCGGCCTGGGACGACCACGACACCCTGACCGAAGACCCGCAAAGCGAAATCTCGTTGATCTGGTATGGCAACCGTGGCGGCCTCGAAGACCGGGTGTTCCGGATCAAGACCGAGCGCTCCAGCGCGACCATCCCCGACACTCGCACCTCGCACAACCTCAGCAACATCGAGATCGTCGAGCAGGGCGAAGGGCAATGTCAGGTGCGCTTCAACTGGCACACCCTGAGCTTTCGCTATCAGGTCACCGACAGTTATTTCGGCACCAGCTTCTACACCCTCGACCTGCGCGGCGAACAGCCGCTGATCAAGGCCAAGAAAGTCGTGCTGAAGAACGATTACGTCCGTCAGGTCATCGACATCTACCACATCTGATCGAGACGGCGGCGAGCCGGGCTCGACGCTGTGAGCGAGGTGCACCATGAGTTTCCAGATCGCACTGAATTTCGAAGACGGGGTCACCCGTTTCATCGAGGCCTCGGGCCACGAAACCGTTGCCGACGCGGCGTATCGCCAAGGCATCAACATCCCGCTGGACTGCCGCGACGGCGCCTGCGGCACCTGCAAATGTTTCGCCGAGGCCGGGCGTTACGCCATGGGCGACAACTTCATCGAAGACGCCCTGAGTGAAGACGAACTGGCCCAGGGTTACGTCCTGACCTGCCAGATGCGCGCCGAAAGCGATTGCGTGGTGCGGGTGCCGGTGGGCTCGCAGGTGTGCAAGACCGAACAGGCGAGTTATCAGGCGGCGATCAGCGATGTCCGGCAGCTCTCCGAAAGCACCATCGCGCTGTCGCTCAAGGGCGAATCCCTGAGCAAACTGGCGTTCCTGCCCGGTCAGTACGTCAACCTGCAAGTGCCGGGCAGCGAGCAATCCCGCGCCTATTCCTTCAGCTCGTTGCAGAAGAACGGCGAGGTCAGTTTCCTGATCCGCAATGTCCCCGGCGGCCTGATGAGCAGCTTCCTCACCGGGCTGGCCAAGGCCGGCGACAGCCTGAATCTGGCCGGGCCGCTGGGCAGTTTTTACCTGCGCGAGATCAAGCGGCCGTTGTTGCTGTTGGCGGGCGGCACCGGGCTGGCGCCTTTCACGGCGATGCTGGAGAAGATCGCCGAGCAGGGCAGCGAGCATCCAGTTCACCTGATCTACGGCGTGACCAACGATTTCGATCTGGTGGAACTCGACCGCCTCGAAGCCTTCGCCGCGCGCATCCCGAATTTCAGCTTCGGCGCCTGCGTGGCCAATCCGCAGAGTCAGCACCCGCTCAAGGGTTATGTCACCCAGCACATCGAGCCGCGACACCTCAACGAAGGCGATGTCGACGTGTACCTGTGCGGTCCGCCGCCGATGGTCGAGGCCGTCAGCCAGTACATCCGCGAGCAGGGCATCACGCCGGCGAACTTCTACTACGAGAAATTCGCGGCGGCCTGAGTCTTCTTTTTGAATTGCGAGGTTGTCATGAACAACAGATTCGCCAACAAGGTCGCGCTGGTCACCGGCGCGGCGCAGGGCATCGGTCGCCGGGTGTGCGAGCGCTTGCTGGAGGAGGGCGCGCAGGTGATTGCTGTCGACCGCTCCGAACTGGTTCACGAACTGCAAGGCGAGGGCGTGCTGTCGCTGACCGCCGACCTCGAGCAATACGCCGATTGTGCGCGGGTGATGAGGGCATCCGTCGATGCGTTCGGGCGCCTGGATGTGCTGGTCAACAACGTCGGCGGCACCATCTGGGCCAAGCCGTTCGAGCACTACGAAGTCGAGCAGATCGAGGCCGAAGTGCGCCGCTCGCTGTTCCCGACGCTGTGGTGCTGCCACGCCGCATTGCCGCACATGCTCAAGCAGGGGCGTGGCGCGATCGTCAATGTGTCGTCGATTGCGACCCGCAGCCTGAACCGCGTTCCATATGGCGCGGCGAAGGGCGGGATCAACGCACTGACCGCCTGCCTGGCCTTCGAAAATGCCGAGCGCGGGATTCGGGTCAACGCCACCGCGCCCGGCGGCACCGAAGCGCCGCCCCGGCGCATCCCGCGTAACGCCGCCGAACAGTCCGCGCAGGAGCAGGCCTGGTATCAGGAAATCGTCGCGCAAACCCTCGATAGCAGCCTGATGAAACGTTACGGAACCATTGACGAACAGGTCGGTGCGATTCTGTTTCTCGCCTCGGACGACGCCTCCTACATCACCGGTGTGACCCTGCCGGTCGGTGGCGGTGACCTCGGTTGATCACGCTTGAATGGACACTGAAATGAACCGGATCCTGATTGAAAACCTGTCGGCGGTCATCGTCGACCTGCCGACCATCCGCCCGCACAAACTGGCGATGCACACGATGCAGAACCAGACGCTGGTGATCCTGCGCCTGCGTTGCAGTGACGGTATCGAAGGCATCGGCGAAGCCACCACCATTGGCGGTCTGGCCTACGGCTACGAAAGCCCGGAAAGCATCAAGGCCAACCTCGACGCGCACCTGGCGCCGGCGCTGATCGGCATGGACGCGGACAACATCAACGCCGCGATGCAGAAACTCGACAAGATCGCCAAGGGCAACACCTTCGCCAAGTCCGGCATCGAGAGCGCCTTGCTCGATGCCCAAGGCAAACGTCTCGGTCTGCCCGTGAGCGAACTGCTTGGCGGCCGGGTTCGCGACAGCCTCGAAGTGGCGTGGACCCTGGCCAGCGGCGACACCGCCCGTGACATCGCCGAAGCCGAACAAATGCTGGAAGCGCGGCGACACCGGATCTTCAAACTGAAAATCGGCGCCAACCCGCTGGAGCAGGATCTGAAGCACGTGGTGGCGATCAAAAAAGCCCTGGGTGAGCGCGCCAGTGTGCGGGTCGACGTCAACCAGTACTGGGACGAATCCCAGGCGATTCGTGGCTGTCAGGTGCTCGGCGACAACGGCATCGACCTGATCGAGCAGCCGATCTCGCGGGTCAATCGTTCCGGGCAGATTCGCCTGAACCAGCGCAGCCCGGCGCCGATCATGGCCGACGAATCCATTGAAAGCGTCGAGGATGCGTTCAGCCTCGCCGCCGACGGCGCCGCCAGCGTCTTCGCCCTGAAGATCGCCAAGAACGGCGGCCCGCGCGCCGTGTTGCGCACCGCGCAAATCGCCGAAGCCGCCGGCATCGCTTTGTACGGCGGCACCATGCTCGAAGGCTCCGTCGGCACGCTGGCCTCGGCCCATGCGTTCCTCACGCTCAGGCAGTTGACCTGGGACACCGAGCTGTTCGGCCCGCTGTTGCTGACCGAAGACATCGTCACCGAGCGCCTGCAGTACCGCGACTTTCACCTGCACATTCCACGCACCCCGGGCCTGGGCCTGACGCTGGATGAAGAGCGTCTGGCGCGTTTTCGCCGGCACTGATTCCCTAAGGAGAACGCCATGCTGTTCCACGTAAAAATGACCGTGAAATTGCCCGCCGACATGGACCCGGCCGTTGCCACAAAGCTCAAGGCCGACGAAAAGGAACTCGCCCAGCGCCTGCAACGCGAAGGCCAGTGGCGCCATCTCTGGCGCATCGCCGGGCACTACGCCAATTACAGCGTGTTCGACGTGCCCAGCGTCGAAGCGCTGCACGACACCCTGATGCTGTTGCCGCTGTTTCCCTACATGGACATCGAGATCGACGGCCTCTGCCGCCACCCCTCGTCGATCCACACCGACGACCGCTGAGCCCGGACCCGACCCCACAACAACAAGATGAGGTGAACACCATGACCGTGAAGATTGCCCACACTGCCGAACTGCAAAAATTCTTCGAAGAAGCCGCCGGTTTCGCCAACGATGGCGGCAGCTCGCGTCTGAAAACCATCGTCCTGCGAGTGTTGCAGGACACCGCCCGGATCATCGAAGACGTTGAGATCAGCGAAGACGAATTCTGGAAAGCCGTCGATTACCTCAACCGCCTGGGCGGCCGCTCGGAAGCCGGGTTGCTGGTGGCCGGTCTCGGCCTCGAACATTTCCTCGACCTGCTGCAGGACGCCAAGGATGCGCAGATCGGCTTGACCGGCGGCACGCCGCGCACCATCGAAGGCCCGTTGTACGTGGCCGGCGCGCCGCTGTACGAAGGTGAATGCCGGATGGACGACGGCAGCGAGGAGGGCGTCGCCACGCTGATGTTGCTCGAAGGCCAGGTGTTCGATCCGCAGGGCCAGCCGCTGGTCGGCGCCACGGTCGACCTGTGGCACGCCAACACCAAAGGTACTTACTCGTTCTTCGACCAGAGCCAGTCCGAATACAACCTGCGCCGGCGGATCATCACCGATGCTGAAGGCCGCTATCGCGCCCGCAGCATCGTGCCCTCCGGTTATGGCTGCGACCCGCAAGGCCCGACCCAGGAATGCCTCGACCTGCTCGGCCGCCACGGCCAGCGCCCGGCTCATATTCACTTCTTCATTTCTGCACCGGGGCATCGGCACCTTACGACGCAGATCAATCTGTCCGGGGACAAGTATCTGTGGGATGACTTTGCGTATGCGACCCGTGAAGGGTTGGTCGGGGAGGTCGAATTTCTGGAGGATGCAGCGGGACGTCGAGCCGAATTGAAGTTCGACTTTCAGTTGCAGCAGGCGCCGGATGCGGCGGCGCAGCAGCGCAGTCAACGACCACGGGCGTTGCAGGAGTACTGATTCCGCAGTTCTGTTCGCATTGGCGGAACTGCGCAAAAAGTTGCGCAGTAATCCGTAATAAAATCACGGTGAAAATAGCTGGAGGCCTCGCAGATCAAGGCCTCCAGCCAAGTGCGCAAGAAGTTGCACAGCATTGCGCAACTTCTTGCGCACTTTTTCCCTGTTTCCTACAGCCAAAATCGAACGAATCTCACGTAAACGTCGTAAGTCTTTGATGGGTAAAAGCCCTGATACGGCTGGCACGACTTTTGATAACTCCTTGGCCACCCGGGCAGGCAATCACGCCGTCCGGTCCTGTCTTTTGAGCAAGGAGCACACCCCATGGCAACACCAGCGTACATGTCGGTTACCGGCGAAAAACAAGGCCTGATCACTGCCGGCGCCTTCACCGCCGACTCCGTTGGCAACACCTATCAGGAAGGCCACGAAGACCAGGTCATGGTTCAGGCTTTCACCCACGACGTGATTATCCCGCGTGACCCGCAATCCGGTCAGCCAACCGGTCAGCGCGTGCACAAGCCAGTTGTGATCACCAAGGTCTACGACAAGGCTTCGCCTCTGCTGCAAGCGGCTCTGACTTCCGGCGAGCGCATGAGCGAAATCGTTATCCAGTGGTACCGCACTTCGGCGCAAGGCACCCAAGAGCACTACTACACCACCAAACTGGAAGACGCGATCATCGTCGCCATCAACAACAAGATGCACAACTGCCAGGATCCAGGCAACGCGCACTTCACCCACCTGGAAGAAGTGCAGTTCACCTACCGCAAAATCACCTGGACCCACGAAGTCTCCGGTACTTCGGGTTCCGATGACTGGCGTGCTCCAGTCGTTTAATCGCGGCTGATGGTTGTACCGTCTCGGCCAGCGCTGCTGGCCGAGATCATGAGTTTTTAAAGATTTTTTCCGCCAGATCCTTAGCGATCTGACGGCGTCGCAGCACTGTGCGAGGGACAAGGGAATGTTCTCACCGGCCAACCAGCCCCATTTCAATCTGACCATCGATGGCGCGGACAGCGATTTTCAGGTGCTGTCGTTCACCGGTCGAGAAGCCCTCAACACGCCCTTCGAATTCGAGCTGGAACTGGTCAGCGAAAAGGCCTCGATCAACCTCGAAAGCCTGCTGCACAAACTGGCGTTTCTTCAACTGTCGCCGAGCGGCACCGGGATCCACGGGCTGATCTACAGCATCGCCCAGGGCGAGGCGGGCAAGCGCCTGACCCGCTACAAAATCTCGTTGCGACCGCAGCTTTCGTACCTGGCGCACCGCTTCAACCAGCGCATCTTCCAGCAGATGACGGTGCAGCAGATCATCAGTCAGGTGCTGGAAGAGCACGGCATTCTGGCCAGCGATTACCACTTCCAGTTGAGTGCGGTGTATCCCGAGCGGATCTACTGCACGCAGTACGACGAATCGGACCTGCATTTCGTCCAGCGCCTGTGCGAAGAAGAGGGTATTCACTACCACTTCCAGCACACGTCCAGCGGCCACAAACTGACCTTCGGCGATGACCAGACGGTGTTCCCGAAACTGGCGCCGGTGGCCTATCAGCAGGACTCCGGGCTGGTGGCGGACCAACCGGTGGTCAAGCGTTTCGGCCTGCGCCTGGCCACCCGCACCAGCCGTACCACGCGCCGCGATTACGACTTCGTCAAACCGAAGATCGAGCTGGAAAGCGACGCCAAGAGCAGCGCCCAGCCGGACCTGGAAGACTACGATTACCCAGGCCGTTTCGTGGATCGCGAGCGTGGCAAGCACCTGGCCAACCGCAACCTCGAACGCCACCGCAGCGACTATCGCCTGGCCGAGGGCAACAGTGATCAGCCGATTCTGGTCACCGGGCATTTTCTGGCCCTGACCGACCACGCCAATCCGACGTGGAACGACCTGTGGCTGCTCACCGAAATCTTCCACGAAGGCAAGCAGCCGCAAGTGCTGGAAGAGTCGGTGACCAGCGACACCACGGACAACAAAGACGATTTCCATCAGGGTTATCGCAACCGCTTCAACGCGATCCCGTGGGACGTGCCGTACCGTCCGCCGCTGGACCACCCGAAACCCAAAGTCCTCGGTTCGCAAAGCGCCGTGGTCACCGGTCCCGAAGGCGAAGAAATTTTCTGCGACCAGTACGGCCGGGTGAAGGTGCAGTTCTTCTGGGACCGCGAAGGCCAGCACGACGACAAGACCACCTGCTGGATGCGCGTGGCCTCCAGTTGGGCCGCCGAAACCTTTGGTTCGATCAACATTCCGCGGGTCGGCATGGAAGTGTTGATCACCTTCCTCGAAGGCGATCCCGACCAGCCGCTGATCACCGGTTGCCTGTACCACGGCGCCAACCTGCCGCCCTACAAGTTGCCGGACTTCAAGACCCTGGCCACGGTCAAGAGCAAGGAATACAAGGGCAGCCGCGCCAACGAACTGCGCATCGACGACACCACCAGCGAGATCAGCATCGCGCTGCGCAGCGATCACGGCGCGAGCGCGATCAACCTTGGTTACCTGACCCACCCGCGCCCAAGCGGCGGTCAGCCTCGGGGTGAAGGTTTTGAGTTAAGAACCGACCGCCACGGCGCCGTGCGTGCCGGAGCCGGTCTGCTGATCACCACCGAACCGCGTCCGAACGAATCGAAACACCACAAGGACCTGCCGGAAACCGCCGAGCGCCTGGCCACCGCCAGCGACCAACAGGACGGTTTCGCCACACAAGCCAAAGAGCTTCAGGCCCAGGAAGCGGGCGATCAGGACGACGTGGCCAAGGCCTTGCACGCGCAGCATCAAGGCGTACTCGGCAGTGGCCCGGCGAACCTCACCGCCAACGAATTTCCCGAGTTCACCGAGCCGCATCTGGTACTCGCCAGTCCCGCCGGCATCGCCCTGACCACCCCGCGCTCCAGCCACATAGCCACCGGCGAACACCTGGCGCTGAGCAGTACCGGGCACACCAGTTTTTCCATCGGCAAACGCCTGCTGGCCAGCGCCAGCCGTGGCATGCGTCTGTTCGTGCAAAGCATGGGTTGGCGTCTGGTCGCAGCGTCCGGCGACATCGACGTCAAGGCGCTCAAGGACAGCATCAACCTGCTGGCCAAACTCAACATCACCGCCAACGCCGACCGCATCACCATCACCGCCAAGACCGAACTGGTGATCCAGGGTGGCGGCAGCGCCACGACCTACAACGCCGGCGGCATCACCCACGCCACCAGCGGCCCGTACACCGCCCACGCGGCGAACTTCGCCTACACCGGGGCGAAATCCCTGGCCGGTGTGTTCCCGGAACCACCGAAACCGGGCAAGGGCAATCTGGAGCTGTTCAACCAGTACGCCGGGCGTCAGGGCATCAAGGACGGCGACTACGAAGTCATCGATGCGCTGGGCAAAAGCATCAAGGGCAAGCTCGACGCGAAGGGGTTCGCCAGCGTTGCCGGCGCCGCACCAGGCCCGGCGCGGGTGCTGTTCGGCCAGGATCCGGCGGACACCTGGAGCGAAGGCAGTTACATCGGCAAACCGGAATGGCCGTTGAATCCGCCGGGGGCCGAAGACATTCCGAGCCAGGTGCAGGCCATGGTGGCGCAGGTGCTGCCAAGCAAGAACTGGGACATGTTGGAGAAGGGCAAGGACATGGCGAAAACAGGGATGGGCGCCGTGCAGACCGCGCAAGGTGCGATGCAAACGGCGCAGCAGGTGAAAGGCGTGATGCAGGGCGGAGGGGCCGGGCTGCCGAAACTGGCGAGTGCGGCAATGCCGAGTGCGTCGGGGATTCTCGGGGCGGCGAGCAAGGCGGGCAAGTTGCCGAGTCTGCCAACGCCGACACTTCCAAAACCTTCTTTGAAAACTCCGGAATTGCTGGCGGGTGAGGTGCTGTCATGACAACTGGGGGCGGTGGTGCGAAACAGCGTGAGCCGCAAGTCGCGGTGGTGCCACTCAACACGATCGATATTCAGGATGTTGGACGCGGCGCTGCCAAATTCGATGCCTGGTTGCAGTCTATCAGCGGCGGTGTCGTCACACTCGATCGGGTCAAGAACGTCGCGGGTGCTCTTCCTGTCGTGGGCAACATCATGGCGTTGGTTGATGCCCTTGGAGACATCGTCACCCTGGCCAAAAGCAAACAGCGTCAGGTGCTGGATTGGGTCAGCCTGGGTATCAACCTGATTGGTGTATTGCCTGCGCCACCGACCATGGCTTCTGCGCGCATGACACTACGCCCGACCCTGGGGTTGGTGCGTCAGGAGCTGCGTAACAGCGCCAAGATGCTGCTGGGGGACTCTCTGATTGAAGTGTTGATCGGGCATCTGAACGCGACCATCGTCGGCACCATCGATGACTTCGTCAAACAGGCACAACCCAAACTGGCGGGCATTCTCGACGACGCTGGAAAACTGGGTCAAAGCGTGGTGAACGAGATCGCCAAGGGCCTGGAAAAGGTGGTCAACGGCAAGCTCGATGCGAAGGGAGACCTCAATGCGGCCGGTTCGAAAATCACGGCGGCGCGCGGTCAGTTGTTGCATGACCCCAAGGCGGCTATCAGCAACATTTTCGGTGCCGCTTTCAGTGCCTACAAAGCTGCAGGCAAAGGCGTTGCCAACAGTGCCGCCAAGAACTTGCTGCCGGAGAAAGCCAAGGCTCTGGTACTGAGCAACACATCGATGCTTCGCACGCTGGGGGTGGAGCTGCAATCCCAGATGAAAAAGCTTGGTGACCCAGGCGTTCAGCATTCCATCGGCTGGCTGTTGCAGATGTTGGCGGGCTCTGTAGTAACTTGGCGCAAACGTCGCTCTCATGGTCAGGCCGCCAGTGTCAAACCGGGGGCCACGAGCAAGGCAGAACAACGCGCCGGCAAAGGCCAACTGGAGTTGCAGCAAAGCCAGGCTCGAGCCCGTTCTGATGCCAGTGATTGCAAGAATCGCGTCCCGACAGGCACGAAAAGAAACATCAGCTTTGCACGCGGCACGGAAACCATCACCCACACGGATTTCCGTTTGCCGGGCCCGTTTCCCGTCGTCTGGAACCGTACTTATTACTCGAATCTGGAGGCCTACGACAAAGGCAGCCTGGGTGCTCGCTGGATCAACGAGTTCACCACTCGTTTCGATTATGTGGATGACGGGTTGGTCTTTCATGCGGCCGATGGCCGAAGTCATGAGTTTGCGTTGCCCAAAGTCGGCGAAGCCCATCATGACCCGATTGAAAACCTGACTCTGATTCGCTCAGGTGAAAATCAATTGCTGCTGTGCCGCGGCGTCGAGCGAAAGGAGACCTACGTGCGTCGTGGGGCACGCTTTCTGCTCGCCGGCATCGAGCTGCGTAGCGGTGCCGGAATCATGCTGCACTATGAGCACATGCATGGTGATGAGCCGGTGCTCTCTGACCTGCTCACCTATCAGGGGGACGTTACAAAGGTTCATCTACAACTCGGAACACTGATCGATGACCACGGACGTCTGACAGGTTTGTGGGAGATCGCCGATGGCATTCCTCAGCGCCAACTGTGTGCCTATCACTATGATGCGTTGGGCGATCTGGTTCAGGCACGGGATGAAAACGGTTATGCCTGGAATTATGAATTCCGCAGCCATCTGATCACGCGATACACCGACCGGACCGGGCGGGGCATGAATTTGCAATGGCAGGGGGACGGCTCCGATGCCAAAGCGATTCGTGAATGGGCGGATGATGGAAGCTTCGATACTCGACTTGAGTGGGACGAAAACATTCGTCTGACCTACGTCACTGACGCTCACGGCAATGAGACCTGGCACTACTACGACATTCTTGGCTACACGTACCGTATCCGTCATCCGGATGAGCGTTCGGAATGGTTGTTCCGCGATGAGGCCAAAAATGTCGTGCGACATGTCCACACCGATGGAAGCGTTGATCGGTTCAGCTACGACGAGCGTGGCAATCTTCTCGAACACATCCGTGCCGATAACACCGTAGTGCATTACGCATACGATGATCTGGACCAACTGATCAAGGTTAGTGATGCAGAGGGCGGACAGTGGACCAGAGCTTATGACGACAGCGGCAATCTTGTGGAAGCTGTCGATCCTCTGGGTAACAAGACGGAGTACACCTACACATCTGCCGGCTATCCGGAGACCGTCAAGGATGCTAACGGAGCAGAGAAGAAATTCGAATACAACGATGCCGGTCAGTTGACCGGGTACACCGATTGTTCCGGCAAAACCAGTACCTGGGAGTACAACGGCCTGGGTCAGTTGATTTGCTTTACCGATGCGGCAGGGCAAAGCACCGAGTATGAGTACGTGGCAGGTCAACTGGTGTTGATCAGGCATCCGGACAAGTCTGAGGAGCGTTTCAGTCGCGATGCCGAAGGGCGACTGTTGGCCCATGTCGACGGCCTGAACCGCTGCACCACCTGGAACTACAGCGCCGCCGGCCTTATCGCCGAGCGAGTGGATGCGGCTGAGCAAACGTTGCGCTATCGCTGGGACCGTCTCGGTCGTTTGACCGCTTTGGAGAACGAAAATGAGCGTAGCGCCCATTTTCACTACGATCCGATGGGGCGGTTATTGGAGGAAACAGGTTTCGACGGCCATATTACGCGCTACCAGTACGACACTGAATCAGGTCGTTTGAGCAGCAAGCTTGATGGCGAGCGGCGAGTGGCTTTCCAATTCGACCTGATGGGCCGTCTGATAGAGCGCCGTGCGAGTCTGGGCGAACAGGTACAAAGTGAAACATTTGCCTACGATGGCAACGGCAATATGACACTGGCTGAAAATGATCACAGTCGCTTGCAGTGGTTCCACGATCCGGCGGGCAACCTGCTGCGTGAACATCAGCATTATCTGAGTCTGGAGCAGCCTCGGATCGCAGTCTGGCAACATGAATACGATGCCCTGAATCAGCGAGTAGCGACTGTGCGTCCGGATGGCCAAAGAGTCAGTTGGATGACCTACGGCAGCGGGCACTTGCTGGGATTGAAAGTGGATGACCACGAGTTGCTGGCCTGGGAGCGTGATGATCTGCATCGCGAAATCGCCCGTCATCAGGGCAACCATTTATTGCAGACGCAGAAGTGGGACCCGGCTGGGCAGTTGCAGGAGCAATTGTTGGGTCGCAGCGATGACAAGCGCACGTTGCTCAAGCGTGAATATCAATATGATCCTGCGGGCCAACTGATCCTTCTCAACGACACGCGACGCGGGCCGCTGACGTATCAGTACGATCCGGTGGGGCGCCTGATCAAGGCGGCGAGTCGACAGGGTGTGGAAACTTTCGCCTTTGATCCTGCCGGTAACTTGCTTGATGAGCCGGTTGAACAGATGCGCCGACCTCTGGATCAGGACCCGATGCGTAGCAAGCGGGTGGACAACCTGCTGCGCGAGTACTCGGGTACCCACTATGAATACGATGATCGAGGCAATCTGATACAGCGCTGGCACAACGGCAGTATCGCCAGAATGCGCTGGGATTTGTTCGACCGTTTGGTTCACTTTGATGATGCCCGACTGGAAGTCGAGTATGCCTACGATGTATTGGGACGCCGCCTTTACAAGAACTCGACTGCGCATTTCAAGCGGCGGCCTGAAGCCGGATCACAGTGGAACGACAATGAGTTTGTCCGCAAGCAGCGAGAGTCGGGTTGTGGTTTCACATTGTATGGCTGGGACGGCGATACGCTGGCCTGGGAGAGCAGTCCGGCTCTGCTGGATGGTGATCCCGGACGCACGGTGCATTACATCTATGAGCCGGGTACTTACATTCCGGTTGCGCAAGCTTTGCGACACCAGCCAATCATTCTGATGGGGCAGCCTGACTTCAGCGGCGAGTATCAATTGGAGGACGACCCGCTGTGGAATCACGTACCTGTGGCACTGCCAATCGACGTGTTGAGTTGGTATCAATGCGACCGAATGGGGACGCCTCTGGAGTTGACCGACCAGAATGGCGAAATAGCCTGGAGCGCTCAGTACAAGGCATGGGGGAGCGTGTCTGAGCAGCGTTCGCCATTGGCGCAGCAACAGGGTATTGGCAACCCGATTCGCTTCCAGGGGCAATATCACGATCATGAAACGGGGCTGCATTACAATCGTTATCGTTATTACGATCCGTTGATTGGACGCTTCATCAGCAAAGATCCCATCGGTTATGACGGTGGGTTGAACCTCTTTGTATATGCGCCGAGTCCACTGGGCTGGATTGACCCGCTAGGCTTGGCAAGATGTCCGTGTGCCGATCTGAAGAAAGGCAACCCTGAAGGAACCGGGCCATTCAGAGGTGGATCTTACGGAGGCACCACGGCCTCGGGGATCGAGTCGCATCACATGCCGGCAGACAGCACCAGTCCGATTAAGAGAAGCCAGGGGCCAGCAATACAAATGGAGCCCTATGACCATAGCCAAACAATGAGTCACGGCCACCAGGGTAATCCCGGAAAAGCCTATCGAGCTCAGGTTCAGTCAAAAATCGAAGTGGGAGACATGAGAGGTGCAATGGCGATGGAGATCAGAGATGTGCGCCGTGTAGCCACTCAGGTCGGACAACCCAGAAAGTACAATGAAGCAATGCAAGAAATGCTGGCGTATGCCAAGTGCCGTAAATTTCTGGATAAGTGAGAGAAACCATGAATGATCAAGCGTTCAAAGTGTGGCGAGATAAACTGGTTTCATTGGATCGCTACGAGAACCCGGAAGATGCTCGTGAGTTCTCGGCGCTCGTGAGCAGTGTCCGCGACGAACTCGATGCAAAAACCATTGATGTACTACTGTCGACCTTTTGCGATGAAGACGACTACGGTGTGCAAGAGCGCGTGGTGGGTGTTCTTGATCATGCTGAAGCGGGCGTTTTTGCTGAAAGGCTTGCGGTGAACTTCTCAACGTTGCAAAGACAGGCAAGTGGCAAGGAATGGCCTCTTATTCTGATCGGTCGTGTCGTGAACTCGGACAACGCAGAGAAGATCAAGGCGATTGTCGCGGCTGCGAAGAAGTCCCCGGATCTTGACGCCTTTATTCGAAGTGATGAGTTCCTGGATGAGTATCCCGAGATCGAAAGCTACTTCCCCTGATACGACTCAAGGCCCGCCGTTTTCACGTTTGATGGATTCCTCGGCCCCATTTGGCATGCCAGAAGTCAGGTCAAAGGAGTGACAACATGAAAGACGCAATCCGCCTCGGCGACTCCACCACCCACGGTGGCAAGGTCCTCGAAGCCTTCTCCCGGACTGACCTTAACGGCAAGCCGATTGCCGGGCTCGGTCACAAGGTCAGTTGCCCATTGTGCAAGGGGATTTTCCCGATTGCCGAGGGCAGCAGCACCTACACCGTCGATGGGGTGCCCATTGCGCTCGACGGTATGAAAACTGCGTGTGGGGCGGCGCTTATTGCCAGCGGCCCGAAGGGCGCGGTGGTCAGCTGAGCCCTGTAGTAAGACAGACCTAAGCTAATGCAAAAAAGGTATTTGTTCGGTGTTTTTAATATCGTTTAGTTTTGTTTCATAGACGAATCAAAAGCATCAAACCGATAGACCTCCCGATTGCCATGACGGCACACGCTGAATCGATCACGGACTCTTCAGGTTTGATTCACACGGGAGTGAATCATGCCGCACACCTCTGACATCACCGCATTACCTATCCTCGACCTGTCCCTGCTCGACGGCACGCCGTCGCAACGCCAGGCCTTTCTCGATGACTTGCGTCATGCCGCCTGCGATGTGGGTTTTTTCTACCTGACCGGCCATGGCATCGACGCCGGCCTGCTCGAGCAAGTGCAGGACTACGCACGCCAGTTCTTCGCCTTGCCCGACAGCGAGAAAAACGCCGTCGGCATGATCAATTCGCCGCACTTTCGCGGCTACAACCGCGCCGCTTCCGAGATCACCCGTGGCCAGCCCGATCAGCGTGAGCAATTCGATCTGGGCGCCGAGCGTGAGGTCTTGCCGTTGAACGCCGACAGTCCGATGTGGGCGCGGCTGCAAGGGCCGAATCAATGGCCCGAGGCGTTGCCGCAACTCAAGCCGCTGTTGCTCGACTGGCAGCAGGCGATGACCCAAATGTCGCTGCGCCTGCTGCGCGCATTCGCCCAGTCACTGTCGTTGCCGGAAGACGCCTTCGACCGGTTGTACGGCGACAAACCCAACGAACACATCAAGTTGATGCGCTATCCGGGGCAAGCCTCGACGGCGAGCAATCAGGGCGTCGGTGCGCACAAGGATTCGGGTTTTCTCAGCTTCTTGCTGCAAGACCGGCAGGCCGGGCTGCAAGTGGAGATCGAAGAGGGGCGCTGGATCGATGCGCTGCCTCGGGACAATACGCTGGTCGTGAACATCGGCGAGCTGCTGGAGTTGGCCACCAACGGTTACCTGCGTGCCACGGTGCATCGGGTGGTGTCGCCGCCAGTTGGCAGCGAGCGCTTGTCCATCGCGTTTTTCCTCGGCGCGCAACTGGATGCGGTGGTGCCGCTGTATCCGTTGCCGACGGCGCTGTTGCGTGAGGCGCGCGGCCCGGCGAGTGATCCGCTCAATCCGCTGTTCCGCGATGTCGGCTGGAATTATCTGAAGGGTCGACTGCGCTCCCATCCCGATGTCGCGCAGCGCTTCTACGCCGATGCGTCGAATACCCAGACACCGCTTCGCAAGACCGCCAACGCCTGATCCATCATTCGCAGAAGGACTCTTTCCATGTTGAAAAAAGCAGGCTTGACCCTGGCCGTCCTCGGCGCGCTGGTGACTTCGTTCAGCGCTCGAGCGCTGGAGCCATTGCGGGTTGCCGCCGACCCGGTGCCCCACGCGCAGATTCTGGCGTACATCCAGAAACTCGATCCGCAGCTCAACCTCAAGGTGATCGAAATCCCGCAGGGCGTGAACTCCAACGAGTTGCTGGTGCACGGCGATGTGGACGCCAACTACTTCCAGCATCTGCCGTACCTGCAATCCCAGGAAAAGGCTCTCGGCGAAAAACTCGCGGTGGCCGCCACGGTGCACATCGAACCGCTGGGCATCTATTCCCATCGCCACAAAACCTTCGCCCAGGTGCCGGACAAAGGCACGGTCGCCGTGCCCAACAATGTCACCAACCTGAGCCGCGCGCTGTACCTGTTGCAGGACAACGGCCTGATCAAGCTCAAGCCTGGCTTCAATGACCCGGCGGCCGATCAGGCGACACCGAAGGACATCGCCGAAAATCCGAAACAGCTGAAGATCCTCGAAATCGAATCGCCGCAACTGCCCCGCGCACTGGACGACGTCGACCTGGCGGTGATCAACGGCAACTACGCGCTGGAAGCCGGGCTGGTGCCGGCCAGGGATGCGCTGGGGCTGGAGAAGGCCGAGCACAACCCGTACGCCAATATTCTGGTGACCACGCCGAAACTGGAAAACGATCCACGCATTCAGCAACTGGCCAAGGACCTGACCTCGCCGCAAGTCGCCAAGTACATCGCCGAGAACTTCAAGGGCTCGGTGATCCCGGTGGCGGATGCCAAGCCATGATCGTCGTCGAGCAGTTGAGCAAGACCTATCCGTCAGCGTCGAGCCCGGCGCTGGATCAGGTGTCGCTGAGCATTCCCGATGGCGCGATCTACGGGATTCTCGGGCGCAGCGGCGCGGGTAAATCAACGTTGCTGCGTTGCCTCAATCTGCTCGAACGCCCGGATGCCGGGCGGATTCTGCTGGACGGCGAAGACCTCACGGCGCTGTCCGACCGTGAGTTGCGCCGCCAGCGTCAGCGCATCGGCATGATCTTTCAGGGCTTCAACCTGCTGCATTCGCGCAACGTGTTCGACAACGTCGCGGTGCCGCTGGAAATCGCCAAGGTTGCCAAGCCACAGCGTTATGAACGGGTTCGGGAACTGCTGGAGCTGGTGGGCCTGAGCGACAAGGCCGAAGCCTTTCCGTCGCAACTGTCCGGTGGGCAGAAGCAGCGGGTCGGGATCGCCCGGGCCTTGGCGGCGCGGCCGGCGTATCTGCTGTCGGACGAAGCCACCAGCGCCCTCGACCCGGAAACCACCGCGTCGATTCTGGAGCTGTTGCGCGACATCAACCGCCAGCTCGGTTTGACCATCGTCCTGATCACCCACGAGCTGGATGTGGTCAAGTCGATCTGCGATCACGCCGCGTCCATGGCCAACGGGAAACTGGTGGAGGCGGGGCCAGTCGCTCGATTGCTCGCCGATCCGCAGTCCGCCCTCGGCGCCTCACTGCGCCCCAGTTGCGGCTTGCCGCTGGGGCATGACGCGCCCGGTTTGAGCTTTCTGCGGCAATACGGCGTACGGGCGGCCCACTCATGAACCGCGTGATCGACTGGAATGAAATCCTGCAACTGGTGCTCAACGCTACCGGCGAAACCCTGTACATGGTGCTGCTCGCCGGGTTGTTCACGTTACTGATCGGTTTGCCGCTGGGGGTGTTGCTGTTCATCAGTCGCCGTCAGGGTCTTTATCCGTTGCCGAGGCTCAATCAGGCCTTGGGCGCGGTGATCAACCTCGGTCGTTCGCTGCCGTTCGTGGTGATGCTGATTGCCCTGATCCCGCTGACCCGGCTGGTGGTCGGCACTACGTTGGGCAGCACTGCCGCCGTGGTGCCGATCACCATCGGCGCCTTTCCGTTTTTTGCGCGGATCGTCGAGAACGCTTTGGACGAAGTCGAAAAGGGCCGGATCGAAGCGATCCTCGCCATGGGCGGTGACATCCGCCACGTGATTTTCAAAGTGCTGTTGCCCGAAGCGCTGCCGGCCTTGCTGGCGGGCATCACCCTGACGCTGGTGATGCTGATCGGTTTTTCTTCCATGGCCGGGGTGATCGGGGGCGGTGGACTGGGCGATCTGGCGATCCGCTACGGCTATCAACGATTCAACAATGAAGTGATGGTCGCCACCGTCGTGGTGTTGGTCATCCTCGTCCAGGGTGTGCAAAGCCTGGGCGATCGACTGGTGCGTTCACTGGCTCATCGACGTTAAGGAATTTTATGAGTGCGCCTGTCGCCGTGGTCTCCGAGCCACTGATTCGTGTACGTGAACTGAGCAAGACCTTTGGCTCGAACCGGGCGCTGGACCGGGTCAGCCTGGATATTTTTCCCGCTGAAGTGGTGGCGCTGCTCGGCGCCAACGGTGCGGGCAAGTCGACGCTGGTAAAGATCCTCGCCGGCAGTCAGGCCCACGATGGCGGCGAGATCCGGATCGATGGCCAACCCCGGCATTTCAGTTCGCCGCTGTCGGCGCGCCGCTTCGGCATCGTCGCGGTTCATCAGCAGATCAACGAGGGCATCGCGCCCGGATTGAGCGTGGCGGAAAACCTGCTGCTCGATGAACTGTGCCGCCCCGACGCTGACTTCTGGCTCAACCGCAAACGCCTGCTGGAACGCGCCGCGAGTATCGCTGCGGGGCTCGGTCTGGTGCTGCCGCTGGAGCAACCGATCGAACACCTCGGCCAGGCCGAGCGGCAACTGGTGGTGCTGGCCCGCGCCTTTGCCCTGCAACCGCGCCTGCTGATTCTCGACGAGCCGACAGCGGCCCTGTCGGATGCCGAAGCGCAGCGCCTGTTCGGGCTGATCGACACCTTGCGCAGCCGTGGCGTGGCGATTCTGTACATCTCTCATCGGCTGTCCGATCTGCAACGGGTGGCCGACCGCGCCGTGGTATTGCGCGACGGGCAACTGGCCGGTGAGTTCAGTGCCCGGCAATTGCCAGAGGCACTGGAAGCGATGCTTGGTCAGGCGCTGGAGGCTCACGTCTACACACCGCGAGCGGCGGGGCGCGAAGTGCTGAAACTGCGCGGCGTGACAGTCCTGCCGCGCACCCGTGCCTTTGATTTGTCCTTGCACGGAAACGAAGTGGTGGTGCTGACCGGATTGCTCGGCGCCGGCAAAAGCGAGATCGCCGAAGTGCTGTTCGGGCTGCGCAAAACATTGTCCGGTTCTCTGCAACTGGACGGCATCGATTGGCAACCGGGCTCGCCCCGCCAGGCGATCCAGAGTGGCGTGTTCTTCGCCGCCGAGGATCGCGTGAGCCAATCGCTGGTGGCGGACTTTTCATTGCGCCGAACCCTGACCTTGCCGTTCCTCGAACGCTTCACCCGTGGCGGTTTCATCCGCAACCGTGCCGAAGCGGCGGCGGTGGAGGCGCAAGTCGCAGCGCTGGGAATCAAGACCGCCGGCATCGATGTGCCGATGAGTGCGTTGTCCGGCGGCAATCAGCAAAAAGTCGTGCTCGGCCGCTGGTTGCTTGGCGAGGGCAGAGTGTTGATTCTCGACGAGCCGTTTCAGGGCGTCGATGTGCGTGCCCGGCGCGAGATCGGCCAGTTGTTGCGCGACAGCGCCGCTGGCCGCGCCACGCTGGTGATCTGCTCGGACGTCGATGAAGCGCTGGAGATCGCCGACCGGATTCTGCTGGTGCGCGATCACGCGGTGGTGGCCGAGTACCCGCGTGCCGGGCTGGATCGCGCCACCCTGGTCGCCGCGCTGGCTGGCAACGATCCGCAAAATTCTATTGTTCACGCCGCGCCAAGGAGTAGAGCGAGTGCCTGATTCGAGTTCCCTGTTGTCATCCGCCCTGGCGCCGTCCGAGCGCTTCGTGCAAGCGCTGATCCGCTATGGCCTGCTGTGGGTGCTGGCGTTGATCGTGGTGTTTTTCAGTGTCGCGGAACCGGCGTTCCTGCGCGTTGGCAACCTGTTCAGCATTCTGCAGTCGGTGTCGATTGTCGCGCTGCTGGCCTTGGGCGTGACGCTGACCATGGCCGTGGGCGGGCTGGATTTGTCGATCGGCGCGGTGGCGGCCATGAGCCTGATGATCGCCAGTTACGTGATGGTGGTGCTCGGCTGGGGTGCGGTGCCGGCGGTGCTGATCAGCCTGGCCGGTGGCGCACTGGTCGGGCTGCTCAACGGCTGGCTGATCGTGAAGATGCGCGTGCCGGACATTCTCGCGACGCTCGGCAGCATGTTCCTGGTGATCGGCGTGCAACTGATTCCCACGGGTGGTCGTTCGATTGCGGTGGGCATGACCCTGCCCAATGGTGACGAAGCAGAAGGTTCGTTCAGTGCGGTGTTTCTGGCGCTGGGTCGCGGACGGCTGTGGGACATCGTGCCGATTCCGGTGTTGATCACGGCGGTGGTTGCGGTGGCGGTGTGGCTGTTTCTCGAGCGCACGCGCATCGGCCGGTTGTTCTATGCGATTGGCGGCAACGAGCAGGCGGCGCGTCTGGCTGGTGCGCCGGTGCAGCGCTTCAAGTTGCTGGCTTATGTGCTCTCGGCGCTGCTGGCCTCGCTGGGCGGTTTGTTGCTGGCGGCGCGATTGGGGCGCGGTGATGTCAGCTCCGGCAACGGTCTGGTGCTCGATGCACTGGGCGCTGCGCTGATCGGTTTTGCCGTGCTCGGGGCGAAGAAGCCCAACGCGTTCGGCACGCTGGTCGGCGCGTTGCTGGTGGCTTCGTTGCTCAACGGCCTGACCATGCTCAACGCGCCGTATTACGCGCAGGATTTCGTCAAGGGACTGGTGCTGGTGCTGGCCCTGATGTTCACCTTCGGCCTCGCGCATCGGGCGCGCTGAGCCGGTTCATTGATGCTTCAAGGAAAGATCCATGCACGGTTCAATCAAGCAGTTCGCACGTCATTGCCTCGCCGGGGCGTTGCTCTCGGCACTGGCCTTCAATGCGCAGGCCAAGGCCTTGCCCGGCGCACCGGCGCCGTTCGATAAAGGTCAGGTACAGATCGCGCTGGTGGGCTATCTGTTCTCCGGGGATTTCCCTGAAGCCTATCTGCGCGGGGTGGAGAAACAGACCGAAGCGCTGGGCGCCAACCTGCGGGTGTTTGACGCGCGGCAGCAGGCGGCGAGCCAGGGCGAGATGATCGATCAGGCCGCCGATCTCGGTGTCGACGGGATCATCGTGCAACTGGGGCTGGCGGAAACCCTCAAAGGGCCGATTGAGCGGGCGCTGGCCAAAGGCATCAAGGTCGTCGCATTCGACGTCGACCTGAACACGCCGCAAGTGACTCAGGTCGAGCAGGATCACCACGCACTGGCGCGGCTGGCACTCGATCAAGCGCTCAAGGACAACGGCACCCGCTTCGACGCCGGGTATGTCTACATCAGCGGCTTCACGCCGATGGAGCGCCGCGACGAGATCTGGAGCCAGGTCAAGGCGAGCAATCCGGGGATCATCGAGAAGGCGCGCTTCGGCACGCTCAATCCGCCGATTGCCAACTCGGTGGCGGATCAGGCCAGCGCCGTGTTGCGGGCCAATCCGGGGATCAGTGTGATCTTCGCGCCGTTCGACGAATTCGCCAAAGGCGCGAAGATCGCCGTCGATGAGGCGGGGCTGAGCCGCAAGGTGAAGATCTACAGCGCCGATATTTCCACTGCCGACATCCAGATCATGAAAGAACCGGACAGCGCCTGGGCCGCCACCGCTGCGGTCAATCCGCAAGTGGCCGGGGCGATCAGCGTGCGCAGTCTGGCGATGCTGATTGCCGGGGAAAATCCGGGGCATAAGGTGCTGGTGCCGCCGACTCTCATTACCCGTCAGCAACTGCTGGATCTGGACGTGAAAAACGTGCGCGACCTTGGGCAGAAACTGCCGGCCTTCGGTGACACCGCCAACGTCGCGCGGTCGCCGTGGATTCCCGTGGCGAACTGAGGAGCCGACATGCACGACAAGGCTGCGCGTCTGCGCAAGAGCCGTTCGCCGAAAGCCGATGTGGCGTTGGGCGAACGGCTGCCACCGGGGCAGGTGCTGACCGAGCGTTTCCCGATCCTGCACGAAGGCGAGGTGCCGGCCTATGACCTGGCGACGTGGTCGCTGCGCCTGTTCGGCACTTTGGCCAACCCGGTCGAGCTGACCTACGCCGATCTGCAAGCGCTGCCGCAACGCTCGTTGCAATGCGACATTCATTGCGTGACACGCTGGTCGAAGTTCGACACCCGCTGGAGCGGCGTGCACCTGCAAGACCTGTTGCAGGCCCTGGACATTCGGCCGACATCGTCCTTCGTCATGGCCCACGCCGATCACGGTTACCAGACCAACCTGCATCTCGATGACCTGCTGCACCCGGACAGCCTGCTGGCCACCCATTACGACGGTCAGCCGCTGACCGCGCAACACGGTTGGCCACTGCGGCTGGTGGTGGCGGGGCGGTATTTCTGGAAAAGCGCGAAATGGCTGCGCGGGCTCGAGTTCACCGATCAGGAACAACCGGGCTTCTGGGAGCGCAACGGCTTTCATTTGCACGCCGATCCGTTCATTGAGCAGCGCTTCAGCGGCGACGCGCTGGACATTGCCGAAGATGCCTGGCGGGAAAAGGACTTCGACTGACGGCCTCTAACTTCGCACCGAAAAAACACAGATTAATAACGCTCTCTACAACAACGTGGAGTGCGTTTTCGTGCGTGATTAGTTGTTGGTTAGTTGGGTGTTCATGTTGTTGCGCAAACACAAGTGTTGCTCAGGCAACACTCCGTTCGTCGGGCATAACCTAAGCGTTATTGGTTCTTTTGCGGCGTGCGACCGCTCGTCTAGCATCGGTAAACAGGGGGTTCTACTAACTTTGGGGTTCTTGCGCTCTAACAGCCGATAGTTGTTCAACACACCTGGCTGCCTTTCTGAATATCAAAACTACAGCAGAAATTGCCGTGCGCTGATTGCCGACACTTCATGATTCGGCAGCGGCCGGTTATTAACTGCGATTCAAGGAGCTGTCGCATGATTCACCGTTCGCGTTCATTACTCGCCATCGCTGTTGTCAGTGCAATCTGGCAACTTCCTGCGCAAGCTGAAGAGACTTCCGCGCGCGTCGACGATGACACCCGGCTGGGCACCGTGCTGGTCACCGGGACCCGGGGCACCGCTCGCACGGTGCTGGATTCGCCGGTGCCGGTGGATGTGCTGACCGCCGAGGACCTGAAGACCGCCGGCGCCAGTGGCGGCGAGCTGGGCCAGGCGTTGCAGACGCTGTTGCCGTCGTTCAGTTTTCCGCGCCAGTCCAACTCCGGCGGCGCCGACCATGTGCGTGCCGCGCAGCTGCGTGGGATGAGCCCGGATCAGGTGCTGGTGTTGGTCAACGGCAAGCGCCGCCACACGTCGGCAGTGGTCAATGACTCGTCGAAAATCGGTCGCGGCACGGCGCCGGTGGACTTCAACTCGATCCCGATCAGCGCGATCAAACGCATCGAAGTACTTCGCGACGGTGCCGGTGCGCAGTATGGCTCCGACGCGATTGCCGGGGTGATCAACATCATCCTCGACGACGCCCCCGAAGGCGGCGAAGTCTCCACCAGCTACGGCGCCTACCACACCCATCAGGACGCGATCGGCAAAACCACCACCGACGGCCAGAACAGCGTGACCACCGCCAAGATCGGTACGCGGCTGGGCGAGGAGGGCGGCTTCATTCGCGGCGGTACCGAGTACAAGGATCGCAACCCGACCAACCGCGCCGGCTACGACGGCTTCGCCGACACCCCGGGCCAGCGCAACTATGTGATGGGTGACGGCGTGGCGCGGGACGTCAACGCCTGGTTCAACGGCGAATTGCCGCTGGCCGGCGGCAAGGCCTACAGCTTCGGCACCTACAACGAACGTCACACCACCGGCGCCGAGTTCTATCGCTACCCGTCCGAGCAGCCGCAGTTCTACCCCAACGGCTACCTGCCGCAATCGCTGGGTGACAACACCGACATCTCCGCCACCGCCGGTTACAAGGGCCTGATCGGCGACGACTGGGATTTCGACAGCAGCGTCACCCACGGTCGCAACCGCTTCGAATCGGCAACCCGTCGCACCCTCAACTTCAGCCTCGGCGCGGACTCGCCGACCCGCTTCGACACCGGCGATTACGAGTTGCGCCAGACCACCACCAACCTGGATTTCAGCCGTGAATTGCGCCTCGGCGGCCGCTCGTTCGTGCTGGCGGTGGGCGGTGAATATCGCTACGAAAACTACCTGACCTTTGCTGGAGATGAAGCCTCTTACATCGGTTCGGGGGCCGATGGCGCCAACGGCCTGCGCCCGAGTGAAGAGTCGGATCTGGACCGCAACGTGTTCGGCACCTACGCCGAATTGTCCGGTGATCTCACCGACCGTTTCTTCGTCGATGCCGCCACGCGCTGGGAACATTATGACGACGCCGGCAGCAAACTCACCGGCAAGCTCAGCGGTCGCTACAAACTGACCGATCAATGGGCGTTGCGCGGTGCGGTGTCGAATAACTTCCGCGCGCCGTCGCTGGCCCAGAGCGGTTTCCAGAACACCACCAGCAACTTCGGCGACGGCGGCACGCTCACCGACATCCGCGTGCTGTCGGTCAACGACCCGATTGCCCGTGCCCTGGGCGCGGAAAAACTCGATCCGGAAACCTCGAAGAACTTCAGCCTCGGCCTGACGTTCCAGTTGAACGAGCGCTTCGACGCGTCGCTCGACGTGTTCCGTATCGACGTCAAGGACCGCATCACCCTGTCCCAGCGAATCGGCAGCGACGCGCTGGAAAGCTACATCAATGACAACTTCGGCGTGGCAGGCGTGCACGACGTCAACTTCTTCACCAACGCCGCTGACACCAGCACCGACGGCGCCGAACTGGTGCTCAACTACCATCAGCCGTTCTACGACGGGCAACTGGGCCTGACCACCGCGTACACCTACAACCACACCAAGGTCACCAGCACCAAGGGCACGCCGTCGCAACTGACCGCCTTAGGGATCGGCAACGACGCGCTGGTCGGGGTCGAAGAACGCAACACCCTGACCGACGCCGCGCCCAAGGATCGCTTCGTGTTTTCCGCCAACTGGACCAGCGAACACTGGGGCCTGCTCGGGCGTCTGACCCGTCAGGGCGAAACCACTCGGGTGTTCGATTTCGGCGACTCGCAGCCTGAGCAAACCTACGGCGCGGTATGGCAACTGGACGCCGAGGTGACCTACAAATTCACCCCGAAATTCAGCATCGCCCTGGGTGGCAACAACCTGACCGACAACTACCCGGAACGCTCGGGTTCGGCCATCAACTACGGCGGCAACCTGCCGTACGACGTGCTCTCGCCGATCGGCACCAACGGCGCTTATTACTACGCCACCGCCACTTACGGCTTCTGAGTCTTTTCCGCCATGGATGGCGGATCATCAGCGGGAACCTTCATGACTCAAACCAATGGCCCCAAGCGGCACCTGCCGGTGTTCCAGGCATTGCTGATCACGCTGGGCATGGTCATCACCACCGATATTCTCAAAACCGCGCCGACCGTTGCCTTGAACGTCGGGCCGGAACATTTCTATTGGGTCTGGGTGCTCGGCGGATTGGCGTCGATGGCCGGGGCCTTGTGCTTTGCCGAGATGGCCACCGCGTTCCCGCATCCGGGCGGTGACTATCATTTCCTGCGCACCGCTTACGGCGAGCGCATGGGTTTCCTGTTTGCCTGGTCGCGATTCTCGGTGATGCACACCGGGTGGATCGCGTTGTCGGCGTTCATGTTTGCCGACTACTTCAATGCGGTCGTGCCGTTGGGGCATTACGGATCGGGAGTGTTTGCCGGTGCGATCATTGCCGCGTTGGTGCTGTTGAATCTGACGGGCAAGCACATTGGTTTCATGACTCAGACTGTGTTGGTCGGGCTGCTTGCTCTCGGGTTTCTGAGCATCGCCAGCGCCGGGGTCTGGCTGGCGTGGCAAGGGATCGAACCCGCGCTGCCCAGCGATCCGGTGGTGCCCGAACACACTGGCGCGGCAGGGTTTTCTGCGGCGATGATCTTCGTGTTTCTGGCCTTCGGCGGTTGGAGTGATGCGGCGACATTGTCTGCCGAAGTGCGCGACGGTCGACGCGGCATTTTCATTGCCATGCTCGGTGCGCTGACGGTGCTGATGGCGATCTATCTGGCGCTGAACTGGGCGTTTGTCCAAGGGCTGGGATTCGAAGGTCTGGCCGCGAGCAACGCGCCGGCGGTGGAACTGTTGAACCGCGCCTTCGGTGCTCCGGGCGTATTGCTGATTCTGTTGATGGTCGGCATCGCGGCCATCGCCACCATCAACTCGACCTTGATGGTCGGCGCCCGCACCACCTACGCCGCCGCCCGTGATGTGCCGCAACTGCGCCGTTTCGGCGAATGGGACGAACGCGACGGCGTGCCGCGCAAGGCGTTGCTGGCCGAGGGGGCGGTGGCGTTGTTGCTGGTGCTGTTTGGCAGTTTTACCCAGAGCGGTTTCAACACCATGGTTGAGTATCTGACGCCGGTGTATTGGTTGTTTCTGAGTCTGAGCAGCCTGGCGTTGATTATTCTGCGCAGGCGCTTTCCTGAGGTGCCCCGGCCGGTGAGGGTGCCGCTTTATCCGGTTTTGCCGCTGTTGTTTTTCGGGTTGTGCGTTTACATGCTGTATTCCAGCGTGACAGTGGTGGGGTTGGGGGCGTTTCTGGGGATCGGGGTGTTGGTGGTTGGCGCGTTGTTGCTGGCCGGGTTGAGCCGCCTGGTGTCGACACCTCGGCAGGCTCTGCAAAAGACCTCGGATCAGAAGGACACCACCGCCGGCTGCGACAACCGCAGCACCGACAAATCCCCCGTAATCCGCTTGTAAGCCAAACGAATCGCCTCAATGTCACTCTCACGTTTCGCGCTGCTCTCGTGCAGGATCACAATCACCTTGGTCGCCAGCCGCTCGGGTACTTTCGCGTCATGGTCTTTCCACTGCCCATACGCATCCAACACGCTGAACCCGTCCGGGAACCGCGTCGTCACTTCCTGATCGAGAAACTCGCGCCAGCGCGCCGGGCTCACCACACCTTCCTTGCCTTCCAGCGGCCCCACCGAGAAATACAACTCGGTGCGCACCCACTGCGCCTGCGCCGGCCGCGTGGCATCGCCCTGCAGGGTCGAACTGGCGGGATCTTTGGTATGCACGGAAACCGGAGGAGGGCTGGCACACCCGGCGACCGCCAGGAACAGTGCTGCCAGTAGTAAACGTTGCGGCATGGAACTTCCTTATTGTTAAGAACTGTCCCGAATTATAGAGGGGACGGTTAATAGCAATAAAAGATTAAAAAATGGATCGCTACTGAACTAATGGAATAAGCAAACACAGTGAAAATAATGCCCGCTGGTTAGAACGATTATTTCTTTAAGTTATTTGCTTGGCGTTGGATCGCATATCTATTGCATTCAAAAACCTGCTCCCGCATTTGCCGGATCTGTCATGGCGTCTACTCTGCTGCTGCAACGGTTCAAGTCGCACGGAACGCTGCACTTGAAGCGTTTGAACAGCAGTTTTTGCTGCTCGATGGACAGCTTGTTGCGGATTTCCCAATCCTTAGAATCCGCTCCATCAACTTCTCATCCAGTTCTTAATCCTCAGGGAGCTACACCATGATGAACGCCATGCAGATGCAAATGCCGATGAACGCCAACATGCCGATGATGCCGAGGACGGGCATGCCGATGATGATGGCGACCATGAGCTGCGACATGATGGACGACGGCATGATGTGCAAGATGATGCCGGCCGCTGGCATGGACATGGCCATGTTCAAGAACAGCGCGCAAATGATGCAGATGATGATGGACTGCGGCATGCCGATGATGATGCATTGCGGCAACATGAGCATGATGTGCATGTCGCCGGCGGCCATGGCCATGCCGATGATGAACATGATGATGCCGATGCCGATGATGGGCATGCCGATGCCATCGATGAAGTGCGTGATGGAATGCACCATGATGGCCGACTGCATGATGTGCAAAATCATGCCGATGCCGGGCATGAACATGGACATGATGAAAAACTGCTGCGCCCTGATGATGAAAATGATGAACGACTGCAGCATGCCGATGATGATGAGCTGCAACGGCATGCCGATGATGTGCTGCACCTGCTGATTTCCGCCAGTGCATGAAAAAGCCCGACCGGGGAATTCCCGGTCGGGCTTTTTCATGTCTGTCTGTTTGTCAGTCCAGGCGTTCGGGGTAGGTCACCACCAGGTACGCCACCGCTTCACTGTCGGCAGGGTTGCGATAACGATGGGGCTGGTCGGCGTAGAACAGGATCGAGTCGCCTGTCGACAGCAGATAACGCTCGTCGTTGACGCTGATCTCCAGCACGCCCTGAGCCACCACCAGGTTTTCCTGCACGCCCGGGCCGTGGCCCTCGGATTGATCCTCGCCCAGCGGGCTCAGGCGCAGTTCATAGAATTCCGACTGGCGCGCCACATCAAATGGGAATAGCGCACGGCTGACAAAGGCACCGCTGGCGCTGACCAGCCGCTTGCTCTGGCTCGCCGACAACACGGCCACGCCTTCAAACGCGCGATGTTCGAGAAACGCCGCCACCGACACCTTCAAACCCTTGGCGATTTTGCATAGCACCTTGATCGACGGCACGCTGCGCCCGGATTCGATCTGCGCCAGCATCGCCCGGCTCACGCCGCACTGGCGGGCGAGGGCATCGAGCGACAGATGCCGCTTGCCGCGCAGGCGTTGCAGGTTCTGCGCGACGCGTTCACAGATCGGGTCTTCTTCCAGGGATTCGAGGTTGTTCAGGTCCAGCACAGGTTCATCGGCGCTCGCCAGAAAGCGCGAGGGTTCACGCGCGTTCACGCTTGACGCGTCTCGCTGGAACGAGCGGCCTGCACCCACTGCCAAGCCTGATAACCGGCATTGCGCGCATACATTTCCCACATCAGCCGGGCCTGTTGCTGGGCGTGGCGGCGTTTGCGGTAGACGGCGAAGTCGATCAGGTTGTCGGTCGGTTTCATGGCGCACTTCACTGTGTTCAATGACGGGATGAGGTGAGAGTACGCCGAGATTTTTATAACGATAAATACTGATTGTTTATTTATTAATTCAATTGGGTTCTATATGAAATGATTGGCGCGCCGACGCAACCGGCGCGCCAATCCTTCATTTGCTGGCGTTCAACACAATCCGGTACCGCGCCTTGCCGCTGCGCAGATGATCAACAGCCTCATTGACCTTGCTCATCGGAAATTCCTCGACCTGCGGCAGGATCTGATGCCGCGCGCAGAACTCCAGCATGGTCGCCGCCGTGGCGGGCGAGCCGACCGGAGAGGCTGACAGGGATTTCTGTTGAGGGATGAGGTTGAACACGTGAACCGGAATCGCGTCGGGCACGATGCCGACGAAGTGCAGCCGGCCCTTGCCGCGCAGGGTGGCAAGCATCGCCGTCCAGTCGAGGTTGGCGTTGGCGGTGATCAGCAGAAAATCGAGGGTGCCGGCAATCGCTTTCAGCGCGTCGCTGTCGGTGGAGGCGACGACCTTGTGGGCGCCGAGGCGCTTGGCTTCGTCCTGTTTGCTCAGGGAAGAGGTGAACGCGGTAACGTCGCATCCCCAGGCATTGAGAAAACGCAGCGCCAGGTGCCCGAGGCCGCCGATGCCCACCACGCCGACCCGGTCGGTCGGCTTGATGTCGAATTCCACCAGCGGATTGAAGACCGTGGAGCCGGCGCAGAACAGCGGGCCGGCGAGGGCCGGGTCGAGGTTGTCCGGAAGCTTCAGCGCCCAGGCCCAGTGAGTGCGCAGTCGATCGGCGAAACCGCCATGGCTGCCGATGATCGTCGGTTTGGCGGTGGCACAAAGGTGATGGGAACCGCCGATGCAGGACGAGCAATGCATGCAACTGCCCTTGTACCAGCCGATCCCCACGCGCTGACCGACCTCCAGACCACGTACCTGCGGGCCTGTGCGCACGATGCGGCCGACCACTTCATGGCCGGGAATGAACGGGTATTGGCTGATGCCCCAGTCGTTGTCGATCAGTGACTGGTCGGAGTGGCAGACGCCGCAATATTCCACGGCGACTTCGACTTCCTCATCCCCCAGCGGGCCAGGGTCGTAACTGAAGCGCTCCAGCGGCGCGCCGGCCGAGGTGGCGGCCCAGCCGGTGAATGTCGTGGGTTCGGTGTTATTGCTCATGAGACACCTCCAGATCTGGCGCTGCGGGCGCAGCCTGAAGAGTCTAGCGTGTCATCGAGCGGGCGCTAGCCAGGTGTTAAGCACGCGCCGGTCGAGTTCTTCCCAGTCCGCCATGCCCAAAACGCGCGTGGTGTTCAGGCCGCGCAAATAGCCGCGCAGCTGATAGGCGACGGCCCGCACTGATTCGGAGTCGGCAACGTTCTGGCCCAGGACCGTTTCGTATTCGACAAGGTATTCCGCCACGCGGTCGCGGAATTCGGGCACGACCGCATCGCGGATCAGATCAAAGGTTCGCACGGGTAATCCTCATCTGTTTTCGTTGTGATTGAGTGTGCCGCAGTCTGCACGCCGCGCAACTATTGGTTCAAGTAATAGTGACCATCAAGAAACGCAAGTTCTGCTTTGGCACCGATGGGCGGAAAATCGCCTCCATCGAACACACCGCTGAAGGAATTGCGCGATGAAGACTTTGAACCGACTGGCTGTAGTCGCCCTGCTGATGGGCGGGGTGGCCGCTACCGTAGCCCCGGCTTATGCAGACGACGCCAAGTCGTGCCATTTTCTGCCCGTCGCCGCCAGCAGCGCCGCGTTGCAGCACTCGCAAACCGTCGGTGTGCTGTACAGCGAAAACACCCTGGACAACCTGCAATACCTCGAGCGTTACCACGACGTGGCGGTGAACGGAGCCAGGAATGCGCTCGATGCGCGGATCCGTGACGCCTTCGTCGACAGCTCCGACCCGGAGCTGGCCATCGACTGGCTGATGAGTTCGCTGCAACAACAGTTTCTCTCGGTGACCGTCTACGACAGCCTTGATGCGCTGGTACAGGCTCATCCGGACGTGGTGGTGATGCTCGACACCCACAACCGTCTGCTGACCCAACGCAACAGCCAGGTCGAAGCGCGGTTCGCCGCACGCTTCTATAACGCCAACCTGCAATACATCGGCAAGGCCGAGGGCGCGGTGGAGAAGCAACTGCCGTCGGTGTGGGTACACAACAAGGCAGCGCCCGAAATCGCTGCAGGGATCGAACAGCAACGCGATCTGCAACTGAGTGCCTTGAAGCAGTTCGATGACTCGCTCAAAGCCCTGGTGAGTGCAGGCTGAACACCCAAATCAAAAACGGCAACGGCAGTGCCCGTGACACTGAACGTTGCCGAAGAACCGAACCGTTTATTTTCAGGATTTTATCCATGCGTACCTTTTTTATCCCTGCCATGGCTTCTGCCACTTTGCTGCTGACCGCTTGCGCCTCTGCGCCGAACGATCCGACGCTGACCTTGCAGACGCACAAGACGCCCGCCCAGTACGCCGAATGCGTGGTGCCGAAACTGCAGGGCAGTGCGCTGAATCCGACCGTGTCGCAGACCCAGCGCAGCTACCGGATCGTGGTGGCAAGCAAAGTCGCAGCGGACAACGTGCTGGAGGCCTACAAGGCACAGGACGGTGGGAAGGTGTTTTTGTATGAGCGCCACTTGCTGGCGTCGAGTTTCATGCCGTCGAGTTTTGAACGGGCTGCTCAGGAGTGCCTGTAACGCCTGACGGTTAACGCTTTTGACGATGCTCCTTTGGTTGGCCGCAACCAACCAATTCCTTTGCCCCGCACCTTGCGGGGCTTTTTTTGCCCGGCGTTTGGCGCAGCCGGCGCTACGCTGGATAGCGGAAAAGGTTTTCGGGAGTACAAGGATATGAAGAAGGACAGCAGCGGCGCGGCGACCGAGAATCCCTCTGTGCTGATCGACGCAAGAATCAAGGAACTGAACGACTGGCGCGGCCAGAAGCTGGCCGAGATCCGCGCGATCATTCATGAAGCGGACCCGGAGGTCGTCGAAGAGTGGAAGTGGCGCGGCGTTCCGGTCTGGTCGCACAACGGCATCATCTGCACCGGGGAAACCTACAAGGCCGTGGTGAAAATGACCTTCGCCAAAGGCGCGGCGCTGGAGGATCCGTCAGGACTGTTCAACGCCAGCCTGGAGGGCAATACCCGGCGGGCGATTGATATTCACGAAGACGACAAAATAGATGCAAAAGCTCTGAAAACGCTGGTGCGTTCGGCGATTACGTTGAATTCAAAGAAGTGATTTGCCGTTGAGGCAGAGGTGAAACGGAGGAGGGTGAAACGAGGAAGAAAATGGCAGGGGCGGCTGGATTCGAACCAACGCATGGCAGGATCAAAACCTGCTGCCTTACCGCTTGGCGACGCCCCTGTAGCTATTGGTTTCAGTCCCGGGAGGACCTCTGCAACAGTGGGCGGCACTTTACCAGCGCTCTTGCGATCTGTGAACCCCTGAAACCAATAAATTTCAGGGAAAACAGCTACTTATTTCCCGGACGGTATCGCCGGTCAGGTTTTTCGGGCTTTTCAGCGATTGCCAAGAAAACCGGCGCGACCGCTGTAGCCCGAAAACCTGGCAAAGACCTGCCTCGATGAACCGATCAGTTGCCGTCTGCAACCTTGCGTTCGATTTCGTCGACCTTGCGTTGCAACTCCTCAGCGTCCTGCTCCTTGGTGCGGGTCGACGAGGGCGTGATGACCTCATCCACGCCGCGGGTCTTGTCGTCCGGGTCCTCAAGATCGCGTTTCACCACATCGACCGGTTTGCCGGACGTATCCGTGGCTGGGGCTTTGCTGTCGTTGTTCATGGCACTGACCTCCGTTGGGTTAAACGTTGGATGCAGCGCCATGGAGCGAGTTCGAGTTTTTTGATGGCATTCAGGTCGGCGGCACAAACCAGCAATGAAAGCCTCGGTGGTATTCTGCGCAAACTGCATGCTATCAGCGGAAATATATTGTCCATGAACACGAATCGTGACCAATTTCCCTTGCCCGAAGACCTTAAGGTGTTCCTCACCGTCATCCGCAAGAACAGCTTTGCCAGCGCCGCCGACGAGTTGGGCTTCTCACCGGCCTACGTCAGCAAGCGCATCTCGGTGCTGGAAACCACGCTGGCGACCAAGCTGTTGCACCGCACCACCCGGCGCATCGCGCTGACCGACGATGGCGAGCGGGTGCGGATCTGGGCGGAGAAACTGCTGGGGGATTTCGATCAGTTTCTCGGCGAGATTTCCCAGGCCCGGCACCAGCCGGCGGGGTCGCTGCACATTTGCAGCAGCTTCGGTTTCGGCCGCAATCATGTGGCGCCGGCGATCAGCCAGTTGTCCCGCGCGTGCCCGAAACTCGACATTCGGCTCGACGTGTTCGACCGGGTGGTCGATCTGGTGGGCGAGGGCTTCGACCTGGAAATCCTCGTCGGCGATGATCTGCCGGGCCAGCATCTGGCGCGCAAACTGGTGAGCAACCGGCGCGTGCTGTGCGCCACGCCGGAATACCTCGAACGCCGGGGCACGCCGCAATCCCTTGAAGATCTGAAAGACCACGATTGTCTGGTGCTCAAGGAGCGTAACAACGCGTTCGGCATCTGGACCCTGAGCAAGGACGGCCAGGAAGAAACGGTGCGAGTGAATGGTCCGTTGTCCTCCAACAGTGGCGAGATCGTGCTGGAGTGGGCCTTGAGCGGCGGCGGGATTCTGTTGCGCTCGATGTGGGACGTCAAACCGATGCTCGAGCAGGGCAGGCTGGTGCAGGTGCTGGACGGCTACACCCAGAGCGCCAACGTCTGGGCGGTCTATCCGACCCGGCTCAGCGAGTCGGCGAAATTGCGGGTGTGCGTGGAGTTTCTGGAAGAGTACTTCCGCGATTTGTCCGTGGAATGAAAACGGGCGGTTCAGTGAACCGCCCGTTTTTTTGCCATCAAGCCAGCCAGGGATTGTCCGCCAGATGCCGTGCCTCAAAGGCGCGGATCTGCTCGGTGCGTTGCAGCGTGGTGCCGATGGCGTCCAGTCCCAGCAGCAGCGATTGTTTGCGCAACTGATCGATCTCGAAGCCGATCAGCGTGCCGTCCGCCAGCTCGATGGTTTGCTGTGCCAGGTTCACGCTGATTCGCGCGGTTTCCGGGACGCTGATCGCCTCGGCCACGCGCTTGAACTGCGCGTCGCCCAGCTGAATCGCCAGCACGCCATTGCGCTGGCAGTTGTCGTAGAAAATCCCGGCGAACGTGGTGCCGATCAAGGCCCGGATGCCGACTTGCTTCAAGCCCCACACCGCATGCTCGCGGCTGGAGCCGCAGCCGAAGTTGGGGCCGGTCACCAGAAACGCCGCGTCCTGCCAAGCCGGTTGGTTGAGCACGAATTCAGGGTTGGGTTCGCCTGAAGCGAGAAAGCGCAGATCGAAGAACAGCCCGCGATCCAGCCCCTGACGATCGATGCCCTTGAGAAACTGCTTGGGCATGATCACGTCGGTGTCGATGTTGGATGCAAGAAACGGCGCTGCGCTGCCGCTGACGGTGTCGAAAGGTTGCATGGTTCAAGCCTCCAGCGCGACGGTACGCACGTCAGTCAAATGGCCGCTGATGGCGGCGGCGGCGACCATCGCCGGGCTCATCAGGTGGGTGCGCGCACCGGCGCCCTGACGGCCTTCGAAGTTGCGATTGGTGCTCGACGCACAGCGATCACCCGGCGCGAGCACGTCGTCGTTCATCGCCAGACACATCGAGCAGCCCGATTGCCGCCACTCGAAACCGGCGTCGAGAAAAATCTGCGCCAGGCCTTCGTCCTCGGCCTGATTGCGCACCAGGGTTGAGCCGGGAACGATCATCGCCCGCACGTGGGCCGCCACACGCTTGCCGCGCACCACCCGGGCGACCTCACGCAAATCTTCGATCCGCGCATTGGTGCAGGAACCGATGAAGGCATGGCTGATCGTCACTTCGTTCAGCGGCATGCCGGGTGTCAGGCCCATGTAATCGAGGGCGCGCTGCAGTCCTTGACGCAGGATTGGATCGGGCTGGGCGGCCGGGTCCGGCACGTGCCCTTTGATCGGTGAGGCCTGATCGGGGCTGGTGCCCCAGGTCACCATCGGCTCCAGCGCGGCAACATCGAGGATGACTTCGCGATCAAACACCGCGCCCTCGTCGCTGTGCAGGGTTTTCCAGCGCTCGACGGCCTGCTCCCAGACCTTGCCCTTGGGCGCACGCGGCTTGTGTTGCAGGTAGGCGAACACCTTGTCGTCCGGTGCCATGAACGCACCCCGGGCGCCGGCCTCGACGGCCATGTTGCAGATAGTCATGCGCGCCTCGACGCTGAGGGCGCTGATGGCCGGGCCGGTGAATTCGATGGCGTAACCGGTGGCACCAGACGCACCGATCTTCTCGATCAGCGCCATGATGACGTCCTTGGACGTAACACCTGCGCCCAGCTCACCGTTGACCGTCACCCGCAGGGTTTGCAGGCGTTTGTAGACCAAAGTCTGCGTCGCCAGCAGGTGTTCGATTTCCGAAGTGCCGATACCGAAACCGAAGGCGCCCAGTGCGCCGTAAGTGGTGGTGTGGCTGTCACCGGCCGCGACCACCATGCCCGGCAAAATGAAGCCTTGTTCCGGCGCCACGACGTGTTCGATGCCCTGGCGCTTGTCCAGCACATCGAACAGCTCGATGCCGAAGTCGCGGCAGTTTTCTTCGAAGTACGACACCTGGCGCGCACCCCCGGCGTCGGGCATGGTCGCGATGCGTTTCGGTGCGGTGGGGTTCACATGATCGACCACCGCCAGCGTCGCCGCAGGCCGCCACACCGTGCGCCCGGCCTCGCGCAGGCCGCTGAAGGCTTGCGGGCTGGTGTATTCGTTGGCGACCTGGCGGTCGATGTAAAGCAGCACGTGGCCCTGATCGTCGAGGGTGCAGACGGTGTGACTGTCGATGTGCTTCTGGTACAGCGTTCTCGGGCTGGGCATGGCTTGCGCTCTTTTCTGTCCGGGGCAAAAACAACATGAGGACAGAATATTGATCGCGGAAACGGCATCAAGAGCGCTTCAGTGAAGCCGTTGAACACGGATTGTGAGCAATTGCCGCAAGCCTACGCCCGTGTCTCCTCCGGCAACCTGGCAATCACCTTGATCTCGAACTGAAACCCATACAGCCACGTCACGCCGACCGCCGTAATGGTCGGATGCGGCGCCTCGCCCCAGAACTCGGGCACCACTTCCCAGATGGTTTCGAAGGTCGATTGCGGGTCGACCATGAATACCGTCACGTCCACCACGTCATCGAAACTGCCGCCGGCCGCGCCGAGGATCGCATTGAGATTGGTGAAGGCCAGTCGCACCTGTTGTTGCAGATCCGGCTCCGGCGAGCCGTCCTCAAGGCTGCCGACCTGGCCTGAGACAAACAGAAAACCGTTGGAACGAACCGCCGGGGAATAACGGTTGCGCTCGTAAAGCGCATGGCGTCCGGGCGGGAAAACCACGTCGCGTTTTGGCTGAACATTAGTCATGGGGAGTCTCCTTCAATGAGTTGAAAACCTGCGATGGAGAAACTTTAGGGACTTGCCTCGGCGTGATAAACGCGCAACCTTGGCGTTCACTGTTTGCAAATCCCAAACAATCGAGCCGCTAACAGAGGTGGTGTATGGACCGTTTTGACGCGATGCAAGCCTTCGCCCGGGTGGTGGAGGCGGGGAGTTTCACCAAAGCCGCCGAGACGTTGCACATGAGCAAGACCACCGTGACCCAGCTCGTCCAGCAACTGGAGGCGCGGCTGCGAGTGAAGTTGCTCAATCGCACCACGCGCAAGGTCAACGCCACGGCGGACGGCGCGGCCTATTACGAGCGGGTGATCAAGTTGCTGGCGGACATGGACGACGCCGAGACCAGCCTTCCCGGCGCCGCAGCCCAGCCCAAGGGGCGCTTGCGGATCGATGTGCCCAGCCCTTTGGCCAATCTGATTCTGGTGCCGGCGCTGCCCGAGTTCTGCGTGCGTTACCCGGAGATCCAGATCGACATGGGCGTCAGCGACCGGATCGTCGACATCATCGATGAAAACGTCGATTGCGTTATCCGTGGCGGCGAGCTGCGGGATCAGTCGCTGATGGCCCGGAAGGTGGCGGATCTTCAACTTGGCGTGTACGCCGCGCCGAGTTACCTGGCCCGCGCCGGCACCCCGATGCATCCCCGGGAGCTGGAAGACAGCCATCATCGGGTGGTCGGTTTCCTTTGGGCGCGCACTGGCAGGCCAGTGCCTTATACCTTGCGCAATGCCACGGAGAACCTGCTGATCAAGGGCCGGCATGTTCTGGCAGTCGATGATGGCAACGCCTATCTGGCCGCAGGCCTTGCCGGTCTGGGTGTGCTCTGGCTGCCGCGCTACATGTCGGCGGTGCACGAGGCCCGCGGTGAGTTGGTGGCGCTGTTCGAGGGTTGGGCGCTTGAACCGATGCCGCTGTACGTTGCGTACCCGCCGAACCGGCATATCAGCCAAAAGCTGCGGGTATTTATCGATTGGATCGTGGAATTGATGGCCACGCATGCCAATGGCGCGGAACTTGCTGGCGGCGCTCTCGGACTGTCAAAAAAATAGCGAATAACGGCAATCACAAAAGTCGACAGTCTGGATGCACCGCTATTCACCCCAGGAGCGTCACTCGCAATGAATATGTACATCGATATTGTCGGCGCGTGCAATTTGAGCTGCCCTTCGTGTCCGATGGGTAACTCGGAAAACGTCAACTTCAAGAAAGCCATGCAAGTTGACATGTTCAGGAAGATCGTCGAGAAGGCCCGCAGCGAAGGGGTCGAGGCGATTTTTCTGTATAACTGGACCGAGCCGTTGATCCACCCGCGAATCGGCGAGTTTGTCGAAATCATCAACGCGGCCGGTCTGCGCAGCGGTATCAGTTCCAACCTGAATCTGGCGAAAAACATGGAGACGGCGATGCTCGCCAATCCATGGTTCTTCCGTATCTCGCTGTCCGGGTTTTATCAGCAGACGTACGAACAGGGACACGTGGGCGGCGATATTGAAGTCGTCAAGGCCAACATGATCAAACTGCATGAGCTCAAGCAGCAACATGGCTTGAACACGCGGATCGAGGTCTATTACCACCGCTACCTGGACAACATGGAAGAAGAAGGGCTGATGCGCGAATTCAGCCAGAGCCTGGGCTTCCAGTTCTCGACCGGCTATTCAGTGATGATGCCGCTGGAGAAGACGCTGGCGCTGATCGAGCGCGACCCGTCGGTGACCGATACTGATCGCGAGACCCTGCAGCGACTCGCGCTGCCACCCTACGACGATCTGGTCAATCTGGTCCGCCAGTACCCTCAGCAGGCCTGCACGCTCAAGGATGACTGGCTGGTGCTCGACTGCAATGGCAACACCATCCTGTGTTGTTCGATTTTCAATCAGACCGAATATCAGGTCGGCAAATACCTGGACATGCCGCTGGCGCAACTGACCGAACGCAAGTCCACCCAGTCGAACTGCATCGACATGTGCAATCGCTGCGCGAACAACGGATTGCACATCTACTCGGCACACTCCAATCGGGGACCGCTGGAAAGTCACGCCGTCAACCGGATCATCGATTTCCAGCGGCGCACTATCATGGGGGCGCCGGTCGAGAGCGACAAGCTTGGGCGCAATGGCGAAGTCAGTGCCGAGAACTTCGACGAAGCGCAATACCTGCATATGAATCAGGACGTCAGGAATGCGATTTCCACGGGTGCGTTCACCAGCGGTTATCAGCATTACGTACTGTTCGGTCGACTGGAAGGCCGGCTCGGCGCAGGTCATTTCACGGCGGTCTGAACCTGCGGATCGGGTTCTGCCAGCTGAGTTGTCAGCCATTGACTGAAGCATCGCGCCATCGGGTCGTTCTCGCTGTCGCGGTGCGTCAGCATCGCCCAGTTCGGGCCGCGAATGGTTTGCTCCACCAGTGGCTGCAACAGCCCGTTTTGTTGCGCCTGCCGGCTGAGCAGCTGACTGACCAGCGCAATCCCCAGACCTGAACACGCCGCATCCAGCAGCAAGCCGGGATCAGAGAAATTCAAACCTTGATCCTGCTGGCCGACATCGATTCCCGACTCCACCGCCCAATGGCTCCAGTCCATTTCCCGCTCGCCGTGCAGCGTGGTCCGCTGCGCGCTCGGCACGCTTAACAAGCTCGGATGACACGCGGGGTAGAGGCGGTCGGCATGCAGCACCTTGAAGCTGCATTCAGCCTGCGAACTGATGTCGTCGCGCACCGCCAGATCGATGGTCTGGGTCGCCATGTCCGGCACTTCATCGGTGCTGAAAATCCACAGATCCACCTTCGGATGCTGACGGCGGAAATCCCCCAGCCGTGGCAGCAACCAGTGCCGGGCAAACGCCGGCGTGGTGTTGAGCACCAGTTGATTGGGTTTCTGGTACTGCCCCAGCCGCCGGATGCCCACCGACAGTTGCTGCAGCATGGCCTGGGTGGTGCTGAGCAGATCGTGGCCGGCGTCGGTCAGGCTGACACTGCGCCCGCTGCGGAAAAACAGCGGCTGTTCCAGGTACGCCTCAAGGCTGCGGATCTGCTGGCTGATGGCCGATTGCGTGAGGCTCAGTTCCTCGGCGGCCTTGTGAAAACTGCCCAGCCTTGCGGCGGCTTCGAAGCCGCGCAACGAGCTGAGGGGTGGCCAGTGTTTCAGCATGATCGATAAGTTCCTCTAATCAGTTTTCCGCAAAATCCATCGTTTGTTTGCCCTTCAGGCCGCCATTAGCATGCACGTCAACGCCGCCAAGGCTGTTTTCATTGAACACAATGGCTTAACTCAAAGGGCTTTTTACCATGCAGCAGAACAAAAACAACAACAGCGGTTGGATGATGCCGGCAGAGTGGGTGACGCATGCGGCGACCTGGATGGTCTGGCCCCACAATCAGGCCCTGTGGGAGTCGGGCTGGGGCGTGACCTTGCCGTTGGTGCAGGAAGATTTCGCCCGCGTCGCCAACGCCATCGCCCGGTTCGAACCGGTGAAAATGGTCGTCGATCCGTCGGCCATCGCCCGTGCCAAAGCCTTGTGCGGGCCGAACATCGAACTGATTCCGCTGGCGGTCAACGACAGCTGGTGCCGCGACTCCGGCCCGAGCTTCGTCGTTCATGCGGAGCAAGGTCTGGCCGGGGTGAGCTGGCGTTTCAACGCGTGGGGCGGCAAGTCGGCCCATGATCTGGACGAAAGCCTGGCCCGCCGCGTGCTCAATCACTTGGGCGGCGAGTGCTTCGGCACGGCGCTGAGTAACGAGGGCGGCGCGATTCACGTGGACGGCGAGGGCACGTTGATCACCACCGAATCGGTGCTGCTCAACCCCAACCGCAATCCCGGCGTGAGCAAGGCCGAGATGGAGGAGATCTTCAGCCGCCTGCTCGGCGTGAAGAAAACCATCTGGCTGCCGGGCGATCCGGATTACGTCACCGGCGACATGACCGACGGCCACGTCGATGGCGTCTGCGCCTTCGCCCGTCCCGGCGTGTTGCTGGTGGACGCGACGCACGATCGCAGCTCGGTGTATGCCGAAGTCGTGCGGGAAAACCGTCGCGCACTGGAACTGGCCACCGACACCCGGGGCCGCAAGTTCGAACTGATCGAACTGTATGAAGCCACCGATGCAGTGGACACCGAAGCCGAAGTGTTCTGCGCCTCGTACACCAACTTTTACATCGCCAACGGCGCGATCATCATGCCGGCGTACGGCATCGAGGCCGACCATGTCGCGGCAGAAACCTTGGCCAAGGCATTCCCGGGGCGCGAAGTGGTGCCGGTGCAGATCAATCACCTGGCCCATGGCGGCGGCGGTGTGCACTGCATCACCCAGCAACAGCCAGCCTGGCCGGTGGAGGGTTGATCGATGACGTTGCTGAAAGTCGCCACTACCCAGATGCCGTGCACCTGGGACCTGAAAAGCAACCTCGATCGCGCCGAGCAGTTGGTGCGTGAAGCGGCCGCGCAGGGCGCCCAGGTGATCCTGTTGCAGGAGCTGTTCGCCACGCCGTATTTCTGCATCGAACAGAGCCACCACCATATGGCGCTGGCCGAGGAGTACCGCGACAGTCAGGTGCTGTCGCGCTTCGCCGCGCTGGCCCGTGAACTGGGCGTGGTGCTGCCGCTGAGCTGGTACGAGAAGGCCGGCAACGCCTACTTCAACTCCCTGAGCGTGGCCGATGCCGACGGACGCCTGTTGGGCGTGTACCGCAAGACCCACATCCCCAACGCCATCGGCTATCAAGAGAAGGAATATTTCAGCCCCGGCGACACCGGTTTCAAAGTCTGGGACACCGCGTTCGGTCGCCTCGGCGTCGGCATCTGCTGGGATCAGTGGTTCCCGGAAACCGCCCGCTGCCTGGCGTTGATGGGCGCTGAAGTGCTGCTGTTTCCGACCGCCATCGGCTCGGAACCGGGCTGCGCGGATCTGGATTCGCGGGACCACTGGCAGATGACCATGCGTGGCCACGCCGCTGCCAACCTGCTGCCGGTGATCGCTTCCAACCGGGTTGGCCGCGAAGTGGCGGGCACTGATGCGGCGCTGCAAATGAATTTCTACGGCTCGTCGTTCATCTGCAACCACAAGGGAAAAATGCTCGCCGAAGCCGATCGCGCCAGCACCGGCGTATTGGTGCAAAGCCTGGATCTGGCAGCCATGCGTGAAGATCGCCTGAGCTGGGGCATCTACCGCGACCGCCGCCCGGAAATGTACGGCGCCTTGTTGAGCCAGGACGGCCGTCACCTTAACGCCCGCTGGAATCCTCAAGGAGTCTGATATGCCTACTTCACACAAGTGGTTACTGGGCGCTCTGGGCCTGGCGCTGGCCGGTTTGATGCCTGCTGTACACGCCGAAGACAAGACCCTGCGGCTGTACAACTGGGCGGATTATTTCGCTGAAGGCACCTTGAGCAAATTCACCGCCGAAACCGGGATCAAGGTGATCTACGACGTGATGGACGGCAGCGAAACCCTGGAAGCCAAAATGCTCTCCGGCGGCAGCGGCTACGATCTGATCTTCCCCGGCGACACCGTGGCCGAACGCCTGATGCGCGCCGGCAGCCTGTTGCCGCTGGATCCTTCGAAGATCACCGCGATGAACGATATCGAACCGGGCCTGCAAAAGCTGCGCAGTCATTACGAGCATTCGAACAAGGCCACGGTGCCGTACACCTGGGGCACCATCGGTCTGACCTACAACGCCGAGCAGATCAAGCAACGCATGGCCGACGCCCCGGTCAACAGCCTCGACATGCTGTTCAAACCGGAACTGGCCGCGAAGTTTGCCGATTGCGGGATTTCGATGATCGACTCGCCGGATGAAGTACTGGCCGTGGTGCTCAACTATCTGGGCCGCGACCCGCGCAGCGCCAAGCCTGCGGATCTGGCAGCGGCCAGTGACTTGCTGATGAAGCTGCGGCCGTACATCCGCAAGTTCCAGTCGCAACCGGTGACCGATCTGGTCAACGGCAACCTGTGCCTGTCCCTCGGCTACAGCGGCGACATGACCCAGGCCCAGCGCACCTCGGACAGCGCCGGCAAGCAGACGCGCTTCCAGTACCGCGTGCCGCGCGAGGGCACCACGGTGTGGATGGACACCATGGCCATTCCGGTGGATGCCAAACATCCGGAATACGCCTACGAATTCATCAACTTCGTGATGCGTCCGGAGAACATGGCTGCGATCAGCAATTTCACCGGTTACCCGACCTCCAACGCCAAGGCCCGGCCGAACGTGGATGAGGCCATGCGCAACAACCCGGACATCTACCTCGACGAAGCGACCTATGCTCGTCTGATAACGGGCAAGGATATTCCCCAGGCCGACATGCGCGCCCGCATGCGCACTTGGACCAAATTCAAGACCGCCACTGCACAGTGATTTTTCCGGGCTGCCTTGGTGGCCCCTTACCCATCAGGAACGTACACATGCCGACTCGTCGCGAGTTCATCAAACAGGTTTCAGTCGCCGCCGGCGCAGGCGCTGCTGTCATGGGCCTTGGCCTGTCACCGGCGCGTTTGCTGGCGGCCAGCGAAGGTCGCTGGTTCATGCCCGACGAGGGCGACAAACACGAACGCACCTACATGGCCTTCGGCGCGCAGGACGCGATCTGGGAAGACTTCACCGAAGACGTCCAGGAAGCCCTCGGCCGGATCGCCCGCGCTATTGCCCGCTACGAACCGCTGACCATCTACTGCCGCAGCGGAGAACGCAGCTTGGCCGAAGAGATTTGCGGCACCTCCAATATCACCTACCAGATCGCCAACCTCGACGACATCTGGATGCGTGACATCAGCGCCAACTTCGTCATCGACGACAAGAATGGCCTGGGCGCGGTGGACTTCAACTTCAGCGGCTGGGGCAACAAGCAACAGCATTCGAAAGACGCGAAGATCGCCAAGCGCGTGGCGGCCGATGCGCAGGCGACCTACCAGCGCAGCGAACTGGTGGGCGAGGGCGGCGGCATCGAAGTCGACGGCGAAGGCACCGCGATCATGACCGAAAGCTGCTGGGTCAACGAAAACCGCAACCCCGGCTGGAGCAAGGCTGACGTCGAGGCGGAACTGAAAGCACGCCTCGGTCTGCGCAAGATCATCTGGCTGCCGGGCATCAAGGGCAAGGACATCACCGACGCCCACGTCGATTTCTACGCGCGCTTCGTCACGCCCGGCGTGGTGATCGCCAACCTCGACACCGACCCGCGCTCCTACGACAACAAGGTCACCCTGGCGCACCTGGAAATCCTGAAAAAGGCCACCGACGCCGACGGTCGCCCGTTGCAGATCCACACCGTTTCGCCACCGCTGAAACCGCGCAAGACCAAATTCAACAAAGACAACGACGATTTCGCCGCCGGTTACATCAACTATTTCGTGATCAACGGCGCGGTGATCGCCCCGGAGTTTGGCGACAAGGACGCCGACAAAAAGGCCTTCGACCTGCTGAAAAAACTCTACCCGAACCGCGACGTGGTGCAGATCAACATCGACGCCATTGCGGCCGGCGGTGGCGGGATTCACTGCGTGACCAGTCACCAGCCGGCGTGAGGCTCAGCTTCTGCGCACCGCCACGCATTTGATTTCCACCAGCAGCCCCGGATGGGCCAGCTCGCTGACACCGATGCAGGTCCAGGCGCAGAAACCTTTGGGGAACACGCGGTTTTTCACTTCACGAAACACCGGCATGTGCTGGCTCATGTCGACGTGATAGGTGGTCATCTCCACCACATCGTTGAACGTGCAGCCACCGGCCTTCAGCACTTCGTCGAGGTTTTCCCAGGCGCGGATGAATTGCTGCTCGGGGTCTTCGATGACTTGCAAATCAGCGGTGCGGCCCACCTGACCAGCGCAATAAAGCGTGTCGCCGACCAGAACCGCCGGGGCGTAACCGGCGCGTTCGACGATGGTTTTCATGGATTCGGGGATGATGATTTTGCGATCGGGCATGGTGTTTTCCTTCAATGACGGATTTCAGCGACCGTGCGCGGCCGCTGCCAACTGCTCGGTATCCACCCGCACGAATACCGAATCACCCACCGCCGTCAGCACTTCCCCGGCGTAGACCTCGCAGATCACCCGGGTCTTGCGCCCGACTTCACCTTCGACTTTTGCCTTCAATGTCAGCGGCACGCCCATTGGCGTTGGTTTGATGAACTTGATGCCGAGGTTGCCGGTGACGCAGTTGATGCGTGGCAGGGTCTCGGGTTCGCGTTGCTCGGTCCGATAGTGGTAGGCCATCGCCGTCCAGTTGGAATGGCAGTCCACCAGCATGGCGATCAGGCCGCCGTAGACCAGTTCCGGCCAGCCGCAGTATTTGGCCTCGGGCACATGCTCGGCCATGACGTGCACGCCGTCTTCGTGCCAGAAACTTTTGATGTGCAGCCCGTGGGGGTTACGGCTGCCGCAGCCGAAGCAGACGCCCTCGGGGGCGGCGGTGTCTTGCAGGGAAATGTCGGGGGTGGCCATGCCGGGATCATCCTTAAACTGTAAGCCGAACCCCGCGGATTCTAACCCCGAATGCTCACCGTGAGGATTGCTCCTTCGCGGCGGGCCGGGGAGGATCGGTCAGCAGTTTTTTGCGAGTCGTCGAGTGGTTCGGCAATTGCTCACTGATGTCCCAGATTTCCAGCATTTTCGCGTATTCGAAGGCGTGGCGCGGGCTTTGCTGAATCCACTGCTGGAACGCGTGGCGTTCGTCAGGTGTGCAATCGTCCTCCTGCAGGCGCAGGCACCAGTGCGCTGCCTGGTTCAGGATTTCTTCATCTGCGTCGTTCATTGACGGTTTCCACGATGGCCGGAGAGGGCATTCTACGTTCGCCCTTGCAAAAAAAACGTCAAAACGTGTCGAAGATTTACACGGTCAGTGCAGGTAAAACGGACAGAAAACGCGGCAAACGGACAGATCGCGCCGCTATTTCTGGCCCTCGCGCAATTGTCATATTCGGTCACATTTCAATGCAGATAGTGGGCAGCCCAACCTGTTTCCAGTGAGGCTGCCCCGTGTTTCAACGTCTTGTGTGTTCGCTGTCCGTGCTGAGTCTGTCCATTGCTGCCGCCCAGGCCGCCGATCTCGATACCTCGCGTCTGGCGGGCATCGACAATTTTCGGGATATCGCAGGCACCACCACCGCCTATTCCACGGCCCATGACGGCACAATGCGCGCCGGTGTGTTCTACCGCTCCAATGCCCTGACGCCGACGGCGGCGGACCTGGCGACCCTCAACGGTCTGGGGATCAAGTCGGTGTACGACCTGCGCACGCCCAGCGAAATTGCCAGCACGCCGGACACGATGCCAAGCGGTGCGACCTACCAGAACATCGACATCATCGGCAGCACCACCTCCGGCGCGAACATCACCACCGTGTCGTTCAAAAGCGCAGCCGATGCGATTGCGATGATGCAGGAGACCAACCGCGCGTTCGTCAGCGATGCCGGCATGCGTGGTCAGTTCGGTGCGCTGTTCAATGAACTGGCCGGTGTCGACGGCGCCGCGTTGTTCCATTGCACCGCCGGCAAGGACCGCACCGGCTGGACCGCTGCCGTTCTGTTGAGCATCGCCGGCGTGGATAACGCCACGATCATGAGCAATTACCTGGCGACCAACGACTACACCGCCGAACGGGTCGCCAAGACCCTGGCGATGATGCCGCCGAGCATGGCCGCGATCTACGCGCCGCTGCTGGGTGTCGAGGCGAGTTATCTGCAAGCGGGCCTCGATCAGGTGGCCGCGCAGTACGGCAGCATGGACAACTACCTCAAGCAGGGGCTGGGTCTGTCCCAGGAAACCATCTATGTGCTGCGCGGCAAAATGGTCGAGTACAACAGCCTGCCGGGTCAGGCCGGGCTTATCGGCAACGCTGCCGCCGGTGCGCAACTGTTGCGGGAGTTGCAGAACAGTAAACTCTCGGGCACCTACAGCGCCTACAACTACTACCTGCAATCGGCCATCGACGCCGGCACCCTCGGCGGTGTCGAGTCCACGGTCGGCGGTCAGGTGCACGCCGATGCTGCGAGTTACCTGCTGCGTCAGAACGCAATGATCGAGCAGGCCGCCGCGCCGTTCGCCAGCGGCACCGACCTCAAGGTCGGCCAGTACCGGTTGTGGAGCACCGCGCTCGCCGGTTACCTGGGCACCGACGGTTCGGCCCATGCGCAAAGCAGCAACGAACACAGTCAGGGCCTGATGGTTGGCGTCACTCAGCGCTTCTCCGAACAATTCAGCGCTCGCGGCGGCATCGGTTACAGCAAAGGCTCGGTGGGCGGCGCAGGTGGGGAGGCTGACACCGATTTCACCTTCCTCGACCTTGGTGCCCGTTATGGTTTCACCAGTCTGGAACGTGGCCTGTTTGTCGATGCCAACATCAGCGCCGGTTATGTCGACTACGACAGCAAACGCGACCTCGGCGGCGGCCTCGGCTCGGCGAAGGGCGACACCCACGGTAATCTCAGCGGCGCGACGCTGGCGCTGGGTTATCGCATGCCGCTGAACACTGTGATTCTGGAGCCGAGCCTCGGCGTGCGGGTCAGCCGTCTGGACCTGTCGGGCTTTCAGGAGAAGGGCAGCGAATTGGCCCTTAATGTCGATGACATTCAGGAAACCCGCCGCAGCGCCGTGGCCAATCTCGACGTCTCGTTCGCCCCGATGTCGATGGGCGCGTGGCAACTGGTGCCGGGCGTGCGGGTCGGTTACGAGCATGTGCTGGGCGATCATCAGGTCGACAGCGAAGGGCACCTGCTGGGGCTGGATATCGAGCAGCGCGCGGCGTTCGACAATCGCGATCAGTTCAGCGGCGGCGTCAACCTGATGGCCAACCTCGGTGCCCTGAGTCTGGGTGCAGAAGTCGGTGCCAGCGGTGGCGGCGACAGCCACGGTTTCAGCGGCGCGCTCAAGGCCAGTTATCAGTTCTGATCAACTGAAGGTGAAGAAAAAGGATTGCCTCAGCGCAATCCTTTTCGCACCTCGGCCGGGCTCACGCCGTAGGCATTCTGGAAATACTGGCTGAACCGGCCGACATTGCTGAAGCCCAATCGCAGCGCCACCTCAGTCACCGACGGCGAAACGCCCTGACGCAACGTTTCGTAAGCGCGCTCCAGCCGCACCTGCCGCTGATACCCGACAATCGACACCCCGGCAAACCGTCGAAACCCTTCCTGCAATGCGCGCAGGCTGACGTTGGCCAGCCGCGCCAGATCCGTGCCACTGACCTGAATCTCGGGATGCGCCTGAATGTAATCGATCGCCTGCCGCACATGCCTGGGCGCAATCAATGCCTCTGGACGGCGCAAGGCCTCGCTGAAGTTGTGTGGCCAGGCCTCCAATACCGCGTCCACCAGCATCTCCCGCAGCCGTGACGGCATCAGCGAGCCAGCGTTCAACAGCAGATCGAATTCCGCACCGGTGGCCAGATCGATCAGCGCGCGAATGCCCTGAAACGCCGGGCTGTTCAGATCCACCCTCGGCTCGAAATGCAGCTTGTGCACGATCGGTTTGCCCAGCAGGGTCGACAGCCGTTCGGTGAGCGCCGCACGGCTGATCGACACGCCGTGCTGGGCATGATTGTCGATAAAACGCATCGAACGCAGGTCAGCCTTGTCGATGGCCAGCCCCACATCGCACAGCCCCACGGATTCATGGTTGAACACGATTTTGCCGGCGGTGGGAATGACGAAGGTGATTTCATCGAACGGCTCGGGGAAGGCGACGGTGAAATCGCCCCGGTAATGCATGCGCCGGAAACTCACGTCTTCGTACCGCCCGTAAACGCCGCCAATGATGATGTCTTTGGGCGGCGGTGGTGTGTCGCCATAACGGTTGCCGAACATTCGCGAGAACAGGGCGCCGAAGTCGTCACTGGCCATGTTGTCGGATCGCAGGATGAGGGTCTGGCGTGTCGGGCTTGAGTACACCGGGAGGGTCACCTTGGTGGTCGGGGCATCGGGGCGCGACGACGTTACCAAGGGAGAATGACGCCGATGTGACAACGTTCGATGCTGTGCGTGAACGCCACGCACAGCATCGAGCGAAGCGGGGTCAGGTGTGATGGATGTCCCGATCCTTGGTTTCAGGCATGAAGAAGATCCCGAGAATCGCCGTCATCACCGCAATCACGATCGGGTACCACAAGCCGTAGTAGATATCCCCGGTGGCCGCGACCATCGCGAACGCCACGGTCGGCAGGAACCCGCCGAACCAGCCGTTGCCGATGTGGTACGGCAGCGACATCGACGTGTAGCGGATGCGCGCCGGGAACAGCTCCACCAGCCATGCCGCAATCGGGCCGTAAACCATAGTCACGTAGATCACCAGAACGGTCAGCAGGAGCAGCACCATCGGGTAATTGGTCTTGGCCGGATCGGCTTTTTCCGGGTAACCGGCTTCTTTCAGCGCGGCGCCGAGGCTGGCGGTGAAGGCGTCGTTACGGGTCTTGAAGTCAGCGGCTGGCAGGGTGGTGCCTTCGAAGCTTTCGATGACCTTGTCGCCGATACGCACCTGAGCCACGGTGCCCGGTTCCGCCACCACGTTTTCGTACGGGATCGCCCGTTTGGCCAGGATGGTTTTCGCCAGATCGCAGGAACTGGTGAATCTGGCCTTGCCCACCGGATCGAACTGGAACGCGCACTGATCGGGGTCGGCGATCACCTTGACCGGGTTCTTCTCCTGGGCCACGAACACGTCGGGGTTACCGTACTGGGTCAGCGCATGGAAGATCGGGAAGTAGGTCACCGCCGCCAGAATGCACCCGGCCATGATGATGCCCTTGCGCCCGATGCGGTCGGACAGGCTGCCGAAAATCACGAAGAACGGCGTACCGATCAGCAGTGAACCGGCGATCAGCAGGTTCGCGGTCTGCGGGTCGATCTTCAGGGTTTGCAGCAGGAAAAACAGCGCGTAGAACTGCCCGGTGTACCAGACCACCGCTTGCCCGGCGGTGCCGCCGAGCAGGGCCATGATCACGATTTTCAGGTTGTCCCAACGGGCGAAGGACTCGGTCAGCGGGGCTTTCGACGACTTGCCTTCTTCCTTCATTTTCTTGAACACCGGCGACTCGTTCAGTTGCAGCCGGATGTACACCGAGACCGCCAGCAGCAGGATCGACAACAGGAACGGAATCCGCCAGCCCCAGGCCTCGAACGCTTCGGTGCCCAGCGCGGTACGGCAGGCGAGGATCACCAGCAACGACATAAACAGGCCCAGGGTCGCGGTGGTCTGAATCCATGACGTGAAATAACCGCGTTTGCCCTTCGGCGCATGCTCGGCCACATACGTTGCCGCACCGCCGTACTCGCCGCCCAGCGCCAGGCCTTGCAGCAAGCGCAGGGTAATCAGAATGATCGGCGCCGCGACCCCGATGGTCGCGTAACCGGGCAGGAACCCCACAATCGCCGTCGACACACCCATGATCACAATGGTGATCAGAAACGTGTGCTTGCGCCCGATCATGTCGCCCAGCCGCCCGAACACAATCGCCCCGAACGGCCGCACCGCAAAGCCTGCGGCGAAGGCGAGCAGGGCGAAGATGAACGCCGTGGTCTCGTTCACCCCGGCAAAGAAGTGCTTGGCGATGATCGCCGCCAGGGAGCCGTAGAGGTAGAAGTCGTACCACTCGAACACCGTGCCGAGCGACGACGCAAAGATGACCTTGCGCTCCTCTCGGGTAACGCTGTGGTGCGGGGCACTGCCTGTGGACATGCTGTCGAGTACTGCCATGGGTGTTCTCCGTCGTGCTTGTTTTTGTAGGCCGGAGCACTTCATCAACGTCGCGTACCCAAGGCCTGTGGCGGATGCCGGTTCAGGTATTTCGTGGAGCGTGCACAGAATCACCGCCCCGCGCGGGAGGGCGGGGTTTCATTGAGCATAATTGGGATTGGGGGGATATCCAGTTGGGGGCTGGGTGAGGGCAGTGACGGAGATCGGATAGTTAATTCGAGGGGACTCAGGGTATGGAAAAAGAAGTAAAAATGATAAGTGAAATACCAAATGAATATAAAAAACTGATATTTCTGACAGTGTTTTTTTCGAGCCGCAAACGGAAGTATATGGCGGGCCTGGATTGTTAATGGCTAAGGATTGGCAGGGGAGCGAGTGAGTGTTTCTCCTTTGGTCATTGGATGTTGACTTTGTTTTTCAAGGACAAGGATATGAAAAATTCTAAGCTGCTTGGCTGCACGGCGCTTCTCTCGTTGGTTTTAACTGGTCAAAGTGTTTTTGCTGAAGATTCCGGCTGTGAGGAAGCATGGGGTAAAAGTAAAGCCAATAACACTTGTAAATTCGAGTCCAAGGACATTACGCGGAGTGGTGAGTCCTGCATACTGTGTTAAATCAAGTGGTACTCAGAGCATTGTTTACAATACTCGTTTGCACAACTCTCCCGGTGGTGGTGGGCCAAGTAATCCTCCCGCTGCAGTAATTCCACTTAATAGTGTGCGTGATTTGAATAATTGTAATGGTGTTCTGAAGGCGGGCTCATGCTAGAAAGTCAAAAATTGAGAGGGTCGTGGACTCAAAAAGGGACGCGTTTATTTGATTGCCCCTGTTGATGTTGATTTGTAGAGATTGAAAATAAATCTGTCCCCTTTGAAATTCCCTTTGAAATTCCTTTGAAATTAAATTAGCTAGTTGGAGTATGCCTAATGACTGATATCGAATCCGGCGTGGAGATGATAGGCGATATGCCAGAGCAATTTGAAGCTTTGGAGGATAACGTGCACTATAGAGTTGAATTGAAAGGCGGATTGATTTGCGAAGGTGTGATTACTGCTTATTGGGATGGACAGGTTTGGTCGGCGACTATTCAATCGATTAAAGAAGGGCATCGCACTTTTCGACCTGAGGATGTTGTATCAATAACAAGTCTTGAGTGAACGACCAAAAGAATCTGAGGGGCAGATTTATTTAATCGTCCCCTTTTGACGTTAAGCACTTGTCTCTGGCTGTCCTCTCTCTCTGAATTCAATGCGTCTTCCGGTGATCTTTTCGATCTCGTCGACGAATTTCATGTTGCCAGTGAGCTGGCCGCGCTGCAGCGCACCCCTGATGAGTTGCAATTCATTGGTGGGTGTAGCCATTCCAACAAACGACTTATAGCGCTCACGCCGGGTGGCATCGTCAGGTCCTAACGCCAGGATGCAAGGATCTTTAACCAGCCAGGTGCTTTCTGAAAGTCGTTCAGTTTAGAGCGGGGCGACGCTGAAGCAGGCAGGATGTTCCAGAGGATGTATCCGGCTGAACTGAGGAGATGAACTAATGAGTTGGCGTCTAGTGTTTTTATAGCTGTTCAGAATTTAGGTTGTTCTAAATAAATATTAAAGACTGTCATTTCTATCAGGTGCGGTGGCGGATGTTTGTGTTGATACTTTTGGTGGGTTGGGTCGGGAAGTAATCTATCCCCTTTTTATTTATTTGTTGAATGGAGTTTTTAACATGGCTGAAGTGCTTAGTTTTAAATATTTAAATGTTCCTTTGGGCGTTTCGACGGAGCAGGTCGCCGAGAGGGCTCGGCGACGTTTTGGCGTGTCTACATTAGACGTAGTTAGGAACGGCGGAGAAGGAGAAGTTGAGGTTCGCTATATTCCTGCGACAAGCAGGATGCAGAAGGACGTTTCGCTTCTCACTCCTTTATCTACACTTGAGTGGGAGAATAATTAATAAGTCAAAAGGGGCAGATTTATTTAATCGTCCCCTTTTGATTTGTGTGGTAGCGAAGATAAGTTTCGGCGGTGCGGTTTACTCCGTCGGCACGACATTATCCAACACCTGATTCACCGCCAATTCCGCCAGCATCACGATCTGTGCGATGCCTTGTGCGGTTTTGCGGTGGGGGCCTTCGAGGGCGTCGACGAGGTTGTTGAGCATGACGTTGGCCGAGCCCAGGGTTTCGCAGGCGTCGGCGAGCAGGGATTCGGTGTTGCTGGCCGGGTTGGCCTGGTAGAGGCGGTTGGGAACGTAGGGCGTGGCCATGATGTAGGGGGCGGGCGGGCCGAGGTAGTAGTTGAGGGCGCGTTCGGCGGCTTCGTTGAATTTTTTGGAGTCAGGGCATTCGTAGGGGGATGTTGGATTGGTGATGCTGGCCGGGTCGGTGACCGGGGGATTCGGAGTTATTTTGAACATTGGCTCTAACCTCTCTAAGGAGTGAGGCTGCAACCATCTCGCTGCTAAACGAATTAGGGTGGCAGCTGCGCGCAGGTTAGCAGACCGATGAGCCAAGCAATCGGCGCACCCGAAGGTGCCCTGCGCACAGCCACCATCAAGCTCAGAAATACCTGAATTGATAGAGACTTGTACGGCTTGACTCGACGGGCTGCTAAACCCGATCACTGCAAATCAGTGACCCGATCCAAGTTACCGGCCGACCCCAAGGCGCACAAGCCGGCGGATTCTGGCGTAGCGGTAGGCTCTGGCGCAAGGATTTGTAGGCATTCGGAAGCATTCCGACATGTCTTTAAACGGCGCGATCCAAACCTGTTTATCGATCCTTGCCCAACGAGGAGAAACCTGACGCTTTACGCCCCAAAACCATTCGTCGCCAGCCTCGCACTCATCACGCCGCCCCTCGCTCAAAAGCTGCATGACCAAAACCATCAACGCCCAAGACTTGCACATCGACCTGCATCCGCTGAACGAATCAGCGCTGTTCAAATGGCTGCTCGCCAGTTTCCTGATGGGCAAACGAATCCAGGCCGAGATTGCCGCCGAAGCCTATCGAGTGATCGTTGAACAGCACCAGCGCGACACCCCGCGCAAACTCGCCCACTGCACTCACCGCGAACTGGTGCGGATGCTCGGCCAGGCGCATTACGTGCGCTACGACGAAACCACCGCCGAACGCTTGCTGGCCTTGGTCGCCAGACTGAATGACGAATATGCCGGGCGGGTAATGAACATGGTCGAGGCGAGCGCCGACCGCCAGGACTTCGAAAAGCGTTTGCAAGCCTTCGACGGCATCGGCCCGAAAACCGTGGAAATCTTTATGCGCGAAGCGGGCAAGGTGCTGTTTTGAGTGTGCCGTCGATCTTCATCGGTTGCGCCGGCTGGAGCCTGCCCCGGCAGCACTGGCCGGCCTTTCCGGAGCAGGGCACTCATCTGCAACGTTATGCCGCGCTGCTCAATGGCGTGGAAATCAACAGCTCCTTCTACCGTCCGCACAAACGCCAAACCTACGCCCGATGGGCCGAGTCGGTGGCGGACGGGTTTCGCTTCTGCGTGAAGATGCCGAAGTCCATCAGCCATGAGCGACGTCTGTGGGACTGCGAACATGAGCTCGACGCCTTTCTCGAGCAGTGCTCGGGACTGGGTGATCGCCTGGGTTGCCTGCTGCTGCAGTTGCCACCGTCGCTGGTGTTTGACGAAGCGGTTGCCGAGGCGTTTTTTATCGGCTTGCGCCAGCGCTATTCCGGGGCCGTGGTGCTGGAGCCGCGCCACGAATCCTGGGCCGCCGCCGAACTGCTGTTGATGGCGTATCGCATCGCGCAAGCGGTGGTCGATCCCTCGCGGATCAGCACCGATGCGGCTCCGCACGGCTGGCCCAACGTGCGTTATTGGCGGCTGCACGGTTCGCCGCGCATTTATTACAGCCCCTATGGCTCGGCGTATCTGAAAACGCTCGCCGGTGATTTGCGGGTGGCGGCTGTCGATGGCGTCGACACCTGGTGCATCCTCGACAACACCGCCAGCGGCGCGGCAATCGGCAATGCGCTGGAGCTGCGGCGGATACTGGCGCACGGCTGACACTCGATGTCTGGTCTTCCAACCGGCGAGCGTGTCTGTAAACTGGCCGCCCGAAACGGCGCCCGATGGCGCCGTCCTCACTGCCAGCGAAGGACTTTCCCATGGCCAACCAAGACATCACCTACACCCCGGACCCGGATGCAGACTCGATCTCTTCGGACGTGACCGAATTCAACGGCATCCTGATGTCGACCCAGATTCCGACCCGTTCCGACGGCAGCCTGGAACTGGGCGACGTCACCGCGCAGAGCGAATGCACGTTGCAGGCGCTGAAAGTGGCGCTGGAAAAGGCCGGCAGCTCGATGGATCGCGTGCTGCACCTGACCATCTACCTGACCGACATGGCTGATCGCGCTGCGTTCAACGAGGTGTACAAGCGCTACTTCGCCAAGCCATGGCCGGTGCGCGCGGCGGTTGGCGTGGCGGCGCTGGCGGTTGAGGGGATGAAGGTGGAAGTGACTGCGATGGCTGCCAAGGCTTGACCCCGTAATGATCGTTCCCACGTCGAGGCGTCGAACCGTCCGCGTGGGAATGCCTCAAGGGACGCTCCGCGTTCCAGCTCTGGAAGGGACGCGGAGCGTCCCGGGCTGCATTCCCACGCAGAGCGTGGGAACGATCTGTGACGCCGGGCGTGGGAATGCCTCAACGGACGCTCCGCGTTCGGCTCTGGAAGGGACGCGGAGCGTCCCGGGCTGCATTCCCACGCAGAGCGTGGGAACGATCAGTGACGGACTGCGTGGGAGCGATCTGATCGTGACGGGTTGAAAACAGCCACCCGGCAGCACAGGCGTGCCGGCCACGCGTTTCGCGGCTACAATGCGCGCCTCGACCGTGACAGCCTGACTAAAAAAACATATGTCCTTGCCCAAACATCACCTGGAACTGCTCAGCCCCGCCCGTGACGTGGCCATCGCCCGCGAGGCCATCCTGCATGGCGCCGACGCGGTGTACATCGGCGGCCCGAGCTTCGGTGCGCGCCACAACGCGTGCAACGAGGTGAGCGAAATCGCCGAACTGGTGGAATTTGCCCGTCGCTATCACGCGCGCATCTTCACCACCATCAACACCATCCTGCACGACAACGAACTGGAACCGGCGCGCAAGCTGATCCATCAGTTGTACGACGCCGGCGTCGATGCGCTGATCGTCCAGGACCTGGGCGTGATGGAGCTGGACATTCCACCCATCGAGCTGCACGCCAGCACCCAGACCGACATCCGCACCCTTGAGCGGGCCAAGTTCCTCGATCAGGCCGGTTTCTCGCAACTGGTACTGGCCCGTGAACTGAACCTCAAGGAAATTCGCGCAATCGCCGATGAAACCGATGCCGCCATCGAGTTCTTCATTCACGGCGCGTTGTGCGTGGCGTTTTCCGGTCAGTGCAACATTTCCCACGCGCAGACCGGGCGCAGTGCCAACCGTGGCGACTGCTCCCAGGCCTGCCGTCTGCCGTACACCCTGAAAGACGAAAAGGGTGGCGTGATCGCCTACGAAAAACACCTGCTGTCGATGAAGGACAACAACCAGAGCGCCAACATCCGCGCGCTGGTCGAGGCCGGTGTGCGTTCGTTCAAGATCGAAGGTCGCTACAAGGACATGGGCTATGTGAAGAACATCACCGCCTATTACCGCCAGCGCCTCGACGACGTGCTCAACGATCGTCCGGACCTGGCCCGCGCCTCCAGCGGCCGCACCGCGCATTTCTTCATGCCGGACCCGGAAAAGACCTTCCACCGTGGCAGCACCGACTACTTCGTCAGCGAACGCAAGATCGACATCGGCGCGTTCGATTCGCCGACCTTCACCGGTCTGGCGGTGGGCGTGGTCGAGAAAGTCGGCAAGCGTGACATGCAGGTCATCACCCACGAGCCGCTGTCCAACGGCGACGGTCTCAACGTGCTGGTCAAGCGCGAAGTGGTGGGTTTCCGCGCCAACATCGCCGAAGCCAAGGGCGAGTTCGAGGAAGAAGGCGAGAAGCGCTACCGCTACCGCGTCGAGCCGAACGAAATGCCGGAAGGCCTGTACAAGCTGCGCCCGAACCACCCGCTGAACCGCAACCTCGACCACAACTGGCAGCAGGCCTTGCTCAAGACTTCTGCCGAGCGTCGGATCGGCGTGAGCTGGCTGGCGAAGCTGCGTGAAGAGCGTCTGGAACTGACCGTGACCAGCGAAGAGGGCATCAGCGCCAGCGTCGCGCTGGAAGGCCCGTTCGGCGTCGCCAACAAACCGGAACAGGCGCTGGACACCTTGCATGACCTGCTCGGCCAGCTCGGCACCACCGAGTACCACGCGACCTCGATCAAACTCGATGCGCCGCAAGCGTTCTTCGTCCCGAACTCGCAGCTCAAGTCGTTGCGCCGTGAAGTGATCGAAGCGCTGACCGCCGCCCGTGTTGCCGCCCACCCGCGCGGCTCGCGCAAGGCCGAGACCACGCCACCGCCGGTGTATCCGGAGGCGCATCTGTCGTTCCTGGCCAACGTCTACAACCAGAAGGCTCGCGACTTCTACCACCGTCACGGCGTGAAGCTGATCGACGCGGCGTACGAGGCCCACGAAGAAGCGGGCGAAGTGCCGGTGATGATCACCAAGCACTGCCTGCGGTTCTCCTTCAACCTGTGCCCGAAACAGGCCAAAGGCGTGACCGGTGTGAAGACCAAGGTCGCGCCGATGCAGCTGATTCACGGCGATGAAGTGCTGACCCTGAAGTTCGACTGCAAGCCGTGCGAAATGCACGTGATCGGCAAGATGAAGGGCCACATCCTGAATCTGCCGCAGCCGGGCAGTGTGGTGGGGCATATCAGCCCTGAGGATCTGATGAAAACGATCCCGCGCGCGCCGCACTGATTCAGAGGCTGCTGTGTGATAAATAAAAAAAACCGGTGACGAAAGTCACCGGTTTTTTTATGCCTGCCAGAAACTCAACTGGCTTCGTAGCGCGATCCTGTCTGCGGCGCCGCTTCGCCGCTCAACGCATCGACCATCGGCGGATGGTCCTGTGCCGCCTGACGCAGATCCTCGGTCACCCGCAGCTCTGCACCGGTCGGCGAGAAGGTCGCTGCCGCCGCAAACGGCGCCGGATTGGCCGGCACCGGACGCTTGCCGCGACGCCAGAAGAAGAACGTCACCATGCTCAGGTTGACCAGCGCGAAGGCCCAGAACAGGCCGGTTTCGCCATGGGCGTTCATCGCCGGCGAGATCAGTAGCGGGCTCATCGCTGAGCCCAGCGAATTAATCAGCAACATGCCCTGAATCATCGGCACCAGGGTTTCAACCGGTGCACGGTCGGCAGCGTGGCTGACGGCCACCGGGTACAGCGCGAACACGCCGCCGCCCAGCAGGAACAGCATCGCCGCAAGCATGGCCGAGGACAGCGGCACCAGCACAATCACCAGCGACAGCACCGTGCACGCGGCGCACAGCACGGTCAGCACTTGCAGGCGATCCTTGCGGTCGGACCAGCGCCCAACCGGGTATTGCAGCAGCATTGCGCCGAGGATCGTCCAGGCCATCATGCTGCCGACTTCGCCGACGTTCAGGCCGATGCGTTGCAGGTACAGCGGCAGCAGGGTGTAGATTGCCGCGATGGTCACGCCGGAGCCGAAGCACCCGACCAGCCCGGTGGGCGATACGCCGAGCAGCGCCCGTGGCTTGAGCGGTTCGACCTGTTCCAGCAGCGGCGAAACGCGCGGCAGGATCACGATCGGCAGCACCGACAAGGTCGCGAGCATGCCGGCGACCATGAACGGCGCCGTGTCGCCCAGCCCGGTGATTTTCCCCAAAAACGCCTGACCCAGCACGCCGGCGCCGTAGAGGACGATCATGTACAGCGCGAGCAGGCGGCCGCGAATTTTCGCGTCACCGGCCAGCAGCAGCCAGCTCTCGATCACCAGAAACACACCGACCGTGGCCCAGCCGTTGATCAGTCGCAGCACGACCCAGCCCCAGGTGTCATAAAACAACCCTTGCAGCAGGATGGTCGCGGCGATCAGCGAGGCGAAGCTGCTGTAGGCGCGGATGTGGCCGATGCGCAGGATCAACCGGTCGTTGAAGATCGCGCCCAGCGTCAGGCCGATGAAATAGGCCGAGGACACGATGCCGATCATCGTCGCCGATTCGCCGGCCGCGCCCAGACGCAGGGTGGTCAAAGAAGACAGAAAGCCGTTGCCCAGGGCAACAATGAATAGCCCGAGCAGGGGCGCCAGCGCCATGGCCAGCAAACGCGGTGTCATAAAAACCTCAAGTGATCGAACAGCGGAACGTGCGCCTCTGCGCATGCGAGTGCCAAGCCGAAGTGTGTTGAAGACAAACGACCGCCGAACGGGCAGGACGATTGAGCCAGGCGCGCTTCGTGGAAGTGGCCGGCTGTTCAAACCTGAGGGTTGTCATGGCTGCGGGCAGGCGCCGTTCGGGCGACTGCAAGAGGAGGCGCGATTTTAAGCCTTGTGCAGCGTTTGCCAAGGTGCCGGGCCTGCGACGTTGGGACGCAGGCCGGCGGGGATTGGGTGACTGATCGTTCCCACGCTCCGCGTGGGAATGCAGCCCGGGACGCTCCGCGTCCCTCCCAACGCCGGACGCAGAGCGTCCATGGAGGCATTCCCACGCAGAGCGTGGGAACGATCAAGGTCAACGGCGTGGGAACGATTTCTGGATGGGTGCTTGCGTCGTTCGCGAGTAATTTGCTGCGGCGCCGGTTAGCATGGCGCTACAACAATGAAACCGATGGACCCCACCTTGATCGAACGACGCCAATTCAGCGGTGGCATGAAGGGCAAGAACCTTCGCTACCTGAACGAGCCCGCCAGTGGGCCGGGACGTATGACCCGCACCGGGTTCGTGCTGCTGGAGCATTTTTCCCTGCCGGCCTTCACCCAGGCGCTGGACACCCTGGTCACCGCCAATCTGCTGCGCCCCGGTCTGTTTTACACGTGCACCTTTGGCTTGAGCGACGGTGAAGTGATCAGCGACCTGGGGCTGGTGATCCGCCCGGACGCGCGCCTGGAAACCAGCGTGTTGCAGGAACTGGATCTGCTGGTGATCTGCGGCGGTTACCGTACGGAATTGAAGGCGAGCGACGAGTTCATCAACCTGCTGAAAATGGCCGCCGAGGCTGGCGTGATACTGGCCGGGTTGTGGAACGGCGCGTGGTTCCTGGGTCGGGCAGGGGTGCTGGAAGGTTATCGCTGTGCGATTCACCCGGAGCATCGGCCGGCGCTGGCGGAAATTTCCAAGGCGACTCAGGTCAGCAGCGAACCCTATGTGATCGACCGCGACCGGTTGACCGCGTCCAGTCCCTCCGGCGCGTTCCACATGGCGCTGGACTGGATCAAGGGCCTGCACGACAAGGCGCTGGTCGAAGGCATCGAAGACATTCTGGCGTTCGAGGAATCGCGTTACCGGCGGATCAAACCGACCGAGAACCTCTGCGTCAGCGCGCCACTGCGTGAAGTGGTGAAACTGATGGACGCCAACCTCGAAGAGCCGCTGGAACTGGAGCAACTGGCTGTGTATGCCGGGCGTTCCCGGCGTCAACTGGAGCGGCTGTTCAAGGAGCAACTGGGCACCACGCCGCAGCGTTATTACATGGAACTGCGCATCACCGAGGCTCGGCGGCTGCTGCAACACACCGAGCTGTCGCAGGTGGACGTGCTGGTTGCCTGCGGATTCGTGTCACCGAGCCACTTCAGCAAGTGCTACAGCGCCTATTTCGGTTATCGCCCGTCCAAAGAAAAACGGCTCGTCAAATGACGAGCCGTTTGGCGTGCCGCTTCAGAGGTGATCGGCGTCGATGATCGCCTGAGCGAAGGCTTTCGGGTCTTCCTGCGGCAGGTTGTGACCGATGCCACCGTTGATCAGGCGGAACTGGTATTTGCCGGTGAAGCGTTTGGCGTAATCCTCGGGCGCCGGGTGCGGGGCGCCGTTGGCATCGCCTTCGAGGGTGATGGTCGGCACGCTGATCGACGGCGCGGTGGCGAGTTTCTGTTCCAGTGCCTCGTACTGGCTTTCACCCTGCACCAGGCCCAGGCGCCAGCGGTAGTTGAACACGGTGATGGCGACGTGATCCGGGTTCTGCAACGCCTTGGCACTGCGGTCGAAAGTGGCGTCGTCGAAGGCCCATTTCGGTGACGCCAGTTGCCAGATCAGCTTGGCGAAATCATGGGTGTTCTTGGTGTAACCCGCCTCACCACGGTCTGTGGCGAAGTAGAACTGATACCACCATTGCAGCTCGGCCTTGGGTGGCAGCGGATTCTTGCCGGCGGCCTGATTGCCGATCAGGTAACCGCTGACCGACACCAGTGCCTTGACCCGCTCCGGCCACAGCGCCGAAACGATGTCCGCCGAACGCGCGCCCCAGTCGTAGCCGCCGAGCACGGCTTGCTTGATCTTCAGGGCGTCCATGAAATCGATCACGTCACTGGCCAGCGCCGCCGGTTGACCGTTGCGCACGGTCTTGTCGGACAGGAAGTGCGTGTCGCCATAACCCCGCGCATACGGCATCAACACCCGATAACCCTTGGCCGCCAGCAGCGGCGCGACGTCGTCGTAGCTGTGAATGTCATACGGCCAGCCGTGCAGCAGAATCACCACCGGGCCATTGGCCGGGCCGGTTTCGGCGTAGGCCACGTCCAGCAGGCCAGCCTTCACGTGTTTCAGCGGGCCGAAGGGCAGATCGGCCTTGACGCTGGCGGCTGCGGTCTTGACCGGCTCCGGTGCTGAAGTTTGCGCTTGAGCGAAGGCGCCGAACTGCAACAGCGCGGTGGCGAGAATCGACAGGCCCAGCAGGCGGCGACGGTTTTTCCCGGTGGTGACGGTGGCGTGTGGTGCGTGCTTCATGGCAAGTCTCCTTATGATCGGCGAGGGCCGGGTTCTGGCTGAACCCTTCGAATCTGGAGCCCATTAAAGACTGGCCACGTATCTGCGCTGTTTCCGTTTTCATCAGCTGATGCGCGGGCATGTATCCGGGAGGCGTTCGTACACACTGCGATACAAACCAGCGGCCAACAAAAAGCCCCGAATGTTCGGGGCTCTTGCTTGTCTTGGGCTTCAGGCCTGAGTGACGTGCTTGGGCCCGGCCAGCGCCCAGGCGATCAGCCCGAACAGCGGCACAAACACGATCAATACGATCCAGACGCCTTTGTTGCTGGCTTTCCCCTCACTCTTGCGCACCCGGTTGATCGCCCACAATTCGATGAGCAAAAGCACGACGGCCAGTACGATCCACGTGGTTTCAATTTGCATGAGCTACCTCCTGATGGTCTTTGACTTAGGCGGGCCGTGACACTCAGGGTTCATTAAATTTGCTGAATGGCCTGCCTGGCTCACGTGCACAAATGTTCTAAACCCATCGGCAAAGTCGCGGTAACGTAGACGTCCTTGACGAACAACCACTGCCTTCGGAGCCTTGCTTGGACAAACGCAACTGGATCGACTTGTCTCAGGATGCCGACACCGGGATCGAGTCGATTCGTGCCCATTTTCAGGGGCATGCCTACGATCCACACTGGCATGACAGCTTTCTGGTGGGCGTCACCGAGCAGGGCGTGCAGCAGTTTCATTGCCGGCGCGTGCGCCATCTGAGTACGCCGGGCAAGATTTTCATGCTGGAACCGGGTGAGATCCACGACGGGCATGCGCCGACGGAGGAGGGTTTCACCTATTCCATGCTTTACCTCGACCCGCACTGGCTGGAGCGTGAATTGCGCGTGCTGTTCGAGCATGCGCCGGACAACAGCCAGCTCGGGTTCACCGATACCCTGAGCCAGGATTCGCGCCTGTCCACGGCCATCAATCAGGCCTTCAACGCCTTGCATCAAGGCGACTTGCGCATCGTGCGCCAGACCGCCATCGACACCTTGCTCGGTGCGCTGACGTCCCACCTCGACTGGCGCAAGCGCCAGCCGTTCGATCCGCGCCTGCCACGGGTGGCCCAGGTGGCGCGGGACTATCTGCATGCGCATGCCTTCGAAGACATCGGGCTGGACGACCTGGCCCAGGCCTGCGGGGTCGATCGCTTTCGTCTGACCCGTGCGTTCAAGGCCGCTTTCGGGCTGGCGCCGCATGCCTATCTGATCCAACTGCGCCTGGCCCGCGCCCGACAGTTGCTGGCGCGCGGCGAAACACCCGCCACCGTCGCCAGCGCCCTCGGTTTCGCCGATCAAAGCCATCTCGGGCGCTGGTTTCGCCGTGCCTATCACCTGACGCCGGCGGCCTACCGCAAGCGCTGCTCAAACCTTCCAGACTGACCCCCCGCGCAACCGCGACCATGGCCTCCTGTTTTGATTCGGGAGTCCTGTCATGGAATCGTTGCTGCCCTTTCTGCTGTTTTCCTTCGTCGCCTCGATCACCCCGGGGCCGACCAATATTCTGGTGATGAGCCACAGCTCACGGCGCGGCATGACGGCCACACTGCCAATCATCTTCGGTGCGTGTGTGTCGGCGGCGCTGGTGGTGTTGGTGGTCGGACTCGGCGTGGGGGAAACCTTGCTGCGCTATCCCCGTGTCCAGCAGGCGATGGCCTGGGCCGGGGTGTTGTGGCTGAGCTGGCTGGCGTGGCAGATCTTTCGCAGCACGCCGCCGTCGCTGGACTCGGCAACAGCGGCTGATGACGGCTTCAACGTGTTCGGCGCCGCCGGCCTGCAATTGATCAATCCCAAGGTGTGGATGATGGCCGTGGCGGTGGTGAGCGTATTTGCTGGTGGCAGCGAGGACACCGCCCGGATGGCGATGTTGTCGCTGGCGTTTCTGCTGGTCAGTCTGCCGTGCATGACGGCGTGGGCGCTGTTGGGCGTGGGCAGCGCGCGGTTCTTTGGCTCGCCCCGGGCATTGCGGCGCATGAATGCCGTGCTGGCGGTTTTGTTGTTGCTGTCGGCTTGGTTGGCGGTGTTGGTCTAGGAGTCGGTGGTTTCCGCATTCCCAACAGGAATGCACCGCATAAAATCAATGAATTTCTATTATCGATTCTCGTGACGTAGGGTGCTTCAAGGACACGGAGAAACGACCTTGAACGCTTCCTCTACTGAAAAATTCGACACCTCCCGCGCCAATGAATATGGCAAGCAGAGCCGCATTGCGCTGGCGGGCTATGACGCTTGCCATGACCTTGCCGCGTGCATGCTGGCGGCCAGCTTGGGTAATGCCGGTTCGCCGCGGATTCTGGCGGTGGGCGCAGGCGGGACAGCTCAGGAAATCATCGCGATGGGGGCTCTGGAGCCAGGCTGGCGATTCATGGCGGTTGACCCTTCCGAGCCGATGCTGGCGGTGGCGACCGAGCAGTTGCGGTTGCATGACTTGCTGGCGCGAACGGATCTGCATCTGGGGCCGGTCGATGATTTGCCTGCCGATGAGTCATACGACGCCGCCACGGTGATCGGGGTTCTGCATCATCTGGAAGGCGATGAGGCCAAGCGAGTGCTTCTGCAATCCATTCGGGCACGTTTAAAACCGGGTGCTCCGCTGATCGTGGCCGGCAATCACTACGCCTATGCGAGCCAACCGTTGCTACTGGAAGCGTGGGGACAACGCTGGCGCCAGAACGGGGCCAGCGCCGATGAGGTAAAGGCCAAACTGGGGAAAATTCTTCAGGGCGCTGATCCTCCGCATTCCGAGGCGGCGGTTCAAAAGCTCTTGCATGAGGCCGGATTCGGCGAGGTCACCCGGTTTTTCAGCAGCCTGTTCTGGGGCGCGTGGTTGACGCGTCGAGTGCGTTGATCCGGGGGCGAGCGACGAATCCGACCACACGCATTTGAAATCCCCGCCGTTGCCCCCCAGAATCGCGCCCCGATCCGGCCACCAGTGCCGGGCGTTCAGAGTGAAAGGGGTTGCGGTTGAACGAACAGACATTGTCCATGCGCCTGGAGCGGGTGGCGGCGCACGTGCCCGCCGGTGCGCGGCTGGCTGATATCGGCTCGGATCACGGCTACCTGCCGGTGGCCCTGATGCGCCGTGGCGCGATCGCGGCGGCGGTGGCGGGCGAGATGGCCGAGACGCCGTTCCGTTCGGCGCAACGCACCGTGCGCGAAAACGATCTTGAGCAGCAGATCACCGTGCGCCTGGCCAATGGTTTGATAGCCGTCGAACCGGCAGACGGGGTCACGGCAATTACTGTGTGCGGCATGGGCGGCGAGACCATCCGCGACATCCTCGAAGCCGGCAAGGCGCGCCTGAGCGGCCGCGAACGTCTGATCCTGCAACCCAACGGCGGCGAGCAACCGCTGCGCCAATGGCTGATGGACAACGACTACCGCATCCTCGTTGAAGAAGTCCTGCGGGAGAACCGTTTCGACTACGAGATCATCGTTGCCGAGCGCGACGGGCCGGTGAGCTACACCGCCGAGGAACTGTACTTCGGCCCGCTTCAGTTACAGGCGCGCAGTCCGGCGTTTGTCAGCAAATGGCAGCACCGCCTGCGCCACAAACAGCAGACCCTGACTCACTTCGGTCGGGCGCGGCATGCGGTATCCGAGGAGAAAATGCAGGATCTGGCGCGGCAGGTGCGGTGGATTACTGACGTGTTGGCGTGAAGGGCTGATCAGTGATGCGCGCTGCTTCGCGTCTCTGCGAGTATCCGCACCGCGTCACGCGAGGGCGGCAAGCCGAACACCCGTGCGTAATCGCGGCTGAACTGCGTAGCACTTTCGTAACCGACTTCGAACGCCGCGCGGGTGACGCTTCTGGCATTGGCCACCATCAGCTTGCGGGCCTGTAGCAGGCGAACGCGCTTCTGGTATTGCAACGGACTCAGCGCCGTGACGGCTTTGAAATGCCGATGAAAGGCTGACACGCTCATCGACGCGAGTTGCGCCAATGCGTCCACGCGAATCGGTTCGGCAAAGTCCTGGCGAATGTGCTGAATGGCCAGATTGACGCGAGCCATGGCGCTGTCGGGGGCCGCAATGTCGCGCAGCATCCAGCCGTGGGGGCCTTGCAGGACTCGATACAGAATCTCCCGTTCGTAGACGGGCGCGAGGGCCGCGATCTCCTCCGGCCTCCCCATCAGGCGCAACATGCGCACCCAGGCATCCATCAACTCAGGCGTGACAGCGGCCACCGAGAAACCGCTGTCCTGTTCGTGCTGCCCGAGCGGTTTGGGCAAGTCGGCCAACAGGGTCGTCAGCACCACCGGATCCAGTGTCAGACTGATCGCCAGGTAGGGCTCGCCGTCCGCAGAGGGGTGAACCTGGCCCACCGCCGGCAGATCGATGGACATCACGAAATAGGTCGCCGGGTCGTAATGAAGCGTACGATCGGCGATGGTCATGCATTTGCTGCCCTGCAGAATCAGGTTGATCATCGGTTCGTAAACGGCGGCCAGCATGTGCTCGGGGATTTCACCCTGAACCATGGCAACGCGCGGGATACCCGTCTCCGTGCGGCGGTTTTCGGCGTGTTGCGCCAGGGCGCGAAGTTCTGTCAGTTGATTATTCATGCCAGGCATCTGAACCCACGCGATCACTCCCACGCAAGCAAAAAGCAGAAACAGGCAGGTTTCGAAGAGGAACGGCTGCGCTCGCCTCGAAGCCGATGACTACTGTGGCCACTCACCACAGAGACATTGGAGCAGCGCATGAGCGTTATCGTGATTACCGGTGGCAGCCGTGGCATCGGCGCCAGTACTGCCGAACACTGTGCCCGTCTCGGGATGGGCGTCATCCTGACCTACAAGAGCAATGCCGATGCAGCCGCCGCTGTCGTGCAGCGGATTCAGTCGTCGGGCGGCAAAGCCGTCGCGCTTGAACTGGACGTTGCGGATGTCAGTCAATTCGACCGTTTCCGTGATGCCGTGCGACATAACCTCGACAGTATTTGGGGCGCGGCTACGCTGGCGGGACTGGTCAACAACGCGGGCCACGGGTTGTTCAATCCGCTTGAAGCGGTCACCGAGGCGCAGTTCGACGGCTTGCTGAGCGTTCATCTCAAGGGCCCGTTTTTCCTCACGCAAACCTTGTTGCCGCTGATGGGCGAGGGCGCCAGCATCGTCAACCTGACCAGCGCGACCACCCGAGTGGCTACCGCCGGAGTTGCGCCGTATGCCGCGTTCAAGGGCGGGCTGGAAGTGCTGACCCGTTACATGGCCAAGGAATTCGCGGATCGGCGCATACGGGCCAACGCTGTTTCGCCGGGAGCGATCCGTACCGAGTTGGGCGGTGGTCTGAACGACGAGTTCGAGGCATTGCTCGCCTCGCAAACGGCTCTGGGCCGGGTTGGCGAACCGCAGGATGTCGCGCGTGTCATCGCCATGTTGCTGTCCGAAGAGGGCAGCTGGATCAACGCCCAATCCATTGAAGTCGCGGGCGGCTATTTCATTTGAAGGCGAGGTAACTCCATGCTTGATCACATCTTTCTGTCAGTCAGCGACATTGAACGCTCCATTGATTTCTACACCGCCGCACTGACCCCGCTGGGCATCACCGCAAGGCTTGATTACGACGGCAAGGACGGCCCGCCGGGGCATCCGGACCTAAAAGGTTTCGGTGCCCATGGCCGGATGTTTTTCTGGTTGCGCGCAGGCGTAGTGGAGGGAGGGGCGGTGCATGTCGGGTTTGTCGCCAACAGCGAGGCCGAGGTTGATGCAGCTTACGCGGCGGCGATCAACAGTGGTGCTGTCGATAAAGGCGCTCCGGGCGCACGCCTGCATTACGACCCCGATTACTACGCCGCCAACGTCCTCGATCCGGACGGTTACAGCCTCGAATTCGTCTTCAAAAAATGGCAGCACGGCGAATGAGCACACTGATGATCTACGGCGCGACCGGGTACACCGGACGCATGGCGGTCGAACATGCCAAGGCACTGGGCCTGGACCTGGTCATCGCTGGGCGCACGGCCGAAAAGCTCGAGTCGCTTGCAGCACAACTGGATGTGCCTTTTCGGGTGTTCAAGCCCAATGAACTGACAGCTCAATCATTGGAGGGCATCGCGGTACTGCTGAATTTCGCGGGGCCGTTCGTCCAGACGGCGGACGCCTTGATGCAGGCGTGCATCCAGGCAGGTGTCGACTATCTGGACATCACGGCGGAGATCAATGTCTACCGGCGCGTCGAGCAGTTGGGTGCTCAAGCCGCCCGTGCAAACGTGATGTTGCTGCCCGGCGTCGGCTGGGATGTGGTGCCGACCGATTGTCTGGCGATGCATGTCGCTCGGCGAGTGTCGCAACCGCGTTCATTGAGAATCGCCTTGCAGGTCACGGGTTCGATGTCGCGCGGGTCGGCCCTGAGCGTCGGCGAAATCATTGGCGCAGGCCTGCTGGCGCGGGTCGATGGACAACTGGTCGCAACGCCCGATGCGCAACCCCGTCACTTCGATTTTGGTGACGGACCGGTGCTCTGTGCGCCGCTGTCGTTTGGTGATCTGGTGACCGGCTGGCATTCCACCGGCATTCCCGATATCGCCATGTTCGTGCACATCAGCGGTGACGCGTTTCCGGAGGGTGATCTGTCACAACTGCCCGAAGCGCCGAGCGTCGAACAGCGCGAAACTCATCGCGCCCGAGCGGTGGCTGAAATCAGCGGCGCCGACGGCAGTGTTGCGCGCTCGGTGATCGAGACCGTCAACGGCTATACCTACACGCCGCTCGCGGCTGTCGAAGCTGCACGTCGCGTACTGAGCGGGGAGCGACGGCCGGGATTTGAAACGCCGGCCCGGTTGCTCGGCATCGGGTTCGCCGAAAGCATTGCAGGCACAACCGTTACTGATTTCTGAAACGCGAGTCCGCTTCGGCCTCGCGCCTGGCGAAATCCTCAAGCTCACTTCACCTAAGGCCTCAAACATGTCATCCACACAGTTGCAGGACACCGCAGACAAACTTGCGGTGGTTGAAACGCTGTACCGGTTTGCCGCCGGAATCGATCTGCGCGACGAAGTATTGCTGGCTTCGGCGTTTACCGAAGATGCGATTTCCGACTTCCGGCCTGCCGCTGCAAAGGCCGGGTTCGAATACCCTGTTCTGCAGGGGCGCCAGACCATCGTGGCGGCGCTTTCAGGTTCACTAGCCGGTATCGACACCACGCACTCCGTCAACAATCCGCGAGTCAGCATCGCTGGCGATCAGGCGCAGGTAGATGCACTCGTGGAAGCCCAGCACGTGCCGCAAAATGATCATTCACGCCATTACCTGATGAAAAACCGTTACGACGTAAAACTGGTGCGGGCAGGCGACGCCTGGCTGATTCAAAGCGTCACGGTTGACAACGTCTGGCGCACGGGCGACCTCGGGGTGCTCTCCGGCGTTTAACCGGATTTGCGAGCCGGTTATCGTGAAGGCTTGATTGAGCGTGAGGTTTCGCCTGCCTCTGCGTCGGCTGATTCAGCTGTTATCATTCAAGCCTTTACAGCCGGGTAGATGAACATGAACCGCCAGAAAAAACTGCAGCAACTCTTCAAGGAAAAATCCAGAAAGGCCAACGCCAAACTGGCACCCAAGAGCAACAAACCGAAGTACATCAGCAAGGCGGATCGTTTGAAACTGGCGGCCGAGGCCACTCCCGAGGCAGTCGACGCGCCTGAGTCCTGATCAGGCAAGTAAAGCGCAGCGCTTCCCCTCAGCCAGCCGGCTGTGCAGGTTTGGCCAGCTCAATCCCCGCCGCCCCCAGCCGCTTGAGAATCTCGAACAGCAAATCACTCTTGGTCGTCCCGACAATCCTCGGGCTCGCCACATACCCGGTCACCGTCAACGTAATCCCGTCCGGCGTCAGCTTGCTGAAGCGCACGAACGGGGCCGGTTTTTCGAGGATGGTTTCGTGTTCCTTGTAGGTGTCGAACAGCAGGTTCTGCACCTGTTCGGGGTCGATATCCAGCGGGAACATCAGCTCCAGCGTCGCCACGCCCTGGGCGCTGCCGCCGAGGGTGACGTTGCGCAGGTTCTGCGAGATCAGTTGCGAGTTGGGCACGATCACGATCGAGCGGTCGCTGAGCTGGATCTCGGTGGCGCGCACGTTGATCCGGCGGATGTCGCCCTCGACGCCGCTGATGCTGATCAGGTCGCCGACCTTGACCGGGCGCTCGGTGAGCAGGATCAGCCCGGAGACGAAGTTCTTCACGATCTCCTGCAAACCGAAGCCGATGCCCACCGACAGGGCGCTGACGATCCACGCCAGGTTGGTCCATTGCACCCCCAGCGATGACAACGTCAGCAGAATCACCACCGCATAACCGATGTTGGAAAACAGCGTGCTGAGCGAGGCGCACATGCCCGGGTCCATGTCGGTCTTGGGCAGGAACTCGTTGTCGAGCCAGCGGCGCAGTGCGCGGATCAGGTAGATGCCGATCAGCAGCGCCAGCATTGCGTTGAGCAAATGGCCGGGGACGATGTTCAGCTTGCGCAGGCCGGCGCCGCCGAGGATCGTGCCGATGTTGGTCGCCAGTTGGCCGAGTGTGGTGCCGATCCCGCCGACGAACAGGGTGATGACCGCCAGCAGCAACAGCGCGGCTCGACCGAAACCGGCCAGCAGCGTTGAGGCCTGCTCAAGGCGTCGGTCACCGACCCCCAGCAGCTGTTTCAGCGCCTTGCCGCTGGAATGGCGGGGGGAGAAGAAGTATTCGCAGCTGTCGCTGAGCAATTGCATCAGCAGGTAAAACCCGGAAAACACGATAAACGCCCACACCAGTTCATAGGTGATGAACCGCGCCAGCGACACGTAACCCGTGAGCAGGGCGCCGAACGACAGCACCATCGCCAGGGTGGCAACGGTGTAAACCACCCCGGCGAAGGTGTTGCCCGCCACTTGGGTGTCACCGGCTGCGGCCAGTGTTTTGCGCACCCTGCCGACGCGCATCAGCAGCGTGGTGACGATGCCCAGCACCGCCAGCGCAATGATGCCTCTGCCTGCGAGCACAATCTGACTGCTCATGCCGGCGGCATTGCTGACTTGCACCGCCGTCACCAGCACCAGCAGCGTCGCGGCGAGGATCCGTGCGTAGGGATGCAGCGCGAGCGCCACCGGGTCAGCCACCGCCGGCAGTCGCCAGGACGGGTGCTCGGTCGAGAGCAACGCGCGGCTGAGCCCTGTGATCAGCACGCAGGCATAAACCACTTTCCCGAACTCATCGGAAAATGTCGCCAGCATCGGCGGCAACGGCACGTGACGGGTGCAGGCGTAATAGAGCAGTTGCAGGGCGATGGCGGTGGTCGCGAGAGTCGCCAGCGCCGAGGCGAACGCCAGCGAACTGCGGCGCAGTCGACCCTCCGGCATGCGGTGAATGCACACCCACGCCAGCCAGCGGTCGGCCAGTCGCCGCCCTAGCGTCCAGACGACGAAGGCCAGCACCACCAGCAGGGCGGTGTAAAGTCGCTGACCCGGTTGCCAGGCTTCGGCGCCGGTCTGTTGCACCTGTTCGAAGAAAGTGCGCAGACGCTGGCGATCATCCGCCGACGGATTGACAAGGGGAGCCCAGAAGCCAGGATTCAGAATGCTGTGGGTGCTGAGCGTCAATTCGCTTTCGAGCAATGTGCGGCGGATACCGGCGATCTGGGTGATCAGCTCCGTAGCGTTTTGCTTGAGGCTGGCGAGGTTCTTCAACGCCGTATCGACTTTGGTTTTCTGCTCGATCAACGTCGCCCGTTGCGCGGCGATATCGGCTTGTTCGGCAGCGACCGCTTCGGCCGGCGCGGCACCGAGCACGCCCAGTTGCACGGTCAGTTGCGCCTGCTGCGGTAACAGCGATGCCGACAGCCGATCGATGTCCAGAATGAACGTCTGCACCCGGTCCTGCGGGCCTTCGAGTTGGTTGTAATTGTTGGCAGACGAAATCTGCTGCTTGAGGCCGTCGAGGCGTAGTTGCAAGGATTGCAGATCGCTTTGCGTGACGCCGGGGAGCGGGGCGCCGACATCGGGCGTGCCGGGCAGGTCGGCGGCCGACACCATCGAGACACCCGGACAGAGCAGCGTCAGGGTGATGAACATCAATGACTTCAATGCATTACGCATGGGACTGGGCGATTCCGGTTGATCACACAAACATTGAGGTTAGGTGATGGAGCGCCTACTGCATCATTTTCTGCTGCTAATCCTGGCTTAATGCGTGTCCGGTGAGATCGCCGGGCAGCCGATTGTAGGCGCCCGTTTTCACGACTAGACTCCCGGCCATGAAACGCTATCTGCGGTTTTGTCTCGTTTTCCTGATCAGCCTGGCGCTTCCCCTCAGCGGGATGGCGGGCGTGCAGGCACCGACAGAACCGTGCCCGATGCAAACGATGGGCATGGCGATGATGGACGGCATGAACATGGATTGCTGCCAGGACATGAAGAGTCCTGCCGACCATGGCTCCCCCTGCAAACCCGGCCAGGAGTGCAAGACCGGCGGCCTGCTGCAAGTCGCGATCCTCAAGCCGCCCGTTACCGTGTTCAGTCCTGTCACGCATTCGTTCTTCAGTGATTCCCTGCCGCTAGCGGCCCCGTCCGGGGTCTGGCGACCGCCCCGCACCTGATTCCTGTCTCCCCTTGAAGCTCATTTCGCCCAGGCGGAGTGATTTGGCTGTGCGCGTGTTTTACGCCGCGCGCAGTGGACGATCACAGGAATCGTAAACATGACATTCAAGTGCAATTGCACGGGTTGGCCTCTGGTGGCCGGGCTTGCGGCAAGCGTGCTCGCGTGGCCGGGTTTCGCCGCCGCGCTGACGCTCGATGAAGCGCTGCGGCTGGCCGAAAACAATGCGCCGTCGCTGACCGCACAAGATCAGAAAATCCAGGCCGCCAGCAGCGCGGCCATTCCGGCGGGCGAGTTGCCCGATCCCAAGCTGGTGCTCGGTCTGCAGAACTACCCCGTGGGCGGCCCGGATCGCTGGAGCGTCGATCAGGATTTTATGACCATGCAGATGGTCGGTTACCGGCAGGAAATGCCCAACGCAGACAAGCGCAAGGCGCGCATCGAAGTTGCCGACGCAGTCATCGAGCGCGCGGCGGCCGAGCGCCGTGTCGAGCGTTTGAAGGTGCGTGAGGCGACGGCGCTGGCGTGGATCAGAGGCTATTCGGTCGAGCGCAAAGAAGCGTTGTTCCAGGAATTGTTCAAGGAAAACCGTCTGCTGAGTGAGACCGTCCGGGCGCAGATTGCCGGTGGTCGCGCACAACCTGCCGACGCAGTGACGCCGAAACAGGAAGCGGCCCGACTCGCCGAGCAACAGGACAACCTGACCCTCGAACGCACCCAGGCTCGAGCCGCGCTCAAACGCTGGATCGGCACCGCCGCCAACGACAAGCCCGAAGGCGGTTTGCCCGTGTGGCCGGTCGATGCCCCGACCTTCAATCATCAACTGCAACACCACCCCGAACTGGCGGCGTTCGCCCCCATGACCCGCGAAGCCCAGGCCAGGGTGCAAGAGGCGGTGTCCGAGAAGAAGTCCGACTGGAGCTGGGAAGTGGATTACCAGCATCGGGGGCGGGAGTTTGGCGACATGGTCAGCGTGCAGTTTTCCTGGGATCTGCCGCTGTTTCCCGAGACGCGCCAGAACCCGAAAATCGCCGCCAGACAGGCCGAAGTCAGCCAGTTGCAAGCCGAGCGCGAAGCACTGTCCCGCGAGCACACCGAGCAGCTTGAAAACCAGTTGGCCGACTACCAGCGCCTCGATCGGGCCGTGCGCCGCACCGAGGACAGCCTGGTGCCGCTGGCCAGAGAGAAAGTCGATCTGAGCCTGGCCAGTTATCGCGCCGGCCAGGGCGATTTGAACGCGGTGGTCAACGCCCGCCGCGAACTCATCGAGGCCCGCCTCAAACAGATCGACATGGAAGAACAACTCGCGCTGACCGCTGCGCGTCTGCATTTCGCTTATGGGGAGACCAGCCTGTGAACCTTAAACAATGGAACGGCGTGTGGCTGGCCGGCCTCGCGCTGGCGGTGGGTGTGGGTGGCGGTTACGGATTGGCCTACCAGCGAATGAACGGAGCAGCGGCTTCAGCCCCGGCGCCGAGCACTGAGCCCAAGGCCTTGTACTGGTACGACCCGATGTACCCGCAGCAGAAGTTCGACAAACCGGGCAAGTCACCCTTTATGGACATGCAACTGGTGCCGCGATACGCCAGCGGTGGGGAGGGCAGTGCGTCCGTCAGCATCGATCCGGGGCTGAGTCAGAACCTCGGTGTGCGTGTGGCGCCGGTCAGTCGCGGTGCCTTCACCTCGAGCTTCGATGTGAGCGGTGTGCTGGCGTTCAACGAGCGCGATGTCGCGGTGATTCAGGCGCGCACCAACGGGTTTGTCGAGCGGGTCTACGCCCGAGCGCCGGGGGACGTGCTCACGGCTGGCGCGGCGTTGGCTGACATTCTCGTGCCGGAATGGACGGCGGCCCAGAGCGAGTTTCTGGCGCTCAGGCGTAGCGGCGATGCCGACCTGATCGCCGCGGCACGCCAGCGCTTGCGGCTGACCGGGATGCCGTCGAGCCTGATTGCTCAAGTGGAGCGCAGCGGCAAGGTGCAGTCCGAACTGACGGTCACCAGCCCTTTGGGCGGCGTGCTGCAAGCACTCGATGTGCGGGCGGGTATGGCCGTGGCGACAGGTGAAACCCTGGCGCGGGTCAACGGGCTGAGCAGTGTCTGGCTCGCGGTGGCGGTGCCGGAATCGCAGACCGGTTCGGTTGCCGTGGGGCAGGCCGTCGAAGTGCGCCTGCCGGCCTTTCCCGGTGTTGTGTTCAACGGAGCGGTCAGCGCGATTCTGCCGGACACCAACCCGGACAGCCGCACCCTGCGCGTGCGGGTCGAGCTGGCCAATGCCGATGGCCGCTTGCGGCCGGGGATGACCGCACAAGTGCGGCTGAAACGTTCGACCGGGCAGAGTCAATTGTGGGTGCCGAGTGAAGCCGTGATCCGCACCGGCAAGCGCGCCTTGGTCATGCTCGCCGAAGACGCGGGGCACTATCGTCCGGTGGAGGTGCGCCTCGGTCAGGAAAGCGCGGGCAGAACGGTGATCCTCGACGGCCTGGCAGAAGGGCAGAGCGTCGTGACATCCGGCCAGTTCCTGCTCGATTCCGAGGCCAGTCTCAAGGGCATCATCGCCGAGCCGCTCGAAACGAGCGGGAACGTTTCGGGGAGCCAGCCATGATCGCCGCGCTGATTCGCTGGTCCGTCGCCAATCGTTTTCTGGTGCTGCTGGCGACGCTGTTCGTCACGGGCTGGGGCGTGTGGTCGGTGCAGAGCACGCCGATTGACGCGCTGCCGGATCTGTCCGATGTGCAGGTGATCATCCGCACGCCGTACCCCGGACAGGCGCCACAGATTGTCGAGAACCAGGTGACCTATCCGCTGACCACCACCATGCTCTCGGTGCCGGGGGCGAAAACCGTGCGCGGTTATTCGTTCTTCGGTGACAGCTTCGTGTACGTGCTGTTCGAGGACGGCACAGATCAGTACTGGGCGCGCTCGCGGGTGCTGGAGTACCTGAGCCAGATCCAGAGTCGCCTGCCGGCCAGCGCCAAACCGGCACTGGGTCCGGATGCCACCGGGGTGGGCTGGATCTATCAGTACGCGCTGGTGGATCGCAGCGGCGGGCATGATCTGGCGCAGCTTCGGGCGTTGCAGGACTGGTTCCTCAAGTTCGAGCTCAAGACCCTGCCCAACGTCGCCGAGGTCGCCACCGTCGGCGGCATGGTCAAGCAGTATCAGGTACAGCCCGATCCGGTGCGGCTGGCCAGCCTCCGCATCACCCTGGCGCAGGTGCGCGAAGCCATCGGCAAGGCCAATCAGGAAACCGGTGGAGCCGTGCTGGAAATGGCCGAAACCGAATTCATCGTGCGCGCTTCCGGCTACCTCAAGACGCTTGATGATTTTCGGGCGATCCCGTTAAAACTCGGTGCTGGCGGGGTGCCGGTGACTCTGGGTGATGTCGCAACGGTTCAGACCGGGCCGGACATGCGCCGGGGCATCACCGAACTGGATGGCCAAGGCGAAACCGTTGGCGGCGTGGTGATCCTGCGCAGCGGCAAGAACGCCCGCGAGACCATCGCGGCGGTCAAGGCCAAACTCGATGACATGAAAAGCAGCCTGCCGCCCGGCGTGGAGATCGTCACCACCTACGATCGCAGCAAGCTGATTGATCGCGCCGTGGAAAACCTCAGCCACAAACTGCTCGAAGAGTTCATCGTCGTTGCGCTGGTGTGCGGGATCTTCCTCTGGCATTTGCGCTCTTCGCTGGTGGCGATTATCTCGCTGCCGGTGGGCGTGTTGATCGCTTTTCTCGTGATGCGTTATCAGGGGTTGAACGCCAACATCATGTCGCTAGGCGGGATTGCTATCGCCATTGGTGCGATGGTGGATGCGGCGGTGGTGATGATCGAGAACGCCCACAAGAAAATCGAGGCGTGGCACGCGGCCAATCCGGGGCAGGCGCTCAAGGGCGAGCGCCATTGGCAGGTGATGACCGACGCGGCGGCGGAGGTGGGGCCGGCGCTGTTTTTCTGTTTGCTGATCATCACGCTGTCGTTCATTCCGGTGTTTACCTTGCAGGCCCAGGAAGGGCGGCTGTTCGGCCCGCTGGCGTTCACCAAGACCTACGCCATGGCGGCGGCAGCGGGATTGTCGGTGACGCTGGTGCCGGTGCTGATGGGCTACTGGATTCGCGGACGGATTCCGGATGAACGCCACAACCCGCTCAACCGCTGGCTGATCCGGATTTATCAGCCGGCGCTGGACGTGGTGCTGCGCCGGCCGAAATTCACGTTGCTGGTGGCGCTGTTGGTGTTTGTCAGCGCTGCCTGGCCGATTTCGCGGCTCGGTGGCGAATTCCTCCCGCCGCTGGACGAGGGTGATCTGCTGTATATGCCTTCGGCCTTGCCGGGTTTGTCGGCGCAAAAAGCCGCGCAACTGTTGCAGCAGACCGATCGGCTGATCAAGTCAGTGCCCGAGGTCGAGCATGTATTCGGCAAGGCTGGTCGTGCGGAAACCGCTACCGACCCGGCACCGCTGGAGATGTTCGAGACCACTATCCAATTCAAGCCCCACGATCAATGGCGTCCGGGCATGACCCCGGAAAAACTCGTGGAAGAACTGGATCGCGTGGTGCGAGTGCCGGGCCTGACCAACATCTGGATTCCACCTATCCGCAATCGCATCGACATGCTCGCCACCGGGATCAAAAGCCCCATCGGCGTGAAGGTCGCCAGCAACGATCTGGCCCAGATCGACGCCGCGACCCAGACTATCGAGCGTGTAGCCAAAGGTGTGCCCGGCGTCAGTTCGGCACTGGCCGAGCGGTTGACCGGTGGCCGCTACATCGACGTGGATATCGACCGCAACGCCGCCGGCCGCTACGGGCTGAACATCAGCGATGTGCAATCCATCGTCGCCGGTGCCATTGGCGGGGAAAACGTCGGGGAAACCATCGAGGGGCTGGCGCGGTTTCCGATCAACATCCGTTATCCACGAGAGTGGCGTGATTCGCCCGGCGCGCTGGAGCAATTGCCGATCTACACGCCTTCCGGTAGCCAGATCACCCTTGGCATGCTGGCGAAGATCAAGGTCACGGACGGCCCACCGATGCTCAAGAGCGAGAATGCCCGACCGTCCGGTTGGGTGTACATCGACGTGCGCGGGCGGGACATCGCTTCGGTGGTGGCCGATCTGCGTCGTGCCGTCAGTGAGCAGGTGAAATTGCAGCCCGGCATGAGCCTGAGCTATTCGGGGCAGTTCGAGTTTCTGGAGCGGGCCAATGCGCGGCTGAAACTGGTGGTGCCGGCGACGCTGCTGATTATCTTCGTGCTGCTTTACCTGACGTTCGCTCGCTTCGACGAAGCGCTGCTGATCATGGCCACATTGCCGTTCGCATTGAGCGGCGGTGCGTGGTTCCTTTATCTGCTGGGCTACAACCTGTCGGTCGCCACCGGGGTCGGCTTCATTGCGCTGGCCGGGGTTTCGGCCGAGTTCGGCGTGATCATGCTGCTTTACCTGAAGAGCGCCTGGGCCGAGCGCGAAGAACTCGGCGATCACTCCGAACGCGGGTTGATCGCGGCGATTCGCGAAGGCGCCGTGCAACGTGTGCGTCCCAAGGCGATGACCGTGGCCGTGATCATCGCCGGTCTGTTGCCGATTCTGCTCGGCAGCGGTGCCGGCAGCGAAGTCATGAGCCGCATCGCCGCGCCCATGGTTGGCGGCATGGTCACGGCGCCGTTGTTGTCGCTGTTTGTCATTCCGGCGGCGTATCGCCTGATGCGCCGTCGGCAGTTGCCCGTTGAAAACAAGGCACCCGAAAGCGATGGTGCTTCCATCCAGCCGTAACCCGGCGACGAAAAAAACCGGTGCGAACGTTCGCACCGGTTTTTAATTGTGGGGGTTGGTCATCAGATCGACCGCTGATTGACCCGCTGCATCAATTCCTCCGCCGATTCCTTGCGCTCGGAATAACGATCCACCAGGTCCGGTCGGTCACGCAGCAACAGCGTGAATTTCACCAGTTCTTCCATCACGTCCACCACCCGGTCGTACAGCGCCGAGGGTTTCATGCGATTACCTTCGTCGAATTCTAGATAGGCCTTGGGCACCGACGACTGATTGGGGATGGTGAACATGCGCATCCAGCGGCCCAGCACGCGCAGTTGATTGACCACGTTGAACGACTGCGAGCCGCCGCAGACCTGCATCACCGCCAGGGTCTTGCCCTGGGTCGGACGGACCGCGCCGAGGGCCAGCGGCACCCAGTCGATCTGCGCCTTGAACACCGCCGACATGGCGCCGTGGCGTTCCGGTGAACACCAGACCTGGCCTTCGGACCATTGCATCAGTTCGAGCAGTTCCTGGACTTTCGGGTGATCGCCCGGTGCGTCGTCCGGCAGCGGCAGACCCGAAGGGTTGAAGATTCGCGTCTCGGCACCGAAGTGCTCCAGCAGGCGGGCGGCTTCTTCGACCAGCAAGCGGCTGAAGGAGCGCGGGCGGGCCGAGCCGTACAGCAACAGGATGCGCGGCTTGTGCGCGTCTTCGTCACGCGTGGTTGTTTGAACCAGTGAAGGATCGAGGTTGGGCAGGTCGGTCATGTCGGCTCCGGTTACAGCGTGCTGATGCGGTCGAGCTCGTGCTTGAGGGCATCACGGTCAAGTTGGGCGAAGGGCAGGGCGAGGAAGGCTCGGCAACGGGTTTCGATTCGGGCGAGAGTGGCGCGGAAAGCGGCGTCGATGGTGCCTTCATCACCGCGCACATCCGACGGATCCTCCAGCCCCCAATGGGCTTTCAGGGCCGGGCCGAAATACACCGGGCAGGCTTCACCGGCGGCCTTGTCGCACACGGTGATGACGATGTCCGGCGGGTTGTCTTCGAAGGCCTCGTTGCCCTTGCTGCTCAACCCGGCGATGGAAATGCCGGCTGCCTGCAACGTGGTCAGGCTGCGCGGCAGCACCTGGCCCTTGGGGAAACTGCCGGCGCTGACTGCTTCGAAACCGGCCGGCGCCAGATGGTTGAACATCGCCTCCGACAGAATGCTGCGGCAGCTGTTGGCGGTGCACATGAATAGAACTCGCATTTTCGATCCTCAGCAGCAGGCAGACGTATTGAGCGGGCGATCGCCCATGGCCGCCAGTCGTGCGCTGTTTTCTTCCAGCCAGACGGTGTTGGCGGCGAGCGTGGTTTCAAGCAGCGTGCGAATCCATGCCGGCAGATCAGGGTTGAGCCGGTAATAAACCCACTGACCCTGACGACGATCCAGCAACAGACCGCAGGTGCGCAGTTGCGCGAGATGGCGGGAGATTTTCGGCTGACTGTCGTCCAGCGCGCAGACCAGTTCGCAGACACACAGCTCACCTTCACGGGTGATCAGCAGTGTGGCGCGGGCGCGGGTTTCGTCGGCGAGGCATTTGAAAACGGAGGCGGGGGTGAGCATGACGAGGTCTTCGGTACATATGGTTGTTCGAATATACGGATATCCATATGTGCTGGGCAAGTCTTGAGTTTGATGAAGTGGCAGCTCTCGACCGAAGGTGTGTTTAGCGCAGGCGCCTCAACGCTTGCTGAACGCCAACCGCGCAGCAAACAACACGAAAATCATCCCGGTGGTGCGATCCATCCAGCGAATCACCTTTTCCCGCCGCAGAAAACCGGACAGTGGCTGCGTCGCACCAATCAACACCAGCGACCAGATCAGCCCGAGCACCACATGAATGCTCACCAGCCCGAATGTCCACGGCACCAGCGGCTGACCTTGCGGAATGAACTGCGGCAGAAACGACACGTAGAAAATCCCGATCTTCGGATTCAGCACGTTCCCCAGCATGCCCTTGAAAAACCAGTTCGCCCCCGGCTTGCCGTCGGCTTCGGCCGGTGCCAGCGAGCGGCGAGGGCGCAGCAGCATGTTCAACCCCAGCCACGCCAGATACGCCGCGCCGCAATACTTCAACAGGTTGTAGGCCAGCTCCGACACCGCAATCAACGCCCCCAACCCAAACGCCACCGCCGCGCCCCACAACAGACAACCGGCATTGATCCCCAACGCCGCACGCAACGCCTGCTGCTTGCCTTCGACGGTGGCGGTGCGCAGCACCAGCGCGGTGTCGAGACCGGGCGTCAGGGTCAACAGCGTGGCGGCGAGGGTGAAGGCGAGGAGGTTGTCGGCGATGGACATGGCGCGTTGGTCTCCGGTACTGGATGCGGGAACGGTAGCGGTTTCAGGCGGGGGGATCCAGCAGGGAAATCAGGCGCGGTTCGATGCGGTCGGGTTGTATCTCGAGGATCGCCAGCGTCACCGGCAATTTGAAACGCCGAGGGCCGGCGCTGCCGGGGTTGACGTAGAGACGGTCACCGCGCCATTCGATGCGGGGCTTGTGGGAGTGGCCGGTGATGATGAGCTTGATGCCCGGATCGAGATCAGCGGGGACATCGGCGATGTCGTGAACGAGGAGGGTTGGCCAACCGTTGAGGGTGAAGGTCAGGAGGTCGGGGAGGTTTTCGGCCCATTGGCTGTTGAGGTCGTTGTTGCCGCGCACGGCGTGGACCGGGGCGATCTTGGCCAGTTGGGTGAGGATGTCCGGGTTGCCGATGTCGCCGGCGTGGATGATCTGGTCACAGCCCTGGAGCGCGGCGAGGGCTTCGGGGCGGAGGAGGTTGTGGGTGTCGGAGATCAGGGCGGTTTTCATGTGGGTTTTCCGAGGATATTTCGGGTGGAAGTGGCTGCTTTCGGCCAATAGCAGACGTTCGCCCTCGACCGTTAACGGCCATTAGCGCGCGATGATCGTGTTGTTTATCGTAATGCGGCCGAGGCGCCATTCACATGCGTCGCATCCTAGGGTTAAACCTCCAGGTAAGTCTTAACTCCGCTATCCAGCTCATCAAATCACAGCGCAGGCGATTGATTGTTCTGTTTCCAAGCCCGCGGAGTTACACCTTCGGTTCGCACGAATGTGCGACAGAAGTGAGACTGGTCAGAGAAGCCACACTCCAGTGCAATGTCCGCAATTAGCAATCTCGACGTCTGAAGTAACTGCTTGCCCCTCAGAATCCGCTGCTCTCGCATCCATTCTTTGGGTGAGACGAGAGTGGTTCTTTTAAACTGACGGGTGAAATGGCTGCGCGATAGCGCACAGGCCTGTGCGATAGCTGCTACTGAAATATCTGCGTCCAGGTTATCGAGCATTAACTGCTCCGCGCGTTGAATCTGCCAAGGTTTCAATTGCCCAGTCTGTTTAGTCAAATCCTTAAGTGAGGACGCGCATGTTTCGTTTTTCATCCTGATTCCTTTTTCCCAGTAGCCGGTTGATAAGCTCAATCCAGCGGTCAGTCGATGGAAAAAATTTAACGGAATGCGTGTCGCAATAGGGGCGCATTTTTGCGCTGCTGGAGGCGCAAAAATGCGCATTTTCAATAGTGTTTCCGGTGCTAGCCTTTGCCTCCCGACAACTCGAATCGACATCATTCGACTCGTCATCTTCAAGGAGAAAGCAATGGCTGCTTCACAACCGCACGGCAAAAACACCGCTTACTGGGGAGTCTCATGGGAGGAGGGCTACGGCTATCCCCAGGCCAGAAAAGTTGGAAACGAGATCTATATCTCGGGTCAGTTCAACCACGATGAGGAGGGTAACCTGGTTGCTCCCGCGCCTTTGAATAGCGAGGGGAAGCCCAGCGATTTCTCGTCGATAGGAGAGCAGATGCGCGCCTCTTACGACAACATCGCCAAGTTGCTCGCGCTCTATGGAGCGACCCTTAATGATGTCGTCGAAGAAACGCTCTACGTATTGGATATGGACGCGGCCTTCGCCGTGGTAGGTGATGTGCGCAAAGCCGCATATCGCACTGAGCGGCCCCAGTGCGCGAGCAATATAATCGGTGTATCCAGGTTGGCTCAACGTTCACAGCTGATTGAAATTGTCTGCAAGGCTGTCATCGGATCTAGCGCCGACTAAGAGACGCTCCCGGTTTCGCCCTGCGCAACCGGGAGATCCAGTTGCCCTTCGATCAAAGGCTTTTGATGCGCTACGGCTGCTGCACAAAAAGTCATGAATGCTTTTACTCTCCATGACTTTCGAATGTCCTGATGCGTAAGCAGCCAGAGCTCATCCTGTAGTTCGCGCACAACTGGGCCGACGCGTCTTAACCCAGGCGTAATGTCTCCCAGCATGCACGGAAGAAACCCATAACCAAGGCCTGCCGCAATGGCGACGCTCGCCGCCGCGACTGAGTCGGTACGATAAGAAATACAGTCGGCGCTGACTCTGTTCTCGACGTAGCTCTTAGCCTTCAGTCCACATAATCCTGCGGAATAGGACACCCACGGTTGGCCTTCTGCGAACGGGATAGCAGTCGCTTGTTTTATGCTGCCATAAGGCGCCCATGCGATCGAAGCGAGCTTGCGCCCGACGAGACTTTCGGCAGGTTTTTTCGTCGCTCTCACCGCCACGTCAGATTCATCGCGAGCGAGACTTAACGTCTCGTTGCCAACCAGAACCTCGATGGCAATGCCTTCATTAAGCGCTTTGAAGTCGGCGATGATCGGCGTGAGGAAATACAGAAGCAGGGAGTCGCTAGTAGTGATCCGAAGCTTTCCCTGTGGCCCTTGACCTGCGCGAGAAACCCGACGTGTAACGCTGACGATATCAAGCTCGACGCGTTCGGCGAGCGCCCTTAACTCAATGCCCTCGGGCGTCAGCATGTACCCAGAACGGCGGTGGTCAAATAAAACGACCCCAAGTGTCTTTTCCACTTGAGCCACACGACGCGATACGGTGGATACATTGATTCCCAAGCTTTTTGCAGTCGTGGCTCTGTTGCCGCATTCGCTTAGCGTTTTGATGATTCGCAAATCGTCCCAAGAAAGCCGACTTGCAGCCTCGCTTAAACTCTGGGTGGCGCCGGTTGGTAAGGGCGGATTGATTGAAGCTTTTTTTGATGTTGGTTTCACGCCAAGCATCCCAAACTAAGGTTGCCCATCATACGAAATGGCTGGAGGCGAACCAAGGAGTCAAGTGCACAAGCGGACTCGGCTCGAGCAACCGGCCCGGATGTTCCGGTTAGATCGGGTGGCGTCAGTCGTTCTGGGCGAGTATTAGGCCTTTACCATCTTCCCCTGACCAACTTCGTCGTGCAGCTTTAAGCACTTCATTCTAATCAGTCGAATGTCCGCTTTTGGCCGAAAGCTGCCATTCCCCATGGCAGCTTCGACCAACGCTTATTCCCTCTTTCGCTCCGAACTAGCCGGTCGTCACCAAAGAGGGCAAACGTTTAGCTCTTCACCTCAACATGATCCAACGCCTGATTCACCGCCAACTCGCTCAACATCACCAGCTGCGCAATCCCGATCGCAGTCTTGCGATGGGCAGGCTCTAGCGTCGCAGCAAAGTTGTTAAGCATTTCGCTCGCGGAACCCAGTGATTCGCTGGCGTTGGCCAGCAGGGATTCGGTGTCGTAGGCCGGATTGGCCAGGTACATGGGGTCGTGTTTGTGGTGGCTGCCCATGACTCGTTGCTGCGGGGTGAGGTAGTGATCGAGGGCGCGTTCGGCGGCTTCGTTGAGGGTTCGGGAGTCGGGGAATTTGTAGGGGGAGACTGGATCGGTTTCCGGGGGATTCGGTGTTGGTTTGATCATGGTGAAACTCCTAATTATTGAAAAGGAGCCTTCACCCTCGCTACCAAACGAAGGGTGGCGGCCAATACGCGGGTTGGTAGACCGGTAACTAGGAACCCGGCGCACTCGAAAGTGCCCTGCGCATGGCCACCATCAAGTGCAGTCCTGGGGAGGTCTGCGAATGGCGCGCTATGCGACTAGTTAACTCGGGCTACCAAACCCCATCACTGTTTTTCAGTGACCCGGAAACGATAAAACCCGCGTCCCAGACGCACAAGCCGGCGGATTCTGGCGTAGTCGTAGGCAATGACGCAAGGCGTTGTAGCCTTGAGGAAGTAACGCTGAGTGTCTTTAAACAGCGAAGGCCGAAACCCTTAAACAACCTCCGATGGCTCCTTCAATAACCTTCGTATTGGATCTTTCCCCGGCGCTCTGCTGCCCTGAACCGGCTCCGGCCAGGCCATCACGCAGGATGCCGAACCCGGCTGGCATCTCTGGAGGGCGGGCACCCGAACTGGCGACTGTATTCCCGACTGAATTGCGACGGGCTTTCGTAGCCCACTCGATAACAGGCGCTCGCCACATCCAGCCCTTCGCCGAGCAACAGGCGGCGGGCTTCCTGCAGGCGCAGTTGTTTCTGATACTGCAGCGGGCTCATGGCCGTCACCGCCTTGAAGCGATGATGCAATGTGGAGTTGCCCAAGTTGGCGACCCGGGCGAGTTCTTCGATGCGCAAGGGTTGGGTGTAGTGGTTGTTCAACCAGTCGATTGCCCGTGTTACTCGCCGTGTTTGCGAGTCGCCGAGGGCAAGCTCATACAGACGACGGCCATGCACACCCCGCAGGAGGCGGTAATACAACTCGCGAAGGGCGAGCGGTGCCAGCATGCCGATGTCTTTCGGTGTTTCCAGCAGCCGGACCAGCCGCAGCATTGTTTCCAGCAGGGGCACATCGACTTTCTCGAGGAAAAGACCAAGCTCCGGCTCGTCCGGGACGCCTGCCGGCGGAGCATCGGCGATGATCTGAGCGATTTCCGTGGGCTCGAAATCAAACCGGATACACAGATAGGGCGCCTCCGGGCTGGCCATCAGCACGCGACCGGACACCGGAAGGGTGACCGAAACCACCAGGTAGCTGAGGGGGTCGTACAGGTAGTGGTCGTCACTCAGGCCGATTTCCTTTTGCCCTTGCACGATCAGGCAAAGTGCCGGTTTGTGCACGGTATGGATCAGCTCCGAAGGTGAATCGAAACGGATGACATGCAGGGGAGCTATGGCGGTCTCATAGATCCCGGGTGTGGTAAAGCGTTGCGTCAGCAGGCGAACCAGTTCGTCACGGTAGACGGCTGTGTTTTGAAGGATGAAAGCATCGCTCTGTTCCATTTCAAGGCTCTCACAAGTGTTCATGAGCGTCTGCCTGAAGCTTTTCAGGCAGACGATATTCACCCGACATCATCAAAGTACTCATTGCCGATAGAGGATCATTCCGGCGTGATACAGCACGTCGTCATGAAAGTGGCCATCAGCGGTGAAGCCGGTGTCGTCCCAGTACTGGATGTAATCACCGACCAGTTCGTAGCGGCCCTGATAGGCGCTCTTGTTTTTACCACGGGCCTCGTCGTAACGACCAGTCGTCAGAAGCTCATGACGGATGAATCCATCCGCGGTGACCCACATGCCTGCGTAACGATGGTCGTGAGTGGTTTTTTTGGCATCTTTCATCACTTCTCTCCTCGGATGTTCAGACTGAGCCGATACGGCCCAAAGCCGTGCAATCAGAGCCGTTTTCGGCAACGCGAAAACCCGGAGTGCGATCACTGCCACCTTCAGTTACGCGCATGCCGGGCGTGCGGTCCGAACCATCAGCGGCAACGCGGAACCCTGGAGTGCGATCACTGCCGCCTTCAGTGACGCGCATGCCGGGGGTGCGGTCCGAACCATCTGCGGCAACGCGGAACCCCGGAGTGCGATCACTGCCACCTTCACTCACGCGCATGCCGGGAGTTCGATCAGCACCGTCAGCGGCCAGGTACAGGCTGGTCGAGGAAAGGTTGATTGCGCAGGCCACCATCGCGCCGATCACCAGTGAAAGGGAAAGCCGTTTTGCATTTTTCATTGTTCAGTCCTCATTGACGTTGTTCATCTGAGCGGCCTGCCGTGGCCTGTGTGTGCATCCGTTGCGTGGTTTCAGATTACGTAGCCGAGCGCAGCGGTGTTAGGACGAAACTGCCGCAGATTTGCCTGATCCTCTCGGGTTGGTCGGGCATGTCCTGCGGCGCGTTTGTGCTGCGGCTCAGCCGGCCGTGACCGTCATGCCGCCGTCGGCCATGACCACCGAACCGACCATGAAGCTGGCCCGATCCGAGGCGATGAACGCGACCACTTCGGCGATTTCTTCCGGTTGGGCGGCGCGGCCGATCGGCGCCGCTTCGCCATGTTGGGCGAGAAAGGCAGGGCCATCGTCGACCACATTGTTGAGGATATTGGTCACCACATCGCCGACACCGACAGCATTGACGCGGATGCCATGGCCAATGACTTCAAGCGCCAGGGTGCGCGTCAGTTGGGCCAGCGCGCCCTTGGAGGCGGTGTAGGCGGCAATGGTGGGGAAGGCGAAATAGGAGGCGTAGGACGCGATGTTGACGATCGATCCGGACTTGTTGGGCATCATCGCTTTGACCGCCTCCCGGCTATGCAAAAAGGCCGCCGTGGCGTTGACCGCCTGAATGCGTTCCCAGTCTTCGCGGGTCATGTCGATGACCAGTTTGTTGATGATGATGCCGGCGTTGTTGACCAGAATGTCCAGCCGTCCGAATTGCTCGACGGCCAGGGCGACCGCGCGTTCGGCTGCCCCGTCCTGAGTGATGTCGGCCACCAGGGGGATCAGGCCGGGGCGGGCCAGTGCTTCCACCTCAGGGTTTATATCTTCAGCAATGACCTGGGCGCCGCGGGCATGCAGCAGTAGTGCGATGGCCTTGCCGATGCCACTGGCCGCGCCAGTGACCAGTGCGACTTTACCGGCTACTTCGTTTGGGGTGCTGTTCTTGAAGTCGGTCATGATGTTCTCCAGCGTTTTTGATCGAGTAGGGATAAGCCGTGTTGGCGCCGGCGAGGCGCTGTCATCGGCGACGGGCCTACTGTCTCGCAGCGAGGCAAAGTCGGCTTTCGTGAGATTGCCCACGCTGTCGGGGTTTTGCGCTGAATGTCAGTGAGGGAGGTTCGGTGCTCGATTCAACCCACGGCAAAAGCCCGATATCATCGAGCCGGTCTGCTGACGCGGCGTGCGGGCAAGCATCGGAGACCTGTCTGGCTTCGCACAGCCGAATCTGAAAAGGACGAGTTCATGGCAAATACCGGGCGTACCTCCCAGGACGCGTTGTCGACATCCTCTCGAGACTTGCGCATCAACGGCGAGTCGATGGGTGAGTTCCTGCCAGGTGAACCCCAGGCGTTACCCTCGCGTCCGGAAATCACGGACGTGGTGATTCAGCTGTTTACCCATCGCAGCGTTACTGAGCCGATTCTCGTGCCTGCAGTGGTGGAACCGCTGCTCGTTCTGGTTCTGGCCGGGGCGGCGACGGTAGAGGAGCGCGCATTGGGGGGCGAGTGGGAAGCTGCCGAGGTCAGTGCCGGCGATTTTTTCCTCACCAGTTCCGATGAGCCGTATGAAATGCGCTGGCAGACGCACGGAGGCGATACCTTCGAAGTCATGCATCTTTATCTGGGGCTGCCCTTGATCGAGCAAGCGTCTCGAGAGCTGTCGGGCCAGCACGCCGGGCCTGTGCGTTTGCGCGATGTTTCAGGGGCACGGGACGGGCGCGTCGCGTTTGTCATGGAGCAGTTGCGCACGGAACTGCTCCTGGAACGCTCGCCCAGCGCGCTTTTCGCCCGCTCTCTGGCGCAGGCGCTGGCCGTGCATCTGGTGCGCAGCTATCTTGCTGAAAGCCAGCCCGGGCGTCGGGTCAACGCCTTGCAAGCCTACAAGTTGCGCAAAGTCACGGACGCCATGCGCGCGCATCTGAGCGCTGAATTCAGCCTGGCAACATTGGCAAGCCTTGCCGAGCTGAGCGAATACCACTTCAGCCGCCTGTTCAAGCGGGCGACGGGGCTTTCGCCATCGCAGTACTTCATCCGCTTGCGCATGGTTCGTGCACGGCACCTGCTACTGGAAACCCGCCTTAGCATCATTGACGTCGGGCTGGAGGTCGGCTACTCGAGCCCCAGCCACTTCTCGCAGGTCTTTCGACGTGAAGTGGGCGTAACGCCCAGCGAGTTCCGTGGGGCCTGAGCGGCGCTTCATCACAAATTTGCAAGCGATGCACACAGACACGAATAGGCAAAAGTGGCGCAGGTTTCGGCACGCGTCGACGAGGCCCGTGCCCTTAATCTTTTCGACGTACCCCGCAGCAACGAACGCGTCTTCAGCGGTCGGTGCTGAACCTCAAAGCAGACAGCAGGAGCTACGGATATGTCGAACATTCAAAACAAAGTCGTCCTGATTACCGGTGCAAGCAGTGGTATCGGCGAAGCGGCCGCCAGGCTGATCGCCGCCAAAGGCGCGCATGTGGTCCTCGGTGCCCGCCGTACCGAGCGTCTGGACAAACTGGTCAGCGAGATCCGCGCCGAAGGTGGCTCGGCAAGTGCCTGCGCACTGGACGTTACGGATCTGCAATCGATGCACGCCTTCGTGGCGTTCGCCAAGACGCAACATGGCAAGGTCGACGTGATCATCAACAACGCGGGCGTGATGCCGTTGTCTCCGCTGGCCTCGTTGAAGGTCAACGAATGGAACCAGATGCTCGATGTCAACGTTCGCGGCGTACTGCACGGTATTGCCGCCGTCCTGCCGGACATGCAGGCGCAGGGTTTCGGTCAGGTCATCAATATCTCGTCGATTGGTGGCCTCGCGGTTTCTCCGACCGCTGCGGTGTACTGCGCGACCAAATTCGCAGTCAGGGCTATCTCGGATGGTCTGCGTCAGGAAACGGACAAGATCCGCGTCACCGTGGTGTGCCCGGGTGTGGTCGAGTCCGAATTGGCGGATACGATTTCCGATGAGGTGGCCCGCGAGGAAATGAAAGCCTTCCGCCGTGTGGCGCTCAATGCAGACGCCATTGCGCGAGCGCTCGCCTATGCCATCGAACAGCCCGACGATGTCGATGTGAGTGAGATCGTGGTTCGTCCGACCGCCAGTCCGCACTGAGCCGTTCCGGGCGCAATCACACGTGGTTTGTGCCCCGTTCCGCCTGGCTATAAAGACTGGGCATAGACCTCACAAAGCAATCGCCCACGTCTGACTGACCAAATCCTTGCCAAAGCTGTGAATCGGCTCTTCCTCGACAAGCTCAAATCCTGCCCGCTGGTATAACCGGCGGGCATCCACCAGATTGCTGGTGGTCCACAGAATCATCTTTTTGTAGCCGACATCCCGGGCAAAACGCAGGCATTCCTCGATCAGCCGATTGCCGATCCCCAATCCCCGCGCACTGGCATCCACGTAGAGCATGCGCAGTTTCGCGGTGGTTTCGTCGTGGCGGATGACGAACACCGAACCCACCACCTTGCCGTCCTTCTCCGCGATCCAGCAGCGCTCGCCGGTTGGGTCGAATTCGCGCAGGTATTTGGCGACGACCTCTGCCACCAGCGCTTCGAACTCTGAATTCCAGCCGTATTCACGGCTGTAGATCGCGGTTTGCTGATGCACCACCAGACCCATGTCACCGGGCTGCGGATCGCGCAGCAGATAGGTCGTTGGCTGACCACCCTCGAGCAGCGTCTGGATCTGCTTCATCGATGCGATCAGTTGCAGTTGCTGCGGTTCGGACAGGCGTTCGAGCAGGGTGATGACTTCTTGCCGCGAGGCTTGCTCCAGCGGCGCGAGGATTTCGCGGCCGAGGTCGGTGATGTGCAGTTGACTGGCGCGGGCGTCGGTGGCGGAGGGGACTTTCTGGATCAGGCCTCTTTTGTCGAAACCGCTGATGAGGCGACTCATGTAGCCTGCGTCGAGGCCCAGCATCTGGCGCAGGTCGGTGCTGGTCAGATCGCCCTGGGACGCAAGTTCGTAGAGGATGCGCAGCTCGGTCAGCGAGTAGTCGCTTTGCAGCAAGTGTTCCTGCAACACGCCGATCTGATGGGTGTAGAAACGGTTGAACTGCCGGACGATGTCGGCGCGGTCGGTGATCGTGGACATGGCGTGATGCTCATATGTTTGCTTTAGGCAACTATATAGTTGCCTTAGGCAAGCAAGTCAAATGAATGATTTCACGATCCCGAACGCAAAGTCAGCCGGAACGAACGCTCAGTCGTGTCCATTCGTATGTTTCTGAGGCTCACGGTTTCCAGATGCGTCGCCGCGTGACCGCGATGACAGGGCCATCTCTCCATGCCTGTAAAAAAAACTGACTAGAATCCAAACACACCCATTCATTCAAGGAACGACCCATGTCCGGTTTACGCACGTTGATTGCGACCACGACCTGTATTGCGCTGCTGTGCAGTTCGGTGACCGCGCTGGCCGATCCTGGCAACGGAAAGGGGCAGGGCAAAGGCAACCCGCATAACAGCCAGGATCATGGCAATCAGGGGAAAAAAGGCGGGGGCGGTTATCAGGGGCATGGCCCGAGTATCGATCGCGGCGGGGTGATCGGGATTGTGGACGGCTATCGTGGCTACTGGACCCCGGGCCCGGCGTTGCCGCCCGGCATTCAGAAAAACCTGGCGCGGGGCAAACCGCTGCCGCCCGGTATTGCGAAGAAGCTCGATGGTCGACTGGTCGGCAGGCTGCCGCACTACGACGGCTACGAATGGCAGCAGGTCGGTACCGATCTGATCCTGGTGGCGCTGGCTACAGGGCTGATTTATGAAGTACTGAATGGCGCCTTTGATTGAAAAATAGATCTGTCCCCATATGAAAAAGCCCGGCGGATAAGGCCGGGCTTTCGTCGGGTACTGCGGTAAAACCGAGCATTCAGGCGTTACGACTTTCGATCAGACGGTCAGAACCACCTTCGGCAACTGCATCACTGAACAGCGGATCGGTTTCGGTCGCGGCAACGGCGTCACTGAACAGCGGATCAGTTTCGGTCGCAGCTACGGCATCGCTGAACAGTGGGTCGGTTTGAGTCGCAGCGGCAACAGCATCGCTGAACAGTGGATCGGTTTCAGTCGCCGCAAAAGCATTCAGGGCGAAGAGCGAAAAGGCGATGCCGAGGATTGTCTGGCGTTTCATGGTTCTGTACTCCGTGTGCAGTGGGTTGGTATGGAGCAGATCCTACGCTTTCGATTTGATATGAGAACTTCATTGAATTAATGGTTGTTATTGATGCGGTCAATGGGAGTGCTCGGCCCGGCCACCGCGGGCTTGTTCTTACGTCTTGAAAAAACGGTCAGGCCGGCATGGCGCCAGGGCAGGTGAAATCTGATCGTCGATCAGCTCGTCACTGACCAGGCGGCCTGCGACTGCCGCGAGTGTGACGCCAGGGTGCATCGTACAAACGTACATTGCGCCGATCCCGGGCAGATAACCGATGATGGGCACGCCGTCCGCAGGCATGGGCCTGAGCCCGATACACGCCAATTCTGGCTCAATGGAAATGATACCCGCCAACTCGTTGCGGATGGCCGCCGCGGTTCGTTGCGCTATGGCTTGCGGGCGGTTCTCCAGGGAGTTGTCCAGATAGTCTTCCGCCGCCAGCAAGATCCCTTGCGAATCCTGTCTGACTTCCATCTCAGGACTGGAGATCAGGGTATTCACCCGATCGGGTTGCATCCTGTAGCGGATGAAAACAGCGGGCGAGGCCTCGATCGGAAGGGACAGGTTCAGAGTTTCAGTCAGTTGCCTGATGGCCGTTCCTGCGGCCAATACGACCACGTCAGCTTCGATGGCACCGGTTGCGGTTTCGACGCCAGTCACCGTTGCATCGCGGAGGGTAAAACCCTGCACTTGGGTATGCACCAGTACCATCGCTCCAAGAGCCTGAGCACCGGCGATCAACGCATGGGTGGCTTGCACGGCGTCCAATGCGCCTTCCTGTGGATTGTAAAAGGCTTGTCGAGGGGGATTTTTGAGGTTCGGCTCAAGGTCGAGAATTTGTGCTTGAGTGAGCAGGTTGGCTGACGCTTCCAGGTCTGTGCCGGGCGGATAACTCAGGGCGCCCGTCCAATGAATCTTCAGGTCCGGCAGTTCCGCTTCGAGCCGGTGATACTCCTGGATTGCCGCAGCGCGCAGTTGCGCAATGGGATCGGGCCCACTTTGCGACGTGTTGATCCACGCAAACGAGCGCCCGGTCACGCCACTCGCGACCTCACCGGCCTCGATCACAGTGACCTGCGCACCTTTGCAAGCCAGGTGATAAGCGACGGACGCACCCACGATGCCGGCACCGATGACAATCACACGCCTTGCACTCTCTGTTTTCAAATCAACCTCCAGGTTGTCGATTCGCAATGGTATGAAGCCTATTTCATCCGTCCAGCATTCGGATCAATCGGTTGCCGTGCCTGCGTTCAAATAACCCCGGCCCGGCCTGAACTTCGTTCAGGCCATGTATCCCCCGACTCCATCCCACAACAACTTCAACGCCGTGACCACCAGCAAGCCATAACAGGCGCGGTACATCTGACGCTGGTCCAGTCTGGCGTGCAGCCGCCAGCCCAGCCAGACGCCGCAGGGTACAGCGAGCAAGCTGACGAGCATCAGTGTCAGCACGTTGCCGGTAGGTTTGGCCAGCAGCAGCCATGGCACTGCCTTGAGGAGATTGCCCACGGTGAAAAACAGGCTGGTCGTTCCGGCATACATCTGCTTGCTCAGCCCCAGCGGCAGCAGATAGATCGCCAGTGGCGGCCCGCCGGAATGCGCCACCATCGTCGTAATACCCGAAGTAATGCCGGCAGCCACGGCTTTGGGTGAGGAGCGCGGCCGCACTCGCACTTCTCCGCCCGCCTTGAACCACAAACCGACAAACAACAGCGTGATCGCCGCCATGACGATGGCGATGGCGCGGTGGTCCAGCACCCGGAAAAGCAAATAGCCGGCGCCGATGCCGACGATCAAACCTGGTACCAACAACTTCAGGTCGGGTTTTGACCAGGTGGAAGGCTTCCAGTAGCGCAGGCTGAACAGATCCATGGCGACGAACAATGGCGCCAGCACCCCGCCAGCCGTGATCGGGTCCATCACCAGCGACAACAGCGGAATCCCGACAATCGCAAAGCCGCCGCCGAACGCGCCCTTCATGAAGCAGATCAGGAACACGCCGGCGAAGGTGACGAGGAGGGTGGTGAAGGTCAGATCCACGGCGTGTGCTCACTTCATTTCGGGCGGGGAGTGGCCTTAATTTCGCTCACGGTCTGCAGGATGAACAGTTACAGTTTCGAGGCCGATCCACGGACCAGTTGCCAACTGGATCGAATGTGGGCCTTGGGCAAAGTTCGGTTTGGGGAGATAGGGGCATATGCGGCTTGAAGACATCCTGACCGAAGACCTTTACGTGGTGTTCTGCGGAATCAATCCGGGTTTATTGGCGGCAGCGGGTATCCGGCATCCATCACTTTGCAACCGAAACCATGATCGACTCCAGTCCGGGATGGTTATTTTTATAAAAAAGTTCGGAGTCTGCCGCATCTTCAAGGAAAAACCAGATGGACTTCGAAAGTGCTGCATGAAACAAGACAAACAGGAAAATTGCGCAGTAAACCAATAGCAAACCATGGGTGCCGAACTGCATCATCGTTGTTCCCATCATCATATAAGAGGCCGAATTTGCGAGTTGGCCGACAATAAGTGTGGCGGCCATTAATCTGATACGAACTCCAGACGGCACCGAGACAGTTCTCTTATCCATCCCAATCAGTGAAAGCGAGGCACTGGAAGCTCCTGCAATAAAGAGGCATGGAGCCAGTTGCCAGACTTCGACAGAGAGAGCCGCTGTGACGAGGGAGGCGGTTAATAAAGTCCAGAGTCCAATATATTTGTTTCGCTGGTTGTGTCTTCTGGCAACAAACGGGCTCAAAAATAACAGGCCACCGATTGCGCCTCCCGCAAATATGGCGTTGAACAGGCCGACACTGCTTTCAGCGAGATTATGGGTGTGAATTTGAATTGGAACCAGCATGGGTACTGTGGCAGTAACAGCCAGGCTCAACATGAAACCAGCAACAGTCAGGAATCTTTCAGGTGGAAGAATTAATTTAAGTCTAATTCCCAAAAACATTTCCCGAACTCGTTGTGCCGGCGATTTTATCTGTGTCGAGTCGGATTTGACGCTGTGCGGCAATACGAACGCTAACCCCATTGCGAACACACCCACAATGGCTGCAAAGAGAAGTGAGGCTTGTGGGGAAGACAATCCAATGACAACGCCCGCCAGGAGCGGGCCAATAACGCGACTTATGGTTACGATGATGCGCCGGATGCGAAAGGCATGTTCTATTCGAACTTTTTCTACGGTTTCAGCTGGATAAACACCGAAAAGAGATTGAACGACGCCGAAAGCCGCGACCGCAAGGATGTCAATTATCAGCAGAGCCTCTATCGAATACGAAGCGGAAACAGACACGTAGCGCAGGATGCCGGTCAACGCAATGGCGATACAACCCGCTCTTAGAGCGGTGCTGCGTCGCATGACTTCGACGCGGGACGCCAAAAACAGTATGGAAATGACGGCGGCAAGGGCCAGCCCCGTTTCATAGGTTGCCAGCTCCAACAAGTTTCCACGCTGAACGATAATAAGGGGCACGGTTGCATTCCAACAGCCGAGATATATCCATATTAAAGCTTCAAGGCAAAGATACTTTCTAAATATGCTCAAGCCATATGTCCTTTAATTGCACGAGATCTGCAAGGGTTATCCATCTTGCAGATCTCATGCGTCAGGCTAACCTGCTACGAAGTGCTTGACGTTAAAACTTTCCGCACTAACGCCAAATTTCGAAAACAAGTGTCCATGCATCTGGTTCTTGTAGATGTCTCGGTTTTTGTCGAAGTATTCGCGGTCATACCACCTCACTCCGAAAAACATAGTCAGTCCTTTGACGACAGTCATCATTTGCCAGTCATAAAGAACCGATTCCAGCGGGCGTGCAGCCAGCTTTTTATCAGATTCTTTGACGGCGATGATACACCGGTCAAGTTCATCCTTGCTGGAAAAGACAACCTCGCAGTTGGTTAATGCAACAACAGGCTTGTCAATTTCACGCTCTCCACTAATGACCACTTCGCATTTCTGAGATTCCATTCTATCTCTCCAATTTGTCGTTGGTTGCGCATGTATTAATATGCTTGCGACTTGGCAAAAGGCAATGCGATCCCTGTGTAGAGTTTCCAGCCATGACTGCATGCCGATATCGTACAAAGCGGATGAACAGTATTAGACAGTATTCTCCTTGTCAAATGAATGGTGGGGTAAATGGCTGAGGAAAATATTTTATACTTATGATTAATAGTTATATCCAAGTGAAAGAAAGCCTTGTTGTAACAAACTGATCAGAATGTGGGGGGGCGTGCATTGGTATTTAAATATCAATCCTGCAGACCAGAATTTCGGTATTGGCAAGCTATGGTTGTGCAAAGCGAACTTCATCTGGCGTTCAGCGCAATCATGTAAGCGCTGAACATGTCCGCCATCCCCTCGGCGCGGGCGGTGATTTCCGCGTCGGTGCGCGGGCTGAGTGAGAAATCCTTCCCGAACTGAGCGTGGCGAGAAAAGGGGACAGAAAAGGGGACGCAAGAGAAAAGGGGACGGATTTATTTTCTGAAAAGTAAATCTGTCCCCATTTTTAGTACCGCTAAATTCGAGGTCGTTCCAGCTTAATCCACTCTTGTACCGTCGGGCGCTGCCATTGGCGTTGAGCGTAATCCTCCAGTTGAGCCGGCACCGTGTCCCCGTTGAGTATCAATCGGTTCAGCATCAAGGCGAGATCAACGTCGGCGATCGACCATTCACCAAAAAGGTAATCCGGATTGTCGGTCAGCAGCCATTGAGCGACCTCAACCAACTTTTGCCTGGCAGCCTCAGCCGACGCTGACAACGGTCCGTATTTCTGTCCATAGAACACGACAAGGGTAGAGCGCTCCTGTCGGATCGGGAGCAGATCACTGCGTAGCCACGCTTGAACTTGTCTCGCCGCAGCGCGTTTTTGTGGGTTCTGGGGGTAAACAGGTGTCTGGGGGAACACATCTTCCAGGTATTCGGTGATCGCCGATGACTCCGACAACGCAAAGTCGCCATGCACGAGGGTGGGGACTCTCTGAGTCAGCGAAAGACGGGCGTAATCGCTGGCTTGATTCTCCAGTTTGTCCAGATCCAAGGTGCTTATTTCGAATTCGATTCCCTTTTCTCGAAGGGCCACAAAGCACGACATTGCGTAGGGACTGGTGAATTGAGCATCGACGTAAAGGCGCAGGCTTGAGTCATTCATAGCGTCATCTCCATATGCAGAATGGCCACGCTAAAAGATTGAGCGCTTTAAATAAAATTCATGTTTTTTATGGGGGCATTCCCATCAGGAATGGGCAAAAAGGGCCGACACGATTTCCCATCACGGTTTGCAAATCAGCGGGCAAGCGTCACCCAAGGCGCACCTTCAGCAAACGCCCCCTCGATCCAGTCCTTGAACGCCGTAGTCGTCGCCGTGTTGAACCGCGCCGAAGGCCGCACCAGATAAACCCCCGTGTCCGCATCCAGTTGCCACTCGGGCAGCACCCGCACCAGACGCCCCTCGCGCAGGTCTTTGGTCATCAGCCAGTCGCCGCCGGCCAAAATCCCCACGCCCATGCGCGCGGCACACAGCTGCGCTTCGTTGTCGTTGCTGACCAGTCGGCTGCGGATTTTCAGAGTGTGTTTCTCGTCGCCTCGGGTCAGTCGCCATTCGGGATACGAATGCAACCCGGTAAACCCCAGGCAATGATGATTGGCAAGATCCGCCGGCGTTTTCGGCTCGCCGTGCTGTTGAAGGTAGGAGGGCGCGGCACACAGGATTCGGCGGTGATCGCAGAGCTTCTTCGCCACCAGCCGATTGTCCGCCAGCTCGCCGATGCGGATCGCCGCGTCGAAACCCTCGGCGACGATATCGACGAAGCGCTCGGCATATTCAACCTCCAACGCCACGTTCGGATGGGCCAGCGCAAACGCCGAAACGATATCGCCCAGCCACAGCCGACCCATGGCGGCCGGCAGGGCGATGCGCAAACGCCCGCGAACTTCGGCGGCACCCTCGCGCGCATCCTGCTCCGCTTCGGCGATCAGGCTGACCGCATGCCCGAACCGCGCCACCAGCCGTTGCCCCTCATCGGTGAAACGCAATTGCCGGGTGGTGCGCTCGATCAGCCGCACCCCCAGCCGCGACTCCAGCGCGCTGAGCCGTTTCGACAGCACCGAGGGATGGCGCTGCAACGTCCGGCCCGCCGCCGCAAACGAGCCGTGCTCGGCCAGGGCCAGCAGGGTGGCGACTTCATCGGCCTGACGGCTATCGAACAGATCCATGCAACGACAACCCTCGTGGATGACCCGAAAAAAGACTCAAGGCACCAGCACAACCGCCCCCGGCAAACCGCCCCGGTGCAGATCGGCATGGGCCCGGGCGGCGTCCGCCAGCGGATAACGACGCCCGACATTGGGCTGGATGATACCGGCGTCAATCGCTTGCAACACGTCCTTTGCACGCTGCTGGTATTCCTCCGGCGTGGCGGTGTGGGCGGCGAGGGACGGTCGGGTCAGGAACAGCGAACCCTTGGCATTCAAGGTGCTGATCTCGACCGGCGCCGGCGCCCCCGACGCCATGCCGAACGACACCAGCAACCCGCGCGGGCGCAGGCAATTCAATGACGCCTCGAAAGACACCCGGCCAATCGGGTCGTACACCACATCCACTTTCTTGCCCCGGGTGAGGTCGACCACCGCGTCGGCCAGCGTCGCCGCATCGAACACCAACATCTCATCACAACCCGCCAACCGGGCCCGCTCGACACTCTCGGCGCTGGACACCACACCAATCACCAACGCCCCCAAATGCTTCGCCCACGGCACCATGATCTGCCCCAACGCACCGGCCGCGCCGTAGATCAGCACCGTCGAACCCGGCCCGACCGGGTAAGTGGACTTGAGCAAATACTGCGCGGTAATGCCCTTGAACAGCACTGCCGCCGCGTCCTCGAAACTCAGGCTGTCGGGGATCTTCACCAGCCGATTGGCCGGGTAGAGGCGGCCGCTGGCATAGGCGCCGATAGGGCCCGTGGCATAAGCGACCCGGTCGCCGACGGCCACGTTCGTCACATCGGCCCCCACCGCCACAACCCGCCCGGCGCCTTCAAGCCCCAACCCGGAAGGCAACGCCAACGGCGCAGCACCGGAACGTTGGCTCAAGTCGAGCGGGTTGACGCCAATGGCGAACTGCTCAAGCCAGACCTCGCCGGGGCCGGGTGTTTGCGCGGTGGATTGCTCCAGCTGAATGACTTGAGGCTCGCCAGTTTGGTGGATGACGGCGGTGGTGACCATGTTGAACGCTCCCTTACGTTGATCGTGGGGAGAGTCTAAAGGCCTGCTCAGGGAGCACTAGTTGGGTTGATTGCAGTTCATATGTGCATTTAATGCAGCAATTGGATCAAGGCCTCGTGGTTCGAATTCAACGCCCTTTACTGAAACGCAAACAGCCCGGGCCGACGCCTTCGTCGTTGACGAGGGTGTCGGCCCGGGCTGTTTTGCATTCCATAACCTCTTGAGCCTCACTTTTTCCTGCAACGGGAGACTCAATTAGTCGCGCTGTAGAAGCCGCCGCGAACGGCTCCTACAGCCATCGCCGGGTTACGCGACCTCGACGTGATCCAGCGCCTGATTCACCGCCAGCTCGGCAATCATCACGATCTGCGTAATACCGATCGCCGTCTTGCGATGCGACGGATCGAGCGTGGCCGCGAAATTACTCAGCATCTCACTCGCCGCACCGAGGTTTTCGCTGGCGTTGGCCAGCAGGCATTCAGTGTTGAATTTCGGATTGGCCAGGTACATCCGCTCGGGCTCGTTCAAGGACGACATGATCCCGGCGGCGGGGAAGAGGTAGTGATCCAGCGCGCGCTCGGCGGCGTCGTGGAGTTTTTTGGAGTTTGGGGATTCGTAGGGGGAGGTTGGGTCGGTTTCGGGTGGGTTGGGTGTTGGTTTGATCATGGTGAAACTCCTACATCGTCAAATGGGAGCCGACACTCTCGCTACCAAACGATGGGTGGCGGCCATGCTCAGGTTGGTAGACCGGGACGTAGGAACCGGCGCGCCCGAGGACGCCCTGTGCATGACCACCATGACGCGGAGCCTTTCAGACACTGCACATCATGATGCTTATGCAACCTACGATAATCCGGGGCTACCAAACCCCATCACTATTTTTCAGTGACCGGGAAACGATAAGACCCGCGTCGTAGACGCACAAGCCGGCGGATTCTGGCGTAGTCGTAGGCAATGACGCAAGGCGTTGTAGCCTTGGGGAAGTTACGGCGAGTTGCTTTAAACGGAGATGTTTAAGAGCTCAAAGCCTGGAAGAAATCTCCTTCCAGATGTAGCCATAGTTGTACTGCAGCCAGCGAACCAACGCCTTATCGAACTGCCTGCGAAACCAACTGTTCTCCCTCGCTGCCAGCCTTTCCTCGATCATTACCCTGAGCGAGTCTGGATCAAAGCCAGTCCATACCGGAGGCACAGCAGCCACAAGGTTGGTGAAGCACACCGGCGCGACCTCTGAATAAAGGATTTCGTAGAGCACGTCAGGATCGATGCCTCTGACCTCCGCCGCTATGTAATCGTATTCGACCGGCAAATCGTTGAAAGGCCAGGAGAGTGCGGCTCTGATGTCGGTCAGCTGCGGCTCAGTCAGAAGATGTCCCAAAACCAGAACTCCTTTAGTTCACCACTCAGTGGATGGGGACAAGGGACGGGGATATTTCTTGAAAGATAGTACTGGGCTTTATTGGCAGAAAGGGAACGGCGGGATTTTTAGGATTTCGGAAAAAGCGGGATCTATGCGAGCCATCCGCGGTGGGCGAGAGCGCTTGGCGTGGAACCAAGCGCTCAGGGTAGGGCGGGGCACTTACGGCTCCACCCTGATGTTTCAATTTTTGCTGGCGTTCAGCTTGCGCAGTTCTTCGTAGGTCGCCGACTGGACGAACCAGAAGCCGGAAATGATGCACCAGCACAGGGTGCCGGCCACGAAGATACCCAGCGCCGGCAAGAACCCACTGGTGAAAATCGCGACGATAGCGACCAGCCAGATGAATGCCAGAGAGAGATAGAGGACGGTGTTGTTGACGCTGATGACGAAGTCTTTCACGAGGGCATATTCCTTGCGGGATGTAGAAAAATTCCCCCTCTCCGGGGGGAGCGAACGCATGCTATCACATTGCCTTCATGGGGCAAGAGAAGGGGCTCTCATAACTGGCCAGTACAAAATTTCCTGATTCGCTCGTCCAGCGTGTATTGCGTATGCATTTTGATGGCATTGAGCTATACCTCAATGACTACATTGTCTAGGGAGCGATGAATGACGAGCGAGTTTGAAAAAAAATGACAAGACTTTGGATCAACTGTGATGAGTTTTAGGTAACAAAGGATGTTGAAAATGTAAAAAAGAAAAAGCCTTCAGGTATTTAACGGGGTTCTCGTTTTTTTCATAAGGTTAAGAATTCTATTTAATGGTGGTGGTGCGCACAATGAAAGTGTCAAAAGTTGAAATTTTAAACTATCGGCTTCTACGGAATTTTTCGTTGGAACTGGAGAGTGAACTTTCGCTGGTAATAGGGAAAAACAACTCGGGGAAGACGTCTCTATTGTCAGCATTTGAGAAGTTTGTCGTTGAGAGTACTAAAATTTCCATTGATGATTTTAATATAAATCTAAGGGAAAGGCTTCGCGAGCTAGTGTCAGGAGAAAAGCCAATTCCCACAGAGGAAGAGTATGTTTCTATCGGTATGCACTTAAGGATGGTAATAAAATATAATGAACAGGATGATCTGGGTCAGGTTTCGGAACTTATCATGAGTCTTGATCCGGAAGATAATTTAATTAATTTGGGATTTGAGTATAAGTTATCTCACTCTCAACTTGTTTCTTTCTGTAGTGCGTATCAGGAAGATAAAGATAATTATGATAACGATGCGCTGCTTTATATCTCGGAGAAACACGGAAAATATTTTGGTGGTGTTGTTCGTAAAAGCTACCTCAGTGGCGACTTTTCTAAATATACGGATTTGTCAAAAGAGAAAATTTCGCTTGAAGAAGTGTTGTCATTTAGATCGATTAGCGCGAAGAGAAGTGTGACAAATAAGGATAACGACAAAACGCTCTCGGTGCAAACCGCTAAAATTTATAAAAGAACGGATGAAACTGAAGAGCAGAAAGAAACTGTAAATTTGTTCAAGAAGAAGTTGAGGAGTACTGATAAGGATTTGAGTGCGGTCTACCAGAGTATGTTTGCTAAGCTTCTCGGTAGCGTGGAGAGGTTTGGTGGTATTTCTCACGCGGAAACTTCGTTGACTATTTCGTCAACTTTACAGCACAGGGAATTGCTTGAGGGTAATACTACTGTCCTTTATCGACATGAAAATCACGATTTGCCTGAGCATTTTAATGGTTTAGGCTATATGAATTTGATCAGCATGATTTTCGAGATTGATTTGCTGATGACGTCCTTTAGGCGAGCACTGAATCAAAGGCCTGCCGCCATAAATATACTATTCATTGAGGAGCCAGAAGCTCATACCCATCCTCAAATGCAATACGTATTTATTAAAAATATCAAGGCGCTTTTGGCGGAAGGAATAAAGCGAGAGGATGGAGTAAACGTAAATCTTCAGACTGTGATAAGTACGCATTCTTCGCATATTGTCGCTGAATGTGATTTTGACGACATAAAATACATGAAGAAATCTGGCGGGGAAGTGCTTTGTAAAAGTCTGAAAAGCCTGAAGGATGATTACTTTAAAGCGCATGATGAGGAAGGAGCTGGGCATTTTCGATTTCTAAAGCAATATTTGACCTTGCATCGCGCGGAATTGTTTTTCGCGGATAAGGTTATTTTGGTGGAGGGAGATACAGAAAAAATATTGCTTCCCGCTATGATGAAAAAACTAGATCAAGAGTATCCCATTGAAGGCGTCGCTCCTTTGTTGTCGCAGAATATTTCCCTCGTCGAAGTCGGTGCTCACTCTCAGATATTTGAAAAATTTCTCCGTCTTGTCGGGATAAAAACACTCATTCTTACTGATATTGATACCGGGAAAACTACCGTGGAGTCCGACGGAAAGAGTGTGGAAAAAAGAGTAACTAAAAAATGCCCGCCGCTCGATCCGGGAACTGATCATACCTCTAACAATGCACTTTGCTTTTTCTATGGGAAGAAAAGGGAAGATATTAAGTTTTTCCTCGATTTGGAAAAGGATAATAAAATATTGTCTTATTTGGAGGGGTGGACACCTAACAAGCAGGGAGATTTGTTTGTCGGATTTCAGACTGAAGAGGAGGGCTATCGTGGGAGAAGTTTTGAAGATGCATTTTTTAGTATTAATAAAAAATTCTTAGGTAATGACTCCGCTAGGTTTCCTTCGCTCGTTGCGAAGCATTTTGAACTGTATGTGAATGGAACTTATACTCCTTATGAGTTTGCAGAGAAGGCTGTAGATAAAAAAGCTGGTTTAGCTATTGATATTCTATTAAATAGCGTTCCATCTAAAGGTTCAGAATTTTCAAACTGGAAGACGCCTGCATATATCCAGGAGGGATTAGAATGGCTGCGCAATTGATGGAGAATAAATACAGTGAGGAGACAGATGAAATTCTTGCAGCTACTAGGGAAGGTAAAAATTTCCTACTAAGTGGCGGCGCTGGAAGTGGTAAGACCTTTTCACTGGTTGAAACGATTTCTGGTCTTATCGAACAGAAACCTCTTGCCGAAATTGCTTGCATTACTTATACAAATGCTGCTGCGCAAGAGGTCGAGCACAGGGCCAGTCATGAAAATCTTTCTGTTTCAACTATTCACGATTTCCTATGGTCGAGTATCAAACATTTTCAAGTAGAGCTAAAAGAAACACTGATTTTTCTGATTAATGATGATGGCCAAAAATTATTTAAAGTGACTTTGGATAATGGGGAGCCTGACAGGGTTGAGTCTATCGATGGGGATGTTGAATATAAAGAGTATGTAAAGCTGAGAAAAGGGGTTGTTTCTCATGATCAAATTCCTGTATTGGCTCATGCAATGTTTTCAAAATATCCAAAGCTATGCAGGATAATAAATGATAAGTTTAAATTTATTTTGGTTGATGAATATCAGGATACCAGCCCCCTTGTTGTGGAAATACTGCTTGAGCACCTTGCGTGTACAGATAGACGCAACACCGTAGGTTTTTTTGGGGATGCAATGCAATCGATTTATGATAAAGGTATCGGAGATCTTGACGCCTACAAAGGTACTGGCAAAACCAGAGTTACGGAAATTATAAAAAAGCAAAATAGAAGGAATCCCGTTTCAGTAATAAGTCTGGCGAATGAGTTTCGAACTGATGGGCTTGTCCAAGAACCTTCTAATGATCACGCTGCTCCAAATATGGAAGATGGCAAGCCAATAATTGGCACCGCAAGGTTTTTTCACTCAAAAAAATCCAATGTTGAAGTTGTAAGAGACTATTTACGGTGGGACGATTCGCCTTTGCTTACAAAGGAGTTGAACCTTACTCATAACTTGATTGCCACAAAGGCTGGTTTTCCTGGGCTGATGAGGGTTTATGACGGGGACAAAATTTTAGAATATGTGGATAGACTAAGGTCCCTCATTAAAGTTACTGTCCCAAAATACTGTCCAGAAGGTAAGACCTTGGAGGAGGTAATTGCAGATTTGGAAAAAGGTAAGGTCGGAAATGAGCTGAAGAAAGTGCGTCCGACGGATGGTCAGGTTGAATATTTTGATAAATATTCTGAATCTTTCCGTTTGGCATTGTCGCAACAGTTTCTCGATTTGACTTCAATATACATTGACAAAGATATGCTTATTGATGATCAGAAAGCAGATCAAAGCATGCTCGGTGGAGGAGGGACGACTCGGGACAGTTTGATTAAGCATGTTCATAGAATTCAGACGCTAATTAAGCTTTACCAAGAAGATAGCTTTAATGAATTTATGAGGGCAACGGATCTAAAAATAGTCTCTCAGAAAGACAAATTTAACCTTCGAGAGGAAATTAGGAATTTAGCTAGTTTGGAAGGTAAAACAATCGGAGAGGTTATAGAGCAAGCGCATAGAAAAGGTTTGGTTAGAAAAGATGATCGGCTGGAGAATTTTATAAAGCAAAGGTTTTATGTCTATGCGCAAGTTTGTGATCTGGATTTTTCAGAGTTTCAAAGTCTATATAGATATATAGATGGCAAGACGCCTTTTTCGACCCAGCACAAAACCAAAGGGCGCGAGTTTGATAATGTACTGGTAGTTATGGATAATGGAAGGTGGAATAACTATAACTTCGAAGCGTTCTTCACTGGCGATGGTAAGGATACCGTTATAGCGCGCACTAGTAAAATTGTATATGTGTGCTGTACTCGTGCTAAGAAGAATCTTGCTTTTTTTTATCCGGAGCCATCAAATGCCGTTATAGAAAAGGCGCAAAAGTTATTCGGTGAGAATAATGTGATTGATTTGGATAAATAAAAATAGTTCGTCAGATTGGAGTGCTCGATTTAGTGGGTAAGCAGTATAAAATTGCTAAAAGGCCGAAGTTCTTAGAGCAACGGCCTATATTTCTGACAACCCCCGATAGAGGTATTTGATTGCAACGACTTACGCCTTAACCCACCGCCCCCGACTCCAAGCACTCAACCAATCCACCCCCCACACAAGCACCAACATCGCCAAAATCACCGTCCCCGCCTGAGCCTCCTGAAACAAACTCAAGCTCACATACAACATCTGCCCCAGCCCCCCAGCCCCGACAAACCCCAGCACGCTGGCCATCCGAATATTGTTCTCCCACCGATACAAACAGTACGCCAGCAACTGCGGCGCCAGGTTCGGCAGCGTGCCGTAGCAGAACGCCAAAACCGGACTCCCCCCCTGCAACCGAATCGCATCCGCCGGTTCCGGCGGCGTGTTCTCCAGCGCCTCAGCAAACAACCGTCCCAACACGCCCGTGGTGTGCAGAGCCAGTGCCAGTGTCCCGGCATTCGGCCCAAGCCCAGCCGCCAGCACCATCAACGCAGCCCACACCAATTCAGGAATCGCGCGCAGTGCATTGAGCACCAGACGCGCGGCACTCTGAAAAAACCAGCCAAATCGGCCGGCGGCGGGAAGGGCCAATAACAGGCCCAGCACAGCGGCGAGCAGGGTGCCGAGGGCCGACATCGCGAGGGTTTCCATCGACCCGCGCAGGATGGCTGTCAGGTAGTCAGCGCTAAGGTCCGGGCTGAGAAATCGCGCCACATACAAGCCCATCTGTTTCACGCTGGTAGCGCTGCCGAGTTCTTCAAGATCAAGGCCGAGGTAGGCAAATGAGGCAATGACGGCCGCGAAAATGGCGAGAATCAGCACCAAATTGATCAGGCGTTTCATACCAGCCTCCAGCGCAGCAGGCGGCTGAGTTGGTCGGCGCCGAGGACGAGGAGGAGGAAGGTGAGGAGCATGCTGGCGACTTCGCCGCCGGCGAACATGCGGATCGACAGGTCGATCTGTTGGCCGAGGCCGCCGGCGCCGACGAAGCCCATGACCACCGAGGCGCGGATGGCGCATTCCCAGCGGTAGACGGTGTAGGAGAGCAGTTCCGCCGCGACGTTGGGCAGTACGCCGTAGGCGAAACTGGCGAGGCGGCCGCTGCCGGCCTGGAGCAGGGCGTGGGCCGGGCGTTGGTCGGTGGATTCGTAGATTTCGGCGTAGACCTTGCCGAGCATGCCGCTGTAGGTGATGGCGATGGCCAGCACTCCCGCCGCCGGGCCGAGGCCGACGGCGCGCACGAACAGCAGCGCCCAGACGATTTCCGGCACGCTGCGCAGGAAGATCAGCAGCCCGCGCACCGGCCAGCGCAGCAGGCGACCCAACAGGCTCGGGCGGCCGCTGCGGGAGGCGGCGGTCAGCGACAGGGCGCGGCTGGCGAGCAGGCTGGCCGGCACCGCCAATAGCAGGGCCAGGGCCATGCCGGCGGTGGCGATGGCCAGGGTTTGCAGGGTGGCTTTGAGCAGTAATTGCAGAAACTCGCGGTCATGGGCCGGAGGCCAGAACATCGACACGAAGCGGCCCATTTCACTCTGGCTGTCGGCGTGAAACAGCACGCCCAGATCCAGCTCGCTGAGCTGAATGCCGGGCCACAGCAAGGCAATCGCCAGCCCGGTCAGCAGCAACCGGGGCAGCGCGGCGGGATCGCGGGTGTCGGCGCTCAGCATCGCGGAATCTGCACAATCAGCGGGGTGACGGCGGGCGCCGGGGATTGCAGTTGTTCGTTGGCGTAGAGGGTGTCGAGCATGTCGCGGCTGACTTGCGCGGACGGGCAGTCGAACAGGATTTGCCCTTCGCGCAAACCGATGATGCGCGGGAAGTGCGCCAGCGCCAGTTCCACCGCGTGCAGGCTCGCCACCAGCGTGACGTTGTGCTCGCGAGCATGGCGCGACAGGATCGACAGCGTGTGCCCGGCCAGCACCGGGTCCATCGCCGAGACCGGCTCATCCGCCAGCAACACCTCCGGCGCCTGATACAGAACGCGAGCGATGCCGACCCGCTGCAATTGCCCGCCGGACAGTTGTTGGCATTGGCTGAAGAGTTTGTCGGCCAGATCCAGTTTTGCCAGGGCGGCGCGGGCGCCGGGCACGTCGAGCGGATGCAGCAGATTGATCAGGCTTTTGCCCAGGCTCCATTGGCCGAGTTTGCCGGCCAGCACCGCCGTCACCACCCGTTGCCGGGGCGGCAGCGGCGGCGCCTGATGCACCAGACCGATGCGCGCACGCAGGCGTTGCCGTTGGCGGGCGGACAAATGCCAAGCGCGCTCGCCCAGCACTTCGATGTCGCCGCTGCTGGGCCGAATGGCGGTTGCCAGCAGGTCCAGCAGGCTGGATTTGCCGGCGCCGGACGGGCCGATGATCGCCACCTGCTCGCCGGCCTCGATCTGTAAATCGACGCCGCGCAAGGCCTCCACGCCATTGGTGTGGTGCAGAAAAGCCTGTTTGAGGCGCAGCGTCATTTCAGCAAGTCGGCGGCGCGGGCGGCTTCCTCGATGCCTTTGTAATTGTCCGGGCTGGTTTCGATGAAGCGGCTGGCGGCTTGCAGGTCGAGGATTTTCTTGTGCTCGGGGTTGGCCGGATCGAGGTCGAGGAAGGCTTTTTTGATCTTCGCCGCCAGCGCCGGGTCGAGGGTGCCGCGCACGGTCCAGTTGTAATCGAAGTAGGCCGGGGTGGTGGCGAAGACCTTGACCTTGTTGGTGTCGACCTTGCCGGTGTCCACCAGTTTCTGCCAGACGCTGGCGTTCAGCACACCGGCGTCGACCTTGCCGGCCTGCACCCAGGCGACGGTGGCGTCGTGGGCGCCGGAGTAGCCGACGCGGCTGAAATAGCTTTCCGGTTTGATGCCGTCCTTGAGCATGAAATAGCGCGGCATCAGGCTGCCGGAGGTGGATGACACGGAGCCAAAGGCGAAGGTCTTGCCCTTGAGGTCGGCGAGGCTTTTGACGTTCGGGTCGGCAGTGATGAATTTGCTGGTGAACTGCGCGTCTTGCTCACGTTGCACCAGCGGAATGGCGTTGCCGGTTTTCAGCCGCGCCTGAACGAAGGTGAAACCGCCGAGCCACGCCAGATCGAGGCGGTCAGTAGCCAGCGCTTCAACCACCGCCGGGTAATCCGCCACGGGGACGAACTGCACGTCCATGCCCAATTGCTGTTGCAGGTACTTGCCCAGCGGCTCGAACTTGCGCAGCAGCTCGGTCGGGGCTTCATCGGGAATCGCGCTGACCTTCAACACCTCCGCGGCTTGCGCCAGCACGGCGGACAGGGACAGGGCCAGACCAGCGGTCAGTGCCAGGGTTCGCTTGAGCATGGAATTCTCCGTTTCGTGGGCATCAAGGTCGATGCGCCCGTCGATGGGCAATCATCGTCGGGTGCAACGTCAGGTTAGACGAAACGGTGAAAGTGCGAGGGCGCCGAGATCACTTCAAGCGGTCAACGAGGGTCTTGCCCACGGCCAGGGCCGACGCCGGGTTCTGTCCGGTGACCAGTTCGCGATCAACCACCACATGGCTGGCCCACGGCGCCGTGTTACTGCTGAAAACGCCGCCAGCCTTTTCCAGTGCCGTCTGCGGATAGAACTTCATCGCGCCGCCGTTCAACAGGCCTTTGGCGATTTCTTCTTCCTGATTGCTGATGACCGTGAATGTGTAGCCGGCGTAGGTCCAGTTGTTTGCCGTCGTGGTTTCGCCGGTTTCCAGTTGGCGGGTGAATGCGGTCGGATCCGTCAGGGTCGACAGCAGTGCAATCGGGCCGTGGCACACCAGCGCTGTGGTTTTGCCTGTTTGATGGAAGTTGTTCAGCAGTTTGCCCAGCGCCTGGCTGTGCAGCAGATCCTGCATCGGTGCGTGGCCACCCGGAATGTAGACGGCATCGAAATGCTCGTAACCGACTTGCTCGACCCGCGACAGGCTGATGACCGGCGATTCACCGGGCGAGGTGATCTTCAGTTGTTCCAGCAGCGCCTTGTGGGTCTGCAAGGCTGCCACGTCATTGTTGAAATACATCTTGTCGTCGGAGGAACGATCCAGCGTCGGCGCCTTGCCGGTCGGGGTGGCGAAGGTCACGGTGTGGCCGGCATCGAGCAGCAGCTTGACCGGTTGCATCAGTTCGTTGAGGTAGAAACCGGTGCTGAAGACCTTACCGTCCTTCAAATCGAGATGGTCGGAGTCCGACAGCACCACCAGCACATTGGCCGCCTGGGCGTTCAACGCGGCAACGGAGAGAGACAGGGCGAAAGCAAGACGTGTAACTGAGCGCATGGCGATTCCTGAACGTGGAAGAAAGTGCGGCTCACTGTATTGATGCTCATCGCGGCGATAAACTCGCGCCACAGCAAAGCATTTGTTCTCTGGAGATCAAGATGAGTCGCCGATTCGATTATCTGGCCGACGTCGAAGTGTTTGTCACGGTGGTGGAAAAGGGGTCGCTGAGCGCCGGTGCAGTGTTTCTCGCAACCACGCCGTCGGTGGTCAGCCGGGCGATTTCGCGGCTGGAGGCGCGCCTGGGTGTGCAGTTGCTGCGGCGCACCACGCGCCGCCTGAGTCTGACCGATGCCGGTGTGTTGTATCTGGAGCAATCCCGGGTGGCATTCGGCCTGATCGACGACGCCGAGCGCACGATTCAGGGACAGGACGGCGAACTCAGCGGCCGCGTGCGCCTCAGCGTGCCGACCACTTACGGCCACTATCGTTTGCCGGCCATGCTCGCCCGTTTCACCCGGCAGCATCCGCAAGTGCGCGTTGAGTTGAGCATCAGCAATCGCAACGTCGATCTGGTGGCCGAAGGCTTCGACCTGGCTATTCGGCTGGGCGCGTTGCCGGACAGCGGGCTGATCGGTCGCAAGCTGGAAGACGCGGGTTTATGTGTGGTGGCCGCGCCGGATTATTTGCGACGGGCCGGAACACCGCAGCGCGTCGACGATTTGCAGCGGCATGCGTGCCTGCCGTTCGTGATGCCCAGCACCGGGCGCGTCGGGCCGTGGCTGTTCCGTGAGCAGGGCGAAGACCGCGAATGGCTGCCCAGCGCCAATATTCAGGTGTCCGACGATGTGCTGGGGATTGTGTCGCTGGCGGAGCAGGGGCTGGGCATCTGCCAGACCTATGACTTCATTGTCCGCGAACGGATCGAGAGCGGGCGACTGGTGCGCCTGCTTGAACAGTCGGGCGGGCGCTCCCGACCGTTCTCGGTGATCTACCCGCCGCACCGGCAGCTGTCGGCTTCGGCGCGGGCGCTGATTGATTGTTTGACCCGGGAGGTCAGTCAAGGCGCTGGGGAAGGCCTCGACTGACGCGATTCAAACGACGGGCAGACGCGTCACCCATTTCCCGCCACCCGCGCCGTTCTTCAGGGCGCGCAAGGCCTGGGGCAATTCATTGAAGTTGAACATCTGCAGCGCCGGGCCGATCAGGCTGCCGTCGAGCAGGGCTTGCAGCAGGTGCTCGCCGTTGCGGCGCAAGGTCTGGCGATCGTGCAGGCTGGCGTGGACGTGGAAGCTGTTCAATGCCACTTCATGCAGCGAAATCGCGGTGGTGAACGCCGGCAGCGGCGCGCTTTCCTGACGATCCTGAATGCACACCAGATGGCCGTTGTAGCCCAGCAGGTCGGCCATTTTCGCCGCGTGAGCGCCGCTGACCGTGTCGAATACGGCGTGCAAACGACGTTCGCCGAGGCTGGCTGCGAGTGCGGTTTGCCAGTCCGGTTCGCGGTAATCGAATACGCCGACTGCGCCCAGGGCCTTGAGCTTTGCATGATGCGCGCCGGAGGCGGTCGCCCAGACACGCCATCCGCGTTGTACCGCCAGTTGCACCAGCAGCAGGCCGACCGCGCCGCCGGCGCCGATCACCAGCACATCGGTCGCGCCATTCGCGGGGACTTTTTCCACGGCTTGCCACGCGGTCAGTCCGGGGCAGGGCAGTGACGCCGCCGCGGCATCATCGAGCGCGGCGGGCACCGACAGCACGGTGGCGGCGTCCAGCAGGCAATACTCGGCGAAGCTGCCATCGCTCGCCAGTGATTGGTGATACGCCACGCGACTGCCCGGTTGCAGTGTCACGCCGGCGCCGGCTGCGACCACCACGCCCATGCCGTCGACACCCGGCACACGGCCGGTGCTCCAGGCAGGATGGCCCCACTCGATGATCTTCCAGTCCACCGGGTTCAAGGCGATGGCGCGGTTGGCCACCAGCACTTGCCCGGGGCCGGGTTGCCCGAGGGGTTTGCGGGTCAGTGTCAGGCCATCCAGCCCTTGGCCGGACGTCCAGGCCCAGGCAGCGTAATCGGTTTGCATTGTGCGGTTTCCCATGACTGTCAATGGCCGCCAGTATCGGTGGCAACGGGCATGAGAAGAACCGGCCCTGGGTCAAAGGTGTTTTGCGTAAAAGTCAGCAATGCTCGCGCAGCACTTCAATCGACCTGCGCAAACCGCTCCACCAGCCAATCAATGAACACCCGCACCCGGTTGCTCAAATGCCGGTTCGGCGGATACAGCACATGAAACGGATAGGCCGGCGGACGCCAGTCCTCGAGGATCGGCACCAGTTCGCCGCGCTCGATGGCGGTCCTGACCGTGTAGCTGAAGGTGTGGATGATCCCCAGCCCGGCGAGCCCGGCCGCCAGGTGCGCGTTGCTCTCGTTGACGCTGATCAGGCCTTTGCCTTCGATCTGATGGCGTTCGCCGTTGCGCTGGAAGTTCGACGGCAGGATGCGCCCGGTGGAGGCCGAGCGGTAGGCGATCAGCTGATGGCTGGCCAGTTCGAGCGGGTGGGTCGGGGTGCCGTGGCGTTGCAGATAGTCGGGCGTGGCGCAGGTGGTCCAGGACACTTCGCCGAGGCGGCGTACGGCCAGGGTTTGTTCGGTCAGCGGGCCGCCGCGAATCACGCAGTCCACCCGTTCACTGATCAGGTCCACCGGGCGGTCGCTGACGCCCAGATCGACCTGGATGTCCGGGTAGCGTTCGAAGAACTTCGGCAGTTCGGGGATCACCAGCATCGTCGCGGTCGAGCCGCCGATGTCCACGCGGATCTTGCCGCGCGGCAGCCCCTGGGCCTGGCTGAAGCCTTGATCGATGTCGTCCAGTTGATGCAGCAGTTGTTGTGTCAACTGGTAATAAGAGGCGCCGTCGGCCGTCACGGTGAGGCGGCGGGTGGTGCGTTGCAGCAGGCGTACGCCGAGGTGGTTTTCCAGTTGGCCGATCAGTTTGCTGACCGTGGTTTTCGGCAGGTTCAGCGAGTCGGCGGCTTTGGTGAAAGAACCGCTTTCCACGACGCGGGCGAAGGTGCGGATCGCCATTAACTGATTCATCGATTCGGACTCGGTGGGGTAGATGCGGTTGAGTATTGTGCATGTATGTGCACAAACAAAACCGATTTTGCTGATTTTTCAATTCAATCGATCGGCCTAAAGTCGCTTCCAACGGCTCACCTACGACCCGTCACTTACCTCGAAACGGTTACTGGAGATTCATCATGAGCAACAGACTTGAAGGCAAAATCGCACTGATCACTGGCGGCACCACCGGCATCGGCCTGGCCTCGGCGCAGGAATTCGTCGCCCAGGGCGCCACCGTATTCATCACCGGCCGCCGTCAGGCCGAACTGGACAAAGCGGTCGCCGCCATCGGCCCACGGGCCATCGGCATCCAGGGCGATGTGGCGAAGCTGGAGGATCTGGATCGCATCTACAGCGAGATTTCCGCCAAGGCCGGGCACCTCGACATCCTGTTCGCCAACGCCGGGGGCGGGGACATGCTGCCACTGGGCTCGATCACTGAAGAGCACTTCGACCGGATTTTCGACGCCAACGTGAAGGGCACGCTGTTTACCGTGCAGAAGGCCTTGCCGCTGCTGCGCGATGGCGCCTCGATTTTGCTGACCTCGTCGACCACTTCGGTGCAGGGCACGGAGAACTTCAGCGTCTACAGCGCAAGCAAAGCGGCGGTGCGCAACTTCGCCCGCTCATGGTTGCTGGACCTGAAACCACGGCGCATCCGCGTCAACGCCATCAGCCCTGGCCCGGTGCGTACGCCAGGTCTGGCAGGGCTGGTGCCGGCAGAACACACCCAGGGGCTGTTCGATCAACTGGCGTCGATCGTGCCGATCGGGCGTCTGGGCGAGCCGAGCGAGATTGCCAAGGCTGCGCTGTTCCTGGCCTCGGATGACAGCAGCTTCGTCAACGGCATCGAGTTGTTCGTTGACGGTGGCACCGCGCAGATCTGATCTGACTCAAACCGCTTGATGCCCCGGCACTTGTTCAGTCGAGTGCCGGGGTTTTTCCGTTTCTTCGTCCGGCGCGTTATCCCAGATCAGGCGCGGGTCGAAACTCATGGCCGAGAGCATGGTGAACACGACCACCAGGCCGAAAAACAGAATCCCTACGCGCGGCTCGATATCCCCCAGCGCCTGGAATTTCACCAGCGCCGCCACCAGCGCAACCACCAGCACATCGAGCATCGACCAATAGCCGATCAGCTCGACGAAGCGGTACAGCTTCGAACGCTCCTTGCGCGCCCAATGGCTGTCCCGTTGCACGGTGACCAGCAGCAAGGTCAGCGCCACGAATTTCACCCCCGGTACGGCGATGCTGGCGACGAAGATGATCACGGCGATGTCCCAGGCGCCGTGTTCCCAGAACTCCAGCACGCCGCTCATGATGGTGCTGTCGGCGCCGCTGCCGAGCAGGGTGGTGTTCATCACCGGCAGCAGATTGGCCGGCACGTAAAACGCCAGCGCGGCGAACATGTAGGCCCAGGTGCGGGTCAGCGAGTTGGTCTTGCGCCGGTGCAGCGGCGCGTCGCAGCGCGGGCATTGGTGCGGTTCGCCGGTCATGTCGCAGGCCAGTCCGCAGCTGTGGCACAGGCAGAGGTTGAGTTCGGTTGCCGTCGGTGGTCGTTTCATAGGATGTCCCACAATTCACGCACGTCGCGCCCGGCGATGCGGATCAGCAACAGGCTGAGCACGGCCAGGGCAAACAGGCCGATGCCGGGAATGACGTCGAGCATGCCCGCCAGTTTGAACACCGCCACCATCGCGCCGAGCAGGCAGACTTCGAGCATGCTCCACGGCCGCAGCGTTTCCAGCCAGCGCATGCACAGCTTGAACCCCGGTGAACGGCGCGAGGCGAGGGCGAAGCTCAAGACCCAGATCAACAGCACCAGTTGAAAGGCCGGGGCGATGATGATCGAGATCGCCGCGACCATCGCCATGAAGGTGATCGGTCCCTGACTCAGGGCCAGCACTGAATCCCAGAGGGTCGCGCTGTTTTTCAGGCCCTTCATGCTGATGCTCATCACCGGGTAGAAATTGGCGAACAGCCACAGCATCGCCGCGGTGAAGCTCAGGGCCAGCCGTTGCTCCACGCTCAGGTTGTTGTAGCGCTGGAGCACGGCGCCGCAACGCACGCAGAGGGTCTTCTGGTGTCTGGCCAGCACGACTTTTTCGTACACGCAGTCGCAATGCTCGCAGATGATCAGTTGATCGGTGCTGGCCATGGGGCGCTCGACGGGAGGAGGGCTTGAACCCTCTTCACTATAGAAGCGCTGGGGCATTCGGCAACCGGGGTGCCATTCGTCCAGCAGGGGGCACTAACCCGCACGCGCTTGTTTCACACGTTCAGGTACCCCTATCCCGCAGCAGAACGGAGAACCCCATGGATATTGATGAAAATGCACCCGGTAACCAGTCACAGCAGGCTGTGACCCGCACGACCGACAACGAAACCGGCCATGATCCCCGCAAGGATGAGTCGCCAGTCCCCTTGCCTCCGGACGATGAAGCGCCCCTGGAAGAAGACATGAGCGATGTGGCGGCCAACAATTCGGTGGGTTCTGAGCATCCGCAGGACGGCAACGGTTCGGGAAGCGCCGACGCCAACCCGCAGAGCACCGCCAGGGATGATGAAGACAGAGAGGCGCGGGGCCTGCCGGCAAGTGATCCGGAGTCGGGCGCCTGACTGCGCGCCGGCCCATTTGAGGGCATTCAGCGCAATCGGTCGCGTCAGAGCACCGGTTGCGTGGCTTCCTCTGCCGCGATGGCCGCCCGCACACTGGGTCGCTCGGCGATGCGCGATATGTAGCTCGCCAGCGCTGGCCAGTCTTCGATGGCGATACTGAATGTCGGCAACCACTTCAGCACCGTGAACAGATAGGCATCCGCTACGCCGAAGGCCTGCATCAGAAACGGCTGGGTGGCGAGGAGGCGGTTCAGGTAATCCAGACGTTTGAACAGTTTGTATTTGAAGAACGTTTTGGTGGTTTCCGGGATTTCGCTGCTGAACAACGGCGCGCTGCCGCCATGAATTTCCGAGCTGATGAAGTTCAGGTACTCCTGCAAACGCGAGCGCTCCCAGCTGCCATTGGCCGGGGCCAGCGCATGACCGGGCACGAGGTCGGCGAGGTACTGCAGAATCGCCGGCCCTTCGGTCAGCACTTCACCGTTGTCCAGCATCAGCGCGGCCACGTAGCCCTTCGGGTTGATCTGGCGAAAGTCTCGGCCGTCGGCGGTTTGCTTGGTCTGGTTGTTGACCCGGATCAGCTCGAACGGCAGTTCCAGCTCGCGCAATACGATGTGCGGCGACAGCGAACAGGTCATGGGGGCGAAGTACAGTTTCATGGGATCTCCTTGCTGGTGGAGGCTCAGAATCCGCCATCGCCGCTCGACTTCGCAAAGGACAAATCCGGTGCTAGCGTATGACAAAATCTCATGGACTGAAGAGGTCATATGCTGCCCCGACTGCCATCGCTCAATGGATTGCGCGCCTTCGAATGTGCCGCCCGGCACATGAGCTTCACCCGCGCCGCTGAAGAACTGAACGTCACGCAAACTGCGATCAGCCATCAGATCCGTCGCCTCGAGGATGAACTCGGCGTGCGTCTGTTCATGCGCTTGAAAGACGGTTTGGCATTGACCGAGGAGGGCAATGCTTACTTGCCCGGCATCCGCTCGGCGTTTCTTGAATTGCGCTACTCGACTGAAAAGCTGCTGGAATCGAGCAACAACAGCGTCCTGACCATCAGCACCCTGGTGTCGGTGGCGTCCAAATGGCTGTTGCCGCGTCTGCCGTCGTTTCGCGAAGCGCATCCGGACATTGATGTGCGGATCAGCGCCTCCACCGAGTGGGTGGACTTTCGCAAGGGCGGCATCGATGCGGCGATCCGCTACGGCGACGGGAATTGGCCGGGGCTGCGGGCCGACTGGTTGATGTCCGACGAGATCTTTCCGGTGTGCAGCCCGCGCTTGCTGACCGGCGACAAGCCGTTGAATACACCGGTGGACCTGGCCCATCACCCTTTGCTGCAAGTCAGCGGCGTGACCGCCAATGACTGGAACGACTGGCTGCATGCGGCAGGCCAGCCACCGCTGACGGCGAAGGGTCCGCGATTGACCTTCGACCTGGCGATGATGGCGGTGCAGGCGGCGATTGACGGGCAGGGCGTGTGCATCGGTCGCTCGACCTATGTCGATGATGATCTGCGCGCGGGCAGGCTGGTGGCGCCGTTTGATCTGCGCTTGAAATCCGCTTCCGGCTTCTACCTCGTCACGCCCCACGATCAGGCCGAATCGAAAAAGATCGTGGCGTTCAGAGGCTGGCTATCGCAGGTGCTGGCCAAACCCTTTGTATAAGCGTGTATCCATCGCGCCGCCGTACACAAACGGGTAACAAACCCCGTCATCAGGACACATCCTGCGTACATGCCTCGCCCAAAGTAGTGGCCAACACATCACTACTTCCAAGAGGACAACACCATGCGCCGCACACTTCTGATGACCGCTGCCGCCGTACTCGTTTCGCTGACCGGCCTCGCCCACGCGGCTGAAACCCCATCTGCCGCCCCGGCGAAGAACTGGCAACAAGGCCTGAGCCGTACCGATCTGGTCCGTCAGGATCTGGGTGCGGCGGATCGCGAGGTGATCCAGGCTCGCGTCGATTTCGAACCGGGCGTCACCTCGCCCAACCACGCGCATCCGGGTGTGGAGGTGGCTTACGTGATCAGCGGCACCTTCGAATACCGACTGGAAGGCCAGGCACCGGTGACGCTCAAGGCGGGTGATTCACTGTTCATCCCGGCGGGTGTGGCGCATATCGCCAGGAACGTCGGCAACGAGAAGGGCTCGGAACTGGCGACTTACATCGTCAAGAAGGGCGAACCGCTGCTGATTCTCAAGCAATAACGAACAGCGCCGACAAAAAAAGGCCTGCCGATGTGGCAGGCCTTCTTGCGTCTGGCGTGCAGGCAAAGTCGTGGGTCGCGGCGAACGTCAGTTTCAACTGTCGTTTTCGAGTGCCGACTCCACGGCCCTGAGCAGCACATCACCGGAGAACGGCTTGCCCAGGCAGGCGAAGGCATTGTAGCGACGGGTCTCGGCCAGGGCGGCGTCGTCCCAATGGGCGGACATGCAAATGACCGGGAATTTCCTGTCTCGGGACGCCAGCGCCTGCATCACCTCGATCCCTGACAAACCGTGCATTTTCAGGTCCAGCAACAGGCACGCAATGTCCTCGAAATGTTCCTGCGCCAGGAAATCCGCGCCACCGCTGTATAACCGCGCGTGGTAACCAGCGGAGCGCAGCAGGTTGGCGAGGCTTTTACGTACGGACGCATCGTCGTCGACGATGCAGACGATAACCGCGCTGACAGCGAGCGCGGGCGTGTCGGTGTCCTGACTCATGAAGGGTTCTGCACGCCGGACGGTGGCGGCGTGCTGATCAGGCCATACAGCTCGACGAGCCCGACGAGCGAGCGCGTCTGCATTTTCACCATGATGTGTTTGCGATGAACCTTGGCCGTCACTTCACTGGTGCCCAGCCTGTTGGCGATGTGCTTGTTGGACAGACCCGCGACGATCAACGGCAATACTTCACGCTCCCGTGGCGTCAGCAGGGCGGCTCGCTGGCGCACGCTCTGGACCCGCTGCCACTGCTGGAAATCAACCGCTGCGCGCTGGCGGGTCGCTTGCAGGATGGCCAGCAACTGGTCGTCGTCGAACGGCTTGGTCAGAAACTCGACGGCGCCCGCTTTCATCGCTTGTACCGACATCGGGATGGTGCCGTAACCGGTCATGAAAATGACCGGCCATGGATGTCCTCGCTCGCCGAGCGTCGACTGCAGCTGCAGACCGGTCGCCTCCGGCAGGCTGACATCGAGCAACAGGCAGGCCGGCCCGGCCTCGAGGTCAGCGCCAAGCAGCTCTTCTGCCGAATTGAAGATCCGGTGGGGCACGCCTTCGGCCCGCAGCAGGCGGCTGAGTGACGTGCGCACGGAAGCCTCGTCGTCCACGATGAACACCGGCACGCTGTCCGGATCAATCGCAGGCTGAACCTCTGTTGCAGGGACGCTCGCGGCGACCGGGTGAAACGGGGGCAGGGAAGGGGCACTGTCTTTCAATAATCGGTAACCTCGGCGCGGGACCGTCTGGATGATCTCATTCTCTCCAAATAACTTGCGCAGCGATGAGATCTGCACTTGAAGATTGTTTTCCTCGACGACGGTATCGGGCCAGACCTGGGTGAGCAATTCATCTTTGCTGACGATCCGGCCATCGGCCTGCATCAACACCGACAGCAGTTCGAACGCCCGTCCTCCCACGCGCAGCGGCCGCCCGTCAAGAAAGGCTTCACGCCGCTCCAGGGAAATAGTCGCTTGGCCGAGTCGGATCATACGGTTCTCTGCGTGGTGTCGAGGGAGAGGCACAGGGCGCCGGTTCATCAGGACGACACGCTAGGCGACGACCTCGCACAATGCAATTATCCCGAGGGATAAGGCCGGTGGTTTTTCAATCTCTGCAACCGGTCGGGACAGGCGCTCGACGGCCATGATGGTGCCGGATGCGGACATGGGCATCACGACGAAACCTCTGCGCCAGAGCCTTGCGTATACTCCTGCGCCAGGCCTGAAACAAATAATGAGCGGTGACAGCGAATGCCCGGCAGACTTTCCTCCTCTCCAGCCCTCTGCAACCCGGATGTCGTGCCGGATGACGCCTGGCTGGAGGGCTGTGCATTCGAGCTGCTGCGCCGGGAAAACGACCTGACCTGGTTCACCATCCACGATCCTCGGTCGGACTTCCGCTGGCTGGCCGCCCGCGCACCGATCCAGCGTCCTGACGTGGGCAAGCGTCTGGAACGGGACTTTCATCTGCGCCCGGATTCAGCCTGGGCCATCCGGCCGGTCGCCTTCATCCGTTCGGCAGAAGGGCCGTTGCTGGTCTATCCCGAGACGGGCGTGGCCCTGTCTGATCTGCTCGGTCAGTCCCGCCTGCCGCCGGGCCGCTTGCTTGCCATCGCGGTCGCGGCGGCCCATGCGCTGGTCAATGCCGGGAAGGCCGGCGCACGGCAGTCCAATCTGTTGCCCTGGCACTTGCGGGTGGGCGCCGATGATTCGGTGAGCCTTCTGGGTTATCACACCGACGAGCAGGCGGGCGCCGTCGCCGAGCTTCCTGCGCTGGAGCACTGGCCCTACCTGGCCCCCGAGCAGGTTCGGCGCGATGGCGCCGGTTTCGATGAGCGCAGCAATGTCTACGCGCTGTCGAGCATTCTTTATCACGCCTTGACCGGCCAGCCGCCCCTGACGGCGCGTGACCCGTCGCACTGGCGGCATGTGCATGCCGCGGTCCAGCCGACATCGCCGGCCGTGCATGTCGCCGACCTGCCGGAAGGCCTCTGTCGCGTGTTGCTCAAAGGCCTGGCCAAGGAGCCGGGCGCTCGCTATCAGAGCATGGAGTCGATGGCCACTGACCTTGTCTGGTGCCGTCAGCAATGGCTGGAGCATGGCCATGTGAAGGCTTTCAGGCTGGGCACCTTCGATGCACTGCCATCCGTTGCTGACGACCCGGTACTGTTTGGTCGGGAGGCGGAGCGCGCACAACTGCTCGAACAGATCAGCCAGGTGCGCAGCGACGGTATCGCCCGAGTGCTGTGGGTGGGCGGTACACCGGGAGCGGGCAAGTCAACCCTGATCCATCAGGGCGTGCGGCCGTTGGTTCCCGGCTATTGGGCCAGCGGCAAGATCAACCTGTTGCAGCAGGAAATCCCCAATGCGCCGCTGGCGGAAATCTTTCGTTCGCTGATGACTCAGTTGCTGGGCAAACCCGCACTGGAACTGCAAACCCTCGGCGCGCAACTGATTGAACGGCTCAAGGGGCGCGGCAGGATCCTGGTGGATCTGGCACCCGAGGCCGAACTGGTGATCGGTGCCACGCCGGAACTGCCCAACATGCCCGCCCGGCACGCGCTTGAGCGGGTCAATCGCACGCTGCTCGATGCGCTGGACGTGTTTGCTCAGCCCGGGCGGCCGCTGGTGCTTTTCGTGGATGACGTGCAGTGGGCGGACGATTCGACGCTTGCGTTTCTGCGCGCTTTCTTCGCCCGGCCACCGCGGCATCTGGTACTGATCCTGGCGTACCGGGACAGCGGGTCGAAGGCCTTTGCGCGGGAGGACGCCCTACTCGACGTGCTGCGCGGCGAACAGGCATTGCCCGGTATTCACATCACGCTGGGCGCCTTGTCGGTGTCCGCCGTCGCGCAACTGCTGGCCGCAGAACTGGACACCGATCCCGCCAGCATTGAAGTGCTCGCCCAGGTCGTGCATTTGAAAACGGCCGGCAATCCGCTGTTCGTCAGTCAGGTGTTGCGGGCGCTGATCGATGAGCGTCTGGTGCGTTTCGACGCGGCGGCGGATCGCTGGGTCTGGAACCAGAGCGATGTGGACAGCTATCGCTATGCCGACAACGTCGCGGAGTTGATGGTGCAGCGACTGGACCGGCTGACATTGACCGAACGAGACGTCCTGCGCACGGCGGGTTACATCGGCGGTCGCTGTGACGAGTCGCTGCTGGGCCGGTTGTTGCCGTTTGATTCGGTGCAACTGGCGCGCGATGTACAAAGTCTGGTCGAGGGGGGATTACTGCTGCGCGCCGGCGCGCAACTGGTGTTCGGCCACGACCGGGTGCTCGAGGCGGCCTGTCAGCTGCCTTCGCCGGTGGGGCGTGGCAGCGAGCATGCGCGCATCGCCGCTGCCATGCTGAACCTGTGGGGCGAACAGGCCCATGAGCGCGTGTTCGAGATTGCCGGTCAGATTCAGCGTGTCGACGATGCTGCACTGATGGAGCCGCACCGCGCCGCGTTTATTGATGTCCTGGTCGAGGCTGCCGAGCGCGCGAGGGATTCGGCCGCCGTGCAACTGGCGGCGGATTATCTGCAGACGGCCGAACGCCTGCTCGGTCAGAGCGGCTGGTCCCACCTTTATCCGCAAGCGTTCGCCAGCACGTGGCTGGCTGCCGAGTGCGCGATGCTGCTGGCGGATCTGGCGGGGGCCCGGGGACGTCTCGATGATTGCCTGAGCCACGCGCTCACGGACGCTGATCGCGCGAAAACCTATCGCTTGCGTGCCACGTTGCGCACGCTGCACTCCGACTATGAAGGGGCGATCACCGAGGCTTTGACCGGCCTGGCGCTGCTGGGCATCACCCTGCAACGCAAACCTCCCGAGGACCATCTGACCCGGGCCTTTGCGCAGGTGCGCGACCTGATCGGCACGCGAGCGATCGCCGATCTGGTTCATTTGCCCAAGGCTGAGGATGCGCAGATCGAGGCGGCCATGGAGCTGCTCGGCACATTGATTCCTTCGTTCTTCGTCGATGACGATCTCCGCTTGCTGCACCTGGCGAAAATGGTCGAACTCACCCTCGAGCACGGCACTACGCCAAGCAGTGGCTACGGATTTGCGTGGTTTGGCGTGATGATCGCCGAGCGTTTCGGCGAATACGTGGACGGACTGGCATTTGCGCAAGTCGCCCTGAAACTGACTGACCTGCATGGCTATGAGGCCGGCCGCACAGGCACCCTGGTGGCGCTCGATCAGGTCAGCCCGTGGACCCGGCCGATGGCGTATGCCCGGCAGACAGCGCTCGCGGCGTTCGAGTGCGGTCAGGCCGGGGGTGACCTGGGCATGTCCTGCTATGCCTGCAATCACATTGTTTCCGACCTGCTGTTCATGGGCGAACCCTTGCAAAAGGTGCTGGACGAACTGGAGCACGGTCTGGCCTGGGTGAGGCAGTTCAATTACGTCGATATCGAACGCATTCTGCTGGCGCAACAGGCGTTCGCCATCGACCTGCGTGACGGTCGCCCCGTGCGGGCACTGTCTGAACTGGAGGGCGTGGAACACGACCGTTTCGGCCCCATCGATCGAGCCTGCGTTTCGCAGTCGACGTTGTTCCTGTCGTGGCTGTATTCCGGCATGTCGGCCTTTTATGCAGGCGATGCGCTGTATGCCTGGCGGCGTTTCGAAGACGCCGCGACGGTGGCCTGGTCCATTCCTGCGCATATCAATCTTGCCGATTACCATCTCTTTCGTAGCCTCGCACTGGCCAGTGCGCAAGTGCCGGGTGACGTTGAGCGAAAGCCGCAAGTGCTTGAGCAGCAACGCCAGCGCTTTCTTGCATGGGCCGCGCTCAATCCGGCGACGTTCCGCAACAAACTGCTGTTGATCGAGGGCGTGATCGCGCGCTTGCGCGGTCAGGACCTGATTGCCATCCGTTGCTTCGATCAATCGCAGATCGCAGCGGCGGGCGCCGGTTTCGTTCACGAACAGGCACTGGCGCACGAGCAACTGGCTGACGTCTGCATGTCCAATGAGCTGGTCTCGGGGGCTCATCACCACCTGCGTTTTGCCCGGGATTGCTACGACCTCTGGGGGGCGAGCGCCAAGGCGCGGCAACTGGAAAACCGCCATCCGTTTCTGCGCACGGAACCCGCTTCGCAACCTTCACAACCGATCAACCGGGGCCGGCTGGACCTGGAGGCGGGTATCGAGGCCGCGCGGGCACTTTCCCAGGAGGTCTTGCTGGATCGGCTGGTCGAGACCTTGATGAACCACCTGATGGTTCAGGCCGGGGCTGACCAAGGTGTGCTGATGATGGTCGCTGAAGGCGAACTGCGCCTGGCGGCCGCCGCGTCGATGGAAGCCGGCAATCTGCTGATTGCGCTGGACAGCGATCAGGCGCTTGAAGCGCTGGCGCCTGCGTCGGTGCTCAATGCAACGATGCGCACCCGTGCACCCCTGGTGCTCGACGATGTGCGGGTCGATTGCCCGGAAGCCTATGGCGCCGATCTGCGTCGACGGCAGACCCGCTCGATGTTGTGCCTGCCGCTGCTCAGACAAGGCACGTTGATCGGTCTGGTCTATCTGGAAAACAGCCTGGTGCCCGGCCTGTTCGGTGCCGAACGGCTGACCATGCTGGAAATTCTTGCCTCCCAGGCAGCGGTGTCGCTGGAGACCGCCCGGCTGTATGCGCAATTGGTGGAAGACAACCGCCTGCGGGCGCAGATGGAAGCGGATCTGCGCAGCTCCCGTGCCGAACTGGCGCGCAACTCGCACCTCAAGGTCATGGGCGAACTTTCAGCCTCCATCGCCCACGAGATCAGTCAGCCGCTGCTTGGCATTCAGTCCAATGCCTCGGCCAGCCTGCGCTGGCTCAAGCGTGAAAAGCCCGATCTGGACGAGGCGATTCAGGGCCTGGAAGACATCCGCTCGGACAGCACGCGGGCCGCCGACATTGTCCAGGCCTTGCGCGCACTGGCCAGGCAGGCGCCGCTCAAGCGCTTGCCGGTGCAAATCGACGAGTTGGTGAGTGGTGTCGTTCAACTGACGGCGACCGAACTGGCCAACCGCAACGTCGCCCTGCACACCCGACTCGAAGCGCAATGTCAGGTGTGGGGCGACTCGGTGCAGATCCAGCAGGTGGTGTACAACCTGATCAACAATGCGATGGAGGCGATCGCCGGCGCCGGGGTGCCGGATGGGCGCATCGTCATCAGCTCCACCGTCAGGGACGGCCATGTGCGGGTGACGTTCCAGGACAACGGGCCAGGGATTGGCGTGCCTCAGCGCGAGCAGGTATTCGATGCCTTTTACACCACCAAGGGCAGCGGCATGGGAATGGGCCTGGCCATCTGCAGATCGGTGATCGGCGCACATGGCGGGACATTGCTGATCGAGGACAGCGAGCAGGGTGCCCGACTCAGTTTCGACCTGCCGCTGGAACCGGCTGGCGCGGGATAAAAAAAGGCCGCATCAGCGGCCAAAGGGGAGGAGCGGGTAACGTCAGGTTCGATCAGGTCAAGCGTGCGAGGGGTGGGCGTGCCCAGCGTTGTGCACGCTCCAGAGTGCAGCGTCGAGTTCGATGGCAGGCAACTGAAGCGCGATGGGCGCGCGGTTGGCGACGAAGGCGCGACGCCACTCTCGGGGCGGCATGCCTTCGAGGCGGTTGAAGGTGCGGGTGAAGTGCGAATGGTCCGAAAACCCGCATTCGTAGACGACTTCGGTGATCGGCATCGAAGTGATCAGCAGGCTTTTGGCTTTCTCGATCTTCATCCTCAGCCACCACTCCTGCGGTGAGTACCCGGTGTTCTTTTTGAACGCACGGGAAAAATGACTGCGCGAAAGATTGCAGAGGCCGGCGATCTCGCTGATGCGCGCGCTGCGGCTCAGGTCCCTGAGCATCAGTTCCTTGGCGCGACGTTCCTGCCAACTGGTCAACGATCCCAGCGGGCGCATCAGGGGGCGTGGATGGTCGGAAATCAGCGATTGCGGGCTCATGTTTGCTCTCCTTATCGTTGTGCAAAGTCTCTGCGTCGACGCCCTTTAAAGTCCTTAAACAATCCTGAAGAGTTATTAAATTCCCTCGGTCAGCGCCCTGCGGTCAGCGGGTCAGGCGTGGGTCGGGTAGTCAACGTAACCACGCTGATCGCCGCCAAAGAACGTGCTCGGGTCCGGTGCGTTGAGCGTCAGGCCTTCGCGGATTCGCCGAGGCAGATCGGGGTTGGCCAGAAACGGTCGGCCGAACGCGATGATGTCGGCGCGTCCGTCGGCCAGGGCCTGTTCCGCCGACTCGGGGTCGTAGCCGCCGGCGATCATCAGCACGCCATCCCAGGCATCACGCAACTGGCCGATGATCGCGTCCCAGCGCGGGTCGAAATTCTCGTCCTTGACGGTGCCGACCACGGCCGGCTCGACCAGATGCAGGTAGGCCAGTTTCCAGCGGTTCAACGAGCGCACGATGTAGCCGAACGTGGCTTGCGGGGTTTCATCGCCCATGCCCATGAAGCGCCCCATCGGTGTCAGGCGCACGCCGACACGGTCGGCACCGACTTCGTCGACCACGGCCGCCACCACTTCCAGTAACAGGCGCGCACGGTTTTCCAGGGTGCCGCCATAACCGTCGGTGCGCTGGTTGCTGTTGCTGTTGATGAACTGGTCCAGCAGATAGCCGTTGCCAGCGTGAATTTCCACGCCATCCATCCCGGCGTTCAGCGCATTGCGGGCGGCGCGGCGGTAGTCGCTGATGATGTCGGCGATTTCCGAAACCTGCAGTGCGCGCGGCACCGGCACGTCACCCCAGACACCGTTGCCCTCGGCATCGACGATGAAGGTCTTGCCCGGTACGGGCAATGCACTCGGCGCCACCGGCAGCGCGTTGTCCGGTTGAAAGCTTGGGTGCGATACGCGGCCCACATGCCACAGCTGCATGAAGATCAACCCGCCGGCCTCGTGTACCTGGCGGCTGACTTCGCGCCAGGCTTGCACCTGTTCGTCGTTGTAGATGCCAGGCGTCCACGCATAACCCTGGCCCTGACGGGAAATCTGCGTCGCCTCGGTAATGATCAGCGCGGCACTCGCCCGCTGGCGGTAGTACTCGGCGTTCATGGATGTCGGGATGTCGCCCGGTTGCCCGGCACGGGAGCGAGTCAACGGCGCCATCGCCACCCGATGGGGAAGTGTGTAGGGGCCGAGGGCGATGGGACGGAACAGTTGTTGTGTCATGGGGTTCTCCAGTCTTCGAAAAGGATCGGCAGGGCGGTGTCGGACATTGGGTCCGACACCGGATGGCCCTACGTTAAGCGGCTGTCCGGTGCTTGATAATCCACACGCGACGCCACGCTGCATTGCGTGAAATGCAACGTGGCGCGGTTCAGGCAGGCTGCTGCGAGCGGGTCAGGGGCAGGTTCAGCCAGCGCCGTCCGGTGGCATTCGCCACGGCGTTGCCGATGGCAGCCGCCATGGGGCCCTGGACGATTTCGGCGGCCCCCAGAAACGGTTGCCCCGGCTGGTCGAGCAGGTGAACGTCGACCTTTTTGGGGAGTTGCGAGAAACGCAGGATCGGGTAGCCGCTCCAGTCGTAGCTGCGGATGCCGCCGGCGTCATAGGCGACCTTTTCATACAGCGTCCAGCTGGTGGACTGCACGATCCCGCCCTCGACCTGGTTGCGCAGGCCATCGGGACTGACGATCTGTCCCACGTCGACCGCCGTGACGACGTGATCGATCTGCACTTCGCCGGTCTGCGGATGCACCCGCAGACGCACGGCAATGGCGCAGTAACCCATGATGTTTTTGTAGCGCGCGAACGCAAAGCCAAGGCCTGCGCCGGGTTCACTGCTTTTTTGCAGCCAGCCGACGGCATCGCGAACCTTTTCCACAACAGCCCGTGCCCGAGGATCGGTCAGGTGTGCCAGGCGCAGGGCAACCGGATCGACTGCGGCCTTGGTGGCCAGCTCGTCGATACAGGCTTCGATGGCGAAGACGTTGATGTGCGCCCCCAGCGAGCGCATGGCTGAAGTGCGAAACGGCATTTCAGTGATGAAGTTCATGTCGATCCGCGAGGAGGCCACGGCGTACAGCGGCACCGCGTTGCGATCGCCATCGCCCTCAGGCTGGGCGATCGGCACCGAGGGTGCGGAAGTGAACGGCCGGGCCAGCAGGCGTGCAGGCAGCAAGCGCCCGGCGTTGACGATGCGTTCGTTGTGCGGCGTGGTCCACAGCTCATAGTTCCAGTCCTGCAGCCGACCCTGTGGGTCAAGGTTGGCTTGCACCTCGGTGACCATCGCCGAGCTGTACGGCTCCCAGAGGTTTTCCTGCTCGCGCATCCATTGCACCCGCACCGGCGTGCCCGGTACGCGCATGGCAATCAACGCCGCGTCGGCCGCGGCATCGTCTGCGCCGTTATGGCCGTAACAGCCGGAACCTTCGGTGTGGATGCAGCGCACGCGCTCGGGCGGCAAACGCAACATCTCGGCGATCCCCGCGCGCAGCGGATACACGCCCTGAGTGTGGGTCCAGACGGTGAGGGTGCCGTCCTTGAACCAGGCCACGGCGCAGGACGGACCGATCGAACCGTGCATCAGGTATTGCTTGGTCACCCGGGCGCGATATTCGTTGTCGGTCGCGCCTTGTGGCGTGCCTTCATGGCTGATCGGATAACGACGCGAGGGCAGGCGCTCAAGCAGCGCATGGATGTCCCGCGATTCGGGAATCGCCTGTCCGCCGCTCCAGCGCGCCGAGGCGTATCCATGACGCATGGCTTTGATCGCTTGCCATTCGTCCCGCGCTACCACGGCCAGATAATTGCCGTCGCGAATCACCTGCACCACCCCGGACAGCGTCTTGATCGATTCAATATCGATGGCTTCCAGCGTGCAGCCGGGACGCGGCGGGCGGATGACCCGGGCGTGAAGCATGCCCGGCAGGCGAATGTCCTGCACGAACGCGGCGCCGCCGCTGACTTTGCCCGGAATGTCCAGGCGTGGCAGCGAATGGCCGATGAGCTTGAACGACGCCGGCGGCATCGAGGGTGACTCGGACGTTGCATAGCGGTGCAGATCGACCTGCTGCACGGCGTCGGCGTAAGACATGTGTTGCCCGGTCGGGCCGAGAATGCTGCCGTCGCGAGTCGTCAGCAGCGCCGGCGCAACGTTCCAGCTGCGTCCGGCCGATTCCAGCAGCATCTCGCGCACTTGTGCCGCCGCGTTGAACAGCGCGGTGCCGCTGTCAAAAATCGTGTGGCTGCCGGCGGTGTAGCCTTCGTTCGGCGTGAGTGCGGTGTCGGCGGTGAGCAGGTTGATCGCGGTCGGGGAGACCTCCAGCCGTTCAGCGGCAATTTGCAGTAACGCGGTTTTGACCCCGGTGCCCAGTTCGACCTTGCCGGTGTAGACGGTGATGCCGTCGTGGCCGACGCGGATCCACGCATCGAGCCAGGGGTTGGTGCGCAGGCTGCCGGGCAGGTCCGGCGCCAAGACGACCGTGCCGAGGGTATCGACTTCGGTGTCAGCCAGGGCGCGGCGCGAGACCGGCACCAAAGCAAACGCCACCAGCAGCGCGCCCCCGCGCAGGAACGCACGGCGACTGTGATCGACCTCATTGATCGTGGTCATTGCGCACTCCCGTTTTGCCGGGCGACAACGCTGATCGCCTCAATGATGCGCAAGTGCGTGCCGCAGCGGCACAGGTTTCCTGCCATGTGCTCGCGAATGGTCTGTTCGTCGGGATGCGGATTGCTTTCCAGCAGTGCCTGCGCACGCATCAACATGCCGGCGATGCAGTAACCGCATTGAGCGGCCTGCTTGTCGATGAATGCTTGCTGCAGAGTGCCGGGGCGTTCGGCCGTGCCCAGGCTCTCGACCGTCCGCACCTTTTTGCCCTCAAGACCCGCGCAGGGTGTCAGGCAGGAAAACACCGGTTGGTCATCGACGATGACGGTGCAGGCGCCGCATTGGCCCAGGCCACACCCGTACTTGGCGCCGTTCAGGCCCAGGTGATTGCGCAGCGCATAGAGCAGCGGCATGTCCGGTTCCAGCTCGAGAGCCCGGGAAGATCCGTTGACGTTGAGGGTGATCTGAGTCATTTCGTCTCCTGACGTAGCGCTTGGAGGGTGGCAGGGAGGTCGGTCCACAGTTGATCGGGGCTGGCCTGATGGCGCAGGTAGACGGCCAGGGCGTTGAGTTGGGTGTTATCGAGACTGGCGGCGAACGAGGGCATCACCGGTCCCGGTTGGCCGGGTTCTGCCGGGATGCCTTCGAGTACGGTTTTCACAAAGTTGCGCGGGCTGGCGGACTGCAGCGCCGAGGTGCGATCCAGTGCCGGGCGTCCGTCGATGTCACGCATCGGCGCGCCTTGGGCATGGCAGCCGGCGCAGGCACTGGCGAACAGCAGCGCGCCAGAGGATCGATCCGCAGGTTCAGCGCTGGCGCTCGGAATTTCGTTGATCGCGGTTTTCGCCGGCAGACTCAGCAGGTATTCGGCAATCGCCTGGGCATCTTCTGTGGGCAAGCGCGCCAGACCGAGACTGACCGGGCGCATCGGGCCCGCCGCCGTGCCGTGTCCGTCGACCACTTCGGCCCGCAGGTAACTCACCAATTGTTCGCTGCTCCACGGGTTTGCCCGGTGCGCCATGCCCAGCAGTGACGGCGCGTCCCAGCCATCCACGCTGCCGCCGGCCAGGTTTTCGCCGGATTTCTCGGCGCCGATCAGGTTCAACGGCGAATGACAGCCCGCGCAGTGACCGGGCCCCTCGACCAGGTAACGCCCGCGATTCCACCCCTGCGATTGCTCCGCCAGCGGCGTCAGCGGCTTCCCATGCAGGAACAGCAGGTTCCAGAACGACACCAGAGGCCGGATGTTCATCGGGAAGTTCATGCGGTTCTGTTGTGGCGGCGAGCTCACGGCCGGGCCGCTCATCAGGTACGCATAGGCGTCGGCGATGTCGTCCTGGCTCATGCGCCGGTAATGAACGTAGGGGAAGGCCGGGTACAGGAAGTGGCCGTCGCGGGAGATCCCTTCACGCATCGCCCGCTCAAAGGCCGGCAACGACCATTGGCCGATGCCGGTCTGTGGATCCGGGGTGATGTTGGTGCTGTAGAGGGTGCCGAACGGCGTCACCAGCGGCAGTCCGCCGGCCAGGTATTGGCCGCCGGGCCGCGTATGACACACCGCACAGTCGCCCGCCTCGACGACGCGCGCGCCGCGTTGCAGTTGTGCGGAATCGAAGGTTTGCGGGCGTTCGACCGGCGCAATTGCCGGCCGCCACATCAGCGCCAGGGCCGCGATCGCACCGATCGACGCGAGGGCTGCCGCGCTGACCCACAGCGCTCTGGATTTCATGAAATGGCCGTTCATGAGCGGTTGCCCAAGAGGCACGCGGTGGGCGTGAGGGACGGATTCGGCATCTTCGACAACTCCTTGAACGACCGGGGAAGGGCGCCGATGTAAAGCCCTGCGCCAGGTGCCCAAGGGTAGAGAAGGTGCAAACGTCCGAGTATTGCCAGACCGCGCAATAGCACGTTGCGCCAAGTGCAACGCCGAGGGTCGTTGCATTTGGCGCATCACTCAATTGCCTTTGGGATGGATACTCGAAGGCCTGCGCGACCCTTAGCCTTGGCGTCACTTTCCCAACTCATCGAGGTGTCATCATGCTCACGGGCAATCCGGCAGCGGCGGCCAAGGCCGAACCATCCGCTTCTCTTTCCGGCCTGATGGTCGCGTTCCTGGCATTCTGCTGCGGCGCGGTCGTGGCCAACCTTTATTACGCTCAGCCGATCGTCGAACTGATCGCGCCGCAGATCGGCCTGTCCAGCGCCAATGCCAGTCTGATCGTTTCACTCACGCAGTTCGGTTATGCGCTGGGCCTGCTGTTGCTGGTGCCGCTGGCCGACCTGATGGAAAACCGTCGGCTGGTGGTCGGGTTTACCCTCGCGGCGAGCGTGACGCTGTTGTGCGCCGGCCTGACGCATTCGCCGTCGATGTTCCTTGTCCTGTCGTTGCTGATCGGCCTGACTTCGGTGGCGGTGCAGATCCTCGTGCCGTTGGCCGCGCATCTGGCGCCCGAGGCGACCCGTGGCCGGGTGGTGGGCAACATCATGAGTGGCCTGTTGCTGGGCATTCTGCTGTCGCGGCCACTGTCGAGTCTGCTGGTGGAAGTGTTCGGCTGGCGCGGGGTGTTTTTCAGCGCAGCGGCACTGATGGCCGTCATCGCCCTGATCACGGCGATTGCCTTGCCGCGCCGCGTTCCGAGCCATCAGGCGACGTACGTGGCGCTGATCGGCTCGGTGTTTGCGCTGGCCCGTCGGCACGCGGTTCTGCGTCAGCGTTCGCTGTATCAGGGTTTGCTGTTTGCCAGCTTCAGCCTGTTCTGGACCCTCGCACCGATTGAGCTGATGCGGCACCACGGTTTCAGTCAGGCACAGGTGGCGATATTTGCCCTGGTCGGCGCTGTCGGCGCGGTCGCAGCGCCGATTGCCGGGCGCCTGGCCGATGCCGGGCACGGTCGGCGCGGGACGCTCGTGGCACTGATGCTCGCGCCGGCCTCGTTGCTGATCGCCGCGCTGCCGGGCAGCAGCTATGTCTGGCTGGTGGTTTGCGCGGTGCTGCTGGATTTCGCCGTGCAACTGAACATGGTGCTGGGTCAGCGCGAGGTGTACGCCATCGACCCGCACAGCCGGGCCCGGCTGAATGCCGTGTACATGACCAGCATCTTCGTCGGCGGCGCGCTGGGATCGTTGGTCGCCAGTCCGCTCTACGAGCATTTTGGCTGGAACCTGTCCGCCGTGACCGTGGCGTTGCTGCCGGCGCTGGCCCTGGCGCTGTTCCTGAGCCGCAAGGCCGATGCCTGAACCGCAGGCACCGCTGAGTCCGATGAAGCACGGTCCTACAAGACGATTGGCGAACGGTGATGCACAATCATCACCGTTTCCTTTCGATCGGGCTCCACTTATGGACAAGTTGCTGGCACTGAAGATGTTCGTTGAAACCGTCCGTTGCGGTGGTTATTCCTCGGCGGCGCGCAAACTCGGCATCTCCACTTCTTCGGTGACACGCCAGGTGGCGGGGCTGGAAAACGAGTTGGGCGCCAGCCTGCTCAACCGCACGACACGCAACACCAGCGTGACGGTCGCCGGCCAAACCTATTTCGAGAAAGCGCTGGCCATTCTCGATGCCATCGACGAGGCCGACGCGGTGGTTGCCGACCGGGGCAGCGAGGCGCAGGGACGCCTGCGCATCAGCGTGCCGGTGGAGTTCGGCCGACAGATCATTGCACCGCAACTGGGGGTATTGCTCGACCGCCATCCGGGGCTTGAAATCAGCGTGTCGTTGAGCGATCAGGTCAGCGATCTGCTGAGCGAGCAGATCGATGTCTCGGTGCGCCTGGGATCATCGGTGGTCAGTGACGATATCGTCAGCAAGCGGGTGGGGGGCTTCCAGCGCTGGGTGGTGGCGAGTCCGGATTACCTGAGCGGTCACGCTATGCCGGCGCATCCACGAGACTTGCTCGAGCATCAATGCCTGCGCTTCGACTACGCGGGTTCGCACCAGCACTGGACGTTCCAGGGCGACGAGGAAACCATCCAGCTCAATGTCCATGGCCGCCTGCAAAGCAACAACGCCGATATCCTGCGCGAAGCAGCGGTGGCGGGGCGCGGGGTGGCCCTGCTGGCCGACTGGCTGGTGCGCGCCGACGTCGAGGCCGGTCGGTTGACGCGGCTGCTGGAGGGTTATGAAGTCAACCCCGGTAATGCGAGCTGCTGCATCAATGCGTTGTATCTACCCAATCACCGGGGCTCCAGTCGTATTAATGTGTTCATCGACTTTCTGGAAGACATTCTGGTGGCGGATCCATCGCGTCAACGCTAGAGAGCCGTTTATTGCCGCCCGACGCTTTGTGAGTTCTGCATAAAAAAGCGCCCGCCAAAAAAACCGTGGCGGGCGCCTGGGAATGCGCAGCGATAGGGAAGTGTGAACCGTCGGGTGATCAGGCCACCGGAATCAATGGGTCGGCAGCGGCCAGTGCGGTTGCGCGATCGGCGGCCGGCGGGTAGATCCACACGGTGTTGATCTGGGTCTTGAGGTCTTTGGCCTCTTGCCCGACCAGTTTCAATTGACGGTCCCAGCCTTCGGTGAACACCGCGCCCCAGGCCCCGAGGTCAAGGCAGGTCACGTACTTGGGCTGGCGGTAGGTGACCGGTGCGACACCGATCAGGTCAGCGGCCACATTGTTGCCGGCATAACGGCCCAGGCTGATTGCATGCTGGCAGGACATCGCGGCGTAGTTTCCGAGGTCATCCGTGGCGGCATAAGCGACGTCGCCGGCAGCGAAGACATCCACGTGCCCCAGCACTTTCAGGTGACCGTCGACGTGCAGGCGACCTTGCGGATCACGGCTGCCCGGAATCTGTTCGGTGAGCGGGCTGGCGCGGAAGCCAACGGTCCAGACGACGGTGCTGGACTCGATCCGTTTGCCGTCGGCCAGGGTCACGCCGCCGGCATCGACCGAGGCCACCGAGGCGTCGACTATCCATTCAATGCCCAACTCTCGGGACGCTTCCACAATGGAGGGCCGAATACCGTCACCCAGCGTCGCGGCGATTTGCGGCGCGCGATCCACCACGATGACCCTGATCGGCGCATCGTCACCCAGTGCGGCACGCAGGCGGGCCGGCATTTCGGTGGCGGTTTCGATCCCGGTAAAACCACCACCGGCGACCACCACGGTATTACGCGCAGCGCTCGACGGCTGGTCCTTCAACGACTTGATATGGGCTTCGAGGCGTGCTGCTTCTTCGATCTGATCGACATCGAAGGCGTGTTCGATCATGCCTTTGAGCGGTGGCCGGATTACTCGGCTGCCGGCAGCCAATACCAGTCGGTCATAGTTCAGCGTGCCTTGTGTGCCGAAGGCATCGCTGTAGGTCACTTGCTTGCTGGCGGTGTCGATGTTGTCGGCGATGCCTTTGACGAATTTCACGCCCACGGCATCGAACAGTTCACCCAGCGGCGCTTTCATGTTGTGGACATCCGGCTCGTAGAAGCGCGGACGGATGCGCAGTTCTGCCTGGGGTGCGAGGACGGTGATCTGCACGTCATTACGATCATGCTGGTCCAGCAGACGTGCGGCGCTCAGGGCGCTCCAGACTCCACCAAACCCTGCGCCTATCACTAAAATGTGCTGTTTCATCGGATGACTCCTGTGGAAATTCTGGTCGTTGAACGGATTGTCCGTTCATGCGTGACCGTCTGCCGCACTGCACGAAGCAGGTGGTTGTGAACAACCGCAGAGCCGGTTCGATTCGCTGGGGAAGATGCTATCGGGGAAGGTGCGGCGCGACACTTCTACATAGGGTCAGTGCCGACATGCTTAGGTATGGGTTGGGGTATACACAGGTATAGAAAGAGGGCAGTCAAACGGCGCGATTGAATGCGCTTTCGATGCAGGTGATGAGTTCGCCGCACGGGAAGGGTTTAGGGAAATAGGCGAGGGGCTCGGGGAATGCTGCGTTGACCCGTGGCGGACGCCCCTGGTAACCCGTGATGAAAATGATCGGGATGCGCACGCCTCGGGCGCACAGCTCATCGTACATCTCGATGCCGGACAGACCGGGCATCTGGATGTCCGAGATGATGCAGCCGGGGCGGTGCGGCGCCTTCATCGCCAGAAAAGCCTCCGCGTTCGGGTACAACTGCACGGTGTAGCCGTGAGAGCGCAACAGGCTGTCCAGCGCCATGCGCACGGACTCATCATCATCGACAACCGATACAACAGCGGTGTGGGACATTGCTTTACCAGGGCTGATCTCGGGTAGCCCGTCGAGGACGCCCGCATTGCCGCACGATACGCCGCTCGGTTCGGCGGCGTACTTATACGTGTGTATAGCGACAGTATTTGAACGTCTGCGAGCCCGGCGCCATTGCGCTGTTTGGCGTCAGCGCGAGAACCGGCTGCGGTATTCCCGGGGCGAGACCGAGAGGTGACGGTAGAAGGTGTCGCGCATGCGTTCCTCGTCGCCGAACCCGCACAACTGCGCGATCTGGTCGATGTTGCGCTGAGAGTCTTCGAGCATTCGTCGCGCCGCTTCCAGGCGAAACAGCTCGAGTGCCTTGGCCGGCGTGCGGCCGATCTTGCGTTTGTAGACCCGCGCGAAATTGCGCGGGCTCATCTGCGCCTGTCGGGCCAGCGATTCGACGCTCAATTGCGGGTCGCCGAGGTTTTCGCTGATCCACAGGTGCAATTCTTCGAAGCAGCCTCTGTCGTCGATCTGCGCTTGCAGCAACTGGCTGAACTGCGCCTGACCGCCAGGGCGTTTGAGAAAAACCACCAGCTCCCGCGCCACCTTCAACGCCACGGCGCGGCCGCAATCGGCCTCGACCAGCGCCAGCGCCATGTCGATCCCGGTGGTGACCCCGGCGGAAGTCCAGACGTTGCCTTGCTGGATGTAGATCGCATCAAGGTCGACATCGACACTCGGAAAACCACCCTTGAGCATGTCGCACATGCCCCAGTGCGTGGTTGCGCGCAAGCCTTCCAGCAGCCCGGCCTGGGCCAGCAGAAAGGTGCCGCTGCACACCGAGGCGGTGCGTCTGGCCTTGGCCGATGCCGCGCGCAGCCAGTCGACCAACGCAACGTTGTCGAGCATGGCCTGACGGATGTTCGGCGCACCGGGCACGATCAGCGTATCGATGGTTGTCTCGTCAAAGGTGCGCAGGGCCAAGGTGTTGACCGACAGCCCTTCGGCGGTGGCGATCAATCCGCCTTCCAGGCTGGCGGTGTGCAACGCGTAGCCAGGCAAGCCGCGTTCGGCCATCGCCTTGGACGCAGCCCAGAACACGGTTTGTGCGCCGGTCAGGTCCAGCAAGCCCATCTGCGGATACGCCAGGAACACCAGCATGCGCGGTTGCGCGAGCAAGCAGGTGAGAGGGTCGGGTTGGTGAAAAATAGAGTTCATGACTGCTCAGGGACCTGATGATCGCCCGCTTTTCGGCGATCCGGTGCGCCGTAGTGTCGGTGTTTGCGGGCAGGAGCGCGAATATACATTGGTATGGGCCACAGCCACCTCAACAGCGGCGTTACTCGGTCGATGTGGTTCAAGCCCTATACCCGCGTATGGTGTTGGACGTCGTGGTCGCGATGCACACTCGATTTCAAGGCGCGCCATTCAGCGCTTGCGCCAGCAAGGGCATTCGTCCGGGAAATTTTGACTCAGCCAAGAGGAAAGCGACCATGTCAACGTATCTGAATCACTCCAATCAAACCAACGCAACCGATGACCGGCAGGCGTCCGTCACCCGCCAGCCATTCGCTCCGGCGCGGGAGCTGGTGCCATCGCGCTACGCACTGCAGGTCGGCGACATCGACGTGGTGGTGATCAGCGACGGCGTGCTGCCGCTGCCGACCTCGACCATGTCCACAAATGCCGACCCGCAGGCTCGCGCCGCCTGGTTCAAGGACATGTTCCTGGGGCCTGATGCGTTCGACTGGGCACTCAACGTGCTGGTGGTGCGCAGCGGCGAGCAGATCATACTGGTCGACGCCGGACTGGGCGGGCAGTTTCCCGGTTTCCCTCGGGCCGGCCAGCTGCCGAAACGGCTGGAAGCGGCCGGAATCGATCTGGCAGCCGTGACCGACATCGTGATCACCCACATGCACATGGATCATGTCGGCGGTCTTCTGGTGGATGAAGTGAAGAGCCGGCTGCGTCCGGACGTGCGTATCCACGTCTCGGCGAAAGAGGTCGAGTTCTGGGAGACGCCGGACTTCACCCAGACCGTCATGCCGGCGCCGGTGCCTGACGTTCTGCGCGCGACGGCCAATCAGTTCATCAACGATTACCGCCGCCAGGTGCGCACCTTCGAGGATGAATACGAAGTGGCGCCGGGGGTGGTGGTGAAACTCACCGGCGGGCATACGCCGGGGCACAGCATTGTCTACGTCAACTCGGGCGGCGAACGCCTGACCTTTGCTGGCGACGCCCTGTTTCCGGTGGCCTTCGAGCATCCGGAATGGCACAACGGTTTCGAGCATGATCCTGAAGAGTCGGTGCGTGTCCGCGTACGCCTGATGCGTGAGGCGGCGGCGAGTGGCGAGTGGTTTGTCGCCACCCACCTGCCGTTCCCGTCGGTGGGCCGCGTGGCGGTCGATGGCGATGCGTTCCGCTGGATTGCAGCGTTCTGGGATTACTGATCGGCTGTCGGCGGCCTGGCTGCATTCGGCCGGGCTCGATAAAAATCAGGCCCCGTAAGTGATGAACTTGCGGGGCCTTTTTTTACTTTGAAGTTTGTTGGTTGGGCAGCGGCGGCTCTGCCCAAGTGTTCAACGGCGGCGCATCAGCGCCTGCTCGATGCAGGCCAGCAGAGCCTCGGTATGGAACGGTTTGGAGAAATAACCTTCCGGCGTCTTCACCCGGGCACTGAACTCGGGGGGCAGGCCCGGTTTGCCAGTGATGAAAATTGTCGGAATGTGGATCTTCCTGACCGCCAGTGCCTCGTACATTTCGACCCCGCACATGCCGGGCATCTGAATGTCCGAGATCAGACACCCGGTCTGCTCTGGCGCGCTCGATTCAAGAAATGCAAAAGCGCTGTTGAATGTCTTGACCGTATAACCGCAAGACCGCAACAAACTGTCCATTGAAACCAGAACAAGTTCGTCATCATCGACAACTGAAACAATAGCTGAGTTGAACATGGGAAACCTTGCGTTCTTTGCGGGTGTCTGTCGCGCCCGCCATACTTGCAAGATACGCTTTCAAAAATTGTGGAATAGTATACGTGGGTATGTTTGGTTGGTTTTTTTTGTTAGTTGCGAAAGTTAATCAATGTTCAGCAAATAAATGGTTGTTGATTAACGAAAGAAAGTAACTGTTATATCGAGTGCAGGCTTCAAAGAGTTGTCGGCTGGCGTAGTCGTTGTTGGCAATTGCGCTGGCGCGACAGTCGCGGAACAAGGCATCGGCGGCCCGTAGTCGGCGCAGGGCGCGGTCAATGCCTTTAAGGCAGTCGGCAAAGCATAAAGGTTCGGGAGCCTCATTGAGGTGGTAGAGCGCGTCGCGCTGGGCATGGCCGCCCAGGTCGGTGATGCCGGTGACGAGAAAGTCGGCGTAACGGGTATTGGCATTCAACAGCCTGCGAAACAGCGTCTGCACCGGTAAAAAGCTGACAGCGTGCAGTGTCTGCTGGCTGTGCCTGAGCCGCGCCAGAATGCTCAGCGTCGCGCTCAGGGTCTGCGTCAATGCGTCGATGATCTCCACGCGCTCAGCGGTGGACAACGATGTGTGCGTGCCATAGCGGGTGACGCAGGGCGGGTGACTGACCAGGTACAGTGTGTGCGGTGCGTTCATGACCACCGTCTCCGGCTAGCGCTCGTGCGCGATTGAATGTTGTGATTGCAGCAGTGGACTCCATTGTTCTCGCAACGCCTGGCTGATGGACGCCGAGCCCGGAACGATCAACGTATTGATCGGCTCGTCGCCGAGCTCATCCAGCCGCCGGGTTTGAACCACCAGGCCTTCGCCGGTCTGCACCGGCCCGCCTTGCAGGCTCGCGGTGTGCAAGGCATAACCGGGCAAACCGAGTTGCGCCAGTCCGCACGTCGCCGCCCAGAAAACGGTCTGCGCACCGGTCAGATCCAGCAGGCCCATTTGCGGGTATGCCACGAAAACGACGGTTCGTTCGTGTACCGGGGTTTCGGGGTCTGCGCCGGGGTTTGTACGTTGGATAGACAATGCGGGTCTCCATATCGCCACCGGGCGACATCAGGGGTGGATGGTTGTCATTGATCGTATTCGAGCGCAGCCAATGGAATCGCAAACACAAACTGCGTGCCGACGCCCTCGGTACTGTTGACCCAGATGCGGCCGCCGTGGAATTCAATGATCGAACGGCAAATCGAGAGGCCCATTCCCAGGCCGGTGGGCTTGGTGGTGAAGAATGGGTCGAACAGCGAAGGCAGGATGTCCTCGGCAATGCCAACGCCGGAGTCGGCGATTTCAAGCACAGCCTCGTTGTGCTGGATCGAGGTGGTGATCCGCAGCGTCCGGGCGCGGTCAAGCACATTGGCCATGGCCTGGCAGGCGTTGATGATCAGATTGATGATGACTTGCTGCAGTTGTACCCGGTCACCTTTGATCCGCGCACCGTGAGTGCCCAGTTGGGCGTGCGGGCGAACCTCATGGAAGCTGATGTCATGTTGCATCAGCGTCAGCGAGTCACTGACGATCTCGTCGAACACTTCGACATTGCGCTGCACCTCGCTGTGTCGCGATAACGCTCGAATACAGGCGATGACATCGGAGACCCTGACCGAGTTTTGAATGATCCGGTCCAGCGAACGGCGGGCTTCTTCCAGGTTGGGTTCGGGCCGGTTGATCCAGCGTTTGCAGGATTCACCGCTGGTGATGACCGCTGCCAGCGGCTGATTGATTTCGTGGGCGATGGAGGCCGCCAGTTCGCCCATGGAAGTCAGGCGCGTGACGTGGGCGAGGGTGGCTTGCGAGTGAAACAACGCCTCTTCCGACTGTTTGCTGGCGGTGACGTCCATCAGCGCCCCGGCGTATTGCGTCCGCCCGTGATGTCTGGGCAACGGGCTGGCGATCATCTGCACGTGCTTGATCCGACCATCCGGCATGAGCAGCCGATGCTCGACTTCGACCAGCTCCTGCCGGCGCGCAAACTGCTCCAGCACCTGATCGATAACCGGCAGGTCGTCGGGATGAGTGCGTGACTTGACCAGCGCCAGTGTCGGGGTGACGTCCGGCGAATACTCGAAAATACGCGACGACTCTTGCGACCATGACACGCTGACTTTTTTATCGATGATGAAACCGATACTGCCGGTGTGGGTAAGTTTCTGTGCGCCCAGAAAGAACGCTTCCTTGCGCCGCAGCGTTTCAGTGGCGCGTTTGCTGCGCAACGCGAGCAGGGAAATAGTCGTCAGCGCGATCAGGCACCTGACGAATCCGGCGATGCTGCGGTGATCGCGATAACCTTCATCGACCAGAAAGTCGGCCGTCAGCAGTGTGAGGCAACCCAACGCGACGGCAAGAAATACCGGTACCGGGAAGATGTTCGCTGACATGAATACCAGCGTGATGTAGAACAACGTCGGCGCAACGTCCAGATCAAGGTACGCATTGGTGATATAGATCATGCTGCCGACCGCTATGGCGCAAAGCCAGGCGAAGGCGTCTGAACAAAGAAGTTGTGCGCGACGTTTGATGATAGACATTTATTCTTCCAGATTTTTGCTATCGGACGGCAGGGCGTGTTCTTTCGATGAAGCAGGCAAACGCTATGAAAGGCGTATTGATGAAGAGGTTAAAAAGTCTGAAGTTGTTTTTCAGGCATGACGGTTGTTGGCGACTGTCTGTCATTCACCAATCGTTGTATTGAGTAATGGTTATTTGAATAAAGATCTTATTCGAAGACTTCTACGCTGGCACTGCTGCATTGGGTCATTTGCAGTATGACTGCGTATGAAGCGGATATACCCAAGTGTTAGTTGTTCGGAACTTGAGTGTTGATGGTGCCTGCCAGCCACGGCGGCTTGAACCATACCGTATCGTTTCATTCGGTCACCGATGTGCAGGCAGCGCCGCGATGACTTCGGCCATGCGCACGAGGTCGGCAAATGAGCGCGCGCCCATTTTGCGCATGGCCTGGCCCCGGTGGATCTTCACAGTGATTTCACTGAGGCCGATTTCCCCGGCGATCTGCTTGTTCATCAAGCCTGAGGCCGCCAGCGCCATGACCGTCTGCTCCCGGGGTGTCAACGTCCCATGACGGGCGCGCAGCTCATCGGCATGCCGCCCTGACTCGCGACGCTGCTTGTCCCGCGAGTGTGCGGCGCAGACGGCATCGATCAGGTCCTGCTCGCGAAACGGTTTGGTCAGGAAGTCCACCGCGCCGGCTTTCATCGCGCGCACGGTCATGGCGATATCGCCGTGTCCGGTGATGAACACGATTGGCACATTGATTCCGGCGGTGGCCAGTTCATTCTGGAAATCCAGCCCGCTGCTGCCTTGCAGGCGCACGTCGAGTACCAGGCAACTCAGCGTGTCCGGACGTTGATACGTCATGAACTCGGCGACCGATCCGAATAGCTCCACCCGCAGACCAATGGAGCGCAACAGGCTGTCGAGGGATTCGCGCAACGCGGCATCGTCGTCGACGATGAATACCACCGGCTCGCTGGGGTTGTTGCTGATGGGATTGTTGTTCATTGCTCTTTTCCCAAAAGGTTGTGACGTTGTGGCGAATCCCTCGGCCCGGCGGCCGGTGTTTGCTCGTGCGGGTTGATGCCCGACCAGAGACACGGTCCGCTGGCGATAGCGCCGTGCGACACGTTGCGCAGGTGCGGGCGTGAGTAGATAGACGGTTAAGCATCGTAGTGGCGCAGCACGCCGTCAGCTAGGACAAAAAACCCGAAAAAACGGCCATTGCACCGGTCTTTGTGCGGCCCGATGCAGCTATCGGTTTCAAACGGTTCATACACAAGTATCAAAACACTCACCTAACGCATGATCCCGCTGTCCCCAAGTACCACAGACGTCCGGCAGCCGCGCCCTTAACCTTTAACAGCTCTCCGTCGATCTCAATGGCTGCGTGCCGGGTGGTGAACTTCATGAACAGAAATGAACTCCGTCGTGTCGACATCAATCTGCTGGTGGTCTTCGAGACGCTGATGCATGAGCGCAACGTCAGCCGGGTCGGCGAGAAGCTGTTTCTCGGTCAACCGACCATCAGTGCCGCGTTGGGGCGTTTGCGTGTGCTTTTTGACGATCCGTTGTTCGTTCGTGCGGGGAGGGTGATGGAGCCGACAAGGCGGGCCGAGGAAATTTTCGCCAACCTGACGCCGGCGCTGGATGGCGTTGCCGTGGCGTTGAGCCGTTGCCAGCCCTTCGACCCAGCTACCAGCGAGGTGACCTTTCAGGTCGGCCTGTCCGACGATGTCGAATACGCGCTGCTCCCGCGACTGCTGCGCCAACTGCGTAGCGAGGCGCCGAATATTGCCTTGGTGGTGCTGCGCGTCGATCAGCAGCAGATGTCGCAGCGGCTGTTCAATGGCGAGATTTCTCTGGGCATCAGCCCTACGCTCGATCTGCCGGCCAACGCTCGACGCAAGAGTCTACGGTCGAGCCGGCCAATGCTCCTGCGCTCGGATACCCGCCCGGGCCTGCTGGCGCTCGATGAGTTCTGCGAGCGCCCGCATGCCATCGTGTCGTCCATGGGCAAGGCCAGGGATGACACCGACCACGCGCTGGACCTGCTCGGGCGTCGGCGCAAAGTGGTGCTGGCGGTGCCGCAGTTCAGTGCCTTGCCAAGGTTGTTGGCGCAGAGCGACATGCTGGTCATCGTCCCGGATTACGTGGCCAGGGCCATGGCCTCGGTTGAGGGTGTCAGGGCTGAACCGGCCCCTCTGTTGCTGCCATCGCGGGAGCTTTCCATGGTCTGGCGTGCCGCTGCGCACAACGATTGCGCTCAGCGTTGGCTGCGTTCGCGCTGCCAGGCGTTTTTCGGTACGCCGATTGAATTGCAGGTAGTGCCAAAATTACGCCCGGCGTTGCCCGTCGATCAGGCGTTGATGATGGCCCGGTAGATAACTGCAACGGCTGTGTGATTCGCCCAATAAAAAAAGCTCCGACTCGATCGGAGCTTTTCTTTTCAGGGGGCTGTACGTGGCTTGTCGTGAGGGCGCGGCCCCGGAACCTCATGCATTGATAAACGCCAGCAGGTCCGCGTTGATGGTGTCGCCGTGGGTGGTGCACATGCCATGGGGCTGGCCGGGGTAGGTTTTCAGCGTACCGTGCTTGAGCAATTTGATTGAGAGGTGAGCCGAATTGGTGATCGGCACGATCTGGTCATCTTCACCGTGCAGCACCAGGGTCGGCACATCGATGTTTTTCAGGTCATCGGTGAAGTCGGTTTCGGAGAACGCGCTGATGCAGTCGTATTGCGCCTTGATCCCGCCGTTCATGCCCTGACGCCACCAGTTTTCGACGATCGCTTCAGACACTTTCGCACCTGGGCGATTGAAGCCGTAAAACGGGCCGCTCGGGAAGTCACGATAAAACTGGCTGCGATTCTGCGCGAGTGCTTTGCGCAACCCGTCAAACACCTCCATCGGCAGGCCGCCGGGATTTTTTGCGGTGCGCAGCATGATCGGCGGCACGGCGCCGATCAGCACGGCCTTGGCCACCCGGCCGCGACCATGCCGCGCCACGTAGCGCGCCACTTCACCGCCGCCGGTGGAGTGGCCGATGTGCACGGCGTTGCGGATGTTCAGGTGCGCCATCAACTCGGCAACGTCGGCGGCGTAGGTGTCCATTTCGTTGCCCGTGGCGGTCTGCGAAGAGCGACCATGGCCACGTCGATCATGGGCGATGACGCGAAAGCCCTTGTTGAGGAAGAACAGCATTTGCGCATCCCAGTCATCACCGGAAAGGGGCCAGCCGTGATGGAAAACGATCGGCTGGCCGTGGCCCCAGTCCTTGTAGAAAATCTGCGTGCCATCCCTGACGGTGAGCATTCCCGAGCCACTGCCGTTGCCGGCGCTTTTGCTGACCCCTGACGCGGATGCTGGTGTCTGCTGTGTCGCCAGCGCCGGCAATGCCACCGCCAGGGTTGCGGCCATGGCGCCCGTCGTGATCAAGCCACGACGGGTGGTTCCGTTTTTCTCGTCAGTCATTTTGAACACCCATTGAGTTAAAGAAGTTGCACAGGCGGCGCAAGGCTGCAGCCCTGGCCGAAGGTAATCTTTGGGCAAAGGGGTACGACTGACCACCAGACATGGGTTTTTGAAATTAACGCTTTGGTATGCAGGGCGTGGCGGGAGGAGTGCTGCGGGGTTGGCGCGTCCCTGCGCCTGGACAACTCAGAAGGTGTACTTGGCCGTCAGCATCATGTTGCGCGGCGTGCCATAGCTGTCGCCGCCGTAGCTGACGGAGTTGGCGATGGTGGAGTAGTACTTGCGGTCGAAGATGTTGTTGGCGTTGAGTTGCAGATCGAGGTTTTCATTGACCCGGTAGCCGGCCATCAGGTCGGTCACGGCGTACGCGCCTTGCTTGAGGCGGTAGTTGCCGCCATCGAGCAGTTCGATGTCGTTGTACATGCGGCTCTGCCAGGAGATGTTGCCGCCCACACGCAGTTTTTCCAGCGGGCCCTGGAAGTTGTAGCGGGTGGTCAGTTTGAACAGGTGCTCCGGGGTGTCGGTGTCGAACTGCTTGTTGACGTTCTGCGGGTTCGCCTCGTCCTTGATGGTGTGCGTACGGGCGTAGGTGTAGCCGCCGCCGATCTGCCAGTTGTCGGTGAGCGCGCCTTGCAGCTCGAGGTCGATACCCTGGCTGCGGATCTCGCCGGAGGCTTCATAGCAGGACGACTGCGGGCAGTTCGGGACGAACACTTGCACCGCGCGGTTTTCCTGATCGACGCGGAACACGGCGAGGCTGGCGTTCAGCGCGCCGCCCAGGTATTCGCCCTTGATGCCGACCTCGTAGTTCTTGCCCACGATCGGCTTGACCGGGTTACCGGAGGTGCCCTTGTTGCTCTGCGGGGTGAAGATGTCGCTGTAGCTGGCGTACACCGAATGATGGTCGTCCAGCTCGTAGATCAGGCCGGCATAGCGGGTGACGTTGCGGGTGACTTTGTAGTCGCCGTCGCCATCGCGGTTGTCGTAGTCGTACCAGTCCAGACGTCCGCCGAGGATCAGCTTCAGCGGGTCGGCCAGGCTCAGGCGAGTCGTCAGGTACACGCCGTCCTGAGTGGTGACTTCACGCGTGTTGTTGGTGTGGACGAAGTCCGGTTTGCCGGCGTTGATCGGCCAGTTGGTGTCGTAGGGCGAGTAGTTGTGAGTGGTCAGGTCGTAGATGCGTTTGCTGGCGCCGACCACCAGTTCATGGCTGCGCCCGAAGGCTTCGAACGGACCGCTGAAGAAGGCGTCGAGACCTGCCTGGTTTTCATCGGCCTTGGACTGGTAAACCGTGCGGGCCAGAGTGTCGTTGACCCAGCGCGACTGGTACGAGCCGGAGAACAGCGCGTTCTGCTCGGAATAGTTGGCGTTGACCTGCAGTTTCCAGTCGTTGGCCAGTTGCTGGCGGATCTCGGCGAATACGGTGTTGATCTCTTGATCTTTGTCTTCCCAGGAGGTGCCGGGGTTATACGAGCGCGGCAGATCAAGGTGATGGCCGTCGAGGCCGATCATTGATGAACCCCAGAAGTAGTTGGTCCTGTCCTTCTGGTGCGAGAAGCCGAGGGTCAGGGTGGTGTCGTCGCTCAGATCCGCTTCGGTGACGGCGTAGAACAGGCCGTGTTGTTCGTCCACGTCATCGATGAAACTGTTGGCGTCGCGATAGGAAGTGACCACCCGGCCGCGCAGGGTGCCGCTGTCGTTGAGCGGGCTGGAAGCATCGAGCTCGCCGCGATAGTTGTCCCAGGTCCCGGCGGCGCCGGTCAGGGTCACGCGCTGCTCGGCCAATGGCCGTTTGCGCACCAGGTTAATCGCCGCCGAAGGGTTGCCGGCACCGGTGACCAGACCGGTCGCGCCTCGAACGACTTCAACCCGATCGAACATCGCCAGATTCGGCTGGGATCCGACGTTCACGCCGTTGTAGCCGCTCGGAATGCCGTCGTACATCAGGTTGTCGATGTCGAAACCCCGGGCTTTGTAGGCCTGTCGGCCTGGGCCGCTGGAGTAGTCGAGGAACAGCCCTGGCGTGGCGTTGACCACGTCGTTGATGCTGGTCATCGCCTGATCGTCCATGCGCTGGCGGGTGATCACGGTGACGGCTTGCGGTGTTTCGCGCAGGGTCAACGGCAGTTTGGTGGCGGTGGCCATGGTGCCGGTGGTGTAGGACTCGGAGCCTTCGGTGGTGCTGCCCAGCTGTGTCGATGTGATGGCGGTCGCGCCGAGCTCGAGGGTGGCGGGCGGGGCGGTGTCCTGCGCCTCGCGGGTTTCATCGGCCAGCGCCGGGGCCATGACGGCCATGCAGATGGCCATGGACAGGAGGTTGCGTGACGGGTTGAAACGATGCGGCGAGGCTGGGCGCGACATTGAGGCTTCCTGATTTTAAATAGCAAACAAAGAGCAGTTGAGAATCATTGCCAATAATTGTGTCAGGGTTTTTTACAGCAACAAAGCGCTTCGTGAAAAAAATGTGAAACAGCGCAGGAGGAGAGGGAGAGGGCAAACGCGATCAAGGAACCGCTCAAGCGCGTCACTTGCAGCGCAGGAGCCGGTTACACCGTTGGTCAGCTTGCCATGCAAACCAACAGGTTGGTGTCTACTTTTGTGGCCGGGTCAGCCAAATGACAGGAGACATTCTGAAGTCATTAAGCGCTTTCGAGCTGACCCCGTGACGTTGATTTCAGGATGGATCTTGAATGAGGCGCGGAGCATCGCCCAGGCGATGCGTAACGGAGAACCCGCGCCTTTGAGCTCGTTAAGGAGAACGCAGATGGCAATCAGCCGAGTCACCGAAACAACCGATAAAACAGCGCTGGTCCAAGCCGAGGTGTACCGCTGGTACAACCTCTTTTTCCCGTGGTCGCGCGGTGTGGCTTCCCAGTCGGAAGACGCGATCAAGCCTTTGTACGATGCCCTGGCGAATGATTTCCGGGTGGTGCTCACGGACGGTCAGATCATGGACCGCGAGAACTACTGGGAACGTCTTTGGGGCCTGCACGGCAAACGTGCCGGAAGCCCCGAGTCGCACATCATCAATCTCTCGATCACGCCGCTTCCCGGTGACTTCTTCCTGACGGTTTTCGACCTGGTCAAGAACGGGATCACCAAGAAGAAAGTCGACTCGGCGCTCATGCGCCTCGACCCGGATTCGCCATCGGGTATTTCGTGGATTTACGTCCACGAAAGCGAGCACGAGACATCGTTCGCGTAAATCCTTCAATGACCGTTCGCGACTCTGGTTGTTTGAACCGGAGGATCGGCATTGCTCAACCCTGTAAAAAAAACCGCCCGAAGCCGTGCATCGGGCGGTTTGCAGGATCAAACAGGGCTGATTCAGATCAGCCGCAGGGTGACGTCGATGTTGCCGCGAGTGGCCTTTGAGTAAGGACAGGTCTGATGCGCAGCGTCCACCAGCGCCTGAGCGACCGAAGGCTCCAGCCCCGGCAGGCTGACATTCAAGCGCGCCTGAAGAAAGAATGCGTCGCCGGCCTTGCCCAGATCGATTTCGGTTTCGACCGCCACATCCGCCGGAAGCCTGATCTTCTGTGCCGCGGCTGCCTTGCCCATGGCGCCGATGAAGCAGGCCGACCAACCGGCTGCCAACAGTTGTTCCGGATTGGTGCCGCTGCCATTCGAGCCCGGTGGCGAAAGCTTGATGTCCAGGTTGCCGTCCGAACTGCGCGATGCGCCATCGCGCCCGCCAGTGGTGCGGGTCTTGCCGGTGTACAGCACGGTGTCGAGTTGATTGATCATGGAAATACCTGCCTGAGTGATGGTTGATGTCGGACAGCGAAGGTTCCGATGGCCCACACTTTTGCATTGGCGTGTACCCGGGATGTGTCATGCAGCGATGTTTTTGTATCGCTCTGTAGCCTGTATCGGCGTGGAAGGGGGCAAGGGCGCAACTAATCGAAACTTCGCCGTCCGCCGGGCTGTCCAGACCTTTACATCTCCCGAGCGTGTCGTGGATGTCGGCGCACCGGGATGTCATACGCAATGAAAAGATGAGGTCGGACATGACGGTGACAGTGGGTGATTTTCTGGTCGAACGCCTGAGCCAATGGGGTGTGACGCGCATTTTTGGTTATCCGGGCGACGGTATCAACGGCGTCTTCGGTGCGTTGAGCCGGGCAGGTGGCAAGATCGAATTCGTCCAAGCGCGTCACGAGGAAATGGCGGCGTTCATGGCGTCCGCCCATGCCAAATTCACCGGTGAACTGGGTGTGTGCATCGCGACATCCGGCCCCGGCGCCTCGCACCTGATCACCGGACTCTACGACGCTCGCCTGGACCACATGCCGGTGCTGGCGATTGTCGGGCAGCAGGCGCGCACGGCACTGGGCAGCCATTATCAGCAGGAGCTGGATCTGGTCTCGATGTTCAAGGATGTGGCCGGCGCATTCGTGCAGCAGGCTTCGGCACCATCGCAGGTCCGGCACCTGCTGGATCGCGCGGTACGCACGGCGGTCGGCGAACGCCGGGTGACGGCGCTGATATTGCCGAACGACCTGCAGGACATCGAATACAAGGCCCCCGCCCGGGCCCATGGCACTGCGCATTCCGGGATCGGTTACAGCAAGCCGAAGGTGCTGCCTTACGACGCTGATCTGCAACGTGCCGCCGACGTGCTGAATGCAGGGGAGAAGGTTGCGATTCTGGTGGGGGCCGGAGCGCTGCACGCCAGCGAGCAAGTGTTTGCGATTGCCGAGAAACTGGGCGCCGGTGTGGCAAAGGCGCTGCTCGGCAAAGCTGTATTACCGGACGAATTGCCCTGGGTCACGGGTTGTATCGGTCTGCTCGGGACCGAACCGAGCTACAAACTGATGACGGAGTGCGACACCCTGCTGATGATCGGATCGGGGTTTCCCTATGCCGAATTCCTGCCGAAGGAGGGGCAGGCGCGCGGGGTCCAGATCGATTTGCAGCCCGACATGCTCAGTCTGCGCTACCCGATGGAAGTCAATCTGGTCGGCGACGCGGCCGAGACCCTCGCGGCACTGGCACCGTTGCTCGAACACAAGCCGCTGCGCAAGTGGCGTAAAAAGGTCGAAGGCTGGCGGGCGAGCTGGGATAAAACCCTCGAGAAGCGCGCGATGGCCAAGGCCGATCCGGTTAACCCGCAACGGGTGGTGTACGAGTTGTCACCGCGTCTGCCCGAGCAGGCCATCATCACCAGCGACTCCGGTTCTTGCGCCAACTGGTTCGCCCGTGACCTGAAAATCCGCAAGGGCATGAAGTGCTCGCTCTCAGGTGGCCTGGCCTCGATGGGCGCCGCTGTGCCATACGCGATTGCGGCGAAGTTTGCTTTCCCGCAACGGCCAGTGATCGCCCTGGTCGGCGATGGCGCCATGCAGATGAACAACATGGCCGAACTGATAACGGTCGCCAAATACTGGCGGCAGTGGGACAGCCCGAAGTGGATCTGCGCCGTGTTCAACAACGAGGATTTGAATCAGGTCACCTGGGAACAGCGCGTGATGGAGGGCGATCCGAAATTCGTTGCCTCGCAGAGTATTCCGGATGTGCCTTACCACCTGTTCGCCATTTCCATCGGTCTCAAAGGCATTTTTGTCGATCGGGAAGAAGACGTCGCCGCTGCCTGGGAAAAGGCATTGGCCTCGGAGGTGCCGGTCGTCATCGAATTCAAGACCGACCCGAACGTGCCGCCGTTGCCTCCGCATATCAAGCTGGAACAAGCGAAGAAATTCGCCACCACCTTGCTCAAGGGCGACCCCGACGAAGCGGGTGTCATCGTGCAAACGGCTAAACAGGTACTGGGGGCAGTGTTGCCCGGCAAGCCCAAGTAGCGAGGTCGGCTTCTGTTGATGGACACCCTCGAATCCGCGCTCCTGGCCGCACGTATCCAGTTCGCCATTACCATCGGTTTTCATATCGTGCTGGCGGCATTCACCATCGGACTGGCGAATTTCCTGATGGTGCTCGAGGCGTTGTGGCTCAGGAGTGGACGCCAGCTCTACCTGGACATCTAGCGCTACTGGCTGAAGGTGTTTGCCTTGACCGTAGCGGTAGGCACGGCGTCCGGGCTGATTCTGGAATACCAGTTTGGTCTTAACTGGTCACGTCTTTCGGTTCGGGCTGGAGATAATCTCGGGCCGTTGATGTTCCATGAAGTGCTCGCGGCGTTTTTTCTTGAAGCCGGGTTCCTTGGCCTACAACACTTACGGCTTCAGGATTTTCAGCGGCAAGATTCATGTACCGCCGCAGCGCTGAGGCCGGTAACCAGCGCCCCGACACGCCTTTTACGATTTACTTACGGCAATTACCCCGCTGATCCGGAATACGCAAAGCAGAGTGAACTCGCTGTGGGTGAGCCCTTCCGAACATGAAGAGGAACTCCATTTCCATCGCCAGAGGATTTCGCCATGCGAGCAATGACCTGCCACGACATTCACGATGTGAAGGCTGAGGGTGTCCCAACAGTCATGCACGAGGCGCCGGACACTATCAGTTACGCCAGTGCAACCTTGAGAAGAATGCTTGTCTGTCTGGGGCTTTGTTCGGTCTTCCTGTTGCAGGGATGCTTCGAAGGTTCGAATGACGCTCCGAACAAGGATGGCGACAAAAGCAAGGCGTCGTTGCAAATACAAAAAGACAAGGTTCCCGAGCAGAGCAAGTGAGACTGATGATGAAACGGTGTCGACTTTGACGCTGTGCGCGCAGTGATACGTGAGCGCTCTTATATGTCCTACCCCTGACTTCAGCTGGATGCAAGTGGGAGAGGACTTGCAGGTGGCGTTAGTCCAGAGTGAAACAGATAGAGCTGACTGGCGGTTGATCTCGTATTCACCCCTGGCCGTTTTAACCGGGTGCAGCGCAGGGGGGAGCCGAAAGCCCGGACCTTGCCGGGCGGGTGATGGACGTATTCAGCGCGAATCGGCGTTTCGCGTACGTTGCGTTGCAGATGCTTCGCGGCGTCTGCGAAGCCACGTGACGACAGCATGTACCGGGTGGAGGACGGCGACGAGAACGCCAAGCAGCATGATGGTGAAGATGATGATCAGCGGGATGCTTTTATGCGAGAACATGGTGGGTAACTCCTGTAGTCACTATGTCGGAACCCGCAGACTAGACGTTTGGAACGATGTTTTAGATGAATGTATGTTCATTCGACGAGGTGTGAAATGTGCTACGGCGCAAGGGCGTTTCCACACGCAAGTCGATGGTTCTCGTCGGGTTGTCCTCTTAACGCATCTGCAGGATGATCGGACTGCTGCTGGCCGGATCGGTGTGCTCACGTAGCTTGCCCACCGTCTGCGCATCAACGGCGCTGCCGTGATTGCCCCAGGTGCTGCGCATGAAGGTCAGCACCTCGGCGATCTGCTGATCCGACAGCTGCTCACGGAAGGCCGGCATGCGATAGGCATCCGGCACGCCGGCCGCCACCACTCGTTGCGATCCATTCAGAGTGATGTTGATTGCCGAGGCACTTTCCTTGGCCAATGCCGAGGTGGCGCCCGCCAGCGGCGGCATCCACTGCGATTGACCCTTGCCGTCCAGACCGTGGCACGAAGCGCAGCGCGTCACGTAGGTATGCGCACCGGGCGAGTCCAGACGTTGCGCTGCCGAAACCGCTTGATACTGCCAGGGTGCGCCATCCCGTTCGCGATCCCCCGGTAGCGACTTCAGGTAGTGGGCTATCGCGGTCAGATCGTCGTCGCTCATGAACTGCGTGGAGTTGTTGAACGCCTCGGTCATCGAGCCGTAGACCACCGCGTGTTGGTTGCGACCGGTCTTGAGGAACTGCACGATCTGCGGCTCGCTCCAGCGGCCCAGGCCGGTGTTGTGATCATCACGCAGGCTCGGTGCGTACCAGCCATCGAGCAGGGCGCCGGCGAGGTATGGTTTGCCGGACTCATCCAGTGCCTTCTCGTTGAACGCCAGGCTGCGCGGCGTGTGGCAACTGCCACAGTGCCCGGCGCCCTGCACGAGATAAGCGCCGCGGTTCCACAGCTCATCCTGCGACGGTTTGGTCACATAAGGTTCGGCGTCGACAAACACACCGTTCCACAGCGCAATTGGCCAACGCAGGTTCAGCGGAAACGGAATCGCACTGGGGATGTTCGCCTGTTTGACCGGCGCCACGCCTTTCATGAAGAACGCATACAGCGCTCGCACGTCGTCATCACTGAGCTTGGCGTAGGACGGGTAGGGCATGGCCGGGTATAAACGGCGACTGTCGGGCGCCACGCCATGGCGCACGGCACGATCAAAGTCCGCCAGACTGTAGTGGCCGATGCCGGTTTCCGTGTCCGGGGTGATGTTGGTCGCATGGATCGCGCCCAGCGGCGTGGCCATTTCCAGGCCGCCGGCGAATGGCGCGCCACCCGGCACGCTGTGACAGGCCACGCAATCGCTCAACCTGGCGACGTATTCGCCACGGGCGACCAGCGCCGGGTCGATGTCGGCCACGGCGATCTGATGGTTTTCCAGACGCGAGACAGGCTCGCGGGTGACATACCAGGCCAGCAGGCCTGCCGCGACCAGGCACGGCACCGCCAGCCAGCCAGCGGTTCTTGCGAATCGGCTGTTGTTCATAAACGCTCCGGCGCTGATCAGGTGAAAGTGTGTCGGCTCATGGGCAGGCTGCGCACCCGCTGACCGGTCAGCGCTGCCACCGCATTGGCGACGGCAGGCGCGACCGCAGGCAACGGCGGTTCACCGATGCCACCCATTTTTTCCCCGCTCTCGACCACACGCACATGGACCCGTGCCATCCGCGCAGGCGGCAGGATCGGATACAAGTCGTAGTTGCGCGCCCGGGGTTTGCCATCGATCCACACGGCTTCTTCCACCAGTGTTTGCGACAGACCCAGCGCCACGGCGCCGTTGACCTGAGCCTCGACAATCGCCGGGTTGACGATGCTGCCCGGATCAATCGCCTGCCAGATGTCATGCACCTTGACCTGGCCGTTCTCGATGGACACCTCGGCGATCACCGCCGTCTCCGTACCGAACGGCGAAGCCATGGCCACCCCGCGCGCACGCCGGCTGCCATCCTCGGCGGTAAACGGCCCACGCTTCCAGCCGCCCGACAGTTCACCCACGGCTTGCAGCAGTGTGGTCAGCCGTTGGTTGCCGCGCAGCAAATGCAGGCGCAGGTCGAACGGGTCCTTGCCGCCCTTGTCGGCCAGTTCATCGAGGAACGATTCATAGAAGAAGTCGTTGAGGGAATTGCCCACCGAACGCCAATAGCCGAGCATCGCCGGACCTTTGACGTAGATCTGCGCGATGCGCTTGTTGGGGATCGCATAGGACTTGCCCGATAAGCCCTCGAGCGCCGTCGGGTCGAGCTTTTCACCCTGCTTGCCGGCGAGGGCCTCGGTCGGGCCTTCGGTGGCACTGATCGCTTCGATTGCCAGCGGCCAGCCGTCGTTGTCCAGCGCGGCACGGAAATTCACGGCGGCAACCGGTCGGAGCACGTCACGCAGGAACTCTTCTTCGCGACTCCAGATCAATTTAACCGGGCGTCCAACCGCTTTGGCCAGCGCGATGGCCTGAGGGTAAGGGCTGGCCGAGTCGTAGAGGAAATGCCGACCGAAGAACCCGCCCAACAGCGGCGAATGCAAGGTGATGCGCGACGGATCCAGCCCGGTGCGTTTGGCGATGTCGGCGCGGAACATGTCCGGCGCCTGATTCGGCAACCAGACTTCCAGCGAACCGTCCGGATTGAATCGGGCAAGGGCTGAAGGCGGTTCCAGTTGGCCGTGGTTCAGGTATTGGTTGTGGTAAGTGGCGTCGATCCTGGTCTTGGCGTCCTTGAGAATCGAAGCCACATCGCCTTCGTGTTCATCATCTTTGGCGGGGCTTTTATCTTCAGCGAGGCGCTTGAACCACGCGTCGCTGGAAAAGTCGGCGGGCATCGGCCGCACTTGGCTGTCGGCCGTCGGCTCTTGCCAGTCGACCTGGATCGCCTCGACGGCACGTTTGGCGTGCCACCAGCGCTCGGCGACCACCGCCACGGCCCCCGGCAGACGATGCACGGAATGCACGCCTTTCATCGCCTTGACCTGATCTTCGTTGCGCAGGTTGCCCACGGTCATCCCCAGGCGCGGGGCATGTTGAACGGCGGCATGCAGCATGTCGTCGACCTTCAGGTCGATGCTGTACAGCGCCTTGCCCGTGGACTTGTCGTAGGCATCGAGGCGCTTCACCGGTTTGCCGATCCAGCGGAACTGACTCGGATCGCGCAGCTTCACAGAGGCCGGATCGGGAACCGGCAAATCCATTGCGCGCTCGGCCAGTTCACCGTAGGCCAGCGAACGGCCCGATTTGGCGTGCACCACTTTGCCAGGCTCGGTGCTCAGCTCGCTCACCGGCACGCCCAGTTGCTGCGCGCCCGCCTGCAGCAGCATGGCGCGGGCAAGGGCACCGAGGCGGCGCATGACCGGGTAACTCATGCGCACCGACATACTGCCGCCGGTGATGCGCATGCCGTTCTCCATGACTACGTAGGCCTCGCCGGGCGGGGCGGCTTCGACCAGGAAGGTCGCCGGGTCGGCATCCAGTTCTTCACCGACAATCTGCGCCATCGCAGTGAATGTGCCTTGTCCGCCTTCCATGAACGGGCAGAGCAGACGCACGCGGTTATCCGGACGGATCTCGAGAAACGCCGGGACCTGCGTGCCGCGCTCGGCCGTCGTCGCCGCTGCAGCTTGCACCCGTGTCGCACCGAGTGGGAGACCGAAACCGAGCACCAGTGCGCCGACGGCGGTACCGGTCAGAAAGCGTCTGCGCGACACATTGATCGGTTCCTGCAGATCCAGGACTGAAGCGTGTTGTGAAGGATCGATACGAACGTTCATCACGCGTCCCCCTTGCCGGCAAGTTCATGCACGGCGGCATGGATGGCGTTGTACGTACCGCAGCGGCACAGATTGACCATCGCCGCCTCGATCTGCGCATCACTCGGTTTGGGGTTCTGCTTGAGCAGCGCGGTGGCAGCCATCACCTGCCCGGACTGGCAGTACCCGCACTGGGCGACCTGCAGATCGACCCAGGTCGAGACGACTCGTTTGCCCACGTCATCGGTTTCGATGGCTTCAATGGTGGTGACCTCGCGGCCAACCACACCCGCCACCGGCGTGACGCACGAGCGCACGACGTTGCCGTCCACCAGCACCGAGCAGGCGCCGCATTGCGCCAGACCGCAGCCGTACTTGGTGCCGGTCATGCCCAGATCATCGCGGATCACCCACAGCAAGGGCGTATCGGCGTCGGCATCGACCTGGTAGGTCTTCTGGTTGATTCGTAGTTCCATGATTCACCCGCTGATCATCGGTTGACGTGCATTGTTATGAGCGGTGACACGCGGCGCGGCGCATCACCGGTTTTCGTTCAATTCGCGACTGTGCCGAGGGCTTCTGCCTCGAATGGCTGCCCGCGCAAAAGGGCCATGTCGCGGCTCGGTGCGGTGCCGAACAGCCGGCCATATTCGCGGCTGAACTGCGAAGGACTTTCATAGCCGACTGCAAACGCCGCCCGCGACACGTCGAGGCGCTCGATCAACATCAGTCGGCGCGCTTCGTTGAGCCGCAGCCATTTCTGGTACTGCAGCGGACTCATGCCGGTGAGCTGGCGGAAATGATGGTGAAAGGTCGGCGTGCTCATCTGCACCCGCGCGGCCAGATCGTCGATGCGCAGGGCATCGGTGTAGTTGACCTTGAGCCAGTCAATGGCCTTGGCGATGCGATAGCCCTGACCGTCGACGGCAGTGATCTGCCGCAACCGTGGGCCTTGGTCGGTGTGCAGCAGCCGATAGTGGATTTCTCGCAGAATCAGCGGCGCCAGGACCGGGATCGCCTCGGGTTCATCGAGCAATGCCAGCAGGCGATCGAGCGCGTCCTCCAACGCTGACGACAGGCTGCCAATCGCAGCGCCCGTACCCGTTGATGGCTGGCGTTTCGAGGGCAAGCCGCTCTTGGTAATGACCTCGGCAAGCATGCTGACATCCAGTTTCAATACGAGGCCGACGCAGGGCTGTCCGGGACTGGCGAGCATCACTTCGGAGTTCGCGGGCAGGTCCAGCGACGTGACCAGAAACCGCGACGGGTCATAGCTGTAGCCCTCACCACCGACCCACAAGCGCTTTTCGCCGCGACCCACGAGAATCAGGCTGGGTTCGATCATGCACACAACGGGGGGCGCCGGCTGGTCGCGACGAAACAGCGACAGCCCGGGTATCGACGTGGCGAAGTCACCCGGTGCGTTCACACGCGGGTCGATGTGCCGTGCCAAAGGTGATTCCTGGGGCAGAGGGGTCGGGATCATGTGGGCTCACTCCTTTGACCGGACTCTAATGCGCGCGCGAGACGTTTCCTATCCATCACCCTGCATCGCCAGAGGATCAGGCAAGCATTCAAGAGGAATGCACTAGGGAAGCACCGGATTGACCGGGAGAATGTGTCTATCTGTTACAGGGGCAGTGCCCGGACGGGCGACAAACTGCTTGCCCCTGCGCATCACCCCCCTACGTTTTTTCGCACCACAGGTAGTTTTCATGACGTTACCTTCTACAAAACCTTCTAAAAGAACGGGCGGCTGGAGCGCCGTGCTGGCCATGTCGTTGGCCGCATTCGCCCTGGTCGCTTCAGAGTTCATGCCCGTCAGCCTGCTGACGCCGATTGCGGCAGACCTGCACATCACCGAGGGCCAGGCCGGGCAGGGGATTTCCGTGTCCGGTGCCTTTGCCTTGATCACCAGTTTGTTGATCGCCTCGGTCGCCGCTCGCATCGAACGCAAGCAGCTTCTGCTGGGCCTGACCCTGCTTATGATCGTCTCCGGAACGGTCGTCGCGCTCGCCCCGGGCTACCCGTCCTTCATGTTCGGACGTGCGCTGATCGGGATTGCGATCGGTGGTTTCTGGTCGTTGTCGGCGGCGACTGCCATGCGCCTGGTGAAGCCTGAACAGGTTTCCCGTGCGCTGGCCATCGTCAATGGCGGCAACGCTTTGGCCACGGTCATCGCCGCTCCGGCGGGCAGCTTCCTGGGCTCGTTGATCGGCTGGCGCGGCGCATTCTTCTGTGTGGTTCCGGTCGCGGTGCTTGCCGCCGTGTGGCTGCTGATCAGCCTGCCGTCCTTCAAGGCCGAACGCCAGGCAGGTAGCGGCAACGTTCTGCGTCTGATGAAGCAATTGCCAGTGGCCTTGGGCATGGTCGCCGTCAGCGTCTTTTTCATGGGCCAGTTCATGCTGTTCACCTACCTGCGACCATTTCTTGAGGGCGTGACGGGCGTCGGTGTCTCAACCTTGTCGCTCATGCTGCTGGGGCTGGGACTGGCCGGGTTTATCGGCACCTTTCTGATCGAACGGTTTATGGGGCGCGGCCTCTACCGCACGCTGACCGCCATTCCGCTGATCATGGCGGTGATTGCGCTGGCGTTGATCAGCTTCGGCAAATCGCCGGTGCTGACCGCCGTGTTGCTCGGACTCTGGGGGCTGGTCGCCACGGCCGCACCGGTCGGCTGGTGGACATGGCTGGCGCAGACGCTCCCGGATGATGCTGAAGCGGGAGGCGGCTTGCTGGTAGCCATCGTCCAGCTGGCGATCGCCGGCGGCGCAATCATTGGCGGTCTGGCCTTTGATTTGAGCGGCTACAAAGCCACCTTCGAGCTTAGCGCCGCTGTCCTGGTCGCCGCTTCCGTGCTGGCCTGGCTGGCCGGGCGCAATGCCACGCAAGTTCATCTTGTCGAGTCGAGCGCGACAGCCTGACGAGATCACATGCAACCCGTTTCGCCCTATGGCTCAAGCATCAAACTGCGCCAAACGATAACGGGCGGTTGAACCTGCACATCATCCGGTTGAAGCACTTGCTGCTCCTCTGGCGAAGTCACTTCGGCTGAGGGCCGCTCCAGCAGTAAAGGCTGTGCAGTGTCTACGTTCGATTCAGAAACAGGCGGCGTGGTCATTTGAGCGCGACAACGACCTTGCCCTTGGCGCGTCCCCGCTCAACGTACTTCAATGCCTCGGCCGTTGATTCAAAGGGGAAGGCGCGATCAACCACAGTTTTGATGATCCCGTCCTCAACGAGCGCGGTGATGCGTTGCAGTTGAGCGCCATTGGCCCGCATGAACACAAACGCATAGCTGACGTCCTGCTTGCGCGCTTTGCGACGAATGCCAAGGCTCAGCAGGCGCATGACTTGCTGCAATGGCCAGGACAACCCTTGTTCCCTCGCGAACTGCACAGTGGGTGGGCCCGAGATGGAAATGAGTTGACCACCGGGTTTCAGGACCTTGAGTGACTTCTCCAGCACGTCGGCGCCGAGGCTGTTCAGCACCACGTCGTAGTCTTGCAGCACTTTTTCGAAGTCCTGCTGTGTGTAGTCGATCACCAGATCGGCCCCCAGCGCCTTGACCCATTCGACATTGGCGGTGCTGGTGGTTGTGGCGACAAACGCACCGAGGTGTTTGGCAAGCTGAATGGCAATGGTGCCGACGCCGCCTGAGCCTGCGTGAATCAGTACTTTCTGGCCCTTTTGCAGCCGGGCGGTTTCAACCAGTACTTGCCAGGCAGTCAGTGCAACAAGGGGCAAGGACGCGGCTTGTACCATGTCGGTATTGCCAGGTTTCAGGGCAACCGCGTTTTCGTTCACGGCGATCAATTGGGCGAACGTCCCGATCCGCGCTTCGGGCGGGCGAGCATATACCGCGTCTCCCGGTTTGAAGCGTGTCACCTTCGAACCGACTTCAATCACGACTCCCGCCAGGTCATTGCCCAGGATCAACGGCAAGGCGTAGGGCAGGATCAGTTTGAACTCGCCTTTGCTGATCTTCGAATCCAGCACGTTGACGCTGCTCGCATGAACCTCGATCAAGACGTCGTGGGCACCGACTGCGGGGGCGGGCGCTTCGCCAATGCGTCCGGGGTTCTTGCCATAGCCATCAATCAGAAATGCTTTCATCGTGGTGCGGCTCTTGCTGGTTGTACGGAGGGTAGTCGGTGGGGTGCGGTGTTGCTGCGTGACGTGATCAAGCATCGAGAAACGCCTGCGCCTTGGCCACAAAGTCGGCGTGATGCTGGAAAATCCCGCCGTGCCCGGCATCCTCATAAATCACCAACTGTGCGTCGGGGATAAGCCTGGCCAGTTCAAACGAGTTAACGCTGGGCACCATGATGTCGTTGTCGCCGTTGACGACCAGCGTCGGTGTGCGCAAGCGTCCAAGCGCTTGCCGCGGTTGTTTGCCCCACGCCGTGATGGCTTTCAATTGCCGCAGGAAGGCGCGTGGTGTCGGGCCCTTGTCGCGATTGTTCTTGCGTGCCTTGAGGCGCCCTAAATACTGCGAGGCAGACTGTCGCCCATTGGCCGACGAGGTGAAGAAAAGGTAGAACTTGGGATCGCGCAGGGTCAGCAAGCCTTTGAGGATCAATGGCCATGACACTGTGCCGACCTTGTCGATGCCGGTGCCGCCCGCCGGTCCAGTACCGGTCAGAATCAACCGGCGTACCAAGTCAGGCGCCTTGAGGGCAATGTCCTGAGCGACGAAACCTCCGAGGGAAAATCCGAGCACATCCACGGTTTTCAGCCCCAGCGCCCTGATCAGTTGGATGGCATCGTCGGCCATTTCACCCACCGTCAGTGGCGCGGTACCACCCGAGTTGCCGATACCGCGATAGTCGGTGGTGATGACGCGTCTGGTTTGCGCCAAGCCATCGATGATCGCGGGGTCGAAGTTGTCCAGCACCGCGCCCCAATGATTGAACAGCACGAGGGGCACGCCGGTTGCGGGCCCGGTGTCGCGGTAGGCGTAGGGAATGCCGTTGACCGTGATCGACTGGTTCGCCGCGTCGATGAACGACGTCGGCGAACCCGAGTGTGAATTTGTCTGCATTGAACTCATTGTCACTCCGGCAAGCCGGCAGGATTCGATGCAATGCCATGTGCCTGCATCGAATCTGCCGCGAATGCTCGCTGGCAAAAAATCACTGTGGCGTCTGGTAGCGCTGGGCGACCGCAGACTGGCGAATTTGCCCCAGCAGGCCCTGGCGTGCGCTCTGCAGGTCATCCCAGCGCTCGGCTTCGTGCAGCGGCGGGATGGTTACAGGTTCGCGACGATCGAAACCGACCAGTGCGGCATCCACCAGATCACCCACTTCCATGATTTCGCTCAGGGTGTTGATGTCGACGCCGGAGCGATCCCAGATTTCCGTGCGAGTGGCGGCGGGCAGCACGGCTTGCACATAGACACCTTGCGGCGACAGTTCCAGGCTCAGTCCCTGGGACAGGAACAGCACGAAGGCCTTGGTCGCACCGTAGACGCTCATGCCGAACTCCGGCGCCAGGCCCACCACCGAACCGATGTTGATGATTGCGCCGTCGCCGGCCTTGGCCAGGCGTGGGGCGATGGCGCTGGCGAGCCGCACCAGCGCCGTGGTGTTGAGGGCAACCAGTTGCGCAACGCTGTCGGTGCTTTGATCGACGAAGTGGCCGGACAGCGCAGCGCCGGCGTTGTTGACGAGGATGCCGATACGGGCGTCGTCGCGCAGGCGGCTTTCAACGGTGGTCAGATCGGCGAGTTGGGTCAGGTCTGCCGGGATGACATCGACGGCGACGTCGTGCTCGCTGCGCAAGCGCGCTGCCAGTGTGTCCAGGCGAGCCTGATCGCGGGCGACCAGTACCAGATCGTGACCACGTTTGGCGAAGCGTTCGGCATAGACGGCACCAATGCCGGTGGAGGCGCCGGTGATGAGAACAGTAGGGCGAGTGCTCATGGGGTATCTCTCTTTCAGGAGGTGAGAAACGGAACGCGCTCAGCTTGCGCTGACGCTTGATTCAGCCAGCGTCGGATAGTCGATGTAGCCCGCCGCGCCGCCACCGTAGAGGGTGGCGGGATTGAACGCGGACAGCGGCGCGCCCTGCTTCAGGCGCTCCACCAGATCCGGGTTGCCAATGAACGGGCGACCGAAGGCGATCAGGTCGGCCTGGTCTTCGGCGAGCCGCGCGTTCGCCAGGTCGAGGTCATAGCCGTTGTTGGCGATATAGGTGTTTTTGAAGCGCTGGCGCAGGGCGCCACAATCGAAAGGCGCCACGTCGCGCGGGCCGCCGGTCGCGCCTTCGACCACGTGCAGGTAAACCACACCGAGGGCGTCGAGTTGCTCGACGACGTAATTGAATTGCGCCTGCGGATCGCTGCTGGATACGCCGTTGGCTGGCGACACTGGAGACAGACGCACACCGGTGCGATCCGCGCCGATCTCATTGACGACCGCCGCCGTCACTTCGAGCAACAGACGCGCACGATTTTCAATCGAACCGCCGTAAGCGTCGGTGCGCAGATTGGCGTTGTCCTTGAGGAATTGATCCAGCAAGTAGCCGTTTGCACCGTGAATCTCCACGCCATCGAACCCGGCCGCGACCGCGTTGGCCGCGGCCTGGCGGAAATCGGAGACGATCCCCGGCAGTTCGTCGAGTTCCAGCGCGCGGGGTTCGGAAACGTCTTCAAAACGGTTGTTGACGAACACTTTGGTCGCGGCACGCAGCGCAGACGGGGCCACCGGTGCGGCGCCGTTTTCTTGCAGGTCAACGTGTGAAACGCGGCCGACATGCCACAGCTGCAGGAAGATTTTTCCGCCCTTGGCGTGAACCGCATCGGTGACCGTGCGCCAACCGTCTATCTGCGCCTGTGTGTAGATCCCGGGGGTGTCCTGATAACCCTGACCCTGTCGGGAAATCTGCGTCGCTTCGCTGATCAGCAAACCGGCGCTGGCGCGCTGGCTGTAATAGATCGCCGCGAATTCGCTCGGGACAAAGCCCTGGCCCGCGCGGTTGCGTGTCAGCGGCGCGAGAACAGCGCGGTTCGACAGCGTGAGACTGCCTAGCGTGTAAGGGGAGAAAAGAGTCTGTTTGGTCATCTGATGAATCTTCCGTGCCCGTGAATGGAGATCGGTGGGTGTGAAATTAGGATGATGATCGAAATCTAAACTGTCAACGGTTTTGATTATGGACGACATCTATGTATCATCGGACGCAGGAATTCCCGCTAAACACGAGGTATTGCACGTGAGAGTGACCAAGGCCCAGGCGCAGGCCAATCGAGAACACATCGTTGAGACGGCCTCAGAGCTGTTCCGTGAGCGTGGCTTTGACGGCGTCGGTGTGGCGGATCTCATGGCGGCTGCCGGTTTCACCCATGGAGGCTTTTACAAGCACTTCGGCTCGAAGGCTGATCTGATGGCCGAAGCCTCGGCCTGCAGTCTTGGCAAATCGTTGACCGGCGCCCAGGCGCTCGATGTTCCCGGTTTCATCGACGTCTACGTGAACAGAGAACATCGCGACGGACGCGGCAGCGGTTGCACGATGGCCGCACTGTGTGGCGACGCGGCGCGTCAGTCGGACGATGTGAAAGCCACGTTTGCCGAAGGCATTGAACGCACCCTGCAAACTCTGGGGGAAAAATATCCGACAGGGCCGGATGCCGCGGAGGGCGAGGGGAGGAAGAAAATGATCGACTTGCTGTCGCGTGCGGTCGGCGCGATTGTCTTGTCACGCGCTTGCCCGGATGATTCGGCATTGGCGGATGAAATTCTTGAGGTTTGCCGCGCTGAAATGTTTGCTTCATTACCGGTGCTGCCGGTCGATGAAGTGGAAACGCCGTAGAAGGGCCGATCCGCGCTGTTCGATGACTTGAGCGTCAGCGCGTTTTCAGCCAGTCGGATTTTCGTGAAATATGTACGCTATTGGTCACGATTTGTAAGACCTCGACAGGGTGAGTAAGCTACGCCCATGAATCAGCCATCCATATCTTCGCCCGGCCCACGTGGTCCAGTCGATCACGACATTCGTGATCAGATCGTCGCGGCAGCCAATGAACATTTCAGCCAATACGGCTATGGCAAAACCACGGTTTCCGATCTGGCCAGGGCCATCGGTTTTTCCAAGGCGTACATCTATAAATTCTTTGATTCCAAGCAGGCGATCGGCGAAGCGATCTGCTCAAATTGTCTGGGGCAAATGGTTGCAGCGGTCGAACAGGCTGTTAACGCAGAGGCGATTTCGCCGACCGAGCGTTTACGCCGGCTGGTGAAGACCGTGATTGCCACGGGTGTGGACCTGTTCTTCAATGATCGCAAGCTTTACGACATCGCGGCATTCTCGGCAGCGGAGCGCTGGCCCAGTGCGCAGATGTATGAAGACCAGATCAAGCGCTTTATCTTCGACATCGTGCGTGAAGGGCGGGAGCTCGGAGAGTTCGAGCGCAAGACCCCGCTGGACGAGACCGTCGAGGCGATTCATCTGGCCCTGCGTCCCTTCGTCAACCCGTTGCTGCTGCAGCACAATCTCGATTTTATCGAGGTAGCGCCCACGCTGACCTCCAACCTCATTCTGCGTAGCCTGATGCCCTGACCTGAAAGCGATCTGGTGGTGCTGCTCAGCGTGCCGCTACAGGTTGTGATTCAGTGGGTTGCCAACCCCCGCCCAGCGACTTGAATACCGCCACCGCCGCGCGGGCCGATTCCGTCCGCGCCTGCGCTCTGGCGTCGGAGGCCTGCAGCAATGTTTCGTCGGCGTGCAGGACATCGATCAGGCTGGCGGTGCCTTTTTCATAGGCGGTGAACGAGGACTGGCGTGCTTGAGTCAGCGCCGCTTCGCCGCCAGTCAGGGTCGTGGTCTGGGTTTGCCGATTCACCAGTGAGGACAGCGCGTTCTCTACATCTTCGGTGGCGCGCAGTACCGACTGGCGATAGGCCGCCAATGCTTCAGATTCCTGACCTTTGGCCTGATCGATCCGGGCGTTGATGCGTCCGAAGTCAAATAGCCGCCAGCGCAAACCCAACACACCGGCAGATTGGCTTGCGCCGCCGGTGAAAAGATTGCCGCCGGATACGGCTGTCGCGCTGCCGAGCAAGGCGCTGAGGGAAAATTTCGGGTAGTACTCGGCAATCGCTTCACCGATACGCGCGTTGGAGGCCGCAAGACGGCGTTCGGCCACGATCAGATCCGGTCTGCGCCGCAGCAGATCTGCCGGTGTGCCCAGTGCAGTCAGCGACGGCACATCGGGAATCTCGCCCTCACGTGCCAGTTGCGTGCGGTGAGTGCCGGGAGGCGTGCCGAGCAGCACGTCCATCGCATTCATGGCTGCCTCCAGACCGCTTTGCAGTACCGGAACGGTCGCCTGGACTTGCGACAACTCACCCTCGGCCTGGCGCACCTGATACTCCGCGGCCAGACCCTTGCCGTAAAGTAACCGGACCTTTTCCAGCAACGCACGCCGGGCATCGACTTGCCGGTTGGCGATGTCCAGCCGCGCCTGTAATCCGCGCAGGGTGATGTAGATATCGGCCGTTTGCGCAGCGATCGCCAGCCTCGTCGCCGTGAAACCGGCTGCTGAGGCCTGATACTCAGCCAGTGCCGCCTCACGCCCACGGCGCAGTCCGCCAAAGATATCGACTTCCCAGCCCGCCTCGAAGTTGACCTCGTAGGCATTGCCATAGCGGTCATAGCCGGGTGTTGAATTCAACACCCGGCCCAGAGGTGTCTCGACGGACTGATAAGCGCGTGCCGCCTGTGCGTTGATGTTCGCCGAGGGCAGCAATGCTGCATTTGCGGCGCCCAGTCCGGCCTTGGCCTGGGTGACGCGCGCTGATGCCTGTGCCAGGTCCAGATTCTGCTGCAAGGCCTGGTCGATGAGGTCGGTCAGCAGCGGATCATTGAAGCTTTCCCACCAGGCGGCAAGGCTGTCCGGTGTCGATCCGGATCGTGGTTCGACAGCAGACTGCCCCAGGTAATGATCTGAAAGCGGGGCGTCCGGACGATGGTAATCCGGACCCGCCGCACAACCTGCCATGAGGCTGGCGGTAACTAAAAGAGCAATCGGGCGCAGGGGAGGCATCGGCGTTCCTTAACGAGATTTTCGTGACCATATTACGTAATGGTCACAATGTGTCAATTAAGGCTTGAAAAGGCAATCACGGCATAAATGATAAAACCGGAGCGTCGAATACCTCATACAATGTGACTGTTGACGATGTTGGTCACAAGGATGAGAATATGATGATCATCCTATTTCAGTAAGAGAACCTATGCGCCGGCTCCGAACGTTCCCCATTGCCGCATGCCTGTTGCCGCTCGCCCTGGCGGCGTGCGGTGATTCCTCATCCGTTGCAGACCCGCGCACACAGGCGCCTCTGGTCAGGTTCACCGCCGTTCAGGCTGCGGCTGACGGTTCTCGCACCTTCACGGGAGTGGTGACTGCGCGCATTCAGGGCGACCTGGGGTTTCGCGTTTCGGGCAAGGTGCTCGAGCGTCTGGTTGACACGGGGCAGAGCGTCAAACGCGGTCAGCCGCTGATGCGGCTCGACCCCATCGACTTGGGGTTGCAGGCACGCGCGCAGCAGGAGTCGGTCATCGCCGCACGGGCCCGCGCCAGGCAGACAGCCGATGACGAAGCCCGCTATCGCACTCTGGTCAGCGCCGGCGCCATTTCCGCATCGGCCTACGATCAGATCAAAGCCGCCGCAGATACCGCCAAGGCCCAACTCAGCGCCGCTGAAGCGCAAGCGGACGTTGCCCGCAACGCTTCCGGTTATGCGGTGCTGGTTGCCGATGCCGACGGCGTTGTGGTGGAAACACTCGCCGAACCCGGACAAGTCGTCAGCCCTGGACAACCGGTGGTTCGACTGGCGCGGGCAGGGCAGCGCGAGGCCATCGTGCACTTGCCCGAGACCTTGCGCCCCGCAGCAGGATCCACTGCGCAAGCCACGCTCTATGGCGACGCCTCGGGTGCTGTTACCGCGAAACTGAGGTTGCTTTCGGATTCGGCGGACCGCACGACGCGTACGTTCGAGGCGCGCTACGTACTGGAAGGCGCGCTGGCCAATGCGCCGATAGGTTCGACAGTCACACTCAGAATCGCCGAGGGTTCGCCACCTGCCGCATCGTTGCAAGTGCCTGTCGCCGCGCTTTACGACGCGGGTCAAGGTCCTGGCGTGTGGGTCATCGACGGCACACCGCCAACCGTGACCTGGCGAGCGGTTCGGGTGCTGGGGTTGAGCGACGATTCGGCCCGAGTCGCTGGCGATCTCCGGGTCGGCGAACAGATTGTGGCGCTGGGCGCTCACCTGTTGCGCGAAGGTGAAGCAGTAAGAATGCCCGTGCCTGATGCGGCGACCGTTGCCGGGAGTCGTCCATGAGCGAGGGCCGATTCAACCTTTCTGCCATCGCCGTTCGCGAGCGTTCGATCACGGTCTTTCTGATTTTCCTGATCGCCGTTGCCGGCACCCTGGCGTTCTTCCAGCTGGGGCGTGCCGAAGATCCTCCGTTTACGGTCAAGCAGTTGACCGTCATCACGGCGTGGCCGGGGGCGACCGCACAGGAGATGCAGGATCAGGTCGCGGAGCCACTGGAAAAACGCCTGCAAGAACTCAAATGGTACGACCGCTCGGAAACCTATACGCGGCCAGGGCTCGCTTTCACGATGGTCTCGTTGCTCGATAGCACGCCGCCCTCGCAAGTGCAGGAAGAGTTCTATCAGGCGCGTAAAAAACTCGACGATGAAGCGATCAAGTTGCCGGCGGGCGTCATCGGGCCGATGGTCAACGACGAGTATTCGGACGTGACCTTTGCGCTGTTCGCCCTGAAAGCCAAGGGCGAGCCGCAGCGTCTGCTGGTCCGCGATGCGGAGTCCATGCGCCAGCGCCTGTTGCATGTGCCGGGTGTGAAGAAGGTCAACATCATCGGCGAACAAGCCGAACGGATATTTGTTTCTTTCTCGCATGACCGGTTGGCGACTCTGGGCTTGTCGCCGCAGGACATCTTCGCCGCGCTGAACAGTCAGAACGCACTGACCCCGGCCGGATCAATCGACACCAGCGGGCCACAGGTTTTTCTACGTCTCGATGGTGCGTTCGACAAGCTGCAAAAAATCCGCGACACCCCTGTGATCGTGCAGGGGCGGACACTCAAGTTGTCTGATGTGGCGACGGTCGAACGCGGTTACGAAGACCCGGCCACCTTCCTGGTGCGCAATAACGGCGAAGAGGCGCTGTTGCTCGGTGTGGTGATGCGTGAGGGCTGGAACGGTCTTGATCTGGGCAAGGCGCTGGATGCCGAGACCGTCAGGATCAATGAGGAAATGCCCTTGGGCATGAGCCTCTCCAAGGTCACCGACCAGGCGGTGAATATCGACTCCGCCGTTGGCGAGTTCATGGTCAAGTTCTTTGTCGCGCTGCTGGTGGTCATGCTTGTCTGCTTTCTGAGCATGGGCTGGCGTGTCGGCGTGGTGGTCGCCGCTGCGGTGCCGTTGACCCTGGCGATCGTGTTTGTGGTGATGGCGGCCACCGGCAAGAATTTCGACCGTATTACCCTCGGGTCATTGATCCTGGCGCTTGGTTTGCTGGTCGACGATGCGATCATTGCCATTGAGATGATGGTGGTGAAAATGGAGGAGGGCTACGATCGCATCAAGGCGTCTGCCTATGCCTGGAGCCACACGGCGGCGCCGATGCTGTCCGGAACCCTGGTGACGGCGATCGGTTTTTTGCCCAACGGTTTCGCTCAGTCCACGGCCGGCGAATACACCAGCAACATGTTCTGGATTGTGGGCATCGCTCTCATCGCTTCGTGGGTCGTGGCGGTGGCGTTTACTCCTTATCTGGGCGTGAAACTGTTGCCGGACATCAAGGCAGTCGAGGGTGGACATGCGGCGATCTACAACACGCCGCGATACAACCGCTTCCGTCGGGTTCTGACCCGGGTCATTGCGCGCAAATGGCTGGTCGCGGGCATGGTTATTGTGCTGTTCTTCGTGGCGGCGGCGGGCATGGGCCTGGTGAAGAAACAGTTCTTCCCGACCTCTGACCGTCCCGAAGTCATGATCGAGGTGCAAATGCCCTACGGCACTTCCATCGAGCAGACCAGCGCCACGGCAGCCAAGGTCGAAGCCTGGCTGCGCCAGCAGGATGAGGCGAAAATCGTCACGGCCTATATCGGTCAGGGGGCGCCGCGTTTCTTCCTGGCGATGGCGCCGGAACTGCCCGATCCGTCGTTCGCCAAGATCGTGGTGCTGACCGACAGTCAGGAAGCACGGGAAACCCTCAAGTTGCGTTTTCGTGACGCGGTGGCTCAAGGGCTCGCCCCGGAAGCGCGTCTCAGGGCAACGCAAATCGTGTTTGGTCCTTACTCGCCGTTTCCGGTGGCCTACCGGGTGATGGGGCCTGATCCGGCCAAGTTGCGGGTGATCGCCGAGCAGGTGCGGGGCGTGATGCAGGACAGCCCGATGATGAGAACCGTGAACACTGATTGGGGCCCGCTGACGCCGTCGTTGCATTTCAATTTGGATCAGGACCGTCTGCAGGCTGTGGGGCTGACATCGACTGCGGTTGCGCAGCAGTTGCAGTTCCTGCTCAGCGGAGTACCGATCACGGCGGTGCGTGAGGATATTCGTTCAGTGCAGGTCATGGGGCGGGCAGCGGGCGATATCCGGCTCGATCCACAGCAAATCGAAGGCTTCACCCTGGTCGGTGCGTCGGGGCAGCGGGTCCCGTTGTCGCAGATAGGCGAGGTCGATGTGCGCATGGAGGATCCGATCCTGCGCCGGCGTGATCGCACTCCGACCATCACCGTGCGCGGCGACATTGCCGAAGACTTGCAGCCACCGGACGTTTCCAGTGCGCTGCTGAAGCAACTGCAGCCGATCATCGAGAAACTGCCTTCCGGTTACCGGATCGAGCAGGCGGGTGCGATCGAAGAGTCCGGCAAGGCCGGCAAGGCGATCCTGCCGTTGTTGCCGATCATGATCGCCATGACCCTGGTCATCATCATTGTGCAGGTCCGTTCGATCTCGGCGATGATCATGGTGTTCCTGACCTCGCCGTTAGGCTTGATTGGCGTGGTGCCGACACTGCTGATCTTCAATCAGCCGTTTGGCATCAATGCGCTGGTCGGGTTGATTGCACTGTCGGGGATCCTGATGCGCAATACGCTGATTTTGATCGGTCAGATCCATCACAACGCGCAAGAAGGGCTGGATCCGTTTCACGCTGTCGTCGAAGCCACGGTGCAACGTGCGCGACCGGTACTGTTGACGGCCCTGGCGGCGATCCTGGCGTTCATTCCCCTGACACACTCGGTGTTCTGGGGGACGCTGGCCTATACCCTGATTGGCGGTACGCTCGTCGGCACCGTCATGACGTTGGTGTTCCTGCCCGCGATGTACTCGATCTGGTTCAAGATCGGTCCCGACGCCAGGGCGCGGGCTGCAATAGTCAAACCGATGTAGCGATAAATGCAGGAAATCGAGGCCCGTTCTGGCGGACCTCTTTGTCCGCGCACGTGAACAGCCTGGCGCTATTGGCTCGTCATTTCCAAACCCCGGAAACGTCCGCGTGAGCCCTTGGTGCCAGAGCTTATGAAATCGTGTACCAGTGGAAATGGATGTACTCGTCTTCATACTCCGCGAACAGTGAAACGATGAAATCCGTCTTCATTGAGTACATCAACAACGCTCCGACAAAACCTGTCGGCTCATGCAGCGGTTGCTTGAGCGGAGCAATCAAATCAATCGTCCGATCCACAATCATCTGATTGAAAACAGCTTCCGGGATTTTCTCAAACTTGGCGTCGGATACGTGTTGCGGGAAACGGCTGTCACTTTCAGGTCGCCAATCCAGGTACTCCGCCTGGAGCCAGAATTTCAGTCCGTCTTCACCATGCCGTTTGGGTGCGCGAGTTATTCTGATGGTCTCCTGCGACTCAGAATATCGAAAGGCGTCGTTTGGATAGGTGACGTAGTAGAGACCGCGACATTCACTTCGTGCAGCACTACAAATCTGCTGGTCACTCGATAGTTGATCGAAATCGCTTCTGTCGAACATGTAAATACCTGCGGTTTACTTCGTGCAATTGGGCTGGAGCGCGCGATGTTAGCAAAATAGTCTTGCCGATTTTTCCAGGAGGCGTCTTCACCCCGTTTTGGCCAGACTCAAAGCAAGTCTTCAGGCTGCATCGTCAAAATGATTTTCCCGACGTTCTCGGAAGACTCCATTCGGCGGTGAGCATCGGCAGCCCGTGATAACGCAAACGTGCTATCGACGACAGGCTCAAGGCTTCCGGCCCCCTCAAAGCGATCAAGCCAGTGCTCGCGGAAGCGCTTGATCATGTCGTGCTTCTCCGGCTGCGTACGCGACTTCATCACCGTACCGATGATTTGCAAATGGCGGTAAAGAATGTCCTCCAGCGCTACGGTCACGTTGCCGCCTGCGCCGAGGATGCCCACTTGCACCAGGCGACCGCCCTTTGCAAGGGACGCAATGTTGCGTGCGAAGTAGGGCGCCCCGATAAAGTCGATGATGACATCGACGCCGCGCCCCTGGGTTTTGGCGGCGATTACGTCAGCGAAATCCTGCGTCTTGTAGTCGATCGCCACGTCAGCGCCCAAATGCTCGACACGCGCCAACTTGCTGCCGTCGGTCGTCGCATACACCGTGGCACCCGTAGCGTACGCCAGCTGCACCGCGGCCGACCCGACGCCGCCGGCGGCCGCATGAATCAACACTGAATCGCCGGCCTTGAGCCGAGCCAGATGCATCATCGCTTCATGGGCCGTGACGAAGACCTCGGGAATGGCTGCCGCGTGTACATAGTCAAGCTGCGCCGGGATGTGCATGGCCATGCGGTAATCGATGCGTGCCAGTTCGGCGTAGGCACCGCCACCGACCACGCCCATGATTCGATCTCCTGCTTCGAACCCCGTCACCGCGCTACCTTTCCCGATCACTTCGCCGGCGATTTCCAGACCGATGATCATTGAGTCGCCGAAATTAGGACGGCCGTACCCACCGGTCCGGTGAGTCAGGTCCGCACGATTCACCCCGGCGGCATAGACACGTACCAGAAGGTCGTCAGGACGGACTTCAGGGCTGGCAACTTCTACGAGTTCGAGGACGTCTGGCGCACCAAACGCTCTGATGTCGATGGCTTTCATTCAGTTGTTCTCCGTTGCGCTGAACGTGGCGTTGGCGATCGCCGATGCGGTGATCGCGCCGGGGAAACCCACGTAAAAAGCCAGGTGGGTGATCGCTGCCGCCAGTTCGTCTTGGGTTACACCGTTGCCAGCCGCGCGGCGTAAGTGGGCAGGCAACTCTTCCGAATGACCACCGGCAATCAACGCCGCTACGGTGATCAGGCTACGGTCGCGCGGGGACAGCGCCGGATCGCTCCAGATTTGCGGATATAGTGTCGAGTCCACGAATTGCGCCAGCTTTGGCGTGAACGCGCGCGCGGCTTCGCGAGGACTGTTGAAATTGATCCTGGACATGGGCGAGCTCCTTAAACCTGGCTGATGAATTTGTGGGTGAGATAGTGCTCGATACCTTCAATGCCACCTTCGGAGCCGTGACCGCTCTCTTTCATTCCGCCGAAGGGGAGCTCGGTAGCGACGATGCGGTATTGGTTGATCCCGATCATCCCGGCCTCCAATCCGTCCGCGACGTCAATGGCCGTGCGAGCGCTGGTGGTGAACGCATAGGCAGAGAGGCCGTAGGGCAGGCGGTTGGCTTCTTTCAAACCATCTGCCAGTTCATCGAACGGCATCAGCACGGCGATAGGGCCGAAAGGCTCTTCGTGCATCACGCGGGCATCCATCGGCACATCCGCCAGAACCGTGGGTGGGAAGAAGTAGCCTTCGCCTGACAAGGCTTCACCACCGACCAATACCCGTGCACCTTTTTCGACGGCGTCGGCGACCAGTTCTTCCATCTTTGCCAATTGCCTTGGGTTGGCCAACGGTCCGACCTGGGTGTCAGGATGCAAGCCGTCGCCGATCCGCAGGGCCTGGGTCGCAGCGACAAAGTGATCAACGAAGGCTTGATAGGCACCACGCTGGATCAAAAACCGAGTGGATGAAATGCACACTTGCCCGGTCCCGCGAAACCGATTGGCGACACCTTCGATGGCGGCTTTTTCAATGTCGGCATCTTCGAATACCAGAACCGGTCCGTGTCCACCCAGTTCGAGGGTGATGGGCTTCACGCCTTCAGCCGCTCGTGCGGAGAGCAGGCGCCCGATGGGCACCGAACCGGTGAACGTCACTTTGCGAATGATCGGCGAGGCGATCAGATGGCTGGACACTTGATCCGGTACGCCAAAGACCACTTGCAGCACACCCTTGGGCAATCCTGCATCATCGAGTGCACGCGCAAGGGCCAGCGCTGTGGAGGGGCTTTCTTCACCTGGCTTGAGAATGACGCTGCAACCCGCGGCCAGCGCTGCCGCGAGTTTGCGTGCCGGGGTGATGGCCGGGAAATTCCAGGGCGTGAATGCGGCCACCGGGCCGATGGCCTGGCGTTTGACCAGTTGCAGCACGCCTGGTCGATTGGCCGGGACCACACGGCCGTCGATGCGCCGGGCACTTTCGGCGAACCATTCGAAATACTCCGCCGCGCGGGTCACTTCATCCAGGCTTTCACCCAGCGGTTTGCCTTCCTCCAGGGTCATCTGCGCAGCAATCTGCGGTGCACGTTCGAGGATCAGGTCGGCGGCACGTTTGAGAATTTTTGCGCGTTTGTCGGGCACGGTCTGGCGCCATTGCTCGAAGCTCAGGCGAGTCACTGCCAGGGCGTGATCAAGGTCGTCTGCGGTGGAGAGTGGGACGCGTCCGATTTCCCGGCCGGTTGCCGGGTTAACAACGGCGGCAGTCTCGCGCCCTTCGGCGTTGAGCCATTCACCACCGATGAAAAGATAAAGCGGATCGTAGGAAGTCTTCATGATGTGGCCTTCAGTTGGTTGTGAGATTCGTATGAAGCTCGGTGCCTGATTGGCTGTGCTGCAAAGCCAGATCAGGAAGCTTGTGCAACCAAGTCTATGGAAGGAGGGCCCGTTGATTTAGTCGGGCCCAAGGGAATCATTGTTGTCCGCAGAGGTAATATCGGGCTGCGGGCCGACCGTGTAGCATCCTGAAAAAAGCGGTATCACGGGTGAGCGCCAGATCCACAGGAAGGTCGCGATGGATAAGCTTTCGAACATGTCGGTGTACATAAAGGTTGTCGAGATGGGCAGTTTCACGGCCGTGGCCAATCATCTGGACTCCACGGTCGGTAACGTATCGCGTGCTGTATCTGCGCTTGAAAACGCGCTCGACGCACGACTGTTGCAGCGCTCGACGCGGCGCCTGTCGGTCACCGATGCGGGGCGACGGTTCTATGAGCGCTGCACGAAAATTCTGGCTGATCTGGAGAGTGCCGAAGCCGAAGCCAGCAATGCGGCGCTGGAGCCTCGGGGAACACTGCGGGTGCATTGCGTCCCCGGGCTGGCTCGGCATCTGGTCACGCGGGCCGTGCTGGATTACCGCCAGCAATTCCCGGATGTGTCCGTGGATTTACTGCTTTCACAACGCATGCCTAACCTGTTGGAAGACCAACTGGATGTCTCGATTCTGATCGCCCGAGCGCTACCCGATTCCGCATACGTCAGCCAAAAGATCGGTGTCAGCCATTGTGTTCTGGTGGCGTCGCCAGACTACCTGGCCCGGCATGCGCCTCTTGAGACGCCTGAAGATCTGCGTGATCACCAGTGTTTGCTGCTGGGTACGGTGGACTATGCGCGGGATGAGTGGCAGCTCAAAAGCAAGGCGGGGGACGCGACATTTATCCCGACAGGGCCGAGTTTCAGCGTCAACGATATGGATGCGATGGCGCTTGCCATTCGAGAGGGTGCCGGGATTGGCTTGCTGGCCGGTTTCACGGCCATCGACGATCTGCGCTCCGGCAAGCTGGTGCGGGTTTTGCCTGACTACCATACCTACGAGCGTAACGTGTATGCCGTCTATACCTCGCGACAGTTCGTCGATGCAAAAATCACGCGTTTCATCGAAACGTTGAAAGATCAGGTTGGCAGTCAGCTGGCAGCCACGGCCAAAGCACTTATCGGTTGAAACGCTGCGGGGCAGAAAGGTATTTGCGCCTCGATGAAGCAACTTCCCGAGGCGCAATGATCGGCGAACAGGTTACTTAGCCCTGGCTGCACCGGCCCATGACTTTATAGGCCAGTACGTGTTGTTTGCCTTGCGAATCCTGGTAGGTCATGTGTGTCGGTACGACTGCACAAATATCCGGCACCGGGTCTTCAGAGATGACCTTGGCGACATCAAGGTGGGTGCCGTAGCCATATTGCTCGACCTGTTGATTCTTGGCAGTACCGTCCTGTGCCGCTACCACAGAGCTGAAGCCCAAGAGTGCGACGATGATCATTGCAGTTTTCATGATGAGATTCCCTGAAGTAAATGTGATCTTGCTGGCAGGACGAACTTTAGGCTCGAGGGATTTGTGGAAACAGGAGCGAATCAGGGAAAGACTTTTCTACATTCCGAACACAATTGTCAGGTTTCGGACGTCAGAACGCTTGATTTCGGGACTGTCGGCTTTTGACTGAAAACCGCATGTTGAAGACAGCTGCCTCCCTCAGTTGCGAGGTGGAGGAACTAAATTTTTTTGGGGGCGCGCGCAGCCGTGTCGGAAGAGCAGGGGGGCGGAAATGACCGAAAAGATGCGCAAACCCTCCTGAGGGAGAGGAGTAAAATTTCCGGATGCCAGAAACGACAAAGCCCTGAATAATCAGGGCTTTGTCGTATCAAATATGGCGGAGGCGATGGGATTCGAACTCATGGACCTGTTACAGTCGACGGTTTTCAAGACCGTTGCCTTAAACCACTCGGCCACACCTCCGTTGCGTTGCGGGCGCCATAATACCTGAATGAAACACACTGTCAAACTCTGTGCATGGCTTGTTACAGAGCGTCTGTTATGATCTTTGCGACTGAACGTTTCAAACCAACAGGAGTGTCGCCATGCGCGAACAGGATTACGCAGTTCACAACAGCGTGCAGGCTGAGCAGCTAGAGGTTAGCCGCGTCCTGCGCAACACTTACGGTCTACTGGCGCTCACCCTCGCATTCAGCGGTGTGATGGCGTTCGTGGCCCAGCAGATGCGGGTCGGCTACCCGAATATTTTCGTGGTGCTGATCGGTTTCTACGGGCTGTTCTTCCTCACCAACAAGCTTCGTGATTCCGCCTGGGGCCTGGTGTCGGCATTTGCCCTGACCGGTTTCATGGGTTTCCTGCTCGGCCCGATCCTCAATCGTTACCTGGGCATGCAGGGCGGCGCTGAAGTGGTCAGCTCCGCGTTCGCGATGACTGCGCTGGTGTTCGGTGGTCTGTCGGCCTACGTGCTGATCACCCGCAAGGACATGAGCTTCCTCGGTGGCTTCATCACCGCCGGTTTCTTCGTCCTGCTGGGCGCAACGCTGGCGAGCATGTTCTTTCAGATCAGCGGCCTGCAACTGGCGATCAGCGCAGGTTTCGTGCTGTTCTCGTCGGTCTGCATCCTGTTCCAGACCAGCGCCATCATCCACGGCGGCGAGCGCAACTACATCATGGCGACCATCAGCCTGTATGTATCGATCTACAACCTGTTCGTCAGCCTGTTGCAGATCTTCGGCATCATGAGCCGCGACGACTGATCGCTGCACCGCTATAAACAGAAAACCCGCGAAAGCGGGTTTTTTGTTGCCTGCGAAAAAGAGAGCGGGCGATCAATTGATCACGATGCTGCCATCGGCCTGTTGCTTGTAAATCGTGTAGGGCAGCAGCAACGTATCGAGCACTCCCGACACGGCCGCATCGACCATCAAACCCGGCGTCGCGTTCTTGTAGTTGAACGCATCAACGTCATCCGGCTTTTCGGCGTGCAGCATGCAGAAATCGTACGTCACGCCGCTGTAGATGCGCGGTACAGCGCCGCAGTAGGATTTTTTAGTCTTCAACTGGTCGGTGGAAGACTTATCGCTGAACGCCACGGTCTGCACCGTCCCGCACCCGGCCAGCATCAACATCGCCAGCATCAATGCCTGAATTTTCATACCGCCAATCCTTCGCCGGAAAAAACACAATCTACGCCGCTCACGCCATCGGCGGCAACCGACGTTTCACCGGGGTCTTCTTGACGATCGCGGTATTGGTTTCCGCCAGCGTGTTCAACCGATCAAGCAGGGTGTCCAGCTGCTCCATCGAGCGCACATGCAGGCGCGCGATAAAACAGTCTTCTCCGGTGACCTTGTCACATTCGGTGAACTCGGGAATCGACAGGATCTGCCGCTCGACCTCCTGCAACTGCCCCGGCAATGGCCGCACCCGGACAATCGCCTGCAACTGATAACCGAAGCACTTCGGGTCAATCTCTACGGTGTAACCCTTAAGCACACCGCGCTCCTCCAGACGCCGCAGGCGCTCGGCCACGCTGGGCGAGGACAACCCGCTGATTTGCGCCAGCGCCTTGAGCGAGCGCCGCGAATCCTCCATCAAGGCCCCGATCAGGATCTGGTCGATATCGTCGGTCATACAAAAAACTCCCGCATTAGGCGAATGACGCAAACCACCCTTGATAAAAAAGGCAGAAATCGAGTTTAGCCTGCTTTTTGCGCTGGAGAAGCCCCGGTCGCGCTTGGCATACTTTTGCCACACATTAAGGAGATTGATGATGGACAAAACAATCCGTCGCGGCTCATTCGAAATGACCGCCGCCATGCTGATATCCGGGACAATCGGCTGGTTCGTGCTGGTGTCGGGGCAACCGGTGCTGGACGTGGTGTTCTGGCGCTGCGTATTCGGTGCCGGGACCTTGCTGCTGATCTGCGCCGCATTCGGCTTTCTGCGCCCAGGCATCCTGACCCGCACCACCTTCCTGCTGGCGGTGCTCAGCGGTGTTGCGATTGTGGGCAACTGGGTGCTGCTGTTCGCCTCCTATTCCCGGGCCTCGATTGCCATCGGCACGGCGGTGTACAACGTCCAGCCGTTCATGCTGGTGGGTTTGGCGGCATTGTTTCTGGGCGAGAAGATCACCCTTCAGAAGCTGTTCTGGCTGGCGATTTCATTTATGGGAATGCTGGCCATTGTCAGTGCCCATGGGGGGCAGGGCGAGGGTGGCAATGATTACCTGATGGGGATCGCGCTGGCATTGGGGGCGGCGTTTCTGTACGCCATCGCCGCATTGATCATCAAGCGCCTGACCGGCACGCCGCCGCACCTGATTGCGCTGATCCAGGTCTGCACCGGGGTGTTGCTGCTCGCGCCGTTCGCGCATTTTTCAGCGATGCCCGAGGCCCCGAGTGCCTGGGCCAGCCTGGTGACGCTGGGCATTGTCCACACCGGTCTGATGTACGTGCTGCTTTATGGCGCGATCCAAAAACTGCCAACCGCATTGACCGGCGCGCTGTCGTTCATCTACCCGATCGCGGCGATTTTCGTCGACTGGTTTGCCTTTGGCCATCAACTGCAAACCCTGCAATGGATCGGCGTGGCAGCCATTCTGCTGGCCGCGGCCGGCATGCAACAGGGGTGGGGTTTGAAATCACGCCGTCTGGCGGCCCAGTGAGTCAGATCTCCTTGATTGCCGATTTGAACAATCCTTTCAGTTGTTGATTGCCGGCATCGACCAGATGGTTGTCGTCGAAATAAAGTGGCACACCTTGCTTTGACCCCATGCAGTTACCGTCCGGACAAAGCAGCGGGGTCGGGTCCAGCACCTGTGCATTGCACCGTTTCGCCACAGTTTCAATGGCATCGTTGGCGATTCGGTTGCGTTGCTCGTAATCCTGCAACGGGATGGAAATATCGGCTGTATCACCAAAGATGCGTTGATGCAGATTCAGGCCTTTATAGACGCTGAACGGCATCTCCGGGATTGGTTTGACGATGTAAACCGGATGTTTTTCGGCGATGGCGCACACGGTCTTCGCGTATTCATCAACGTAGACCTCACTGAAAGACTTTTGCTGCTGGTCGGGAAAACGAATCCGATAGCTGTTGTTACGACTCGGGTCGGCATACAGCGCCGCTCTGCTGAACAGCACCACTGGAATTCCCGTGTATGAATTCTTCAATATTTGCAGTTTTTCGTGATTGAACGCCTGACATTGACGCTCGAGTGTTTTGTCGTGCATCTGGAAGTTCTGCAATGTCGGACAACCGCCCAGGGACCACGACAAAGCTGCTTGCGGATTATCCATCTGCACAGCGGCGGCGGTCGATTGCGCATGACTGTCGCCAAACAGAATGACTGACACCTCGCCGTTACCCAGTTTGCAATCAGCGGCGCCGTACGCATTCGGATTACATTCCTGGGTATAGAGTTTGCTGGTGTACTCGGGCTGCCCGAGATCGACAAAGGCAAAGCGAAGTGTCGGGTGTTCCTTGACCAGCGACGCCGTCGCGGCGGACACGACAACCATTGCGATCACCCACGATGCAAACCTGAAGAGCGTACCGCGTACCGACGTCATCGGCTTGACCCTGGATTCCACCAGGTAATACGACCCGGCACCCAGAACAAATGACAACGACACTGCGCCCCAGACGTGTGGCCAGCTATTGAGCAGGCCACAAGTGTAGAGAAGAACCACCAGTGGCCAGTGCCACAGATAAACCGAGTAGGAAATGGTGCCGGTGAATTGCAGTGGCTTGAACGTGCTGAAAACCGATCGGGTATTACCGTAGATCACCAGTACCGTGCCCAGAACCGGCAAGAGTGCCAGGTAACCCGGCCAAAGGTCCTGTTCCGAAAAACACAACACACTACCCAAGATGGCCAGCAGCCCCACTCCTTCAGCGATAGAGCCGTTGCGATTGCTCAGTTGCAAGGGAAAGAGAAACACCAGGCCGCCGGCAATCAATTCCCAAGCGCGGGTCGGCAGCATGTAGAAGGCGAATACCGGATCTGTGTGCGTCACGACAGCTGACGCGGCAAACGACAAGGCGGCCAGCATCAACAAGCTGTAGCGGGTTTTTTGCGGCCCCAGATATCTGTGCAGGCCCATCAACAGCAAGGGATACAGCATGTAGAACTGCCATTCGACTGACAGCGACCAGGTGTGCAGCAACCAGTTTTCGTGCAACGGCGCGTCGAAGTAGCTGCCACCCTTGGCGAACATGAAGTTGGAACTGAACAACAGGCTGCTTTTGATCGTTCTGATGACGTCGCGAAAGTCATCCAGCGGCAGAAAGACGAAACCGAACAGCAGCAGGGCAATACACACCACCAACAACGCCGGGATAATGCGCCGGGCTCTCGAGGCATAAAACCCCAGTATCGAAAAACGCTGCTGTTCCAGCCCCGTGAAGATGATACCGGTCATCAGGAAGCCGGAAATGACGAAGAACACGTCTACGCCCGCAAATCCGCCGCCGAATCCCTGAATAGCGAAGTGATAGAGCACCACCGATAGCACGGCGAGCGCCCGCAGGGCATTGATATTCGTCCTGAATTGCATTGAGGCATCCATCCACGTCCGTTGTGGGGGCGCATTGTAGAGAGGATGTCGAGTTTGTTACATCGGAAAAGTCTCAGATATTCCAGCGCGGCGCAGTCTTCGCCAGACGCTGGCGCATCTCGCCGATGTTGGCCGCCAGTTGCCGGGTCAACAAACGGTAGCCGTCCAGCGGGCTGTAGACAGGCGTATCGAGGCTGGCGTCCGGCAACTCCACCGGGCGCCCCAGCCTCTGGGCCGCACCGGATTTCAACGCTCGGGCCATGCCGATCAATTGCACGCGAATGTGCCGGTGTTCGGCCTTGAGCGCCGCTTGCAGGTGCGTCATGGCGTCGGGGTCGTTGGCGTCCGGGCGGATGTTGCCGAGGATTTCCAGAGTGCTGATGCACATGCGCAGGTTGCGCTGGATCGCGTCCAGTTCGGTCATCGACACTTTGACTTCCTTGGATACCGACGGCATCAGCGAACGCAGTTGCACCATCACCGCATTCAGTCGGTTCATCAACTTCAAGTGTTCGTCGGCGGTCACCGGTTGGCCGCCGATGATCCGTCCGTACACCGTGGCGCAATCGCGCAGCGCATCGGCCAGGTTGTAGCGCCACGAGTACACCGCGTACAGCGGCAGGGCGAAGGAAAAGGCCAGGGCCAGGGCGATGCCGATCAGGATATCGACCCCGCGCCACAGCCCGTCAGTGATCGGGTTGTCGCCATGCCCGGCGACGATGAATACGGTGATGGCCGAGAGCAGGGCGGTGTAGCCGCCCTTGCCGATGGCGTGATACGAGAAGAATCCGCACACCACCGCCATCGCAAAATAGGTCAGCCACGGCATTCCCAGCCACGCCTGCTGCGCCACTATCAGCAAACCGACGCCGGCACCGATCAAGGTGCCAATGGCGCGTTCGGCGGCTTTCTTGCCGATGTTGCCGTGGTGCTGCAAGCCGCCGATCACCACCAGCATGGTCACCGACGCCCACTCGCCGTGGGGCAGGTTGATGCCGGTGGTCAGCAGGATCGTCGCCAGCAATCCCAGCGCGACCCGCACCGCGTGAATCGTTCGTGCATGGCGATAACGTCGATACGGGTCGAGCAACGGCCGCAGGATCCGCCGCAACAGCGGCGGCCAACGGTGGGGGCTGAAAGTGCTCAGCGCTGATTCCTCCTCAGAAGATGTAGTCGGTGGCGATGAAGTTCGAATCGCGCCCGCGAATGATTTCGCTGATCAGATCCTTGTTGGGTTCCTGGAACTTGGTCGCCACCAGCGTACGGATCGAAAACACCCGCAGCGCATCGTGTACCGACAGCGTGCCCTCGGCGGAGTTCTTGCGCCCGTTGAACGGGTAAGTGTCCGGGCCGCGCTGGCACTGGGCGTTGAGGTTGATCCGCCCGACCTGGTTGGCGAAGGTATCGACCAGGCGGCCGACGGCGACCGGATTGGTGCCGAAGATGCTCAATTGCTGGCCGAAGTCCGACTCCAGCACATAGTCGATCACGGTATCGAGGTGACGGTACGGCACAATCGGCACGACCGGGCCGAACTGCTCTTCCTGATACACGCGCATCTGCGGCGTCACCGGGTACAGCACCGCCGGGTAGAAGAACGAAGCCCGCGCTTCGCCGCCATTCGGGTTGACTACCTGGGCGCCTTTGCTCTGCGCGTCGGCCACCAGCCCGTGCAGATAATCGACCTTGCCCGACTCCGGCAGCGGCGTCAGCGAAACCCCGCTATCCCACGGCATGCCTGGTTTGAGGCTGGCCAGTTTGGCGTTGAATTTCTCGATGAAGCTGTCGACCACATCTTCATGCACGAACAGAATCTTCAGCGCGGTGCAGCGCTGGCCGTTGAACGACAGGGAACCTGTGACCGCTTCGCTGACCGCGTTGTCCAGATCCACCTCGGGCAGGACGATACCGGGGTTCTTCGCATCCAGCCCCAGCGCGGCACGCAAACGGTGTGGTTTCGGGTGCAGTTTTTTCAGGTCGCTGGCGGCCTTGTTGGTGCCGATGAAGGCGAAGATGTCGATCTTGCCGCTGGCCATCAGCGCACTGACGGTCTCGCGGCCGCTGCCGTAGATCACGTTGATCACGCCGGTCGGGAAACTGTCGCGGAAAGCTTCAAGCAAAGGACGGATCAGCAGCACGCCGAGCTTGGCCGGTTTGAACACCACGGTGTTGCCCATGATCAGCGCCGGGATCAGCGTGGTGAACGTCTCGTTCAGCGGATAGTTGTAAGGGCCCATGCACAGCGCCACGCCGAGCGGGACGCGGCGGATCTGGCCGAGGGTATCCTGCTCCAGCTCAAAACGGCTTGACCGGCGGTCGAGTTCTTTCAGCGCATTGATGGTGTCGACGATGTAGTCGCAGGTGCGGTCGAACTCTTTTTCCGAGTCCTTGAGGTTCTTGCCGATTTCCCACATCAGCAGTTTCACCACGGCGTCGCGCTGCTGGCGCATGCGCCCGAGGAAAGCTTCGACGTGCTGGATGCGCTCGGCCACGCGCATGGTCGGCCACAGGCCCTGGCCCCGGTCGTAGGCGCGGACGGCGGCGTCGAGGGCGGTGAGAGCGGTGTCGGCGTCCAGCAGCGGCGTGCTGCCGAGGATCACTTGTTCGTCGCCGTTGTCGCCGTGCAGATAGACCGGGCTGCGCACGGTGGCGAGCGGGCCGTCCCAGCGGCGCAACTGGCCATCGACCAGGTATTCGCGTTGCTCGACCTGACCGACGAGGCGGTATTTTTCCGGGATGTCGCTGACAGAAGGGAACAGGTTGCCAAGGATGTTTGCTGTGGTCATGTCGCTACCCCGTGTTGATGTCCGCATGCAGATCAAAAAGTCTCAACAGGTTATACGCCTGAATGCGCGGAAATTTAAACCCGCAAATGTCACGCGAATGTCACGCGAAACCGCACAGCAGAGCGGGCATCCACACATGATCGTTCCCACGCTCTGCGTGGAAATGCCTCAAGGGACGCTCCGCGTTCCAAGCGAACGCAGAGCGTCCAGGGCTGCATTCCCACGCGGAGCCTGGGAACGATCGTCTTCAGGTAATGGGCTGGCCCCGTTTGCCCCCCTCAATGTCCCGCAATGCCCTCAACCCGCCGACCCGCCTGCCTTAAGGTGTGACCACAACAATAAGCGAGGCCGTTATGCGGGCAATCCGACTCACATTATTACTGGCGTTGGCCATGACGCTGCCTGGCTGCGGCGAAGACCCCAAACCCCCGGCCAGCACCAACAACACCATTCCCAAAGACCCGGCGCTGGCGCAGATCTACGCCAACAGCTGCCAGCTCTGCCACGCCAACCCCGCCGCGAATGCGCCGCTGACCGGTGACCGCAAGGCCTGGGAACCGCGCATCCAGCAGGGCGCCGACACGCTGCTCGACCATGCCATCAATGGCTACAACGGCATGCCGCCGATGGGCCAGTGCGTCGAGTGCTCGGAAGACCAATTCCTTCAGTTGATCGGTTTCATGGCCGATCAGCCGCTTCCACAATAAGGACCCTGGCATGCCGATAGATCTGACACGCCGGCAGTTGTTGCAACGGGCAAGCATCGTCGGGGCGTTCAGCGCGCTGGCCTGCAATCCGGCGCTGGGCCAGTTGATGCGCGCACCTCGGCTGATTCCCTGGCGCAACTGGTCGGGCGGGCAGAGTTGCCTGCCGGCGGCGCGAGTGGCACCGAAGAATCTGGATGAACTGACCGCAGTGATTCAGCAGGCGCCGGGCAAGATTCGCCCGGTCGGTTCGGCGCATTCCTTCAGCGCGCTGGTACCCACCGACGGCACGTTGCTGTCCTTGAGCTACTTCAACGGTCTGCTCGACCACGACCCGAAAACCCTGCAAGCCGAATTCGCCGCCGGCACCCCGATGTCACGCATGGGCACGCCGCTCAAGGATGTCGGCCAGGCGCTGCAAAACATGGCCGACATCGATTACCAGACACTCGCCGGGGCGATTTCCACCTCCACCCACGGCACCGGCAAAACCTTCCAGTCCTACTCGGCCCACGTCTGCGGGATGCAACTGGTGACCGCCAACGGCGAGGTGCTGGATTGCGATAGCCAGCGTCATCCCGACGTGTTCAACGCCGCGCGGGTATCCCTCGGCGCGTTGGGCGTGGCGACCAAAATCCGCCTGCAAAACCGCCCGGCCTATCGTCTGCGGGAAACCCAGTGGATCGCCAAAACCGAAGAACTGCTCGAAGACCTGGACAAGAACACAAGCGAAAACCAGCACTGGGAAATGCTCGTTGTCACCCATTCCGACTACGCCTTGTCGATCGCCCTCAACGAAACCACCGACCCGCCCACGCCGCCGATCCCGCCCGAAGAGGAGGGCGGCAACGAGTTCGTGACCCTGATCGAGAAGATCGACAAGTACGGCAGCGATTTCCCGAACCTGCGCAGTTCGCTGCTCAACAGCCTGCGACATCTGGCGAGTTTCGATGACCGGGTCGGCGACTCGTTCGACATCTACGCCAACGTGCGCACTGTGCGCTTCAACGAAATGGAATATTCGGTGCCCGCCGAACACGGCCCGGCCTGCCTGCGCGAGATTCTCAAGCTGATCCGCGACAAGGACCTGCGCACCTGGTTTCCCATCGAGTATCGCTACGTGAAGGCCGACGACATTCCGCTGAGCATGTTCGAAGGTCGCGACAGCTGTTCGATCTCGGTCCACCAGCATTACCAGATGGACCACCACAACTTCTTCGCCGCCGTCGAGCCGATCTTCTGGAAGTACAACGGCCGCCCGCACTGGGGCAAGTTGCACACGCTGAATGCCCGCACGCTGCAAACGCTCTATCCGCGCTGGCAGGAATTCATTCAGGTACGCGAGGCGCTGGACCCGAGCGGCAAGTTTCTCAACGGGCATCTGTCGTCGATTCTGGGGGTGAGCTGATGGCGGTCAATCGACGTAATTTCGTGCTCGGTACGTTGGGTGTCGGTGCCCTGCTTGTGGGCGTGGGGGCGTGGCTGCGGCCGGGGGATCGCGGCGGGCCTTACAGCGACTATTTCCGAGCGCTGAACAACGAACTCAAGACCAAAGGCCCGATGCGCCCGGTGTTGCTGATCGATCTGGATCGCCTCGATCACAACATCGACGTGGTGATGCGCTCGGTCAAACGCGCGGGCAAGCAGTTGCGGCTGGTGGAGAAGTCGCTGCCGTCGCCGGGACTGCTCAGCTACATCGGCCAACGGGCGGGGACGCAACGACTGATGTCGTTTCATCAGCCGCTTCTCAATCACGATGCGGTGACGTTCCCGCAGTCCGACATCCTGCTCGGCAAGCCGTTGCCGGTGCGTTCTGCCGAGCTGTTCTATCAAACCCACAAAGGTCCGTTCGACCCGACGAAGCAACTGCAATGGCTGATCGACAACCCCGAACGCTTGCAGCAATACCTCGCGCTGGCCCAGGGATTGGGCACGCGGATGCGGATCAATATCGAGCTCGACGTCGGCCTGCACCGGGGCGGCGTCAGTGACGTGAACGTGCTCGGGCAGATGCTCGCGCTGATCGCCGCCTACCCGCAGCATCTGGAGTTCGCCGGGTTCATGGGCTACGACCCGTTCGTGGGTATGGGCGTGCCGGGGATTCTCGGTTCGCCCGAGGAACTGTTCGCCAAGGTGATGGTGATTTATCAGCGCTGCGTCGACTTCACCCGGCAGCAATATCCGGCGCTGTGGCATGACGGCTTGTGCCTGAACACTGCTGGCAGCCCGAGTTATCGCATGCATGAAAACGAAAGCCTGAGCAGTGAGGTGTCGGTTGGGACAGCGATGCTCAAGCCGACGCATTACGATCTGCCGTCGCTGGTTGAACATGAGCCCGCCACGTACATCTCCACCCCGGTGCTGAAAAGCACGGGGCCGGTGAACATCCCGGCGCTGGATGACAAGTCGAGGCTGTTTTCGTGGTGGGACACCAACCAGCGGCAGACCTTTTTCATCTACGGCGGCAACTGGATGGCCGAGTTCGAATCACCGCCCGGATTGCAGAGCAATGGCGTTTATGGGCGTAGCTCGAATCAGGAGATGGTCAATGGTTCGAATGCCGTTGGCCTGACGGTGGAGGATCAAGTCTTTCTGCGGCCGACCCAGACCGAGGCGGTGTTATTGCAATTCGGCGACTTGCTGGCGGTGCGTGGCGGTAAGATCGTCGACATCTGGCCGGTCTACACCTGACTCAAAACCACCACAAATCCCCCCTGTGGGAGCGAGCTTGCTCCGGGCGGCGTTCCGACGAAGGCGTCCTTTCAGTCAGCATCTATTTGACTGGCACACCGCATTCGCGAGCAGGCTCGCTCCCACAGGGTTTTGTGTTGTCTGCCAAATCCCGATCAATTTCTGTAATGAAGCTTTTATGACAAAAGTTCGGTAGCACATCGCCAGTCCGGTCATGCCTATGTAACGCGCTTGAGGGGCCCTTTTGGGCGCTTTTTACAAGCCGAGGCGGGACGCCGGGAGTGAGGCAATGGGGACTATGGAACGCTACTCGAAAGTGGGCATGCAGGAACTCGATCAACGCCTGTCGAAGATCGTCGAAGCCGCGCGCAAGAAGCCGGTTTCGGTGTATCGCTACGGCGCGCCGTGGGTCTGGATCGTGTCGCAGGATGACTGGCAGGGCGCCTTGAAAGAGGTCTCCAGCTACATTCCGCCGGGTCATTCGCTGGTGCTGCTGCGCCCGCAGATCGACGATTTGCTCGATGCCCACCGCGATCTCCTGCACGAACTCAATGCCCGGCCAGGCATGCTGATCGCCCCGCAGACGGTCATGCACATTCTGCTGCTGCAACTGCTGTATTCGGTGCCCAGCGAGCAGCAGCTCTACGAACAGCTCAATTACAACCTGCTGTTTCGCTGGTTCGTCGGCCTTGGCCTGAACCAGAAAGTCTGGAGCTTCAACGTCCTCAGTCGCGACATCGCCACGCTGCTCAACGAGCCGCGTGCGGTGCAGCTCATCCAGAAAATCATCGGTGAAGTGTTCTGCGGCGCGCTGCTGCAAATGCCCGAGTTCTCCTTGAACTTCGCGCTGCTGCACACCTGGCTGGGCAAGCACGCCGCGGTCCCGCACGTCAGCAATTAACAACGCCAGTCATTGACGCACACGCAAGGCGCAAAAGCGCCAACAGGTCATCGCGAAATTCAGGGGGTAGTGTGGAGCAGATTTTCACGTCACGGCTGGCGCTGTGGAGCTGGCTGCTGGTGACGGCCGGCGCGCAGCCGGCGTTCGCCGATGAGGCCGAAAACGCAGCGGCGCAGCGTCTGGTGGACGTCAACGAATACTTCGTGCGCGGCAACACCGTGCTCGATGCGCGGGCGATCGAAGAAGCGGTGTACCCCTTCCTCGGCCCGCAAAAAGCCTTGAGCGACATCGAAGGCGCGCGGGACGCCCTGCAGAAGGCCTATCAGGAACGCGGCTATCAATCGGTGTTCGTCGAGTTGCCGGAGCAGGCGGTGGCCGACGGCATCGTCTACCTGCAAGTCAGCGAAACCAAGGTCGGCCGGGTGCGGGTGGTCGGCGCCAAACACTATTCGCCGCTGGATATCCGCGACAACGTCCCGGCGCTGAAGGAAGGCGAGGTGCCGGACTTCGCCAAGGTCCAAGGCGAACTGGCGCAACTCAACAAGACCCCGGGCCGGCAGGTGATGCCGCTGGTGCGCGAAGGTCAGCGTCCCGGCACCATGGACGTGGACCTGCAGGTCGAAGACCAGAACCCGTGGACCGCCAGTGTGGGGCTGAACAACGACTACAGCGCCGACACCGAAAAGCTGCGGACCGTCACCAGCCTCGGCTACAACAACCTTTGGCAGTTGGGACACAGCGTCAACCTGACGTTCTTCACCGCGCCGCAGGAAACCGATAACGCCAAGGTCTGGTCCGGCTCCTACACCGCGCCGCTGACCGAGCGCTGGAGCGTGCAATTCTCCGGTTACCAGTCCGACAGCAACGTCGCCACCATCGGTGGCAGCAACGTGCTCGGCAAGGGCCATTCCTATGGCGTAGCGGCGATCTACACGATCCCGTCCAGCGGCAACTGGTCGAACTCGCTGTCGGCCGGCATCGACTTCAAGGACTTCGACGAACGCCTGACCCTGTCCGGCGAGAGCGACAAGGTGCCGCTGAAATACGCGCCGTTCACCTTCGCCTACAACGGCTATCGCTACACAGAAAAGAGCCAGCTCGGCCTCGGCCTGAGCCTGGTCGCCGCCACCCGCAGCATCTTCGGCTACGGCAGCTCCGACGAAGACTTCGACTACAAACGCTACCGCGCCAACCCGAGCTTCGCCGTGCTCAAAGGCGATACCAACTTCACCTGGACCTTCGACAGCGACTGGCAGAGCGCAAGCAAAGCCGCGTTCCAGCTGGCGTCCGGGCCGCTGGTTTCCAACGAACAATTCTCCGCCGGCGGCGCTACATCGGTACGCGGCTATCTGGCCGCTGAACGCACCGCCGATGACGGCTTCCTGATCAGCGAAGAGCTGCGCACACCGTCGCTGGCCAAGTACGTCGGCGGCTGGATGCAGGACTGGCGCTTCTACGCCTTCGCCGAGGGCGCGCAACTCTACCTGCGCGACGAACTGCCGGATCAGGACGCCAATTACGCCCTGGCCAGCGTCGGCCTCGGCACCCGCGCCAGCCTGAGCAAATGGCTGTCCGGCAGCCTCGACTGGGGCTATCCGCTACTCGAAGGGCCGAACACCTCGAAACAGGAATCGCGCCTGCACTTCAACCTTCAGGCCACTTTCTAACAGGAGCACTTTTCATGCAGCGCCTTTTCCTTTCGTTGTTGATCTGCCTGGGCTTCGTGCTCCCGGCCACGGCTCAGGCCTGGTGGCAGGACGACTGGCATTACCGCAAACAGATCGCCGTCGACACCACGCCGCAAGGTGCCGCGATCAATCAGGCCCTCGGCCGCACCGCGCTGCTGGTGCGCCTGCACACCGGCAACTTCACCTTCGACGGCGTTAAAGAGGACGGCTCGGACCTGCGCTTCGTCGCCGCCGATGACAAGACCGTGCTCAACCACCAGATCGAAAGCTTCGACGCGCTGATGGGCATGGCGCTGATCTGGGTCGACGTGCCGAATGTCGAGGGCGGTCAGCGTCAGGACATCTGGATGTACTACGGCAACCAGAAGGCTCCGGCCACCGGCAACGGCCAACTGACGTTCGATCCGAATTACACCGCGCTCTATCACTTCGACGGCGCCACTGGCACCCCGGCCAAAGACACCACCGCTTACGGCAACACCGCGCAGAGCGCGACTGGCGCCGCGATTGACGGCGTAGTAGGGCGGGCCTTGCAGTTCAGCGGTCAGCCGTTGCTGTTGCCAGCCAGTCCGTCGTTGCAGCACAACGCCGGCAGCGCGTTCACCTTCAGTGCCTGGTTGCGTCTGGATCAGGCCAATGGCGAGCAACTGATTCTGGCCCGCCGTGAAGGCGCCAACAGCCTGCTGGTCGGTGTGAATCAGGGTGTGCCGTTCGTGGAAATCGACGGCCAGCGCGCCGTCGCTACGCAGCCACTGAATCCGGGCCAATGGCAGCACGTCGCACTGACCGCCGAAGGCGCGAAAGTGACGCTCTACATCAACGGTCGTGAAAGTGCTGCACTGGCCCAGGCGATGCCGGCGTTCAACTCGGTCATGGCCATTGGTGCTGATCTTTCCCCGAGCGCGTTCCAGCCGTTCGTGGGCGCCATCGATGAACTGCGCCTGTCGAAAATCGCCCGTCCGGCACCGTTGCTGCTGGCCGATGCAACGTCCCAAGGCGCCGAGTCGAAACTGGTCGCCTATGGCGTCGATGAAGAACAGTCCGGCTTCGGTTTCGGCAGCCTCGGCTTCCTGCTCAACGCCGTACCGGTGGACGCCTGGGTGATCATCGCGGTGCTGGTACTGATGATGTTCCAGTCGTGGATCATCATGCTGCGCAAGAACCGCACTCTCAGCCGCGTCACCGCCGCCAACGAAGACTTCCGCGTGCAATTCGCCAAGGTCGGCACGCGTCTGGAAATGTTCGCCGACGACACCCAACTCGCTCAGCGTCTGCAGCACTCGCCGCTGTGGCGCCTGTACCTGGTGGCGGTGAAAGAGATCCGCACCCGCCGCGAGCAGGGCGCCGATACCTCGTCGGTTTCCGCCGCAACCATCGAAGCCATCCGCTGCTCGATGGACGGCGTGCGCACCCGTGAAAACCAGCAACTGAGCTCGAAGCTCTCGACCCTGTCCAACGCCATCGCCGGCGGCCCGTACATCGGTCTGCTCGGCACCGTGCTGGGGATCATGGTGGTGTTCCTCGGCACGGCGATGGCCGGCGACGTCAACATCAACGCCATCGCGCCGGGCATGGCGGCAGCCTTGCTCGCCACGGCCATGGGCCTGTTCGTCGCGATTCCGGCGCTGTTTGGCTACAACCGCCTGATCACCCGCAACAAGGAAGTCAGCGCTGACATGCGCGTGTTCGTCGACGAGTTCATCACCCGTCTGGCGGAGATGCACGGCGAAGGCCAGTCCAGTGAAGCGGCGCATCAGCGCGGTCATCACGCCAACCACTCCGTACCGGCCTGAGGAGCACAGACATGGCGTCCGTAAATGCCTCCCACGACGATGACGAAGATGCCGCAGTGGACAGCATCAACATCACGCCCCTGGTGGACGTGCTGATGGTGGTGCTGGTGATGTTCATCCTCACCGCCACCGCGCAGGTCTCCGGGATCCAGATCAACCTGCCCAAGGCCAGCGCCGCGGTGTCGTTGTCCGAAGCCAAGACCAAGGCGATTTCGGTCAACGACGGCGGCCAGGTGTTCCTCGACGCCTACCCGGTGACCTTGCCGGAGCTGGAAGAACGCCTGCGCATCGAGAAAGCGCAGAACCCGGACTTCCCGGTGATCGTGCGCGGCGACGCCACGGTGCAATACCAGAAGGTCATCGAAGTGCTGGACCTGTTGCGCCGGCTCGAACTGTCCCAGGTCGGTCTCGTTACCGGCAAACCGACGCAGGGCTGAGTGATGACTGCACAACTGCCAATCGAGCCTTTGCCGGTGAAGAAGTCGCCACTGCGTTACGTGAAGTGGGGCGCCGGGCTGCTGCTGGGCGCCGTCGCGGCGTTCCTGCTGTGGCAGTGGGCCAACGACATGAGCGGCATCCGCCGGGAAGCGCCGAAGGTGCCGACGATCATTCCGTTGCCGCCACCGCCACCACCGCCGCCGGAAAAACCGCCGGAGCCGGAAACCCCGGTGGAAGAAAAAATCGTCGAGCCCGAGCCAACGCCCGAACCGCAAGAGGTCAAGCCCGAGGAAGAGGCACCGCCATCGCCGGCGGACGACCTGGCCAACCCGATGCAAATGGACGGCGACGCCCAGAGCGGCAGCGACGCCTTCAACATCGGCGCGGGCAAGGGCGGCGGCATGGCCGGTTCCGGCGGTGGGCGACTGGGCAACGGCACCTACAGCCAGTTCCTCGCGTTCACCTTCCAGAAGCTGCTGCGCGAGAACCCCGACCTGCGCAACCTGGCGTTTTCGCTGCAGGCCGATGTGTGGCTGAGCAGCGTCGGCGAGATCACCCGGGTCGAGCTCATCAAGTCCAGCGGCAACTCCGAGATTGACAGTCAGGTGCTGGCCGCCTTGCGTAACGCGCCCCACCTGAGCGAACGGCCACCGGCCTCCATCACCTTGCCTGTGCGCATGTCCCTGCAAGGGCGGCGTCCGGGTTAACCGAATTCATAAAGCTGTATGAAAAGGAGTTGTGTGCAGATGATTTCCAACGTGAATCGATTGTCCCTGGCGGTCGGCATGGTCATCGCGACCCTGGTCGGTCAGGCCGCGGCAGCGCCTGCGCCCTCGGAGAACGCCACGATCAATCTGATCCGCTTGCTGGTCGAGCAGGGCATTCTGAAACAGGACAAGGCCGACGCACTGATCGCCCAGGCCCAGAACGAAGCGGCCCAGGCCAAGCAGGCTGCGGCGTCCACCGCTGTGGCCGCCGGGCCGGTCGCCGCACCGGGCGATGTGCGGGTGCAATACGTGCCGGCCGCAGTGCGCGACCAGATCCGCGATCAGGTCAAGGCTGAGGTCATGGCCACCGCCAAACAGGAAAACTGGGCTGCGCCCAATACGTTCCCGGACTGGGCGTCGCGCATCAGCTTCGACGGCGACATCCGTCTGCGTGACGAATCGCGCTATTACTCGGGCAGCAACAGCAACGAAATCGTCGACTTCGCCAAGCTCAACAACAACGGCCCGTACGACGTGAACCCCAACAGCAGCACCGCATTGCCCCCGTTGCTCAACACCCGCGAAGACCGCGAAAACCTGTTCCGCCTGCGCGCCCGACTGGGCATGAAAGCGGAGATTTCGCCGCAATGGACCGCCGGCATCCGCATCGGCACCGGCTCGGACAACAATCCGGTGTCGACCACCCAGAACCTCGGCGGTGGCTTCTCGAAAAAGGACATCTGGCTCGATCAGGGTTACCTGACCTGGAAGCCGTCGGATGAACTGACCCTGACCGGTGGCCGTTTCGCCAACCCGTTCATGTCCACCGACATGCTGTACTCCAACGACCTGAACTTCGACGGCGTGGCGGCGATTTTCGACCACAAGCTCAGCCGCGACTGGGGCGTATTCGGCACCGTCGGCGCGTTCCCGGTGGACTACACCAACGACACCACCACCAGCAACGGCTTCGACAAGGAAGAAAGCGACAACAAATGGCTGTACGGCGCGCAGATCGGCGCCAAATGGGCGATCAACAGCAACAACCGCCTGAAAGGTGCATTGGCTTACTACCGCTTCGACGACATCGAAGGCCAGCGCTCCAGCCCTTGCGAACCGTGGGCCGGCGCACCGGGCTGCGACAGCGACGGCACCCGCGCGGCGTTCATGCAGAAGGGCAACAGCGTGTTCCTGCTGCGTGACATCACGCCGAACCCGCTCAACCCGAGCACTACGCCGCAGCCTCAATTCGTTGGTCTGGCGTCCGAATTCAACCTGCTGGACCTCAACGTGGTGTGGGACGCCGACCTGCCGGAAGACTTCAAACTGCGCAGCCAGGGCAACTACATCCACAACCTCGGTTACGACGAAGGCGACATGCGCAAGCGCTCGGCCGGGCAACTGGTCAACAACCTCGACAGCAACGGCAACATCGAAAGCGGCGCCAATGCGTGGATGGTCCAGTTCACCCTCGGCAACGCACTGGAGCTGAAGAAGCAGGGCGACTGGAACCTGTTCGCCGGCTACAAGTACATCCAGCCGGATGCCTTGCCGGACGGCTTCAACGATTCGTCGTTCCACCTCGGCGGCACCAACGCCAAGGGCTACTTCCTGGGCGGCAATTACGGTCTGGCGAAGAACGTCTACGCCACCGGCCGCTGGCTGAGTTCGGAGGCGGTGTATGGCGCGCCGTTCGACATCGACGTCATGCAGCTTGAGATCAACACGCGCTTCTAAGCGCCGGGAGAGGGATATGAAAATCCGCTTTTTATGGCTTGGGCTCGGGATGTTGATCGCCACCGGGGCGAGCGCCGAAGGCATGGAAGAACGCCTGCGCACCCAGTTGCGCAGCACCACCCAGCAGTTGCAAGCCCTGCAAAGCCAACAGGCCCAGGCCAGCGCCGCGCAACTGGCGGCGCAGAACGAAGCCAAGGCTGCGCAGGCACAAATCAAGCAATTGACCGCCGAACTGGCCAAGGCCAAAGGCCTCGCCGAGCAACTGGCCGGGCAGCAGCAAGCCTTGCACAGCCAGGCCCAGGCGCAAGTCGCGGCCAGCAACGAGCAGACCGGCAAGTTCAAGAAAGCCTATGACGAGTTGTTGGTCATGGCCCGTGCCAAAGAGGCAGAACGGTCTAAGCTTCAAGCGCAATTGACTGAACGTGACACACAAGTGCAGCAATGTTCGGTCAAGAATCAGCAGATGTACGGCGTGGCCAAGCAGATTCTCACCGCCTACGAAAACATCGATGTGGCCGAGGTGATGAAAATCCGCCAGCCCTTCGCCGGCAGTGCCCGGGTCAAGTTCGAAGAACTGGCTCAGGGCTTCGGCGATGAACTGTACAAGACTCAATTCGATGCGCCGCAAGCTGCGATCGCGCACTGATTAAAAGACTCATGGACAAGGAAGAAGTAATGACTCAATTGATCTCCCACGTATCCCCGCAATCCCTGACCGACGTGCTGCAAGCTGCCGGTTACCGCGTCAACCAGACCGAACAGAACGGCATCGTCCAGTTGCTCAGCGCCAGCCAGGGCATCGGTTACGCCGTGCGTTTCGGCAACCCGGCGGTGGCGGAGCAGGGCAGCTACGTCGACTTCACCTTCAGCTGCGCCTTGCGCGTGCAGGGCGAGTTGCCGGCCGGTGTGGCCGAGCAGTGGAACGCGACGCGCCGGTTTGCCCGGTTGTCGTTGCAGGGCGAGTTTCTGGTGATGGAAATGGACGTGGTGGTGGCTGCTGGCGTCAGCGGCGATTACCTGCGCGGCAACCTGGAATTGTGGGATCGCCTGTTGCAGGAGTTCATCGTGTACCTGCGTGATTTCACCCAGAACGCTGCTGCCGCCCAGGCGCCAAAAGTTGAGCAAGAGGAAGTCGCGCTGTGACAAAACCTGCCATGGTAATCAGCGCCGCTGCGGTGGCGCTGTTGGTGGTCGCCGTGGCGCTGGTGGTGCGGCCGGGTAATGACCCGGTCGCCGCCCAGCAACCGGCGCCGGTCATTACGGCGAACAGTGGGCCTGCGGTGGCACGTTTGGGCAATCAGCAGGTCTCGCCGGAGGAATTGCAGGCGCTGCTGGCGGCCGTCCCGCCGCAGACTCGTGAGCAACTGCGTGGCAATCGTGAGGCGCTGGAGCGCTGGATTCGTTCACGCCTGGCCGAGAAAGCCGTGCTGGAACAGGCTGATGCCCAGGGCTGGGCGCAGCGCCCGGACGTGGTTCGGCAAACCCGTGCAGCCACCGAACAGATCGTGTTCCGCGACTATTTGCAGTCGGTGAGCCAAGTGCCGGCGGATTACCCGAGCGCTGCTGAATTGCAGCAGGCATATGACGCGGGCAAGGCCAACTGGCAGACGCCGGCGCTGTATCGGGTCAGCCAGATTTTCCTCGGGGTGAATGAGCCGCAGAATCTTGAGGCCGTACGCAAGCAGGCGGCGGAGTTGAGCAAGAAAGCCCAGGCAACTTCGGCGGACTTTGCAGCGCTGGCCAAGGAGTTTTCCCAGGATCGCCTCACCGCTGAACGTGGTGGAGATACCGGCCTGCAACCCTTGCAGCAACTGGTGCCGGAAGTGCGCGGTGCGGTGGCGCGACTCAAGGTTGGCGCGGTCTCCGATCCCGTGCAAAGCAGTGCCGGCTTCCACGTGATCAAACTCACCGAACAACAACCGGCCCGCATCGCGACCCTCGATGAACTGCGCGACCAACTGACCCAGGCCTTGCGGGCTCAGCGTCAGGAGCAGATTGCCCAGGCTTATCTGGACGGCATGCTCAACACCGCGACACTGAGCATTGACGGGGCCGAGCTCAATAAGGTGCTGGAGACCAAACCCTAAGCGCGGCACACCAAAACAAAGATCGACAGGGAGTCATCGATGTCATTCACCGAACCCGCAGCACGACAGAGCAGCGCCGATTTCCGCTGGCCCCGGGACAAGGACGAACCCTGGCTGGCGCAGGCCGCGACCCTCGACGGCGACGTCGCCCAATACTTTCTGGTCAGCGCCCGTTGCGGCTGCTTCATGCAGGCCGCCCGCAGCCTCAACGTGCGCTCGACCCTGCTGCGCAAGCAACTGGCGCAACTCGAACAGCAACTGCAATGCGCACTGTTCAGCTTTCAGGGCAGCGCCCTCAGCCTGACCCGCGAAGGCCTGCAATTGCAGGCGCAACTGATCGCTTTGGCCCACGAACGCAAGCTGCCGGTGATTGAGCAGCCCTTGATCAGGCTGGCCGTCGCCGAATCGATCCTGCATGACATCCTCGGCCGCGACCTCATCGCACTGCTGCGCCGCAACGCCAGCGTGCGCCTCGAAATCATCGCCCTCGACAGCGAACTGGCCCTGCGCGCCGTCAGCGCCGACATCGTGCTGTGGCTCGCCCACGGCGACACCCCGCATCCTGGCCCGACCTTCACCATCAGCGAACCGCAACGCCTCGCGCAACTGGAATATCAGCCGCACATTGCCAAGCGTTACTCCCGCGTGACCGCGCGCCCGGAAAGCCCGGATGACCTCGCCGATTTCATGCTGGTGCAATGGCAGCACGATCGGCAGATCGGCAGCTTTCGGCCGTGGAATGAACTGGTCGAACAGCGGTTGGCCGGGGTGGTGCAGATGCAGTCGTATGAGCTGATGCTGGAGATGATTCGTTGCAGCGCGTGTATTGGTTTGCTGCCGATGTACATGAGCCGGTTTGATCGCGGATTGGTGGCGCTGCCGGGGTTGTTTGACGAGGCGATGCGGTTGCAGGCGTGGTTGGCGATTAATTCCGCATCGCAGGATGTGGCTGAAGTACAGACGTTGGTTGAGTTGATTCAGCGGACGTTCAATGAGCGGCAGGAGTGGTTTGAGTAGGCGGACTTAGATCGTTCCCACGTCGAGGCGTCGAACCGTCCGCGTGGGAATGCCTCAAGGGACGCTCCGCGTTCCAGCTCCGGAAGGGACGCGGAGCGTCCCGGGCTGCATTCCCACGCAGAGCGTGGGAACGATCAGGCGATCAGGTTACAGCGGCGCCTCGGCCTTCAACTCCAGATTATCCAGTGCCCGATTTACCGCCAGTTCACCCAGCATGATCAGTTGCGCAATGCCCAGCAGCACGTGTCGATGCGAACCGTCCACCAGCCCGGCGAAGTCGGTGGCCATGGTTTTGGCCGAGGTCAGGGTTTCGCAGGCGTCGGCCAGCAGTTCTTCGCTGTCGATGCCGGGGGCGATGAGGTAGCGGGTGTTGGGTTTGAGCAGCGGTTTTCTGGGGAGCAGGGGATTGAAGTAGTGATCGAGGGCGCGTTCGGCGGCTTCGTGGAAGGTCTTTGAATCGAGGGATTCGTAGGGCGAGGTAGTATCGGTTTCGGGTGGATTTGGCGTTGGTTTGATCATGGTAGTACTCCCTGATTGATGGAGCTGCCACGGTTCGCTGCGAAACGAATGGAGGTGGCAGCTGTACGCGGGTTCGCAGACCGGGAATCAAGGAACCCGGCATACCCGAAGGTATCCCGCGCACAACCGCCATTACGCGACCAGCAAAGAATGCTGAACGGAAACGACGCTCTGGGCGCCTTGATTGATCCGGGCTGCGAAACCCGATCGCTGATTCATCAGCGACCCGGAAACGATAGAGCCCGCCCTCAAGGCGCACAAGCCGGCGGATTCTGGCGGATGCGTAGGCAATGGCGCAAGCCGTTGTGGCTTGCCGGACGTTTCGGTCAACGGCTTTAAACAGTCGTGGCGAATCCGTGAAGAAGCGGTTTACAGTGACCGGCCACGCACTGATCCAGGAGGGATCTTTCATGCCTGAGCACAACCCCGCCATTCACCTTGAGCGCTACAACGAATCCCACGTCGAGGGCATCACCGCGCTCTATAACGACCCGGCCGTGACCCGGCAGGTGTTGCAGATGCCGTTTCAGACCACCGAGGTCTGGCGCAAACGCCTGGCGCCGGACAACGAGCGGGTGGTGCAACTGGTAGCGCTGCATCAGGGGGTGGTGATCGGCAATCTGGGGCTGGAGCAGTATTCACGAATTCGCCGCAGCCATGCGGGCAGTGTCGGCATGGCCGTTGCGGTGGCGTGGCAGGGCAAGGGCGTGGGTTCGAAGCTGCTGGCAGCGGCGCTGGACATCGCCGACAACTGGATGAACCTGCACCGGGTCGAGCTTTCGGTGTACGCCGACAACGAGGCGGCCATCGGCCTCTATCGCAAGTTCGGCTTCGAAAATGAGGGCCTGTTCCGCGATTACGCCGTGCGTGATGGGCAATGGGTCGACACCTTGAGCATGGCGCGTCTGCGCAAACGCTGACCTTCTGTCCGTCAATGGTCGATGGGGCGACCGTGCAGGCAAATGACTTGCACGGCCGTCATCGGCATCTGCCATGCTCGGAGTCCGCAGCACTGCTTCCTCAAAGGAACACCGCAATGGACGACGTACAGCAACTGGGCGAAATGCTTCGCCACTATGCCGACAGCGAAGCGCACAAGAAGCAACTGTTCGAGACGCAATCGGCGACCTGGGCCACCCGGATCACCGAGTTGTTCGGGCGGATCCAGCAATGGCTGGAACCGGTGCAGGCGCCGGGGTTGCTGGAGGTGAGTCGCGAGGCTTATGTGGCGTTCGGGCCGAGCACACCGGTTGAGACCTCAACCTTCAAGACTGAAAAACTGAGCATCGTGATTGCCGGCAAACCGGTCGAGTTTGTGCCGGACGTGATGGGCAGCGGCGGGCAGATTTCGCTGGCGGTGATGGGGTTGACGGCGGCGCGGTATGGGAGTGTTTCGTTGGTGGGACTGCCGGGCGGGGAGTGGCAGTGGCGCAAGACCAATGGGTTGAAGGATCCGGATACCTTTGCCTTCGACGCGAATTTCCTCGCGCAGCAATTGCAAAGCCTCATCCCCCGCGACCGAGGTTGACACACATGATCGTTCCCACGCTCTGCGTGGGAATGCAGCCCGGGACGCTCCGCGTCCCTTCCGGAGCTGGAACGCGGAGCGTCCCTTGAGGCATTCCCACGCAGAGGGTGGGAACGATCAGTAAGGGGTGGCTCACATTTCGAGGTTGATCCAGCCCGGTTTGGCTATCTCCGGCGCCACCGCTTTCACGGTTTTACCGGTGGCCATCTCAACCCGCCGCGCCACCTCCGGATCATCCGCAAACGGCGTCAGACTCGCCTCATCCAGACTTTCGGCCGTCTCGTGTCGCAAGCAGTACTCAACCGCCAGCCACAGAAACACCACGCCCAACACATTCAATAAAACATCGAACATGACCAGCTCCCTTGATCAGGCGATCTGCGCTTCACGATGGGCAATCGCAACATCCGCCACTCGCACCGTGCGCCACACGTTGTAGGCCATCAGCAACATGCCGCTGAGGAAGAACACCCCGCCGGCAAACCGTACGACAAACCCCGGATGGCTGGCCTGCAGCGCTTCTACGAACGAATAAGTCAGCGTGCCGTCCTCGTTGATCGCCCGCCACATCAGGCCCTGCGTGATGCCGTTGACCCACATCGAAGCGATGTACAACACCGTGCCGATGGTCGCCAGCCAGAAGTGCAGATTGATCAGCGGCGTGCTGTGCATGCGCTCGCGGCCAAAGACCTTGGGCACCATGTGATACGTCGCGCCGAAGGTGATCATCGCCACCCAGCCCAGTGCCCCCGCGTGGACGTGGCCGATGGTCCAGTCGGTGTAGTGGGAGAGGGCGTTGACGGTCTTGATCGCCATCATCGGCCCTTCGAACGTCGACATGCCGTAGAACGCCAGCGATAGAACGAGGAAACGCAGGATCGGGTCGGTGCGCAATTTATGCCACGCGCCGGAGAGGGTCATCATCCCGTTGATCATGCCGCCCCAGCTCGGTGCCAACAGGATCAACGACATCGCCATGCCCAGCGACTGCGCCCAGTCCGGCAGCGCGGTGTAATGCAAATGGTGCGGGCCGGCCCAGATGTACAGGGTGATCAGTGCCCAGAAGTGCACGATCGACAACCGGTACGAATACACCGGCCGATTCACTTGCTTGGGCACGAAGTAATACATCATCCCGAGGAACCCGGTGGTCAGGAAGAAACCCACCGCGTTGTGGCCGTACCACCACTGCACCATGGCGTCGGTGGCGCCGGAATACACCGGATAGGACTTGAACCAGTCCACCGGGATCGACAGGTGATTGACCACGTGCAGCATGGCGATCACCAGAATGAACGCGCCGAAAAACCAGTTGCCGACATAGATGTGTTTGGTCTTGCGCTGCACCACGGTGGTGAAAAACACCACGGCGTACGCGACCCAGACCACGGCCATCCACACCGCGCCGGAGAATTCGATCTCGGCGTATTCCTTGGTGGTGGTGTAGCCCAGCGGCAGGGTGACCAGCATGATCACGATCACCGATTGCCAACCCCAGAAGGTGAAGGCGGCGAGTTTGTCCGAGTACAGCCGCACCTGGCAGGTGCGCTGCACGGCGTAATAACTGGCGGCGAATTGCGCGCTGCCGGCGAAACCGAAAATCACCAGGCTCGTGTGCAAGGGTCGCAAGCGGCCAAAGGTGGTCCACGGCAGGTCCAGATTCATCTCCGGCCATACCAGTTGCGAGGCGATCCATACCCCCATCGCCATGCCCACGACACCCCAGAAAACAGTCGCGATGACGAATTGGCGGACGACCTTGTAGTTATAAGCCTGTCCGATTGTTGCTGTGCTCATGGTCAGTTCATCCACGGTTGCAAAGTCTTGCCAGGCCACCCGGTCTGGCACGAACTGCACTGTAGAAACCCCACCGGAAACAAAACAGGCTCAGGAATTGATCATTTATGCGGATCAGATCCAGGCGCTGCCTGCGGCCATCTGCCGCGTCCTGATACGGTTTTTATGCGTTCAGGTGAATCTGTTGTGCACTGCGCCGCTCGTCCATAGTCGTAAAAAATCCTGTGGGAGCGGGCTTGCTCGCGAATGCGGAGTGTCAGCCAACAAGTAAGTTGCCTGACACTCCGCATTCGCGAGCAAGCCCGCTCCCACAGTTCTTGACCGCGATCAAAACTGATGAGGTGGCAGTTGCATGTATCAATACGATGATTACGACCGGGCGCTGGTGTTCGAGCGCGTTGCGCAATTTCGCGATCAGGTCGAGCGCTTCATGGCCGGAGAGTTGAGCGAAGAAGAGTTCCTGCCGCTGCGCCTGCAAAACGGCCTGTACATGCAAAAGCACGCGTACATGCTGCGGGTGGCCATTCCTTACGGCACGCTGAGCGCCGAACAGATGCGCACACTGGCAAGCATCGCCCGGGACTACGACCGTGGTTACGGCCACTTCACCACCCGGCAGAACATGCAGTTCAACTGGATCGAACTGCACGAAGTGCCGGACATCCTCGAGCGCTTGGCGCAGGTCCACATGCATGCGATCCAGACCTCGGGCAATTGCGTGCGCAACATCACCACCGAAGCCTTCGCCGGGGTCGCGGCGGACGAACTGATCGACCCGCGTCCGCTGGCGGAAATCCTGCGGCAATGGTCGACGATCAACCCGGAATTCCTGTTCCTGCCGCGCAAGTTCAAGATCGCCATCTGCTCGGCGAAGCAGGATCGCGCGGCGATCATGATGCACGACATCGGTCTCTACCTTTACCCCGGTCGTGACGGCCAGATGCTGCTGCGAGTGATCGTCGGCGGCGGGTTGGGGCGCACGCCGATTCTCGGTCTGCAAATTCGCGATGGCCTGCCGTGGCAACACTTGCTGTCCTACGTCGAGGCGGTGCTGCGGGTTTACAACCGCCACGGCCGACGCGACAACAAGTACAAGGCGCGGATCAAGATTCTGGTCAAGGCGCTGGGCATCAAGGCGTTCGCCAAGGAAGTCGAAGAGGAATGGCAACACCTCAAGGACGGCCCGGCGCAATTGACCGAGGATGAATACCAGCGAGTCGCCAGTGCCTTCGTGCCGCCGAGCTATCGCACGCTGGCGGACACCGATCTGGATTACGGCACGCACCTGGCCGACAACCCGGCGTTCGCCCGTTGGGTCGCGCGCAACGTGCAGCCGCACAAAGTGCCGGGCTACACCAGCGTGGTGCTGTCGACCAAACCGGGCCTGGCCTCGCCGCCGGGGGACGTCACCGATGCGCAGATGCTGGCCGTGGCCGACTGGTCGAAGCGTTTCGGTTTCGGCGAAATCCGCATCGCCCACGAACAGAATATCGTCCTGCCGGATGTGCCCAAGTCCAATCTGTACACGCTGTGGCAATTGGCGAAAGAGCAGGGGCTGGGCGTCGCCAACGTCGGCCTGCTGACCGACATCATCGCCTGCCCCGGCGGTGATTTCTGTGCGCTGGCCAATGCCAAGTCCATCCCGATTGCCCAGGCGATTCAGGCGCGGTTCGACAACCTCGATTACCTGCACGACCTCGGTGACATCAGCCTGAACATCTCCGGCTGCATGAACGCCTGCGGCCATCACCATATCGGCAACATCGGGATTCTCGGCGTCGATAAAAACGGCAGCGAGTGGTATCAGATCACCCTTGGCGGCGCCCAAGGCAAGAACAGCGCACTGGGCAAGGTCATCGGCCCCTCGTTCAGCGCCGCCGAAGTGCCGCAGGTGATCGAGCGGATCATCGGCACCTTCGTCCGTTATCGCGAGGCTGAAGAACTGTTCGTCGATACCGTGGCGCGCATCGGCCTGGAGCCGTTCAAGGAGCGGGTCTACCCGAAAGCGCTGGAGGTACCGGCATGAATAATCTGCTGCGGATGGAGGCGAGTGGGGCGCGGATCGTGCTCGATGATCCATGGACGCTGATCCGCTCGCCAGAAACGAATGACAGCACTGAAATGCTGATTCTGCCGCTGGCCCACTGGCTCGAATCGCCCTCGACCCATGCGGTCTGGCTCGGCCCGGACGACGGCGTCGAAAGCCTGCTGCCATGGCTGACCTCGCTGCCCCTGATCGCCCTCGATTTCCCGAACTTTCGCGACGGCCGCGCCTACAGCCAGGCCTATCTGCTGCGCAGCCGTTTCGGCTGGAAAGGCGAGTTGCGCGCCATCGGCGATGTGCTGCGCGACCAGCTCAGCCACATGCGCCAGTGCGGTTTCGACAGCTTCGCCGTGCGCGAGGACAAATCCGCCGAGGATGCGCTCAAGGGCCTGGCCGGGATGAGCGTGTTGTACGGGCGCTCGGTGATCGAGCCGCGACCGTTGTTCCGGCGCAGGTGATGCAGGGGAAACCCTTAGAACCCTGATGAATCGGGGATTTTTCCTTGGGTCGATGGTGGCCTTTTGGTAGAGTCCCCGTCGCCAGCGGGTTTTCGGCTGGACGACGGAACGAAGAAGGGAGTCTGATCAGTGAGTCCGGGCAAAAAAATTCTGGGCATCACCGCGTTGCTGCTGATGGTGACGCTGTGGGCCGGTTACATCTATGTGTTCAACGAAAACCGTGGCGGCCAGCTCGGCGGCGTCGGCGAAAGCACCGCCTGGTGCGGCACGCCGCCGAACACCGAAGCGGCGCTGCTGGGCAAGGATCAACTGACCCTGCGCATCACCAACAACCTGCGCGGCGAGTTCATGCTCAGCGGCGCAGTGGTGGTCTCCGAACGCACCTTCAACCGCTATGACCTGGGCCGCAACGAACTGCGTCTGCGCCTGGAACCGTTGCAGTGGTCGTTCGGCGTCACGCCGATCTTCCTCGAACAGGTGAAAGTCCTGCCCCTGAGCCGCAACCTCGCCTCGACCGACAAGAGCGCCTTCGCCGAACTCGAATCGCGGCCGATCAGCGTCCAGGGCCGGGTCACCGAGTTTCCTTTCGACACCTATCGCTACGGCTACAAGCCAGTCCTGTATTACCTCAAGGGCAGCGAGCGCATCGACCTGCGCTTCAAGAACATCACCACGCTGATGGAGATGTCCAACACCTTCACGCCGATCCAGAAGTACAACCGCGCCGACTACATCAACGAGAAAAACTCGATGATCCGCGACGAGGACTACAAGGCCTACGGCCCCCACGAATGCGCGTTCAGCGTCGAGCGCAAAGGCTCGTTCAAGGTCGTGGTGCTGTTGATGCTGCTGGTGCTGTGCCTGCCGTTGCTGCTGGTGTTCTACCGCGATGAGCCGGGGATCGACTTCCTTGCCACGCTGGTGGGGATCGGCGTGGTACGCACGGTGCTGGTGGGGCCGGTGCAGGATTTCCAGCTGTACAACATTGATTTTCTGTTTGGCGCGGCGATTTTGCTGGTGGGCACGGTGTCGCTGATCAAGGCGATGCGGGCCAACAGCCGGCGGGAGATGGCGTTGCGCAGTGGGGAGACTTCGAGCTGGTAGAAGAAAGCCTTGAGCGCCTGTGATGGTCCGGACCTTTCAAAGGTCCGGACCCGACGTTGCGCAATGTTGGGGTTTCTGATCGCAAACGGCGCGAATTTAGCTATACCTGTAACTCCCCCGACGCAATAAATTCGGCCTTCCGACAGGAGTTACAGCATGAAGCTAGCCGTAATGATGAGCACCCTGTGCATTGCCACGCTGGGCGTGGTGGGCTGCTCCAGCAAAACCGTCGCACCCGACGAGTACTCAGGCTTCCTCAAGGACTACAGCCAGCTGAGGGAGGCCAAATCCCCGTCGGGGGCTGAAGTGATGCGCTGGATTGACCCGAAAATCGATATCAGCAAATTCACCAGCTTCTACGTCGAACCGACCCAGCTCTATCCCAAACCGCAACCCACCGTGAAGATTCCGCAGCAGACCCTCAACGGCATCACCAGCTACTACGATCAGGCGCTCAAGCGTGAACTGGGCAAATCCCTGCCGCTGGCCTCGGGCCCTGGGCCGGGTGTGATTGTGGTACGTGCGGCGATCACCGCCGTGAGCAGCAAGACCGAAGGCCTGCATGCTTATGAGGTGATTCCGGTGGCGTTGGTGGCGGCAGCGGTCAGTACCGCCAGCGGCATTCGCGATCAGGAAACCACGTTGGCGACCGAAGCGGTGTTCCTCGATGGCGGCACCAACAAGGTGGCGGCGCAGGTGGTGCGCAAAGGCACCGGCAAACCGCTGGAAAACGATTCGCAGGTGATGAAGGCCGATGACGTGAAAAGCGTGATCGATGGCTGGGCGGCGGATCTGCATCAGTCCTACCTCAAGCTCAAGGCCAAGTAAGACCGGCACGCCGGGTCGCCTCTGAGGACGATCCGGCGTGTGCACTACGTCAGAAGCTGGCGCGGGCCAGGCGGTTGTAATGGCTGAGCAAGCCGTCGTAACGGCGGGTCACGGCGTAGTAGTCCTCGCTCAAACGTTCGGGCTTAGCGTGGTTGTGCCAGTCTGCTTGCAGGGTGTTCAACGCCTCGAGATAGTCTTGCCCCGGCTCGCCGATGCGCAGCCACAGATCCCGTGCGGCATCGGTCTTGTTCTGGAATCCACCCGTGCGCGGTGCGAGCCAGGGTTCGCGACGGTTCCACGCCTGTTGCAACTTCGCGGTGGTGTCGGCCAGCAATTTTTGGGTCAGAGTGCGATTTTTCATCGCTTCGTCGAGCACGTCGACGGTCTCCCGCGCTTGAATCATGTACGCCAGCAAGTCCCAGTGAATGTCCCTGCCCAGACGAGCCTCGATCAGCTTGAGCTGTTCGGGACGCTGCGCAGCGTCGAGCGGCAGCAGGCTTTGCCGCAGAGCCGTCGAGGCGTCGATGTACTCCTGTGAAACGCGCTCGATCGCAGCCAGTTCTCCAGGGGAGGGCTGTTGCGACCCGGAGGTGAAACTCGCCTCCCGGTAAAACCGCGTGGGTGCAATGGTGGTCGTAACGTGACTCAGCGCCCGGACGTACTCGTTCGCCTGTCGCGCCAGTTCAGGCTGCCACGCCAGAAGATCGAGTTTTTCCGTGAGGCCCTGACCGCAGACATCGCGCTGAATGTCCCGCACATTGAACGCGTCGCTGTCGTCGAAATCCTTGAGGCTCTTCAACCAGCGTTGGTCGCGGGGTAAGGGCGGTTGAGGGTTCTTGTAACGGTCGTAGGCCACTCGCCATTGCACGTCGATCCGGTTGACGCAGGCGATCACCGGGCTCAGGGCATTGGCTTGAGCGGTGAGCGGCGCATCGCGCCCGTCCAGCCAGAGATCGAGCTGGAGGAAAGGCCGGATCGCGCCCGTCAGCCCCATGATCACCAGCGCGAAGAAGATCCCGACGCAAAACATCACTCTGGTGGTCATGGGCGCGCCTCCTTGCCGTACCACTGCTCAACGGTGGCCGGTGCGCTGCATTCGGCGGTGGTGGCCGGCAAGCGGCTGCACAGGCGTTCGGTCCAGGGTTGCAGACCCTGATTGCGATTGACCGTGCCTTGGCTGGCGACCACTTTGAACACGCCGAGCACGAGGGCCAGCACCAGAATTCCGAGGATCGTCACGCCGACTTTCACGGCAGGTCGGCTTTCTTCCCAGGACACCCGCGGCCTGGACTGCCAGCGGCGCACCAGTCCGAAGGTCGCCAGGGTCGCGGCGTACACCCCGCCGGCAATCGGGCCGAAAAACCAGCCGAGCCCGGCCACCATCAATGCGCCGGGCACCAGGTCGCGCAGCACGCCGAACGGCGGCGAGTCTTTGAAAACTCCGGGGCAAAGAGCGGCGCTGAGCCGGTCATCCAGCCGCCATACGCGATGAGCAACGTTGTGCACCAGCCAATTGAGCCCGGCCACGATCACGCCAAACACCACGGTCGAGATCATGACGATATTGATCAGTCCACTGAGGCGCACACCCAACGGAATGTAATGGGTGAACGCGCCAATCAGGCAGGCCAGCACCACGCCCACGTAGGTCGGCCAGTCATTGAAGCTCAGTTCCCAGCTTTGCCAAAAAAACGCCGTGCCGCCGGGCATCTGCGCGCAGACCTTGGGGTGATTGGCGTACAGCTCCGAACTCAACTTGCGGCATTGCGCCCAGTCGTCCTCGCGCAGGCGTCGGGCCAGTGCGCGACGGGCGCTGAACGAGCCGGTGCCCAGCAGCAGGCGGGCGGCGCGGTGTTCGGGGGTGACAGCGGGCTCCGTGGCCAGTTGTTGCTGGTGAGCCAGGAAAAGCGGCGCATTCTGGCGAGCCAGCAGGCGTTGCCATTCGCCGTCAGGGCAGGGATTTCCCGTGCAGCCGTGCCAGCCTTGATTGTTGCGCACCCGTTCGAAAATCTCGGGAGACCAGACCGGGGCATCCAGCAGTAAATGGCTGAGCATCCGGTTGAACCATTCCTGTTGCAGTGCAATCGCGAGCCAGTTGTGCTCCCCGCAACGCTCGTAGGCCTGGAGGAAACCTTCAACGTCTTCGCGTTCAAGGGCATCGTGCATCGGTTGCACAATGCGCGCGCGTTGTCGATCCAGCAACAGGTCTATCGATATGTGGTCGAGTTCGAGGCGTTGCCAGGCGCTGAACCAGAAGAAAGTCGGGATGGCCCAGTCCACCAGCGTCTGCGAAGTCTCGGGGTGTTCAATGCAATGATGCAGCACCGTGTCTTCGAAGATGTGCGCGCAGCCCTCTTCGCGGGTGATGGCAAGGCGACGGTTCAGCTCTTCGATGCCGAGCCCGTCCAGCGGGCGGATCGCCAGTTTCAGGGCATCGACCTCGACCACGGTAAGACCGCTCAGGTCCCAGGACTCTTGAATGTCCTGATTCTGCTCCTCATCCTGCTCTTCGTACCGCTGCCATGCCTTGTAGGCCAGCGCCTGCTCATAGGCTTCGCGCAGCCGCTGGAAACCCTCGGGGTCGTCGTCGGGGCGGGTCTGTTTGAGCAGGACGGCATATTGGCGTTTGATCGTGCGCACATCGGCGTCGGCCGACAGGCCAAGGACGGTCCAGCAACTCATTGCGATGACAACTCCATAAAAACTGCGACGCGATCCAGTGGTGGCATTGTGATGTTGCGCACCCTACCTGTTTCGCGCCGAAAAGTCCTCGTGTCTCGCTCAGTCGTCACCGGCCTTACGGAAAATGCTGACGTGCTCGATTCGGGGCTTCAGTGTTTTTTGGCTTGCTCGCGTATGCGTTCTTCCTGCTCGCGCAGTTCCGGGGTGAACTCGGCGCCGAAATCTTCCGCGCTGAACACCTGGCGAATCTCGATTTCCGATTCAGTGCCCGGCATGGGGTTCGGGCAACGCTTGACCCACTCGATGGCTTCCTCTTTGGACTTGACGTCCCAGATCCAGTAACCGGCGATCAGCTCTTTGGTCTCGGCAAACGGGCCGTCGATCACGCTGCGGTTTTCACCGCTGAAGCGCACACGGGCGCCTTTGCTGCTGGGGTGAAGGCCGTCGGCAGAAACCAGAATGCCGGCCTTGGCCAGTTCCTCGTTGTAGTTGCCCATGTCCGTCAACAATTGCTCGCTGGGCATCACGCCGGCTTCGGAGTCGTGGCTGGCTTTGACAATGATCATGAAGCGCATGGTGTTTCTCCGCAGGTAAGTGAGGGATTCATGGCTTAGTCGAACGGCCGGGGTCTGAATCGACAGGTCGTTAAAGAAAAGACGCAGACTTGCGTTTTAACAAGCATCACCCTCTTTGAGAGCGGGGATGTGGGGCTACTGGAGAATGTGTATCCAGTTTTGCGTGCCAGCACATGACAATTTCAGTCCAGGCATAGGTCGTCGGACAATTTCGTGGTTAACTTCTGCCTCTTGCATGCTTTCCCAACAACGTTAAGAAGGACTCCGTTCATGGCTCAAGTCACGCTCAAAGGCAACCCGGTTCAAGTCAACGGCCAACTGCCACAAGCCGGTTCCAAGGCGCCAGCCTTTTCCCTGGTAGCCGGCAATCTGTCCGACGTCACCCTGAAAGACTTCGCCGGCAAGCGCAAAGTGCTGAACATCTTCCCAAGCGTCGACACCCCGACCTGCGCCACCTCCGTGCGCAAGTTCAACGCTCAGGCCAACGACATCAGCAACACTGTTGTGCTGTGCATCTCGGCTGACCTGCCGTTCGCCCAGGCTCGTTTTTGCGGCGCCGAAGGCCTGGAAAACGTACAAAACCTGTCGACCCTGCGCGGCACCGAGTTCCTCGAGAACTACGGCGTGGCCATCGCTGACGGCCCGCTGAAAGGCCTGACCGCCCGTGCGGTGGTTGTTCTGGACGAAAACGACAACGTCCTGCACAGCGAACTGGTCAAGGAAATTGCCGAAGAGCCTGACTACGAAGCGGCGCTGTCCGTTCTCAAGTAAGCGCTTTTACAATTGTTAACGGCCTGGCTCTGTCCAGGCCGTTTTCATTTGTGTATCAGTGTTTTGCCTCACACCTTGAAACGTAAGTGGAAGGTAAATTGCCGGTAAAGCTGCTTTGCTAAATCCCCACCAGTGCTTATCGTTCAGCCTCCCGTAAAAGAAGCCCACGCGCCCAATGGTTAATCACTCCATGCAATCGTCTTCCCGAAACTCCCGTCGCTGGCTGCTGAGCCTGCTTGTCCTGCTGGTCATTGCCGGTCTGTGCTGGAAATTCTGGCCCGCCGGTTCGACCCACAAGGAGGGCGGCGAGAAGGCGCAGGCCGGCCACACTGGCCGTTCGGGGATGATGCGTCCGGGCTTCGGCGGGGCGGGTGGGCCGATTCCGGTACGCGTGGCGCCGGCGGTCACCGGGGACTTCCCGCTGTACTACAAGGCCCTCGGTACGGTGACGGCGCTCAACACCATCAATGTGCGCAGCCGGGTCGGTGGCGAACTGGTGAAGATTTATTTCGAGGAAGGGCAAATGGTCAAGGCCGGTGACCTGCTGGCGGAGATCGACCCGCGTCCGTACCAGAACGCCTTGCTCCAGGCGGAAGGCACCTTGCTGCAGAATCAGGCGCAGTTGAAGAACGCCCAGGTCGATGTCGAGCGCTATCGCGGCCTGTACAAGGAAGACAGCATCGCCAAGCAGACGCTGGACACCGCCGAAGCGCTGGTCGGCCAATACCTCGGCACCGTGAAAACCAATCAGGCGGCGGTCAACGACGCCAAGCTCAATCTCGAATTCACCAAGATCCGCGCACCGATTGCCGGTCGCGTCGGCCTGCGTCAGCTCGACGTCGGCAACCTCGTGGCGGCCAACGACACGACCTCCCTGGCGGTGATCACCCAGACCCAACCGATCAGCGTCGCCTTCACCCTGCCGGAAAACAGCCTGGAAACCGTGCTCGCCCGCTACCGCAGCGGCGCCAAACTGCCGGCGGAGGCCTGGGATCGTGGCGACACCAAACTGCAAGCCACCGGTGTGCTGCAAAGCCTCGACAACCAGATCGACGTGACCACCGGTACCCTGAAATTCAAGGCGCGCTACGAGAACCGCGATCAGTCGCTGTTCCCCAACCAGTTCGTCAACGTTCACCTGCTGGCCGACACCTTGAAAGGTGTGGTGCTGGCGCCGTCCGCCGCCATCCAGTTCGGCACCAACGGCACCTTCGTTTACGCGCTGGACGGCGACAAGAAAGTCACCATCCGCCAATTGAAGATCGGTGCCAGCGACGGCGAAAACACGGTGGTCACCGAAGGTCTTGCCGCCGGCGACCGGGTGGTGCTGGAAGGCACCGACCGTCTGAAGGAAGGCAGCGAAGTGGAAGTGGTCAACGACAGCAAGGATGTGCCGACCACCCCGACCGAGCACCTGCAAGGCAAGTCCGCCGCCACTGCGCCTGACGCCACCGTCACCGACAAGGCCAAGAAGGGCGCATGAACATTTCGCGTCTGTTCATCCTCCGCCCGGTCGCCACCACGCTGAGCATGCTGGCCATCGTGCTGGCCGGTCTGATCGCCTATCGCCTGCTGCCGGTTTCGGCCTTGCCGCAGGTCGATTACCCGACCATCCGGGTCATGACTTTGTATCCGGGCGCCAGCCCGGACGTCATGACCAGTGCCGTCACCGCGCCGCTGGAGCGTCAGTTCGGGCAGATGCCGGGCCTCACGCAAATGGCCTCGACCAGTTCCGGCGGCGCGTCGGTGCTGACCCTGCGGTTCAGCCTCGACATCAACATGGACGTCGCCGAACAGCAGGTGCAGGCCGCGATCAACGCCGCGACCAACCTGTTGCCGACCGACTTGCCCGCGCCGCCGGTGTACAACAAGGTCAACCCGGCGGACACCCCGGTGCTGACCCTGGCCATCACCTCGAAAACCATGTTGCTGCCCAAACTCAATGATCTGGTCGATACGCGCATGGCGCAGAAGATCGCCCAGATCAGCGGCGTCGGTATGGTCAGCATTGCCGGCGGTCAGCGTCAGGCGGTGCGGATCAAGGTCAACCCGGAGGCCCTCGCGGCCAACGGCCTGAACCTGTCGGACGTGCGCACGCTGATCAGTGCGTCCAACGTCAACCAGCCCAAGGGCAACTTCGACGGCCCGACCCGGGTGTCGATGCTCGACGCCAACGACCAGCTGACGTCGCCCAAGGATTACGCCAACCTGATCCTGGCCTACGCCAACGGTGCGCCGCTGCGGCTCAAGGATGTCGCGCAGATTGTCGACGGCGCCGAGAACGAGCGTCTGGCGGCATGGGCCAACCAGAATCAGGCCGTTCTGCTGAACATCCAGCGTCAACCGGGCGCCAACGTGATCGAAGTAGTCGACCGGATCAAGGCACTGCTGCCGAGCATCACCGACAACCTGCCGGCCGGTCTCGACGTAGTCGTGCTGACCGACCGCACCCAGACCATCCGTGCCTCGGTCACCGACGTGCAACATGAACTGCTGATCGCCATCGCGCTGGTGGTGATGGTGACGTTCCTGTTCCTGCGGCGCGCCAGTGCCACGATCATTCCGTCGGTGGCCGTGCCGCTGTCGCTGATCGGTACGTTCGGCGTGATGTACCTCGCCGGCTTCTCGGTCAACAACCTGACGCTGATGGCACTGACCATCGCCACCGGTTTCGTGGTCGACGATGCGATCGTGATGCTGGAAAACATCGCGCGTTTCATCGAGGAGGGCGACAGTCCGATGCAGGCTGCGCTCAAGGGCGCGAAGCAGATCGGTTTCACCCTGATTTCCCTGACCCTGTCGCTGATCGCGGTACTGATTCCGCTGCTGTTCATGGCCGACGTCGTGGGGCGGTTGTTCCGCGAATTCGCCATCACCCTGGCGGTAGCGATCCTGATTTCCCTGGTGGTCTCGCTGACCCTGACGCCGATGATGTGCGCGCGTCTGCTCAAGCGTGAGCCGGAAGCACATGAGCAGGGCCGTTTCTACCGCGCCAGTGGTGCGTTCATCGACTGGATGATCGCCGCTTACGGCCGCAAGTTGCAGTGGGTGCTCAAGCACCAGCCGCTGACCCTGCTGGTGGCCATCGGCACGCTGGCCCTGACCGTGTTCCTTTATATGGTGGTGCCCAAGGGCTTCTTTCCTGTGCAGGACACCGGGGTGATCCAGGGTATTTCCGAAGCACCGCAGTCGATTTCCTTCGCAGCGATGGGCGAGCGTCAGCAGGCGCTGGCCAAGGTGATTCTGGAAGATCCGGCGGTAGAAAGCCTGTCGTCCTACATTGGGGTCGACGGTGACAACGCCACGCTCAACAGCGGTCGGTTGCTGATCAACCTCAAGCCCCACGGCCAGCGTGATCTGACGGCGACCGAAGTGATTGCCCGCCTGCAACCGCAGTTGGACAAGCTTGTCGGCATCCGTCTGTTCATGCAGCCGGTGCAGGACCTGACCATCGAAGACCGCGTCAGCCGTACTCAGTATCAGTTCAGCATGTCGTCGCCGGATTCCGAATTGCTCAGTCTGTGGAGCGGCCGTCTGGTCGAGGCTCTGGCCCAGCGCCCGGAACTGACCGACGTCGCCAGCGACTTGCAGGACAAGGGTTTGCAGGTGTTCCTGGTCATCGACCGCGACGCCGCTTCACGGCTGGGTGTGTCGGTCTCGAATATCACCGACGCGCTGTACGACGCGTTCGGCCAGCGGCAGATCTCGACCATCTACACCCAGGCCAGCCAGTACCGCGTGGTGCTGCAGGCTCAGGCCGGAGAGAAGATTGGCCCGCAGGCGCTGGATCAGATTCACGTCAAGACCACCGATGGCGGGCAGGTGCGGTTGTCGAGTCTGGCCCACGTCGAAGAGCGGCAGGCGCAACTGGCGATTACCCACATCGGCCAGTTCCCGGCGGTGATGATGTCGTTCAACCTCGCACCCGGCGTGGCGCTGGGGCATGCGGTGGACATCATCGAGCAGGTGCAGAAGGACATCGGCATGCCGATCGGCGTGCAGACCCAGTTCCAGGGCGCGGCTGAAGCGTTCCAGGCGTCGCTGTCGAGCACCTTGCTGCTGATTCTGGCGGCGGTGGTGACCATGTACATCGTGCTCGGCGTGCTTTACGAGAGCTACATTCACCCGATCACCATTCTGTCGACCTTGCCGTCGGCGGCGGTGGGGGCGTTGCTGGCGTTGCTGCTCAGCGGCAATGATCTGGGGATGATCGCGATCATCGGCATCATCCTGCTGATCGGTATCGTGAAGAAGAACGCGATCATGATGATCGACTTCGCCCTCGACGCCGAACGCACTCAGGGCATGGCGCCGGAGCAGGCGATTTATCAGGCGGCGCTGTTGCGCTTCCGGCCGATTGTGATGACGACGCTGGCGGCGCTGTTCGGCGCAGTGCCGCTGATGCTGGCCACCGGTTCCGGTGCTGAATTGCGTCAACCGCTGGGTCTGGTGATGGTCGGCGGGTTGCTGGTGAGTCAGGTGCTGACCTTATTCACGACGCCCGTGATTTACCTGGCTTTTGATCGGTTGGGACGGCGTTGGGCGAAGTCCGGCACAGGAGAGGTTGCGTGAAGGGCGACGTGAATACAGCTGCAAGCGTCAAGCTTCGAGCTGCAAGAGAAAAGCGGACTCGGAACAGGTTTTTAGCTTGCGGCTTGCAGCTTGCCGCTAGTGGTTGCCACCTATGAATCTTTCGGGTCCTTTCATCAAGCGCCCCGTGGCAACCATGCTGCTTTCATTGGCGATCATGCTGCTGGGCGGTGTGAGCTTCGGCCTGCTGCCGGTGTCGCCGCTGCCGCAAATGGACTTCCCGGTGATCGTGGTGCAGGCCAGCCTGCCCGGCGCCAGTCCGGAGGTCATGGCGTCCACCGTGGCCACGCCGCTGGAGCGCTCGTTCGGCGCCATCGCCGGCGTCAACACCATGAGCAGCCGTTCCAGCCAGGGCTCGACCCGGGTGATTCTGCAATTCGACCTCGACCGCGACATCAACGGCGCGGCGCGCGAAGTGCAGGCGGCGATCAACGCCTCGCGCAACCTGCTGCCGAGCGGGATGCGCAGCATGCCGACCTACAAGAAGGTCAACCCGTCGCAGGCACCGATCATGGTGCTGTCGCTGACCTCGGACGTGCTGGAAAAAGGCCAGCTCTATGACCTGGCGTCGACCATCCTGTCCCAGAGTCTGTCCCAGGTGCAGGGCGTCGGTGAAGTGCAGATCGGCGGCAGCTCTTTGCCGGCGGTGCGCATCGAACTCGAGCCCCAGGCACTGAACCAGTACGGCGTGGCGCTGGACGATGTGCGCAAGACCATCGCCGAAGCGAACGTGCGTCGGCCCAAGGGCTCGGTCGAAGACGACCAGCGCCTGTGGCAGATCCAGGCCAACGACCAGTTGGAGAAAGCCAAGGATTACGAATCGCTGATCATCCACTACAACGGCGGCGCGGCCCTGCGTCTGAAAGACGTGGCCAAGGTCAGCGACGGCGTGGAAGACCGCTACAACAGCGGTTTCTTCAACGACGACGCGGCTGTGTTGCTGGTGATCAACCGCCAGGCCGGCGCCAACATCATCGAGACGGTCAACGAGATCAAGGCGCAGTTGCCGGCGTTGCAGGCGGTGCTGCCGGCCAGCGTCAAACTGAACCTGGCGATGGATCGCTCGCCGGTGATCAAGGCCACCCTGCACGAAGCGGAAATGACCCTGCTGATCGCCGTGGCGCTGGTGATTCTGGTGGTGTTCCTGTTTCTCGGCAATTTCCGTGCGTCCCTGATTCCGACGTTGGCGGTGCCGGTGTCGCTGGTCGGCACCTTTGCGGTGATGTACCTCTACGGCTTCTCGCTGAACAACCTGTCGCTGATGGCGCTGATTCTCGCCACCGGGCTGGTGGTGGACGACGCCATCGTGGTGCTGGAGAACATTTCCCGGCACATCGACGAAGGCGTCAAACCGATGAAGGCCGCGTACCTCGGGGCCAAGGAAGTCGGGTTTACCTTGCTGTCGATGAACGTCTCGCTGGTGGCGGTGTTCCTGTCGATCCTGTTCATGGGCGGGATCATCGAAAGCCTGTTCCGCGAGTTCTCCATCACCCTGGCCGCGGCCATCGTGGTGTCGCTGGTGGTTTCTTTGACGCTGACCCCGATGCTATGCGCCCGCTGGCTCAAACCCCATACGCCGGGCGAGGAAAACCGCCTGCAACGCTGGAGCCGCCGCACCAACGACTGGATGGTCGGCAAATACGCCACCAGCCTCGATTGGGTGTTGCGTCATCGGCGCCTGACCTTGCTGAGCCTGATCATCACCGTCGGGGTGAACGTCGCCCTCTATGTGGTGGTGCCGAAAACCTTCATGCCGCAGCAGGACACCGGCCAGTTGATCGGTTTCGTGCGCGGTGACGACGGTCTGTCGTTCAGTGTGATGCAGCCGAAAATGGAGACCTTCCGCCGCGCCGTGCTCAAGGACGACGCGGTAGAAAGCGTGGCCGGGTTCATCGGTGGCACCAACGGCACCAACAACGCCTTCATGCTGGTACGCCTGAAACCGATCAAGGAGCGCAATATCTCGGCGCAGAAGGTCATTGAGCGTCTGCGCAAGGAAATGCCCAAGGTGGCCGGCGCTCAACTGATGCTGATGGCCGACCAGGACCTGCAGTTCGGCGGCGGTCGCGAGCAGACCACTTCGCAGTACAGCTACATTCTGCAAAGCGGTGATCTGGGCGAGTTGCGCGAGTGGTACCCGAAAGTGGTCACCGCGTTGCGGGCCTTGCCCGAGCTGACCGCCATCGATGCCCGCGAAGGCGCGGGTGCGCAGCAGGTGACATTGATCGTCGACCGCGATCAGGCCAAGCGCCTGGGCGTGGACATGGAAATGGTCACGGCGGTGCTCAATAACGCCTACAGCCAGCGGCAGATTTCCACGATCTACGACAGCCTTAACCAGTATCAGGTGGTGATGGAGGTCAATCCGAAATACGCTCAGGACCCGGTGACGCTCAAGCAGGTCCAGGTGATCACCGCCGACGGTGCGCGGATTCCGCTGTCGACCTTCGCTCACTATGAAAACAGCCTGGAAGACGACCGGGTCAGCCACGAAGGCCAGTTTGCTTCCGAGAGCATTTCCTTTGACATGGCCGAAGGCGTGACGGTGGAGCAGGGCAGTGCCGCCATCGAACGGGCGATTGCCAAACTTGGCCTGCCGGAAGACGTGATCGTGAAAATGGCCGGCACCGCCGATGCCTTCGCCGCTACCCAGAAGAGCCAGCCGTTCATGATCCTCGGTGCGCTGCTGGCGGTGTATCTGGTGCTGGGCGTGCTGTATGAAAGCTACATTCACCCGCTGACGATCCTGTCGACGCTGCCATCGGCCGGGGTCGGCGCGCTGCTGTCGATCTATGTGCTGGGCGGCGAGTTCAGCCTGATCTCGCTGCTCGGGCTGTTCCTGCTGATCGGCGTGGTGAAGAAGAACGCGATCCTGATGATCGACCTGGCGCTGCAACTGGAGCGTCACCAAGGCATGGCGCCGCTGGAGTCGATCCGCAGCGCCTGTCTGCAGCGCTTGCGGCCGATCCTGATGACCACGCTGGCGGCGATCCTCGGCGCCTTGCCGTTGCTGCTGAGCCGGGCCGAAGGCGCGGAAATGCGCCAGCCGCTGGGCCTGACCATCATCGGCGGGCTGATTTTCAGCCAGGTGCTGACCCTTTACACCACGCCTGTGGTTTACCTCTATCTCGACAAGTTGCGCCATCGTTTCAACAAATGGCGTGGCGTGCGCACCGATGCCGCTCTGGAAACTCCGCTATGACTGACCGTTCGCTTATCAATCTGGCCACTGTCCGCGGCTCGCGCCTGCTGAGCCTGTCTCTGTGCGTGGCGATGCTCAGTGCTTGCGCCGTCGGCCCGGACTACCAGCGCCCGCAGACCGCCGAAATCGCCCAGTACAAGGAAGCCGAAGGCTGGCGTCAGGCCAACCCGAGAGATTCCCTGGCACGCGGCGCGTGGTGGGAGCTGTATGGCGACCGTCAGCTCAACGAGCTGATCGAGAAACTCAACAGCTCCAACCAGACCGTCGCCCAGTCCGAGGCCCAGTACCGTCAGGCCCAGGCGTTGGTGCGCAGTGCGCGCGGCGCGTTTTATCCGAGTATTGATCTGAGTGCCGGCAAGACCCGTTCCAGTCAGGGTACCGGTAGCAGCAGTTCAAGCCTGAGCAGTTCCTCCAGCGGTATTCGTGACACTTACAGTGCGCAACTGGGCGTGAGTTGGGAAGCCGATGTCTGGGGCAAATTGCGCCGTGGCCTGGAAGCCAATGAGGCCAGCGCTCAGGCGAGCTATGCCGATCTGGCGGCGATGCGTTTGAGCCAGCAATCCGAGCTGGTGCAGAACTACCTGCAATTGCGGGTGATCGATCAGCAGAAGCGCTTGCTCGAATCGACAGTGGCCGCTTACGAGCGCTCGCTGAAAATGACCATGAACCAGTACAACGCCGGGGTTTCCGGGCGGGACGCGGTGGCGCAGGCGCAGACCCAGCTGAAAACCACTCAGGGTGATCTGGTGGACCTGATCTGGCAACGGGCGCAGTTCGAAAACGCCATCGCGGTACTGACCGGCCAGCCCCCCGCCGAATTCAATATTGCCGAGGCCCAGGACATTCCCAAGCTGCCGCAGATTCCGCTGAGCCTGCCGTCGCAGTTGCTTGAGCGCCGTCCGGACATCGCCTCGGCGGAGCGCTCGGTGATCGCCGCCAACGCCAACATCGGCGTGGCCAAGGCCGCGTATTACCCCGACTTCAGCCTGAGCATGAGCGGTGGTTACAGCAGCAGTACCTCGCAGAACCTGATCAGCCTGCCGAACCGCTTCTGGTCGGTCGGGCCGAAAATGACTTTGCCGCTGTTCGACGGCGGCATCCGTTCGGCCGAAGTCGACCGCACCGAAGCGGTGTACGACCAGACCGTGGCCAAATACCGCCAGACCGTGCTCGACGGTTTCCGCGAGGTGGAAAACTATCTGGTGCAATTGAAGGTGTACGAAGACGAAGCGGTCGTGCGCCAGGAAGCCCTCGATGCGGCACGGGATTCGTTGCGTCTGACGGAAAACCAGTACAAGGCCGGGGTGATTGCTTATCTCGATGTGGTGACGGTGCAGGCCACGGCGTTGAGTAATGAACGCACTGTCCTGAATATCCTGCAGAGCCGTTTGATTGCCAGTGTGCAGTTGATCGCGGCGCTGGGCGGTGGCTGGGACGGGGAGCTGGAAACCACTGATAACCGCTGACGTGAAGTCATGATCGTTCCCACGCTCCGCGTGGGAATGCAGCCCGGGACGCTCCGCGTCCCTTCCAGAGCCGAACGCGGAGCGTCCGTTGAGGCATTCCCACGCAGAGCGTTGATCGTTCCCACGCTCCGCGTGGGAATGCAGCCCGGGACGCTCCGCGTTCCTTCCATGGCAGGACGCAGAGCGTCCGTTGAGGCATTCCCACGCAGAGCGTGGGAACGATCTGTCGCTTTAACGGGAACGATCTGTTCTGTGCCCTGGCGACCGGGCTAGAGCCTTGTCAGACGATCAAACAAGCGTTTCATCGGGTTGATGGCCATTTGATTACTTTGTCAGTGCGTTCTTCTGCGCAATCAGTACAATCGGCGCATTTGGCCCCGCGGAGAACGGACGCAGTACGGCGGGGTGGTCACGAGAATTCCCATGCTCATCGGTAGCTACTCCTTCACGCTGGTTTTCATTTCGCTGTGTGTGGCGATCCTCGCTTCCTACACCGCGCTCGATCTCACCGGGCGCATTGCCACTGCCAAGGGCCGCGCCGTGCATTTATGGACGGCCGGCGGAGCGTTTGCCATGGGCATCGGCGTCTGGTCGATGCACTTCATTGGCATGCTGGCGTTCAAGCTGCCGATCAGCCTCGGTTACGACATTTCGATCACGGCGCTTTCATTGCTGATCGCCGTGCTGTCCTGCGGTTTCGCGCTGTGGCTGGTCAGTCAGCCGAAACTGCCGGCCTGGCAACTGGCCTTTGGCGCGTTGATCATGGGCGCCGGCATCAGCGCCATGCATTACACCGGCATGGCCGCGATGCGCATGCAGCCGGGCATCGACTACGATCCGACACTGTTCGGCGCCTCGTTGTTGATCGCTGTCGGCGCTTCGGCGGCAGCGCTGTGGATCGCCTTTCGCCTGCGTCAGCATTCGCCTTACGTGCGGCTGTTTCGGGCCGGGGCGGCGATTGTCATGGGCGTGGCGATTGTCGGCATGCACTACACCGGCATGGCGGCGGCGCGGTTTCCCGAGGGCAGTTTCTGCGGCGCGGCACTCAGCGGTCTGAACGGCAACGGCCTCGACAATCTGGTGCTGATCACCACGCTGGCGGTGCTGGCCATTGCGCTGCTGACCTCGATTCTCGACGCCCGCCTCGAAGCCCGCACCGCTGATCTGGCCCATTCGTTGACCGTGGCCAACCGTGAGCTCACCCAACTGGCGTTGCACGACACCCTGACCGGCCTGCCCAACCGCATGCTGCTGGATGACCGGATCAATCAGGCGATGAAAAAGGTCAACGAGCAGGGCGGCTGTTTTGCGCTGATGTTCATCGATCTGGACGGCTTCAAACCGGTCAACGACGCTTTCGGTCACCACATGGGCGATCAGTTGCTGCGCGAAGTGGCGGTGCGTCTGCGCGAAGATTTGCGCAGCCTCGACACGCTGGCGCGGATCGGTGGCGATGAGTTTGTCCTGCTGGTGCGCCTGACCGAACCCAACGATGCACTGGGTCTGGCGGCGCGTCAGGTCGGCTTGATCGCCCGGTCGTTCCGGGTCGCCGAGCATGAGTTGCAGATTTCCGCCAGCGTCGGCATTGCCCTGTACCCCGGCAACGGGGAGAGCGCTCAGGAACTGCTGATGAACGCTGACGCCGCGATGTACCACGCCAAGGGCGGCGGCAAGAACGGTTACAGCTTCTTCGACGTTTCGATGAACAGCAACGCGCGCAAGCAACTGCAATTGCTGCAGGACTTGCGGGCGGCGCTGGAGCATGGCGAGTTCAGCCTGCATTACCAACCCAAATTTCATGCGGCCGACGGTCGTCCGGTCGGTGCCGAAGCCTTGTTGCGCTGGGAACATCCGACCCAGGGCATGCTGATGCCGGACAAGTTCATCGATCTGGCGGAGAAGACCGGGCTGATCATTCCGATTGGCGAGTGGGTGCTCAATGAGGCCTGCCGGCAGATGCGCGAGTGGTACGTGCTGGGCTACACCGACTGGCGGATTGCGGTGAACCTGTCGGCGTTGCAGTTCTGCCATGCAGGGCTGGTAAGCAGCGTGGCCAAGGCCCTGGCCACCCACCATTTACCGGCCAACAGCCTGACCCTGGAAATCACCGAAACCACCGCCATGAGTGACGCCGATGCGAGCATGACGGTGTTGCAGGAACTGTCCGACATGGGCGTCGACCTGTCCATCGACGACTTCGGCACCGGTTATTCGAGCCTGATGTACCTCAAGCGTCTGCCGGCCAACGAGCTGAAGATCGATCGCGGTTTCGTCCGTGACCTGGAACACGACAGCGATGACGCGGCCATCGTCTCGGCGATCGTCGCCCTCGGTCAGGCGCTGGGGCTGCGCATCGTGGCTGAAGGCGTGGAAACCGATTCGCAGCAGGATTTCCTGACGCAACTGGGCTGCGATTCGCTGCAGGGTTATCTGCTCGGTCACCCGATGCCGGCGGATCGCTTCCTGCAGGACATCGTGCGCGGCAAACAATTGGCGGTGAGCTGAGCCGCTAATCGCAGGTCATGCAAAACCCTGCAATGACGGTTATTCTTGCCCCGACTGTTACGTGTGCATCGGGGGAAAGGCCAGCATGGATAAAGTCATTGTGATCACCGGCGGTGGTCGTGGAATCGGCGCCGCCACCGCGCTGTTGGCTGCCGAGCAAGGCTATCGGATCTGCATCAATTACCAGACCGACGAACAGGCCGCTCACCACGTGCTGGACCAGGTGCGTGAGCGCGGCGCCACAGCCATCGCCGTGCGTGCCGACGTCAGTATCGAAGACGAAGTGATTGCGCTGTTTCACCGGGTCGACACCGAACTGGGCCGCGTCACCGCCCTGGTCAACAACGCCGGCACCGTGGGGCAAAAATCCCGGGTCGACGAAATGTCCGAATTCCGCATTCTCAAAATCATGAAAACCAATGTGCTGGCGCCGATCCTCTGCGCCAAGCACGCGATCCTGCGCATGTCGCCCAAACACGGCGGGCAGGGTGGCAGCATCGTCAACGTCTCCTCGGTCGCCGCGCGGCTGGGCTCGCCGAATGAATATGTCGATTACGCGGCGTCCAAAGGCGCGCTGGATACGTTCACCATCGGTCTGTCCAAGGAAGTGGCGGGCGAGGGGATTCGGGTGAATGCGGTGCGTCCGGGTTACATCTATACCGACTTCCACGCCTTGAGCGGCGACCCGGATCGGGTCAGCAAGCTGGAGTCGGCGATTCCGATGGCCCGGGGCGGGCGGCCGGATGAAGTGGCGGAGGCGATTGTCTGGTTGCTGTCGGACAAGGCTTCGTATGCCACGGGGACTTTCGTCGATCTCGGCGGCGGCCGTTAATGATCGTTCCCACGCTCCGCGTGGGAATGCAGCCCAGGACGCTCCGCGTCCCCTCCAGAGCTGGAACGCGGAGCGTCCCTTGAGGCATTCCCACGCGGACGGTTCGACGCCTCGACGTGGGAACGATCAACGATCAGCGGCCACTCAGAACGACCGCACAATCCGCCCCAACGTCTCCATCGCCTTCTCCGCATCCTCGGTCCACGGGCTGCCGTAGTTCAGTCGAATGCAATTTCTGAAGCGCTGGGTCGGCGAAAAGATCGGCCCCGGCGCAATGCTGATGCCCTGCGCCAACGCCATCTGAAACAACTTCAACGAATCCATCTGCGGTGGCAGTTCCAGCCACAGAAAATAACCGCCGGCGGGTTGGCTCACGCGTGTCTGCGCCGGGAAGTAGCGGGCGATGGCCGCGAGCATGGCGCTTTGCTGTTCTTCCAGGGCGTAGCGCAGTTTGCGCAGGTGACGGTCGTAGCCGCCGTGTTGCAGGTAGTCGGCGATGGCCGCTTGTGCCGGCATCGAGGCGCACAGCGAGGTCATCAGTTTCAGTCGTTCGATTTTCTGTGCGTAGCGGCCGGCGGCGACCCAGCCGATTCGGTAGCCGGGGGCCAGGCTCTTGGCGAACGAGCCGCAGTGCATCACCAGCCCTTCGGTGTCGAAGGCTTTGGCGGGTTTCGGCGCCTGCTGGCCGTAATAGAGTTCGGCGTAGACGTCGTCTTCGATCAGCGGCACCTGATGCTGTTTCAGCAGTTCCACCAGTTCCTGTTTCTTGGCCTCGGGCATGGTCGCGCCCATCGGGTTCTGGAAACTGGTCATGCACCAGCAGGCCTTGATCGGGTGCCGTTCCAGTGTCTGGGCAAGCACGCCGAGGTCGATGCCGTCGCGCGGGTGCACAGGGATTTCCACGGCTTTGAGCTTCAGGCGTTCGAGTACTTGCAGGCTGGCGTAGAACGCCGGGGCTTCGATGGCCACCAGATCACCGGGTTCGGTCACGGCTTGCAGGCACAGGTTCAGTGCTTCGAGGGCGCCGTTGGTGATCAGCAGTTCTTCCATCGGCAGCATCAGGCCGCCCACCATGTAGCGCAGGGCGATCTGCCGGCGCAGTTGCGGATTGCCCGGCGACATGTCGGTGACCACCATGCGCGGGTCCATCTCTCGGGCGGCGCTGGCCAGCGAGCGGGACAGGCGTTGCAGCGGGAACAGGGTCGGGCTGGGGAACGCCGAGCCGAACGGCACGGTGCTTGGGTCCTTGATCGATTCCAGTACCGAGAACACCAGTTCGCTGACGTCGACCTTGGTGGACTCGTTGACTTGGCTGCTGATCACCGGCTCCGAGAACGGGCTCGGGGCGTAGGTGTTGACGAAGTAGCCGGAACGCGGGCGGGCACGAATCAGGCCGCGACGTTCCAGCAGGTAATAGGCCTGGAACACCGTGGACGGGCTGACCCCGTAAGTCTGGCTCGCGTAGCGCACCGACGGCACCCGCTGACCGGGGCCGAGGACGCCGGAGCGGATCAGTTCAGCGATGTCGTCGGCGAATTTTTCGTAGCGTTTCATCGGGGGCCTTGGTGCTGGTTGAATGTGTAGAGTGTCAGGGAAAAGCCCCCTCACCCTAGCCCTCTCCCGGAGGGAGAGGGGACTGAACGAGTTGTTTGTTCGAGTTACGCCGACTTGAAAGTCCGGAGTCGAACTCGGGTTTGCAAGCAACTGAGATCTGCTCCCTTTCCCCCTCGCCCCCTCGGGGGAGAGGGCTGGGGTGAGGGGGCGATTCTAAGGGATCAGCGATTCATCGGCGCAACAAACCGGCTCTTCGCCACGCTATAAATCCCCGGCTCATCACTGTCGGCAATCTTGAAACTCAAGGTCTGTGAGCTGCTGGCCGGGCGTTCGGAGGTCATCGCCACCGACACCGGCACATCGACGATCTCGCCCGGCGCCAGGCTCAGTTCGGTCTTGCCTTGCAGCTCGAAGCCTTCACCGTCCACCAGCGTCAGGTTGTAGTCCTGCCGCTGCTGGGTTTTGTTGATGACCTTGAGGGTGTAGATGTTTTCGATCTGGCCCTGAGCGTTTTCACGGAACAGGCCACGGTCCTTGGTCACGTCCAGCGAGACCATTGGTCGTTCCACCAACGCCAGGGCGAGGGCGCCGATCATCACCACCAGCACCGCGACGTAGCCGATCAGCCTTGGACGCAGCAGATGCGTCTTGCCACCCTGCAACTCGCGCTCGGAGGTATAGCGAATCAGGCCACGGGCGTAATTCATCTTGTCCATGATCGAGTCGCAGGCATCGATGCACGCCGCGCAACCGATGCATTCCATTTGCAGGCCGTCGCGGATGTCGATGCCGGTCGGGCAGACCTGCACGCACAACTGGCAGTCGATGCAATCGCCGAGGCCGGCTTCGGCCGGTTTCACCTCGCGCTTGCGCGGGCCCCGGTTTTCGCCACGGGCGGCGTCGTAGGAAATGGTCAGGGTGTCCTTGTCGAACATCACGCTCTGGAATCGCGCATACGGGCACATGTGCATGCACACCGCTTCACGCAGCCAGCCGGCATTGATGTAGGTGGCAGCGGTAAAGAACAGCACCCAGAACAGACTGACGCCGCCGATCTGCAGGGTCAGCAGTTCTTCGGCCAGCGGCCGGATCGGGGTGAAGTAGCCGACGAAGGTCAGACCGGTCAGCACACTGATCGCCAGCCACAGCGTGTGCTTGGCCGCACGCCGCGCCAGTTTGTTCAAGCTCCAGGGCGCCGCCTGCAACTTGATCCGCTGGTTGCGCTCGCCTTCGGTGATCTTCTCGCACCACATGAAGATCCACGTCCACGAACTCTGCGGGCAGGTGTAGCCACACCAGACCCGGCCGGCGAACACGGTAATCGCGAACAGGCCGAACGCGGCGATGATCAGCAGCGCCGACAGCAGAATGAAATCCTGCGGCCAGAAGGTCGCGCCAAAGATGTGGAATTTGCTTTCGGAAAGGTCCCAAAGCACCGCCTGACGTCCGCCCCAGTTCAGCCATACCGTGCCGAAAAACAACAGAAACAGAAACCCCGCGCCGCTCATGCGCAAGGTGCGGAACAGGCCGGTGAAGCTGCGGGTGAAGATCTGGTTGTCGCTGGTGGCGTGTTTCGCCTTCATTGGGCGCGCCGGGACTTTTTTTATCCGGGGAGATACTTCTACGGTTCGGACGGGGATTCGTTCGCTCATGGTCGTTCGCTCATCAGCCTCCATCAGGCCAGGGAACTATGAGCGGCGATCTGTTTGCATAACAGACTCAGGTATTTCAATAAAAAGCGTATCAGATGGGCTGTTCTGCCACGCCTGCGACAACTTGAAGCAGCCCGCAGGCCAAAGCGCAGAGGCCTATCCCAGAGCTCTGCGCCGGTTGTTGATCGAGGTCAGTCAAATCACCGAATCACTGTCGTCGGCCTTCAGGTGTTTGCGCCCATCCCGGGCGCCTGCGACGGTCAATGCGTCCGCTTCGGCTTCGGTGACGTAGATGCGCCGTCCTTCCACCTCGACGAACGACATGGCTTTTTCGCTATCTGTCTTTACTTCCAGCGTGTCGCAGATCCGGATTTCCTCACCATTCTCAACGGTGAAAAAACAGACTTTCGATTCCGGATTGCTTTCATCGATACGAAGGGGCATGGGGTTGTCCTTTTTTCACGGGAGTCTGAGACGTTAGGGTGCGCGGTTCTGCAGATCGTTCTACGCAACCGATTAATGGTCGGCGCTGTCCATCCTTTATCAACTCATTACAAGGACTGGACGATGAACGCCTGGTGGCATGAAGTGTGGGAAACCCTGCAAGCGGAATTCGCCGATATCGGCGATGCGTCGCAGCTGACCCGGATCACCGTGCGCCTTTTGATGGCGGCCATATTGGGCGGGATTCTCGGGTTTGAGCGCGAGCACAAGGGCAAGGCCGCCGGGGTGCGAACGCACATGCTGGTAGCCCTTGGCGCCGCGTTGTTCGTGCTGGTGCCGCAGTTGTCCGGTTCCCAGGCCGATGCCATGAGCCGGGTGGTGCAAGGGGTAATTGCCGGGATCGGTTTTCTCGGCGCCGGCACCATCCTCAAGAACCACGAAGGCGACGAAGGTCACGTCAAGGGCCTGACCACCGCCGCCGGCCTGTGGATGACCGCCGCCATCGGCGTCGCGGCCGGATTGGGCCGTGAAGCGACGGCGGTGCTCAGTACGTTGCTCGCGTTGGGGATCTTCAGTGTCATGCCGCGGATCGTCAGGGTCTTCGAAAAGGATCACATCGAGAAGGACCGCATCGAGAAAGACCACAACGACCTACGCTGATCAGACGATTACCGGCGGCATGGTCGTCGGCGGTTCTTCCTTGGGCGGTGGCGTGGTGCCAGGCGGCTCCTGTTCAGGGATCGGTTGCGGTTCGGTTTCGGGCAGGGTCGGTTTGTCGATGTTCGGATCGGGTGTTTCAGCGGGAATTGGAATAGTCATCGGGTGAACCTCCGTGTGGCACTTGGCGTGGGACGTGCTTAAGTGGATTGACCACTTCACTGCGAAATCGATCCGATTTTGTAGCGCGGCAAATCCCTGTGAACTTTTCCCGGCGACGGCCGCTCGGAACCTGAGAGAGTTCATCTGGGCCCAGGCCCGACCGTGACCGCCAAACAGGCAAACGAGCGTCCTTGGGGCGTTAAGGAGAGATGCTCAATGACTGCTGAAAAACCTTCCGAACAGAGCTACAACCCGCACATGCCGCTGTCGCAGGCCTTGCTGTTGCCGCGCATCGTCATTGAAAACACCATGCCGACCCTCGACGGCGGGCAGTTTGCCGTCAAGGCGATCGCAGGTCGGGAGATCGTGGTCACCAGCAAGGTGTTCGCCGACGGTCACGACAAACTGGCGGTGCGCATCCGCTGGCGCGAAGAGGGTGACGAGACCTGGCAGACCGAAGTCATGAGCGATCAGGGCAACAATGGCTGGCGCGGTGTGTTTCAGCCGCAGCGCATGGGCCGTTATCTGTTCCTGATCGAAGCCTGGATCGACCAGTTCGCCAGTTTTCAGTACGAACTGGAGAAAAAGCACACCGCTGGCGTCCCGGTCAGCCTCGAGCTGCAAGAGGGACGCACCATGGTGCAGCAGGCCGGCGAGCGCAGCGAAGGTCAGCTCAGCGAACAACTGGCCGCTCTGCACCACGAATTGTCCGGCCTGCTCGAAACCGAGCAGGTCGCGTTGTTTCTGCACTCGCGCAGTGCGCAACTGATGGCCGAGGCCGATCACCGCGCCTACCTGAGCCTCAGTGCGGAATTCCCGGTGGACGTCGAGCGCGAATTGGCGGAATTCGCCAGTTGGTACGAACTGTTTCCCCGCTCGATCACCGACGATCCCGCCCGCCACGGCACCTTCAATGACGTGCACTCTCGCCTGCCGATGATTCAGGACATGGGTTTTGACGTGTTGTACTTCACGCCGATCCACCCGATTGGCCGCAGCCATCGCAAGGGGCGCAACAATTCTCTGAGCGCCGGCCCGGACGATCCCGGCAGCCCGTATGCGATCGGCAGCGAGGAGGGCGGCCACGAAGCGATTCACTCGCAACTCGGCACCCGTGAGGACTTCCGTCGGCTGGTGGCCGCTGCCGCTGACCACGGTCTGGAAATCGCTCTCGACTTCGCGATCCAGTGTTCTCAGGATCACCCGTGGCTCAAGCAGCATCCGGGCTGGTTCAACTGGCGACCGGACGGCACGATCAAATACGCGGAGAACCCGCCGAAGAAATACCAGGACATCGTCAACGTCGACTTCTACGCACCGGAAGCGATTCCGAGCCTGTGGGTCGAGCTGCGCGACATCGTGGTCGGCTGGGTGCAGGAGGGCGTGAAGATCTTTCGCGTCGATAACCCGCACACCAAACCGTTGCCGTTCTGGCAATGGCTGATCGCCGATGTCCGCACGCTGTACCCGGAAGTGATCTTCCTCGCCGAGGCTTTCACCACCCCGGCGATGATGGCGCGGCTGGGCAAGGTCGGGTACACCCAGAGCTACACCTATTTCACCTGGCGCAACACCAAGGCCGAACTGGCGACCTACTTCACCGAACTCAATGAATCACCGTGGCGCGAATGCTACCGGCCGAATTTCTTCGTTAACACCCCGGACATCAACCCGGCGTTCCTGCATGAATCGGGACGTCCCGGATTTCTCATCCGCGCGGCGCTGGCGACCATGGGTTCGGGCCTGTGGGGCATGTACTCGGGGTTTGAACTGTGCGAATCGGCGCCGGTGCCGGGCAAGGAGGAATACCTCGATTCCGAGAAGTACGAGATCCGCGTCCGCGACTTCAACCAGCCCGGCAACATCATTGCCGAGATCGCCCAGCTCAACCGCATCCGCCGCCAGAACCCGGCGCTGCACAGCCATCTGGGCCTGAAGATCTACAACGCCTGGAACGACAACATTCTGTATTTCGGCAAGCGCAGTGCAGACGGCAGCAACTTCATTCTGGTCGCCGTCAGCCTCGATCCACATAACGTGCAGGAGGCGAATTTCGAGCTGCCGCTGTGGGAAATGGGCCTGCCGGACGATGCCACCACCCACGGCGAAGACCTGATGAACGGCCATCGCTGGGACTGGCACGGCAAGTACCAGTTCATGCGGATCGACCCGGCATATCAGCCGTTTGGAATCTGGCGCATCACTTCTTCCTGATCGACTTGATCGGTTCCTGATCGTTCCCACGCTCCGCGTGGGAATGCATACCGGGACGCTCCGCGTCCCAAAGCGGACGCAGAGCGTCCATGGCGGCATTCCCACGCGGAGCGTGGGAACGATCAGAAGCAGCTTCGGCTTCAATGAATTCAACAGGAGTTTCACATGGCGAAGAAACCCAAGGCAGCCACCTTTATCAAGGATCCGCTCTGGTACAAGGATGCGGTCATCTATCAAGTTCACGTCAAATCCTTTTTCGATTCGAATAACGACGGAATCGGCGACTTTCCCGGCCTGATCGCCAAACTCGATTACATCGCCGATCTTGGCGTCAACACCATCTGGCTGTTGCCGTTCTACCCCTCGCCACGCCGCGACGACGGTTACGACATCGCCGAATATCGGGGCGTCCACAGCGATTACGGGACGATGGCCGACGCCAAACGGTTCATTGCCGAAGCACACAAGCGTGGCCTGCGGGTGATCACCGAGCTGGTCATCAACCACACCTCCGATCAGCACCCGTGGTTTCAGCGGGCGCGCAAGGCCAAGCCCGGCTCGGCGGCGCGGGACTTCTACGTGTGGTCGGATGACGACCAGAAATACGACGGCACCCGGATCATTTTCCTCGACACCGAAAAGTCCAACTGGACCTGGGATCCGGTGGCGGGCCAATACTTCTGGCACCGCTTCTATTCGCACCAGCCGGACCTGAATTTCGATAACCCGCAAGTCATGAAAGCGGTGCTGTCGGTCATGCGCTACTGGCTGGACATGGGCATCGACGGCCTGCGCTTGGATGCCATTCCGTACCTTATCGAGCGCGACGGCACCAACAACGAAAACCTTCCGGAAACCCACGACGTTCTCAAGCAGATCCGCGCCGAGATTGACGCCAACTACCCTGATCGCATGCTGCTGGCCGAAGCCAACCAATGGCCCGAAGACACCCAGCTGTATTTTGGTGATACCGACGCCGAGGGCGTGAATGGCGACGAATGCCACATGGCGTTTCACTTTCCGCTGATGCCGCGCATGTACATGGCGCTGGCCCAGGAAGATCGCTTCCCGATCACCGACATCCTGCGCCAGACCCCGGAGATCCCGGCCAACTGCCAATGGGCGATCTTCCTGCGCAACCACGATGAACTGACGCTGGAGATGGTCACCGACAAGGAACGCGACTATCTGTGGAATTACTACGCGGCCGACCGTCGCGCACGGATCAACCTCGGCATCCGCCGGCGTCTGGCGCCGTTGATGGAACGTGACCGCCGCCGCATCGAACTGCTCAACAGCCTGCTGCTGTCGATGCCCGGCACGCCGACCCTGTATTACGGCGATGAGATCGGCATGGGCGACAACATCTACCTCGGCGACCGCGACGGCGTGCGTACGCCGATGCAATGGTCGATCGACCGCAACGGCGGCTTCTCTCGCGCCGACCCGGCCAGTCTGGTGTTGCCGCCGATCATGGACCCGCAATACGGCTATCAGTCGGTCAACGTCGAAACCCAGGCCGGCGATCCGCATTCGCTGCTGAACTGGACCCGACGCCTGCTGACCGTGCGCAAGCAATCCAAGGCGTTCGGTCGTGGCACCTTGAAGATGTTGTCGCCGGCCAACCGTCGCGTTCTGGCCTACACCCGCGAATACACCGGGCCGGACGGCAAGCACGAAATCATTCTGTGCGTAGCCAACGTGTCACGCAGTGCACAAGCGGTGGAACTCGACCTGTCGGCTTACGTCGGCATGGTGCCGGTGGAAATGCTCGGTGGTAACGCGTTCCCGCCCATCGGCCAGTTGAGTTTCCTGCTGACCCTGCCGCCCTACGGTTTCTACTGGTTCGGTCTGGCGGCGGAAAACCAGATGCCGAGCTGGCACGTGGAACCTGCGCAGAGCCTGCCGGACTTCACCACGCTGGTGCTGAAAAAGCGCATGGAGGAACTGCTCGAAGCACCGTCCCGGGCCACCCTCGAACAGGCGATCCTGCCGAGCTGGCTGCAGAACCGCCGCTGGTTTGCCGGCAAGGACGCGGCCATCGAACAGGTGAAACTGGCCTACGGCGTGCGCTTCGGCGATGCGCAGCATCCGGTGTTGTTCAGCGAAATCGAAGTGCAGAGCGGCGGGCAAACCAGCCGGTATCAACTGCCGTTCGGCTTCATTGCCGAAGATCAGGTCGGGCCGGCGTTGCCGCAACAACTGGCCTTGGCCCGTGTGCGCCGGGTTCGCCAGGTCGGGCTGATCACCGATGCTTTCAGTCTTGAAGCATTTGTTCGCGCGGTGCTGCAAGGCATGCAGGGCGGTACGGTGCTGGAATCCAGTGATGGCGAGATCCGTTTCGAGGCAACGCCGCAACTGGAAAAACTCGGCCTCGGTGCGGAATCCGAAGTGCGCTATCTGTCCGCCGAGCAATCCAACAGCTCGGTGGTGATCGGCAACAGTCTGGTGCTCAAGCTGATCCGCAAAGTCGCTTCCGGCGTACACCCGGAACTGGAGATGAGCGCTTACCTGACCGCGGCCGGATTTGCCAATATCTCACCGCTGCTGGGTTCGGTGATTCGCCGCGGCGCCGATGGTGAAGACAATCTATTGATGATTGCACAGGGCTATCTGAGCAATCAGGGCGACGCCTGGGAATGGACGCAGAACAACCTCGAACGGGCGCTGCGCGATGAACTGGCCGACGCTGTTTCCGAACAGGCGCAACACTACAACGCCCTCGGTGAGCTGAAGGATTTCGCCGGCATGCTCGGCCAGCGTCTGGGGGAAATGCATCAGGTATTGGCAGCGCCGAGCGACAACAAGGACTTCGCGCCGCAAGTCAGTTCGGCCAAGGATGCCCAGGCGACCGGCAAGGATGTCGCGGCGCAGGTCGAACATGCCCTGAAGCTCCTGAAGCAACATCAGGGCGAACTGGACGCGGCGGATCAGAAGCTGGTCGCTCGTTTGCTCGACAACAAGAAAACCATCCTTGCCCACGTGCAGGAACTGGCCAAGCAATCCGCCGGCGGTCTGCGGATCCGCGTCCACGGCGATCTGCATTTGGGGCAGGTGCTGGTAATCAAGGGCGATGCCTATCTGATCGACTTCGAAGGTGAGCCGGCGCGGCCACTGGCCGAACGCCGAGGCAAGCACAGTCCGTACAAGGACGTCAGCGGAGTGCTGCGCTCCTTCGACTATGCCGCGGCCATGGCGCTGAATGTGCACAACGTCGACAACAGCCCCGAGGCCGAAGCCGCGCGTCGGCGGGTCACGGAGCGTTACCTGCGTGAAGCCCGGGAAGCCTTTCTCCAGGCATATCGTCAGGCAGCAGCTAGTCTTGATCATGCCTGGCAAGATCCTGAAGGTGCCGACGCCGCACTGGCGTTGTTCGGTCTGGAGAAAGCGGCCTACGAAGTGGCCTATGAAGCCGAAAATCGCCCCACCTGGCTGCCCGTGCCGCTGCACGGTCTGTATGGGTTATTGACGGGGCTCAAACCCTTTTCCGATCTTGGTGGAGAGTAGTCATGAGTTTCTCGAACAGGGAACAGGGTCACGCTAAAGAAAGATTGCTGCCCACTGCAAAAGACATTGATGCCTTGGTGCGCGCAGAACACCACGACCCGTTTTCCATTCTTGGCCCCCACGGCGATGGCGCCGGCGGGCAGTTTATCCGGGCGTATCTGCCCGGCGCGTTGAGTGTTTCTGTCGTCGATAAAAACAGTGGCGAAGAACTCGGTCCGCTGGAGGCTACCGAAACGCCGGGGCTGTTCGTCGGGCATTTCGAGGGCGCACGGCCGTACCTGTTGCGCACCCGCTGGGCCGGTGGCGAGCAGGTCGCGGAAGATCCCTACAGCTTTGGCCAATTGCTCGGTGAAATGGACTTGTATCTGTTCGCCGAGGGCAATCACCGCGACCTCAGCAGTTGCCTCGGCGCGCAGTTGAAAACCGTCGATGGCGTCGACGGTGTACGTTTCGCCGTGTGGGCGCCGAATGCCCGGCGGGTGTCGGTGGTCGGCGACTTCAACGTCTGGGATGGCCGACGGCATCCGATGCGCCTGCGGCATCCTTCTGGCGTGTGGGAATTGTTCATTCCGCGCCTGCAGGCGGGGGAACTGTACAAGTACGAAATCCTCGGCGCTCACGGCATTCTGCCGCTGAAGGCCGACCCGATGGCACTGGCCACCAGCCTGCCGCCGGACACTGCGTCAAAAGTCGCCGCGCCGTTGCAGATCGACTGGCAGGATCAGGACTGGATGAGCAGCCGCCACGAGCGCCAGCAGCACAGCGCGCCGCTGTCGATCTATGAATTGCACGCCGGATCCTGGCAGTGCGAACTCGATGATCTCGGCGAAGTGGCGCGCCAATACACCTGGCCAGAACTGGCCGAACGACTGATTCCCTACGTGAAGGAACTGGGTTTCACCCACATCGAATTGATGCCGATCATGGAGCACCCGTTCGGCGGTTCGTGGGGCTATCAGTTGCTGTCGCAGTTCGCTCCGAGTGCGCGATACGGCACGCCCGAGCAGTTCGGCGATTTCGTCAATGCCTGCCATCAGGCCGGCATCGGTGTGATTCTCGACTGGGTGCCGGCGCATTTCCCCACCGATACCCACGGTCTGGCGCAGTTCGATGGCACGGCGTTGTATGAGTACGGCAACCCGCAAGAAGGTTTTCATCAGGACTGGGACACGCTGATCTACAACCTGGGCCGCACCGAAGTGCACGGCTACATGCTGGCGTCGGCGCTGCACTGGTTGAAGCATTTCCACGTTGATGGGCTGCGGGTCGATGCGGTGGCGTCGATGCTCTATCGCGATTATTCGCGCAAGGCCGGCGAGTGGGTGCCCAATCGTCATGGCGGTCGCGAGAACCTGGAAGCCATCGACTTCCTGCGGCACTTGAACGACGTGGTGGCACTGGAAGCACCGGGCGCGCTGGTGATCGCCGAGGAGTCCACGGCGTGGCCGGGCGTCAGCCAGAGCACCCAACAGGGCGGTCTCGGTTTTGCCTACAAATGGAACATGGGCTGGATGCACGACTCGCTGCACTACATTCAGCAGGATCCGGTGTACCGCGCCCATCACCACAATGAGTTGAGTTTTGGTCTGGTCTACGCCTGGTCCGAGCGGTTCATCCTGCCGATTTCCCACGACGAAGTGGTGCACGGCAAGCATTCGCTGATCGACAAGATGCCCGGCGATCGCTGGCAGAAGTTCGCCAATCTGCGCGCGTACCTGAGTTTCATGTGGACCCATCCGGGCAAGAAGCTGTTGTTCATGGGTTGCGAGTTCGGCCAGTGGCGCGAGTGGAATCATGATCAGCAGCTGGACTGGTATCTGCTGCAATATTCGGAACACAAAGGCGTGCAGAAACTGGTCAGCGACCTCAATCGGTTGTACCGCGAAGAGCCGGCGCTGCACGAGCAGGACGATGCGCCGCAAGGCTTTCAGTGGTTGATCGGCGACGATGCGATCAACAGCGTTTACGCATGGCTGCGCTGGAGCAAGGACGGCACGCCGGTGCTGGTGGTGGCCAACTTCACCCCGGTGCCGCGCCAGTCTTACCGGGTCGGTGTGCCGTTTGCCGGACGCTGGAAGGAATTGCTCAACAGTGATGCCGACACCTACGCCGGTTCCAACTATGGCAATGGTGGCGGGGCGTTCACCGAAGAGGTGGCCAGTCACGGCCAGGCGTTGTCGCTGGAGCTGAATTTGCCGCCGCTGGCGGTGTTGATCCTCAAGCCTGAAGGCCCAAGCGCGTAACGGACGAGATCGTTCCCACGCTCCGCGTGGGAATGCCTCTAGGGACGCTCCGCGTTCCAGCTCTGGAAGGGACGCGGAGCGTCCCGGGCTGCATTCCCACGCAGAGCGTGGGAACGATCATCTGAGGCCCGTCTTTACCAGCGCATCCGGATTCCCAGGCTGCCAATCAACCCGTTCAAGTCGTTGTCGTCCACGTCGCTGCTGTAATCGGCGCTGACGTACAGGCTCACCGTCGGCGTCATTCTCGCCACCAGCCCCAGGCCGACTTCCACCGTCGAGGACTTGCGGCTGCTGCTGATCTTGTCCACCTGATCCAGCGTCACCGTGTTGCCGGTATACACCGTGTGCCACAAGTTCGTGCGCACGTAGGGCTCGACGGGCAAACCGTTCAGGTCATAGCTACCTTTCAAACGCGCACCGACCCGACCGCTCCACGATGAAATGTCGCTGGAAGACGCATTGCCCGAGCCCGCATAGGGCGTGTCGAGGGTGATGCGCTGATTGATCAATTGCGCCTGCGGTTCAACGACCCAGTTTTCCCCCAGACCGATCGGGAATCCGCCTTCCACCGAAAGCGTCATCGCGCTGCCTTCGGTGGCCAAGCGTGCGCCTTGCTCGTTACGGCTGAAACCGCTGACTCGGCCGCCACTGGCCGACAGATCGACGTGCCAGCCTTGCGGGCCAATCAGGCTGTAGTAAGCGCCCAGGCTTTGGCCTTGAAGGTTGAGGGTGTCGGTGGTCGGGTCGACGAGGGCGCGGCTGGTGATCAGGCCGTTGCCATTGCCCCTGATCTGATTCACACCGCCGATCAGGCCGACTTGCTGGGTGTGGCCGCTGCTGCTTTTCAAGGTCAGCACGGCGGGGCCCTTGAAGTCACCGGTGCCGGGTATGGCGAAGCCCGGGCTGAGGACGTCGGTTTGCGCCTGACGGGGCGTCGGATCGTAAAGCTGCTCCCAGGCCGAGGGGGCGAGGTCTTCGGTAATCAGCTTTGTACCGCGCAGGTCCGGCTGTGGGCTGAGCCGTTGCGGGCCCGGAGTCACGACCGTGGCGGGGAGGGTCATGACGGGAATGTCCTGGCGATACCAGGGCGTCGCCTCGTCCGCCACAGGACCCGCCTGCGCCTCCATGGACGAGCACAGCAAGATAGAACTTGAAACAGTGCAGAACGTGACTTTGATCTCTTGTGAGGTGAGTGAGGTTTTCATGGAGTTCTACCTTGCTAGCGCATGTGGTATCTCGCCTTGGCGTCTCTCCTACCCCGAACGAGGGGCGACCGAATGGAGCGTGGCGAACCCGTGGCCGCCCGTTTTGACGAGTAACCTGGGGTTCGCCCCGAGTAGTATTTCCGGGGGTAGTAAGGTAGAGCTAAGAAGACCCCAGCCCTTGCGTCAAGAAATTGGACGATGAGCGGTCGGGTCAAAACGGGTGATGCAAGTTTTTGTTTTTCCGCACTTATCTAAGTTCTTGTTTGTAGAGCTAATCGCTGTGGAAGCCGCGAGGCAGAGACTTTTTGCAACCGACAGTCGGTCTGCGAAACCGGGCCTGGCGACCAATTTCGCATCGTTGCGTATGTAAGGACAGCTGTCAGTATCGCGCTATAAATGCACTTCAACCGCCAGCGGCAAATGATCCGAAAGATGCGTCCACGGTTTGTTGCCGAGGATCTGCGGATCGTGGCTGCTGGCATTGCGCAGGTAGATCCGATCCAGTCGCAGCAACGGGAAACGCGCGGGATAAGTCTTGGCCGGGCGGCCGTGATGGCGTTCGAAGGCTTCGTGCAGGTAGTCTCGGCGGGCGAGGGCAACGTTACCCTGCAACTGCCAGTCATTGAAGTCGCCGGCGATGATCACTGGCGCATCGTCGGGCAGGGATTCGAGCAACTGACAAAGCAGCTGCAACTGCAATTGCCGATGGCTTTCGAGCAGGCTCAGGTGTACGCAGATGGCATGCACTTCGGCATGCCCCGGCACATCCAGTACGCAGTGCAACAGCCCGCGCCGTTCCGGGCCGGTGATCGAGACGTCGAGGTTGCGATATTCGCGGATCGGGTATTTCGACAACAGGGCGTTGCCGTGATGGCCATCGGGATAGACCGCATTGCGGCCGTAGGCAAAATCGCTCCACATGCTGTCGGCGAGGAATTCGTACTGCGAAGTTTGCGGCCATTCGTGGTAGCGGCTGGAATGCCGCTCGTGTTCGCCCACCACTTCCTGCAGAAACACCAGATCGGCCGAGGTGCTGCGCACCGCTTCACGCAGTTCCGGAAGGATGAAACGTCGATTGAGCGCGGTGAAACCCTTGTGCGTGTTGACCGTCAGCACCCGCAGGCGATGGATGGAGGACGGGGTGGAAATCTGCGCGTCGACGACATGACGCTTGGGATCGCTGGACACGTTCACTCCTCTGAATCATGACTGCCTGTTCATGCGACTGATCCGGGCGCGGGCAGTTCACTTTGACTGGCTGCCCGCGCCCGATGGACAGTCAATCGACGAAGACGATCTCGTAGGGCAGGCGCATACGCTCCAGAATTGACTTGGGCAGCAGCGGCGCGATACCGATCGCCGGTTCGCCATTGAGCTGGCTGGCGTAGGCGTGGGTGGCGTGGCTCTTGCGCGCAACGGTCCAGGTGTCGAGGCGCAGCTTGCGTGCGCGATGCCACGGAATCTGTCCCTGATCGCGTTCCGGCCAGTGCCAGGCCCAGACCGGGACATCATGGTAGGTTGCGCCGGCCAGTTGTGCAGCCTTCGCACTGGCCCGACCGACCACTTCATGATCAGCGGTGCCATCTTCGCACCAGGTGCTGAAGACCACATCACCGGGGCGCAGGTAGCGGGCGATGAATTCGGTCAATTGAGATTCCTGATCGTGCAGGGCGTTGTCAGTGAAACCACCGCGCACCCATTTCAGGCTGTGCATCGGCAAACCGAGGCGGCGCAGGGCTTCGACGCTTTCCTGCGGACGGAACACGCTCAGGCGTTTTTCCGACCACTGGCGCGAGCCCGGATGACTGGCGCTGCCATCGGTGATCGACAGCAGTTGCAAGGGATGACCGAGGCTGGAAAGCAGTTGCAGCAAACCGCCGCAGGTCACCACTTCATCACCGGGGTGCGGGGCGATGACCACGGCACGGGCGCCGGGTGGCACCAAGGTGTGGGTATTGATGACGGGAATGTTGTCGAGCTGCGGGGCGCTGTTCCAGATCTGCGCCGGCAGGCCGTTTTCGCTGAGGGATAACGGTTTCATGAGTGATACGTCCTTGTTGTGTCACGCCCTCAGTCGTCCGCGCCGTGATGCTGCCAGGCGTGTACGACCCGTGAAGGCTGGTGGATAGCCCTGCAGCGCTCCGAACCCTGGATTGCTGCGCAGCAGAGTATTGCTCAAGACGGGCGGTTCGTCGCGTCACAGATCAATCTGATCCGCTTTTTTTTATTCAGTCTGTGCCAACTGTCGCAGATAGTCGCCAAAACCGCCGCGTGCGCGACTGTCCAGACGGGCGCTGGTAATGACCTGTGGCCGATGACTCCAGGCGATGCTGGCCCCTGAACGTTCGAGCTGACGCACCAGCTGCACGTCTTCATCGCAGGACAACGGCTCGAAGCCGCCGGCGCGGACGTAGGCTTGTGCGCTGACACCCAGATTGGCGCCATGGATGTGCCGGTGTCCTTCGCAGGCCTGGTAATGACCGTGATAGCGAATCTGCGCGGCTTCATCGAAGGTGTCATGCCAGCGCTCGACCGTCACCGTGCCGCACACGGCATCGGTGCCCAATCCCAGTTGTTCCACGAGCCAGTCTTCGGCGACGCGGCTGTCGGCGTCGGTGCAGGAAATCCAGCGAGCACCCCGATCAAGCAGCTGTTGCGCACCGATGGCCCGGGCCTGGCCGACATTGCGTGCCTCGATGCTCAGCGCCCGCACAGGGTACTGGCTGACGATCTGCGCCGAACGGTCGGTGCAACTATCGAGCACTACCAGGATCTCCACCGGTTCACCTGCCAGCATCGGATGCCCGGCGGCGCGCAGGGCGGCCTGCAGGCATTCATCGACCCACTCTTCTTCGTTGTGTGCCGGGATCAGGATGCCAATCATCGCAACCCCTCCAGCGCGGCCACCGAACGCGGTTCGCGACTCCAGACTTCCAGCAGGAAATCTGCCTCCTGATGCAGGACCAGTCGTGGCATGTGCAGCTGTTCGTGAATCAGGTCATGGACCTGGCGAGCATTGAGCGGGCAGCCATCGATGGGCGGGCGCCAGTGACAGGCCAGCAATTGACCGTCTGCCGTCAACGAATCGCTGATGCGACGGATGACCTCTGTCAGATCCTGTCGATCAAGGTAGTAGCCGATTTCGCTGAATACGATCAGGTCGAATTTTTCCTCAGGCCAGTCGCCCGGCAAGCGACCTTGACGCACCTCGGCGTGGTCGAACAGGCTCAACCGGGTACGTGCCAGATTGGCTGCGGCGGCGCTGGTGTCGCAGCACAACAGCCGATCGCAGCGCTCGGCCAGCGCGGCACTCAGTTCGCCGTTGGCGCAACCCGGTTCGAAGATCGCACGGTAATGCGGGCGGGGCAGGGCCGCAAGGGTGACAAGGCGTTTGCGCTGCTCGTACCAGCGCTGGCGAAATCCCCAGGGGTCGTTATTGCCGGCGAACAGGCCTTCGAAGTAGCGATCCTCGACGCTCATAGAAAGACCACCTCGAACGGTTGCAGCAAACGGTCGATGACATAGGGCGCGAGCACCGGTGCCAGGCCTGCGTCGGGATCGCCTTCCAGCTGACTTGCGAACGCATGCACTGCGTGACGCTTGCGCGCGACCTGCGCCGGGTTCAGCAGAATCTTGCGCGCCCGCTCCCAGGGCACGATGGCGTCTTCCGGCGTCGCCCAGTGCCAGGTCCAGACCGGCAGCTCGTGGCAAATCGCACCCACGCGGTACGCTGCTTCGACGCTGGCGCGGCCGACGGCCTCATGGTCGCTGTGGCCGTCTTCGCGCCAGGTGGTGAAGATCACGTCGTCGGGTTGCAGGTAGCGGGTCAAGTAGTCACACAGCATCGACTCGCGCGCGGCGACCTGAGTGTCGGGGAATCCGCCGCGCAGCCATTGCACCTGATGCATGGGCAGGCCAAGGCGACGCAGGGCCTCGGCGGACTCCTGCGGGCGCACCACGCTCAGGCGCTCCACCGGCCAGCGCTCCGAGCCCGGATGGCTGGCGCTGCCGTCGGTGACCGAAATCAGTTGCAGGGTGCGGCCCGCCGCTGCGAGCTGTTGCAACAGCCCGCCGCAACCGAGCACTTCATCATCCGGGTGCGGCGCGATCACCACGGCCCGGGATCCCGGCGGAACCAGGTCGAGAATGTCGATGCTCTCCACCGCTGCCAGATGACGCGAGCCCTGCCACTCATGCAAAGAGGTTCCTTCACCGATGATCGGATTGCGCTTCATAGGGCCCAACCCTCGCGCGGTTGCTGCGCAGCCAGTTGGCCCAGTACTGCCAGATCCCGTTCGGCATGGCTCTGGCGCAGATACACCGGCAGGTCGGCCGCCAGGCGGGCAAAGTGTGGATCCTTGCAGAACGGCCCGGCGCCAAGTGCCCGGCCAGTCTCGCGCATGACCTGTTCAGCGGCGTCCTCGACCACGGCACGTACACGCCGGGCCAACAACTCGGCGTCGGCTCCGGGATTGCTGTCGATGTCCAGGGCACTGACACGCAGCACCTGTGCGGCGCCGTGCAGCGCGTTGTCGACGGCGCCGAGACTGGCCAGTGCGTGCGGTTCTTCACGCCGCGCACAGTGCTGGCGCAAGCGTTCGCCGATCGCCCTCGCGGCGCCGTACCAGCACGCGGCGATCCCGATCCCGCCATGCCAGAAACCCGGACGTTGCAGGTAGTCGCCAGGATCGCCGATCGCCTGGGCCTCGACCTCATCGAACAGCACCTCGACGCTGCCGGTGGCGGCCATGCCGACCGCTTGCCAGCCTTGATCGGTGACGGTCACGCCCGGTTGGTCGAGGGCCACGGCTACCAATTGCTGACGATCGTCCTCATCCCACGCCGTCAGCAGGGCATGATTGAGCACCGCCGCCCCGGAGCACCAGGCCTTGCGTCCATTCAACCGCACCATTTGCCCGGAACGGCTGACCCGAACCCGCGCCTGCGGTGGTTCGGCTGCCCACATGCCCCACGTGCTGCCGGGCGTCGGCGAGCCACCGAGTTGTTCGATGATTGCCAACGCATCGGTATGGCCTTCGTAGAGTTTGCACAGCCCCAGATCGTGCCCACCGACCTCGGACAGCCGTTGCCAGCGCTCCAGCGTACGACCGCTGCCGGGTAACGGCAGGCGATCGAGGCCGGCCTCGACCAGTTGCCGCAGACACAGGCCGAGGGCGGCAGTGTCACGGTAGTCCGGCGCGTGCCGTGAGAGATAGACGGGCAAGTCCATGTCAGTCCTCTTCTTCGCGTTGCAGTTCAAACAGCAGCAGCGAGCGTCCGGTGACCGAGTACTCGTGACCGAACTCAAAACGCTCCTGGCCACGGATCGATGGCTGGTTGGTATCGATCATGCACGTCCAGAAACTGCCTTCAGGCACTTCCGGCAAGGTGAAGTTGACGATGTCGTGATGGGCGTTGACCACCAGCAGCAACGTGGCGTCGCCACCCTTGCGGCGGATCCCGGTTTCCTGGGCGCGACCGTCAAGCAACATGCCCATGCAGCGATTCTGCGCGTCATGCCAGTGTTCGGTGGTCATTTCCGTGGCGTCCGGCGCAAGCCAGGTCACGTCCTTGACGCCGATGTCCTCGTTGTATTCGCCGACCAGGAACCGCCCGCGTCGCAGGATCGGATACGCCAGGCGCAACTTGATCAGGCGTTTGACGAATTTCAGCAGCGCTTTGCCGTCCTCGCTCAGGTCCCAGTTGACCCAGCCGATCTCGCTGTCCTGGCAATAAGCATTGTTGTTGCCGTCCTGGGTACGAGCGAATTCGTCACCGGCCACCAGCATCGGCGTGCCTTGGGACAGCAGCAGGGTGGCGAAGAAATTGCGCATCTGCCGGTGGCGCAGTGCATTGATTTCCGGATCGTCGGTAGGGCCTTCGACGCCGTGGTTCCAGGACAGGTTGTTGTTGCTGCCGTCCTGATTGTTTTCGTCGTTGGCCTCGTTGTGCTTGTCGTTGTACGACACCAGATCATTGAGGGTGAAGCCGTCGTGGGCGGTGACGAAATTCACCGACGAATAAGGCCGGCGACCGCGCTGGTTGAACATTTCCCCGGAGGCGGTCATGCGGCTGGCGAAGTCGGCGAGTTGGCCGTCGTCGCCTTTCCAGAAGGCACGCACGGTGTCGCGGAACTTGTCGTTCCACTCGACCCAGCCCGGCGGGAAATTGCCGACCTGATAACCGCCGGGGCCACAGTCCCAGGGCTCGGCGATCATTTTCACCTGACGCAGCACCGGATCCTGGCGGCAGGCCACGAGGAAACTGTGGCGTTCGTCGAAACCGTCGTGATAGCGACCGAGGATGGTCGCCAGGTCGAAGCGGAAGCCGTCGACGTGCATTTCACTGGCCCAGTAGCGCAGCGAGTCGGTGACCATTTGCAGCACGCACGGATGGCTCAGATCCAGGGTGTTGCCGGTGCCGGAATCGTTGATGTAGAAGCGCTTGTCGTCCGGCATCAAACGGTAGTACGAGGCGTTGTCGATCCCGCGCATCGACAGGGTCGGGCCTTGCTCGTTGCCTTCGGCGGTGTGGTTGTAGACCACGTCGAGAATCACTTCGAGATTGGCGTCGTGCAGGTGCGCGACCATTTCCTTGAACTCGGCAATCTTGCCGCTGGCCAGATAGCGCGGATCCGGGGCGAAGAACGCGATGCTGTTGTAGCCCCAGTAATTGGTCATGCCCTTGTGCAGCAAGTGCTGGTCATTGACGAAGGCATGGATCGGCAACAGTTCGACGGTCGACACCCCGAGTTTGCGGATGTGCTCCAGCACATCGTCGACCATCAACCCGGCAAACGTGCCGCGCACATTCTCCGGCACCGAAGGGTGGCGCATGCTGATACCGCGCACGTGGGTCTCGTAAATGATGGTCTTGTCCCACGGCACGCTGACGCGCTGGTCGTGGCCCCAGGTGTGGGCCGGGTCGATGACCTTGCACTTGGGGACGAAGGGCGCGCTGTCGCGTTCGTCGAAACTGAGGTCGGCGTCCGGGTGGCCGATGGTGTAGCCGAACAGCGCTTCGGACCATTTCAACTCGCCCACCAATTGCTTGGCATAGGGGTCGATCAGCAACTTGTTGTGGTTGAAGCGGTGGCCGTTGGCCGGATCATAGGGGCCGTAGACCCGGTAGCCGTAAATCAGTCCCGGATGCGCATCGGGCAGATAGCCGTGGTAGATCTCGTCGGTGTATTCCGGCAGCTCGATGCGTTCGAGCTCAACTTCGCCGGCATCGTCGAAAATGCACAGCTCGACCCGGGTGGCGTTGGCGGAAAACAGCGCAAAATTCACCCCCAGACCATCCCAGGTCGCGCCGAGCGGGAAGGGCAGGCCTTCACGGATGCGCGAGGGTTCGGCGTGCGCGGCGGGCTCGGCTTTCTTTGGACGGGTCATAGGTGCTCCTGCAAAAAATCGGGGGGTAGGTGTTTTTCGAGGACGAGTAAGCCCTCGGTGGCGAGCGAACTCGCCACACGGTTATTCAAATCAATGATAGGGGGGCGTCAGACCGCAGGCGGCTTGCGCGGCGTGCGGGGCTTTTTCTCGGTGGCTTTTTCGCCCGGGGGAATCACTTTCGCGGCACTGGCAGGCTTGGCCTTGGCCGTCGTGGCCTTGGGTTTGGCAGCGGGTGCCTTGCCATCGACTGCTTTGCTGGTGGCGGTCTTGCCGGCGGTTTTACTGCCGGCAGCCTTGGGCGATTTTTTCGGTGCCAGCGCCTCGGCTTCGGCGAGCTTGCGCGCCATCTCCCAGTGGCGGGCTTCCTGGCCCTCGGGTTTTCCTTCGGATTCCCAGATCTGATAGGCGAATTCGCGGATGCGTTTATCGTCGGTACTCATCGCAATGCTCCTGAACTGAACTCATGCTGCTAGACGTGTTGGATAAGCAGATTGACCGGGAAATCCCCCAGCGCGGCGCTGACCTGCAGCTCCCTGTTTTTTGTGACTGCGGTGCTCGAAAAAAGTCCCTTCGGATTTTCGTCAGAGGCGTCGAACGGTAAAACCACCCTTGTATCGCCCCAGCGCAGCGCGTCAACCATCGGCACAGCACTGTTTTCCAGCAATGTTGCGCAACGGATCGGCACGATCACGATGATCCGTCGCTCCCCATGCTCGCGGGCAAACGCGAGCACGTTGTGCGCCTGGCTGCCCAGCACCTCGAGGGCCTGGTACGAACCCTGGCGAAACAACTCGGTGTGGTCGGCGCGCAGGCGCAGCACCTCGGCGATCAAAGCTTGCTTGATTCGCCCGTCGCGCCAGTTCACCAACAGTTCCTGGACCGGCCCCGGTGCCTCCAGCGCCTGTTGCCTGGCGACGTAGTCCACTGGCCGGCGGTTGTCCGGGTCGACCATGCTGAAGTCCCAGAACTCGTTGCCTTGATACAAGTCCGGCACTCCCGGCACCGTCATGCGCAGCAAGGTTTGCGCCAGACCGTTGAGGGCGCCGGCGGCGGCGATGCTGTTGACGGTCTTGGCCAGCGCTCCGCGCAGCAGTTCGCCTTCAGGAGCCAGCAGCAGTTGTTCGGTGAGCGCCTGGGCTGCGTTTTCGTAAGCCTCGTTCGGCGCGCTCCAGCTGCTTTGCAGCTTGGCTTCGCGCAGGGCTTTCTGCTGCCACTGCCAGACACGTTTGGCGTAATCGGCGAAGCCCGCCTGATCGTCGTCACGCAACTCCAGCGGCCAACTGCCGAGCAGCGCCTGATAGAGGATCAGTTCGTCCGCAGACGACGGCAGCTGATCGTCATGGCGCAGCGGACGTGCGAGGGCGCGCCACAGCTCGATCTGTTCGGCGTACCAGTGACTGCGCTCGCTGAGTACGGCCAGCCGCGCGCGGGTGTCTTCGCCACGTTTGTGGTCGTGGGTGGCGGTAGCCAGCAGGTTGTCGGGAAAGCTCTCCAGGCGTTGCAGGTTCACCGCGTGAAAGTCGCTGACCGGCGCACTGAACTGCTCGGTGTTGTAGCCGACGTCATTGCGCGACAGCAGCACCGCCGAGCGATACAGCGCAGTGTCTTCCACCGCTTTGGCGGCGGCCGGCGAAGTGAGCTGCTGAAAGCGCACGCAGGCATGGCGCAGGATTTTGCGCGAGCGCCCACGGGGTTTGCGCCGCCACGGCTGGCCACCGAGCCAACCGGCTACGGAGTCCAGCACCGGCCAATCGGCTTCGCTCAATGTCTGCCGTGCACCGTCCATGGCCTGCTGGAAAAACACCTCGTCCCGGGCCGAGCGGCCCATCGGGGTGATGTAGGTGCGATAGACCGGGAAGTGCACGATCAGCGCCTGCAGCACCCGCCGGATCGAGCCGAGCGTGAGGTCGCGGGTCATCAGGTCGTCGCGTGCCACTTGCAGCAGGGCCTGGGCGACGCTTTCGCAATCGCTGGCCAGCGAGCCGTTGAGGATCTGCTGGCGCGCCAGTTGGGCTTCTTCGATGAACGCGGCGGGGCGCTCGGTACGGCGTTGCCACAAGTCACCGAGCACATGTTCGCCGTCCGGGTCGTGTTGCAGCAGCGACAGCTGGTTCATGAACTCGTAACCGGTGCTGCCATCCACGGCCCAGTCGGTGGGCAGGGTCTCGCCGTCGCCGAGAATCTTCTCGACGTAGATCGGCAAGTGCCGGCCCGGTGCCAGATGGTCGAGGCGGCGGCGCAGTTTGCGGCAGTAACCGCGCGGGTCGGCGAGACCGTCGATGTGGTCGATGCGCAGGCCGTCGATCAGGCCCTCGCCGATCAACTGGAAAATCTTGCCGTGGGTGGCCTCGAACACTGCCGGACGCTCGACCCGCAAACCGCCGAGTTCGTTGATGTCGAAGAAGCGCCGCCAGTTGATGTCATCCGCGGCTGTGCGCCAGCTCGCCAGGCGATAGCTTTGCCGCTCCAGCAATTGATGCAGGCGCTGAAAACCTTCTTCGGTCTTCGAATCGTAGTGCGTCAGGTTGCGCTCAATTGCTTGTCGAACGTCGGGGTCGCTGGCCAGTTGCTGAAGTTCTTCCTTGAGCGGGAGGGCCAGCGAGCGGGCGTCGGTCTGATAACTGAGCGCGCTGAAGCGGTCGGCGAGGGCTTTGAGCGCTTCGTTCGAGGTGTCATCGGCTTTGAGCAGTTCGCCGTAATCGCCGGGGCAGATCGGGAAGTGATGCTCGTAATGCTCGACGTGGAAGGTGCCGCTCTCGGCGCTGAACACCAGCGGCAGGGTCGCGTCCTGCAACGCGACGCCATAGTCACTGCCGAGAAACGGCAACAGCAACTGGCCTTCCATCAATGGGTCGGGCGAGTGCCACTGAATGTCGAAGAACTCGCCGTAGGGGCTGAGCCGTCCCCATTCGAGCAGGTCTAGCCACCACGGGTTGTCCCCGCCACCGACTGCCATGTGATTGGAGACGATGTCGAGGATCAGCCCCATACCGTGCTCGCGCAGGCTGGCGACCAGACGACGCAAGGCTGGCTCGCCGCCAAGTTCCGGATTGACCCGGGTCGGGTCGACCACGTCGTAACCATGCATGGAGCCGGCGCGCGCGGCCAGCAGCGGCGAGGCATAAATGTGGCTGATGCCGAGTCGGGCGAAATACGGCACCAGCGGTACCGCCTGATCGAGGGTAAAACCGCGATGAAATTGCAGGCGGACCGTGGCGCGCAGTGTCGGGATAGGCAATGCACTCATTGGTCACGCTCGGCTGCCTGAAGGCGGGCACACGCCAATAGTTCCAGGCGTCTTGCGGCGTCGACACCGTCGAGCAGCGTCTCACTGGTGGCCGGCAAGCGGCGTGACCAGTTCGGGTGGGTGTCGATGGTGCCGGGCAGGTTGGCCTGTTCGTCGAGCCCCAGCGCATCTTCCAGCGGCAGCAATACCAGCGGCGCGCGGGTGTGGCCGAGGAAACGCACAGCGGCGTCGACCACCTGATCGGCCTCGTGGGATTCCTCGCGAAAGTTCTGCGGGTCCTGGCTCAAGGCACTGCGCAGGCCTTCTCGCTCGCGTTCGCGATAACGGCGCCAATCGATTTCGCCGTTGGCATCGACCAGCCCGAGCCGCGCGTTCCAGTCGATGTCGCGGCCATGCCACCAGCCGTTGAGCGTCGGCAGATCGTGGGTGCTGGTAGTGGCCAGTGCGTTGTCCGGCCAGTCGAGGATCGGTTTGAAATGGGTGTTGTCCTGTTCGAACAGCAGCACGCGCATGCCGAGCATGGCGCGGGCGATCAGTTTCTCCCGCAGGCCGTCGGGCACGGTGCCGAGGTCTTCACCGAGCACGATCGCTTGATGACGATGGGATTCGAGGGTCAGCAGACGCAGCAAGTCGTCCACCGGGTAATACAGGTACGCACCGTCTGCCGGGGCGGAACCGTTGGGGATGACCCATAACCGTTGCAGGCCCATGACATGGTCGATGCGCAGCCCGCCGGCGTGGGCGAAGTTGGCGCGCAGCATCTCGATAAACGCGCGAAAACCGTTGCGCACCAGGCCTTCCGGGGAAAACGCGGAAATACCCCAGCCCTGTCCGGAGCGATTGAGGATGTCCGGTGGCGCGCCGACGGTCAGCGAGGCGAGCAGTTCGTCCTGAAAACTCCAGGCCTGGCTGCCGGCGCCGTCGGCACCCACCGCCAGGTCGGCGATCAGGCCGATGCCCATGCCGGCGCTGCGGGCGGCGGTCTGGGCACGTTCCAGGCAGCGGTGAATCAACCATTGGCAGAACGCGAAGTAACTGATGCGCTCGGCGTATTCCTCGGCAAACGCGCCGAGCGCTGCGCCGCGCGGGTCGTGCCAGTGTTCCGGCCATTCGCGCCAGTCGAGGCTCTCGCCACGGGCGGCGCGCATTTCCTGGATGGCTTCGAAGCGGCAGTGGTTTTCCAGCGCTTCACCGCCGGCATCGCGGAAACTCGAGAAGTCGGCATGTAGCGGGTGTTCGCCGTTGATGAAACCGTCGTACAAGGCTTGCAGGAGTTTCAATTTGGCTTCGGCCGCTTTCGGCCAGTCGACCAGTTTCAGGTCTTCCAGTTGCTTGAACTGGTCGGTCAGGCCGGCGGCGTCAATCGCATCACGCAGCGCACGCTCGCCGAGTATGGCCCCCGGTGCGGCATACAGCGGATTGAGAAACAGCCGACTGGACGGCGAGTAAGGGCTGTAGCGCCCGGTGTCGGCGCTGAACATCGCGTGCAACGGGCTGATCGCCAGTGCATCGGCACCCCGTTCGCCGGCCACCCGGGCCAGTTCTTCCAGGGCCTGGGTGTCGCCGAAACCGCCATCGCCAGGGCGACGCAAACCATAAAGCTGCACGCTCAGGCCCCACGCGCGCGGGATCGGACTGTCCACCGCGTCGCCCACGCTGAAGCAGCGTTCCGGCGCCACGGCCAGGGTGAATTGCTGATCGGCGATGTGCACTTGCTGATAGCCGACCGGAATCTCTCCGGGCAGTATCGACTCCGCATCAAGCCGCAGGCTCAAGCGCGAGCCATCCTCAAGATGAATCTCACAAGGGGTTTCTGGTTCGAAATAGCGGGCCAGATCCACGCCCACGCCGACATCGGCAGTGAGCAATGGCGGCAGTTGGCGATTTTCCTGTACCTGTTGCAGTTCAAGCAGGCTGGCGTCGATTTCCTGGGCGGTGCTGGCGGGGTGGCCGAGACCGATCAGCACATTGCGAAGCACGGCCGGGGCGACTTTTTGGGCTCGCCCGTTGGCGTCGATCCAGTCGACGGCAAGGCCGGCTCGGCTGGCGAGAATTTCCAGTTGCGCATCGCTCATAGGCGCTCTCCATCCAGGGGGGGCAAAGGGGTTGCGGCCGTGAGGCTGACGAGCGCGCAATACGGGGGCAGAAGGCCCTTATCGGACATCTCGGCAGCGGGAGGCTGTTGAAACAGCCACACCGCGCCGGTCCGTGGAGGGTTGACCACCGCCGTCCCGCTGAGGTTCAGGTCGATTCGCAACTCACTGCCATCGCCCAGTCGCCAGCGTGCGCTGACCGCACCACGGCCTAACATCTGCGCGCCAAGGGCCTGGGTGCCGGACAGGTTCGGGATGATGTAACGGTGACGCAATTGCAGCAGGTGACGATAGAGCTCATTCGTTGCCTGCTGGCGAGGTGTGCCATTACCGGACCGCGTTGGCCGCGAGGCGTGGAAGGTCGATTCGGCGTTGGGGTCGGGTATCCGTTCGCGCTTATGCGGGTCGGTGAACGCACTGAATGCAGCGAACTCGTTGCGACGGCCTTCTCGTACCTGTTTCGCCAGTTCGCCGTGGTGGCTGGTGAAGAACAGAAACGGTTGCTCGGCGGCATATTCATCGCCCATGAACATCAGCGGAATCATCGGCGACAGCAACAGCAGCACCGTCGCCGCCTCAAGCGCGCGCGGATCGGCCAACTGATGCAGGCGCTCGCCGAAGGCACGGTTGCCGATCTGGTCATGGTTTTGCAGGAACAGTACGAAGGCAGTGGACGGCAGATGCTCGCTGGGCTCGCCCCGTGGTTCGCCGTGGCGGGTGATATGCCCCTGAAACACGAAGCCCTGGCTCAGGCAGCGGGCCAGTTGTTCGGTCGGTTGCAGAGCGTAGTCGGCGTAGTAGGCATCGGTTTCGCCCGTCAACAACACATGCAAAGCGTTATGGCCGTCGTCATTCCATTGGGCGTCGTAATTTTCTTCCAGCAGGCTCGATTGGTTGAGTTCGTTCTCGACGGTCAACCATACATGACGGGCAGGGTCGACCTGCTGGCGGACACGCTGCGCCAGTTCGGGCAGGAAGTCCTGACTTTCTATTGCATGAACGGCATCCAGGCGCAAACCGTCGAAACGGTATTCCAGCAGCCACATCAGTGCGTTTTCGACGAAGAAGTCCCGCACTTCGCGACGGCGAAAGTCGATGGCCGCGCCCCACGGGGTGTGTTTGTCTTCGCGGAAAAAGCCCTTGGCGTAGCGATGCAGGTAGTTGCCGTCCGGACCGAAATGGTTGTAGACCACGTCGAGAATCACCGCCAGACCGTGGCCATGGGCGCTGTCGATCAGATGCTTGAGTTGTTCCGGAGTGCCATAGGAGGCTTGTGGCGCAAAATGCAGTACGCCGTCATACCCCCAGTTGCGATAGCCGGGGAATTGTGCGATCGGCATCAGTTCGATAGCGGTGATGCCCAGGGCGGCCAGTCGGGCCAGATCCTTTTCGACCTCATCGAATCCGCCTAGCGCACCCACATGCAACTCGTAGATCACCGCTTCATTCCACGGCCGACCTCGCCACGTTACGTGTTGCCATGGATAGGCGTGGGGATCGACCACCACGCTGTGACGGTCGATATCACCGTCCTGCGCCCTGGAGGCCGGGTCGGGCACCTCCAGTTCGCCGTCGATGTTGAAACGGTAGCGGCTGCCGGCAGGGCAGCGGGTCTTGATGACAAACCAGCCATCGCCCTGGGGCAGCATGGGCAGCGACTGGCCGTTGCCCAGCTCGACGCTGACGTAAAACGCATCCGGCGCCCACAGCGCAAATTGTGTGTGGTCGGCATCCAGCATGATCGCGCCGTGGGGCCAGCTTTCAGGTGTCCGTGACGGCATTGTTGTAAAGCTCCCTGGTTATTTGTGGTGCGTTTTTCCCAGCGACTTGGCCACCAGTTGTTCGTAGAGTTCGGCGTAGGGTTCGACCGCCTTGCACCAGTTGAATGGCGCGGCCATTGCCCGGCAGCGCATGGCGTTGAGCAGTTCGGGAAAGGCAAATACCTTGAACGCGCGGCTCAGGGCTTCGCGGTAGCTGTCCGCGGTCGATTCGTTGAACAGGAAACCGGTGACACCGTTTTCGATGGTGTCGGCCAGCCCGCCAGTGTTGCGCGCCACTGGCAGCGAACCGAAACGCTGGGCGTACATCTGACTCAGACCGCACGGCTCATAACGCGACGGCATCAGCAGGAAATCGCTGCCGGCGAACATCCGCCGGGCGTCGGTTTCGTTGAAGCCGATGCGCACGCCGATCTGGCCGGGGAAGCGCAGCGCCAGTTCGCGCATGGCTTGTTCTTCTTCCGGCTCGCCACGGCCGATGATTGCGATCTGGCCACCGTTCTGCACGATGTATTCCGACACCGCCTCGGTCAGGTCGAGGCCTTTTTGATAGACCAGCCGCGAGACCACGGCAAACAGCGGGCCTTCCGATTGTTCCAGGCCAAACAGTTCGCGAACGTGGGCGGCGTTGACCGCTTTGCCTTCCCAGTCGCCGATGGCGAACGGTGCGAACAGGTGCGGGTCGGTGGCGGCGTCCCAGCTTTCATCGATGCCGTTGGGGATGCCGCTGAGCAAACCTTGCTGGGTCTTGGCGGCGAGAAAACCGTCGAGACCGCAGCCGAAATCCGGTGTAGTGATTTCCTGCGCGTAGGTAGCGCTGACCGTGGTGATATGGCTCGAATAGGCCATGCCGGCCTTGAGGAACGACATCTTGCCGTAGAACTCCATGCCTTCCTGTTGCAGGGCATGGGCCGGAATCCCGAGTTCCGGGCACGAGCCCAGGCTGGTCACGCCTTGATAAGCGAGGTTGTGAATGGTGAACAGGGTCGGCGTGCGTTGCCCGCGCCAGTGCATATAGGCAGGCGCGAGACCGGCCGGCCAGTCGTGGGCGTGCACCAGATCCGGGCACCAGTGGATCTGCGCGAGGTTGGCGGCGATATCGGCAGCGGCCAGACCCAGACGAGCGAAGCGAATGTGGTTGTCCGGCCAGTCGCGACCATTGTTGGCGCCATACGGGCCACCGTCACGGGCGTAGAGTTCAGGGCAGATCAAGACATAAATGACCAGACCGTCGGGCATGTCCATGCGCCCGATCTTGCAAGGTGGCAGCGCGGCGTGGCCACCCAGTTCACCGATGATGTGAATCGGATTTTCGCTGTTCATGACCTGCGGGTAACCCGGGATCAATACCCGCACGTCATGCAGATGTGCCATCGCGCGGGGCAGGGCGGCAGAAACGTCTCCCAGACCGCCGGTTTTCACCAGATCGGCGATTTCCGAGGTCACGAACAACACTTTTTTCTTGTTGGGGTTCTGACTGGCTATCGGCGTCAGTGTCTTGGTGATCGGGACGCTGATCGATCGGCTGCCGGGAACGCTTAAAGTGCTCGATTCACCCATCGGCTGATGAGCCCGTTCTCCCTGAATTTCCAATGCCGCACTGATCATATGAATCTCCCGTCTTTTTGATCTGATTCTTGTCTTGAACATGCGATGTCCATGGCCAGGTCCTGTGGCCGGGCGCAAACACGCCACGCATGAGTGAGCAAATCGCTACCCAACACGTGCAAGCAGAATGGGTGAGGGGGCCATTGCAAGACTTGAACCAGTCGCTTTGGCCCTGCCTATCAGATGACCCGCCGCGATCTGCAAAAGTTTCGACGAATTTTTGACTTTGTGACTGGCCGGTTTTACCCCGCGAAAACCAGTCTAGGCCAGATCCTAGAGCGGGCCAGGGCGATTGGATGAATTGTTCGACAATCTGTTGCAGGCTCACGAAATCCGTGGCTTCGGGAGGGGAGGCGCCCCGACGAAGTGCATGTCTGGTGGGGTCGATGGTGCAAAGTGGTGACCGGCCGGTCACGATTTCGGGCGCCGGGAAAGTGCGGGCGCACTGTTGCGGTGCGGACAGTTGTGTTGGCGGGCAGACAGTGGGTGCTGCTTCGCGGGCAGGGATTGCCCGCGAAGACGAGATGACTCAGTTGAGCAGGCGGATAGGTTCCCCGGCTGACCACCCTTGAATGTCTTCGATCATCTGCGAAAAGAACAACTCATAGTTCTGGCGGCTGACGTAGCCGACATGAGGCGTGGCCAGCACATTGTCGAGGGTGCGAAACGGGTGCAGTGCCGGCAGCGGTTCCTGATCGAACACGTCAAGGGCCGCACCGCCGATACGCTGTTTCTGCAAGGCCTTGATCAGCGCCGCTTCGTCGACAATCGGCCCGCGCGCCGTGTTGACCAGCAGGGCGGTCGGCTTCATCCAGTCCAGCGCCTGGGCATCGACCAGGCCCCGGCTGCGATCGCTGAGCACCAGGTGCACCGACAGCACGTCAGCCTGTTCGAACAATTGCTGCTTGCTGACATAGGTGACGCCAGCCTGTTCGGCGCGTTCGGCGGTGAGGTTTTCGCTCCAGGCGATGACGCGCATGCCGAACGCCTGACCGAACTGCGCCACCCGCTGGCCGATGCTGCCGAGCCCGAGGATGCCCAGGGTCTTGCCGTGCAGGTCGCCGCCCAGACCTTGCTGCCACTGGCCGGCGCGCAGGGCGTTGGCCTCGTTCAGCAGATTGCGGCTGGCGGCCATGATCAGCACCCAGGTCAGTTCCGGCGCTGCGTGTTTGTAGCTGTCGGTGCCGCAGACCTTGATCCCGAGGCGGGCCGCGGCCGGCATATCCAGCGCCGCGTTACGCATGCCGCCGGTGACCAGCAGCTTCAGGTTCGGCAAGCGTTTGAGCAGGTCTTCGTCGAAGCGTGTGCGTTCGCGCATCACGCAGATCACTTCGAACCGGCCCAGACGTTCGGCCAGCGTGGCGTTGTCCGCCGGGTACTCATGGACGAAGGTGACTTCGCCGAGACTGTCGAGCACCGACCAGTCGACTACGCCCCGCGCGACGTCCTGCCAGTCATCGATCACCGCAATCTGCACCGCCATCAGCGTTACCTCTTCAACGAACGGGATTGGTTTTGTCCAGCCAGCCCAGCAGCGCCTCGTGGAACTTCGCCGGCTCTTCCATCTGCGGGGCGTGGCCCATGCCGGGGAATTCCACCAGCGTGGACTGAGGAATCAGTTTCGCCACCTGCTTGCCAAGCACCTCGTAGTGACCGATTTTCGCCTTCACTTCGGGCGGCGCGATGTCCTTGCCGATGGCGGTGGTGTCGGAGGTGCCGATCAGCAGCAGGGTCGGCATCTTCAGGTCCTTGAACTCGTAGTACACCGGCTGGGTGAAGATCATGTCGTAGATCAGCGCCGAGTTCCATGCGACCTGAGTCTTGCCCGGACCGTTGCTCAGGCCGGCGAGCATGTCCACCCAGCGGTCGAATTCGGGTTTCCAGCGGCCGTCGTAATAGGTCGTGCGTTCATAGTCGCGAATGCCCTGGGCGGTGACTTTCAGTTCGCGCTGATACCACTGATCGACGCTGCGGTAAGGCACGCCAAGGGCTTTCCAGTCTTCCAGGCCGATCGGGTTGACCAGCGCCAGTTGCTCGACCTGATCCGGGTATTGCAGCGCGTAACGGGTGGCGAGCATGCCGCCGGTGGAGTGGCCGAGCAGGGTGGCCTTCTGGATGCCCAGCGCCTTGAGCAATTGCTGGGTGTTGGCCGCCAGTTGCTGGAAGGTGTACTGATAATGATCGGGTTTGCTGGAGGTGCAGAAACCGATCTGATCCGGGGCGACCACCCGGTAACCGGCTTCGCTCAGGGCCTTGATCGAACTGTCCCAGGTCGCGCCGCAGAAATTCTTGCCGTGCATCAGCACCACGGTGCGCCCATTGGCCTTGCCGTGGGCGGCAACGTCCATGTAACCCATCTGCAGCGACTTGCCCTGAGACTGAAAGGCAAAGTGCTTGAGGGTGTAGGGATACTCGAAACCCTGCAATTGCGGGCCGTATTGCGGGCCTTCGGCGTGAGCGAGCAGGGGCAGGGCGGCGGTCAGCAGCAGGCCGGGCAGCCAGCGGGTCAGCGATACGGACATAGGACAACTCCACAAGAAATCGGCCGATGCTGGAACGGCCGGATTAGGGCGACGTTAAACACAGGCAATCCCCGGGCCGGATCGTTCAACCGAGCCAGCCGAGGGTGAGCATCGCCAGCACCCCGTAGCGGGCGCCTTTGGCGAGGGTGACGATCAACAGAAATCGCCCGAGGGGTTCGCGCATGACGCCGGCGATCAGCGTCAGCGGATCGCCAATGACCGGGAGCCAACTGAGCAGCAACGACCAGTGACCGTAACGCTGATAGTGAACGCGGGCTCGCTCCATATGCCTGGGGCTGACCGGAAACCAGCGCCGGTCCTGAAAGCGTTCCAGCCCGCGCCCCAGCCACCAGTTCACCAGTGAACCGAGGACATTGCCCAGCGTCGCCACGGCCAGCAGCCCCCAAAGCCAGTAACGATCGCTGACCAGCAGCCCGACCAGCACGGCTTCCGATTGCAGCGGCAACAGCGTCGCCGCACCGAACGCCGCCAGGAACAGCCCGAGATAACCCGCCGTCATCAATGGGCCGGGTAATCCGCCACCACCACATCGGCGCCGTCTTTCTTCAGGCCGATCACTTGATAGGCATCGCTCATGCCGTCCATTTCCATGCCCGGCGAGCCCATCGGCATGCCCGGTGCGGCAACGCCCAGCAGGTCGTCACGCTTGCTCAGGGCCAGCACCTGTTCCGCCGGTACATGACCCTCGACGAATTTGCCGTTGATGATGGCGGTGTGACAGGACGCCAGACGTGGCGGTACGCCGTGTTGCTGCTTGAAGCTGCTCATGTCGCTTTCGACGTGGTCTTCGACCTTGAAGCCATTGGCTTCCAGATGGCTGATCCACTTTTTGCAGCAGCCACAGTTGGCGTCGCGGTGGACTTCGATCGGGATAAGGTCGGCGGCTTGCGCCAAGGAGGAGATGAACAGGGCGCTCAGGGCGGCCAGACGCAGATGGTTTCGCATGGAGGGCTCTCGGCTCAGAGGAGGAACGGTCAAAAAAGGAAGGCATTTTGACCGGTTTTTCCTGCCAGGCATCAACGGAGTGTTTCCAAGTGATACAAGGCAGGCCTGCCAACATGATCGTAGATCAAAGCTGACAGGCCACTGAGCGCAAGATGACAAAACGGTCAGCGAACCTTGAAGCGCCCCATGATCGCACTGACCCGGCTGTTGGCTTCCAGCAACTGGCGGGTGTTGAGTTCGCTGGCCTGACCGCTTTCCACCAGCTCATCAACCATGTGGCGGATCTGCACCATGCTGCGGTTGATCTCTTCGGTGACCGCGCTTTGCTGTTCGGCGGCGGTGGCGATCTGGGTGCTGAGGCTGTTGATGTGGCTGACGGAGCCGGCCATCTCGTCGAGGCCACTGTTGACTCGCGCCGTGGCATCGGCGGCCGACTGGCAGCTGGCCTGGGTGTTTTCCATGGCGCTGACCGACGAGCTCACGCCCTGGGTCAGACGGGTCAACATTTCGTTGATTTCGGAGGTGCTGGCCTGGGTGCGGGCGGCGAGGGCTCGTACTTCGTCCGCTACCACGGCAAAACCGCGACCCTGTTCACCGGCGCGGGCCGCTTCAATCGCAGCGTTGAGCGCCAGCAGGTTGGTCTGGCCGGCAATGGCGCCGATCACGCCGAGGATTTCAGTGATGCGCTGGGCGTCCTGCTGCATGCTTTCGACCTTGTGGGTGGCGCTGGCCACTTCGTCGATCAACGCCACCACGCTGCTTGACGCTTCGCCAACCACCACGCGCGAGCGATCGGCGTTTTCATTGGCGCGTTGGGTGAACGCGGCGGTTTCGGCAGCATTTTGCGCGACGCTTTCGGCGGTCGAACTCATTTCGTTGATCGCGGTAACCGTCTGATCGGTTTCCGAAGCGTGGCGCAGCAGAATCTGGCTGGTGTGCGCCGAGGTGCGTTGCAGGTTGTCGAGGCTCGAGGCCATGGCGCCGGTGGCCTGGGTGACTTCGCCGATCATGTTCTGCAGGTAGGCGATGAAGGTATTGACCGAGTGCCCGATGGCACCGAGTTCATCTTCAGCGCGGATGGTGATGCGCCGGGTCAGGTCGGCATCGCCGCTGGACAGCGAATCGATGTTGGCTTTCAGCGCTTTCATGCGCGAAACCAGTTGGCGAATCGCGTAGACCTGCAGCAGCACCAGCAGGATCACCAACGGTATCTGCAACAGGCTCAGGCTGCTGAGCACGTCATCACGCTGGGCGGTGAGCATTTTGGTCGGCAGCGCGGTGGCGAGAAACCATGGGGTGCCTTCGATCGGACGCATGAAGAACGTGCTGGCTTCACCGTTGTTGTCGAATTCGACGCGCTGCGCTTGCTCGCGGTTTTGCAGCCCGGCCTTGACCTGGCTGGCGAAGGTCGAGCCACCGGCCAGTTCGCTGATGTTCTTCAGCACGATCGGGCCACTGATGCGCGAGCTGTTGCTGATGATCTTGCCGTCGGCCTCGACGATCAGCATTTCGGCGTTGAGGTCTTTTTCCTTGCGCGCCACCAGATCGTTGAAGAAGCCCAATGTCACGTCGATGGTCGAGACGCCCCAGGCGCTGCCGTTTTTCTGGATGGCCATGGCGCAGTTGGTGCGCGGTTCGGCGCTGGCGTCATCTTTATAGGCAGCGGCCCACGCGCATTGGCCGCGCGGGGTCTGCATGCCGCCCTTGTACCAGCTCTGGTCGTAATAGTTGGGCGCCGCGTCGCTGTTCCAGAAGGTGTTTACCGCCAGTTTGCCGGAGGCATCACGGTGCCAGAACGTACTGAACTTGTTGCGTCCGGCCTCACGCTGGCCGGGCAACGGCCAGATGCCGCCGCCGAATACTTTGAGCTCGCCGTATTGATCCACCAGCCCCGGCAACACGGTGTCGATGGCTGCGCTGTCGAGCAGCGGGATGGTCTGGGTGATGCTGCGCTGTTGCGCCTGGACCTTGTTCAGTTCGCCCTGGATCTGCTCGGCCACTTCAGCAATGCGATTGAGCACCACCTGTTCTTCGGTATGGCGCAGCTTGGGCGCGACCAGCTGGCTGATGCCAACCACGGTCAGCACCGACAACAACAGAATGAACAGAACCAGAAACAGCGTGTAGCGAGCCTGAATGGTGCGGAATGCGGGCATGGAAACCGGTCCTTGAGCAGGGATTCTTATTGTGGGGAGGGGAAAAACAGCGCGGGTTTCATAACGTATCGTCGCGACGTCGGGAAGCTTTAGGTACTTGCGTCCTAAAAGATGCAATCCCGACCGATGGAACGTATCCGGCCTGATACACGAGAACTAACTGTCCCGAACATTAGAGCGATAAACCCACTTTCATCACATTGTCATGAACGCTCTGGTCCCGTATTTCCGGGGCTGTTGTCGGTTTGTATCGTGAATGTACGAAAATTGTAAAAAAGTGCAGAAAGGAGTTGGTGCCATTAGTTTGCCGGCCGATACTCCGGGCAACTCAAAAGTCGTCCAACAAGGAATTTTTCATGTTTTCCTCGCAAGGAGCCTGCTCATGACTATCGGCTATACCGGTGCCTGGCAACCCAAGGCGGGTTTGCTGGTTCGAGACACAGGAAGCTCGAGCAAACCGGTTTCCCAAAGCGTGAAGGTCAAGCAGATGCTGGCTATGGTCGGCAACGATCCCAACGCAATCAGCATCGCCGAGATGGACAAGCAGGGGCTGCACAAGAACATCAAGGGTTTCGATCCCACCAATGTTTCGGCCAAACAATTGGGCAGCCTCAGTGCAATGCTGCGCAGCCGTGGCCTGATTTCCGAAGTCACGTCCATTACTCTGCTCAACGCCGGCGACAAGTTTGATCGCTTCGGCATTCAGAAGGATCCGGACGCCAAGTTCAATGCGCTGGAGTACTTCGCAACGCAACTGGATACCATCCAGAACAACAATCTCAAGGGCAACAAGTACGCCAATACGTTGATCCCCGAGTACAAGAAAGCCATTTATGTGCTGCAGAACCTGCAGACTTATGGTCAGGGTGGGGAGCGCAAGCCTCCTACCGACAAGGGTGTCAGCGCCAAGGCGTGATCACGCAGGCCCGCCCGGTTAACGGAGCGGGCCTCGTCGTTCATGGCACATTGAGTTCCCGACGCCGCATGTCTGCCTGCAGACGTTGCATCCGCGGACAGTGCAAGGTCAGCGTTCCTGGCTGGAACCCGCGATGAAACAGCGCCAGCCATCCCGAGCCTTTTTCATCGGGCGCCAGCCCGGTGAAGGTGAAGTCCATGGTCGACAACTGGCGCCAGGCACTGTCGAAACCCTGCGCGAGTCTGAGCCTGATCGAAATCAGCCAATGGTCCGGCAACTGCTGCAGTTGCTTGAGCAATCCGTCGTCAAGCGATTCCAATAAGCCGTCATAGCGCCCCCAGCGCTGATCCAGTTGTATGGGGTCGCCGACCCAGGGTGATGGGTTGTCCCGTGTCCCGAACTTGTCGACCATCTGCTGCATGAACTCGCGACAGCCATCCGGCCATGCGAGTCTTGGCAACGGTCGCTGGTATCCGTCGATCTGGAGATAGCCGAGCACCAACGACTCCGGCACCGGTTCGCCAAAGGGCGAAGGGGCATGATCGGGTAGCAGCCCGGTGTTGTGAAACCCCAGACGGGCGGCCATCCGTTGCGTGTAGGGATGATGGGTCATCTGCTTGATCGTCACGCCGTGGCATCCGAGCGCCTGGGCATGAATCAGCAATTGCCGGCTCAGTCGGGTGGCAACTTTCTGGCCACGACTCTGTGGATCCACCACGCTCAATGCGAGTTCGGCGATGCGCGACTCCTTGTCGCGAATCAATGCCGCGTGCCCCAGAATTTTCCCCTCCGACACCGCAACCAATGAATGCCAGCGACCGCCGACATGGTTCTGCGTGATCATGCGCGGCAGGTAAACATGGGGCTGAGCGTATTGGTTGGCGTAGACCTTTCTGAAAAGTTGGCTGACGGCACGGGCGTCGCTGTTACGGTAACTGCGCAGGATCAGGGTTTCCATCAACGGTCCTCCCGGTGCAGATTGTCGTATACCCGCAGATCGACTACACGCTGCTGTTTACCTGACCGTGGATGGCGTGACAGTGACTGAATCGTGCAGCGCCGGATCTGCAATTCGAGCAAATGCCCGGTGCTCAATTCTTCGATCAATGGATAGGCTTCGATCAACGCACGGTGCAGTAACCGGTCTGCCTGCTCACCCGTCGCAGACAGGGCATCCGGTACCCAGCTCAGGCGCAGAATATCCCTTGTGCCTTCCTGTTCGATCACCAGTTGCCAGTCTTCACTGCCGGTAATCCGCTGTACGGTTTGGCCGATGGCCTGAGGCAGGAGGGTCAGTACGCCGACACGAACCCGCTGACTGTCGGCACAGCGTCCCATCAACGCGAATTTGCGCCGGGGAACATTACCGGGCTCTCGCCAACAGGCACGATCGCCGACCGGATATCGAATCAAGGGCATCAAGCGACGGGTCATGTTGGTCACCACCAGTCGTCCCACCCGGTTGCACCCGTCAATCACCTCTCCGGTTTCTTCGTCGAGAATCTCCAGCACGCTATGGTTGTCAGCCGCATGATGTTCGCCCAACGCGCAGTCACGTTGACTGGCGCCGATGAAACCGGCGTCGACACTGGCATAGCCCAGAGACGCAATGCGCGCACCGGGAAAGACACGGCCCAATCGTCGCAGCTGTGCCGGGAACAGGCTTTCCCCGGCGTAGAGCAGGGTGGTCACGCCCTCGAGTACCCGCCCGTGCTGCTCAAGCCAGGCCGCAAAGGTCAGCAAATGGGCGGGCAGTCCGGCCAGCACATTGATTCGGTGCCGAACGACGGCATCGGCGAGGATGGCCGAGTCGACATGACCGGTGAACGGAAATTCGACGATATCCGTTTCCACATGCGCCAGCGCATCGTGGGTGAAGATGAAACTGGCGTAGAGGTCGCCAGCGAAAAACAGGTTGGCGATGCGGTCGCCCGCGTTCAACTGGCCGCTGAGACTGCGACCGAAATCCGTCACCAGTGTTTGCCATTCCTGGCGCCGGAAAATCGAGAATTTGCCGGCGCTGGTGGTTCCCCCCGTCTTGAATACCAGTGCGTTTTCCAGAGAACCGGTCAGTGCAGGCCAGTGGTCGAGATCCTCGCTGCCCTCCCAGTAGGCAGCGGGATCGATCACCGGCAATTCAGCCAGCGAAGTGACGTGCTCGGGCACATCAGCGAAGTGGCCTGCGTAAAAGCTTGAATGGCGACGGGCAAACGCCACGAGCTCGTTCAACTCAATCCTTGTGTTCATGTTGCATTCCTTGCAAGTCAGTGGGCGGGACCACGCTGCGGTTGTCGATCACCTGCGGCGTCTTTCCGCTGTGTTTGTTTCGGGCGAACTGATCGATCGCACAGCGTTCTGCGTCCACCGTCAGCAGTCCCGTGCGGATGAGGGTCGCCAGCGTCGGGTAATCCAGCAGGCGGTCATGAACTTCGCGGGCGGGCAGCGAACTGCGAAACCGCATCCGCTCCAGCCCGTCGGGTGCGTGCTCCAGGACCAGCTGGAACTCGACCTGCAGATGCCGAGCCAGTGTTTCCAGACAGATGAAGTCCGTGCCGATGCGCAGCAGCCGGCCGTGACGTTGCAGCAGCTCGAAGCGTGGAGCCGGCAGCCCGCATGGACACCGGCCGGGTATCCAGCGGCCGCTGTCGCCAAGGTCGTATCGCTGAACGTCCTGGCCTTGTCGTTCTATCGAGGTGAACACCAGACGGCCGATTTCATCGCCATTCACCGGCTGATCGGCTTCAAATGCGACGATTTCCAGGTGTTGAATATCGCTCATCAGATGGAATACGCCATCAGACGTTGCCGGGCAGGCATGGCCGAGCGGCCCTGCGTCGACGCTGCCGTAAATGGCCGAACGGATAAGCCTGACGCCGCAGCTGTGCATTAATGCACGGCTCTGTTCACCGGGATGTTCACCGCCGAGAAAGACCTTTTCGATGCCGCCGTAGGCACGCAATCGGGCTTGTTCGTTGATAAACAGACGGTGGAGGGTGCTAGGCATGCCGACCAGCGTGGTGACACGTTGATCGATGATCATCCGGGCGATTTCGCGGTAATCATCATCGGCGGGCGCGCCCATCGGCAGATGAGTGACACCCAGTAGCTCCAGCACTTTGGAAAAGCTGAAGAAGCCGCCATACAGCCCGCCACTGAAGAACAGGTTCATCACGCGGTCGTGGGCCGGGTCGAGGCCTGCGGCAAACAGCCCGTCGGCGGCGGCACGCATTTGCCGATCAAAATCGCGGTAACTGAAACCCGACAACACCGGAACGCCGCTGCTGCCCCCGGAGCGGAAGTACAGGCGGGCCGCCGGATTGATCGGGCGGGTGACAAACGTTTCCTTGTTCATGATCGGGCGACCTGCGATGCACGGCGGCGCCGGTAGCGGATCAAGCGTGGCACAGGTAGACAGCATCGTAACCGGCAGGCTGACCGACACCCGTCGACTCAGGCGCTGCAAGGCATAGACACCGTCGTGGGGTTCGCCTTCGTAACCTTCGTGAATCGATACCGCGGGGGCGATTCGCGTGACGCCCGCCGAAATCAACGTTTGCGTCAATTCTGCCGTCTCGTGTTCGGTGCAGATCAGGGCGCAGCTTTGCAGCGCGTTTCGCCAGGGCAACAGCGTACGGGTGATTTGTGCGCGGGGCAGCGGTTTGAGCAGCACAGTGCGAAACAGCGGCGAGGGACCGAGTTGGCGGTCATGCGTCCAGATCACCCGCCAGCCTGGTGCCTCCCAGACGTGACCGGTGGTGCCGACAAAGCTGTGAGCCAGTTGCGCCATCGCCTTCACTGTGGTGATTTGCGAAGCCTCCTGAATTGAAGGCGTCAGGGTCGGCCATTGGTGTGCCCGACGGTCGAACGCCTCTGCCAGAGCATCGCCGATACTGCGCAGATCAGCCTCGTCATCGCTGTCCACCAGCAGCCATTGCGGGCTGGAGCAGGCCTGTTGATCGAGACGACAGACTTCGTCTGCCAGCGCATCCAGCGCCTCTGGCGACGCGCTCTGAGGCGTCAGGTAAACAAAGCTGATCCGATGACCCCAGTCGATCCAGCGGCATCCTGCCGGGAGTTGTTGACGGATGGCTTGCAGGGCCGCTTCCCCGCCCCAGGCGGAGACGCCGTTGGCCCATTGGCACAGTTGGCCGATTTGCGCAGTCGTTGCCGGGATGACCGCGACGTGGCCGGCTATTTGACCGGTAGCGTCGCACTGCGCCAATGCATGCAGCAATCGGGCTGTCAGTCCTTCGTCACTGCTGCTGGGACGTAGCCAATTGACGTTGCCGGCCAGCAGGCTTTCGATCACGGCGCAGAACGCCAGCAGGGGCGCATTGCCTGGCGTGATGTGAACCACCAGGCCCAGCGGGCTCCAGCGTTCGAAGCGTGATTGGCGGTAGTCGATGCGGCGCAAGGTATCCGGTTGCTCACCCAGCTCGCGTGTCAGCTTGCGGTTCAACGCCTCAGGCTGGCAGAACTGGATCAGGGACTGCCGGTGGTCGGGATCGAGGTGCCGATTGAAATCCGGATCTTGCAGTCGTGTGGCGAAAGCGGCCACCGCATCGATGACTGTCGCACGCCGGAGTGCCGTACCCAGGCGCTGTGGCAGGTCCAGGTTCAGTTGATCCAGTGCATCGGCGAGCCGGCAGTCGGCATGCAGCTGTCCGTTGATCAGGTACATGTCAGTGCCTCCCCAGCAATTCGGAAGCGGCCATGGCGCAGCTTCTGCCGGCCGTGGTCGCGGCGCGGCCGTGCAATTCGAACCAGTCTGCAGACAGACCACAGCCACAATTGGCGCCCGGATGCAGGGTGGCGAGATCGCTCATGACTACCGCATGGGCCGGACTCGATGAAATGTAAGGCGAAACGAAACTCAGCAAGCCCTGACGGCCATACGGCAGAACCGTGAAATCGGATGGATTGCGCACGAAGACCTTCGAATAGACGGGAACATGGAAATGATGATGAGCACATTCAAGGTAAGGCACCGGATGCTCGACCGCGCCGTAACCGTCGCGGCAGCGGGTGACTTGGAGCCCCAGTTGTCGGTGCATGCGCTCGTACAGTTGTTGACGGGGAATTTCCTGCGCGGCATGGGTTTTCCAGCCACCCCCGAAGAGCGCCAACGAGTCCGGTGCCAGTTGCAGTTCGCGAACGCCGGTGGCTCGCATGCGTTCAAGGGTCTGCCAGAGAAAGGCGGGAAAGCCGAGAATCCGCACCGGCAGTCCTTCTTCGGCGAATGATTGCAGCGCTGCAATAACGCCGAAACTGTCGAACTCATGGCCGCTGCCGGTATGGCGCAGGGCGTAGGTCACCCGGTTGACGGGCGCGAACCGGCACAGGAACTGGTCGGTAAAGGAGGTTCCCAGGCTGATCGTGCCCTCGGGCTCGTAGCTCAAGAGCAAGTAGTTGCACGGGGTTTGCGGGTTGTTCCAGCCATAATGGTGAAAGATGCGTTCGACCATGTACTGGGCGGCGCTCAGGCTGCGTTCGTCGTAACGCATGCGGCTTTTCTGCCCGCTGGTGCCTGAGGAGGTCAGCTCCAGCGCGTGGGTACCGGTGGGGCTGAGCAATGGGTGCTGCTTGAAAAAGCTGGCGAAAATCGGCGGTAGACGCGACCAGTCGTCGAGTCTGTCCAGATCGTCCACGGTCAGCCCGTTGGCGTTCAGCCAGCGTTCGTAGCCCGGGGTATGCAGGCTGTGGAAACGGCTGATCTCGGTCATGGCCTGGTCGAACAGCCCGTCTGGCACGGAATCCGGGCAATAGGGTTGCGTCAACGCGCAGAGCTTGTCGCTGTGGGGGAAATGGAACATCAGACGTCCTTATCGTTATGGTGAACGGTCGGCCTTGCCGCAACAGGCAAAAACCGGTTGAGCAGGGGCAGGCACAGCAGGCCGCCGACCGCGGCCCACAGCGCAAAGAAATCGAGGCGAAGGCCGCCGCCGATGGCGGCAATCAACGATCCACCGGCACCCATTACGGCAATCGAAATCATGCCGATCGCGGCCGAGACCAGTCCTTTGCTGTCATCGCTGCAAAACAGCGCCAGCCGATACAGGGCTGCGTTGCTCATGCCCAGCCCTACGGCGTACAGCGCGAGGCCGGCAATCAGTGCGGTGAGGGAGAGACCGGTCATGGCAACGGCCACCAGGGTCAGCAGCCCCAGGCAGTACGGCCACAGTGCCAGGCGAATCAATTGCGGCAATTCACGTGTGGGCAGCAACCGGTCGAGAATCAGATTGCCGAGAATGACGGCTGAAAAGACCGGTATCTGCCACAGGGCATATTCCCGCGTTGTCAGCCCCAGTGACTGGATCAGCAACAGCGGTGCAAGACCGATCCAGGCGATCAGCGGCAGGCTCATCAGGCCAAGTGCAACGCAGGTCCCGAGAAAGTTTTTGTTGCACGCCAACGCAAGGTATCGAACACCGATCTGGCGAAGGGAAAAGGCCATGGGCGGTTGCTGAGTGCCATCACGACGGACCACGCCGATGGTTTCGGGCATGCAGACGTACAGTCCGGTCCATGCAAGTACCGCAACCGTGGCCAGGCCGATAAACAGTTCGCGCCAGCTGAGCCATTCCAGCAACAGGCTGCCCAGCAGGGGACCGATCAGCGGCGAAAGCAGCGCCACATTGCCGAGCAGCGCCATCAGGCGTACGGCATCAGCTTCGCAGAATACTTCTGAAAGCGCGGGATAGCTGACAGCCACCACAAAGCCCAGTCCCATGCCTTGCAGCAGCCGTAACGCGTTGAACGTTTCAATGCCGGGCGCGAGCACTGTCGCTGCGCACATTGCGCTGAACAGTGCGCAACCTGCCAGCAACAACCGGCGTCGACCGAACCGGTCGGACAGAGGCCCGATCAGCCACTGCAGGCATGCACCGCCGATCAGGTAAAGATTGAACGCGTTGGGGATATGACGGGCATCGGCTTCAAGATCCCGAGTGACGGTCAGCATCGCCGGCATGACCATGTCGCTGGCCATGTAGGTCAGCCATTCGAACAGCATGATGGCGAGGCAGAACCCGAGCGCTTGCCGGGGCGAGAGATTGATGAGAGTCCTTTGCATACGCTTCCACGAGATTCGAGAGAGAGCGCAAAGGGTAGAGGCGGGGTCAGACTGTTCCTACATGAATGCTGTGACGCTCTATGACGGGGGGTTGCGTGATGTTGCACAAGTCGGGATGCCTACTCGCAAGGGCGAATTGCCTGACAAGATAATGAATAGAGTCTTAAGAAAAATGCCCACATTCCTGTGGGCATTTCGGCTGACATTAAATCAGTTGTTGCATTTGAGTGAAGGGACGCTGGCATCCTTCCCGCGAATTGAATCAACGATGGTAATAGTAGCCCGGACCTTGCGGCGCATAGTGGCGATGATCGCCATGCCAGCCGCCGTGGGGAAAGATGATGCAGCCGCTCAGGGTAAGCAGTGCAAGGACAGGAATCAGCCAGGTGATTCGACGCAGCATTTCAAGGATCCTCATGGTTAATGCCGTTTGAAGCCAAAGCTCTTCATCGGCTGTAACATGAGACCCCGTTTACAGCGGCGCATCCCCGTCAAACGGTATGCGCATGGCATCAACCCCGATACAAACCCGATACATTCCAACGGTTCAGGAACCTGTAATGACCCAGAAGCAACGCTTGAAATATTCGATTCTGATCGCCCTCGCCGTACTGCTGATCATGCTCGGCCTGTCCTGGCTGCAAAACGCCGGCAAGCTCAGCGAGCAAACATTTCAGTACATCGCCATCGGTGTGGCGGTGGTGGTTGTGGTAATCAACGGCGTGATGCGCCGCAAGGTCAAGCCCTGACAGCGTCTGCCGCGTGCTTCAATCGTGGTTGAGCACGGCGGCAGCCTGGGGATGGAGGCTGTAGCTCTTGTCGTCGTTGAACGTGATCACGCCTTCGGCGCACAGGCGCTTGAGCACTTCACGTACGCTGAGAAAGGACAAGGGAATGTCCAGATCCAGCAACTGGCTGTGAACACCACGCACACCAAGACGACGGTCGTCCTCGGCGGCGACCAGCAGGGTGTCGATGACTTTGAGGCGAATCAGGCTGGTGCGCAGGCCGAAGCTTTTAAGCAGCATACGGATGCGTTCATTGCCGTGACGCTCGACCCGTTGCCCGAATACGTCGGCGTGTGAACCCATGTGCGCTCCTTGTGGGGTCTGGCTACCTTCCGATGGTAGGGGTGGGTTGTACATGCGATTACTCCTTTCAGAGCCTGATCAGGAAAGGTTTTTCGTGCTCTCTCTAAACAAGACGTTTCAGCTCGACAAATCATGAAGCGGAAAATGTAGAAAATTTGTCGTGGTTTTGTCTTTTCCCCGTGATTGCGGCACGAAACGGGTGTGTGACCGACTAAATTTTTTTCCCGCGGCTTCGTTTTCTGGACAGGCTCATTGCGCGTGACGCGTGGGTGATTTCAGAGCGAGCCGGGCCCGACGTGTTCACGGTGGCGGGCGGTTCGCTCTACAGCATTTCGATCAGGAGCGAGCGTGACTATTTCCAGGCATTTCACCGGACTGACCCTTGCCGGCCTCTTTCTCGGGCTGAGTCTGCCGGCACAGGCGTTCAGTCCTTCCGGCCAGACCGGCGCGGATATCCGTCGCACCGGTTTTGGCGTACCGCACATCCGTGCGGAAAACGAACGCGGTCTCGGGTTCGGTATCGGTTACGCCTATGCGCAGGACAATCTGTGCCTGCTGGCCAACGAGATCGTCACGGTCAACGGCGAGCGTTCGCGCTACTTCGGGCCGGAACAATTGACGGTCGAAGAGCGCGAGAACCGTGTCAGCGACGTCTTTTTCCAATGGCTCAATACGCCGCAGGCAGTCAGTGCCTTCTGGCAAGCGCAGCCGGTCGAAGTGCGTGATCTGGTGGAAGGTTACGCCGCCGGTTACAACCGATATCTGGCCGAGCGCCGTCAGCAGGGTCTGCCGCAACAGTGCCAGGGTGAATGGGTGCGCGATATCGCTGCCGAAGATCTGGTGAAGCTGACCCGTCGTCTGTTGGTCGAGGGCGGTGTCGGCCAGTTCGCCGAAGCCCTGGCGGGTGCTACTCCGCCGCAGGCCACTGCGAAGATTGAAAACGATGCGCGGGCCTATCAACTGGCGGACACGCGCCTGCAACGCTTCGCACTGGACCGTGGCAGCAACGCGGTGGCGGTGGGCAGCGAGCGTTCGTTCAATGGCCGCGGCATGCTGCTGGCCAACCCGCATTTCCCGTGGGTCGGTGGCATGCGCTTCTATCAGATGCACCTGACCATTCCGGGCAAACTGGATGTGATGGGCGCAGCGCTGCCGGGTCTGCCAATGATCAATATCGGTTTCAACCAGCATCTGGCCTGGACCCACACTGTCGACTCGTCCAAGCACTTCACCCTGTATCGCCTGCAACTCGATCCGAAGGATCCGACCCGTTACCTGCTCGACGGCCAGTCCCTGCCGATGAACAAGCAGACGGTCACCGTGCAGGTCAAACAGGCTGACGGCCAGGTGGTGCCGGTTGCTCGTGACGTCTACAGCTCACAGTTCGGCCCGATCGTGCAGTGGCCCGGCAAGCTCGACTGGGACAACCAGTACGCCTATAGCCTGCGCGATGCGAACCTCGACAACGACCGGGTGCTGAAACAGTGGTACGCCATGAACCGCGCCGGCAATCTCAAGGATCTGCAGGATTCGGTGCACACCATTCAGGGCATCCCGTGGGTCAACACCCTGGCCGTGGACGACAAGGGCCAGACGCTGTACATGAACCTGTCGGTGGTGCCGAACGTCAGTGCCGACAAACTGGCCAGGTGCAGCGACCCGCGCGCCGGTCTGAAAATGATCGTGCTCGACGGTTCCAACAGCGCCTGCACCTGGGACATCGACCCGCAAGCCGCGCAGAAGGGCATTTACGCTTCCAGCCAATTGCCGCAGCTGTTGCGCAAGGACTTCGTTCAGCATTCCAACGATTCGGCCTGGCTGGCCAACCCGGCACAACCGCTGACCGGCTTCTCGCCGCTGATCAGCCAGGACGGCCAGCCACTGGGCCTGCGTTCGCGTTTTGCGCTTGATCGTCTGGCGACCCTGAGTAAAAAAGGCCCGGTGTCGGTGCAGGATCTGCAACACATGGTGATGGACGATCAGGTGTTTCTGGCGACTCAGGTCGTACCGGATCTGTTGAAATTCTGCGCTTCTCAGTCTGAAGCGGCGCTGAAATCGGTGTGCAGCAGCCTGAAAGCGTGGGACGGCCGGGCGAATCTGGAGTCGGGCGTCGGGCTGGTGCATTTCCAGAGCATCATGCAAGCGATGCAGGAGTCGCCGCAGGCCTGGCGCGTGGCGTTCGATCCGAAGGATGCGCAGCGCACCCCGCGTGGATTGGCCGTTGAAAAGCCCGAAGTGGCCAAAGCATTGCGCGAGGCGATGCTGGCGTCGGCCGAAACTGCCGCCAAAATGGGCCTGACCGAGAAAACCCGTTGGGGCGATGTGCAGGTGGTCAGCAGTGGTGGCCAGCAAACGCCGATTCACGGTGGTCCCGGCACGCTGGGCATCTACAACGCCATCCAGAGCGTGCCTCGTGAAGACGGCAAGCTGGAAGTGGTCAGCGGGACCAGTTATCTGCAAGTCGTAACGTTCGACGATAAAGGTCCGCATGCCCAGGGCTTGCTGGCGTTTTCGTTGTCCAGCGATCCGGCGTCGAAGTATTCCCGGGATCAGACCGAGGCTTTCTCGAAGAAGCAGTGGAGCGTGTTGCCTTTCACCGAACAGCAGATCAAGGCCGATCCGCAGTATCAGGTGCAGACCGTGCGCGATGATCTGGAAAAGGCGGGGAAAGTCGCAGCGCAGTAATCAGCGGTTTAATCCGTCGACAGTCGCAAAGGCAGAAGGCCGCTCCCTCACGGGAACGGCCTTCAGTTTTTTGGCGGTTGCTGGGGGATCGGGTTGATCACCGGGTTGCCGTCCTTGTTGCGGGTCAGGAACACCGGCAACACTTTCGGCAAAGAACTGGCGAAGCTGTTCAGCTCCTTGATGTTGTAAATGCCGCCGACGCGGATCGAACCGGTGGCGTTGTCGGCCAGCATCAAGGGTTTGTCCAGATACCGGTTGATTTGCGGTAACGCTTCGTTCAGCGACAGGTTGTCGAGCACCAGTTTGCCGCTGCGCCAGGCCAGCGAGTTGTCATTGGCATAGGTCTGGCTGATTTGCGGGATGTCGTCGCCGTGTCTGTAGCGTGCCTGCATCGAGGGGCCCAGACGCAAGCCGTCACCGCCCAGACGGGAATTGCCGGTGACCAGCACAGAGCCCTCGATCAGGTTGACTTTCACCTGATCCTCATACATCCAGACATTGAAGCGGGTGCCGGTGACGCGAATCCTGCCTTCGGCGGCCCTGACGATGAACGGGTGGTTCAGGTCGTGGCTGACTTCGAAAAACGCCTCGCCTTTCTTCAGGGTAACGTGACGCTCGTCCTTGTAATTGCTGAAGGTCAGCTCGGTGTTGAGGTTCAGCTCGACCTGGCTGCCGTCCTCCAGGGTGACATGGCGGACATTGTCGGTGGCCGCGAAATGCTGATAGCTGTCAGGCAGCCAGCCGAGGTTCCATCCGGTCCAGGCCGCCAGCGGCAAAGCCAGTGCACAGACAGAAGCCGCCACGGCGTACTGGCGCCACGATCTGACCGGTTGGCGAATCGGCAAGACCGGTGCAGTTTCCGGACGCGGCAGGTGCTCGGCGACGTCCCATATCTCCAGCATCGCCTCATACTCGAACGCGTGAAGCGGGTGTGCATTGCGCCATTGCTCGAACGCCTGGCGCTCTTCGTTGGTGCAATCGACGGCGTGCAGGCGCATGCACCAATGCGCGGCGGCATCGGTGATCGCATCGTAATCGGCTTCCGAGAGAGTGTTCTGGGTCATTGACTCGTCCTGATTTCCCGCATTCTAACCTTGAGGGGAAGGTGCCGAGAACAAGCGTCATGTCATTTACCCATCAAACGTGGAACTTTTTAACGCCAGGATCCCCCAAAAACCAGGACATCCCATTAACACTATCCACAAATGGAGTGAAAAAATGATCAAAAGAACCTTGGCTGCTTTCGTCGCTACCGCCAGTCTCCTGAGTGCCGGCGCGGCGCTGGCCGACCGCCCGGGCGCAGGATGGATCACCATCGAAAAGGCCATCGAAACCGTAAAAACCAAGGCCGGATATGTCGAGGTCTACGAAATCGAGGCCGACAACGACGGCTATTGGAAAGGGGAAGGGCGCAAGGCTGATGGCGCGGTGTACGAATTCCGTATCGATGGCGCATCGGGCAACGTCCTGCGCGATCAGAAGGACTGATCCCGAACGCAGTTGCGCAGGTGTTGAACCTGCGCATTTTTCCAGATTCTACGGGGCCGGCACGGGATCCAGCTGACGCCCGACTTCACAAATCAGGCGGGCTATCGAATCGGCGTTACGCAGGATGACAGCGATACGGGCGTCCGGAGACTGCTGGTCGAGAAATGCATCACGCGCCTGCCGAAGATTCTGCGTACCGGTCAACCGCAGGATTTCCGTGTGGATCAGTTCCATGCCGGGCACTTTGTCGACATCGACCCAAGTCTTTAGAACGGTGTTCCATTGCGCGAACAATTGTGAGCGGGGCGTGCTGAGCGACAAGGCTGAACGCTGCTCGGAGTCAAGTTCGTTGTACAGCTTCTTACCCTCGGTCGTAATCGTTGATATCAACTCTATGAACGGTTCCCGCGCCCTGAGGGTAGCGATATCCAGCGCCTTGCTGAATTGATGGGAAAACTCGTGTATCAACGTCGACGCCTGCGCATGGCCATCTACATCGAACTGCTCAAGCATGAAGAGTTTGTAATGATCCAGCTGCTGTTGGAAAAAGTGCTCGGTGAAATGCACGCGTTTTTCTGTATCGCCTTCCAGTACAAATGCGATGACGTCATGCAGCAATTTGTTCGAGCCGACAACGAACCGGTCGGTATTGAGTAACTCATCGGCTGGGTCCACCAGCGCATTGCAGATGGGCACAATCGCCTCGCTGATCCTTGTGAGAATTGCGGGTGTGATCTTTGGCACATTGAAGAAGTCCTTCAGGAAGCTGTTCACCCGCGAATGGATGGCGCCGTTGGCGAGCGGGACCAGGTTATGCAGACAATAGAAGGCGTAGCGTCGGGCCAGGTCGATTGCATTCACCAGCGCCCGGGCTTTCAGAGGAAACCTGACTCGGATTTCATCCATTCCCTGCGCCTCGATATTCAGCATGATGCGGCGCAGGTTCGCGAGGCTATTGCGTTCGATCATTCTGCCGAACGCCTGGCCGTAGTGGACGATCTGGTCATCAGCGATTCGCACCATGCGAGGGCCGGTCTTCTGGAACAGCGGCCCCTTGGCCCCAGCGTTTGCCAAACGCCAGGCGTTACCGTTTTTGACGACCTGATAAACCTTGCCATCAACCGCAGCAAAATCGCGGTTGCGCGATACCTGCAGGTAAGTGCCCTGGTTCGGGCTGAGCTTCAGATCCTTGAGTGCGATGTCTGTCACCTCGAACGATTGCAACGATGTGCGTCCGGGCGAAGTCAGATCGATGTCGGCCAGGCCTGATACGACGGTTTCTTTTACCTGTCCTGCTACCGTTGTGGTTTCGCCCGATATTTGCGGAAGCAGACCCACTTGCACCATTTGTGCTGCGCCCTGGACAAATGATTTGAGTGCCCGTTTCCAACGGTGATTCTGCAGGGCCTCGGCGGAATCCTTGAACGCGTCATAGGCTTTCCAGAGAATGGGAATGAAGCCAAGTTTGCCCGGCAATACACCGCTGAGCCGTCTGATCTGCTGGCTGAACAGGGTCTTCGCCGTCTCCCAATCGAACGCCGAGTCCGTTTTTTTCTGGGCGTTCAAATGCTGTTCCAGAAGCATGAGGTTGTCGTTGTAGAAGTGTTCCAGCAGATTCCCTTCAATTGCCTTGATGGCGAGCTTCATCTCGCTGGTTTGACCCATGGAAGACGCCAGCAGGTTGCGAAATATCGCGCGCTCGCTGTCAGGCAGTCGCCGCAGCAGCAGGTTTTGTAGCAGCCCCGGCATGTTGAGGGCTGCAATCAGTTTTTTTTCGTCTTCGAACTCCTGGAAGATCTGCTCGGCATACGGCGCATAGAGCACCAGGGGACCCTTGTGCCCGCCGCCTGGAGTAAAAACGTATATCCCCTGCACGGATACGGCGGTGGCTCCGGCAGTCTTGATCAGCGCCAGCGGGCAAGCGATGGCATGTGCGTCTTGCACCGCTGCTCGGGCAAGGGCATCGGGCATGTCCAGTACCTGCTGAATCAGACCAAAGGCACTGCCTGACAGATGTTGCTGCAGTTTTGCTGCGTGGGCGTGTTGCAGCAGCTGCCAAGGCAACTGACGGAAAAAACGTTGCTTGCGTTTATGGCTTCCGGGGTCGCTCGCCGACAACGCGCTGACCACTTTGCGGGCATAGGTGGTGGGTATCTCCAGTGACAGCAGCATTTGCGTCACGGCGCTGTGGTCCAGTGTGGTGGGCAAGGTGGTGGCGTTTTTCGAGGTGATACTGAAACGGGTGCCTTGGGCGACGTTGATGTGATTCAGGGCAAATTCGACCAGTGATCGCGCGGGGCCGGCCAATGCCAGGCTGGGGGTGATTTCAATCTCATGCGGGTCCAGACGACTGTCTGGAAACCGGCTGTCGAGCATCGATTTCAGTGTCTGCTCGACATGACTGACCAGTGAGGGTATGCCGGACAGGTAATCCTCGTCGTCAGTGACGCTTCGATACCACTGTTCCAGTATCTCCACATGCCGTTTTTGCTCCTGGACCGGGGCCATCCCCAGCCAGGCGGGAAGTGTCTGCTGAGTGGCAATCGCCCGGGCGTGCGCGCTGGCCAAGGACAGATTGTCGGCCAGGCAAACATCACGCAGTTTTTCCAGCGCCTTGTCACGGCGTTTGGTGTCCTTGACCCGTTCACGCACTTGTTGGCAGCGATCCAGATAGTGGCCGATGGTGGACTGCATGCACTCCTGCAACACATTGCCATGGATATATTGAAATGGGCCAAGGCTGTACCGTTGATGAGGCAGGTATTGCGAAGGCACGATGTTTTCCAGCAGTAAGAGGCGTTGGTCGCCGTCGTTCAGGCGCCGTTTCAATACCTGCCGGGCAATGGCTACGGTATCGAAAACTTCCAGCCCGAGGGCGGGCGTCCACAACACGGCGCGGCCCGAGTGCTGTTCATCGAGCCCGCCCCGCTCGGTGATGAAGACGCAATGGGCCAAGGGCACCGGCGTCGGATGGGCGGAACACTCGAGCGTCAACGTGTAGGCATCCGGGCGGAAGCCATTGAGGGCGGAGCGCTGTGCACGACTCGGCTGATCGGCATTGATGACATTGCTGACTATGGCCTGCATCGAGGCATTCAGGGACCCATTGAGCAATCTGAGTCGGGCCTCGCCGTTGACCCCCAGAAACCATGCCTGTGCCAGATCCGGTTTCAGGCGCTCGAGCCAGTAGCGCTGGATCGCCAGATTCGCCATCGGTTGAGCCCTCAGTTGCTTGAGGATGGGCGCAGCCACCGAATCGAATGTCTTGATCGCTGCAAGCGCCTTGTCCGCCAGCACCATGGAAGGTTGCTGGTTGCCGGAGATCACCGGGTGCGTGCTCCACCGTCCCCCTGTATCGATTTTCTGCAACTGAGCGTGGATCATCGAGCGGATGTCCAGGCTCTTGTCGAACAGCGCATGCAGGTTCACGGCCCCGTCGCTGTGGCGAAAGACTTGCAGCGCATATTCGATGTTCTGCCGTTGTTTGGTGATGATTGACTCGAACAGAATTCTGAAAATGTCACCGACAAGCCGCTCGCCGGACACCTGCGGTTGTCCGAAGCCGAGAAAACGATTGCGTTCTTCCAGGCTCAGCAGCCCATAGAGTTCGTCTTCGTGGCCCTTGGCGAGGAATTTTGCCTTCAGCGTATCCTTGAGGTCCCTGTAATCCTTGAGCAATTGCAACCCTTGAGCGGGCGTGTAGAGGAAGGCATGAGGCTCACTGATCATCAGTGAGCCCGCCAGTTCTACAAAATTGGCTTCGCGCTCCCAGAAACGTACGTTTTCCACGACTGGAAAGTGAACGGCCTGAGTGACCGGTCGAATCAATTGCTGCAGCGTGTTGAATTGACCGGCATCGATGACACCGCTTTCGCGCCTGGACATCCATTCGTTATGTGCCTGATCTCCCAGCGCCTGGCCAAAGAGGGTACGTCGCGACATTCCGAGAGCGGATGGCGCATCCCAATAACGCTCCAGGTGCCGGAACAACAGCGCAGGCAGTTTGTTTGCGGCCTGTTTCACAGCGTTTTCCCACTGTGCCTGATCACCGGTCGCCGGGGTCCTGCCCGGATTGGAAAAGCGCGGTGGTTGCGCGGTTGGCCAGTTCTGGTGGCGGTAATAGGTCAGTACCGCATCACTCAGACTCATGAAGTCGAACCAATGACCGTCGCTCATGCGTTGTCTTTCGTCACGGTCTCCAGCGGTTCGATCGAAGCTGACCTGGGTGCGGCTTTGCGACAGTGACCTGAAATGAGGCTTGAGCAGCTCATCCAGCACCGCATCCAGAAGCTGTCTGAGTGTCGGAAGTTTTTTCAGCTCTTCGCACATCATTTCGGCGTTCAGCAGCAGGCACTGTTGAAAGTCCGCCGATTGCTCGGCGAAGGCATCGCCTTTGAGGTTGGTGAACGTTATTGAAATACGCTTCGCATCCTGCAACCGCTGGCGCAGTGGCAGGGCCAGAAATGGCAGCAGTCTGTCTTGCTCATCGACGTCGTTGAGCCGTTGTTCGAGCCGCTCTTTCAAATCGGTACGGTTGGGGAACTTCTGGATGCCCGCCTGTGGGGTATAGAGGATCAGCCCCTTGTCGTCCGGCGTTTCACCGATGACAAACGCGCCAGCCAACGGCAACGGCTGCACTTCGGCAGCGTGAAGCAGAAGACGCTCTATCACCATCGGCGGGTCTTGCTGGCGGCGCAGGGCGTCGGACGTCAGCCTGGCATGGGCGAGCCATCGGAAATCCTTTTCACTCAAGCCATGGGCCTTGCCCAGTTTGGGCCACAGACCCGGTGAGTCAAAGGTTTCGGGGAATAACAACGGTGGAGTGGGGGCTGACATCTCGAGTCTCGATAAGGGCGTTTGCACGCGTGGATTGATCGAAACCCGAGGCTAAAAAAATCGTGTCTGGTGCCGGTGGTAAATACATATCGCGCCCGGGTCGATGCGCATGCCAGGGTTGACAGGTTGTCGGCTGCATGTGGTTAATCGCCGTTGCGGGTTGTCCGTTCGCTGTTGTTCCCTCCAATAATTACTCTGGAGCTTCAGATGTCTGCGCCACACGATCATTCGCTCTCGTCCACGGTGTCCCTGGACGAGCTGACTCAACTGCTGGAAAAGATTTTCACCCGTCACGGCACCTCGGCCGAAGTCGCCAGAACGCTGGCCGCCAATTGCGCCAACGCCGAGCGGGACGGTGCGCACAGTCACGGCGTATTCCGGATCCCCGGTTATGTCTCGACGCTCAACAGCGGCTGGGTCAACGGCCAGGCTGTACCGAAAGTCGAGGACGTGGCTTCAGGGTTCGTCAGCGTCGATGCCGGCAACGGTTTTGCCCAGCCTGCGCTGTCGGCGGCACGTGCGCTGCTGGTGGAAAAGGCCCGCAGTGCCGGGATCGCGGTGTTGGCGATCCGTAATTCCCATCACTTCGCCGCGCTGTGGCCGGACGTCGAGCCTTTCGCCGATGAAGGTCTGGTGGCGTTGAGCGTGGTCAACAGCATGACCTGCGTGGTACCCCACGGTGCCGACCGGCCATTGTTCGGCACCAACCCGATCGCCTTCGCCGCACCCCGGGCTGACGGTGCACCGATCGTGTTCGACCTGGCCACCAGCGCCATCGCCCATGGCGACGTGCAGATCGCAGCGCGCAAAGGCGAGAAACTGCCGGCGGGCATGGGGGTCGACAGCCTAGGCCAGCCGACCTGCGACCCAAAGGCGATTCTGGAAGGCGGTGCATTGCTGCCGTTTGGCGGACACAAAGGCTCGGCGCTGTCGATGATGGTCGAGCTGCTGGCCGCCGCGCTGACCGGTGGCAATTTCTCGTTCGAGTTCGACTGGAAGAACCATCCCGGCGCCAAGACCCCGTGGACCGGTCAGTTGCTGATCGTGATAGATCCAAGCAAGACCGCTGGGCAAAGCTTTGCCGAACGCAGTCAGGAACTGGTGCGGCAGATGCACGGGGTAGGGCTCAAGCGTTTGCCGGGGGATCGGCGGCATTTGCAGCGGGCTAAGTCACTGGCCAAAGGGATCGAACTGGATCAACAGACCCTGTCGCAGCTGCGTGAACTGGCCGGCGAATGAGTTTGTGCCTGGCATGAAAAAGGCGAGCCCGAGGGGCTCGCCTTTTTTGTTCGCGCTCAGCGGCGACCGAGCAACAATCCGACTACCAGGCCGAACCCGGCGGAAATCGCCACGGTCTGCCACGGGTGCCCGCCGATGTAGCTCTCGGTGGCGTCCACCGCCGGTTTGGTGCGGTCACGCACGCTGGTGACCGAATCCAGCGCCTGCTGCAATTTCTGGGCGATTTGCCCGCGCAGGGTCTCCGCTTCCTCGCCGACCAGGGATGCACTGCTCTTGAGCAGTTTTTCCGACTCTTCGATCAGCGCCTGAAGTTCGCTGAAGGCCTGGTCCTTGATTTGGTCTTCGGCGGCTTGAACGGCGGTTTTCCGGGCCATTGGGTGACTCCTTGCAGGTGAATGGACAGTGAACAATGGAGTGTGGCGCGCCTTGAAAAGTTGCAGGGATTTTCCATCCGGAACAAAAACCAGCGTCAGAGGTTTCCGTCCAGCGTGTAAGATGTCGCCATTTCATGCAGCAGGTAATTCCCGATGAGTTTCAATCTGGCCGACAAATCCCTCGCAGAGCGCGCCGCGCTGGAAGATGAGAAATCCCGACTGTTCGAACTCTGGCAGAACAATCTGGGCAAAGCCAAGGGCGAAGCCGCGCGGTTGTTCGGCGAGCGCTCCAAGCGCAAGGGCAAATGGGCCGAGTTCGTGCGCGCCGAACTGGACGGCATGTCGCCGCCGGAATTCGCCAACATGGTGCGCAGTGAAGTCAATCGCCTGATGGCGGCCAACAAGTAATCACTCGGCCCTGAAACTGGCGCCTATCGCTTCGCGCACCGTCAGCACCACCGGATCGATCTGGGTGCTGGTGCGCCAGCCCAGTTCGATCGGGTAGCGCGGCAGCGCCAGCGGGCAGGGCAGCAGCACCAGCCCGCTCAGTGAGGCAATGGCCTGCGCGGCGTGGGTCGGAATGGTCGCCACCGCCTCGCTGCCCTTGAGCAGATGCGGCAACGCCGCGAAATGCGTGGTCGAGGCGCAGACCCGGCGAGTCCGGCCCAGCGCCGCCAGCCCTTCATCGGTGATCCCGATAAAACCGCCCGACGACACCAGAAGGTGCTCGCGGGTGACGAATTCTTCCAGATCGATCTGCTGCTGGCCCGGCGCCAGACTCGCCGGATCCACCAGACACGCGTAACCCCCTTCACCCAACACCTGACGGCTGAGCAGCCGCTCGGCAAATCCGCCGGCGGTGATCGCCAGATCGATGCTGCGCTCCATCAGCGCCCGGGCGACGATCTGGCTGTGGGTCTGGCGGAAAATCAGGCGCAGTTTCGGTGCGCGGCGGGCGATTTCCTCGATCAGGCGCCGGCCGTAAGCGATTTCGAAATCGTCCGAAAGGCCCACAGTGACCGAGCGTCCTTCGTAATGATTGGCGGTCGGGTCGACCATGGCCAGGCTTTGCCGGCATTTATTCAGGGCATCGCTGACCACCGGTTTCAACTGGTTGGCCTTGAGCGTGGGCGCCAGTCCCCGGCCAGTACGCACGAACAATTGATCGCCATACACCTCGCGCAGCCGGCGCAAGGCCGCGCTGACCGCCGATTGGGTTACGCCCAGACGCAACGCCGCGCGGCTGGCACTGGATTCTTCATGCAGGGCTTCAAAGACTTTCAGCAGGTTGAGGTCGACGGTTGCGATATTCATCTGGTTCATATCATTCAGCAGTGGATCGGTCTTTATTCATGATCCCGTGGCGCCGGAGAATGAGCAACACTTGAACTTCACGGAGTGACCGTCATGCCCAAATCAATCGTTGCCGCCCTGCAGATCGGCGCCTTGCCCGGTGGCAAGGCTGAAACCCTGGAACAGATCCTGAGCTGGGAAACCGCGATCATCGAGTCCGGCGCCGCGCTGGTGGTGATGCCCGAAGCTTTGCTCGGCGGTTACCCGAAAGGCGAGGGCTTCGGCACGCAATTGGGATATCGCTTGCCGGAAGGCCGTGAGGCCTACGCCCGTTACTTCGCCAACGCTATCGACGTGCCCGGTGCGGAAACCGAAGCGCTGGCCGGGCTGTCGGCACGTACCGGGGCCAACCTGGTGATCGGCGTGATCGAGCGGGCCGGCAGCACCTTGCATTGCACCGCGCTGTATTTCGACCCGCAGGCGGGTCTTGTGGCCAAACACCGCAAACTGATGCCCACCGGCACCGAACGGCTGATCTGGGGCAAGGGCGACGGTTCGACGCTGCCGGTGCTCGACACTCAGGTCGGCAAGCTCGGCGCCGTGATCTGCTGGGAAAACATGATGCCGCTGATGCGCACGGCGATGTACGCCAAGGGCATCGAGGTCTGGTGTGCGCCGACCGTGGACGAACGCGAGATGTGGCAGGTCAGCATGCGCCACATCGCCCACGAAGGGCGCTGTTTTGTGGTCAGCGCCTGTCAGGTACAGGCCTCGCCGAATGAGTTGGGCGTGGAAGTTGCCAACTGGCCGGGGGATAGACCGCTGATCGCCGGCGGCAGCGTGATCGTCGGGCCGATGGGCGACGTGCTGGCCGGGCCGTTGCGCGGCGAGGCCGGCTTGCTCACCGCCGAGATCGACACCGTAGACCTGGTGCGCGCCCGCTACGACTACGACGTGGTCGGCCACTATGCGCGGCCGGATGTGTTCGAGTTGAGCGTCGATGAGCGGGCGAAACCGGGTGTGCGTTTCACCGCATGATCTGACTGTCAATACAAAAACTGTGGGAGCTGGCTTGCCAGCGATGGGGCCGTATCAGTCACCGTCACCGTGGCTGACACTCCGCTATCGCTGGCAAGCCAGCTCCCATAAGGATTTGTGAACAGTTTGAAAGTTATGAAACCTACCAGGTGGCAGCACTGGCCCTGGGCAGACTGAGCTTGCCGGTATCGACAAAGCGCATCGTGCCAAACAGCCCGCCCGCCAGTTTGCCGCGCAGCACATAGGGCAGGTTGTCGAGGGTTTGGGTCTGGCTCAGGCCGAGGGTCTGGCGCAGCACCGAGAACGCGGAAATGCTCACCGGGACGCTGACGATGGTTTCGGAGAACCGTGGGATCGAGCCGGTCTGATCGCTCACACCCGACGCCAGCGAATGGCCGTTGACCTCCAGATCCAGCGCGATGCCGTTGTAGTCGATGGGCGTTTCGTTGGGGTTCTGCACCCGCAGCTTGATCGCGAAGCGTACTTCCAGATCCTGGCTCGGCAGCGGTTCGAGGCCGACCACGTTGATGTTCACCGGGTCGCGGTTGGGGAACAGCGCACAGGCGCTGAGGGAGAGCAGAAGCAGGGACAGGATGACGGCTTGGAGGCGGCGCATTGATGCTCTCTCATTGAAAAAGGGCTGAACCGTTGCCGGTATCAGCCCTTTTTTCATCGAGCGGACAGGATCAGCGGTTCAATTGTGCGACAGCGGCCGGCGCGGCGGGTTCAGCTTTGGCCGGCAGGTCGGGATTTTCCATGACCTGAAGGATAGAGGCTTCCGGGTCGAAGTCATCTTCTTCCAGTTCGATGAATTCTTCCGGCAGGAAGATATTCAGCACGATCGCACACAGCGCGCCAACGGTGATCGGCGACTCGAAAATATTGCGCAGCGCCTGCGGCAGTTCACGCAGCACTTCCGGCACGGCGGCGATTCCCAGGCCCATGCCGACGGAAATCGCCACGATCAGCATGTTGCGCCGATGCAGGCCGGCCTCGGCGAGGATCTTGATCCCGGCCACCGCCACAGTGCCGAACATCACCAGCTCTGCGCCGCCGAGCACCGGTTTCGGCATCAGTTGCAGCACCGCGCCGATCATCGGGAACAGTCCCAGCAGCACCAACAGCCCGGCAATGAAGAACGCCACGTAGCGGCTGGCCACACCAGTCAGCTGAATCACGCCGTTGTTCTGGGCGAAGGTCACCATCGGCATGCTGTTGAACACCGCCGCCATGGCCGAGTTGAGGCCGTCGGCGAGCAGGCCGGACTTGATCCGGCGGATGTACAGCGGGCCTTTGACCGGCTGCCGGGAAATCATCGAGTTGGCGGTCAGGTCGCCGGCCGCTTCCAGCGGCGACACCAGGAAAATCACCGCCACCGGCACGAACGCCACCCAATCAAAGTTGAAACCGTACTTGAACGGCACCGGTACGCTCACCACTGGCACTTCGGGCAGGTTGGCGAAGTCCACGGTGCCCATCAACCACGCCACCACGTAGCCGAGGGTCAGGCCGATGACGATTGCGCCCAACCGCAGGAACGGCACGTCGACCCGGTTCAACACCACGATGGTGCCCAGCACCAGCGCCGCCAGGAACACATGGCTCGCCGCGCCCAGATCCGCCGCGCCGAAGCCGCCGGCAATGTCGGTCATCGCCACTTTGATCAGCGACAGGCCCATCAGGGTGATGATGGTGCCGGTCACCACCGGGGTGATCAGCATGCGCAATTTGCCGATGAACTGGCTCAGCACCACTTCGATGAACGCCGCGAAGAAGCACACGCCGAAGATCGTCGACAGGATTTCATCGGTGCCACCGCCCCGGGCCTTGACCATGAAGCCGGCGCTGAGAATCACGCTGATAAAGGAAAAACTGGTGCCTTGCAGGCACAGCAGCCCCGAACCGACCGGGCCGAAGCGCTTGGCCTGAACGAAGGTGCCGAGGCCCGAGACGAACAGCGCCATGCTGATCAGGTACGGGATTTCGCTTTGCAGGCCGAGGGCGCCGCCCATGATCAGGGTCGGGGTGATGATGCCGACGAAGCTGGCCAGTACGTGTTGCAGGGCGGCAAACACCGTTGCGGTGAAGTGCGGACGGTCGTTGAGGCCGTAGATCAGATCGTTGTTGCGCGGGGCTTTTTCAGAGACGGTCATGGTGGTTTGCGTGCCGCAATGCGGGGCCGGGTCGGAAAATGGGTGCGCAGGATGCCGTAAGCGAGGGGCGAGGGCAACGCATGATCGTTCCCACGCTCTGCGTGGGAATGCAGCCGGGGACGCTCCGCGTTCCAAAAAATGCTCAGGTTCGACCAAAGGCGCAGAGCAGATCCTGCTCAAAGGCTTTCTGTGCATCTCCCGGTACTTGCGCCCGATGGCGGGCCAGATGGAACGCCACGTCAAAGCTCAACTCGCCTTCGCGCACTGGCCGCAACAGGCCCTTGTCCTGCCATTGGCGGGCGTAATGGTCGGGCAGATAACCGACGTGCTTGCCGGACAGAATGAAGGCGAGGGTACCTTCGACCTGCTCCGAGCGCGCCGAGCAGACCTTGCCCTGAAACGGCTCGTCACTGCGCAGAAACCGGTAGGGGTGATCGACCCGGTCGCAGGTCTGCAACGCCGCATCATCGGGCGCATCGTCGGTAAACAGCGGGTGGCCGGGCGCGCAATACAGATGCTCGGTTTCGCTGAACAGCTCGCGGTAGTCGAACGCGCTCTGCACCTGGGAGAAGTAACCGATGGCCAGGTCCAGCCGCTGTTGCAGCAGCAGACGCTCCATTTCGCCGGGCATGGCGCTGATCAGCTCGATTCGCACCGATTCGTCCCGCTCGCGAAAGCGCCGGATCGCATCCGCCACCCGTTGCAGCACCGACTGATCGACCGCTTCCGACAGACCCAAGCGCACTTCACCGATTAAGCGCCCGGCGACGCCGTTGGATTGATGGCGGAAGGTTTCGATCGAATCGAACAGCGCCCGCGCGGCAATCAACAGTTGCTCGCCCTTGGGCGTCAGGCTGAAACCGCCCTTGCCCCGGTTGCACACCCGATAGCCGAGACGCGTCTCAAGCTTGGCCATTTGCTGGCTGATGCTCGACTGGCTCAGCCCCAGTTCACCCTGGGCTGCGCTGAAACCATTGGATTCGACTACGCCGAGAAACAGCCGCAGAAGCTGAAGATCGACATCGTGGAGCTGACCGAGCATCACATTACTCCTGGATAAAGTCAGGTTAACAAGCTTGATATTTTTCGAATGTATCCGGCGGCGCATCCTGCCACCACTTCCTTCGGTCAGGTGTTCGTCATGGCTCCCGTCTTCAAGCTGTGTTTGCCCGCGTTGTTGCTTACCGTCTCCATCGCCGCCCAGGCCGAAGAGAAAACCCTCAATCTCTACAGCTGGGCCGATTACGTGGCGCCTGACACCTTGCAGCGCTTCGAAAAGGAAACCGGCATTCACGTGCGCTACGACACCTTTGATACCTCCGAGGTGCTGGAAACCAAACTGCTCACCGGCGGCAGCGGCTACGACGTGGTGGTGCCTTCGTCCAGCGTGCTGGCCCGTGGTTTGGCCGCCGGCGCGCTGAAGGAAATCCCCCGCGACAGGCTCAAGGGCTACGCCAATCTCGATCCGGATCTGCTGGAAAAACTGTCAGCGGTCGATCCCGGCAATCGCTACGGCGTGCCTTACACCTGGGGCACGCTGGGGCTGGGCATGAACGTCGAAGCCGTCAAACAGCGGCTGCCGGATGTGCCACTCAACAGCCTCGATCTGCTGTTCAAGCCTGAATACGCCAGCAAACTCAAGGATTGCGGGATCGCGATTCTCGATTCGCCGCAGGAAGTGATCGGTCTGGCGCTGCACTATCTCGGGAAAGATCCCTACAGCACCGACAAGAAAGATCTGGTCGCCGCCGAAGCCTTGTTGCAGCAGTTGCAGCCCTCGGTGCTGTACGTCGCCACCGGGCGGCAGATCAATGATCTGGCCAACGGCAGCGTCTGCCTGGCGCTGACCTACAACGGTGACGCGAGCATGGCCGCCGATCAGGCGCGCAAGGCCAACAAGCCGTTTGAAGTGGCTTACCGGATCCCCAAGGAAGGCACGCTGGTGTGGCAGGACAACCTCGCCATCCCCAAAGACGCGCCGCACCCGGAAGCTGCTCGCACCTTCATTGAGTTCATGTTGCGCCCGGAATCCGTGGCGGCGCTGACCAATACGCTGTTCTTTGCCACCGCCAACCAGGCCGCCACGCCGCTGGTGGATGAAGCGGTGCGCAACGATCCGGACATTTACCCGAAATCCGAAGTGCGCGAGCGGCTGTACGCCGACCACAGCATGAGCCTCAAGGACATGCGCCAGCGCACACGCCTGTGGACCACTTTCCGTAGCCGCCAATAGCCTTTCATAACAACAGGAGCACACCGATGGACGTGCCAGTGCAAAACGATCAGGCCCTGACCCGTGACAGCCTCTACGGCACCGCTGCCGAAAATACCTACGCCGGGATTACCAGTTTCATGCGCCGGCGCTACAGCCGCGACCTGCGCGGCGTGGACGTGGCGGTCAGCGGTGTGCCGTTCGACACCGCCACCAGCAACCGTCCCGGCGCACGTTTCGGGCCGCGCGGGATTCGCGCGGCGTCCACCGGGATTGCCTGGGAACGGCACTGGCCGTGGGCGTTCGACCCGTTCGATCATCTGGCGGTGATCGATTACGGCGATTGCGACTTCGATTACGGCTCGCCGCACACCATCCCGGAAAGCATCGAGGCCCACGCCGAGCACATTCTCAGCTCCGGCAGCGCGATGCTCACCTTCGGCGGCGATCACTTCATCAGCTATCCGCTGCTCAAGGCCCATGCGCGCAAGCACGGCACGTTGTCGCTGATCCACTTCGATGCGCACAGCGACACCTGGCCGGATGAGGCGGGCAAGCGGGTCGATCACGGCACCATGTTCTGGCACGCGGCGCGAGAAGGGCTGGTGGATCCGGCGCGTTCGGTGCAGATCGGCTTGCGCACCACCAATGACGATCATCAGGGCTTTCAGGTGCTGGACGCGCGGCAAGTGCATCGCCGTGGTTGCGAAGCCATTGTCGAAGCGATTCGCGCGCGGGTCGGCGATCACCCGGTGTACCTGACGTTCGACATCGATTGCCTGGATCCGGCCTTCGCACCGGGCACCGGTACGCCGGTCTGCGGCGGCTTGAGCACGGTGCAGGCGCTGGAGATCCTTGGCGGTCTGCGCGGGATCAATCTGGTCGGGATGGATGTTGTGGAAGTCGCCCCGGCTTATGACCACGCGGACGTGACGTCGCTGGCGGCGGCGACCCTGGCCATGGAGATGCTTTGCCTGTACGCGGCCCGGCACAAAGTCGACGCGTGATCCCCTCCGAGCCTGGTGAAAGCTCCTGACAATTTCTGACACCAGGCTCTGCTAAGCTCCGGCAAATTTTCTGCCCAGAGCCTCAAACCGTGTCGCGAACCACACGTCTGTTGACCCTGCTGCAAGTGCTGCGTGGCAAGAAGCGCCCGGTCACCGCAGCAACGCTGGCGTCCGAACTGGGAATCTCCGAACGCACCCTCTATCGCGATATCGCCGAACTGACCGCCCTCGGCGCGCCGATCCATGGCGAGGCGGGCATCGGGTATGTGCTGCGCAGCGGTCTGTTTCTGCCGCCGCTGATGCTCAACGCCGACGAGACCGAAGCCATCGTGCTGGGCCTGCGTTATGTCGATCAGCGCGGCGACGAGGTGCTGAGCAAAGCGGCTGCGGATGCACTGGCGAAAATCGCTGCGGTGCTGGACCCGCAGGCCCAGGAAGCGCTGCGCAATCCGACTGTCATGCCCGGGCCGCCGGGTTACGGTTTTCCGCAAAACGCCGTGCCGTTGAACGTGTTCCGCCACGCCATCCGCGATCAGGCCAAGCTGCACATCGATTACGCCGATGCGCAGCAGGTGCAGAGCCAGCGGTTGATCTGGCCGCTGGCGCTGGGTTTTCTCAACGAGGTGCGGATCATCGTCGCGTGGTGCGAATTGCGCGGCGCCTATCGTACGTTTCGCACCGACCGGATTGCCGCCGCCAGCCTGCAGGGCGAGCGCTATCCGGGGCGGCGCAGCGAGCTGTTGCGCACTTGGCAGCGGCTGATGCAACTGGACGAAAACGGCCGCTTCACTCCTGACAGGAATTGACGCAGGGCTGTTCTAGGATGGCGACAGAACCCGAAAAAAGGAGCTGCACTCATGTTCCATCCCACCTCGATACTCGCCCCGGCCATCGTTGAGTACATCAATGCTGCCAATGCTCGCGATACCTCCCGGGTCGGCAGTTTTTTTGCCGAGGATGCCCACGTGTTCGATGAAGGCCATCATCAGGTCGGCCCGCAGGCCATCGCCAATTGGATGCAGGACACCGCCCAGCGCTATCAGCCGCGGGTCGAAGTGCTCGGCGTCCAGCAGCGCACCGGCAAAGTGCTGGTGCAAGGGCTGATCTCCGGAACGTTTCCCGGCAGCCCGCTGGAGCTGCGCTACACGTTCCGCCTTAACGAACAGGGCAAAATCGCTCGGCTGGATATTTCCCTGTAGCCGTCGTGGCATACTGCCGCGCATGACTTTCGACTCCCCTCTGAGCGCTTGGCAATACGCCGTCGACCACAAGGGCTTCATCCAGGATGAAGCCCAGGAACACGCGGTCTGGGCCTTGCAAAAATGCCATGAAGCCCTGCACGCCGGTGCCCGTTCGGTCACCGGCGTTTACCTGTGGGGCCCGGTCGGGCGCGGCAAGACCTGGCTGATGGACCAGTTTCATCAGAGCCTGCGGGGGCCGGCGCGGCGGCAGCACTTTCACCACTTCATGGGCTGGGTGCACCAGCGCTCCTTTCAGTTGACCGGGATCGCCGATCCGTTGCGAGCCCTGGCCCGTGAGCTGGCGGCTGAAGTGCGAGTGCTGTGTTTCGACGAGCTGTTCGTCAATGACATCGGCGACGCGATCATTCTCGGGCGCTTGTTTCAAGTGATGTTCGATGAGGGCGTGGTGGTGGTCTGCACTTCCAACCTGCCACCGGATCAGCTGTATGCCGACGGCTTCAACCGCGACCGCTTTTTGCCGGCGATCACCGCGATCAAGCAGCACATGCAAGTGGTCGCGGTGAATGGCGCCGAAGATCATCGATTGCATCCCGGTGCCATCGAGCAGCGTTACTGGGTCACTCAGCCGGAGCAGGCTAGCGCGCTAAGCCAGGTGTTCGACGCCTTGGCGGCCGGGCAAACCGTCAGTGGCGAACCGGTGCCGGTCGGTTACCGTGCCTTGAACGTGGTGCAGGCCAGCGATTCGGTGCTGTGGTGCCGTTACGCCGATCTGTGCGAGCAACCGTTCGCCGCCATGGATTTCATCGCGCTGTGTGACACCTACCGGGCTATCCTGTTGAGCGAGGTGCCGAACCTCAGCGCGAAAAAGCGCGAGGGGCGGATCGCCCGTGGCACCGAGGACGGCGCGGAACGGGTGGTGGCCGGCGATCGCGAATTGCCGCAATTGTCGGTGCACGACGACGGCGTGCGCCGCTTCATCGCGCTGGTCGACGAGTGCTACGACCGCAAGGTGCCGCTGTACATCGAGGCCGAAGTGCCGATGGACGCGCTGTACACCGAGGGCTATCTGGAATTCCCGTTCCGCCGGACCCTCAGCCGCTTGCAGGAGATGCAGTTGCAACGCTTCGCCGAGACCTGAAAACACGGAGGGCGCGACATGACTCAGCCACTGTCCCATCATTTGCTGACCATGGCTTATCAGAATGCCTGGGCCAATCATCGACTGGCCAAGGCCTGGAGCCAGCTCGACGGCACGGAGCTGGCGGCGCCACGGGTCAGTTTCTTCCCGAGCATCCGCCTGACCCTCAACCACATCCTCACCTGCGACTGGTTTTACGTCGACGCGCTGGAGCGGGAGTTGCGCGGTGACGAACCGCATCCCGATTGCTACGTGTTCTTCAACGCTGACGAACCCTTCACCGAGTCACAGGCCTTGCGCCGGGAACAGGCCCATGTCGACCGCAGGCTGATCGCCTACTGCGAGCAACTGCGCGATGCCGATCTGGGGCGCATTGTCACCATCGCCCGCGACACGCCACAGCACGACAGCCGTCTGCGGATGATCTCGCACCTGTTCGAACATCAGATCCACCATCGCGGCCAGGTTCACGCCATGCTTAGCGGCACTTCGGTGAAGCCGCCGCAACTGGACGAGTTTTTCTGTGCCGGCGAGTCCGGTTTGCGAGCCGAGGATTTTGCCGAGCTGGGTTGGACCGAAGAGCTTATCTGGGGGCACTGAAAACGTCGGGTTGTCGCCGGGACCTGCCTCGCGCTAAGGTCGCCGAGCCTATCAGTGCGTATCAAACGCGCCGGGGCCCCGTGCGATCGAGGAAGGAAATGGATTCCGCAGAAATTCTTGTGCTTCAAGCCAGTTACACCAATCCGGTGCATGCCGAAGCCATCGGTGTCGTACTCAATCATTACGCCGAGGACCCGATGGGCGGCGGCCATCCGATTGCCCCTGAACTGTTGCAGCAACTGCCCGCCGAACTGGCCAAACGGCCCCACGCGTTCAGCGTCCTGGCCTTTGTCGGTGGCGAGCCGGCGGGGCTGGTGAACTGCTTTGAAGGGTTTTCCACGTTTGCCTGCAAACCGCTGGTCAATGTGCACGACGTGTCAGTGGTGACCAAGTTTCGCGGTCTGGGGCTGAGTCAGAAAATGCTGCGCAAGGTCGAGGACATCGCCCGTCAGCGTGGTTGCTGCAAGATCACTCTGGAGGTACTCGAAGGTAACGCCATAGCGCAAAATTCCTATGCCAAATTCGGCTTCGCGCCAGGCATGTTCGACCCGAATCACGGGCGCATGCTGTTCTGGATCAAGGATTTGCAGGCGTAAAAAAAAGGCGCCCGGAAAGGGCGCCCAACTGTCATCTGCGAAGCCAGAGCGAGCCATCGCAGGTCCATCGGTAAAGCGTTCGCTCAAGGGCGATAGGACTCGGTGACCTGGGCGGTCTGGTCGTCCGGAACCTTGAGTTCATTGGTCTTCGCCTCAGCCTGCGGGCTCTGTGCGGAATGAACCGGGAAGTTTGCCCAGTAATGTCTCATGCGCTCGGCGCCGCCTTCGGCGAATGCGCTGGCGGATGCCAGGGTGAGTAGACCGGCAAGGATTGCAGTCGTGGTTTTCATGGTGCCTCCTACGAAAAATGTCGGAGCCGTTCATCCATGAATCAGGGCCTCGAGGGGCAGTGTCCGTCGAGGGCATTAACAAGAGGTTAACGCTCGTTCAGTCTAGGTTTTACAGGGTATTTCCACGGCGTATCGGACGAACGCTGCACGCGTGAATGACGCGTGCAGGTTGCAAGGGAAGGGGCAGTACGATTGTAAATGTTGAAAAGGGCCGGTTGCGGCCCTTTCTGTTACTCCTGCAGCACCACTTCCGTAGTGGTGGCCGCGGGTTTTTTCGGCTTCATCAGGCTGAAGTCGATCAGGGCCCGCTGTTCGCGTTCGTAAGGGTTGCCGATCAAAAGCGGACGCGGCTTGAAGCTGTCGCTGACCAGACTTTTGGTGCGATCCAGCTCATCGAAACTCAAACCGGCCAGATCCGCCCAGGTGTGGATCAAGTGCGAGCTGCTGTAAGGGCGGCTCAGATCCCCGGCAAAGCTCCAGTCGTGGGTTTCACGCCATTTTGGCGACGCCCAGGCCATGAACGGAATGGTGTACATCGGCGCCGTCGGCTTGTTTTCGTTGCGACCCAGCGTGCTGTGGCCCACCGAGTCGAACACGTCTTCACCGTGGTCGGAGAGGTAGAGCAGGAAGCCGTTCGGATCGGATTTGGCGTAATCCTTGATCAGGCTCGAGACCACGAAATCGTTGTACAGCACGGCATTGTCGTAGCTGTTGTAGGTCGGCACCTGATCGTCACGCACACCGGCCGGAACGCCGTTGCGATCCTGGAACTTGTCGAAGCTCGGCGGATAACGGTACTGGTAGCTCATGTGCGTACCGAGCAGATGCACGACGATCAACTTGCGCGGCGCCGCGTCGGCCAGGGCCTTGTTGAACGGCTCGATCACGTCGCCATCGTACTGCGCAGCGTTCTGGTTGCGGTTGTTGTTCAGGTACACCTGCTCGTCGGCTTGTTCAGAGAACGTCGTGAGCATGGTGTTGCGCTTGGTCATGGTCTGCTGGTTGGTGATCCAGAAGGTCTTGTAGCCAGCCTGTTTCATCATGCTGACCAGCGACGGCGTGGACAGGTACAGGTCCGGGTTTTCTTCGTCGGCGAAGGTCAGCACCTGTTGCAGTGCCTCGATGGTGTACGGGCGCGGGGTGATGACGTTGTCGAAAACTGTCAGCTGATCCTTGAGCTTGTCCAGTTCCGGTGTGGTTTTGCGCGGGTAACCGTAGAGGCTCATGCGCTGGCGGTTGGTGGATTCGCCGATCACCAGCACCAGGGTCGCCGGCTGATTGGCGCCCGAGTCCTTGAGGTTTTTCAGCGGCGGGATCTTGCTCGCGCTGTGCAGCATGCCCTGCATGTCGGCCAGGGTTTCCTGATAGCGGTGATAAGCCACGGCCATCTGCCACGGCACGGCCGGCTCGATACGGGTTTCGAATTTCTCGAAGCCTTGCTCGAAGCTGCCGGTGCGCATTGTCTGCTTGACCAGCGGATAACCGATCACGGCCACCAGAATCGCCATGGCGGCGACGAATGCCCGGCCACGGGGCAGGTACACCGGACGCAGGCGGGTCCACAGGAAATACGCGAACGCGGTGTGCGCGAGGAACGCCGGGACCATCCACCAGGCAAAGTACTGGGTCATGTACTCGCCAGCTTCGGACACGTTCGACTCGAACATGATGAAGATCACGCTCTGGGAGAATTCCTGCTGGTAGATGAAGAAATAACCCAGGCTGGCCATCGAGCAGGCCCACAACACCACGCCGATCAGCGCGGCGAGCAGGCGGGTGCGTTTGGGGAACAGCAGCATCGGCGCGAGCCACACGGCGCTCATCACGAAGGCCTGGCGGAACCCGGTGAACCCTGAGGTGCCCGTCAGCTGGATCAGCAGTTGGGTGATACCGGAGAAGTACCAGAAGAACACGAACAACCAGATGAAACCGGCCCAGTCGAAACCTGTCGCAGTCGTATTGCTGCGTTTGAACACCGCCATTCAGCACTCCAGCTCAGTCGTTACATCCACCACCGGGCGTTTCATGCAAAGGGCGCATGAGCCCGACGAACGGAGGCCATGCGCACAGACGCACGGCCAGAATGCGCGGGAGTATCAACAAGCGAATGTGAAAACTTTGTTAGTTGCCGAAAAGGGCAGGAGGTGCAGCATGTCGGGAACAGCAATGGCTGCTCCCGAAGCGGGCGGGGATCAGGCGTGGGGCGAGCGCTGTACGCGTGGCAAGGGCTGCGGCTCGGCGCCTTGGGTCAGCAGGCGCAATTGCGCGAGTTCCTGCTTGAGCTGGTCGCGTTCATCTTTCAACTGACGCAATTCATCACGACGGATGGTGACGTACAGGGTTTGTGGCGGCATTGCTGTGTGTACTGTGCCCATTGCTCACCTCGCAAATGGCGTGTCTCAACTGTAGTTCAGCCCCGAATTCGGTTGCTGACATACTATCGGCGCCGATTTTGATTTCTTTCGCTCGTGAATGGAACTTTTTTATTTTTCATGGTCGTTGTGTCTTCGGCACGTTTCCCGACGTTATCAGTCTGGATCGGGCACAATGCCCGGAAACTTCACACCGACGCTCTGGACTAAGCTCCATGATTCACGTTGGGCTATAACCTTTGACACACTTTTATTTGTAGTAAGGAGCATCAGCACATGCAACTCGGGATTATTGGACTGGGCCGCATGGGCGGCAATATTGCGCGACGTCTGATGCTCAACGGTCACACCACCGTTGTTTACGACCGCAATACCGCCTTTGTCGACACCCTGGCCGCCGAGGGCTCTACCGGCGTCGCCGATCTGCCTGCACTGGTCGCAGGCCTGGCCAAGCCGCGTGCGGTGTGGGTCATGCTGCCGGCCGGCGCACCGACTGAAGACACCATCGAAACCCTGAGCACGCTGCTCGAGGCGGGCGACACCATTATCGATGGCGGCAACACCAACTATAAGGATGACATCCGCCGGGCCAAAACCCTGGCCGAGAAGGGCCTGCACTACATCGACGTCGGCACCTCCGGCGGCGTCTGGGGCCTGGAGCGCGGCTACTGCATGATGATCGGCGGCGATGCCGAGACCGTTAAGCGTCTGGATCCGCTGTTCGCCGCGCTGGCGCCGGGCATGGGCGACATCCCGCGCACCAGGGACCGCAAGTCCGATGACCACCGCGCCGAGCACGGCTACATCCACGCCGGTCCCGCCGGTGCCGGTCACTTCGTGAAGATGATCCACAACGGGATCGAGTACGGGATGATGGCGGCCTTCGCCGAAGGCTTCGACATCCTCAAGACCAAGTCCAGCGAGCTACTGCCGGAAGATCAGCGTTTCGACCTGAACGTGGCTGACATTGCCGAAGTCTGGCGTCGTGGCAGCGTGGTGTCGTCGTGGCTGCTCGACCTGACCGCCGATGCCCTGGCGGTCGACCCGAAACTCGACGGTTTCTCCGGCTCCGTGGCTGACAGCGGCGAAGGTCAGTGGACCATCGAAGCGGCCATGGAACAAAAGGTGCCGGTACCGGTGCTGTCCAACTCGCTGTTCTCGCGCTACCGCTCGCGCGGCCAGGGCACTTTCGGCGACAAGATTCTTTCGGCCCAGCGCTTCGGCTTCGGCGGCCATGTGGAGACTGCGAAGAAATGACCCATACGATCCGCAGGAAATCCAAGGCAGAACCCGCGCCACCGACCACGCTGTTTCTGTTCGGCGCCCACGGTGATCTGGTCAAGCGCCTGCTCATGCCGGCGCTGTACAACCTGAGTCGCGACGGCCTGCTGGATGATGGCCTGCGGATCGTCGGCGTTGACCACAACGCCATTACCGATGAAGCCTTCGCGCAGAAGCTCGAGGACTTCATCCGCACCGAAGTGGCAGCCAAGGTCGGCAAGGGCGATCAGATGCTTGATCCGGCCTTGTGGGCCAAACTCGCCAAAGGCATCAGCTACGTCCAGGGCGATTTCCTGGACGACAGCACTTATTCAGCCCTGGCGGCGAAAATCGCCGACAGCGGCACTGGCAATGCGGTGTTCTACCTGGCCACCGCGCCACGTTTCTTCAGCGAAGTGGTGCGCCGTCTCGGCAGCGCCGGATTGCTCGAAGAAACCCCGGAAGCCTTCAGAAGGGTGGTGATCGAAAAACCGTTCGGCTCCGACCTGCAAACCGCCGAGGCGTTGAACGCCTGCCTGCTCAAGGTCATGTCGGAAAAGCAGATCTACCGAATCGATCACTATCTGGGCAAGGAAACCGTGCAGAACATTCTGGTCAGCCGGTTCTCCAACAGCCTGTTCGAAGCGTTCTGGAACAACCACTACATCGACCACGTGCAAATCACCGCCGCCGAAACCGTCGGCGTCGAAACCCGTGGCAGTTTTTATGAACACACCGGCGCCCTTCGGGACATGGTGCCCAACCACCTGTTCCAGTTGCTGGCCATGGTCGCGATGGAGCCGCCGGCCGCGTTCGGCGCCGATGCGGTGCGGGGCGAGAAGGCCAAGGTGGTCGGCGCGATCCGCCCCTGGACCCTCGAAGAAGCTCGGGAAAACTCGGTACGCGGCCAATACAGCGCCGGTGAAGTCGCTGGCAAACCGGTGGCCGGTTACCGCGATGAAAACAATGTCTCCCCCGAAAGCACCACGGAAACCTACGTGGCGCTGAAAGTGATGATCGACAACTGGCGCTGGGTCGGCGTGCCGTTCTACCTGCGCACCGGCAAGCGCATGAGCGTGCGCGACACCGAGATCGTCATCTGCTTCAAACCGGCGCCGTATGCGCAGTTCCGCGATACCGAGGTCGACGAATTGCAACCGACCTACTTGCGTATCCAGATCCAGCCCAACGAAGGCATGTGGTTCGACCTGCTGGCCAAACGTCCGGGGCCGGCGCTGAACATGGCCAACATCGAGCTGGGCTTCGCCTACAAGGACTTCTTCGAAATGCAGCCGTCCACCGGCTACGAAACCCTGATCTACGACTGCCTGACCGGTGACCAGACGCTGTTCCAGCGCGCTGACAACATCGAGAACGGCTGGCGCGCGGTGCAGCCGTTCCTTGATGCCTGGCAACAGGACGCCAGTGTACAAACCTATGCCGCCGGCGAAGACGGGCCGAAAGCCGCCGATGATCTGCTGACTCGCGATGGTCGCGTCTGGCATGGTCTCGGATGAGCGAGCCGATCCGTTTTCTGTTGAGTGACATGGACGGCACGCTGTTGCTGCCCGATCACAGCCTGAGTCAGCGCACGATTGACGCGGTTCGTTCGCTGCGCGAAGCGGGCGTGCTGTTCAGTCTCGCCACGGGGCGGCCGCCCAAAGCCATGCTGCATCAAATCGAAGCCCTGGGCGTCGATCTGCCGACCGCTGCGTTCAACGGCGGCACGATCGTCAACCCGGATGGCAGCATTCTGGTCGCGCATTACCTGCCGGCCACGGCCGCGCTGACGGCGCTGGCGCTGTTTGCCGATCAGCCGGATGTCGAAATCTGGGTGTTCAGCGGTGGCGACTGGCTGCTCAAGGATCCGCACGGGCCGATGGTGCCGCGCGAGCAGCACGGGCTGGGTTATCCGCCGGTGGTGGTGGAGAGTTTCGAGCCGTATCTGGAGCGCATCGACAAGATCGTGGCCACCAGCAACAACACCGAACTGCTGATCGAGCTGGAGGCGCGTTTGCTGCCGAAGGTCGAGGGCCTCGCGCAGGTGTCGCGCTCGCAACCGGTGTACCTGGACGTGACGGCAGTCGAGGCGAACAAGGGCTCGGCGCTGGTCACGCTGGCTGAACACCTCGGTGTGCCGCTGGCGCAGACGGCTGCGATTGGCGATGGCGGCAATGATCCGGCAATGTTCCATGTTGCCGGTCTGTCGATCGCCATGGGCCAGGCCGAGGACGCGGTGAAGCGTCAGGCCGATGTGGTGACCGGGCCGAACACCGAGGATGGCGTGGCGCAAGCCATCGAGAAGTACATCTTGCCGCGCTGATTTACGTAAAAAAAAACGGGAGCCCCAGGGCTCCCGTTGTTGTTTCTACAGCCAGTAACTCACGGCGTACCAGCCCAGCAATCCCATCACCACGGTGTAAGGCAACGCCATCCACACCATCCGCCCGTACGACAACCGCACCAGCGGCGCAATCGCCGACGTCAGCAGGAACAGAAATGCCGCCTGACCATTGGGTGTCGCCACGCTCGGCAGGTTGGTGCCGGTGTTGATCGCAATCGCCAGCGTCTCGAAATGTTCGCGGCTCATGTGTCCGGACAGGAACGCCTGCTTCACTTCGGTGATGTAGATCGTGGCGACGAACACGTTGTCACTGATCGCCGACAGCAATCCGTTGGCGATGAACAGCATCCCCGGTTGCTGCTCGGCCGGCAGTGCCAGCACCCACTGGATCAGCGGCGCGAACAGTTGCTGGTCGTGAATCACCGCCACCACGGCGAAGAACACCACCAGCAGCGCGGTGAACGGCATGGCGTCCTTGAATGCGCTGCCCAGACGGTGCTCGTCGGTGATGCCGGTGAAGGCGGTAATCAGCACGATCACCATCAGGCCGATCAAGCCGACTTCCGCAATATGGAACGCCAGCCCGGCAATCAGGATCAGCGCAGCGCAGCCTTGCACCAGCAGGGCGGCGCATTGGCGTGGCGTACGTTCGGCGTTGTCTTCGGCGGCGTAGTTGGCGAGCACGGCGCGTACGTTGTCCGGCAGCAACGTGCCGTAGCCGAACCAGCGCAGTTTCTCCAGCAACAGGCAGGTCACCAGTCCTGCGACCAGCACCGGCAGCGACACCGGCGCGACCTTCTGGAAAAACTCGGCGAAGTGCCAACCCATTTCGTGGCCGATCAACAGATTCTGCGGTTCACCGACCAACGTGCAGACGCCGCCCAGTGCGGTGCCGACAGCACCGTGCATCAACAGGCTGCGCAGGAAAGCGCGAAACTGTTCCAGATCCTCATGATGCAACTGGTGCAGATGCTGGTCATCGCTGAATTCGCTGTCCTGGCGCGGGTCGTTGCCAGAGGCCACCCGGTGATAAACCGAATAGAAGCCCACGGCGGCGCTGATGATCACTGCGGTCACGGTCAGTGCGTCGAGAAACGCCGAGAGAAACGCCGACAGAAAGCAGAACATCAAGGCCAGCAGCGCCTTCGAACGCACGCCCAGCAAAAGACGTGAGAACAGGAACAGCAGCAGGTCTTTCATGAAGTAGATGCCGGCGACCATGAACATCAGCAGCAGAATCACCGGGAAATTGTGCTGCAGCTCTTCGTACAGCGCCTGGGGCGTGGTCATCTTCAGCAGCAGCGCTTCGATCAACAGCAAGCCGCCGGGCATCAGCGGGTAGCACTTGAGCGCCATGGCCAGGGTGAAAATGAACTCGATCACCAGCAACCAGCCGGCGGCGACGGGACCTGCGGCCCACAGCACCAGCGCATTGAGCAGCAGAAACCCGACGATGCACGCCTTGTACCAGCGGGGTGAATGCCCGAGAAAGTTGTGCGCGAACGCCTGGGCCATCGAACCGGACATTGGTTGCTCCTTGTATTAAGAAGCGCGCAAGTTGCCGTAAGCGATGGGCAAGATCAAGTGCAGTTGGATTCGCATCAGTGATTCAGATACCGCGCCACCATTGCACGGTAGTTGCCATCCAGCGAATAGCCGCCCACCAGAATTCCTCCGTCAGGCTGTATCGCCACTGAAGTGGCGGTATCGAGGCTGCGCCCCAGTCGCGTGCGCAACCAGCCATTACCGGAACCGAAGCTTCGGTCAAGGCAGCCGTTGGCCAGATAGCGGGCGACAATAAAGTCGGCTTCAACGCCGCCGATGGTTGCGCCGACCGCGATGATGCGACCGTCCGGCATCGCCTGCGCTGCGCTCCACTGGCAGCCGCTGGGCCCGATCTCCAGCAGATGCGGTTGACCTCTGTTGCAGTGCAGATCGGGTCTGCCGTTGCCATGGACAGATTGCGCCATGCATCGGATCGGATCGCGGCTGCTGCCAAAACAATGCAAATGCTCCGCCGATTCGATGACCTGATTGACCAGTGCACTGTGCCCCTGGACTTTGAAGGCCATGAAGCCGTCTACCGCAAAACGTTCATCGAGCCTGCCGTCCGGCAGGTAGCGGGCGAGCAGACCTTCTTGAGGAAAGTCGATGGAGCCGGCCACCACGATTCTTCCGTCTCCTTGCAGCAGCACGCTGCCGAGCCAGGTATTGAGCAGCAAGTGGCGAACCATGACGAAACCGCGACCGTTGAAGGAGGGGTCGAGGCTGCCATCGGGTGTGAGGCGGATCAGCATGCCGACGTGATCGGCCAGCTCGAAGTGATGGTTGGCGATCAGCAGAATATGCCCGTCCGGTTGCACCGCAAAATCACAGGCTTCGGCGCCCGGAACGCCCGGCGGCAACCAAGCGTCGCGGGTGCCCATGGACAGGTCGCCGGGCAAGCGAACGATTTGTCGGCCGTTGTCGCCGAAGTCCGGGTCAGGCCGGCCTTGGGCGTCGAACAGAGCCAGGGCGGGAAGGGTGCAGTGTTCCGATTCATAGTGCAGGCCTGCCAGCAGAATCCGCCCGTCGGGCAAGACCTGAACTTTGCTGCCCGTCGCTTCGAATCCGCTGGCGAACCGTCCGATCACGCTGCCTTGATTGCCGAAGCCAAGGTCCGCCGATCCGTCCCCGAGCAAGCGGGCCAGACCGAAGCAGTTGCCCTGAGCCGTGCCGACTTTGGCGGCGACCAGAATCCGGCCTTGCGCATCAAGTGCCACGCTCTGGGTCAGGCTGGACGTACTGCCGGCGAAGTAAACCTGCGCCACACCGTTACTGGAAAAGGTCTTGTCGAGTTGTCCGGCGTTTTTCGCTGGCGTCGGCAACGCGATGGCGGTCTGGGTTGACATGCATGCTTCTCCTTGCGAGTCGACCGATTTCCGGGAGGCGGAACGGGTAACTGCATGAGCGAGACATTCAATCCTTGAATACGCGCAAGTACAACTGACAGAACTAACAGGTGGAGAGTCGCACTGTGCCAGAACAGTGTCTTTTTGAACCAGTCGCAAGCCTGCCAAGTATTCAGGCGCGAAAGTATTGAGGAAAGTTGTACAAAAAGACTGAAGTTGGAAAAAGATTCGCAACTAACAGAAGAGGGCGGATGACTTGAGCGTCATCCGCATTACCCGCAACTATCAGTGTGGCATCGACCAGGACTGCAATGCATAGCCTTCTTCGCTCAGTTCGGCGCGGGCCTGCTGCAGCAGGTGTTCAAGTTGCGCCGGATCAGAGTAGGCACTGCTTGGGATCTGGGTACGACCGATGTGGGAGTTGGTGCGGTCGATCACGGTGAGGCAAAGTTCGCCATTGCCATCTTGTGGGGCCCAGGCGACGCATTGAAACGGTTCAAATGCGCGGTTGGCAATCAAAAGAGCTTCGTTGATACGGAGCGGGGCGGTCATGGGGTCTTCTCTCTTTAAGTGCCCAATCAAGTGATGTGCCGTCGGTTGGGCTTACCGTTCGGCGAGTTACTTGTACTGATGCACGCAACCCGTTGGCAGGTCACACCGGATTTGAAGAAATTTCGAATTTCTTTCATACCCCCAATATTCCGACCTGTTTTTGAAAGCCTGGCGAAAGAATCAAGTCGATAGCTAACTAATAAAGCGGTTTCTTATAACTGCTTCACTTGTACACCTATAAGCAATCGATACAAGGCCCCGTCAAATTCTTGCTAATGTAACAGTCAGGTTTGCCAAATGACTGTTTTTACGATCATTTCCTAAAATTTGGCGCCAAGGAACAGTCATGAACGAAGCGCCTGCTTTACGACGTTTACTGGTCGTCGACCCGTGCGACGACTGTCACCGATTGTTGCCGGGTTTGCGTGCCGTGGGTTGGGACGTCGACAGTTGCAGCCTGGAGAATGCCGCCGACCGAAGCTGCGATGTCGGTCTGTTGCGTTTACAGCCTTTCCACCTGGAACGTCCCGAAGCCGTCAAAGAGCTGATCAGTCGCAGTGGCACCGAATGGATCGCCGTGCTGAATCAGGAGGTGCTGCGTTTGCAGAACGTTGGCGACTTCGTCTGCGAATGGTTTTTCGATTTCCATACCTTGCCGTTCGACGTCTCCCGGGTGCAGGTCACCCTCGGTCGTGCGTTCGGCATGGCGCGCCTGCGTGGCCAGGGCACGATTCACGTCGATCAGCCGGAGCACGAGCTGCTGGGCGACAGCAAACCGATCCGCGAGCTGCGCAAACTGCTGAGTAAACTGGCCCCCACCGAGTCGCCAGTGCTTATTCGCGGAGAAAGCGGGACCGGTAAAGAACTCGTCGCCCGGACCCTGCACCGGCAGTCGCAACGTCACAGCAAACCGTTTGTGGCGATCAACTGCGGGGCAATTCCCGAACATTTGATCCAGTCCGAGCTGTTCGGCCACGAGAAAGGCGCGTTCACCGGCGCCCATCAGCGCAAGGTCGGACGTATCGAAGCAGCCAACGGCGGCACCTTGTTTCTCGATGAAATCGGCGATCTGCCACTGGAACTGCAAGCCAATCTGTTGCGCTTTCTTCAGGAGAAACACATTGAACGGGTCGGCGGCAGTCAACCGATCCCGGTTGATGTGCGGGTGTTGGCGGCGACACACGTCGATCTCGAAGCCGCCATCGAGAAGAAGCGCTTTCGTGAGGATTTGTACTACCGGCTCAATGTGCTGCAAGTAGTGACCGCGCCGTTACGCGAGCGCCACGGCGACCTGTCGATGCTGGCCAACCATTTTTCCCATTTCTACAGCCACGAAACCGGCCGTCGTCCGCGCAGTTTCAGCGAAGACGCGCTGATCGCCATGGGCAAGCACGACTGGCCGGGCAATGTCCGCGAGCTGGCCAACCGCGTACGCCGCGGTCTGGTACTGGCCGAAGGACGGCAGATCGAGGCCCGTGACCTGGGGCTGATCAGCCAACAGTCGATCGCTGCACCGATGGGCACGCTTGAAGACTACAAGACCCGCGCCGAACGCCAGGCGTTGTGCGACGTATTGAACCGGCACAGTGACAATCTCAGTGTGGCGGCCAAAGTGCTGGGGGTTTCCCGGCCGACCTTCTACCGTTTGCTGCACAAGCACCAGATCCGCTAGGGCGCGGTGCTTCCCGGCCAGGGAAGCTGAAAAGACCCGCTGCGACTTGCATCGCAGCGGGTCTTTTTATGGTATTGCGGTTAGAAGTAGTACGGGAATTTCAGGCTGAAGGAGAAGTCCGGGGCATCGTCCGTCATGCCGATGGACAGGTTGGGCACGATGGTCAGGTTGTCGGTGGCCGCAATGGTCATGCCGACGTTGAAGTAACCGGCGTTGGCGTCGCTGGACACCACCGATTCCCAATCCCCGCCATCCTGTTTCAGCTTGCTCTTGCGTTGCACCAGGTCGGATACGGAGAACGACATACTCATCTTCTCGTTCAGTGCGAAGGCAACACCCGCGCCGATCTGGAAGCTGTCGCCGATGCGGACCTTGCCCGGGTTTTTCTGGTTGACGGTCGAACTGATGTCGTCGAACGATTCCTCGAAGTTATGGGTGTAGGACAGGCTGCCGAACAGCACGGCCGGGTCAAACGTCTTGACCAGCGAGATACCCGGTGTGATCGACCAGACGCCGTTGCCGGTGGGCAGGGTGTCAGGCACGAACAGGTTCGAGTTGGCATCGGTCTGGCGCAGCTTGATCCCGAACGGATCCTTGCCCGTAGGCGCCTTGACCCGCAAGGAAACCACAGCGTCCGGGGTATTGACCGACTCGTCCAGGAACTTGTACGCAATGCCGAAGTTGACGTCGCCGATGGTCGGGTCGCGGCTGACGTCCTGTTCGGTGGTTACGTTGGAGGCGCCTCCGTTGCCGCCGCCCGACTGATAGGTCGATTCACGGTAGACCACCGGCACGTTCAGGTCGAACTGCCAGCGATTGTCGAAGTTGTAGCGCCCCGTCAGGTCCAGCGTCCAGGTATCGGCCTTGATCCGGTCGAGGTTGATGTTGCCCAGAAAAATCGAGTCCAGGGCTAGGAAGCCGTTGAGGATCAGCTGGCGGGTGTCATAGCGTGAATAGGTCACGCCGGTTTCAAAGCTGAACTTGCCGCCGCCGAAGAAACCGCTGGCTTCGTCGTACAGGTTGGACACGCTCTGTGCCGGTTGCGAATCGTCGGCCAGCGACTGGCCATAGGATGCACCGCTGCCCCCGGCGGCGCCCCCCGACGCTGCTGCAGCCCCGGTGCCGGTGGCGACCCGGTTGCCTTTCATGTCCGAAGGCGATTTGGCCAGGCGTTTTGGGGGTGGGGAGGCGGGCTGTTCTTCAACCTGGCGGACCCGTTGTTCGAGTACCGCCAGGGCTTTTTGTTGTACTTCGTATCGTTGCTTAAGCTCCAGAAGTTCCTGTTTCAGGGCTTCTACATCGGCGTCGGGTGCAGCTTGCAACATTGCCGCGGGTAGAAGAGTACTCAAACATACAGCAGCACGCAGTGATACTGATCGATACATGAATAAGCCGTCCCTTTAAGCCCAATGATCGAGACTCAGCGTAGTTCAATATCCGATGTTGCGTAGTGCCCTGAGTTGAGTCAGGTTGCAGTCCAGTGCGCCGGCAGTCATGCCGTTATTGTTCAGGACAACGTTGAGTTGTGTCAGGTTGTTGACTACGTTTGCGTTACCGAGCAAACGGGTGTTTTGCAGCAGTCCGCCCTGGGCGACCTGTTGCAAGGCTGTCCCCTGATTGCCGGAGGCCTGAATGGCCATTTGAACACCGCCCCCTGTAGCCGAAACCGCGACACTGCCGGCACCGTTGCTGCCGGAAATGGTCTGGCCGGCCATCAAGGCCTGGCCTTGTGCAGGCATCAGTGCAGGTGCCTGGCTGGCTTCTTTGACGTTGATCGCAACGTTGTTGTAGGCGGAGTTGCCGTCGCCAGCGGCGCGCACACTCTGCGTCACGCCCTGGCTGGAATTGAGTGCCGCGCCACCCACGACCGAGCCAGTCCCCAGTTCCGGGGTACTGCCATTGCCGTGTTCCTTGATGGTCGAGACGTAGAATTCAGGTTTAACCGAAGCGGCCTGCAATTGCATGGTGGCCGAGGCCCCGATCAGATCTCCACTGGCATTGCGCCAGGTACTGCTCATGACGACGCCGAAGCTGATGATCCGGCCCGGCATGACATAGCGACCGCGCAGCTCTGCGAGCTCCTGGTCCTTGATTTCGATGGGTTTGAATCCTGCATTGGCATAGCCTGACACGCTCGCTGCCAGGCAGGCGGCGGCCAGCCAGTATGAGGTTTTCATCTGCTGCTCCCGGGACATCCAGCCCCACTCTTGTAATCGGCGATTAAAAGAAGTCGCTCTGTATGAACCCGAAGTCCATCAATTCAGCATCTTTGACCGGGTTGAAAGCATCCAGCGTGTTTTTGGCTGTCAGCGGTACCGGAGGACTGCGCAATGCATTGGTCTTGTCGTATCCGGGGCCGACGATGGCAAAGACAATACCGTTCCAACCTTTGACAAAGTCATCATGGGAGTAGCGTTTGTGTCCTAAAACCGGGTCTCCGATGTAAACCCAATCCTTGTCCGCCCGCTGCATCACCACGAAATGCTTGTAGCCGCGAATTTCCATCAGTACCACCACCGGGATCGTGACTGCGTCGAGCTTTTCCGGTGGAATCTTGTAGCCCCTGGCGCGCATGCCGATGCTTTCTATGTAGCGCTTCATGTCGAGCATGGAGAAACCTTGAGTACGAACAAGGTCCTGGTCAGCGTTGACCAGCATGCCTTTGATGATGTGCTCCTCATCGACGTCGAGCCAATAAGCCTGGCGCAATACCGTTGCCAGTGCGGCGGCGCCGCAGCTGAAGTCGGTTTTCTGTTCGACGATGTCGGCAAACTTGCGCTCACGAATGCTTTGCACGTTCTTGTAGACGAGCGTGCCGCCAGGCAGGGCAGCGACGGGCATCTGACCGGCCTGAGTCAGGCCACAGACACAAAGCAGAGCGAAGAGAGCAGTTTTACGCATGATCGATACGCCTTTGCGGACTGAGGAAAAGCCCCGTTTCCGGGGCTTTCGTTTCGATCGCGATTACATGCAGGCTTTGCAACCTGCGGCGATGGACAGCGAGTTGCTTTGTTGGTTGCCCACACCCGCCGAGACGTTGGCTCCGCCGTTGCCGGAGAAGTTGTTCATCGAGTTGGTCATGTTGGCATTGTTCACGACAGGTGCTTTCCAGCCATCTTTGGTCAGCACTTGCTGAGTGGTGACGCCAGCGAGGCCAAAGGTACCCACGGCTTCGAACTTGGCTTTCTGGTCATCGTTGCCGCCGTGGCCGCCGCCACGATTGCCATAACCACCGTGGTGGTCATCGTCTTCGATGGTCGCAGTGCCTTTGGCCTTGAACACGCCAGCGGCTGCGAAGGTACCGGTAAGGGTGTCTTTTTTGTAGGTCTGCACGCCTTTGTTGTCGACGACCAGGCCAGTGGAGGACTGGTTGGCAGCAGCAGCGGCAGTGGCTACACGACCACCCGATACGGCGATTGCCAGGTTGTTTTTCTGTTGGTTGAAGTTGCCGGCAGTCACGTTAATACCGATGTTGCCGGAACCATTGTTGCCTGCATTGTTAAGCGTGGCGTTATTGAAGGTGGACGAGTTTTTCACATAGTTGTTGTTGTTGACTTGAGTGGCACTCGAGGCAGCAACAGCGGTGCCGAAGATGAAGCTTTCGTCGGCGGTGGCCAGGGCGGCGGCGTTGTCTTGTTGGTTGCCGTCACCGGCTGCAACGTTGGCGCCCATGTTGCCGTTGGAGCCATTGAGCGAGTCACTGGCGTTGGCATTGTTGACGGTGCTCTGGTTTTTCACCACGTTGCCATCGCTGTTTTGTGCATCGAGCACTGCAGCGCCGGCGCCGGCGGTGATTTGCAGCAGTTGTTCCAGGGTTGGGCCTTTCGGACCATGGTTGCCATGACCGTTGCCGTGCCCGTTACCATGACCGCGATCATCGTCGCGACCGCCTGCCTGTGCTGCGATTGCCATCACTGCTGCAAGTGCGAAAACCAGTGGTTTGAGGGCCATTGTAGGTTTCATGGTGTTTCTCCGTGCTTATTAGTTGGTTAAGTGTTGGTACTTTCTAATTGCACTGCTTTTGTTGTTTGGGTCAGTCAGCGACCCGGATGCTCAGGGTGTTAGCCATTCGGTTCCCCACCCCGGCACTCTGGTTCACCTGGATTACCCCTCGGCTGCCGGTGAAGGCCTGATCACTTGTCGTGACCTGGCGACTGCCGGGTGAGGTGCCAGTTGCTCCTGAGCTCGGTAACAACGCCACGTTCTGTTGGGAAAGGGCGCTATCGTCAACGGCCTGCGGGCCAGCACTGATGCTGACGCGCGTGACGTTGGCCATCTGGTTGTTGGCCCCGGCGCCCTGGTTCACGCCCAGGATCCCGTTGCCATTGGTGAAAGAATTGCCGCCGATGTTGGCGCTCGCGTTGATCGAGCGGTCGGCGGGAGTGTCGATTTTCTGCTGCACGCTGGTCCTGGCGTGGGACTCGGTGCCAATGGCAATCGCCTTGACGTTGGCCTGCTGCATCTGATCGCCAGCGGCCTGGTTGACGTTGAAGTTGCCGCGGTACTGAGCACCGGAGTCTTGAATGTTCGCGTTGTTCACAGCGCTGGGATCGGCCATCACGCTGGAGCAGCCGAGCAGGGCAAGCAGGAGCAGGGAACGATTCATGTCACTGGCCTCCAGCCATGCGGGTCAACGGAGCGAGACCGGAACTCATCGCGCGGTTTACGGTATTGGAAATCGAGCTGCCGGCACCGCCGCCATGACCGCCTCTCATGCCGGGCAGGCCGTTCTGGTTGGTCAGGTTGTTCATGCCGGGCAGGTTCGAGCTGGGGGTGTTGATGTTGCCGCGGATGGAAGAGCCGCTGGCTACACGGGCAAAGTCACCATCACTGAGTTCGGTATTGCTGAGTGTCGAATTGATGCGGGCAGACGGGTTGGCATTGACGGTGGTGGGATAGGGGTCTTTGCCACCGCTGCGACCGATCGGGATCGGCTGGACATCACGATTGAGCACGATCACGCCATTGCCTTCGGCCTGAACGTTGAAACTGAGAAAGGGGCTGGCGGCTGATCCGATCAGCAGAAGGCAGGTAAAGGCTTTTTTGATATTTCCCACGGCGGCAATTCCTTCTTCAGTGGGCTGAGCCTGTTCAGCGTTGTGAAGGAGAGAGCGAAAGCTGTGCCGCTTTTGAAATGTCTTTGAATTTCAATGCATTGAGCGAATTTAGCCCATGCCTGACACAACAGCTGTTTCATCGATGAAACAGATCACTGGCCGCGTAACCTGCAAAAGTCATCGCAAAGCTCTGGACCAAGGGTTTGCGCGCAGGTGTTTCAGCGGCGTAACAAGTCGGATGACAAAGGGATGAAGGGCCTTGAGACGGGCACTTTGCACCTGAAGGAGTGTTTCAGGAACGGACACTTTTCCCCCAAACCAGGGGGATACAGCGGGTCAAACGCCCCGCAAATCGGGTCAGTCCGCGAGCAGGGTGCGCACCGCGTCGAAGGCCTGCTGCTGGCGTTCGGCCCAGTCGCCCTTGATGATCTGCAAGGGTTGGCGATGGTTTTCCAGCCACGTCCGGGTCGCCTGATAGAACGCGAGTCGTTCGCTCAAGTCGGGCTGGCAGCGCTGACCGTCGTCCGTCCATTCGATCTGCTCCGGGGACAGGAGCAGGTGCAGGTCGTAATGACGGGCCAGCAACTCGGTTTCCAGCCAGGGCGGGCACTCGCCGAATAACGTCCGGCTCCACAGCATGTTGCTCAGCAAATGCGTGTCGAGAATCAACAGGCGCGGCTGCTGCGCGCGTGCTGCGTCTTCCCACTGCAACTGGCCGCGCGCGATTTCCGGGATGTCGGCGAGGCAGGTATCGCGTGCGTTCTGCTCGATGAACCAGCGCACATATTCGTCCACCCGCAAACCGCCGAACTGCTGTTGAATTCCGGCGGCCAGCCAGCTCTTGCCCGTGGACTCGGGACCGGTCAGAACAATCACTTTCATCGTTGTAACGCCGGATCGGCACGCCATTCGCGCCAGCCTTGCACCGCGATCAGGGTGAACAGGGCATACAGCGCCGCCGTGAGGTACAGCCCTTTATAGAGGAAGAGGCCAACGAAGATCACATCCAGCACGAACCACAGTGCCCAGCATTGCAGGCGTTTGTGGGCCATCCAGAACTGCGCGACCAGGCTGAAGCCGGTCAGCGCGGCGTCGAGCCACGGTTGTGCAGCGTCGGTCCAGTGGGCCATGGCCGCGCCCAGCAGCAGACTGCCCACCGCACCGATGGCCAGGCCCTGCGCAATCGAGCGATTGTCGAGCCGGCTGACTTCGCGCCCGTCATGCATCGTCCCGGCCCGTGTCCATTGCCACCAGCCATAGATTTGCAGCCCGGCATAAACCACCTGCAGCAGCATGTCCGAATACAGCTTCACCTCGAAGAACACCCAGGTGTAGAGCGACACCATGACCAGCCCGATCGGCCAGCACCACGGATTCTGTTTGACCGTGAGCCACACGGCGATCACGCCGAGGGCGGCCGCAAACAGTTCAAGCCCGGACATGCAGGTTCCTTGGGGGGAATAAAAGAGGGGGCGGATTGTACCGAAAAACAGGTGGGAAACGAGTTCCCACCTGTTGCAGGGATCAGACGCGGAACTGGCGCAGCAGCCCGTTCAGTTGTTCGCTGAGCTGGCCGAGTTTCACACTCGCCACGCTCGACTGCTCGGCCGCCAGTGCCGTGCTGTGAGACAAACCCGCCGCCTGGGTAACGTTCTGGTTGATGTCTTCGACCACGTGTGCCTGTTGCAGCGTTGCGCTGGCAATCGAGGCGTTCAGACCATTGAGATTGCGCAGGGCCTGGCCGATGGCATTCAGACTCGCACTGGCCAGGCCGGCCTGTTCGATGGTCAGTTGCGAAGCCTTGCTGCTGTCGCCGATCACCTTCACCGCGGCTTCGGAGTGGTTTTGCAGGCGTTCGATCATCGTCTGGATTTCCGCCGTGGACTTCTGCGTGCGCTGCGCCAGCAAACGCACTTCGTCGGCCACCACCGCAAAACCGCGACCCTGTTCGCCGGCCCGAGCCGCTTCAATGGCGGCGTTGAGGGCGAGCAGGTTGGTCTGCTCGGCGATCGAGCGGATCACCTCCAGCACGCTGCCGATCTGTGTGCTTTCAGTCGCCAGCGTGCGGATGACTTCCACCGCTTGATCGATGGTGCCGGAGAGCTTGTCGATCTGTTGCAGGCTGCCGTCGATGTTGATCTGGCCCTGCTGGGCCTGGGCTTCGGCGTCACGCATTTCGCTGGCGGCGTGTTCGGCGTTCTTCGCCACGTCCTGCACGCCGTAGGTCACTTCGTTGACGGCAGTGGCAACCAGCTCCATCTGCTGCGACTGCTGCTGGCTGCGTTGCTGGGCCTGCGCAGCATCGTTGCCCAGCTCGCTGGACGATTGGCCCAATGCACTGGCGGACAGCTGCAATTCACCGATCACCCGACGCAGCTTGGCGGTAAAGGCGTTGAAGTGCTGGGCCAACTGAGTGACTTCGTCCTGGCCGTGGGTGTCGAGGCTGCGGGTCAGATCGCTTTCGCCGCTGGCGATGTTGGCCATGGCGTTCACGGTTTCCTGTAAAGGACGGACGATGCTGCGGGCAATCAGGATCACCAGCAGCGCCATGATCACCGCGATGACCAGTCCGACCACGGATGCCTTGATCAGCTGAGCCTGGAACTCGGCCTGCACGTCATCGACGTACACGCCCGAACCAATGACCCAGCCCCATGGCTCGAACAATTTCACGTACGAGGTCTTGGCCACCGGTTCGCTGGCGCCGGGCTTGGGCCAGCGATAGTTGACCATGCCGGCGCCCTTGGCCTTGGCGATGGCGACCATTTCATTGAACACCGCAAAGCCGTCCGGGTCGCGGATCGCCGAAAGGTTCTGGCCTTCGAGCTTGGGATTGGTCGGGTGCATGACCATCACGGGCGTGAGGTCGTTGATCCAGAAATAGTCATTCTGGTCATAGCGCAGGCCACGGATCGCGGTCAGCGCCTGTTTCTGTGCCACATCGCGGGTCAGGGTTCCTGCGGTTTCGAGGCCCTGGTAGTACGTCAGCAAACCGCTGGCGGTCTGCACCACATGCTGGGTTTTCTGGGCCTTGGCGTGGTAGAGGTCATCATGGATCTGCTTGAGCATCAACACGCCCAACGTCAACAGCATGACCACGGCCACAATCAAGATGAGCCACAAGCGTCGGCTGATCGACACACTGCGCAAGCTGTTCATAACGCTGTCACTCCGGATTCTTTTTCTTGTAATAAACCACCGCCAGCATCCAACCACGTTTCGGTGACCGGGCATACGCGACCCAAGTCGTAGAACGCGGCAGCGCTATTACGGCTTGTCTGTTAGGATTTCGGCCCCGCGCGTGAAAACCTGAATCGAAATTGATTTTTCACGGAATTTTGACTGTTTCGTGTGGATCCTGTGCACGCGGAATCGGTACAGCTTTAACCAGCTACGCTGAACGCAGTGAACGTAAAAAATACTATCGGGGCATGCCTCTGTGCATCGCTCTCTGGGGGATTGATGGATCTTTGGACGGCCTTGCAGGCACTGATTCTAGGAGTTGTAGAGGGGCTGACGGAGTTTTTGCCCATTTCCAGTACCGGACACCAGATCATTGTTGCCGACTTGCTCGATTTCGGAGGCGAGCGGGCCATGGCGTTCAACATCATCATCCAGCTTGGTGCGATTCTCGCGGTGGTCTGGGAATTCCGACGCAAGATTCTCGACGTGGTCATTGGCCTGCCGACCCAGCCAAGTGCGCGGCGTTTCACCGCCAACCTGCTGATCGCCTTCCTGCCCGCCGTGGTGCTGGGAGTGGTCTTCGCCGACTTGATTCACCACTACCTGTTCAATCCGATCACCGTGGCTGCCGCGCTGGTGGTGGGCGGCATCGTGATGTTGTGGGCCGAGCAGCGTCAGCATGAAGTGCACGCCGAAACGGTCGACGAGATTCGCTGGACGGATGCGCTGAAGATCGGCTTCGCCCAGTGCCTGGCGATGATTCCCGGCACTTCGCGCTCCGGCTCGACCATCATCGGCGGCCTGTTGTTTGGCCTGTCGCGCAAGACCGCCACCGAGTTCTCGTTCTTCCTGGCGATGCCGACCATGGTCGGTGCGGCGGTGTATTCGGGCTACAAGTATCGCGACCTGTTCGTACCGGCGGACTTCCCGGTATTCGCCATCGGTTTCGTCACCGCGTTCATCTTCGCCATGATCGCGGTGCGCGGCCTGCTCAAGTTCATCGGCAGCCACAGCTACGCGGCGTTTGCCTGGTACCGGATCGTCTTCGGTCTGGTGATTCTGGCGACCTGGCAGTTCGGCTGGGTCGACTGGACGGCCGCCCAGCCATGAGTGATTCCCGCGCACGCCGCCCGGATCGCGGTCCTTCCGGTGGCAATATTCAGCATCTGAAATTGAAGCTGGTGGTGCTGCTGATCGTCTGCGCGTTGCCACTGTTCGGCTCATTGTCGATGTGGCTGCGCGGGATTTCCCTGGTACCGCTGACGGCCTACGGGCTGGTCAGCGTGCTGGCGTTTTTCCTGTACTGGGCGGACAAGCGCAAGGCCCGCGCCGACGCCTGGCGCACACCGGAAAACATCCTGCACGCGGTGGAACTGGCCGGTGGCTGGCCGGGCGCGTTGATCGCCCAGCAGGTCTTCCGGCACAAGACGCGCAAGGTGTCGTTTCAGGTGTTGTTCTGGATGATTGTGGCTTTGCATCAGGTGTTCTGGATCGATCAGTTGTTTCTCGGTTCGAACCTCCTGGCGTTGTTCTAAAGCAGCAGCCCGACCTGCAAGCGCTTGGGCAGCTTGCTGACCACCAGTTGGTGGGAACGCTGCAGCAAGCCTTGCAGTTCCTCGGCGCCCAGCGGGTAGGGCGGGTGCATGATGATCCATTGCGCCCGGGCAAGGTACGGCGCCGGGTGAATGCCCGGCCGGTCGCAATGACCGAGAAACAGGTCCTTGTCGACCTTGAACGCCAGCGAATCACCGCGCAGCCCCTGCAAGGCGAACATCTTGTTGCCGGCAATCGAAAACACTCGCACGCCACCCCATTTGTAGTCTTCCCTGGCACCGGGCAGGGCCAGGCAGAAGTCCGCGACATCCTGTTCGCTCATCTTTCCTTGTTTCATAACAGCCGTTCTCCACAGGCATTGAACGATTCGACCAGATGATCGATCCACGCGCGCACCGCCGGCATCACCCCGCGCCGATGCGGATACACCGCTTGCAACCAGCCGCCGGGCAGTGACCAATCCGGCAACAACTGCACCAGCGTGCCGTTGTTCAGTTCCGTTTCGCAATACATCATCGGCAGCAGGGTGAAACCCTGGCCGGCCAGCACACAGGCCTTGCGCACGATGAAATCGTCGATGCCAAGCCGGGCTTCCAGCGCCAGATCGCAACTCTTGCCGTGCTGATCGAGCAGGCGCACATGCACCATGCGATCGGCCTCCAGGGCGCCCAGCACCGGCAGGTTCTTCAGGTCCTGCGGATGATTGATTTCCACGCCCTGCATAAAGGAAGGGCTTGCGACCACCACCATCTGCGCCTGACGCAGGCGGCGGGTCACCAGCATCGGTTCTTCATCGCCGTGTTCGCGCACGCGCAGGGCCACGTCGATGCCTTCGGTGATCAGGTCGACCCGTCGATTGATCAGGGTGACTTCCAGCTGCACCTGAGGGTATTTGCCAAGGAAATTGCTGATCACCACCGGGAGCATTTCATGGGCCAGCCCCGTGGGACTGGAAACCCGCAAGCGTCCGCGAGGCTCGCTGGACATGCTGGCCACTGTTTCGTCGGCCATTTCCGCTTCCAGCAGCATGGCCTGACAGTGACGCAAATAGCGTTCGCCGACCGCCGTCAGCTTCAGTTGGCGAGTGGTGCGCTGCAGCAAACGTGCACCGAGGCGTTCTTCCAGCTCGGCGATGCGCCGCGAGAGCCGTGACTTGGGAATGCCGAGCAAGCGGCCGGCGGCGGCGAAACCGCCTGCCTCGACCACTTTGGCGAAATAGTAGAGATCGTTGAGGTCTTGCATGGAGAAACCCGACTGTTCTATCAGTGGGACAAACTATCGCATTGTTGCCGTCTAATCAGCTATTGGTTTCGTCGGTAGGATTGTCTCCATTCCGTCGCCACCGGCGATTCATTCCAGGAGATTCCACATGAAACTGCTGCACATCGATTCGAGCATTCTGGGCGACAACTCCGCTTCCCGTCAGCTGAGCAGTCAAGTCACTAAAGCCTGGCAAGCCGCCGAGCCAAGCGCTGTCGTGACCTACCGCGATCTGGCCGCTGACGCCATCAGCCACTTCTCGTCGACCACCCTGGTGGCTGCTGGCACCACCGCTGAACTGCGCAACGCCGCACAACAGCACGAAGCCGAACTGAGCGCCACCACCCTGGCCGAATTCATCGCCGCTGACGCCATCGTCGTCGCTGCCCCGATGTACAACTTCACCGTGCCGACCCAGCTCAAAGCCTGGATCGACCGCATCGCCGTCGCCGGCCAGACCTTCCGTTACACCGAAGCCGGCCCTGAAGGCCTGTGCGGTGGCAAGAAAGTCGTGATCGTCTCCACCACTGGCGGCATCCACGCCGGTCAAGCTTCGGGCGTGGCGCACGAAGACTACCTGAAACTGGTCTTTGGCTTCCTTGGCATCACCGACATCGAAGTTGTGCGTGCTGAAGGCCTGGCCTACGGCGAAGAAGTGCGCAACAACGCCATGAGCGCTGCTCAGGCGAAGATCAGCGAGCAACTGTTCGCCGCCGCGTAAGGCTTGCGTAAAGAACAGCTCCTGTTCAGGCAAATCCCCAAAAACTCTGTATTCTGGTTCCGCAAGGGCCAGATATGGAGTTTTTTGTTTCTGACTGTTACATAATCTGGCCCGGGTTATGCAGTCTGATGATCAACGTCTGAGTGCAACGCCGCGCCGGAGTACCGAATTTCGGGCGTCGAACACAACGGATCTTTCGATTGAGTAACAACAGGGTGGGGCATCCCATGATGCGTCTTTGTGCAGCGTTACTGATTTGCCTGCTTGGCAGCCTGAATTCAGTGCACGCTGCGCCCGGGCAGCACCCGCGCTGGAGCGTCGGTTATCACGAGATGACGTTCCTCGACCCGCTCGACCTGCAACCGATGCGCGCCATCGCGTTCTATCCCTCCAGCGACCGCGAACACCTGAGCCTGCTCGAAGGCTATTCGGTCGAGGCCGGCGAAGACACCAAAGTTGCCATTGGCCGTTTCCCCATGCTGATGCTCTCTCACGGCAACACCGGCACGCCGCTGGCGCTGCACGACCTGGCTACGTCACTGGCACGCAAGGGGTTCGTGGTGGTGGCGGTGATTCACCCTGGCGACAATTCCAAGGATCACAGCCGCCTCGGCACGATGAGCAATCTCTACGGCCGGCCGATCCAGATTTCCGAAGCCATTACCGCCACGCTGGGCGACCGCATGCTCGCGCCGTACGTGAACGCCGAGCAGGTTGGCGTGATCGGCTATTCGGCGGGCGGCGAAACGGCGTTGATTCTGTCCGGCGCGCAGCCGGATCTGGATCGCCTGCGCCGTTACTGCCAGGAGCGCCCGGACGACCGCGACGCCTGCAACACTCAGGGTGAGTTGATTGTCGACCGCGACGATCTGCAACCGGTGGCCGATCCGCGCGTGCACGCGTTGCTGCTGATGGCGCCGCTGAGTCTCAAGTTTGGTCGTCACACCCTGGCCGGTGTGCACGTGCCGGTGCTGCTCTACAGCGGTGACGGCGACAAACTGGTGGCCTTCGACAAAAACGCCGCTGCTCTGGCGCGCAAACTGCCAACGGCACCGGATTTCAAATTGCTGGCCGGGGCAGGGCACTTCGTGTTCATGGCGCCATGCAATGAAGAGCAGATTCGTGCGATGCCCGCCTTGTGCACCGATGCCGATGGCGTGGATCGCGAAGACATCCACCGCAACCTGATTTCCGAGGCCGGGCGGTTCTTCTCCCATGCCTTGGGCCGGCCGACCCGCGCGGGGATGCAGACGGCGGATCAGTGAGCGTTCACGCCATGGCCCGGCGCTTGAGCAGCAAGGTCAACGCCAGTCCGGTCACGGACAGCACGGCCGCACTGAAGAAAATCCACGAATAGCCCAGGTTCAACGCCACTGCGCCCATCAACGGCCCGGCAATCGCCAGCGCCAGATCGAAAAACACCGCATAGGCACTCAGCCCGGCGCCGCGACTGGAGTTGGGCACCTGCTTGATCGCCTCGACGCCCAGCGCGGGGTATACCAGTGACAGGCCGAACCCGGCCAGACCGGCGCCGACCAAGGCATACGCGGTCGAGGGCGCCAGCCACAGCATGACCAGGCCAACAGTTTCGATGGTCATGCAGGCAATCGCCGAAGTGAACCCGCCAAAACGGCCGATGGCGGAAATGAAGAGCAGCCGCGAAAGGATGAAACACACACCGAACACCGTCAGGCAATACGCAGCGCCGCTCCAGCCGCGATTGAGGTAATACAGGGTGATGAAAGTGGTCAGCGTGCCATAGCCAATCGACGCCAGGCTCAGACTGGCGCCGAACGGCGCAATCCGTCCGAACACCGCCCAGAACGGCAGGCGTTCACCGCGCACCACAGGCACTGAAGGCTTATTGCGGATCAGCAGCAAGGCGCCGGCCGCGAGTAGCGACAACGCAATGCCAAGGCTCTCGAAACCATAATCGGCGACCATTACTACGCCCAACGGCGCGCCGATGGCAATCGCACCGTAGGACGCGATGCCGTTCCACGAAATCGAGCGCGCGGTGTGTTCGGCACCGACCTGGCCCATGCACCAACTGATGGTGCCGACGCCGATCAAGCCCTGGGCAATCCCCAGCAACAGGCGACCGACAATCAGGATCGACAGGCTCAACAGCGGCAAGCTCTGCAACAGCGTCGAAACCAGCGTCAGCACACCGCTGAGCACTATCCCCGACAAGCCATACACAATCGCCCGCTTGGTGCCGACGGTGTCCGACATCCGTCCGGCCATGGGCCGGCTGAGCAGGGTGGCCAAGTATTGCGAGCCGATCACAAGCCCTGCGATCACGGCGCTGAAACCCAGCTGTTCATGCACGTAGCCGGGCAGTACCGCTATCGGCAGGCCGATGCAGAGGAAGGCAATAAAGGTATAGAAAACGATGGAGACGATCTGCAGGGTGATCGCCAGGGAGCTTTGCGGTGGCTGTTGCTGCGCAGACATGAGGACTCGTTCGCGGGCGGCGGTGGGAGAGTCCGCATCATGGCGTGGCGCCGAGATAAAAGAAAGCAGGCTAACTATTCATCTTCAATGATCGTACATCACGCTGAACAGGTTGGTGTCGTGGGAATCCGAAGGATCGGGCCGACTACGGACACCTTGCATACTTGAGCCGGGTAGTTCTTTCAGTAGGGGCAGCATGACTGGTTTATAGGAAACAGGGTGTTTATAGAAATGAAAACCTTAAATCAAGCATAGGGCGGTTCGTTGAATAAGCGCGGATATTTCTTGTTATATAAGTAGTGTATTAGTGTCTGCCCAGTAGTCCATCACTGCTTGTTTTGTAGGATGTCGCCCTGAACGTTTATCGATTTTTTTCTGAAATATATTGTTGTGCTTTCTGGATTGATTCATTTTATTTAATGGTTTTAGCTTTGGTTGTCTTTTGAATTGGCTTGGCGATTGTCAATAGTAGTTGTCGATTTTCAGTGCGGATTTTTAAAAGGACTTATTTCAATTGAGAAGGAACTTAATAATATGACTGGCAAATTTTCCTATACGCAACAGGACGTAAAAAACGCTTTTCTTGGACTGCAAAAGAAGTTATTCGACGAAAGAGTGGCAGTTTCAGATGAGGAATCTTCGCCAAAAATGCTTGTGGTTGCCGGCATAGAGGGTGCAGGCAAAACACATCTGCTCAATGAGTTGCTCGACACTTGTCGCTATTCAAATTATGTCCCGCTGTACGAGCCACATTTCCGGACCCTTCATCCGCAATACCAAGAGATCGTGAAAAATGGCGTGGGCTTTGCCTACAATAAGACCGATCAGTTTGTCAGGGATTTGGGGGGCATGATTTTTGAGAAAGCGCTGCGAGAGAAGTACAGCATTATAATGGAGGTTGGCCTTGAAACTTACGAGTTTGCAGAATTTCAAAAGGGGGAACACGCCAGCCGCTATCAATATGAGGTTCATGTCATCGCTTGTAAAAAGGATTTTGCGCATGTGTCGACCATTTCACGAGCGCTGGACAGCGCAAAGAACAACAAACTGGAGCGTTTCGTTTCTCTACGAGACCTGGACGCGGGAATGGCGAATGCCAAAGCTGTTTTGACGGCGTTCGAGGAAGCCTGCTCCAAGGTGAAGGGGTCGGAGATAGCCTTGTACGAACGTAGTTTCGGTACTGACAAAAATAGCAAGATGATATGCCGTAGTCTTTGTGTAGATACCGGGGAACTGGTGCCTCAAGCAGTCGTCATTGGTGGTGTTTCATTACCCGCTGCGTCGAACAAAGTGAGTATCGAATATAAGGGCGGTGCTGCGGTAGCCAGTGTTTACAAAGCGTTTGCCGACATTGCAGACGGTGCGATATTTTATCGATTTGGTCGGGAGAAGATGGTGTTTGAATGTCACTCAATCCTGTCGGGTGCTCTGGAAGTTGATCATAAGTTTGCAGAGCCTGCGGTGAATGGTCTTTATTCTTATATCCTTAAGTATGCCATTCGTTAATGTGAGTGGATGTTGATTGTGGTTTGGATGATGCAATCATTCTCCAAATGCATCGTACAAAACTACTGGAATGTCCAAGCTTTGCCGGGAAGAAAGTGATGACTTCCCGGTGAACAGTGAAACAAAAAAGCCCTGTCACAAAGACAGGGCTTTTTTGTAGTAGTTGTCTCGTCCTGAATAAGGTTTACACCTTCTGGCTTCTTATCAGGAGGGTGCAATGGATTCGGGCGCAAAACGCAGTCAACGCGATTACACGCTGACTTTTAAATTGTCGGTTGTCGACCAAGTCGAAAAAGGCGAGTTGAGTTATAAAGAGGCTCAACGGCGCTACGGAATTCAGGGTCGGTCGACGGTGTTGGTTTGGTTACGCAAGCATGGTCGGCAAGACTGGAGCCAAGGCGCCTCCATTCGTTCCCAAAGGAACCGACCGATGGACGAGCCCACTTTGCCCTTAACTCCCGAGCAGAGAATCAAAGAGCTTGAGGAGCAGTTGGCGCTGGCGAATCAGAAAGCCAAGTTTTTTGAAGACGTGGTGGACGTACTGAAGAACGACTACGGCGTTTCTGTCGTAAAAAAGCGGCCCGGCAAGTCGTTGCGCAGACCCAAACCCTGAGTGTCAGCAGGGCTTGCCAGTTTATGGGGATCAGTCGCCAAGCCTTTTACAAACGTAATCGCGTCTATCGGGCTCGTATCGAGCAAGATCAGAAACTCATCCAGTTTGTGCAGACAATCCGAGTACGCCAACCCTGCATTGGCGCCCGCAAATTGCACTCGTTGATGCACGCGGAGCGTGAGAAACAGGAGCTGCATGTCGGCCGCGATCGGTTATTGGCGGTCTTGCGTGATTACCGCCAACTGGTCCGCAGGAAGCGGGCTTATCACAAAACGACCGACAGTCATCATCACTTCCGCTGCCATCCCAATCTGCTCAAACCAGGCCCGTCGCAAGTTGTCGCTACCGGTCCGGAACAGGTCTGGGTGGCCGATATTACTTATCTGTCCACCAAGCGTGACGATCCGGTCTATTTGAGTCTGGTGACGGATGCCTTCTCGAGAAAAATAGTCGGCTATCACGTGCATGGCAGCTTACATGCCGACTCGGTGGCTCAAGCCTTGCGCATGGCTTTGAAGACGCGTCGAACATGCCAGAAACTGGTTCATCACTCGGATCGAGGTGTGCAGTACTGCTCGGCGCTTTATCAAAAGCTCCATGCCAAGCATGGCATTACGTGCTCAATGACTGATGGCTACGACTGCTACCAAAACGCCTTGGCAGAGCGGGTCAACGGCATCTTGAAGACAGAGCTCTTGCTCCACCGGCCGACAGACTTGGCGCAAGCGGAGCAAATGGTGCGGGAGGCGATCCTGATCTACAACCAGGAGCGCCCTCACCTGTCCTTAAAATACAAAACGCCCGATGCAGTGCATCGGGCGTTAGGATGAGACAGGTGTAAACCTATTTCAGGACTAGACAAGTTTTCAGAACACCACGCCTTGGCTGCGCAGGTAGTCGTCGTAGGTGCCGCTGAAGTCGGTCACGCCGTTCGGGCTCAGCTCGATGATGCGGGTGGCCAGGGACGATACGAACTCACGGTCGTGGCTGACGAAAATCAACGTGCCCGGGTAGTTTTCCAGCGCCAGGTTCAGCGCCTCGATCGATTCCATGTCCAGGTGGTTGGTCGGTTCGTCCATCACCAGCACGTTCGGCTTTTGCAGGATCAGCTTGCCGAACAGCATGCGGCCTTGCTCACCACCGGAAATCACTTTCACCGACTTGAGGATTTCGTCGTTGGAGAACAGCATGCGACCCAGGGTGCCACGGATCACTTGCTCGCCCTGAGTCCACTGACCCATCCAGTCGAACAGGCTGACGTCGTCTTCGAAATCGTGGGCGTGGTCCTGAGCGTAGTAGCCCAGCTCCGCGCTTTCGGTCCACTTCACCGAACCTGCGTCCGGGGTCAGTTCGCCCATCAGCGTGCGCAGCAGGGTGGTCTTGCCGATACCGTTCGGGCCGATGATCGCCACGCGCTCGCCGGCTTCAACTGTGAAGCTGAAGTTCTTGAACAGGGTCTTGCCGTCGAAGCCCTTGGACATCTGCTCGATGGTCACAGCCTGGCGGTGCAGCTTCTTGGTCTGTTCGAAACGGATGAACGGGCTCACGCGGCTCGATGGCTTGACCTCGGCCAGCTGGATCTTGTCGATCTGCTTGGCGCGGGAAGTGGCCTGCTTGGCTTTCGAGGCGTTGGCCGAGAAGCGGCTGACGAACGTTTGCAGTTCGGCGATCTGGGCTTTCTTCTTGGCGTTGTCCGACAGCAGTTGCTCGCGGGACTGGGTCGCCGCGGTCATGTACTCGTCGTAGTTGCCCGGGAACAGACGCAGCTCGCCGTAGTCCAGGTCGGCCATGTGGGTGCAGACGCTGTTCAGGAAGTGACGGTCGTGGGAAATGATGATCATGGTGCTGTTACGCGCCGTCAAAATCGTTTCCAGCCAGCGGATGGTGTTGATGTCCAGGTGGTTGGTCGGTTCGTCGAGCAGCAGCACTTCCGGATCGGAGAACAGTGCCTGAGCCAACAGAACACGCAGCTTCCAGCCCGGCGCGACTTCGGTCATCGGGCCGAAGTGCTGTTCCAGCGGAATGCCCAGACCCAGCAGCAGTTCACCGGCGCGAGATTCGGCGGTGTAGCCGTCCATCTCGGCGAACTCGGTTTCCAGCTCGGCCACGGCCATGCCGTCTTCTTCGCTCATTTCCGGCAGCGAGTAGATGCGATCGCGCTCGGCCTTGACCTTCCACAGCTCTTCGTGACCCATGATCACCGTGTCGATCACGGTGAATTCTTCGTAGGCGAACTGATCCTGGCGCAATTTACCCAAGCGTACATTCGGCTCCAGCATGACCTGGCCGCCGGATGGCTCGAGGTCGCCGCCGAGGATCTTCATGAAGGTTGACTTGCCGCAACCGTTGGCGCCGATCAGGCCGTAGCGGTTGCCGCCATTGAATTTGACCGAAACGTTTTCAAACAGCGGCTTGGCGCCGAACTGCATGGTGATGTTAGCTGTAGAAATCAAAGGTTTTTCCTGCGAAGCGTGCTGAGTAGCGAGGGCGCAGCCGGAGCGCTTGGCCCGAGTCGAAGTGCGCTGAGGCGGGGCAATCCCGTCATCAACCAAGGGGGGCGCGTAAAGTTTGGCGGCGATTGTACTGGTCTGGCTCTTTAAACGATAGGGCGGTGACATTCCGATTGCCGTTTGGCGCAATCGCGAGACAGTTTTTCACAGATGAAGGTTCACTATTGGTTACAAACTGTGGCTAAAATGCCATCCATTCACCCAATGCCTTGTCCGGCATGGGCTCAAGGATGCGCCACCGGGACGTTTTTTTGATTTCAGACCACTGCCACAGACCTTGGGCCACAGCCCGAAAGGCGCGCAGTTTGTTCACTTCTGACGTGTGACGATTTCCGTGAAACTCATCATTGCCGCTGTATATGTCATTTCCATTGCGTACGTTCACCTGCGCGGTCGCGTACGCCACAAACTCGGTCGTCAACTGAGCGATCACTCTTCGTTCCTGGCACCGATCAACTGCTTCCTTTATCTGTTCTCGAAAAAGCCCAACACGCCTTACCTTGATCCAAAGGACTTTCCCGATCTGACTCCGTTGCAGACCCACTGGGAAGAAATCCGTGAAGAAGGTCGTAACCTGCTGCGCGCCGGCGAAATCAAACGTTCCAACCAGTACGACGACGTCGGTTTCAACTCGTTCTTCAAGACCGGCTGGAAGCGTTTCTACCTGAAGTGGTACGGCGACAGCCACCCGTCGGCGCTGCAACTGTGCCCGCGCACCACCGAACTGGTGCAGAGCATCGGCTCGATCAAGGCTGCGATGTTCGCCGAGCTGCCGCCGGGCTCGAAACTGGTGCGTCACCGCGACCCGTACGCCGGTTCCTACCGTTATCACCTGGGCCTGGAAACGCCGAACGACGCCGGTTGCTACATCAACGTCGATGGCGAGAACTATCACTGGCGCGATGGCGAAGCGGTGATGTTCGACGAGACGTTCATTCATTACGCGGAAAACACCACCGACCAGAACCGCATCATCCTGTTCTGTGACATCGAGCGCCCGATGAAGTATCGCTGGGCGGCGGCGTTCAACCGCTGGTTCAGCCGCACCGTGATGTCGGCGGCCGGTGCGCCGAACGATGCGGGTGACCGCACCGGTGGCATCAACCGGTTATTTACCAAAATCTACAAGATTCGCCTGCGCGGAAAAGAGCTCAAAAAGCGCAATCGCAAACTCTACTACATGGAAAAGTGGGCGATCTTCGGCGGTCTGCTGGCGATCTTCATCTTGATCTGACGAATCGGGCGACTGTTAAAGACAGTCGCCCGATTTCATTTTCATGAGGCCTTTTTGGTTTTCTTCGCCGCTGTTGTCTTGCTGGCGGTCTTCTTCGCCGGTTTGGCCGGAGCTTTTCCGCCCAAGCTGCGCTTGAGCAGTTCGGTCAGGTCGATAACATCTGCGGTTTTGCGCTCTTCTTCTGCAGAGACGGTCTCAACGTCTTCGATCTTGCCTTCATGGGCCTTTTTGTCCACCAGCGCCATGATCTTGTCTTCGAACTCGTCGTTGTAATCCTCGGGCGTCCAGTCCGCTGTCATGTCTTCCACCAGCCGTTTGGCCATGTCCAGTTCGCCTTTGGCCAGTTGCGGCTTGGTCACTTCGCTGCCCAGCTCAAGTTCGTCCAGGCTGCGCACTTCCTGCGGCCAGCGCAACTTCACCAGCACCAGCGCCGACTCCAGAGGCATAAGCGCCGCCAGGTATTGACGCGTATGTAAAACCACTCGGGCGAGGGCGACCTTCCGGGTTTTGCTCAGGGTTTCACGCAGCAAGGCGTAGACTTTGCCGCCGCGCTTGTCCGGAGCCAGGTAATAGGGCGTGTCGATGTTCTGCAGCGGGATCTGTTCACTGTCGACAAAGGCGAAGATATCGATGGTCTGGGTCGAAACCGGGTGTGCCGAGCGGATCTCTTCTTCGCTGAGCACCACATAGCGGCCTTTTTCGAACTGAACACCTTTGACGATGTGCTCTTTGGTGACTTCCTTGCCAGTGACCTTGTTGACCCGTTTATAGCCGACCGGGTCCATGCTGCGGCTGTCGAGCCAGTCGAAGTCGACGCCTTGGGATGACGTCGCCGAGACCAGCGCCACGGGGATGTGGACCAGACCGAAACTGATTGCGCCTTTCCAGATTGCCCGAGCCATGTGCTGTTCTCCGAGTGATGTTCGGGTGACCCGTGGCCCGGCGTAAAAGTTTCCGTTGTTTGCTGGGTGCCGCTAAACGTCAGGTCAAGCCGTGTTACATCTTGTTTAGCGGTGACGGGTTAACAAATGCGAACCCACGGCGTAGCGTGGACTCGAAGGCTCTAGTCCCTGCGCACCGAAAGAGGCCGTTCATGAACCGTTTCCTGCTTGGCATTGCGTTGCTCGCCCTCAGTGGCGGGCTGGTTCACGCCGATGGCGCAATAAGCCATACATCGCTGTTGCTGGCACAAAGTCCGACCGGCAACAGCAACAACCCCTACAACAGCCCGATCCGCCGGGCGAACCCCAACAGCATGCAGGGCACCCAGCCCAGCACTCCGCCCGTTCGCGGGCCGAACACCGTTCCCGTGCCGCGTCCACCGACCCTGGAAAATCGCGGTATCGGCAATGGCCAGCCGCTGCGCTCCGTGCCGAGCACGCCACCCACCTTCATCCCCAACCCTCCAGCCCGTGACAGCGGGAGCAACCGTTGAATGGCAGAACCGCTTCTGTCAGCCCTTCAAACGAACAAAAGGAATCGTGCATGTTGCGTAAAACCCTTCTGGCCGGCCTGTGTGCCAGTGCACTGATCACCGCCCCGGCGTTCGCCGCCGCTCCCAAAGAACTGCAAAGCGAGCAGGGCACCCTTGAAGTCACGACCATTACCCAGGGCCTCGAGCACCCATGGGCTCTGGCCTTCCTTCCTGATCGCCAGGGCATGCTGGTGACCGAACGCCCCGGCAATCTGCGCGTAGTGGATGCCGACGGCAAGCTTTCTGCGCCGATCACCGGTGTGCCGGACGTCTGGGCCAAGGGGCAGGGCGGATTGCTCGACGTGGTGCTGTCACCGGATTTCAAACAGGATCGCCTCGTGTACCTGTCTTACGCCGAGGGCGGCGGTGCAGGTGACAAGGCCGGAACGGCGGTCGGGCGCGGGCGCCTGTCGGATGACTTGAAAACCCTGAAGGACTTCAATGTGATCTTCCGCCAGGAGCCGAAACTGTCGGTCGGCAATCACTTCGGCTCGCGGCTGGTGTTCGACCGGGACGGTTATCTGTTCATCACCCTGGGCGAAAACAACGATCGCCCGACCGCGCAGGACCTGGACAAGTTGCAAGGCAAGGTCGTGAGGATCTACCCCGACGGCAAGGTGCCGGACGACAATCCCTTTGTCGGCCAGTCCGGCGTGCGCCCGGAGATCTGGTCCTACGGCCACCGCAATCCTCAGGGCGCCGCACTCAATCCATGGACCGGAACGGTGTGGGAAAACGAACACGGCCCACGCGGTGGCGACGAGGTGAACATCATCGAACGCGGCAAGAACTACGGCTGGCCGCTGGCGACCCACGGCATCAACTACTCCATGCAACCGATCCCAGAAGCCAAGGGCAAGACCGCCGAAGGCACGGTCGGGCCGCACCATGTCTGGGAAAAATCCCCGGGCGTCACCGGCATGGCCTTCTACGACGCCGATCGCTTCAAACCCTGGCAGCACAACGTGTTCATCGGTGCGCTGGTAACGCAGGAACTGATCCGCTTGCAGTTCGACGGCGACAAGGTGGTGCATGAAGAGCGCTTGCTCGGCGAATTGAAACAGCGGATCCGTGATGTGCGCCAAGGGCCGGATGGTTACCTGTATGTGCTGACGGATGAGTCCGACGGTTCGCTTTACAAGGTCGGACTCAAATGAACCCTTCACGCGGGTGAGCGAGCGTAAAGCACCACCGCCGCCCGCAATTTTCCACGACCGAAGCGGCACATTTTCTCGAACTCCCCATGGCTGACCGGCACGTGCTGGCAGTCCATGGGCTGGCGATGCTGGCTGTGATCGACATCCGGGTCGTGCAGGTAGACGAAGTCTTCGTCGCAGTCGGTGACGATCACCCAGTGCGGCGACTTGGAACGGGTTAGCCGATAGCTGCTGATCAGCACCAAGGGCTGGCCACCGTTGGCCAGCAACGTGGGTAAATCCAGCGCTACGCCGCTGACTTGATCGACATCGGTGTCGTTCAGTTGTGCCATGAACTCGTCATGCACCAGGCGCATGACGTCTTTTTTATGCGCGTCACGGACTCCGTCGAGAAACAGCGGCCCGCTCATGCTCAGTTGCAAACGCACTTTAAAACCCCGGCGCCACGCTGCCAGTGCCAGACCCTGTGGGCTGCAACCGCCATGACCAGCCGTCATGAACACCGTGGTTGCCTCACGCCACAACTGCAATTCCTCGCGCCGCTCAAGCAAACGTTCGGCCTGCAACGCACCCATGGCCATCATTAAGCAGGCCGGGCCGCAAGTGAAGTCGGTGGTTTGTCGGTAATAGGGGACCTTGATGTTGCGTGAGTCGCGGTGCTGGAGAATGCGTTTCTCCAGGCGCAGCGCGTCGGCGTGATCCTCGTAGTAGTCATGGATCAGCGCAAAGTGCCGGTAACCGTTGCGCTCGTACAGGGCGATGGCGGCCGGATTGTCGGTGCGCACTTCCAGACGCAGGTAGGCGCAGTCGTGCTCGAGCGCGCACGCCTCGATCCGTTGCAGCAGTTGCTTGCCCAGACCACCGCCGCGCGCCTCGGGGGCAATCGCAATGGAATACAGACGGGCCAGCGAGGTGCCGCGATGAAACAACACCAGCGCATAACCGGCCAGTTGACCCTCGCGTTCGGCCACCCACAATTGCCCGTGGGCCCGGGTGATCATCCATTGGAAACTGCGGCGGGTGAGCCGGTCCGTGGTGAAACAGTGCATCTCCAGCGCGAGCAACGCTGGCAAATCCTCAATGACCGCCAGCCGAAAAACAGCATTCATATGACCACCGTAAAAGTTGCGTAACGAAACGGGACTTTCGAAAAACTTCGTGCTTAATAGAAAAGGTCTTGTTCTCCAACGGATCAATTTCTATGTCAGCGGTACAGGGTCATTGGCGCGAAGTATCCAGTCAAAGTTTGCCATCGGCAACTTATTTAAAACCGCAGATCAGAACTTCCAGTCAAGTGTTGATCATCGTCGAACGCAAGGAAGACTGGGCCTCGTACTTCCCCAGCGAAGACATCCTGACGGCCCAGGAATACCTTGAACAGCCACCCGACAGCGAGCCGGGAAAACGCGTACAGGTGATCAATCTGTGCCGCAGCTACAAGTACCTGGGCCACGGCTACTACTGCTCGCTGCTGGCTGAAGCCCGAGGGCACAAGGTGATTCCGTCGGTACGCACCATCAGCGAGCTGACCCGAAAATCTCTTTATGGCCTGGCACTGGATGACCTGGATAAAACCCTGGAAAAAGCCCTCAGCCATCATCTCTACAGCGACACTGAAGGTTTTACGCTGACACTTTATTTCGGCAGAACCCATATCGAGCCGTTGCAGGATCTGGCCCGGCAATTGTTTGAAGTATTTCCGTGTCCGATTCTGTTAGTTGAGTTTCGTCGAACTAACGGCTGGCACATCGAAGGAATAAAGTCTGGCGCCTTGCACAAGTTGCGCGACGATCAGGAAGATCAGTTCGCCAATGCGCTGGACGGCTTCAGCCGCAAGATCTGGCGTGTACCGCGTTCGCCGCAAGTAGCGCGATATGACCTGGCGATCCTGCATGATCCGCAGGAAGCCTTGCCACCGTCCAATGCCCGCGCACTGGAAAACTTTGTGCGGGTCGGCAAGGGCATGGGCATCGATGTCGAGCTGATCGAGCGCAAGGATTACGCAAGGCTGGCCGAGTACGACGGCCTGCTGATCCGCGAGACCACCAGCGTCGACAACCACACTTATCGCTTCGCCAAAAAAGCCGAAAGTGAAGGGCTGGTGGTGATGGACGACCCGACGTCGATCCTGCGCTGCACCAACAAGGTCTACCTCACCGACTTGCTCAACAGCCATCAACTGGGCATGCCGGCTACGGAAATTCTCTACAAGGAGCGCCCCGAAGACTTCGAGCGGGTCGGCGAACGCCTCGGTTTTCCGCTGGTGCTGAAGATCCCTGATGGTTGTTTCTCCCGTGGCGTGATCAAGGTCGAGAGCCAGCAGGCCTTGCTGGAAGCCACCGCCGAGCTGTTCGAACACTCGGTGTTGTTGCTGGCTCAGGAGTTTTTCTACACCGAGTACGACTGGCGCATCGGCGTGCTCAACCGTAAACCGATCTTTGCCTGCCAGTACTTCATGTCCAAGGGTCATTGGCAGATCTACAACCACAAGGCCAAGGGCCAGGATGTCAACGGCGAATGCCGCACGCTGGCCATCCACGAAGCGCCGCGCGCGGTGGTGGAACTGGCGGTGAAGACCGCCAACCTGATCGGCGATGGCTTGTATGGCGTCGATTTGAAACAGGCCGGCGACAAGGTGGTGGTGATCGAGGTCAACGACAACCCGAACCTCGACGCCGGCATCGAAGACGCCTACCTGCAGGACGACCTGTATTCGCTGGTACTGGAAGAGTTCGTGCGGCGTCTTGAGCTGAAACGCCGCGGTCAGGCCTGGTGACCGGCCGATGATCAACAGTTTTGCACTCAATCACGGCGGTTTGCAGCGGGTCGAGCGGCTGGACGCCGAGGTGATGCTGTTCAGCGACCCGGACGCTGCCGAGCGCGACTTGCTGCACTGTCACTTCAAACTCGATGAACACGCGCTGGCCTCGGCGCTTGATCCGGACGAGGTGTCGCGGATCGAGTTTCACCCCGACCACTTGTTTCTGATCTGGAAACGCCCGGAAAACTATTCCGGCGGTGGCAGCCTGGCTTTTGAGGTTTCGTCCTGCGGCTTGCTGTTCTCGCCGGGCCAGTTGCTGGTGATCGCTACGGACGACACGCCGCTGCACGGTGTCGGTACACGTCAGCCACTGAACACGCCGCTGGATGTGTTGTTGGACTTGCTGTTCAACAACATCCATCACTACCTCGGGCATCTGAAGGTGATCAAACTGGTCGCCCGGGAGTTGCAGCAAAAATTCAACGCCTCGATGCAAAACCAGCATCTGGTGCAGATGTTCAACCTCAGCGAAAGCCTGATCTATTACATCAACGCCCTGCACAGCAACGGCGCGGTGCTGACGCGGCTGCGCAATCACGCGGAAAAACAGCATTTCGGCAGCGAATCGATCGGCCTGATCGACGACCTGATCATCGAAAACAATCAGTGCTACAAGCAGGCGGAAATCTATTCGACGGTGTTCTCCGGGCTGATCGACGCCCGGGGCAACCTGATGAACAACAGCATGAATAACCTGCTGCGCAAACTGACGCTGATCAACGTGGTGTTCCTGCCGCTCAACCTGATTGCCAGCATTGGCGGCATGTCGGAATTCAGCATGATGACCGCCGGCACACCGTGGTGGGTGTCGTACCCGTTGTTTCTGGCAGCGATGCTGTTGGGGGCCGGCGGGATGCTGTTCGGGCTCAGGCGTCTGGCGAAATGACCGGTGCCGAACGCTTGCGATCCTGCAGGCCCCGGACCACCAGGTACAACAACGGCCCGACCGAAACAAATACCGCCGTCAGCAACAGATACGGCACCACCGACCAGCCCGACTGCCCGCGCTTGCGCGCATCCTTGAACATCCAGATGCCGGCCAGCGTTGCCAGCAGATAAAGATCGATCACCACTTGCGCGGTGTCCGGCCGTGACATCAGGCTGATGCCGAAGTCGATCAGCGACTGTTCGGCCTGAAGCATCACGGAGACGGTATAGCCGCCAAAGGCGATCAAAGCGGTGAGGGGCAGGGCGATGGACATCAGGTATTCCTTCCTTGGGCAGATGAGTCGGAATTTCAAGTTGCGCAGCTATCAGCCGTTGGCAGTTGCCAACGGCGTTGAAGCGTTCAGGGCAGCAGTGGGCGTAGAAAGCTGCGCTCGTAGCTGATGATGAACTTCTTTTCGACCAGATCGGCCACCAGCGCCGTGCTTTCGGGGTCGGTCAGTGCGATGTGGCGATAGCTTTCGTAATCCGCCAGCGACGGGAAACTGAACAGGCAATACGCGATATTGCTCGCGCCTTCCGAGGGCAGGAAGTAACCATGATGCGTTCCTCCCAGCCGTTCGACGATGCCGAGCCAGGTCTTGGCGTAGGCTTCGAATGCGTCCAACTGATAGGGATCAATCACGTATCTGACGTGGCAGGTAATCAAGGCTGCGGCTCCTTTGCAGATTATTCAGGTATTGCCACGCCAATCTTGTCCGAGGCCGACCAGATGCGGAAACGCACTTCGACGTCCTGCGGTGCGTAAATCACGATCGGCAGCTTGCTGTTGTAGCGCACAGTGAAACCGTCACCGATCACCGGCACGAACGCTCGCTTTTTCTGGGTGCCGGGTGGGCAGGCCATCAGCGTGCTCATCGGGCCACTGACTTTTTCCAGGCGGTAGAACGGATAACCCCAGCCTTCGAGGTTTTTCTCTTCGAGGGTGCCGCCCAGACGCTGGCGGTTGCAATCGACTTCGAGGGTTTTGCCGGCGAGGATTTCGACTTTGAAGTTTTCTTCCTGGGCTTGCTGCGGCAGGTGGATGACCTGGCGCGTGAAGCCCGCTTCGGCCTTCGGATAAGGCGCGGTGTCTTCAAGTTTGGCGGCGTGGGTGAGGGTGGACAGGCTGGCGAGCATCAGGCCGGCCGTCGCGCGGACGGTGAAATTTCCCATTGAAGCCTCCTGGCGGGTGTACGTTGGTTGACGGGCATTCTCACTGCCAAGGGCGATGAATGCAAACCGCCAGCCGCATGCAAATTGCAGTGTCTGCACGAGCGGATCTTGCATTTTGCAACTGGCCAGTTGCCTGCCTTTTCGCCAAACCATTGATTTGCAAGGAGGTGAATGCAACCTGATGAAAGGCACGTTTTATGCGTTGATTTGGTGCAGCGCACCGAGTTCGGGCGCCTACACTCCAATGGGCATTTCGCAGTACAGCCGCTTGTCGCAACCCAAGGAATTCAGCGGGGACACACCCGTGGGAAGCGTGACGACGGTCGACGTGAATACTTGATTGGCAGTCTCACAGTAAGGAGAGGTTTCGCCATGTTTCTGTCTGCCTTGGAACTCCGCAACATCATAGAAAGCAGCTTTCTACCGAAACGCTGCCAATGCACGCTGTCCCCGGATCTGTCGATGACCGTCAAGGTGTATGGCGATCACCAGACCGATCAGGTTGAGCTGCAGGTGAGTGGCATCGATGCCAGTCATTTGAACAGCTGTCGCGAAATCAACGGCCTGATCGCCGGGTTGCGCTCGGATCTTGCGCAACAAACGGCAACCCATCATTCAGTGCCGCGATCCCGAGTTGTCTAACCGACTGTTTCACCCAGTTCGACCGTCACGCGCCGGGCCTGCAAGAAGCCAAGGCCCAGCGCGAACTCGACCAGCACCGCGAGCAGAATCCCGGGGCCGGCGTGGCCGTTGAGCCATTCAGCAAACCCCAGCACCGCCAGGCCGAAACAGCCGACGATCAAGCCGTTGCTCAGCGCATTGCGTGCGATCGAGACCGGCGCGTTGCGCACCAGATAAAACATCACCCCCAACGCCGCAAACAGCACCGCGCTGCGCCGTGCGACGAATCCGGCGGCTTCCGAATACTCGATGCTCCAGATCGCCAGCAACATCTGTGGTGCCAGACCCCACGCCAAGGAAAGCAGAAAACACAGGGAGAAGGTGAGGGTCGAGAGCGTGCGGAACGACAACTGCATGGCGAATCCTTGCGGCAGTGAGGAGGGCCCCGAGCATACTCTTCGAGCCCCGTGCTCGCCTACCGCAAAGCCGCAAATCAGAGCTTTCTGTCAGTTCTGGAAGCTGCACGCGTCAGATAATTTCCGGTAACTGATTTCTTCCGGTTTACCGGTGTTGTCGAGGTATTTCATGTCGGCGGTGATGACCTTGCACTCCTGCGTCTGCGGCTCGGTCAGGGAAACCACTTTGGCGACATGCAGCGGCATGCCGTATTCATAGGGAACAGCCTTGGAAGTGTCATTAGCCTGGGCCAGCCCGGCAAACGCGGTGCAGGCGAGGGCGGTGGTGAGCAGGAACGGACGAATGTTCATGATGGACTCCGGTGCGACGGAAATGGAGTTCGGCAGATTGCGAGCCAAACCTGCCGCACTCGGCGTCAGCCAAGGGCTGAGGGTGTGCGGTTCAGTAGAGTTTTTGACCGCGGCGTTAAGCGATGGTTAACCGGGCTGAACGCCGGCTGTCTGGGCGGGGATTGTTTCGCGGGGGAGTCTCGGCGGATTCCTACAAGGGTGGATGCCTTGTCTGCTTTCGGGGGCTGGAGTGGGGCGGTTATGGTTTGGCGTCGCTGCAAAATCAGCGGCTTAGGTTTGGTCACCTAAAATAACAGCCCTCACAAGTGTGCCATTATTCGCTCCGTGGACATCTATGTCCTCGAAGTGCATTGCAGTGGCGGCTGTGTGCAGGGTCGCCTTCGGGCGTGCTGAGTTGGGTTGTTCTCGGTTGACCAAGCCTGCGCACAGTCCGCCTCCCCATCGTTTGGTCACGGTGTCGGCGGTTACTTACAACCTAATCGAGTAATTCCAATGCCAATCCTGAAATTAAGCTCCGCCCGCTATCTCCCGCTCAACAGCGGCGTCACCGACAGCGCACCGCTGGTCATCGACACCCAAGCCAACCCGAAAGACCTCTTCGAAGCCGCCGTGCAACGCATCCGCGCCGCAGCCGATCTGCTCGAAACCCTGCACTGCCTGTGCTTCAAACACGCCGATGTCCAGGACATTCCCCACATCACCCATGCGCTGTACCTGCTGACGCAGGATGGCAGTGATTTGCTGCAGGTTGCGCAGCAGAAAATGTTGAACTGGCAGGCGCCGGTTTGATGGTTTGAAAAGCGGCCTGGTATTCACGGGCAGAAGCATTATCTGCCCGTGATGCTGTTGGAGGCTTTCGATGAGCTAAAGGCGAGGCTCTTCATCCGGGACTGGATCATTTATGAAATCAAAGATATCCAAACTAGTCTGTCAGGGGGCAATTTGAGCCTAACCTTAGACTATCCTTACTTCGACTCTAAGCGCCTGACGATTGCGTCGATGGCTTACGTATCGTTTGCTCCATGTAGTCTGGCGACATTCCTTTAGTCTTTGTCAAATCAGGAATATCGAACTCTCGAACCAGGAAATATTTTATTGTGCTCGGGGATTGCGTCATATTGTTTATCATGAATCTATCACTCAGATAGAGCTCCAGAAGATCTTCGATGTCGAAGCTGAGGCCCTTTGGTTGCGGGGCAAACCATTCATCCAATAATGCCTTTTCTGATTTCGAAGCAAGTCCGATGCGAAGACGTTTGGCTTCTCTATCAACTTCCTCAAGCCAACCAAGCTCAGCGCGAAGACTTTCTTTGCTCTCACGTGTCTGTTTTAGAGACGTATCACGCTTTTTGGCTTGAGCTTCGGTTTCGCTACCCATTCCCAACATGCGCTTGAAAGATCCATTTTCACCAAAAACCGGTCGCTCCAAACGCTCTTCTTCCTCGGAATAAGCACGGTGTTGCTCACTGTACAACTCCCACAGTCCGCGAAGTCTTTGAATATAAAGACGACGATGGGCGAGAAAGGCATCGGCAGAAACTTTTTTATTGCCAGCCTTGGAAATGTATCGATTACTCGCCTCAATGGCGCTTGTGCCATTAATGTGGTCGTGTAACTCGAAGAAACTGGACACGTATCTATCTTTTTCCTGGAGCTTTGCCATCGAAGGGAAGGGAACTCCGGCACTGTAGGCTGCGCGGTACATATCGTGCAGAGCTGCCATGTGTAGTTCGCGACTGTGAGGGGTACTGTCTTTTTTTAGTCCTCCCCCTACATCAAAACTTGTTCCTGGAACCAAGCGCTCTTCCCAGCGCGGGGTGAGTGATCCAGTGCCAATCAGTCGAGCACGCCTGTTATCCCTGCATTCATGAGCAGCAACTAGATGAAGGGCTGATTTTACAGGGCCCGGCAGACACTCTCCGTCATCGACTTTATTGGAGATTGGCAGCAAAAAATCAAGAACGACAGATGCTTCCATGCTTCTATCGACCGCATCGAACAAACCCGCGAAGATAACTTCAAGTTTTGCGCCTTTGTAGGTAGTAGTACCAGGATCGCACGCTTCGAATATCTTATGAGCAAAGGCTCGCGCCAGTGTTGCGCCATAATCGAATCCGAATATCGACACAGATATTTTCTTGATCGAAATCGGATTTGCCTTTTTCACATCTTCAACGAGTTTTTCGAATCGATTTGTTGCGGCTTCTAATCGAGTATCCACACCAGTTTTGAGTAAGCTAAAAACAACTTCGTCGTCACGGACCGGCGAGATACCTTCGACTGACGCTTTTGCTGCTGCTGTGGCAATCGTGGAAATAATATTCTTCGGTCTTATATTGTTCGTGAGGTTTTCCCACCAGTTTTTTCCCGTCAAAAGGTCCTTGCCAACATCGACAGCCGCTTCTGTAGCGTTATCCTTAGGCAGCTTTGAGACATCATCCTTGACTTTACTCACTGCGCCATTGAGGTCGGCGGAACTGGTAGTTGCGTTTGTTCCTAAAGTAGCGTCGAAAGATGTAGCGAGCCCGGATATGTAGAATTTATGATACTGGTTGGCTGGGTCGGAGGGCGCAGCCGTCTTTTCATGAGGATAGGCAAGAAAAAGCCGTCCAATATTCGTAACTCGGTCCTCTCTTAAGTCATTCTCGAGATTTCGACTGACGCCGTCAAAAAAAAATCCTACGTGAAGAGTTCCTTCACAGGGCAATACCGAACTCTTCTTACCCACCGTGTCCGTGTTTGAACGCGCGCTGATAGCTTGTGCATCAGACAATTTTTTTGGTGTGCTCATGGATGACTTCCTGGTCCGTCAGATGGAGGGTTTGCTGAGTTTTCCGGAGCGTACCTCGTATCCAGGGTCGTGGCAGACCACAAAAGCTCAATCTTGTTTTCGGGGAGAAAATAGACGTGCAATGTATCGTCTCCGGCTTTACGTTTTGGCAGGGGCAACAGAGCCTCATGTCTCTCTATTTTCATGCCCTGGTCCTCCTGAGCTTTTGACATGCTCAGGATCCAAACTAATTTGGCATTTTCTCCGGATATGTCCCAGCAGCAGGTGACGCCTCCGTTTCCACCCCAGTTATCATTTACCCAGTAGCTACCGACAGGTCTGTCCATATAGTTATGAGACGTCAACGCCGCGCCGGGCATTCGGTTTTGGCTATAAATGAAAAATGCTAAAAAAGGGACAGCAATAATAAGGATGCCGATAGCTAAGGCTCGGTTCTTCCATCTGCGTTGATTCAAATTATTCAGGCTTAACGACATTGAAAATTTCCAAGGCTCTTTTTCACCAATCGGCTTTCTACGGAAAATTGTTGACTCATTCAGACAACTCCCTCATCACAACCCCAAGCGGCAACTTCTCCCCAACAGCCCGCTCTTTGGCTTTTCCCCACATCGGCCAATTCGCCGGGAACTCGGGGTCCATCAATTGCAGGCTGGCAAACAGGCTGACGTCTTCCGGGTCCGACAAGCCTTCTGCGCGACCTGCGTCCAGCGCCTGCTTGACCTGGTTCAACCGGTCGCCATGGCAGCTACTGGTGAATACCTCTGGCGCGTCTTTTTCCAGTTCGGTGGTCAGGTTGTAGGGCAGGGGATCGACCTCCATGTCCTTCCATAACTTTGCGTCCAGGAAAATCGGCTGGTACTTGCCCGGCTTTTCCAGGTTAAGCCCTTTGAAGCATTGCCACTCATCATCCGCCGCTGGCACCCACCACTCCTGCAACGGGCCGAAAAGCCAGGCATGCCAGGACAGATCGTCGCGGGCGTGGAGCATCGGCAGTACTTCAGGGGCGTAGCTGCGGATCATCAGGACTTCGCCGGCTTCATTTTTTGCCAGCAAGGCATCGCTCAGGTGCGCCGCGAGTTTGTCGGCAGGGCAGTCGGTGCGGATCCAGCTGGCCATGGCGGTGCAGCCGGTGAAGTATTCGTGGGCGAGAAAGGCCTGGAATTCCATGTCGCTGACGTCCACGAGCCATGGGCCGTAGTTGCGCAATTCGGCGAATTCCGATTGAAGCATCAAGGGGCGGCGTGACGGATCGGATTTGAGGAATTGCTGTCGAGCCGGCTCGGAGAGCAGGCCCGCTTCAACGATTGCGAATCTCGACTGTGCGTTTTTATGCGCCTCTACCCAGGCTTTCGCTGCGTCGTCCTTCGTCATCAATTGGCTCCCGATTGCAGGGCCAGTTTTTCCCGCATGGCTTTCTTCAGGCACTCAACGCAGATGCCTTTCGGCGCCTTCAGCTTCGGCACTACGGCCAGCGATTCAGCCTCGATCTTTTGATTCAGCCGGGTTTGCATCAAGCGTCCGGCCTTGTCGAGGGCGGCCAAGCCAGGGATGAAAGGCACAAGGATCTGAATGCCTGAGCCCACACCCGGCGCACCACCGGTGTTGGCCTTCACTTCCGCGCCGCTGATGGTCACACCACCCGCATCGACCTTGATGAAACTGCCGCCAGCCTTCGCCGTCAGTTCCATCCCGCCTTCGATCACGACTTTTTCGCCAGCGTGGTAGTGAATCTCCGTGCCCGCTTCCACGAACTGACCGGTGCCAACTTTCACATGCTGGGTCACGCCGACAGTCAGGTGATCGTTGGCGCGCATTTCGCTCTTGCGATCCAGGTGGGTGATGCGGTGTTCCTCGACCTTGAATTCACTTAAAACATTGGCTTCAACGGTGTCATGCCGTTCATTGCCAACCCGAATCTTTTGATCGTGTTCAATGTTCTCGTCCCAGTCGCGCTGGGCGTGGATGTAGATCTGTTCCGCGCCTTTCTTGTCTTCGATGCGGAATTCGTTGTAGCCCTTGCCGCCCGGTGAACTCAGGGTTTTGAAGGTGCTGCGGGTCTTGTTCGCCGGCAAGTCGTAGGGGACGACGTTTTCCTTGTGGTACAGGCAGCCGGTCACCAATGGCTGGTCGGGGTCGCCTTCAAGGAATGTCACCAGCACTTCCATGCCGATGCGTGGGATGGCGATGCCGCCGTACGCTGCGCCGGCCCAGCCGCTGGCGACGCGCAGCCAGCAGGTGGTTTTGTCGTCGGCCTGGCCTTCGCGGTCCCAGTGGAATTGCACTTTCACGCGGCCGTACTGGTCGCAGTGGATTTCTTCGCCGGCGGGGCCGGTGACGATGGCGGTCTGGCTGCCGAGGACTTTTGGTTTCGGGTGTTCGAGGGCAGGGCGGTAGTGGGCGTCCCACGGGGTGGCCACGAAGCTGTTGCGGTAGCCCTGGTGGAAATCGCTCTTGTTGTCGGTGACGTCGCTGGTGACGTTTTCGCCCAGCACTTGCGGCTGTTTGCCTTCGTGGAAGACTTCCAGCAGCAGCCACAAATCGTTCCATTCGGCGCGCGGGTGTTCGGCCAGGGTCATGAAGTGGCCGCTGGTCAGGGTCGGTTCGTCACCTTTGCCTTCGGCGAGTTTGTAGTCGCTGCGATGGCGTTCCAGCGCGCGGGTCGAGAGGAACTTGCCGCGCTCGCGCGTGGTGAAGCGGCCGGGGTAGTCGTAGTCTTCCAGGTCCGGCATGAACTCGGATTTAGCGGCGCCTTCGGGCAGGATCTTCGGTTTTTCGAAATCGTAGTCGCGGCGGCTGACGCGGCTGGTGCGGGTTTCCAGGCGCAGGTTGAAGCGCTTGATCACCGGTTTGTCGGCGGTCATGCCGGAGTCTTGCTGGTAGTTGACCGGTTTCAGTTTGCGGAACACGGTCTGGTCATCGCCGAACACCAGTTTGTGGCCGCTGCTGCTGTGCTGGAAGTGAAAGTGAATGCCTTCCTCTTCGCACAGGCGCTGGATGAAATGCAGGTCGGATTCGTCGTACTGCACGCAGTAGTCGCGTTCCGGGTATTCGGCGCCGAGCTGGAAGCTGTAGGCGTTGGCCAGGATGCCGCGATCTTCCAGAACCTGGGCAATGATCTTCGGCACGGTGAGGTTCTGGAAAATCTGCTGGTCATGGTTGTGCCGCAGGTAGGCCAGTTGCGGCACCAGGCTCAGGCTGTAGCGGGTCAGGGTCTTGCCGGAATCGCCTTGCTCGATGCGATACACCAGACCATGAATCTTGCCCTCGCCAGTGGCGCCGAAGGTCAGGCAGCCAGGCTTGTGCAGGAGTTCTTCAAGGTTGAGGTCGGGACGGGCGCTGACCAGTTCGAGGTCGAAACGGAACGGCTCGTTGAGGGCTTCGCGACCGGTGAAGCTTAGGACCTGCAGGTCGGCGGAAGCGCCTTCGAGCGTGAGGGTAATGTGGGTAGCATTGGCGTCCAGCATGCCTTGTTTTCCGTCCTTTGGATTAGCGTGGGCGGATGGTGCAGGATTAAACCGCCTCGTTCAAGGCGCAAATGCCGTAGAGGCAGTGGTCAGAACCCATAGGGAAAACCCTTAGGCCTACGGTTTGGCCCAGTAAAACAGGCACTTGCGGGCGAACCAATCTGTCGCGAATGCTGAATACCGAGTCCGGGAACAACCAGTCAGTTTCAGACTAAAGTCGCCTGTAGCACGTCAAAGCCATCTGCCATCATTGCCGTTCACCCCCGCGTGTTCACTGCCTCCCGGTTCTTCACTGGTCCGGGACGGGAGCTATTTCTGGTTGTTTGCGCCTCTGCGCAATCGTTGTTCTGTTGGAGTTTTCAATGCGTCCCCCATTTCCCCTCATCACCCCGCGCCAGTCGCTTGGCTTCGGAGCCTTTGTGCTGTGCGCCGGTTTTACCGCGCAGGTCCAGGCCGGCGGTTTTTTCGAAGACACCACGGCGAAGATCGAGTCGCGCACGGTGTACTTCAACCGCGATTTCCGTGACGGGCACACCTCCAGTGATCAGGGCGCGTCCAAGCGCGAAGAGTCGGCGCAGGGTTTCATTCTCAATCTGCAATCGGGCTACACCGAAGGCACCGTCGGTTTTGGTATAGATGCGCTGGGCATGGCGGGTTTCCAGCTCGATTCCAGCCCGGACCGCAGCAACAGCGGCCTGTTGCCGTCCAGCGGCGGCGACCCGCGCGGTTCGAAAGGTCAGTACGCGAAGATGGGCCTGACCGCCAAGGTCAAAGTCTCGGATACGGTGCTGAAATACGGCGCGCTGCTGCCGGATCTGCCGCTGCTCAAGTACAACGACGGTCGCCTGCTGCCGACGATGTTCAACGGTGCGATGCTGACTTCCAAAGAGGTGAAGGACCTGACCTTCATGGCCGCGCGTCTGGACAAGTACACCGCGCGGGATTCGACCGATTCGCAAGACATCCGCGTGCACTGCAAGAACAAGCGCTATGCCTGCAACACCACCGCCGATCATTTCGACATGTACGGCTTCGACTACAAGATCAACGATCGCCTGACCGCGCAGTACCACTACGCCGAGCTGGAAGACATCTATCGCCAGCACTTCGTGGGTCTGTTGGCCAATCAGCCGCTGGGTGACGGTGTGCTGAAAGCCGATCTGCGTTTGCTGAAAAGCGCCGACAGCGGCGATGCGAAAGCGGGCTCAATCGACAACCGCGCGTTGAGCGGCATGCTGTCTTACGGCATCAGCGGTCACACCTTCAGCGCTGGCTGGCAGCGTATGAACGGTGACAACTCGATGCCGTATCTGGATGGCAGCAACCCGTATCTGGTGAACTACGTGCAGGTCAACGACTTCGCCGCCGCCCAGGAACGTTCCTGGCAGTTGCGTTACGACTATGACTTCAAGGCGATCGGCATCAACGGCTTGAGTTTCCTGACCCGCTACGTGAACGGCGATCACATCAAGGTCCCCGGCACCGATCAGGAAGGCAAAGAGTGGGAACGCGACAGCGAGCTGAAGTACGTGATTCAGACCGGGACGTTCAAGGATGTCAGCCTGCGTTTGCGTAATGCGACTTACCGCACCAACTACGAGAAGTTCGCCCGGGATGTGGATGAGACCCGGTTGATTGTGAGTTACAACTTTTCGGTGTTGTAACCCACAGGTCGGCGGTGTTTGAACTGACGCCATCGCGGGCTTGCCCACGATGGCGTCCTAAAGGGCACCGAAGGTCAGAGCCAATGCCAGAACCGGCTCCAGAACCCGCGATTCAGATCATCCTTGCACGCCGCGTATTGCTGACCGTACATGTCCGAGCGGTTCTGCACCTTGCGCGCCACCGGCGGCAGCCACGCCTTGCTGGCGTAAGTCTTCTGCCGGAAACCGCCCCAGCCCTCGTGGTAGTTGAGGTACTGGTTGTAGGCGTCGTACTTGTACACGCCGTTGATCGAGGTGGTCTTGTCCATGTACCAGCCGACGAAGTCGATGGCGTCGTCGAAGTCTTCGCGATCGGCGCCGTAGCGACCGGTGCTTTTCTGGTAGTCGGACCAGACTTCATCCTTGGCCTGTGCATAGCCGGAGGCCGTCGAAACCCGGCCCCACGGGATCACCCACAACAGGTATTTGCGCGGCGTCTTGGCGTCATAGCGGTAGCCGGACTCCTGATACATGATCGCGAACGGCACCTGGATCGGTACACCCCAGCGCTTTTGCGTGACTTGCGCCGCGTCGTACCAATCACTCTTTTCGCGGAAAATCTCGCAGAGGTTTTCCGGTGAACGCGGTGGCGATGTTCCGCAACCGGTCAACAGTGCCGCCAATACCAAGAGTCCAACCGTGCGCCCCGAATTCAAAAGCCGTCATCCCGTCGTGCAAAAAAGGGCGCCAGTCTACGCGGTCAGGTCAACTGGTGGCGATAAGGCAAATCCGGACCTGTTTTACTGCATGTAAGGGCGGCGGCCTGTACGGCAAACCTGAGCATGCCGTCGATCTGTTCGCGGCTCAGGTGCTGCACGCCTTCCACCGAATCCAGCTCGTGCTCCGTCAGCCAGGTGATCAACGCGGCCTGGAAGGTATCGCCAGCGCCGACGGTGTCGGCAATCTTCACCGAGCTTGCCGGCACCGACCATGAGCCGTGAGCGCGGCTGAAGACTGTTGCACCTTCACCGCCACGGGTCAGAAACACCACTTGGCAGCGATGCTGCAACCAGCCTTCGATGACGCGCGCCGGATCTTGCTCGGGGTACAGCAGGCTCAAGTCTTCGTCGCTGACTTTGATCAAGTCCGCCAACGGCACCAGCGTAGCGATTCGTTCGCGCCAAAGGTCGATGTTCGGCTCGGGGTTGAGGCGCACGTTCGGGTCGAGGCTGATCAGGCGTTTACCGCTTTCGCGTTGCACCAGCGCAAGCAAGGTATCGGCAACCGGTTGCACCACCAGCGAGAACGAACCGAAGTGCAGGCCGCGCACTTGCGGGCCCAGCGTCGGCAGGTGCGCCTGACTCAACTGCCGGTCGGCGCAACCTTCGCCACGGAAGCTGTAGTGCGGCGAGCCGTTGGCACCCACCGCGACCATCGCCAGGGTGGTCGGCGCAGCGAAATCCACCAGATAGTCCGGGCGTACGCCTTCATCCTGCAGCACTTGCTGCAAGCGTCGTCCGAGGTAGTCGGTGGACAGCCCGCCGAACAGCGCCGAATCAACGCCCAGCCGGCGCAAACCCACCGCCACGTTGAACGGCGAGCCACCGGCAATCGCCTTGAAATTGACTTTCGATGCCTGTCCGCCGGCATCGTCTTCGCTGAAGAAATCGAACAGTGCTTCGCCACACACCAGGTACATAGTTGTTTGCTCTTTATAAGGTTGCGACATGCAGTCGATAGCGTTCATAGGCCTGCTGGAAGGCCGCGACATTCGCGGCAACCGGCAGGGTTTCACTGTTCAGATCGAGCTTCACGCAGCGCTGGCACAGATCGGCCAGGGTGTCTTCGTGGCCGTTCGACCACGATTTGCACCACGCCGCCTGAATCGCCGCGCCGAGGGCTGCGGCTTCGCTCTGCTCGGTGCAGATCACCGGGGTGTTCATGATGTCGGCGACGATCTGCCGCCACACCGCGCTTTTCGAGCCGCCGCCGATCAGGCAAATGCTGCGGCTTTGTAAACCATTCTGGCGCAACAGATCCAGTCCATAACGCAGGCCGAAGGTGGTGCCTTCGACGGCGGCGCGGCACAGATTGGCTTGCGTCAGGTTATCGATCGTCAGGCCATGCAGGCTGCCGGTCGCATGGGGCAGGGGAGGCACGCGTTCGCCGTTGAGGAATGGCAGCATGCTCACGCCCTCGGCACCGATCGGGGCCTGGGCCACCAAGGCGTTGAAGGCATCGAGATCGAGGTTGAACAGTTCGCGGATTGCGCCGGTGGCGTTGGTCAGGTTCATGGTGCAGATCAACGGCAGCCAGCCGCCGCTCGAGGAACAGAAGGTCGCGACCGACGCGTCCGGGCTGACCTTCGGTGCCTCGGCGTAGGCGTACACCGTGCCGGAAGAACCGAGGCTCATGGTGATCGCCCCCGGCTGAATATTGCCGGTGCCGATGGCGCCCATCATGTTGTCGCCGCCACCGCTGGACACCACCGCGTTGGGGTTGATGCCCAGCTGTTCGGCAATGGCGGGAAGGATCGTGCCGACCGCTTGATGAGCGTCGATCAGTTCCGGCAGCGCGGATTGCAAGCGACCGCTGGCGTCGATGTCGCGCAGCAGCTGCAAATCCCAGTGGCGGGTGCGCACATTGAAATAGCCGGTGCCGGATGCATCGCCGTATTCGCTGCACGCACGGCCGGTGAGCCAGAAATTCAGGTAATCGTGGGGCAACAGGATTCGCGCGATGCGGGCGAACACATCCGGATGCTGTTCCTTGGTCCACAGCAGTTTGGAGACGGTGTAGCCCGGCGCGATGACCACGCCAAGGCGTTCCAGCGAGCCTTGTTCACCGCCCAGGTGAGTCAGCAGGCGGTCGTTTTCAGGCGTGGTTTCGGTGTCGCACCAGAGCTTGGCCGGGCGCAGGACCTGGCCTTGATCGTCGAGCAGCACCAGGCCGTGTTGCTGGCCGGAAACGCCGATGCCCTGGATTGACTGGCCGTCGACATTCGCCGCCAGTAAAGCGCGGCGGGTGGCGAGGGCGAAGGCTTCCAGCCATTGCGCGGTGTCTTGCTCGCGACGGCCGTTGGCGCCGCTGATCATCGTGTGGGCAGCGGCGCCCTGGCCGAGAACCTGACCGCTGACAGCGTCGAGGATAATGGCTTTGGTGCCTTGGGTGCCGCAGTCGATGCCGAGGAAGAGTTGCTGGGTTGTCATATGCTCTCCACAAAGATCGTTCCCATGCTCCGCGTGGGAATGCCTCAATGGACGCTCTGCGTCCGCTGTTGAATGGGACGCGGAGCGTCCCGGGCTGCATTCCCACGCAGAGCGTGGGAACGATCAGGCGACGAGAATTTTTTCCAGAGTTCGTGTCACGCCTTCTTCACGCAAGCTATTCAGGCACCACTCGAACGCCGCAACAAACTCTGGCGAACGCGGTATCGCCACCCCGAAAATCTCCTCAACCCCCAATAACCGCTCAGTGATCAAAGCATCCTCTGCCACCAACCCCTGACAGAACGCCGCCCGAGGATCCGGAATCGAGTAAGTGTCGCCATTCTCATCCACACCCTTCAGATAAAGCGCCCAGGCCGCCACCACCAACGCCGCACGCTTGGTCTCACGCCCATCGGCAATCAACCGATTGATCGTTGGAATAGTGAACTTGGGAAACTTCGACGAACCATCCGAGCAAACCCGCTCCAGCTGATCAGCAATCGCCTGATTGGAAAACCGCGCCACCAGCGTGTTCTTGTACTCGGTCAGGTCGATGCCCGGCACCGGCGCCAGTTGCGGGGTTACGTCCAGGTCCATGTAGGCGCGCATGTAGCGCACGAACAGCGGGTCGTTCATGGTCTCGTGAACGAAGCGGTAACCCTTCAAAAAGCCCAGATAGGTCAGCGCCAGATGGCTGCCGTTGAGCAGTTTGATCTTCATCTCTTCGTAGGGTGAAACGTCGTCGGTGAACTGCACGCCGACCTTTTCCCAGGCCGGGCGGCCGTTGACGAACTTGTCCTCCAGCACCCATTGCACGAAGGGTTCGCAGACTACCGGCCAGGCGTCATCGACAGCGTGTTTGTCCGCCAGTTGCAGGCGATGCGCGGTGCTGGTCATCGGCGTGATGCGGTCGACCATGGCGTTGGGGAAACTGACGTTGGCGTCGATCCAGTCGTGCAGGTCCGGATCGAGCAGCGCGGCGAAGGCCAGCAGCGCCTTGCGGGTCACCGCGCCGTTGTGCGGCAGGTTATCGCACGACATCACCGTGAACGCCGGAATGCCCGCCCCACGGCGCTTGGCCAGCGCCGCACAGAGGAAACCGAACACGGTTTTCGGCTGTTGCGGGTTCGTCAGATCGTGCTGAATCTGCGGCAGGTGCGCCATGAATTCGCCGTTGCTGTCGTCGATGCAATAACCGCCTTCGGTGATGGTCAGCGAGACGATGCGGATCTGCGGATCGGCGAGTTTGTCGATCAGCGCCTGGGCGCTGTCCTCGGCCAGCAGCATGTCGCGGATCGCACCGATGACGCGGACTTCGGTGTCGTCGCTGTCGCCCAGTTCGAACAGGGTGAACAGGTAGTCCTGTTCCTTGAGGTCATCGCGGGCACGGCGGTCCTCGGCGCGCAGGCCGACGCCGCAAATTGCCCAGTCCAGCGCTTCGCCGGTGTTCATCAGCGCGTCGGTGTAATACGCCTGATGCGCGCGATGGAAGCCGCCGACGCCAATGTGAGCGATGCCCTGGCGGGTTTCGCTCAGGCTGTAGGCCGGAAGCTTCACTTCGGCGGCCAGGCGGTTGAGGTTTTGCTTGTTCAGTTTCATCGGGTCAGTCTCGAAATCAGGCGGCAGCGCGCAACGGGCGGGTCAGCGCCACGCCGTCGGCATTGAACAGATGACAGTGGGAGGCGTCCAGGTGCAGGTTCAGTTGTTCGCCGTAACGGCTCGCCAGATCACCGCGCACGCGCATGGTCAGGGCTTCGCCGGCGTTGGTCTTGACGTGGCAGAAGGTGTCGCTGCCCAGCCGCTCGCTGACGTCGGCGGTGACTTGCAGGGTGCAGTCGCCCGCTTGCGCCAGTTCCAGATGTTCCGGGCGAATACCCAGGGTCACGGCGCTGCCGACGCTCAGGTTCGACGCGTTGAACGGCAGGGTGATGCGGGTGCCGGCGTCCAGCGAGACTTCGCAGCTTGCGCCATCGATCCGCACAATCTGGCCCTTGAGGAAGCCCATTTTCGGCGTGCCGAGGAAACCGGCGACGAACAGGTTGGCGGGGTTGTGATAAAGCTCCAGCGGCGAGCCGACCTGCTCGATCTTGCCGCCATTGAGCACCACGACCTTGTCGGCCATGGTCATGGCCTCGACCTGATCGTGGGTCACGTAGATCATCGTGGCTTTCAAATCTTTGTGCAGGCGCAGCAGTTCCAGGCGCATCTGCACCCGCAGGGCGGCGTCGAGGTTGGACAGAGGCTCGTCGAACAGGAAGATTTTCGGGTTGCGCACGATCGCCCGGCCGATGGCCACGCGCTGACGCTGGCCGCCGGAGAGCTGTTTCGGCTTGCGTTCCAGCATCGGCCCCAGTTCGAGGATGCGCGCCGCTTCGCCGACTTTCTTCTCGACTTCGGCTTTCGGCACGCCGGCCAGGTCGAGGGCGAACGACATGTTCTTTTTCACGGTCATGTGCGGGTACAGCGCGTAGGTCTGAAACACCATCGCCAGATCGCGCTTGGCCGGGCTGACTTCGGTGATGTCGCGCCCATCCAGTTCGATGGTGCCGCCACTGACTTCTTCAAGGCCGGCGATCAGGCGCAGCAGGGTGGATTTGCCGCAGCCCGACGGGCCGACGAACACCACGAATTCCTTGTCGTTCACCTCAAGGTCGATGCCCTTGATGATGGAAAAACCTTCGAAGCCTTTTTGCAGATTCTTGATTTTCAGGTTGGCCATGGTGGCGCTCCTCATGCGAATTCTTATTTCACGGCACCGAACGACAGGCCGCGCACCAGTTGTTTCTGGCTGATCCAGCCGAAGATCAGGATCGGCGCGCAAGCCAGGGTCGAGACGGCCGACAACTTGGCCCAGAACAAGCCTTCGGGGCTTGAGTAGGAGGCGATCAGCGCGGTCAGTGGCGCGGCTTTGGACGAGGTCAGGTTCAGCGACCAGAACGCCTCGTTCCAGCACAGGATCAGCGACAGCAGCACCGTCGAGGCGAGGCCGCCCTTGGCGATCGGCAGCAGCACGCGGAGCATTTCCTGAGCCAGGGTGGCACCGTCGAGGCGGGCGGCTTCGAGGATGTCTTTGGGGATGTCCTTGAAGTAGGTGTAAACCATCCAGACCACGATCGGCAGGTTGATCAGCGTGTAGATCACGATCAGCGCGATGCGCGTGTCGAGCAGGCCGAAACTCTTGGCCAGCAGGTAGATCGGCATCAGCACGCCCACCGGCGGCAGCATCTTGGTGGAGAGCATCCACAGCAGCGTGCCCTTGGTGCGCTGGGTTTCGTAGAACGCCATCGAGTAGGCCGCCGGCACCGCGATCAGCAGGCAAAGAGCCGTGGCGCTGAAGGAAATCACCACCGAGTTCCAGGCAAAACTGAAGTAATCGCTGCGCTCGTTGATGTGCAGGTAATTCTCCAGCGTCGGCGTGAAGATGAACTGCGGCGGTGTGGCGAAGGCATCGATTTCGGTTTTGAAACTGGTCAGCACCATCCAGAAGATCGGGAAGAAAATGATGATCGCGATGGCCCAGGCCAGCGTGCCGAGCAGCAGGCTTTGCAGCCGGCGGGATTGTTGAAGAGTCATGGCAGGCCTCAGGCTTTGTCAGTCAGGTTTTTGCCGATCATCCGCACCAGAATGATCGCGGCGATGTTGGCGATGACCACGGCGATCAGGCCGCCGGCCGAGGCCATGCCGACGTCGAACTGCACCAGCGCCTGGTTGTAGATCAGGTAGGCGAGGTTGGTCGAGGCGTAGCCCGGGCCGCCGTTGGTGGTGGTGAAGATTTCGGCGAACACTGATAGCAGAAAGATGGTTTCAATCATCACGACTACCGCAATCGGCCGCGCCAGGTGCGGCAAAGTCAGGTGCCAGAAGATCGCGATCGGGCCGGCACCATCGAGGCGGGCGGCTTCTTTCTGTTCCTGGTCGAGGGACTGCATGGCGGTCATCAGGATCAGGATCGCGAAGGGTAGCCATTGCCACGAGACAATGATGATGATCGACAGCAGCGGGTAGTGAGCCAGCCAGTCCACCGGTTGCGCGCCGAACAGTTTCCAGATGTAGGCGAGGATCCCGGACACCGGATGGAAAATCAGGTTCTTCCAGATCAGCGCACCGACGGTGGGCATGATGAAGAACGGCGAAATCAGCATCACCCGCACGATGCCGCGACCGAAGAATTCGCTGGCCTCCAGCAGCGCACTGATCAACACGCCGAACACCACGCTGATCAGCAGCACGCTGCCTACCAGCAGCAACGTGTTGGTGGCGCCGGGCATGAAGCCGGAGTCGGTCAGGAAGTAGGTGAAGTTTTCCAGCCCGACGAACTCGTTGGTGCCCGGGTCGAGCAGGTTGTAGCGGATCATCGAGAAATAGACGGTCATGCCCAGCGGCACGATCATCCACAGCAGCAACAGGGCCACCGAAGGGCTGACCAGAAACCAGCCGGGATTGGCCACGCGGCTTTTGCGCCGGGGCTGCGACAGGTCGATGTGGGCTTTGGCAGTTGAAGTATTCATGGTGATCACAACCGTTTTAAAAGGCAGACTCGATCCACTGTGGGAGCGAGCCTGCTCGCGATGAGGGTGGCCCATCCGCCACATTTATTGAGACCGGATTACCGCTATCGCGAGCAGGCTCGCTCCCACATGGAAATGCGCAGGATTACTTCGGATAACCCGCGCGCTTCATCTCGCGTTCGGTGGTTTGCTGCGCGGCGGTCAGTACCTGGTCGACCGTGGTCTGGCCGATCAGCGCGGCGGAGAACAGCTTGCCGACCTGGGTGCCTACACCCTGGAATTCAGGAATGGTTACCAGCTGGATGCCGATGTAAGGCACAGGTTTGAGGGTCGGTTTGCTCGGGTCGGCCGCTTTCAGCGATTCCAGCGTGACCTTGGCAAACGGCGCGGCGCTCATGTAAGCGTCACTGTAGGTCGAGGCACGGGTGCCCGGCGGAACGTTGGCGATGCCGTCGGTCTTGGCGACCAGTGCGCCGTACTCTTTTGAGGTGGCCCAGGCGCTGAATTCTTTGGCGGCGTCTTTGGCCTTGGAACTGGTCGGAATCGCCAGTGCCCACGAGTACAGCCACGCCGAGCCTTTGTCGGTGACCTGATGCGGCGCGTAGGTAAAGCCGACGTGATCGGCGACCTTGCTTTGAGTCTTGTCGGTAACGAACGAACCGGCGACGCTGGCATCGACCCACATTGCGCACTTGCCGCTGTTGAACAGGGCGAGGTTTTCGTTGAAACCGTTGCTGGAGGCGCCCGGTGGGCCGGATTTCTTCATGGTGTCGACGTAGAAGTTCAGCGCGTTCTTCCACTCCGGACCGCTGAATTCGGGTTTCCACTGCTCATCGAACCAGCGTGCGCCGTAGGCGTTGGCGACGGTGGTGATCAACGCGATGTTTTCACCCCAGCCAGCCTTACCGCGCAGGCAGATGCCGTACTGTTCCTTGTCCTTGTGGGTGAGTTTTTCGGCGAAGCCGGCGATCTGTTCCCAGGTCGGACGCTCGGGCATGGTCAGGCCGGCGTCCTTGAACAGGTCGGTGCGGTAGTAGGTGATGGAGCTTTCGGCATAGAACGGCAGGGCGTACAGCGAACCCTTCACCGACAGGCCTTCGCGCACCGACGGAAATACATCGTCGAGGGCGTAGCTGGCCGGCAGATCCTTCATCGGTTCGAGCCAGCCTTTTGCACCCCAGAGTGCGGCTTCGTACATGCCGATGGTCAACACGTCGAACTGACCGCCCTGAGTGGCAATGTCGGTGGTCAGGCGCTGACGCAGGACGTTTTCTTCCAGCACCACCCAATTGAGCTTGATGTCCGGATGCTCGGTCTCGAAGGTTTTCGAGAGCTTTTGCATGCGGATCATGTCGCTGTTATTGACGGTGGCGATGGTCAGGGTCTGGGCGCCAAGGCTGACGCTGCTGAGGGTCATGCAGGTGAGGGCCAGCAGAGCTTTTGCAGTGGGTTGCATCGTGCACTCCTTTTCTGCACCCGGCGGGGGCAGAAGGACAGTTATTGTTTTTGTGTTCTTCCAGCGGGGGAAGAATGTGCACTGATTACAGCCTTCTGACGCAGGGCTGACAAATCATCCCTAGCACTTGAATCGATACTTTTTTGCACTCGGGATTGGCGCGGCAAACGCAGGGAAGGGCGTTTCAGAAGGACGGCCGGCATGAATCCGTACAGGTTTTCCGGCGTCAGCCGTGGTTTTGCTCGGTCAGGCGTTGCACCACCAACCGCCGATAATGCGAAGGCGTCATGCCTTTGAGCTGCTGAAAACGCCGATTGAAATTGGAAATATTGTTGAAGCCCGACTCGAAACACACCTCGGTCACCGGTTTGTCGCCGTCCGCCAGCAGTTCGCAGGATTTGCTGATACGCAGGCGATTGACGAATTCGATGAAGTTGCGCCCGGTGGCCTGCTTGAACACCCGACTGAAATAGGTCGGCTTCATGCCCAGGTGCTCGGCGACTTCCTCCAGCGGCAACTCGCGGGCGTAGTGGGCGAAGATGTAATCCACTGCGCGGTTGGTGCGGTCGATGTTGTGCTCGTCGGCCAGTTGCGGGGTGGTCGCGCCGGACAGCAACTGGTAGTCGTCGCAGGCCGCCAACAATTCCATCAGGATGAAAAAATGCCCGAGGCGGGTGATGCCGTTTGAATCGGCGATGCGTTGCATCAGGGTCATGGCTTGGCGAATGGTGTGCGGGGAACGGAATTCGATGCCGTACTGCGCACGCTCGAGCAGCGGCGCCAGGGTCTTGAGTTCGGCGAATACCTGATGGCCGCTTTCAAACAGCTCATCGGTGAAGTTGACCAGCATGTCGCGTTTCTCGACCACTTCGTCTTCGGCCACCTGGCTGATCCAGTTGTGCGGCAGATTGGGGCCGGTCAGGAACAGCGTCTGCGGGTAGAAATTGCCGATGTAGTCGCCGATGAACACCTTGCCCGAACTGGCGACGATCAGGTGCAGCTCGTATTCCTTGTGAAAGTGCCAGCGCACCAGCGGGCAGGGGAAACCATGCTGGCGATAGATGATGGACAACCCGTTGTGGTCATCCATGAGCTCGTAGGAGGGATCGGTCACGCGAGCGGTTCGGGTCATGGCTGAGTGCTTTTCTTGTTATCGCCTGAGGATCATGCCTCGTTTTCCGTGCTTAGCACCAGTGTGCGGCTTCGACAGCGCTTTGAATCACTGGTGTGATTAGATTTTTCTGCGGGCTTTTGCAAGGTTGGCCGTTCGGCAGAATGAAACGATCCGACTATTTTTTATGAAGTCGAAATTAATGATGCTGCATCGCTGCGCCCATTCAGTTTTGTCCGGATCAAACCAGTTATCCAGCTCATCAAGGATGCGTAGGGGGCCGATAATGCCATAACAGGTCGCGCTTAGTGACCAAGGCCTCCCACCGGGTGGAGCTTTCATGACACTTTTAATGTATTGATAAAGATCATCGACGCTGACCATTTCTTTATTGAGCCACGAGTGCGGGATCCTGTCGCAGAAATACCTGCGATCGAGTTGGTGGTGATAGGGGGCTGCCACTAATAATCGTTGCAAAGGACTCGCGGCTTTTAGCTCGTGCAATGCAAGATGCCTGTTTTCTACAGGAATTATTCGATCGCCAAGTTTTTTGAGCAGGGTGTCGTTGAACAGCTGGTAATCAAATTCGTCTGAACCTTTGTTGAGTTCATGAAAGTCCAGAATAATAAATTCATCTCGACTTCTTTCAAGAAACGATTCGATCTCGATTACCAGATCACCTAAATGGCGTGAAGACAGATATCCGCTGTGCTGGAACTGGAATTTCTTCATGTCGTCCGCTTTGGCGTAGTACCCCAGACGGAGGTCAAGTGCCCGGGCGCCGCGGTTGAGTTGGGCATAGATCGGCACATCCTGACAAGCTAGCCAGGTTTCAGCCAGAGGCACTGCATAAGATGCTTCACGGTCACAGCCGGCATTGTGAGCACCCGGCAAAGTCATCTCCGTAAGAGACAGGTCATCGATCGCCGGCGTGGCAGCCATCCAATTGTGAAGCTCAAAGTTATTATCCAAAAAATTATTCATCTATACATGCCTGCAAGTTTTTAATGGCGCCGACTTTGAAAGGTGATGGCGCTTGCAGGATGTTTATATTGTTTGGGGGTTTAAGTGGCCACTCATTATTTAATTCAGGTTGTTGGTTGTTGTTTGTGCTTGTTTCGGAGGTGTGCTTACTTGTTCAGGTTCTTCGCCTCGATCCATTGCGCCATGTATTGCGTGCTCTTGTGAGCGTGGTGTCGCAACATGCCGCCCGTAAAGTTGCTGAGTCTCAGTTTTGCAATATTCTTGCGACATTCCTGCAGTTTATTGATCAGCGCCTGGCCATGGACCGCTTGCTGATAAATGTCCTTGAGCAGGGTATTGCCCTGAGACTGGGCAACTTGCCAACGGACTTCGTCGCGATAAAGTTGTACCGCGGCATTCGCCAGGTCCTGCGCCGTGCGGCAGACCGCGCCAGGCCACGGCTGATCGGTGTGCATGCCTTCCGCGCCAATAGGGGTAGTGACGCTGGGGGTACCGCAGAGCATGGCGTCGATCAGTTTTCCCTTGATGCCCGCACCGAAACGCAGAGGGGCCAGGCAAATACGCGCATCGGACATGACCTGCAACGCATCCTCTGCCCAGTTCATGATGTGAAAACCCTGCGCAACATTGTGCAACGCCGCTGCCTTGGGTGGCGTGTAGGCGCCATAAACATGCAGTTGGGCTTTTGGCAGTTGTTCGCGAATCAACGGCCAGACGGTCGATTTCATCCACAAGACCGCATCCCAGTTCGGCGCATGACGGAAATTGCCGATACTGAGGAAGTGCGCACGCTCTTCGAAGGGTTTCGCAGGGGTGCTGGGCGCTTCGACCATCAAGGGACACCAGTGCAACAGCTCGCGCGGCAGTTTGAACTGCTGCACCAGCAACTCGATTTCCACCTGCGAGATCATCAGGTTCAGGTCGCAGCGATACAGCGCGGCAATCTCGCGTTTTGCCAGATCGGTGTCAGCCATCAGCTCGAACTCTTCGGCCAGCGCCGGCGCAAACAACTGATTGAAGTCGTTGGCATCATCGCTGTGCTTGAGCCGGTCCTTCAATCGCTGGTGCCGGGCATGCCGCAGGCTTTGCAGATCCGAGGTTTCCAGCACACGCAAGGCATCGGGGCAGTGTTTCTCTACGCGCCAGCCGAATTGTTCTTCAATCATGAATTGATCGAAGAGCACGATATCCGGCGCCAGCTCGCTGATGAATGTGTCGAAACTGCTGCTGTTCAGCTCGATCGGGACCGTATGGATTCCCAGCTCGCCCAAATCGGCCGGATGTTCGCCAACACCGGCAGGGCTGGCAAAGGTGATTTGCCAACCCTGGCGCAGGAACGTTTCGAGAATTTGCATCACATGCCCGCTTGCCGCAGAGGAACGAGGTTCCGGCCAGACATAACCAATGACGAGGACTTTGGTTGCGGGCTGACTCATGAGAAACGGTTCCTGGAACGAAGTGACGGAAAAAAAGGCGCGCGGATTAGACCATAACCCAGGCGTCGGGTGATCCGTTTTTATCGGGTTTGCATCGGACGAGGGCGAGGGAGAAGGCGATCGACAGGGCGTGTGAAAGCTTCATTCAGACATTGAAGTCTCGTGCTCAGGATTGCCCGAGAACGGCTTTGACCTTGTCTCGCAGTTGATCAATGGAAAATGGCTTGCCGATCACATGCATGTCCATCGGTACTTCAATGGTCTCGGCATAACCGCTGGCAAACAGAATCGGCAGTGTGGGGCGAATATTGCGGGCTTCGGTGGCCAGTTGACGGCCATCCATGATCGGCAAGCCGACGTCGGTCATCATCAGGTCGATGTGCTGATTCGTATCCTTGAGGATTTCCAGCGCCTGCTCGCTGCCATCTGCCTCCAGAACCTTGAACTCCAGCTCCTCCAGCACATCGACGATCAGCATGCGCACGATGGCATCGTCTTCTACTACAAGGATGGTGGACACAGGGCTGGACATAATGGCGGCTCTCAAGAATGGGGGACGGGGCGCCGGTCGATCAAAAATGCCGGGCTCTTGCATGAGTAAGTGGCGCATAGCCACAAGTTCCCGACTGCATATAAAAAAAGGATAGGCGCAAACGGGCGGGCAAGGATAACTGTTGGGCCGCGATTCGGCGTAGGCAAATGTAGGAAAACAGTACTAAAGCTGTGAGAAAAATGGATCCATGGTGCCGTTTTGGGGCAAACTCCCTGGTTTTCAACAGTTCGACAAGGCTGCCACATGTCCTCTCCGTCTTCGGTTGATGAGCAACGGTTTCGCAAACTCCTGACCCGCAACGTCAGTTTGCCGTTGGGCGTCGGCGTCATCAGTGCCGTGTTCTTCATTTCATTGATCACCTATTTGTTGTCCGTGATTCAGTGGGTGGAGCACACCGACCGGGTGATCAATAACGCCAACGAAGCGGTGAAACTCACCGTGGATCTGGAAACCGGCATGCGCGGGTATCTGCTCAGCGGCGACGAGCACTTCCTCGACCCGTACGAGACGGCCAAGCCCCGGATTGCCGTGGCACTCAACACGTTGCTTGAGCTGACTGCCGACAACCCGGCGCAAACCGATCGCCTGCGTCGACTTCAGGCGCTGCAAACCGAGTGGGCGACGTATGCGCAATCGATGATCGATCTGCAACGGGCCAGTGGCGATTACAAGTCGGCGGTCAAAGCGGGGAAGGGCAAGCGCCTGACCGATGAAATACGTAAACAGTTCGAAGATGTGATTGAAACCGAGCAGTTGCTGCGCGCCTCGCGCAACGAGGACGTGCGCCGCACCACGGTCTGGAGCATCAGCCTTTATCTGCTGTTCGTGGCCGGCATCAGCGGTCTGTTGGCCTATGTCGGTCGACGCGATCTGCTCAACCTTTCGCAAAGTTATGGTGCGACCCTCGCGGCGCAAGAGGCCAGCGCCCTTCGTCTGGAACAACAAGCGTGGCTGCGCAACGGTCAGACTCAGCTGGCAGAGCAGGTGCTGGGGCAACTGACGCTGAATCTGCTGGGGCGCAATATCCTGCAATTCTGCGCCCAGTACCTCGGCACCGCCGTGGCCGCGTTGTATGTGCGCGAGGAACATGGCGGCCTCAAACGCGTGGCGACTTACGGATTCTCCCGCGAACAGGAACAGCAGAATCAATTGATCTACAGCGATGAAGGCCTTGTCGGACAGGTCGCACAGCAGGCTCGGCTGCTTCGTCTCGATTCAGTGCCGTCCGACTACTTCAAGGTCAGTTCCGGTCTGGGCGAAGGCCTGCCGCACAGCGTGCTGGTGGTACCTACCAGTGATGACGAGCGGGTCAACGGCGTAATCGAGCTCGGTTTCCTGCGTCCGCTCACCGACCGTGATGTGGCGCTGCTGGAACTGATCGCCGGCAATATCGGCACCTCCATCGAAGCCGCGCGCTATCGCCAGCGCTTGCAGGAAGTGCTGGCTGAAACCCAGCAACTCAATGAAGAGTTGCAGGTGCAGCAGGAAGAGCTGAAAACCGCCAACGAAGAGTTGGAGGAGCAATCGCGGATTCTCAAGGAATCCCAGGCGCATCTGGAAACCCAGCAAGTCGAGCTGGAACAGACCAACGAGCAACTGGCCGAACAGGCCCAGACCCTGGCCGAGCAGCGCGACGCCATGGACCAGAAGAACACCGAGCTCAATCTGGCCCAGGTGCAGCTCGAAGAGCGCGCCGAAGAGTTGCAGCGCTCGAGCAAGTACAAATCCGAATTCCTGGCCAACATGTCCCACGAGCTGCGCACGCCGCTGAACAGTTCGCTGATCCTGGCCAAGCTGCTGGCGGAAAACCCGCAGGACAACCTCAGCGCCGAGCAGGTCAAGTTCGCCGAGTCGATCTACTCTGCCGGCAACGATCTGCTCAACCTGATCAACGACATTCTCGACATTTCCAAGGTGGAAGCCGGCAAACTCGAAGTGGTGCCGGAAAACACCAGCGTCGCGCGCCTGGCCGACGGCCTGCGCAGCGTCTTCGAACCATTGGCGGCGGACAAGAAACTGACGTTCACCGTCGAGTTGCAGCCTGATGCGCCGATCACTCTGTTTACCGATCGCCAGCGTCTGGAGCAGGTGATCAAGAACCTGCTGTCCAACGCCGTGAAATTCACCGAACAGGGCACGGTCAGCCTGACCATCGCCGGCCAGCCGGACGATCGCATTGCTTTCATCGTGCGCGACTCGGGGATCGGGATTGCGCAGGATCAACAGGAAAGCATTTTCGAAGCCTTCCGCCAGGCCGACGGCACCACCAACCGCAAATATGGCGGCACCGGGTTGGGGCTGTCGATTTCCCGGGATCTGGCGACGTTGCTGGGCGGTTCAATCAGCGTCAGCAGCGCGCCGGGGCAGGGCAGTGCCTTCACCCTGGTGTTGCCGCAACAATACCGCGAGCCGGGCGACGCGCCGGTCGCGCCGCTGACGTTCAGCCCGCCCGCTGCCGCTCCGGTCATTGCATCCGCCGTGACGGTTTCGCCGCTGGCCTCTGTCGACATTCCGCGCTTCAACGATGACCGCAATAAAGCGCCGTTCGATACCCGCTGCATTCTGGTGGTGGAAGACGAACCGAATTTCGCCCACATCCTCTATGACCTGGCCCATGAACTGGGCTACCAGTGCCTGGTCGCGCACGGGGCGGATGAAGGTTATGACCTGGCGCAAGAGTTCGTGCCGGACGCGATCCTGCTGGACATGCGCCTGCCGGACCATTCGGGCCTGACCGTTCTTCAGCGTCTGAAGGAAAACGCTCAGACCCGGCACATCCCCGTGCACGTAATTTCCGTGGAAGACCGCGTCGAAGCGGCCATGCACATGGGCGCCATCGGTTACGCGGTCAAGCCGACCACTCGCGAAGAGCTCAAGGACGTGTTCGCCCGTCTCGAAGCCAAGCTCACGCAGAAGGTCAAACGTGTGCTGCTGGTGGAGGACGACGATCTGCAGCGGGAAAGCATTGCCCGCCTGATCGGCGACGACGACATCGAAATCACCGCTGTAGGCCTGGCGCAGGACGCGCTGGATTTGTTGCGCACGACGATTTTCGATTGCATGGTCATCGATCTGAAGCTGCCGGACATGCTTGGCAACGATCTGCTCAAGCGCATGTCCACCGAGGACATCTGCTCGTTCCCGCCGGTCATTGTCTACACAGGGCGCAATCTGACCCGCGACGAAGAAGCCGAACTGCGCAAGTACTCGCGTTCGATCATCATCAAGGGCGCACGGTCGCCTGAACGTCTGCTGGATGAGGTCACACTCTTTCTGCACAAAGTCGAATCGCAGTTGTCCCATGAACGGCAGAAGATGCTCAAGACCGCCCGCAGCCGCGATAAGGTCTTCGAAGGACGCAAGGTGCTGCTGGTGGACGACGATGTACGTAACATTTTCGCCCTGACCAGTGCGCTGGAAACCAAGGGTGCAGTCGTGGTGATTGGCCGAAACGGTCGCGAAGCGATTGAAAAACTGAATGAAGTCGAGGACATCGACCTGGTGCTGATGGACGTGATGATGCCGGAAATGGATGGTTTTGAAGCCACCATGGAAATCCGCAAGGATCCGCGCTGGCGCAAGCTGCCGATCATCGCGGTGACGGCCAAGGCCATGAAGGACGATCAGGAGCGCTGCCTGCAGGCGGGTGCCAATGATTACCTGGCCAAGCCCATTGACCTGGATCGCCTGTTCTCGCTGATTCGCGTGTGGTTACCCAAGATGGAACGCATTTAGTGGAACGTAGTAATTCCGTTGAGCGGAACAGTGAAATCGAACTGCGGTTGCTGATCGAGGCGATTTATCTCAAGTACAGCTACGATTTTCGCGATTACTCCGGCGCCTCGATCAAGCGCCGTGTGCAACATGCGTTGAACCAGTTCGAGTGCGCGACCATCTCGGCCTTGCAGGAGAAAGTCCTGCATGACCCGACGGCGTTCATGCAGTTGCTGCAATTGCTGACGATCCCGGTCAGCGAGATGTTCCGCGATCCATCGCACTTCCTGGCGATCCGTCAGGAGGTGGTGCCGCTGCTCAAGACCTATCCGTCGATCAAGATCTGGATCGCCGGTTGCAGTACCGGTGAGGAGGTCTACTCGATGGCGATCCTGCTGCGCGAAGAAGGCCTGCTTGATCGTACGATCATCTACGCCACCGACATCAACCCGCGTTCGCTGGACAAGGCCAAGCAGGGGATCTTTTCGATGGAGAACGTGCGAGCCTATACGGCCAACTATCAGCAGGCCGGCGGTCAGCGCTCTTTCGCCGACTACTACACTGCGGCGTACGGCTACGCGATTTTCGACAAGAGCCTGTGTGAAAACGTGACGTTCGCCGATCACAGCTTGGCGACCGATAGTGTATTCTCCGAAACTCAATTAATTTCGTGTCGTAACGTGTTGATTTACTTCAATAAAAAACTTCAGGATCGAGCGTTCGGGTTGTTCCATGAGTCGTTGTGCCATCGTGGTTTTCTGGTGTTGGGCAGCAAGGAAACTCTGGATTTCTCCGGCTACTCCAACCAGTTCGAACCGCTGGTGAAACAAGAACGGATCTACCGCAAATCATGAACAGTGCAGCGGATTTGCCTCGGGTCGAGGCGATTGTGGTCGGGGCTTCCGCCGGTGGCGTCGAGGCCTTGCTGACCATGCTTGGCTCGCTGCGGGCCGGGTTCGGTCTGCCGATCATCATCGTGCTGCATTTGCCGGAAGAGCGCCGCAGCCAGCTCGCCGAGGTGTTCGCCCGGCGGCTGGCGCTGCCGGTAGCAGAAGCCATCGATAAACAGGACATCACGCCCGGCACCGTGTACTTCGCGACGCCGGGTTATCACCTGTCGGTGGAACAGGACCTCAGTCTGTCGCTGAGCCTTGAAGACCGCTTGCACCATTCGCGGCCTTCGATCGATTTCCTGTTCGAGTCCGCCGCTGATGCCTATGGGCCGGCGCTGGCCGCAGTGCTGCTGACCGGCGCGAACCACGATGGCGCGCGAGGCCTGGCGCAAGTCAAACGCCTGGGCGGGCTGACCATCGTGCAGGACCCCGACGAGGCGCAGGTCGCCACCATGCCTCGCGCGGCACTGAAAACGCATCAACCGGATTACATCCTTCCCATACACGGCATCGGCCGTCTGCTTGTCGAGCTGGAACGAATCGCATGCTGAGTAATATCCAGGCAAAACTGCTGATCGTCGACGATCTGCCCGAGAACCTGCTGGCCCTCGAAGCGCTGATCAAACGCGAAGACCGCACCGTCTACAAAGCGCTGTCGGCGGACGAAGCGCTGTCGCTGCTGCTGCAACACGAGTTCGCCATGGCCATCCTCGACGTGCAGATGCCCGGCATGAACGGCTTCGAACTGGCCGAATTGATGCGCGGTACCGAGAAAACCAAAAACATTCCAATCATCTTCGTCAGCGCCGCTGGCCGCGAACTCAATTACGCGTTCAAGGGCTACGAAAGCGGGGCGGTGGACTTCCTGCACAAGCCGCTGGACATCCATGCGGTAAAAAGCAAGGTGAATGTCTTTGTCGATCTGTACCGCCAGAGCAAGGCGATGAAGCAACAGGTCGAAGCGCTGGAGCAGAGCCGTCGCGAACAGGAAGCGCTGTTGCAGCAACTGCAAAGCACCCAGGGCGAACTGGAGCAGGCGGTACGCATGCGTGACGATTTCATGTCGATCGTCGCCCACGAAGTGCGCACGCCCCTTAACGGCCTTATCCTCGAAACCCAACTGCGCAAGATGCACTTGGCCCGGGACAACGCTGCCGCGTTCACCCTCGACAAAATGCACGCGATGGTTGACCGCGACGAGCGCCAGATCAAAAGCCTGATCCGGCTGATCGAGGACATGCTCGACGTCTCGCGGATCCGCACCGGCAAGCTGTCGATTCGCCCGAGTCGCTTCGATCTCGCGCAGTTGGTGAGCAACTTGCTGCAAAACTTTGCGCAACAGATCGAGGCGGCGGAAACCACCGTTTCCTTCGAAGCGGAGAGTCCGGTCGAAGGCTGCTGGGATGAGTTTCGCATCGAACAGGTGATTTCCAACCTGCTGACCAATGCCTTGCGTTATGGCGGTAGAAGCCCGATTCAGGTGCGCGTCTATCGCCAGGGCAACCAGGCACGTGTCGAGGTCCAGGATCACGGCATCGGCATCAGCGAGGAAAATCAGAAACGTATTTTTCAACAGTTCGAACGCGTCTCCGCCAAGACGGTGGTGGCCGGCCTCGGACTGGGTCTGTTCATCTCCGAACAGATCGTCGCCGCCCATGGCGGCTTCATCGTCGTCGAAAGCAAGATCAACGAGGGCGCCCTGTTTCGCGTTTGTCTGCCGCTCCAGGAAAACGGCGAAACAAACGCAACCTCTGAGTGACCGCACGGTCGTATCAGCAGCTATTGACCGAACAAAGGCTTCCCATGAGCGTAGATGCACAAGATGTAGTACTCGTCGTCGAGGACGAACCGGTGATCCTGATGGTGCTGACAGACTATCTGTCAGGGCAGGGCTATCGCGTATTGCAGGCCGAGAACGGCGAGCAGGCGTTCGAGATTCTGGCGAGCAAGCCGCATCTGGACATGTTGATTACTGATTTTCGTTTGCCGGGAGGCATCTCGGGCGTGCAGATCGCCGAACCCGCCGTCAAATTGCGCCCTGATCTGAAGGTGATCTTCATCAGCGGCTATCCGCAGGAAATCCGCGAGACCGGCAGCCCCATCACCCGCCGGGCGCCGATCCTGGAAAAGCCGTTCGATCTGGATGTATTGCAGGAGAAGATTCAGGAACTGCTGGCCTGAGGCGTGAACCGCCTCAGCTCTTGATCATCTCCCGCACCTTCGCCGTCAGCAGATCGAAGGTGAACGGCTTGGTGATCATCTGCATCCCGGAATCAAGGAACCCGCCGCGCACAGCGGCGTGTTCAGCGTAACCGGTAATGAACAGAACCTTCAGGTCGGGCCGGTATTGCCGGCCGATTTCCGCCAGTTGCCGGCCGTTCATGCCCGGCAGGCCGACGTCGCTGATCAGCAGATCGATACGCTGCTCCGAATCCAGAATCGGCACGGCACTGTCGGCATCGCTGGCCTCGACAAATCCATAACCCAGTTCGCTCAACACTGCACTGACCAGCACCCGCACGGCCGGATCGTCTTCGACGATCAATACGGTTTCGCCTTCCACGGCGTCGGGCGCCTGCTCCGTGTGCGTTGGCGCGTGAGACAACGATTCGCCCTGGAAGCGCGGCAGATAAAGTCTGACGGTGGTGCCCTCGTCGATTTTGCTGTCGATCGAGACGTGGCCACCGGATTGCTTGCTGAAACCGTAGATCATCGACAGACCCAAGCCGGTGCCCTGGCCGATCGGCTTGGTGGTGAAAAATGGGTCGAATGCGCGATTGATCACGCTCTCGGGCATGCCGCAACCATTGTCGGTCACGCTCAATAGGACGTAATCGCCGGGCTTCAGGTTGCTGTAAGCGGCGGTGAAATCGCTTCCCAGCACCTGATTGCTCGTCTCGACTACCAGATTGCCGCCGTCGGGCATCGCGTCGCGGGCATTGATAACCAGGTTGAGCAGGGCGCTTTCCAGTTGATTGGGGTCGGCCTCGGCTACCCACAATTGTTCGTGCAGGCGCATGTCCAGTTGAATGCTTTCGTTGAGGCTGCGTTGCAGCAGTTCGCCCATCGATTGCACCAGATCGTTCATCTTCACCGCTTTTGAGTCCAGTGACTGGCGACGGGAAAATGCCAATAGACGGTGAGTCAGGCCGGCGGCGCGGTTGGCGGAGGTCACGCCGAGGTCGATGAGACTGTCGAGATCCTCCGTGCGGCCACGCGCCAGTCGACGGCGAATCAATTCGAGGCTGCCGATGATGCCGGTCAGCATGTTATTGAAGTCGTGGGCGATACCGCCGGTCAATTGACCGACCGCTTCCATTTTCTGCGACTGACGTAGCGCTTCCTCGTTGTGCCGCAGTTGCGCCGTGCGTTCCTCGACTTGTTGCTCGAGGGTTTCCAGGGTCGATTGCAGGCGTCGTTCGCTATTGCTCAGATCGATCAGGCGATCACGGGCCTCGTATTGTCGTCGTCGACCGCGCAGGGCGGTGGAGATCAGGCTGACCAGCGTCACCGGATGGAAGGGGCGTTCAAGAAACGTCACGTTACCCAGTAACTTGCTGAGCTGCGAAGAGGGGCCCTGTCCGGATCCGCCGTGATGGGTCAACAACACAATCGGCAGATCTGACCAGGCAGGTTGTTGCTCCAGATAAAACAGCAGGGATTCCAGTTCCGGGCCATGCAGAGCCTCGACGGCGATCAACAGCAGCCCGGCGCCGGGTTCCAATTCGTTGCACAGGGTGGCCAGATCGGGAGTGATCAGGCCACCGTATCCGGCCTCGTTGAGGATCATCAGAGCAACCTGGCTGTCGCGACCCTGGGGTGCAAGTATCAGCGCCCGTTCCGACAGCGGCACGGTGACGGTCACAAGTTTTCATCCTTAAGCAGCGGGTTACTCGCGCCGAGGTAGGTGGGTACGCCACGCAGCACGCCCTGGAAAGCTTCCAACGGCTCACCGATGGTCATGCCTTGTTTGGAAATGCGATATTCGCGGATGGTCGATTCGTGGCTGCCGGTGCGTTTCTTGATGATCGAAACTGCGCGACGTACCTTGCCGAGGGCTTCGAAATAGCGCAGCAAAATCACAGTGTCGGCGAGATAAGTGATGTCGACCGGGGCCTGCATGTCGCCGACCAGACCGTGTTGAGCGACGGTCATGAACGTCGCGGCGCCCTTGCGGTTCAGGTACAGCAGCAATTCGTGCATGTGCAGTACCAGCGCGTTCTCTTCCGGCATCGCGGCCTGATAGCCGTTGATGCTGTCGATCACCACGGTCTTGATGTCACCTTCATCGACGCAGCGTCGCACCCGGTGAGAGAACTCGCCGGGGGACAATTCGGCGGCGTCCACTTGTTCGATCAGCAGATTGCCGGTGGCCTGCAAAGCCTTGAGGTCAATGCCGATGTTGTTCATGCGCTCGAACAGCAAGCCCAGCTCTTCATCGAAAATGAACAGCGCAGCCTTTTCACCACGCGCCACGGCCGCTGCCGCGAAAATCATGGTGATCAACGATTTGCCGGTGCCCGCCGGGCCCAGAATCAGTGTGCTGGAGCCGGTCTCGATACCGCCACCCAGCAAAGCGTCCATTTCCTTGATACCGCTGGACAGCTGCAGGCGTGGGTAATCGCCGCGATGCTCCGCCGCCACCAGACGCGGGAAGACGTGCACGCCATCGCCCATGATGGTGAAGTCATGGAAGCCGCCACGGTACTTCTGGCCTCGGTACTTGATAACCCGCACGCGACGGCGCTCGGCGCCATAGTTGGGGGTCAATTCTTCGAGGCGAATCACGCCGTGAGCGACACTGTGAACGGTTTTGTCCAGGGATTCGGTGGTCAGGTCATCCAGCAGCAATACCGTGGCGTCGTAACGCACGAAATAGTGCTTGATCGCCAGAATCTGCCGACGGTAGCGCAGGGAGCTTTGCGCCAGCAGGCGGATTTCCGAGAGGCTGTCGAGCACCACACGGGTGGGTTTGAAGCGCTCGACCACTTCGAAAATCTGTTTGGTCGCCTCGCCCAGTTCAAGATCAGAGGAATAGAGCAGGCTTTGATGATGCTCGGCGTTAAGCAGGCTTTCCGGGGGCGTCAGCTCGAAAATCTCGATATTTTCGTTCAGTTCCCAACCGTGGGACGCTGCGCCCTGGCGCAACTCTCGCTCGGTTTCGGACAGCGTGATGTACAACGAACGTTCGCCGGCTCGGGCGCCGGCCAGCAAGAAATGCAACGCGACTGTGGTTTTACCGGTTCCAGGCTCGCCCTCCAGCAAGAAAACGTGACTGCGGGACAAACCACCGGCCAGGATATCGTCCAACCCTTCGATGCCGGTGGCGGCTTTTGCACTGATCAACGCGTTCGATGTAGACAAAAAATGCCCTCTCATGACTAGGGGAAACGAGGCAGCGGGCGCCGGACGCCGTTTTGGCACTGCCTGATTACTTGACCTTTTGCCGTGACGACGGTTCCGATTTTCTTGCGGGATGTGTGGAGAAGGCCGCTAGAGGCCTTGCTGCAACGAGGGATCATCGGGGTTCATCTGCTCGAGCTGAGCCAACAGGATCTGCACGTTCTGCAACTGACCGCTTTCTTTCCAATAGTTGATCAGAAGCACCCGCGCCTTGCGATCGGCGGGGTGACGCTGGACGATTTCCTGCAACTGCTTTTGTGCCGCTTCCAGTTCTTCGGCGCTGTGCAAGGTGGTGGCGAGGTCGTAGCGGTAATCCTTGTTGTCGGGCTCGAGTTCCACGGCTTTGGACAAACCGAGCAGGGCGTACTCGCGTTGGTCGTGGTGCAGCAACCAGAGGCCCAGGGCATGTTGCAGATAAGCCGAGTCGGGCTGGGCCTTCAGTTGTCGGGCGAGCAGTTGTCGGGCAGCGTCGCTCTGGCCCTGACGGTCGAGCACTTCGATCTGCATCACCAGCGCCGGCAGGTTGCCGGGGTCGAGGCGCAGGGTTTGTTCCAGCGCTTGCTGTGCCTGTTTCAATTCAGCGTTGTGCAGATAAAGGCGCGCCAGTTGAGCGTAATTGGCAGCGCTTTCCGGCTGGGCCCTCAGCGCCTGCTCCCACACGTCGATGCCTTGCTGGAGCGGGGCGAAATACAGGCCCAGTTGATCCGGAGACAAGCCGAGCAGGGCGTTGATTGCGGCGAAGCGTACGGTTTGATCTTCATCGTCGAGCAACGGGCCCAACAGCAAACTGCGCTGACCGCCAGGCACCAGGCCCGTCACGCTTTTGATTGCGGCCAGTCGAACGTCCGGCGATTCGTTTTGCAGATCGGCATCCGCCAGTTTCAGGGCCTGGGGGCTCGGGTAGTTGGGCAGCTCGGCGTGCAGCCAGACACGCCGTTTGACTGAAAGATCCGGGCGCCCCAGTTGCTGGTACAGCATCCGCGCAGCCCCCGGTTGACCGGCACGAGCAGCGGCCAGCGCTTCGCTGTAACCGTGTTTGATCGCCTCCGGCACAACCGGCGCAGTGCTGCGCAAAGACAGCCAGGCGACGATCAGGACCAGCGCAAGGCCGAGGCTGATGAGCAAATAGCGGCGAGACTGAGGCATGCGAATTTCCGAAACTTTCGTTTTGCAGCGGAGGTCGCAAGCTTCTGTCAGCTCGCGCCGTGAGTCAAACCCTCTGCCCGATATGGCCTGCTACAGGCGTTGAATCGACCTACAGCTTGTGTCGACCCTGTTTGCCGTCATCCTCTCCATGCAGTGTCTACGCTTGCAGAAGTTGTTTCTACGAGGCCATCCATGCAGTCCCTGCTCATTTATTTCAAGGCAGTCATCCACCCCAGCCAGGCAGTACTGCTGTTTGGTTTGCGCACCATTGTCGCCGGATTGCTGACCTTGTACCTGGCGTTTCTGTTCGATCTCGACCAGCCGAAATGGTCGATCATGGCCGTAGTGATCATCAGCCAGCCACTGGCCGGGATGGCGCTGGCACGCAGCTTCGGGCAAATCATCGGGACAACCCTTGGCGCGGTGGTGGCAGTGCTGCTGATGGCTATCTTTCCCCAGGCGCCGTTGCCGTTCATCACGACCCTGGCGCTTTGGCTGGCCCTGTGCACTGCCGGCGGCACGTTATTGCGCTATACAAGTTCCCAGGCGTTCGTGCTTAGCGGGTACACCGCCGTGGTGGTGGCGCTGCTGGCGATTCCGGATCAGGACGGCACCTTTCTGCTGGCGGTGACCCGGGTCACCGAAACCTTGCTGGCGGTGGCGTGCGTATGCGTGGTCAGCCTGTTGACGGCGCGGCCCGAAGCGGTATCACGCAACTATTTCGCGAAGGTTGATCAGGTGATCAAGCTCGCCGCCACCCATGCCGCCGCTGTGCTTCGCACCGAAGAAAGCGAAGCGGACTTTCAGCGCCGGCAAATGCAGCTGCTGGGGGAAATCAGCGCCCTCGAAGGTCTGCGCCGGCACTTGTATTTCGATGCTCCACGCCTGCGCAGCGCCAACAATCTGGTGTTGTTGCTGGGCAATCAACTGATGCTGCTGACCTCACGCCTGACCGCGCTGCGTCACCAGCGGGAGCTGCTCACTGAGCGATGGGAGGGCGACCTGCCGCTGGAAATCCAGCAATTGCGTGCAGAAGAACTGGCACTGCTCGACCAGCTCGCACTGCAAGGGCGCTCATTGCCGGCCGAGGCGCGGCACCAGTTCGTCGCGCTGCAACAGCAGTTCGAAGGGCTCGCCTACAGGGCCGAACAATTGACGGAAGACATGAGTGCAACCCTGCGCTCGCTGGCGTGGGCATTGCGCTGGGAACAGGCGCGGCTGTTGCAGCAACTGGAGCAGATTCTCGAACTGAGCGATGCGATACAGGAAGGGCGGGAGGCCAGTTGCATGTTCCGTGGCCAGTCCAGCCCCTTGCACCTGGATTTCACCCTCGCGACGATGAACGCCATCCGCGCCTTCAGCGCATTGTTGGTGGCCGGACTGATCTGGATCGAAACCGCGTGGGACGGCGCGCGGGGCGGGATGATTCTGGTGGGGATTCTGTGTTCGTTGATGGCGACGTTTCCGCGCCCGTTGATCGCCGCGCAGAGTTACGCCCGAGGGCTGGGACTGGCCTTGGTGGTGTCGGCGTTCTATCAATTCATGCTGGTCCCGGCGATCAGTGATTTCGAAATGCTGGCCTTGCTGCTCGCGCCTCTGCTGTATGTGATCGCGGTCGGACTGGCCAACCCGGCCACCACCGGTATCGGCATGGGCCTGGGGCTGTCGAGTTTCCTGATGCTCGGGCCGCAGAACGTCGGCACCGGGCAGAACACCGCCATTCAATGGTTCGAATTTGCCGGAGCCTACGTGAGTGCGGCGATGCTGGCTCTGATTGTTTATGCCTGGATTTTCCCGTTCCGCCCGGCTCTGCGCATCCGGCGCTTTTACAACGAAGCGCGGGAGCAGGTCTACCAACTGACCAAGAGCCCGGCCACCGATGAACAGCAATTCGCCTTCGAAAGCCGAATGGTTGATCGCCTGACCTCGATGCTGGGCGTGTTGCCGGCCGCCAACGAACGGGACATGCAGCGCCTGTATGAAATCAGCCTCGCCTGTGTAGCGCTGGGCGTGGCCATGCACCAGCTCAGGCAACAGGCGCAAAACAATGCTCTGCTTACGGACGATTTGCATAGGCAGCTGTCGACGGCATTGCGTCAGACCGGCCGTTTCGTCGCCGGCCGACCGGATGTACGCCTGACACCTTTACTGGCTACGCTGCATGCGCTCGGCGATGAGCTGGATGCCTTGCATGTCGCCACCCATGAGCACTTGTGGTCGGTATTTCGCATGCGCGTGGCCCTGTTGATCGTGGTGTCGTTTCTGGAACGACATGGCGAGCATTTGCAGCCCGACCGATCTGAAGGAGAGCCCATCCTTGCCCATTGATTTCGAGATCGGCGGCGTTTACCTGCCGCCAATCGCTCAGGCCTTGTTGCTGGCCATACCGGTTTTTCTGCTGCTCGACTGGGGTTTGCGCCGGCTCGGCGTCCTGCGTTTTGTCTGGCATGAGGCGCTGTTCGAAGGCGCCCTTTATGCCTGTGTGTGCGCCGCACTGATTCTGCTGATGGGAGCCTGAAACCTTGAAGACGTTGCTCACTCGATTGACGACATTGGCGGTGGTGCTGCTGGCCATCGTGCTCGGCTGGTTTGCCTGGGAACATTACACCCGGGCCCCGTGGACTCGGGATGCGCGGGTGAGGGCGGATGTGGTGACACTCTCGGCGGATGTTTCGGGCCGCATCGTCACACTGGCGGTGCAGGACAACCAGCATGTCGACAAGGGCCAGTTGTTGCTGGAGATCGACCCGGCTCGTTACAGCCTCGCGGTCGAGCATGCGAAACGCTCGGTGGAGGTCTCCAAGGCCACGCTCGGGCAGTCGCAAGCAGCCATCGTCGCCAGCGAAGCGTTGCTCAAACAACGCCAGAGTGAAGAGCGCCGGCGACGTACGCTCAAGCAAGGGTTCGCGATTTCCGGGGAAGAGTGGGAGAAGTCCAGTACCGACGTGGCCGTGGCCCAGGCCGATCTGTTGCGCAATCAGGCCAATCTCGGTCTCGCCGAAGCCAACGTGCAACTGGCGATTGCTGCATTGACCCAGGCCGAACTGGATCTGCAACGTACCCGAGTCGAAGCGCCGGTCAGCGGTTATGTCACTAATCTGCTGACCCGTCAGGGGGATTACGCGGTGGCCGGTAGCGCCCTGCTGGCACTGGTGGACAGCGGCTCCTTTTATGTCAGCGGCTATTTCGAGGAAACCAAACTGCCACGGATCGAGGAGGGCGACCGGGTGCGGATCGAATTGATGAGCGGGGAGAAATTCGGCGGCACCGTGCAAAGCATCGCCTTCGCCATTGCTGATCGGGAAAACGCGCCGGGCAGCCGATTGCTGGCCAACATCAACCCCAGCTACACCTGGGTGAAACTGGCGCAACGGGTGCCGGTGCGGATCGGCATCGACCCTGATTACGCAGGCAAGGATCGACTCAGAGCCGGTACCACCGCGACGGTCACGGTGCTGGAAAATCATGAAAAACAGAGACAAAAAAGCCCCGCGACCGAATGATACGCGGGGCAAAAAATTTGGTTGGTTGCGGCCAACCAAAGGAGCTCTTTAAAAAACGATTACTTGCTGGCCACCGTTTCTGGCTGCCAACCGCCACCGAGCGCCTTGTAGATCGCGACGATGCCGCGATACAGATCCACTTCGGCCTGGGCCTGGCTGTCCTCGGCGTTCAAGCGTTCACGCTGGGCGTCGAGCAGCACCAGGAAATCGGTGGTGCCTTCGCGGTAGCGGATTTCGGCGAGGTCGGCAGCCTTGCGGCTCGATTCGCTCTGACGGATCAGCGAAATCAGACGTTGCTGACGTTTGCCGTAATCACTGAAGGCATTTTCCGACTCTTCCAGCGCGAGCAATACTTGCTGTTCGTAGGTCGCCAGTGCGCCTTCCGCATCGGCATCGGCGCCGCGCAAACGGGCTCGCACGCTGCCAAGGTCGAACGCCGCCCAGGTGATGCTCGGGCCCAGTGCCCAGGCGTTGGCCGCCGAGGAACCGATCTGCGAACCACGCCCGGCCGTCCAGCCGAGGAAACCGCTGAGACTGACCCGTGGGAACAGGTCGGCCTTGGCTACACCGATACGCGCCGTGGCCGAAGCCAGTCTGCGCTCGGCGCTGAGGATGTCCGGACGACGCTGCAGCAGTTCGCCCGGATCACCGATCGGCAAGGCCTTCGCAATCGCCGGCAGGTCTTTCGGACTCAGGTCGACGGTCAGCTTGTCCGGACGCTCACCCAGCAGGGTGGCGATGCGGTTTTTCTGCCGAGCCTGTTCTGCCTGCAGCTGCGGCACGCTGGCTTCGACCGACGCCAGACGCGCATCGGCCCGTTCAACATCGAGCTGATCGCCAACGCCGGCGTCACGCAGGCTGATGGTGATCTTGCGCGACTCCTGCTGGTTGTTCAGGTTCGCCAGCGCGATCTTTTCCCGCAGTTGAGCACCGCGCAGTTGACCGTAAGCGTCCACCAGTTCGGCAATCATGGTGACTTGCAGTTGGTAAAGATCGGCTTCGGCCGCTTGCTGGTTGGCGTCGCTGGCTTCCAGATTGCGCTGGATACGTCCGAACAGGTCCAGTTCCCAGGCCATGTCCAGGCCCAGGTCATAGCGTTCACTGTTGACCCGATTGGTGGTCTGGCCCGGGATCTGACCTTTGGCCAGATCGCTGCTGGCGCGGCTGGTGATGGTCGGCATTGCATCGTTGCTGGCGTCGTCGCGGATCGCCCGGGCGGCTTTCCAGCGGGCGAACGCCACGCGCAGTTCACGGTTGCCTTGCAGTGATTGAGTCACCAACTGGTTGAGAGTCGGATCGTCGAACTGCTGCCACCAGATGCCTTCGAATTTCGAACGGTCGAAGTTCTTCTGGCCGGCGGCGCCGTCGGTGGCGGACGTGATGTTCGCCGCCTCCGTCGTCGGGGTCTTGTAGTCAGGGCCGACGGCGCAGGCACTCAGGGCCAGCACCAGCAGGCTCGGCAGGAAGACTTTCAGACTCATGGGTGCGCCTCCAGTGGCTTTTGAAGATTTTGCGCCTTGGTCGCTTTGCGAGCTTCGCTGCGCTCCACGAAGTTGCGGATCAGCACATAGAACACGGGGGTCAGCAGCAGACCGAAGAAGGTCACACCGAGCATCCCGGAGAACACCGCCACGCCCATGGCATGACGCATCTCGGCACCGGCACCGCTGGAGAAAACCAGTGGCACCACACCCATGATGAACGCGAACGAGGTCATCAGGATCGGCCGCAGACGCAGACGGCAGGCTTCCAGTACGGCGGCCAGCGGATCGAGGCCTTCTTCCTGCTTATCCTTGGCGAACTCGACGATCAGAATCGCGTTCTTACAGGCAAGTCCCACCAGTACGATCAAGCCGATCTGGGTGAAGATGTTGTTGTCGCCGCCAGAGATGATCACACCGGTGATGGCCGACAGCAGGGTCATCGGTACGATCAGGATCACCGCCAGTGGCAGGCTCCAGCTTTCGTATTGCGCCGCGAGCACCAGGAACGCCAGCAATACGCAGAGCGGGAACACGAACAGCGCGGTGTTGCCGGACAGAATCTGCTGGTAGGTCAGGTCGGTCCACTCGTAGGTCATGCCGTTCGGAAGTTCATCCTTGAGCAGTTTCTCGATGGCTTTTTCGGCCTGGCCGGAGCTGTAGCCCGGGGCTGCGGCACCGTTGATTTCAGCGGTGATGAAGCCGTTGTAGTGCATCACGCGATCCGGGCCCGAGGTGTCGCTGACCTTGATGAAGGTCGCCAGCGGGATCATCTCGCCTTTGTTGTTGCGTACTTTCAGCTGGCCGATCTGGTCGGATTCGAGGCGGAACTGCTGCTCTGCCTGAACGTTGACCTGATAGGTACGACCGAAGCGGTTGAAGTCGTTGGCATACAGCGAACCCAGGTAGATCTGCAGGGTGTCGAAGATGTCGCTGACGGCCACGCCGTGGGTCTTGGCTTTTTCCCGGTCGATGGCGGCATCGACCTGCGGCACGTTCACGGTGTAGCTGGTGAACAGGTTGGCCAGTTCCGGAACGTTATGGCTCTTGGCAATAATATTCATGGTTTCCTTGTACAGCTCTTCGTAACCCAGGTTGCCCCGGTCTTCGATTTGCAGGCGGAAACCACCAATGGTGCCCAGACCTTGTACCGGCGGTGGCGGGAAGATCGCCATGTAGGCTTCCTGAATTCCCGCGTACTGGCCGTTCAAGGCACCGGCAATCGCACCGGCGGACATGCTCGGGTCTTTACGCTCGTCGAACGGTTTCAGGGTCACGAACACGATGCCGGCGTTCGGGCTGTTGGTGAAGCCGTTGATCGACAGGCCCGGGAACGCTACGGCGCTTTCCACGCCTGGCTGTTTCAGTGCCAGGTCGGACATGCGCTTGATCACGTCTTCAGTGCGGTCCAGGCTCGCGGCGTCCGGCAGTTGCGCGAAGGCCACCAGGTATTGCTTGTCCTGGCCCGGTACGAAACCGGTCGGGGTGCTGGAGAAACCGAAGAAGGTCAGCACCATCAGGCCTGCGTACAGGAAGAGGGCGATGCCGCTGCCACGGATGACCCGGCGCACGGTACCGACGTAACCGTGACTGGCGCGGTCGAAGAAACGGTTGAACGGACGGAACAGCCAGCCACCGAAGATCTTGTCCAGCACTCGCGAGAAACGGTCTTTCGGCGCGTCGTGGCCCTTGAGCAACACGGCGGCCAGTGCTGGCGACAGCGTCAGCGAGTTGAACGCCGAGATCACCGTAGAGATCGCGATGGTCAAAGCAAACTGCTTGTAGAACTGACCGGTCAGGCCCGAGATGAACGCGGCGGGTACGAACACCGCGCACAGCACCAGCGCCGTGGCAATGATCGGGCCGGTCACTTCACCCATGGCCTTTTTGGTCGCATCGAAGGGGTTGAGCCCCAGTTCAATGTTCCGCTCGACGTTCTCAACCACCACGATGGCGTCGTCCACCACGATACCGATCGCCAGTACCAGGCCGAACAGCGACAGGGCGTTGAGCGAGAAGCCGAACAGGTGCATCACCGCAAACGTACCGATCAACGATACCGGCACCGCCACCAACGGAATGATCGAGGCGCGCCAGGTCTGCAGGAACAGGATCACCACCAGAACCACGAGAATCAGTGCTTCGAAGAGGGTGTGAACCACCGCCTCGATGGAGCCGCGCACGAAGATCGTCGGGTCATAGACGATGCTGTAGTCCATGCCTTGCGGGAAGCTTTTCTTCAGCTCTTCCATCTTGCCGCGAACTTCGTTCGAGATTTCGATGGCGTTGGAGCCCGGACGCTGGAAGATCGGGATCGCTACGGCTGGCTGGTTGTTCAGCAACGAACGCAGGGCGTACTGACTGGAGCCCAGTTCGACGCGAGCGATGTCCTTCAGGCGAGTGATTTCACCGTTGTCGCCGGCGCGAATAACGATGTTCTCGAACTCTTCCTCGGAGACCAGACGGCCCTGAGTGTTGATCGACAGCTGGAAGCTTTGCGCAGTCGGGGCAGGGGGCGCGCCCAGTTGACCGGCGGCCACCTGACGGTTCTGTTCGCGAATGGCGGTCACCACATCAGTCGCGGTCAGATTGCGCGAAGCGGTCTTGTTCGGGTCGAGCCATACACGCAGCGAGTAGTCGCCCATACCGAACAACTGCACGTCACCGACACCACCGAGGCGAGCGAGCTCATCCTTGATGTTGAGAATCGCGTAGTTGGACAGGTACAGCATGTCGTAGCGTTTGTCCGGCGAGGTCAAGTGCACAACCATGGTCAGGTCGGGCGAAGCCTTGTCGACGGTGATACCGATGCGCGTCACTTCTTCCGGAAGCTTCGGCTCGGTCCGGGTCACGCGGTTCTGCACCTGCACCTGCGCGTTGTCCAGGTCAGTGCCCAGGGCGAAGGTGATGGTCAGGGTGATTTTGCCGTCAGCGGTGGATTGCGAGGACATGTACAGCATGTTCTCGACGCCGGTGATGGCTTGCTCCAGTGGAGCCGCCACGGTTTCACCGATGACTTTTGGGTTGGCGCCCGGGAAGTTGGCACGCACCACCACGGTCGGTGGCACGACTTCCGGGTATTCGCTGATCGGCAATTGGAACAGCGAAATCGCACCGGCGATCAGGATCAACAGCGACAGCACCGCTGCGAAGATCGGCCGTGAAATGAAGAATTGGGAAAAATTCATCGGAGTTGTCGTCCCTTAACCGCGTGGGGTCGCAGCAGCCAGTTTCACAACCGAACCCGGCGCGCCTTTGGCTGGTGCGACTTTGGGCGGGTTGCTGGCTTCCAGCGCTTGTCGTTGTTGAGCGAGAGCGGCAATGGTTTGCTCGCTGGCCATCGGGATCACTTCAGGCGTAACCGGCGAGCCAGGACGAACCCGTTGCAGACCCTTGACGATGATCGTGTCGTCCTTGTTCAGGCCGCTGCGCACGATACGCAGGCCTTCGATCTTCGGACCGAGCTCGACGGCGCGGTAGACGGTCTTGTTGTCGCCATCCATCACCAGCACGAACTTCTTGCCGAGGTCGGTACCGACCGCTTCATCGTTGATCAGCATGGCGTTGTAGGTGCCGCTGCCGACCAGTTTCAGGCGTGCATACAGGCCCGGGGTGTAAGTGCCGTCGCTGTTGTCGAACACGGCGCGACCACGGATGGTGCCGGTTTTCGGGTTGACCTGGTTGTCGACGAAGTTCATTTGGCCCAGGTGCGGGTTGCCGTCTTCATTGGACAGGCCCATGTACACCGGGGTAGTGGCGCCGCGCTGACCCTGACGGGCGAGCTGGGTGTATTTGAGGAACACACGTTCGTCCGCGTCAAAGTAGGCGTAGACCTTGTCAGTGGAAACCACGCTGGTCAGCGGAGTGGTGTCGGCGGTCACCAGGTTGCCCGCGGTGATTTCGGCACGACTGACGCGGCCGCTGATTGGCGCGGTGACGCGGGTGAAGCTCAGGTTGAGTTTGGCCAGATCCAGTTGCGCTTGCAGCGCGCCGACAGCGGCTCGGGCTTCTTGTGCAGCGCTGGTACGCGAGTCGGCCAATTCGGCGGAGATGGCGTTGCTGGCACGCAGGCGTTCGCCACGGCCGGCTTCGTTTTCGCTGCGTGTGGCATTGGCACGGGCCTGGGCAACCAGCGCTTCGAGGCGGCGGACCTCAGCCTGGAACGGACGCGGGTCGATCTGGAACAGCAGGTCGCCTTTCTTGACCAGAGCACCTTCGGTGAAGGCGACTTCGTCGATCTGGCCGGAGACCCGCGGACGGATTTCAACGGTTTCCGGCGCTTCGAGGCGCCCGGTGAATTCGTCCCACTCGTTGACCGGTTGTTCCAGCACCTTGGCCACGCTGACCTTGGCAGCAGGCATGGCCGCCGCGGTTTCCGGAGTCTTGCCGCAGGCGCTCATCACCAGCACGGCCAACAGAGCCAACGGGAAGCGCAAATGTTTGAGTGATTGTTCCATGGATGCATCCGCCAATGTATTGAAGATGGGCGGATGATGCTCGGCGGGTCGATAGCAAAACGAATCGAATGACACGAAGGTAACTATCATTCGGAATGATATAAGCCCGAGAGAAGCCCTCTAGCATGCGCCTTTCGTTAGGGGGCTATCAATTGGCCTGATGACAATTCTGTGTTGCGCGATCGGCAACTGTCGCAGGCGAAATTGCTGGGTGAGGATTATGCGGCGATTAAATGCTGCGCTGAAGTTACCGAGCTTCGACATCCTTGCGGAGCATATGGCGCTTGTTTACAAAGACCTCGCCTGGCTGCTGGAGCATTACGCCAACATCAAGAGTCCTGTTACCCGGAACAGGCAACCCACAACATTTCGCTCTAACATGACCTGATACTCATACCTCGATGTTTTGCCAATCCCGGACCCTTTGTTTATGAGAGATCTGCCCCCGGCCGCAACCTTGCGTGCTTTCGAAGTATCCACCCGGCACCCGACGTTCACCGCCGCCGCGCAGGAATTGCATGTGACCCAGAGCGCGGTCAGCCATCAGCTTCGGCATCTGGAAGAACTTTGGGGCTTGCAGCTGTTTGAACGGGGCAAGTCGTTACGCCTTACGCCTGCGGGCGCTACCCTGGCGCCGATTGTGCGTGAGTTCTTCATGAGCCTTGAGGCGACGCTGGCCGATCTGCGTGAGCAAAAGGGCAGGGTCCGGCTCAGCGTCAGCACAACCTATTCCTTTGCGTTGAAATGGTTGCTGCCACGCTTGCCGAGCCTGGCCCGCCAGCACCCGGAACTGTTGGTGTCGCTGGACACCACGGACAAGGTCATCCATTTCGCCAGCAGCGAAGCCAATGTCGCGATCCGCTTGGGCAAGGGCAACTATCCCGGTCTGTATTCACAGTTTTTGTTCGGTGAGCAGGTTTTCCCTGTGGCCAGTCCCGAACTGCTGCAACGCGTCGGAGTGCCGGGCAGTCCCGCCGATTTGTTGCAGTTGCCGCTGCTGGCACGTGACGGCGCTGAACTGGCACCGAAATGGGAAGCGTGGTTCCAGTCCGTCGGGCTGGCATTTTTGCCGCTACGGGAAAGCGTCAGGTTTGGCGATACCAATATGACGGTGGAGGCGGCTTTGCTCGGCCATGGCATTGCCCTGGTACGCAGCGGGCATGTCGAGAAGGAAATCGGCGATGGCCGTCTGGTGCGGCTGTTCGATGTGCCGTTTCAGTCACCGCTCGCCTACTACTTCGTTTGCCCCAAGGGCGTTGAGACGCAGCCGCACATTGAGAGTTTTCGCGAATGGCTGCTCGGTGAGGCGCTCAAAGTGCAAGGCGGGCAGGTTTGAAGGCATGAATAATCACTCATGGAGCAATGAGGAGTCTTCTCTGTAATCCGACCGTTCGGGCTGCCTAAAATGGCCAATGCCTACTCATCTCGTCCTCCTTGTCCTGTTCGCCGCGCTGCTGCACGCCGGCTGGAATGCATTGCTGCGCGGCGGTGCCGATCGGCTCTGGTCGATGACGGTGATGTGCGTTGCAATTGCCATAGTCTGTGCAGTTGCCGCGATGTTCATGGTGGCGCCTGCGCCTCAGAGCTGGGGGTATGCGCTGCTGTCGGCATTGCTGCACGTTGGCTACAACCTGTTTCTGGTGCGCAGTTACCGGGTCGGCGATCTGGGACAGATTTATCCGATTTCGCGCGGCTCATCGCCCGCGTTGATCACGCTGGGCGCCGCATTGTTTGCCGGCGAAACCATCACCCCCGGCGAATTGCTCGGCATTGCTCTGGTGTCTGGCGGGATCATTTCGCTGGCCTTCCGGGGACGCAGCCTGTCGGTGCCCAGCCTGCCTTACGCATTGGGAACCGGCTGCTTTATCGCGGCTTATAGCGTGGTCGACGGCATTGGCGCGCGGCTGTCCGGCGCGCCGCTGGCCTACACGGTGTGGATGAGTGCCTTGTGGGGCGTGCTGATGCCGGTGGTCTACATCGTTCTGCGCGATGCCCGCAGCCTGTTTTCGATTCGGCCCGGAATGTTCGCTGCGGCAATGGGCGGGCTGGTCTCTCTGCTTGCCTATGCAATCGTTATCTACGCGATGAACGAAGCCCCGCTGGGCGCGGTGTCAGCCTTGCGCGAAACCAGCGTGCTGTTCGCGGCGTTGCTTGGTTACTTGTTCCTCGGTGAAACCCTTACCGTCCGCCGGATGCTGGCCTGTGTGGTGATCGCCTGCGGCGCGATCATCATCGGCTGACTCGGCATCATCTGCTAAGGAGTAGTTTTCATGGTCAACGTCTCGCAGGCTCCGCTGATTCTGATCACAGGTGGCAGTCGGGGAGTGGGCGCCGCCACCGCCCGACTCGCTGCTGCTCAAGGCTACGATGTCGCGATCAGTTACGTTGCCAATGAGTCCGCCGCGCTGGCAGTGGCGGCGGATGTCGAAGCGCTGGGTCGCAAGGCGTTGGCGATGCGCGCCGACAGCGCCGACCCCGAGCAGGTCGCGAGTCTTTTTACCGCGATCGACCGCGGGTTCGGGCGCATCGATGTCCTGGTCAATAACGCTGGCGTGCTGGCGCAACAGTCACGCCTGGAGGACCTGGGCTTCGCGCGCATGCAACGCATCTTTGCGGTCAATGCTCTCGGGCCGATCCTGTGCGCCCAACAGGCCGTGAAGCGCATGTCCCTGCGGCACGGCGGTGCGGGCGGCGTGGTGATCAATGTGTCGTCGGCCTCGGCCCGTCTGGGCAGTCCGAATGAATATGTCGACTACGCAGCATCGAAAGGCGCGCTGGAAACGTTCACCATCGGGTTCGCCAAAGAGGTGGCCCGTGAGGGCATTCGCGTCAACTGTATCCGCCCGGGGCACATCTATACCGACATGCACGCCAGCGGCGGCGAGCCGGGGCGGGTCGATCGGGTCAAGGACTCGATCCCGATGGGCCGGGGCGGGCAGCCGGAGGAAGTGGCGCGGGCCATTTTGTGGCTGGCTGGTGCAGAAGCATCATTTGTTACCGGTACATTCCTCGACGTAACCGGCGGCAAATGACTCAGAGGCGAGGATCATTGACTCCGTGCGCTGGACTTCAAGTAGTCGCGGACTGCCTCGCCTTGCGACTCAAACCCGGTGTCCTGCCCGTAATGCGCTTGAATGCACGACTGAACGCAGCCTGGGATGTATAACCCAAACGCTGCGCCACCTCTTCGATCGGCAGCCTTTCGAGCGTCAGCCACTGGCTTGCAAGCCGCATTCGCAGTTCGGTCACGTAGCGCAGCGGAGTCATGCCAATCGTGACCTGGAAGCGCTCCGCGAATACCGAACGTGAGGTATTACAGTGCTCTGCCAACTGCGCAACGGTCCAGTCGCGGCCCGGTTGTTGATGAAGCGCAAGCAGTGCACCGGCCAAGCGTGGATCACGCAAGGCGGCGATAAGACCCGAAGCATTGCCGCAGGCACACTCGACCCAGCCGCGAACGACCATGGCGGCCACCACGTCGGCCAACCGTGCGAGGATGCCGGCAAAGCCCACGCGGGCGGCGCTGACCTCGCGCTCCATGGTGGTCAGGATCGGTACCAGCCCGGGATAACGCTGGCCACCGGCATCAATCAGCATCAGGCCCGGCATCAGCCGGCCAAGGCCATGGATACTGCCCAGCTCAAACTCCATGCAACCACTGAACAAAACAGTGCTCGGCGTTGGGCTGGCATCGGCTCCGGTATCCACCGCGCTGACGGTGTCACCCAAGGTTTCGCCGTCTAGACCGTCGATGTCTTGGACAGGCGCGTCCGGATGGGAAAACAGTTGATGGGCCGCGCCATGGGAGATGAACACGGCGTTGCCGGCAGACAGCGCGTACCTGTTGCCGTCCTCCATTCGCAATTGCGCATTGCCGATGGCCATGAAGTGGAACCAGGCGTGCCCAGGTTTTTCCGCGAAGCTCAATCCGAACGTTGGACCCGCCTGGATACGCCGGTATTCAACGCCACGCAGGCGCATGCCGCGCAACAGCTCGTTGATGAGGTCCGAGGAAAGAGCAAATTGGTCTGCAGGCATCGTTCAGGTGTTTTGATCAAAAAATAGAGACTTTGGATCATAGATCATCCAGTTTTCGGCGCCTAGACTCGGCTCGCAATGAACATTGGGAGATCCGTGCAATGACTGACTGTGTATGTAACGCCGTATCCGACCGCCATTGCGGCGTCGGCGCGGATGTAGAGCCTGCGACGCCCGCGTGGATGGCCGTCTTCTCGTTGGCAATGGGTGTGTTCGGGTTACTCACCGCTGAGTACCTTCCGGCGAGTTTGTTGACGCTGATGGCTACCGACCTGGGAGTGTCCGAAGCGCTGGCTGGCCAGGCGGTGACGGTGACAGCCGTGGTGGCGCTGTTCGCTGGCTTGTTGGTGCCAGGCCTGACCCGCGGCATCGACCGACGTTGGGTGTTACTGGGCTTTTCCACGTTGATGGTCGCCTCGAATCTGTTGGTCGCCGTTTCCTCCAGCTTCGCGGTGCTGTTGTTGATGCGCATCTTGCTGGGTATTGCCCTTGGCGGGTTCTGGAGCATGGCGGCAGCGGTAGCGATGCGCCTGGTGCCGAGTGCCTTGTTGCCTCGGGCGCTTTCGATCATTTTCAGCGGCATAGCCATTGGGACGGTAGTTGCAGTGCCGCTGGGCAGTTATCTGGGCGGGTTATATGGCTGGCGCAGCGCGTTCTTTGCAGCGGCGGCGGTAGGCATGGTGACCCTGGCTTTCCAGTCGCTCACTCTGCCGCGCCTCGCGCCGCGCCGGCCGGCAAGACTGCGCACCGTTTTCGAGGTGTTGCAGCGTCCGGGCATCGCCATGGGCATGTTCGGTTGTGTACTGGTGCACAGCGGGCACTTCGCGATGTTCACTTATGTTCGGCCATTCCTTGAAGGGACTACCGGCATCGGCCCGCAAGGGCTGTCGCTGATGCTGCTGGGGTTCGGTGTGGCGAACTTCGTCGGCACGTTGTTAGCCGGGAAGCTGCTGGAGCGCTACCCGCTGGCCACTCTGGTGTTGATGCCCGCGCTGGTCGGCGTCGCAGCACTGGCGTTGGTGCTGTTGCCGGCGACGGTGCCGGGGCAGGCGGTATTGCTGGCGATCTGGGGGCTGGCCTTTGGTGGTGTGCCGGTGGCGTGGTCGAACTGGGTCGCCAACGCGGTACCTGATCAGGCGGAAAGCGCTGGAGGCATGGTGGTGGCGTCTGTGCAGTCGGCCATCGCAACAGGCGCCGCCGCTGGCGGTGCGGTATTCAGCCTCGGTGGGAGCGCAGGCGTATTCGTCGCAGCGGCCGCGCTGATGCTACTGGCCGCGCTGCTGATTGCTCTGCGGGTCCGCGTGCCTTCTGTACATGGCGTTCGCCAGGCCAAACCCGCGTTGCACCTTTGATCCGGCTTGCACGCTACAGCCTTGGGTACCGGTAGCGGGTGGGCTGTAATCGCGAAGTGCACTGGAAGTGACTGGATTTCCAGGATCCATGAAAAGCCAGAAATGATCAGATGAACAGCCCGCCCGGCGAAACCTAGAGACTGTCAGGGTCGCCGAAGAACATCTGAATCCGCGATCGCAACCACCGCTCACCCGGATCGTTATCCTGCGACCCGCGCCAGGCCATGTGCAGCTCGAACGTGCGTGTCGGCAGCGGTGGGTCTTCGGCGCGCAGGCCGCCAGCGGCTGTCAGGGCTTCCGCCGTGTAATCGGGGACGGTCGCTACGATGTCGGTGCCCGCCAGCAGCGTACCCAGTCCATTGAACTGCGGCACCGCCAGGACCACATGCCGTTTACGTTCGAGTTTTTCCAGTTCTTCATCGACGAAACCACTGAGGTCGCCGGCAAACGACACCAGCGCATGCGGTCGGGCGCAGTAATCGTCGAGGCTCAATGGGCCCGGGACAGTATCGGCGCGCAGCAATTTAGGGGCGCTACGGCGCAGAACCTTGCGCTTGGCGTTAGCCGGCAAATCGGTGGTGTAGCTGACGCCGATGGAGATTTCGCCGGAGGCGAGCAGGCCGGGCATCAGGATGTAGTTGACGCGACGCACCACCAGCACAATGCCGGGCGCCTCGGCGCGCAGGCGCTTGAGCAGCATCGGCAGCAATGCGAATTCGACATCGTCCGACAGGCCGATGCGAAATACCGAAGTGCTGGTGGCCGGGTCGAATTCCGCTGCACGGCTGACGGCGGTGGAAATCGAGTCCAGGGCCGGGGAGAGCAGGGCGAAGATTTCCACCGCGCGGGCGGAAGGTTCCATGCTGCGTCCGGTGCGCACGAACAAGGGATCGTCGAACAGGCCGCGCAGGCGCGATAGCGCCGCGCTGATCGCCGGCTGTCCGAGGAACAGCTTTTCCGCCGCACGGGTCACGCTGCGCTCATGCATCAGCGTTTCGAACACGATCAACAGGTTGAGGTCGACACGACGCAGGTCATTACGATTCATCTGGAGTCCTGGCAGAGTCATCAAGCTTGACGAGAGCGACCATATGAGAACAATGGCCGGCATGAATCTTACGGGGAAAGGCTGGTACTCTGCACCGGGTAATTCAGCTTTACTGAGAAGGCGGCAGCAGTTTTTTCATGGATATTTTCAATGCTGGCCATGCTGCGGAATCAATGACAGGCATGTCGACTATTAATAGCCACTGATAGTCTTGGCTGGAAAGCCCAGATAGAGTTCATGGCATTAGAGGTTACTTTGACGAGGTTTGCGATGTCCCGCACGATCCGTTTTCACAAGTTTGGTCCGGCCGAGGTGCTCAAATGCGAAGAGCATGCGGCTGCTCAGCCAGGTCCTGGCGAAGTGCAGGTGCGTGTCGAGGCGATCGGCATCAGCTGGTATGACACGCTCTGGCGTCAGAATCTGGCGTCGTCCCAGGCGCGTCTGCCTTCGGGCCTCGGTCATGAAATGGCCGGCGTGGTCACAGCGATCGGCGACGGTGTCGAAGATCTGGCGGTGGGCGACAAGGTGGCCAGCTTCCCGGCCGAGAGCCCCAACGATTACCCGGTCTACGGCGAACTGATCGTTCTGCCGCGCACCGCGCTGACCCGGTATCCGGACGTGCTCAGCCCGGTTGAAGCCAGCGTGCATTACACGCCGTTGTTGATTGCCTATTTTGGTTACGTTGATCTGGCACGGGTCAAACCCGGGCAGTTCGCCCTGGTGACCGACGCCAGCCACTGTGCCGGTCCATCCTTTGTCCAGTTGGGCAAGGCGCTGGGTGTGCGGGTGATTGCTGCCACCAAAACGGCGGAGGAACGTGAGTATCTGCTGTCTCTCGGTGCCGAAAAAGTAATCGTCACCGAAGAAGAAGACCTGTTGATGCGAATCAACAAGATCACCGACAACCGCGGCGTCGATGTGGTGTTCGATGGTCTCGGCGGGCCACAGATGTCGCTGCTCGGTGATGTACTGGCACCCCGTGGCAGCCTGGTGCTGTACGGCTTGCAGGGTGGCAACCAGACGCCGTTCCCGGCCTGTGCGGCGTTCCAGAAGAACATTCAGTTCTTCGTGCACTGCATCGGCAACTTCACCGGCAAGCCGGAGCTGGGCATCATCCAGGATCACGTCGCCTTGCAGCGTGCCTTGCGTGATATCAACCAACTCACCGCTGACCGTGTACTGCTTCCGCTCAAGACCCGGGTTTTCCCGTTCAACGAGTTTGTCGAAGCTCACCGCTACATGGATGAATGTCCGTGCCGCGAGCGGGTTGCCCTGCAAATCGAAACTGCCTGACCTTTCCAATCAGAGTCCGTGGCCCCACGGACTCTTGTGCGTTTTATCCTTCAGACATCAAGAACCCCTGGGTCAGACACCTGGGGACGTTCAGCAACTGAACTGGTTTTTGCTCTTGATCTGTATCTTCTAATTGCCCTCCAGACCCTGATAATTGAATGACTACTTTCATCTCAAGGAATGAGCTATGTCTGTGCATTCTATTTGTCCCATGCAGTATCGATCAGCTGTTTATCATCGCACTTCAAACTTCTGTTTAAAGTTTGTAGGGGATCCATGTAATCCCTTCTTTATTTCTTGTGCTCATTATGTGCAGGGTCTTGTAAGAAGTTTCCTAGGAAAACTAAAGCTTACCGAGAGCCCTGCAATGACGGGGCCTGAGCTCGCATTGGTCATGATGACTAAATGCCACGCGCATAACTGTTTCAAATAACTACAAAAACTTAAGTGTTAGCATTTCAGCGTCTATTAATTAATGAAGCGTGATTGCGCGCTCGCCCCGCGTGGGTGCGTGATATAAAACCTTTGATACCGGGTGAAGTACTGATGAGCACGATCCATGATCAGGCAATGAATTATGTCTACCAGCAAGTATTGCAGAGACTGCTGAGTTTCTTTTCCCGTGCCGAACGAACGGCATTGCAGCTATTGATCCAGCGCATTGCGGTTGCTGCCGGGGGCATGGAGCGTATCGGTGAATTCAAGGTATTGGTGACTCAATCCGGCACACGCGACTGTTGCTACAGCCTGGCCTTGTTACGTGCAGCGCAACTGAGCATTGCCGGCCGAGCACCTGCCACATTCCAGTTGAGGGTCGCGACGCTGCGTTGCAATGGCGTACCGGCTTCGGCATTGCACAACATGCATCGCAGCTTCAGCGCGCTGTTCCTGCACGACGATCCAAGGGTCGAGCTTTTGATGGTGGATCATCGCGAGATCCTGCCGTTCAACCATCTGGCACCTGTCTGCGACGAGGGGCGCGAGGCCGGCAGACTCAACCTGCTGATGATAGGGCATCGCCGTGGATGGGATGAAGATCTGACACTCTGGGACGACCTGTTTCTGACCACTGCCGAATTCTACGGTCAGGTCGCCCGCTGGAATAACGGTGTCGACGCCTTGATCAGTAGCGACAACGCGCGCCGTCAGGAGCAATTTATCGACGGTCTGGACCGCGCAGTGCGCAAGGCCGGCCTTGGCGGACTGGCGCGAAAGGGAGGTGGGTTCGATGAATTGTTCGGATTGCTCGATAGCGTCGGTGGCGATTGCTTTCGCGAAGTCTATTCCCAGGATGATCGGGTACCCTGGCGGCCGCTTGGCGAATTCGAAGCCTGTCGTCGAACCGGCTATATCGGCATCGACGATATGGTCGTCGGCAAAATGGAGGAACGCTGGCCCTTGCTCAGCGATTTCCTCGGGTTTCAGGCCGATGACCTGATGCTTGAAGCCCGCACCGGTGAATGCACCGACCCCTTGGTGGGCGCCTACCTGAAGGGGTTGCAAGCCAGTTATATCGAAGGGCGCGACTACGAAGCCGGTGTATCGGACTATCTGCAGCAATACCTGGCGGCGATGCGCCGCAGGAACACACCCGAACAGATTTGCGAACGTTTCATTGCCACATTCTGCAATCTGTCCGATCCCGTCGGACAGCGGGCGCTGGCAGCGGCGGCGTTGCAAAAGAATTTCGGCCTCAACGAGCCGCAGCTGGTTTGCCTGTTGTTCGCGCCGTTCATCAATGCCGGCGCCGGCCTTGAACGCTTCCTGCGAACCTGCCATCCCGGCATGCTGGTCGCCATGCCGGATCTGCACCGTGCCATGCAAGGCCTGCACGCGCCAGAGCAGGTCTTGCAATGGATGACCGATGTCAGCGGCATGCCTTTGCGCCTGATCTGCCGGTTGTATGCAATGGATGCAGTCCGGATGGGCGATCACGCCAAGACGCATGAGCTGCCCGAGCACGAGGTCACTGCGAGTGACCGATCGGCGGAAGGTTGAGTGCGAATTTGCTGCTCCGTCACGCGGATGTGTCTGCGGGCATCTGGACATGAGTGAGTCGCAAGCGTCCGATTTTGCCTATCAGGCGGTGTATCGCTACCTGACGCAACTGATCAGCGAACCGAGCAATCAGGGACCTGTTCGACTGCCATCGTTAAGGCAACTGGCCGAGCGTTTGAACGTATCGATCTCGACCATTCAGTACGCCTACGCACTGTTGGAGAAAGAAGGCCGGGTCTATTCCGTGGCCAAATCAGGTTACTTTGCGCAGGCGACATCCACGATCATGCCGCCCGGTCGCGGCAGTGATTTGCTGGAAACGGTCTACGTCAACGCCAGATGCGCCGGCATGCACGTACTGAGTGCCGATGAGCCGGCCTTGGTCCAGCCCCTGGATCGCCCCTTGCTGACGATTGAGCGAGAACTGTTGCGCCAGTATCCCCAGCACTTGCAAGCGCCTGCCCAGCCGTGCGGAGAGCTGGAACTGCGCACATTGCTGGCGGCTCGCTACACCTCATCGGCGAAGCATTGCTGGCACGCCGAGGATGTATACATCGGTGCCGATCTGAGAGGAGTGCTGGAGATCCTGATCGCAGTGCTCCAATTGCGCCACGCAACCGTAGTCGTCGAGTCGCCTTGTGACTGGATGATCCTGCGCCTGCTTGAGTCTGCCGAAGTCCGGGTCATCGAACTCCCGATTCAACCAGACGGGGCGCTCGATCTGCATACACTGCAGAGGCTGCTCGAAACCGAGCGGGTACGGCTGATCCTGCTGTCCTCGAAATTGAACATGCCCCACGGGAGCCGTATACCTCAGGACAGTCGCCAGGCCGTCGCGCAGTTGCTCGCGAATCATGGCACCTGGGTTCTGGAGAATGATTGTCATGGCGAGTTGCTGGACAAAGATGACGGTGAGCCACTGCGCGAACTGGTGGATCCCGACCGGCTGCTGGTCTTTTCCATGTTCGAAAAAATCATCGGGGTTGAAGCGCCCTACGGGTTTGTCCTGTCGCGACAATGGCGCGCCGATTTGCAGCGTCACTTCCTGTTGCGTTCGTTTCGCCTGTCACCGATCCGGCAGAAGGCCATTGCCCGACTCTATGGGAGCGGGCGGGTCGAACAGCACTTGCCGATACTCAGGCGCATACTCAGGGAGCGTCGGACCCGATGGGTCGAGCTGATAAGAGAGCGCCTGGGCGACGTTCTGCAGCTCGTCGAACCCCAGGGCGGCGCGACGATCTGGCTGCATTCAGCGCATCCGGTCGCGATGGATTCAGTGTTTCAACGGCTGCTCAGACAGCATGTACTGATCGCGCCGGGGGAGTTGTTCAGTCTTCAGGGCCTGCATGCACAGCACTTGCGTCTAAGCGTGACAAGCAGCATGGAACACGAGTTGTTAAGACTTGTCGGACTGCTTGGGGATGCGTTGCGACTGGCTCCGCGGACAGATGCGCGAAAACACCCGGCTTGTACGCAATAGACCCCATCGCGCTCCGGAGCAACTGCCAGTAAACTCCGTTGTAATTTCCTGAACCACTCTATTTCAGAGGTTTTGCATGACACTCAGTCCTTTTGCGGGCAAACCGGCACCGGCAGAATTGTTGGTCGACATCCCGCGACTGGTTACGGCGTATTACACCGGTCAACCCGACGCCTCGGTTTCCACCCAGCGTGTGGCGTTCGGCACCTCAGGGCACCGGGGCAGTTCCTTTGATTTGAGTTTCAACGAGTGGCACGTGCTGGCCATCAGCCAGGCGATCTGCCTGTACCGCGAAGCCCAGGGCATCACCGGCCCGCTGTTTGTCGGTATCGACACGCATGCGCTGTCGACTCCGGCCGGGGCCAGCGCCCTGGAAGTACTGGCGGCCAATGGCGTGACCGTGATGATCGCCGAAGGGGATGAGTACACCCCGACCCCGGCGGTTTCTCACGCCATTCTCTGCTACAACCGTGGTCGCACCACGGGTCTTGCCGACGGCATCGTCATCACGCCGTCGCACAACCCGCCTCAGAGCGGCGGTTACAAGTACAACCCAACCAACGGTGGCCCGGCCGACACCCACATCACCAAGTGGATCGAAGCCAAGGCCAACGAACTGCTGGCCAACAAACTGGCCGGCGTCAAACGCATCAGCTACGAGCAAGCGCTCAAGGCCGGCACCACCCACCGTCACGACTACGTCAACACCTACGTCGCCGACCTGATCAACGTCATCGACTTCGATGCCATTCGCGGCGCCAAACTGCGCCTGGGCGTCGATCCGCTGGGCGGAGCAGGGGTGCGCTACTGGTCGGCGATTGCCGAGCACTATCGTCTGGACCTGGACGTGGTGAACAAGGAAGTCGATTCGACGTTCCGTTTCATGACCGTCGACTGGGACGGGCAGATCCGCATGGACCCATCGTCCAGCCATGCCATGCAAGGCCTGATCGGTCTGAAGGAGCGCTTTGACGTGGCCTTCGCCTGCGACCCGGATCACGACCGTCACGGCATCGTCACACCGTCCGGCGGCTTGTTGGCACCGAACAACTACCTGGCGGTGTCGATTGACTACCTGTTCCAGAACCGTCCGCAATGGCGTGCCGACGCAGCCGTGGGTAAAACCGTGGTCAGCAGCGGTCTGATCGATCGCGTGACCAAGCGTCTGGGCCGTCGTCTGTACGAAGTGCCGGTCGGCTTCAAATGGTTCGCCGATGGCCTGTTCGACGGCTCGCTGGGTTTTGGCGGCGAAGAAAGCGCCGGCGCCTCGTTCCTGCGCAAGGACGGCGGTGTATGGAGCACCGACAAGGACGGTCTGATCCCAGCCCTGTTGGCCGCTGAAATGACTGCCCGTACCGGCCGCGACCCAAGCCAGGCCTACCGTGCATTGACCGACGAACTGGGCGAGCCGTTCTCCGTGCGTGTCGACGCCAAGGCCAACCCGGAGCAGAAAGCCCTGCTGAGCAAACTGTCGCCGGAACAGGTCACCTCGACCGAGCTGGCGGGCGAGAAGATCCAGAGCATTCTCAGCAAGGCTCCAGGCAACGATCAGGCCATTGGCGGTCTGAAAGTGATGACCGAAAACGGCTGGTTCGCTGCGCGTCCGTCGGGCACCGAAGACATCTACAAGATCTACGCCGAAAGCTTCATCGGCGACGACCACCTCAAGCAGCTGGTGGCTGAAGCGCAAACTCTGGTAGACGGTGCGATCAGCACTAATTAAAGCCAGACCATGGAAAAGGGCGACCCTGAGGTCGCCCTTTTTTGTGCCCGTGATTCGCCGTTCAGGCCAGATCCACCAATACGATCTCGCTGTCTTCCAGCGCCGTGACGGTCAACACCTGTTCATCGGCCACCGCCACACCGTCGCGAGCTTGTGCGCGCAAGCCGTTGACTTCAATGACACCCTTGGCCGGAACCAGATACGCACGACGTCCGGCATCGAGGCGATATTCAGCGGTTTCCCCGGCCTTGATATTGGCCGCCACCAAACGCGCGTCGGCGCGGATGCGCAGGCTTTGATCGTCACCGTCCTTGCCGCTGGCGAGAGTCACGAAACCTTCGCGGTCGCCTTTCGGGAACGGTTTGGCGCCCCATGACGGCGGTGCGCCGGTTTCGGTCGGCAGAATCCAGATCTGGAAAATCCTGGTGTCCGTGGCTTCCAGGTTGTATTCGCTGTGGGCGATCCCGGTGCCGGCGCTCATCACTTGCACGTCGCCAGCCTCGGTGCGGCCCTTGTTGCCCAGGTTGTCCTGGTGGGTGATCGCGCCTTCACGCACGTAAGTGATGATTTCCATGTCGCGGTGCGGGTGAGTAGGGAAGCCTGTGCCAGCGGCAATGATGTCGTCGTTCCATACACGCAGGTTGCCCCAGTTCATGCGTTGCGGATCGTAGTACTCGGCGAACGAAAAATGGTGATGGGCATCCAACCAGCCGTGATGGGCGCCGCCCAGCGAGCTGAAAGGTCTGAGTTCAAGCATGATCGTCTCCTCAAAAGGTTCGTCATGGGGCGTGATGCCTGAGCCACGAAGCGAGACCGGTGATTGATGGCAGCCATCATCTATCAGTCAATCATCGAGAAAAAGCGTAAAAAGTGCGGCATTCCAATCGAATCAGTTGATATTTAAAAAGCTCGAAACCGTCTCATCTCACCTTCAATTGATCACCTAAACCAATGACCTGTAAGCATTTCGCTAGAACAAAAAAGCAAATGCAGACACCATAGCCCTCAACAGTCTCACATCCGGAGTCCGTCAGCGTGGCGCAACACACCCCCGATCTTCCTCCCGAACTTCGTCCCCTGGCCGAGATGCCCTGGTTCAAACGCCTGGCGGCGCGTTTCCTTGGCCACGGTCTGACGCAGCTGCGTGCTCAGCACCGTGCCTCGTGGCTGCACGGCCAGGCTGACGGTTTTCGCAGCGGGCATACCGCCGGCGTGGATTACGGGTACAAGGAAGGCAAGGCTGACGGGCTGGAAGAGGGCCGCCAGGTCTTGTTGATCCGCGACAGTCGCAATACCGAGCATCGGCCACCCGGTATCGACAACCACCTGTTCGACGACTGGCGCCTGCCGCTCAGCGCAGAGCTGAAGAAGCGCATGAAAGCCGACGTCGCGCGCCTGTTACCGGCCCATGCACAGCCAAGCGTTGCGCAATGGAAGATGATTTTCAGCGATACCCCGTCAACCTCGGTGATTGCCGGCGCCGGAGCCGGCAAGTCGACCACGCTGGTGCTGCGGATCCTGCTGCTGACTCACTACCTGGGATTTGAGCTGGATTCGATGACCGTGGTGACCTTCACCCGCGAGTCGCGCAAGGATTTCATCAGCAAACTGATCGAACTGTTCGCATTGTGGGATCGTTCACTCAGTCAGAAAGACGCGCGGGATCTGGTGCGCACCTTCCACTCGCGGATCTTGCCGATGGTTCGTAGCCTGCCGGGGTTCGAGCGCTTGCAGGCATTCGAAAACCTCAGCCACCGCGCGCAGGGTGCAGATGAAGACGTCGACAGCAATCCGTTCGATCTGCGCATCAACGACGCGCAGCGCCAGCAGCTCAACGCCTGTTACCACCGTCTCTACAAAGAAGATCCGCGCTTTGCGCAACTGATCCAGCCGCTGTCCCGGCACGCCTTGCAGCTCAAGGAGCTGGAACGCGATCACCCGGACGTGCAAAAGCGCGTGGCTGTAACGGAGCTGGCGGCTCGCCGCGATGAAGAGCTGTGCGACATGATCGAGGACATGTGGCTCCGCGCCGGTGCCTGGCCGATCAAGGGCATCGAACCGAGCCGCCAGACATTCGAAATCAATGGCGCATCGTTCCATTGCCACGGCTACATTCCGAGCCTGGATGCCTGGGTCGTGTTGGGTTTCGACCCACGGGAAAGCCCGCAGGTCTGCCGTCCCAACGCCAAACTGACGGTGCGTGCAGAGTGGGCAGTCAAGCGCACCCTGTTTCAAGCTTTCTGTCGTAAGCCATTGATTTGGCTAGATAGTTACGAGTCGTCAAAGCGTTTATTGGCCACGCTGGCGGGTGATGTCAGCGCCGGTCCGGGCTTCGACTACAAGGTAAAGGGTGAGCTCGCTTCCGCGCCGTTACTCGATTGTTTTGTCGCTGCTGCAGGCTTTATCGAGAACCTGGGCCTGGATGTGCCGGACGCCGTTGGCCGCATGAGTTTCGCCAAGGACGATCCGGACCGGTTTTTCTTCGAAGCTTTAAGCCTGTTCTGGCGAGCGCTTGAGGACCATTTGCTTGATCAGAAGCCGCCGGTGATGACCTACAACCGGATGTTCGCGCTGTTCAGCGAGCATTCGCCGGAAAACTTCAAGCTGCTCAGTGATGAGCTGCTGCGGCCGATGTCGCACCTGATGATTGATGAGTTTCAGGACGTTTCACCGCAGATCGTGTCGTGGATCCGCGCGAGCCTCTCGGAAATCCGCAGTCGTGGCCCGGCCATGCACGTCGGACGAGGTGCGCAGCGATCGTCGCTGCTTTGCGTGGGCGATGACTGGCAATCGATCTACGGTTGGCGCGGCAGCTCGCCGAGTTACTTCATGGAGTTCAACAAGGAATTCCCGTCGCCGAGCACGACGCGGGTGATGCTCAGCGACAACTATCGCAGCCATCAGCACATCATCGACGCGGCAGAACACATCGTCCGGGCAGCGCCGGCGATCCCGGGCAAGAAGGCCAAGGCCAGCGGCGAGGAGAGGCCGTTGCAGCCAGTCAACGTGCTGGAGCGCGACGATCAGGCACTCGGCCAGCGCCTGGCGGAACACTATCGAAAGGGCGATTCAATCCTGATGCTCTATCGAAAAAGCAGCGATAAGTTATTGATTGAGAAGCATATTCAGTCTGTAGTTAATGTGGATTCGAGCTTGCCGTACGAGTCCCGTCGACTGAAACAACTGACCTATCACAGCGCCAAAGGTCTGCAGGCCGACGCGGTTTTTCTGCTGGGCGATTGCCAGCACTTGACCAGTTCACCGTACAAGAATCAGGTGTACCGCATGGCCGGACTGGGCAAGGCTGGCGACAGCGAGCCGTACGACAGCGCGCAAAAAGACGAAATCCTGCGCCTGGCCTATGTTGGCATCACCCGCGCAGTCAGCCATTGCTACTGGTACGTCGAGCCGCAGGACACTCAGGCGGTCAACATGCCTCGGGCCTCGGACCGGGTCGCCAAAGGTAAACCGTTCTTCGTCGATCATCGGCCTGAAAAGAAAACGGCCTGAATCCAGCGCCCATGAAAAAGCCCGCACACGGCGGGCTTTTTGTTTTAAATCAAATAGTTACGCATAACTCTTGAGAGATTCTGGAGGAGTGAAAGCCTCCAATTCGTCCTCGACGGCTTCGATTATTCGCTCCACATCCGCCGCATTCATCACCGTGGCACAGGGAATGCCGGCGATCGCGATCAGGGTTTCGCCACTGGCCCGATCGAACAGGCGAGCGACCAGACTGCCTGGCGCATCCATAGTGGCCTCGAAACCCATGGGATGAAAATGCCAGCGCATGAGCTGGCAGGCATTGGGAAACGTGACTTTGCTTGACCCTTTGTTCATGTGTTGCCCGCCTTCTTCATCGAGCGCTTCCGTTTGCTCATGTTAGGTGGGAAGAGCCTTCATTGGCTCAACCGGTGACTGCCTTTAAAAGTAGCATCTGAATGTGAAATTCCTGTGAGAATTTTCAGTTCATTTAGCGATTGCGAGGATTCTTTTGATGTAAGTCACGATACAACCCAATCGTCGCCAAAATGCCATCACCACCGGTTGTTGAAGCAGCGCCGGAAGTTGGGCAAGCTCGGTTCTTTTTCCAAGAGTCCCTTATGCACGCCGATGATGACGGCCCGGAACAGACCAGGGCCACGGCCGAAACGGTCATGCGCTATCACCTGTGCTGGAAACACCGGGACCTGGATGGCGTGATGGCGCTGTATCACCCGGACATCCAGTACAACGATTTTTTCCAGAACCGCGTGCTCGGCCTCGAAGAACTGCGTGAGTACGTCCGGGTCAGCATGCCACGCGAATCCGACGAAGCGCTGGAGCATTGCGACCGCATCCGCATCGACGGCAACACCGCATTCATTCAATACGAAGTGACGTTGCGCGGTGGTAACGGGCTGGTGTCGTTTCGCTCCAGTGAAGCGATCACGGTCAAGGACGGGCGGATCTGGCGGGTCAACGAATATGCATCGCTGGTGCGCGAACAGGCTGAAAGTCCGACGACAACCCGCCAGCGTCCGGCGGTGAGTCGCTTGGGCCTGTCGCCGCGCCAGTTGAGCTTCATGGCCGATGACTTGCAGCAGTATTTCCAGCGCCAGCAACCGTATCTCGATCCGGAGCTCGACCTGCAACGGGTGGCGAAGGAGTGCGGATACAGCCGCAATCAGATTTCGTACCTGCTGAACCAAGTGCTGGGGCAAAGCTTCTACCGCTACGTCAATCAGGCGCGTCTGCAACATCTATTGCAGTCGCTGGACAGCGCCACGCCGCCGCTGCGCATCGACGAACTGGCGTTTGCCGCCGGGTTCAATTCACTGTCGGCTTTCTATAGCTGCTTTCGCCAGCACACCGGGCAATCGCCGAAAGCTTATGCGAAGCAAATTTCTTTGCGGACACGCGCGCAAGACAATCCCTGAGTTCAGCCACTAGGATCGACGCCATCGAAACCTGGATTGGCGGAGTCTTGCATGCCGGCGTGGCGCACTATCAGTTTGTGGATGGACCAACTCGACGAGCCGCTGACCGCGCGCCCGTCGCTTGCGCAGGACCTGGATGTCGACGTGGCGATCATCGGCGCCGGTTACACCGGGCTGTGGACGGCGTACTACCTGAAACAACAGGCGCCGAGCCTGAACATCGCCATCATCGAAGCGCAAACCGCCGGGTTCGGCGCGTCCGGTCGCAACGGCGGCTGGTTGATGGGCAATCTGCTGGGCGAGGATCGCCTGCTGGCAGGGTTGTCGCCACAACAACGCCGCGCTTCATTCGACCTGTTGCACAGCATTCCCGATGAAGTAGAAGTCGTCCTCGAGCGCGAAGGCATCGACTGCGACTACCGTAAGGGCGGAGTGCTGTATTGCGCCGCGCGCTATCCAGAGCAGGAAGCCAATCTTCGCGAATACCTGAAAAAACTCCACGCTCAGGGCCTGACCGACGACGATTACCGCTGGCTCAGCCCCGAACAACTGGTGCAGCAGCTGCGCATCGCTAAACCTTACGGCGCCATCTTCGCCCCGCATGTGGCGACCATTCACCCGGCGAAACTGGTGCGCGGCCTGGCGCGAACCGTCGAAGGCCTGGGAGTGACGATCTACGAAAACAGCCCGGTGACCCATTGGCAGGCCGGCAGCCTGCGTACCGACAAGGCCAGTGTGCGCAGCCGCTGGATCGTCCCGGCCATCGAAGGTTATTCCGTCACACTGCCACCGCTGGGCCGTTATCAATTACCGGTGCAAAGCCTGATCGTCGCCACCGAGCCGTTGCCCGCTGCGACCTGGGATGAAATCGGCCTCAGTCGTGGCCAGGCTTTCAGCGAGTTCAGCCGCCAGGTCACTTACGGCCAGCGCAGCGCCGACAACCGACTGATCTTCGGCGCCCGCGGCGGTTATCAGTTCGCCGGCCAACTGCGGCATAACTTCGACCTGACCCGCGATGAAGTCGAACTGCGGCGCTACCTGTTCGGCGAGCTGTTTCCGCAACTGAAAAACGTACAGATCACCCACGCCTGGGGCGGCAACCTCGGCATGTCCCGGCATTTCAAACCGCACATGCTGTGTGACCGGGCCAACGGCATCGCGCTGTCCGGCGGCTATGGCGGGGAGGGTGTCGGCGCTTCCAATCTGGGCGGGCGCACGCTTGCGGATCTGATTCTCGAGCGCGACACCGAGCTGACGCATCAGCCGTGGGTGCTGCCCGACGGCGGGATCCACGCGCTGCGGGCATGGGAGCCGGAACCGTGCCGCTGGCTCGGCTACAACGCGATCATCAAAAGCTTCGTCCACGAAGACCAGACCCTGGCCAACCCAGCGACTGCGCCCTGGCGGCGCAAGCTTGCCAGTCAGGTAGCCGGGTTCATGGAAGGTTTCATGCACTGAACGTTGTTTACTACCAGACAGGTAACGCCATGAGCATCACCCAATTCAAGAACACCGCCACGTTGCAACTGGAAGATTCAAACCCGGTGGCCGTGCCGCTCGGCACGCCGGTGGCGATTGCCTCGACCACCAGCGTCGAGCGCGACGACGGCGTCGAAACCGGCGTCTGGGAATGCACACCCGGGCGCTGGCGGCGGCAGATCACCGCCCAGGAGTTCTGCCATTTCATTTCCGGTCGCTGCACGTTCACCCCGGACGACGGCGGCGAAACCCTGCACATACAAGGTGGCGACGCACTGATGTTGCCGGCCAATACGCTCGGGATCTGGGACATCCAGGAAACCGTGCGCAAGACCTATGTCCTGATTTTCTGACGTTTTGATCCTTTTGATTGCCTGCCAACAACAATAGCCAATACAGGAATCGATCCATGATCCGAAAGACCCTCACGCTCGCTCCTTTGATGCTCGCCGTTTCCCTTGCTCAGGCCGCGGATACGGTCAAGGTTTACAACTGGTCCGACTACATCGCGCCGGACACCGCCAAGAACTTCGAAAAGGCCAGCGGCATCGGCGTCACCTATGACGTCTACGACAGCAACGAAACCCTCGACGGCAAGTTGATGACCGGTAAATCCGGTTACGACGTGGTGTTTCCGTCCAACCACTTCATGGCGCGGCAGATCGAGGGCGGGGCGCTGAAGAAGCTCGACAAGAGCCAGTTGCCCAACTGGAAGAACCTCAACCCGGTGTTGCTCAAGGCTTTGCAGACCAACGATCCGGGCAACGAACACGGCTTTCCGTACCTGTGGGGCAGCACCGGCATCGGCTACAACATCGCCAAGGTCAAGGCTGTGCTGGGGGATAACGCGCCGGTGAACTCCTGGGACCTGATCTTCAAGCCCGAATACATGGAAAAGCTGCAGAAATGCGGCGTGGCGATCCTCGATAACGGCCCGGAACTGTTGCCGGCAGCGCTCAATTACCTGGGGCTGCCGCACCACAGCAAGAATCCCGAGGACTACAAGAAAGCTGAAGCGCTGCTGATGAAAGTGCGGCCGTACGTCAGCTATTTCCACTCCTCGAAGTACACCAGCGACCTGGCCAATGGCGACATTTGCGTGGCTGTCGGTTTCTCCGGCGACATCCTGCAAGCGGAAAACCGCGCCAAAGAGGCGAAGAACGGCATCGACATCGGCTACGAAATTCCCAAGGAAGGTGCCGCCATCTGGTTCGACATGGTCGCCATGCCCGCCGACGCACCGGACGAGAAGGCCGGCTATGCGTTCATGAACTACCTGCTGCAGCCCGACGTGATGGCCGGTATCAGCAATTACGTTCACTACGCCAATGGCAACGAACAGGCCGACAGCCTGATCGACCCGGCGATCAAGAACGACACCAAGGTTTATCCGAGCCCGGAAATGATGGGCAAGCTGTTCGCACTGGAAGCGATGCCGCTGAACATCGACCGGATTCGGACTCGGGTGTGGAACAAGATTCGGACCGGCAGCTGAAGGAAAAAAGGCGAGGGCGGCACAGCCCTCGCCTGACTATTTTCTGTTGAATCTACTTGATATCAATACACTGGCATTGCATCGGTAAAGTGCAGCAAAGTGAGACGCTGCTAACAAAAAACAACTTACCGATATTTAATATTTAAATAAGAAATCGTCAGACAATTAGGCGACATCACCACACTTTCAAACTTCTTTCGGCGGCACGTGCTTTGTTTACGGGAGTTTCCCGGAACAGTTCAATTTGATCTCGAAAAAATGCTAGACGACAGATTTCAAATTGTGTCAGGTTTCTTACGCCTTCATTGGGCGAGTGATAGGACAATCTCGCCAGGGGTTGTCGCTATCGGACAAAAACTGTTCCATTGCTAAACAAGGAAGTGTGTTTATGTCGAAAGTAAAAGCTAACGCTATTGATACCGCCGAACAGGCTTTCCAGCTGGGCGCGGCGCCGCAACCTCTGGCAGCGACCAGCACGGCGTATAACCAGATCAATAGCTTCAGCCACCAGTACGATCGTGGCGGCAACCTCACGGTCAATGGCAAACCCTCCTTTTCCGTCGACCAGGCCGCAACCCAGTTGCTGCGCGACGGCGCTGCCTACCAGGACAAGGATGGCAGCGGCAAAATCGAACTCACCTACACGTTCCTGACCTCTGCATCGTCCAGCACGATGAACAAGCACGGGATCAGCGGGTTCAGTCAGTTCAGTGCACAACAACAAGCCCAGGCCAAGCTCGCCATGCAATCCTGGGCTGACGTGGCCAACGTGACCTTCACCGAGAAAGCCTCGGGCGGTGACGGCCACATGACCTTCGGCAACTACAGCGGCGGCCAGGATGGCGCTGCAGCGTTCGCTTATCTGCCGGGCACCGGCGCCGGTTACGACGGCACGTCGTGGTACCTGATCAACAGTGGCTACACGCAAAACAAAAACCCGGATCTGAACAACTACGGTCGTCAGACCCTGACTCACGAAATCGGCCACACCCTTGGCCTGGCGCACCCGGGCGACTACAACGCCGGCAACGGCAACCCTACCTACAATGACGCGACCTACGGGCAAGACACCCGCGGCTACAGCGTCATGAGCTACTGGAGCGAAAGCAACACCAGCCAGAACTTCAGCAAGGGCGGGGTGGAAGCCTATTCCTCCGGCCCGCTGATGGATGACATCGCAGCGATCCAGAAGCTCTACGGCGCCAACCTGACCACCCGTACCGGTGACACCACCTATGGCTTTAACTCCAACGCCGGTCGCGATTTCCTCAGCGCCTCGTCGTCGGCCGACAAGCTGGTGTTCTCGGTGTGGGATGCGGGCGGCAAGGACACCTTCGACTTCTCGGGTTTCACCCAGAACCAGAAGATCAACCTCAATGAAGCCTCGTTCTCCGACGTTGGCGGCCTGGTGGGCAACGTGTCCATCGCCAAGGGCGTCACCATCGAGAACGCGATCGGCGGTTCGGGCAACGACCTGTTGATCGGCAACAGCGCGGCCAACGAGCTCAAGGGCGGTGCCGGCAACGACATCATCTGGGGCGCCGGCGGTGCCGACAAGCTGTGGGGCGGCGCGGGTTCGGACACCTTTGTGTTCGCAGCCAGCTCCGACTCCAAGCCGGGTGCGATCGATCAGATCCTCGATTTCGTCAGCGGTCTGGACAAAATTGACCTGACCGGCATCACCAAAGGCGCAGGCCTGCACTTCGTCAGCGCCTTCACCGGTGCGGCGGGTGATGCGGTTCTGACGTCCTCGGGCGGCAACAGCCTGCTGTCGGTGGACTTCTCCGGGCACGGCGTGGCTGATTTCCAGGTCAGCACCGTTGGCCAGGCAGCCACCAGCGACATCGTGGCGTGATGTAACACGGGAAAGCGGCGCTTGATGCGCCGTTTTCTTCGCTTGCTTCGTCTCGCTACGTGCGCAAGGCTACACGCCGGAGTGAAATTTCCTATGATTCGAAACTCTTTTTCCCGCATGGCAGTCGCCTGTTTCATGCCGATGCTGATGATGATTTCTGGAGAAACAACCATGGCAAGCAGCCTTAGACTCGAAGACCCATCGGTATTCGCCGGGCATTGGCAGGCGACGCTGACCGCCGCCCATGACGCCCCCGAAGCGCAGGTACTGCAAGACAAACCTTCCAACACCTGCCAGATCGACCTTGAGCCAAACCAGACACTTGGCCACGGCGCCGACTGCCTGAGTGCCTGGCTGCAGGAAAATGCCATCGGCTGGTTTCCCGATCCGGACGGTCTGTCCATCACCGGAAAGGAAGGCTCCAGAATCCAGTTCTTCAGCCGACAACATGACGGACTTTATTCCAGTACTTTGAAGTCGGGCCTGATCGTGACGCTCAAGCGTGTCGTGCAATAACGCAACGAATATAAAGAAGTACCCGGCAGTTATAAGACTTGGAAAAAGTTGTTGTGAAAATGTAAGCGGGTACTTGCAAGTCATCTCTCGCAGGTAAGCGAAATAACAATTGAGCGCTCGTCTCTATTTGGCGGGTTCAATCATTTCAGGAAGAATCAATGAAGATGGCGAAGGCCCCAGCCACCGCTCCCTTATTCAAGGCCTTGGGTGACTATAAAAGCATTCTGATCAGCGTCGGGTGTTTTACCGCATTGATAAACGTGCTGATGCTGGTGCCCTCCATTTATATGCTCCAGGTCTACGACCGGGTGCTGTCTTCGCAGAACGAAACCACCCTGGCGATGCTGTCGCTGATGGTCGTCGGTTTCTTCGCGTTTATCGGCCTGCTGGAAGTGGTGCGCAGCTTTATCGTGATCCGCATCGGCAGCCAACTCGAGCGCCGTTTCAATCTGCGGGTCTATCAGGCAGCGTTCGAACGCAACCTGTTCAAGGGCGAGGGCAACGCCGGGCAGTCCCTTGGCGATCTGACCCACATTCGCCAATTCGTCACCGGGCCTGCGCTGTTCGCGTTTTTCGATGCGCCGTGGTTCCCGGTGTACCTGTTCGTGATCTACCTGTTCAACGTCTGGCTCGGCGTACTCGCCACCGCTGGCGCGCTGCTGTTGATCGCGCTGGCTTGCCTGAACGAATACATGACCAAGAAGCCGCTGGGCGAAGCCGCCGGTTATTCGCAGAAATCCAGCCAGTTGGCCACCAGCCACCTTCACAACGCTGAGACCATTCAAGCCATGGGCATGCTCGGTGCCTTGCGCAAGCGCTGGTTCCAGGTGCATTCGCGCTTCCTCGGTCTGCAAAATCAGGCCAGCGACACTGGCGCGGTGATCAGCTCGCTGAGCAAGACCCTGCGTCTGTGCCTGCAATCGCTGGTGCTGGGCCTCGGCGCACTGCTGGTGATCAAAGGTGACATGACCGCCGGGATGATGATCGCCGGCTCCATCCTGATGGGCCGGGTCCTGAGCCCGATCGACCAGTTGATTGCCGTGTGGAAGCAGTGGAGCGGGGCGAAGCTGGCTTACCGCCGCCTCGATGCGCTGCTGCAAGCCTTCCCGCCGAGCGATGACGCCATGGCGCTGCCGGCGCCGAAAGGCCAGATCACCTTCGAACAAGTCAGCGCCGGTCCTCCGGGTCAGCGCGCCGCGACCCTGCACATGGTCAATTTCAACCTGGCGGCCGGTGAAGTATTGGGTGTGCTGGGTGCCTCCGGTTCCGGCAAATCGACCCTCGCGCGTGTGCTGGTCGGCGTATGGCCGGCGCTCGGTGGCACGGTGCGTCTGGACGGTGCCGACATCCACCGTTGGAACCGCGATCAGCTCGGCCCGTACATCGGCTATCTGCCGCAGGACATCGAGCTGTTCAGCGGCAGCATCGCCGAAAACATTGCCCGCTTCAGCGAAGCCGATCCGCAAAAGGTCGTGGCCGCTGCGCAACAGGCCGGCGTGCACGAACTGATCCTGCGCATGCCGCAAGGCTACGACACGCAATTGGGCGAGGACGGCAGCGGTTTGTCCGGCGGCCAGAAACAGCGTGTGGCACTGGCCCGTGCGCTGTACGGCAACCCGAGCCTGGTAGTGCTGGATGAGCCGAATTCCAACCTCGACACCGTCGGCGAAGCCGCGTTGTCCAGCGCGATCGTGCAGCTCAAGGCCCAGGGCACCACCGTGGTACTGGTCACCCACCGTTCTTCGGTACTGGCACAGGCCGACAAGCTGCTGGTACTCAACGACGGCCGTCTGCAGGCCTTCGGCCCGAGCCATGATGTGCTCAAGGCACTGTCCGCAAACCAGCCCGGCAACCAGTCACAACAAAATGAAAAACCTGCGCAAGCACCGGCCGGACTCAGCATGAGCCGCCAGTATCAGCCGACGACAAGGAATTCGGGTGTATGAGCAGCGCGAGCATGAACACGCAAAACGAAGCGACGATGGAACACGACTACATCACCGAGCGCCCGGAACGCGACGCCAGGTTTTTCGCCCGCATGGGCTGGATTCTGGCACTGGTCGGTGCCGGCAGTTTCTTCACCTGGGCGGCATTGGCGCCGCTGGATCAAGGCATTCCGGTGCAGGGCACCGTGGTGGTGTCGGGCAAGCGCAAGGCCGTGCAGTCGATGAGCAGCGGCGTGGTCAGCCGGATTCTGGTGCGTGAAGGCGAAATCGTGAAGCAGGGCCAGCCACTGTTCCGACTCGACCAGACTCAGGTCGCCGCCGACGTGCAGTCACTTCAGGCGCAATACCGCATGGCCTGCGCCAGCCTGGCGCGCTGGCAGGCCGAGCGTGACAACCTCAAGCAAGTGACGTTTCCGGCAGAGCTGAGCGACAACGCCGATCCGCGCCTGGCGCTGGTGCTGGAAGGCCAGCGGCAATTGTTCAGCAGCCGTCGCGAAGCGTTTGCCCGCGAACAGGCCGCCCTGCGCGCGAGCATCGAGGGCGCCACCGCGCAGTTGGCGGGCATGCGCCGCGCCCGAACTGACCTCAACGCGCAAGCCGATTCGCTGCAACAGCAGTTGAGCAACCTGCAACCGCTGGCCGACAACGGCTACATCCCGCGTAACCGCTTGATGGAATACCAGCGTCAGCTGTCGCAGGTGCAGCAGCAACTGGCCGAGAACACCGGTGAAAGCGGCCGGGTGGAGCAGGGCATTCTTGAATCCCGGCTGAAACTGCAACAGCACGGCGAGGAATACCAGAAGGAAGTCCGCACTCAGCTGGCCGACGCGCAACTGAAAAGCGTCACCCTGTCCGAGCAACTGACCTCCGCCGGTTTCGACCTGCAACACAGCGAAATCCTCGCCACCGCCGATGGCGTGGCCGTCAACCTCGGCGTGCACACCGAAGGCGCTGTGGTGCGTCAGGGCGAAACCCTGCTGGAAATCGTCCCGCAAGGCACGCGCCTGGAAGTCGAAGGGCACCTGCCGATCAACCTGATCGACAAGGTCGGCACGCACCTGCCGGTCGACATCCTGTTCACCGCGTTCAACCAGAGCAAGACACCACGGGTGCCCGGCGAAGTCAGCCTGATTTCCGCCGACCAGATGGTCGACGAGAAAACCGGCGTGCCTTACTACGTGTTGCGCAGCAGCGTCAGCGATCAGGCCATGGAAAAACTCAACGGCCTGGTGATCAAGCCCGGCATGCCGGCGGAAATGTTCGTGCGCACTGGCGAACGTTCACTCCTCAACTACCTGTTCAAGCCGCTGCTCGACCGCGCCGGTTCCGCGTTGACCGAAGAATAAGGATGTTCGGCTGTATGAATAAGCTTTCCATGCTGGCGGCAGCGTTCGCGCTGCTCGCGGGCAACAGTGCAGTAGCGGCCATGGGGCCGTTCGAGATCTACGAACAGGCGTTGCGCAATGACCCGGTGTTCCTCGGTGCGATCAAGGAGCGCGATGCAGGCCTCGAAAACCGCGCCATCGGCCGCGCCGGGCTGTTGCCGAAACTGGGTTACAACTACAACAAGGGCCGTAACTCGTCGAAAGCCACCTCCCTCGACGAACGTGCGCGCAACCGCACCGATGACCGCAACTACAGCAGCTACGGCTCAAGCCTGACCCTGCAACAACCGTTGCTCGACTACGAAGCCTACGCGGCGTATCGCAAGGGCGTGGCCCAGTCGCTGTTTGCCGACGAGAACTTTCGCGGAAAGAGCCAGGAACTGCTGGTTCGGGTACTGGATAACTACACCAAGGCTTTGTTTGCCCAGGATCAGATCGACATCGCGCTGGCCAAGAAGAAGGCGTACGAGCAGCAGTTCCAGCAGAACGAGCACATGTTCCGCCAAGGCGAGGGCACTCGCACCGATATCCTCGAGGCCGAGTCGCGTTATGAACTGGCGACCGCCGAGGAAATCGAGGCCCGCAACGAGCAGGACGCCGCGCTACGGGAACTGGGCGCATTGGTGGGGGTGCCGGCGGTGGACATCAGCGATCTGGCGCCGCTGGATCAGAACTTCCAGACGTTCGCCTTGATGCCGGCCAACTACGACACCTGGCATGAACTGGCAATCAGCAACAACCCGAACCTGGCGTCCCAGCGTCAGGCGGTGGAAGTGGCGCGCTACGAAGTCGAGCGCAACCGTGCCGGGCATCTGCCGAAAGTCAGCGCCTATGCCACGATGCGCCAGAACGAATCGGAAAGCGGCAACACCTACAACCAGCGTTACGAAACCAACACCATCGGTTTCGAAGTCAGCGTGCCGTTGTACGCAGGTGGTGGCGTGTCGGCCTCGACCCGCCAGGCCAGCCGCACCATGGAACAGGCCGAATACGAACTGGACGGCAAAACCCGCGAGACCCTGATCGAACTGCGTCGTCAGTTCAGCGCCTGCCTGTCCGGAGTGAACAAGCTGCGCGCCTATCAAAAGGCCCTGGCCTCGGCCGAAGCGCTGGTGGTATCGACCAAACAAAGCATTCTCGGTGGCGAGCGCACCAATCTCGATGCGCTGAACGCCGAGCAACAACTATTTACCACCCGCCGTGATCTGGCTCAGGCGCGCTATGACTACCTCATGGCCTGGACCAAATTGCATTACTACGCGGGCACCTTGAGCGAGCAGGACCTGGCGCGGGTGGATGAGGCGTTTGGTGTGGCTCGGCGTTGATGTGCATGGCTTCAGACCGGCCCTCACCCTAATCCTCTCCCAGAGGGAGAGGGGACTGATCGGGGGATATTTTGGAGGTACACCGACCTGATCGGGCGTCACCGAATCCAGCATCGACCCGGTTTTTTCAGGTCGATGTATGACGCAAGACACCTCGGTCAGCTCCCTCTCCTTGGGGAGAGGGCTGGGCGGGCGGCGTTCCGATGAGGGAATGGGCAACACCGCAGAATCAACCTGCATAAAACAATAAAAGTGAGTGGTGAACATGGACGTATGCATCAAGCCGATCACGGTCGGCACCCTGCTGCTTGTGATGTCTGCAACCCAGGCTCAGGCCCAATACCTCGAAGCCGGCAAACCCGGCGATCCGGCCAGTTGGCGCAGCGCCGAATTCCTGCGCGACTGGGGACTGGAACGGATGCAGGCCGATCAGGCTTACGCCGCCGGCATCACCGGCAAGGGCGTGAAAATCGGTGCGCTGGATTCGGGTTTCGACGCCGCCCATCCCGAGTTCGCCAGTGATCGCTATCACCCGGTGCTGGCCAGCGGCAGCTACGTCGACGGCTCGCTGTTCAGCGTCAACGGCACCCTCAACCCGAACAACGATTCCCACGGCACTCATGTGGTCGGCACCATGGGCGCGTCCCGCGATGGCACCGGCATGCACGGCGTGGCGTACAACGCGCAGATCTACGTCGGCAACACCAACAAGAACGACAGTTTCCTGTTCGGCCCCAACCCCGATCCCCGCTACTTCAAGGCAGTGTACGACGCCCTGGCCGATGCCGGTGTGCGAGCGATCAACAACAGCTGGGGCAGCCAACCGCCGGATGTCAGCTATCGAACCCTTGCGGATCTGCACGCCGCTTACGCTCAGCACTGGAACAAGGGCACGTGGATTGACGCAGCGGCGGACGTTTCCCGTCGTGGCGTAATCAACGTGTTCAGCGCCGGCAACAGCGGCTACCCGAATGCCAGCGTGCGCTCGGCGCTGCCGTACTTTCAGCCGGACCTGGAAGGGCATTGGCTGGCGGTGTCCGGGCTGGATCAAAGCAATCAGCAAAAGTACAACCAGTGTGGCATCGCCAAATACTGGTGCATCACCACACCGGGCGCGAAGATCGACAGCACCATTCCCGACGGCGGTTATGCGATCAAGTCCGGCACTTCGATGGCCGCGCCGCACGCCACCGGCGCACTGGCGCTGGTGATGGAGCGCTATCCGTACATGAACAACCGGCAGGCTCTCGAAGTGTTGCTGACCACCGCCACCCAGCTCGACGGTTCGGTGACCGATGCGCCGACCGAACGGGTCGGCTGGGGCGTGGCCAACCTGTACCGGGCGATGCGCGGGCCGGGGCAATTGCTCGGGGCGTTCGACGCCCATCTGGCGGCCGGGCAGAGCGATGTCTGGAGCAATGACATCAGCGACAAGGCGCTGATCCAGCGCCAGAGCGAAGACCTCGCCGAACACAGCGCCTGGCAACAGACCCTGCAAAGCAAGGGCTGGCAGAACGGCGTGCCGGCCGGTGCCAGCCAACAGGATCAGACCGATTACGCCGTGGGCATGGCCCGTGACGCAGCAGCTTCCGCTCGGGTTTACCAAGGCAGTCTGATCAAGTCCGGCGACGGGCGACTGATTCTGACCGGTGACAACACTTATCGTGGGCCGACCACGGTCAATGGTGGTCTGCTGACAGTGAACGGCTCGCTGACCTCGGCCGTGACTGTCAATGACGGCGGCACTCTTGGCGGTTCCGGGCGAATCGGCGCGCTGACCGCCAACAGCGGCGGCCGGGTGGCACCGGGCAATTCGATCGGTACGTTGAACGTCGCCGGTGACGTGGCCTTCGCGCCGGGTTCGACCTACGCCGTGGAGTTGTCTCCCACCAGCAGCGACCGCATCGTCGCCGGCGGCATCGCCTCCATCAACGGCGCCACCGTGAGCCTGTCGCTGGAAAACAGCCCGACACTGCTCAGTACCAGCGAAGCCAGAAGCCTGCTCGGCCAGCAGTACAACATTCTGCAAGCGGCGGGCGGCATTCAGGGTCGGTTCGGTGCGGTGCTGCCGGATTATCTGTTCATCGGTGGCAGCCTGGCCTACAGCGACAACGGCATCGGCTTGAATGTCGAGCGCAACGCGACATCGTTCGCCAGCGTCGGCCAGACACCGAATCAGCGCTCCGTGGCCACTGCCGTCGAAGGTCTGGGCGCGGGCAATTCCGTTTACGAAAGCCTGCTGTTGTCGGCCACCGGCAGTGACGCGCAACAAGCCTTTCAACAGTTGAGCGGTGAAATCTACCCGGCCCTCGGTTCGGTGCTGATCAACGACAGCCGCCAACTGCGCGACGCCATCGGCGAGCGCCTGCATGACGCCCAAACCACGCAAAGCAATGGCTGGATCAAGGCCCTCGGCGCCTGGGGTACGACCGACTCGCGACACGACACCGCCGGTTACAGCACCTCCATCGGTGGGCTACTGGCAGGTGTCGACGGCGCGCTCGACGAGCAGACCCGCATCGGTCTGGTCACCGGTTACAGCGACAGCTCGCTGAGCATGGGCTCGGGCACCCATTCCTCGGCCAAGGTCGACAGCTATCACCTCGGCGCCTACGCCGGTCACGACATCGGCGCCTGGCGCCTGAGCACCGGCGCCGCCTACAGCTGGCATCGCGCCGATGTGAAGCGCGACTTGCAGTACGGCAACGTCAGCGCCAAGCAAAAAGCCAAGGTCGATGCCGCCACCACTCAGGTGTTCGGCGAAGCGGCCTATCGGCTGAACCTGCAAGCGCTGGCCCTGGAGCCGTTTGCCAACCTGGCTTACGTGCACCTCGACACCGACGGCTTCACCGAGAAGGGCGACGCCGCCGCGCTGAAAAGCAACGGCGACCAGCGCGACGCGGTGTTGAGCACCCTCGGCGTGCGGGCGATCAAGACCTTCGACCTGCCGTCCGCGCAGAAACTGCAAGTGAGCGGTCATCTGGGCTGGCAGCACAGCCTGACCGACATCGACTCCGAACAGCATGTGCGCTTCGCCAGCGGCAGCGCGCCGTACACCGTTGAAAGCTCGCCACTGGTGCGTGACGCCGCCCTGGTCGGCGTGCAGGCCAGCCTGGCGCTGACCCGCGACGTACGGGTCAACCTCGATTACACCGGACAACTGGCCAGCCGCGAGAAGCAGCACGGCGTAGGCCTGAGTCTGAACTGGCAATTCTGACTCACCGAGAGATGATCGTTCCCACGCAGACGGTTCGACGCCTCGACGTGGGAACGATCAACGGGGAAGGCGTGGGAACGATCACTTCAATAGACGGATTTTTCGCAACATCACTAAGGAAGGTCGCTGGATGAAAAACAACAACACCCCCGCGCAATCGGGTGGCTGCTTTCGCCTGAAAACCCTCAATTTCGCCTTGCTCTGCGCAATGACCACCTGGGGCAACGCAAACGCGGCGCCCTATGTGGAAAACGGTCGGGCAGGGGATCCAGGCAGTTGGCGCAGCGCCGAATTCCAGGCCGACTGGGGCCTGGGCGCCATCGGTGCGGATCACGCCTACGCCGCCGGCTATACAGGCAAAGGCGTGAAACTGGGGATCTTCGACCAACCGGTCTACGCCGCGCACCCGGAGTTCTCCGGCAGCAACAAGGTCATCACCCTGGTGACCTCGGGGATCCGCGAATACACCGACCCGTACATCCCGGTCAAAGCCGGGGACGCGTTTCGTTATGACGGTTCGCCCTCGGTCGGTTCCGACGGCAAGCTCGGCGCCCACGGCACCCACGTCGGCGGTATCGCCGCCGGCAGCCGTGACGGCGGGCCGATGCACGGTGTGGCGTTTGGCGCGCAAATCATCAGCGCCGACAACGGCGACCCGGGCCCGGAAGACGGCATCGTGCGCGGCAACGACGGTGCGGTGTACAAGGCCGGCTGGGATGCGCTGATCGCCAGCGGCGCGCGGATCATCAACAACAGCTGGGGGATCGGCATCACCGACCGTTTTGACCTCGGCGGCCGCGACCCGGCGTACCCGCACTTCACCGTCAACGACGCGCAACTGCAGTTCAACGAGATCCGCACATTGCTGGGCACCAAACCCGGCGGCGCCTACGACGGCGCAATCGCCGCCGCACGCAGCGGGATCGTGACGATTTTCGCAGCGGGCAACGACTACAACCTGAACAACCCGGACGCCATCGCCGGCCTCGGTTACTTCGTGCCGGACATCGCGCCGAACTGGATCACTGTCGCCGCATTGCAGAGGAACCCGGATCAGACCAGCGCCAATCCGTACATCATGAGTACGTTTTCTTCGCGCTGCGGCTACACCGCCAGTTTCTGCGTCTCGGCACCGGGCACGCAGATCTACAGTTCGATCATCGAAGGCACCAACGCCGACAACCTGACCACCGGCTACAAGAACTACAACGGCACCTCGATGGCCGCGCCGCACGTGGCCGGCTCCATGGCGGTGCTGATGGAGCGCTTCCCGTACATGACCGGCGACCAGGTCGCCAGCGTGTTGCGCACCACGGCCACCGACCTCGGCGCACCGGGCATCGACGCCCTGTACGGCTGGGGCATGATCAACCTGCGCAAGGGCATCGACGGCCCGGCGATGTTCGTCACCGAGCAGGACATTCCCGAAGAATTCCGCATTCAGGGCGCCTACGGTTCCGGTCAGTTCGTGGCCGATCTGCCGGGCATCGGCGCGATCATTGATGCGGGCAAACCCACCGAGCGCGTGTGCAACGACATCACCTGCGGCCTCGACACCTGGCGCAACAACATCTCAGGCCACGGCGGTCTGACCAAGCAAGGCATCGGCACTCTGGTGCTGACCGGCAACAACACCTACAGCGGCCCGACTCTGGTCAATCAGGGGCGACTGGCAATCAATGGCTCGCTGCAATCGGCGGTCACGGTCAATGACGGCGGCATCCTCGGCGGTAACGGTCGGATCGCTGCGCTGACCGCCAACAGTGGCGGCACGGTGGCGCCGGGCAATTCCATCGGCACCTTGAACGTGGCGGGTGACGTGACCTTCGCACCGGGTTCGACCTATGCGGTGGAAGTGTCCCCGACCAGCAGCGACCGCATCGTCGCCGGTGGCAAAGCGCTGATCGAAGGCGCAACCGTGACCATGTCGCTGGAAAACAGCCCGACGCTGCTGACCACCGGCGAAGTGAAAAGCCTGCTCGGCACCCGGTTCAACATCTTGCAGGCAGCGGGCGGCATTGAAGGGCAGTTCGGCCAGGTGTTGCCCGACTACGCGTTCCTCGGCGGCACCCTGGCCTACTCGGCGAGCGGTGTGCAACTGGACGTCGGCCGTAACGGCGCCTCGTTCGCCAGCGTCGGCCTGACCCCGAACCAGCGCGCGGTCGGCGCTGCTGCCGAACGCCTCGGCGCCGGCAATGCGTTGTTCGAAACCCTGTTGCTGTCGCCGTCGGCGGCCGCTGCGCAGGATGCCTTCCAGCAACTGTCCGGGGAGATTCACCCGGCCATCGGCACACTGCTGATCAACGACAGCCGCTACCTGCGCGATGCCGTGGGCGAACGTCTGCGCGAACGTGATCTGTTCGATGCCGGCGCGCCGACCGATGACCGCAGCAACGCCTGGCTCAAAGTGCTGGGTGCCTGGGGCAAGAGCGATGGCGGGTCGAAATACGCCGATTCCACCAGCTCCATCGGCGGCCTGCTGGCCGGGGTCGATGGCTTGATCGCTGAAGATACTCGTCTGGGTTTCGTTACCGGCTATAGCGACAGCTCGTTGAGCATGGGCGAGGGCACACATTCGTCCGCCTCGGTCGACAGCTATCACCTGGGCGCATATCTGGGGCATCAGATCGATGCGCTGCGTCTGACCGCCGGTGCGGCCTACAGCTGGCATCGCATCGACGTCAAACGCGACCTGCAATTCGGTGGCGTCAGCGGCAAACAGAAAACCAAGCGCGATGCGACCACCGCGCAACTGTTCACCGAAGCGGCCTACGACCTGGGCCTGCAACCGATGAACCTGGAGCCGTTCGCCAATCTGGCCTACGTGCACCTCAACAGCGACAGCTTCACCGAGAAGGGGGATGCCGCCGCACTGAAGGGCGGCGAAGACAACCGCGATGTGGTGCTGTCGACCCTCGGTGTGCGGGCCAAACGCACGTTTGCCCTGTCGGAGAAATACCAGCTGGAACTGGGCGCAAGCCTGGGCTGGCAGCACAACCTGAGCAGCGTGGATGCTGACAGTCACCTGGCGTTCGCCAATGGCAACAGCGCGTTCAGCGTGCAAAGTGTGTCGATGGATCGAGATGCAGCGGTAGTCGGCGTGCGCGCCGGTCTGGCGCTCAATCGCGATGTCCGGGTCAACCTGGACTACAACGGGCTGATCGGCTCCAACGAAAAGGACCACGGCGTGGGCCTGACGCTGGACTGGCAGTTCTAAGGGGTAACGGCAGTTCTTTCGAGAACTGCCGTTTTTTAAAGGAAGAGAGAGCACAACATGGGACTGTTCGATTACAAAAATGCCGACGGCAAAGCGCTGTACAGCGATGCCATCGCCCTGACGCTGTATGCCTACACGCCGACCGGGCAGGCCTTGCCCGGCACCGGTTGGAAGCCGATCGGGGCCACGGCGCTGGGCTATCAGGGCAAGGTCGGGGCGCAGGGCACGTTCTTCGGCGAGAAGGACGGCTTCACCAGCGCCGAAGCCGAAGTGCTCGGCAAGTACGACGCCGCCGGCAAGCTGATCGGCATCGGCGTGGCCTTCCGGGGCACCGGTGGATTGGGTTACAGCGATACCTTCGGCGACATGAAAAACAACCTGCTGGCCGCCATCGGCCCGTCGGATTACGCCACCCAGTACGCGAAGAACGCCTTCGACAACCTGCTCAAATCGGTGGCCGCTTTCGCCGGCGCCCACGGCATTGCGGCCAAGGACGTGTTGATCAGCGGCCACAGCCTCGGCGGTCTCGGAGTCAACAGCGTGGCGGAGTTGAGCGCGAGCAACTGGGGCGGGTTCTTCAAGGACGCCAACTACATTTCGTTCGCCTCGCCGACTCAGAGCAGCACCGGCAATAACGTGCTGAATATCGGCTACGAAAACGACCCGGTGTTCCGCGTGCTCGACGGCACCACGTTCAGTACCGCATCGATGGGCAAGCACGACAAGCCACACGATTCGACCACCGACAACATCGTCAACTTCAACGACAACTACGCGTCCACCGCGCAGAACCTGGTGCCGTTCAGCATCGCCAATCCGCTGAACTGGTCGGCCCACAGCTCGCTGGGGTATGCCGACGGCCTGAATCGGGTGATCGCGTCGAAGTTCTACGGCCTGACTCACAAGGACTCGACGATCATCGTCTCCAACCTTGAGCAAGCGTCGCGGGGCAAGACCTGGGTCGAGGATCTGGGCCGCAGCGGCGAACCGCACACCGGCAGCACGTTCATCATCGGCACCGACAGCGGTGACTGGCTCAAGGGCGGAGCGGGCAACGACTTCCTCGAAGGCCTGGGCGGCGATGACCGTTTCCGTGATGATGGCGGTTTCAACATCCTGCTCGGTGGCCAGGGCCACAATACCTTCGAGCTGCAAAAGCCGTTGCAGAACTTCAGCTTCGCCAACGACGGCGACGGCACGCTGTACGTGCGTGACGCCTACGGCGGCATCAGCATGACCCGTGACATCGGCGCGCTCGTGAGCAAGGAGTCGGGTTCGTGGTGGGGCAGCAAGGAAATCACCTGGACCGTCACCGCCAAAGGCCTGGCCAACGGTGCCGAACTGACCCAGTACAACCATTCGCTCAGCGGCGGCGCCATGGGCGATACCCTCAAAGCCACCGCCGACGGCGACTGGCTGTTCGGCCTGGGCGGCAACGATCACCTGCAAAGCGACAAGGCCCACGTGACCTTCGTCGGCGGCGCCGGCAATGACGTGATGAGCGCGGTGGGTGGCAACAACACCTTCCTGTTCAGCGGTGCCTTCGGCTTCGACGCAATCAATGGCTACCAGGGCAGCGACAAACTGGTGTTCATGGGCGTCGAAGGCGCGGGGCAGGGCTACGACTACAAGCAACACGCGTCGCAGTCCGGAAGCGATACCGTGCTGAAGATTGGCGACTTTGCCGTGACGCTGGTCGGGGTCGGTGTGGCTAACCTGTCGGATTCGAGTTTCGTCTTCGCCTGACAAACGAAAGTTGTACTGAAATGCTCCGGGGCGTCTCGGGAGGGGCGTTCTGGTTGTGAGCTATCTCTGAACAATTCCAACAAAGAGAGAGGCAACAGCAATGGGTGTGTATGACTACAAGAATTTCGGTACGGCGGAATCCAAGGCGCTGTTCAGCGACGCCATGGCCATTACGCTGTATTCCTACCACAACCTCGATAACGGCTTTGCCGTCGGTTATCAGCACAACGGCTTCGGCCTCGGTTTGCCGGCCACGCTGGTGACCGCGCTGATCGGCGGCACGGATTCCCAGGGGGTGATCCCCGGTATTCCGTGGAATCCCGATTCGGAAAAAGCCGCACTCGACGCGGTGAAAAAAGCCGGCTGGACCCCGATCACCGCCTCGCAACTGGGGTACGAGGGCAAAACCGACGCGCGCGGCACCTTCTTCGGTGAAAAGGCCGGTTACACCAGCGCCCAGGTGGAAATCCTCGGCAAATACGACGCTCAGGGCCATCTGACGGAAATCGGCATCGCTTTTCGCGGCACCAGCGGCCCACGGGAAATCCTGATCGGCGACTCCATCGGCGACGTGATCAACGACTTGCTCGCCGCGTTCGGGCCCAAGGATTACGCCAAAAACTACGTCGGTGAAGCCTTCGGCAACCTGATGACCGATGTGGTGGCGTTCGCCAAAGCCAACGGTTTGACCGGCAAGGACGTGCTGGTCAGCGGCCACAGCCTGGGCGGGCTGGCGGTCAACAGCATGGCGGACTTGAGCACCAGCAAATGGGGCGGGTTCTTCCAGGATTCCAACTACATCGCCTACGCCTCGCCGACCCAGAGCAGCACCGACAAGGTGCTCAACGTCGGCTACGAAAACGATCCGGTGTTCCGCGCCCTCGACGGCTCGACCTTCACCGGCGCCTCGCTCGGCGTGCACGACGCGCCCAAGGAGTCGGCGACCGACAACATCGTCAGCTTCAACGACCACTACGCCTCGGCGGCGTGGAACGTGCTGCCGTTCTCGATCGTCAACATTCCGACCTGGATCTCGCACCTGCCGACCGCCTATGGCGACGGCATGAACCGGGTGATCGAGTCGAAGTTCTACGACCTGACCAGCAAGGACTCGACGATCATCGTCGCCAACCTGTCGGATCCGGCGCGGGCCAACACCTGGGTGCAAGACCTGAACCGCAACGCCGAAACCCACAAGGGCAGCACGTTCATCATCGGCAGCGACGGCAACGACCTGATCCAGGGCGGCAGCGGCAACGATTACCTGGAGGGCCGCGCCGGCAACGACACGTTCCGCGACGGCGGCGGCTACAACATCCTGCTCGGCGGGTCGGGCAACAACACCCTGGAGTTGCAGACGTCGGTCAATACCTTCGACTTCGCCAACGACGGCGCCGGCAACCTGTACATCCGCGATGCCAACGGCGGAATCAGCATCACCCGCGACATCGGCAGCATCGTCACCAAGGAGCCGGGCTTCCTCTGGGGCCTGTTCAAGGACGACGTGACCCACAGTGTCACGGCGACCGGCTTGAAGGTCGGCAACAACGTCACTCAATACGAATCAAGCGTGAAGGGCACCGGCGGCGCCGACACCCTCAAGGCCAAGGCCAGCGGAGACTGGCTGTTCGGCCTGGACGGCAACGACCACCTGATCGGCGGGGCGGGCAACGACGTGTTCGTCGGCGGTGCCGGCAATGATCTGCTGGAGTCGGGCGGCGGCGCGGATACCTTCCTGTTCAGCGGCGCGTTCGGCCAGGATCGCGTGGTGGGTTACACCGCCAACGACAAGCTGGTGTTCCTCGGCGTGCAGGGCGTATTGCCGGGCGACGACTTCCGCGCCCATGCCACGGCGGTGGGACAGGACACGGTGCTGAAATTCGGTGCTGATTCGGTGACGCTGGTCGGGGTTGCGTTGAACAGCCTCAGTGCCGACGGGATCGTGATCGCCTGACCACGAGTGTGGAGAGGGGGCATGCTCCCTCTCCAGATTCTTGATCCATAAATGCCCGCGAGGGCGCTTACCGCGCCAAATATCATCAAGGGGCCGTCCTGGATTCATGGTCGATACCGGCGGGCCACTCCACCTTGGGCGCCAGGCGCCGCGCGAGGTTGAAACTCACGTCCTCGTTGTTCCAGTCGCGGGGTGGGCGGGGGAAGGTGGGCAGGGCTTGCGGGCCTAGCTGCATGAACAGTTGGGCCATGGCCCAGTACATTTCGCCCTGCATGGTGCCGTGGGCGAAATGGAAGCGCTCAAGTACCTGACATGTGCCGGGTTTCACCACGGCGATGCTGACCGATTCGATCAGCCCGCCAGTGCCCATGGGGCCATATACGCTGCTCACCTCGGCGCGCAGATCATCCCAGTCGTAAACCTCCGTACGTACGCCCCATGCAGTTCGGCTAAGGGGGCGTAGCCCGTCGTGGTGGAAGCGATAGACGTAGACTTTACGGCGCAGGCGGTTGAAGCGGATGGGTTCGTCGCGGGGAGATTCTACGTCCATCCGCCAAGCATAAATGCCGAACCAGAGAGCCGTTATGGATAACAAAAGACTGCTAAGAGTGAATGCAAAAAAATGGGAAGTCTGTATTTCGAATGGAAAAGTAAACCAGCTCACGATGGAAAATGGGGATGAGACAATCATGATGATTGCCAACCAAGAGCCAATCCCCCGCGTTCTAACGGTAGAGCGCGGCAGGTCCAAGTAAACAGAGTCCAGATGATTGGGAGGATTGGGCAGCACTGGAGGATGAGGATCGGTACCGGGGGGCTGATCCGGCATCGGCAAGTCGCGCTTCCAGCCCGGCGCTGGTGGATCGAGTAACGGAGCTGTGAATATCATCGGGGTAATTCCAGTTTGGTCTGGGCGCAAATCACCATGCTTAGTTACCTGCTTCTTCAATATTTCTAGGAAACTTTGGCTCGTAACACAGCAATAGGGAAACCCAATGCGCACAGGCATGAACAACTATCAGCGGTACAAGAAGACTGTAGATGATTACGAAAAACCACAATTTTGGGGCTTTTACAAAGTGGCTGTCCAGCCGCCATACGGCCATGAATGAACGCCAAGGCCAAGGGAATTTGCCAATGAGCTTCTTGGGTTTGGGTGCGGCTTCCGGGCCATACTCCATATATCGCCGGATATACTCCCAGAACGCCAGCAGCTCAGATGCATTACGAGTTGGTTTGCCCACAAAGGTGATTTCGAAGTCGTCCTTGAGGTTGCCATGGATATCACGGACGGAATGACTTTCCTTGTCCCATCCCAGCACGACAAATCCGCCGGTGCCATTCAGCTCAGACATTTTTGGATCAATGCAAACCTCGGCGGTGCCCCAGTCCAGTGCCACAATCCCTCCTAGATGATTAGGGCGAAGCAGATAGATTTTTCGGGTGATGCGGTTGAAACGGACGATAAGGCGACGGGCGGTGAAAACCTCAAGTCGCAAGTAGCGAAATGCGTATTTTACGTAAAAATAAAGAGCTGTTAAGGGTATGAGCGGAATGCCCCCCAATAAGATGTAGTCAAACGCAACCAATGGAATTTGGTCGCCTTTATATCCCGCCAAAATGTCTCTGAAAGCATAATGGATTGTCATGCCTAGCAGCCAAAGTAATATTGCGCCACATCCTCCGATCATTAAAGTAATGAGTCCTCGCTTCTCATCGTTTGGAGTACGGACGTCTATATAGGTTGAGTTGTAACTATATAGTGAATCGTTACTTGTTATTTCTTTTGAAACTGTCCGACTTGTACGAATGGATGATAATTTTTCATTTTGGCGAATTTTTGCATCAGCTTGTCTTGCCAATATTTCGTAATCAGTCGTTGTACGTCCGTCGTATATGAGCCATTCAAAAAAATACATAAAAGGTCTCTTGTCGGCATAGCGATTGGAGATCAACGGGAAGGCAAAAGCCATTACGGCGCCGTCCGCGATTGCAGATCAATGTCTGCGGGCCATTGCACTTTCGGGGCGAGGCGGCGGGCGAGATTGAAGCGCACCTCTTCGTTGTTCCAGTCGCGCGGTGGTCTGGGGAAAGTGGGCAGGGCTTGCGGGCCCTGCTGCATGAACAGTTGGGCCATGGCCCAGTACATTTCGCCCTGCATGGTGCCGTGGGCGAAATGGAAGCGCTCGCGCACCTGACAGGTGCCGGGCTTTACCACGGCGATGCTGACCGATTCGATCAGCCCGCCAGTGCCCATGGGGCCATATACGCTGCTCACCTCGGCGCGCAGATCATTCCAGTCGTAGACCTCCGTACGCACGCCCCAGGCAGTTCGGCTGAATGGGCGTAAGCCATCGTGATGGTACCGATAGACATAGACTCTGCGGCGCAAGCGGTTGAAGCGGATGGGTTCGTCGAGGGGGGCTTGCACAGTCATTCGCCAAGCATAGATACCTAACCAAAAACCGGAGATAGAGCTCAGGAGCATACCTAAGCTCGGAACTAAAGGCAGAAAACTGGCCGTTGCCAAGATATACGCACCTCCAATGAGTAGTGAAAGAATGGCGAGAAGGATTAAGACCACTGCAACGCATGCGCAAAGGCCTCGCATCCTGTATGCCGAGCGCGGCAACTCCAAGTAAACGGAATCCAGATAATTGGGTGGATGGGGTAGCACTGGCGGATAAGGATCGGTACTTGGGGGCAGATCCGGCATCGGCAAATCGCGTTTCCAGCCTGGGGCGGGGGGATCGAGTAAAGGTTTGGTGAAAAACATCAGGTGAACCCTGGAGAGATCAAAGGTTGGAGAACGTTGTAAGAGTCAGTGCTGCATAGCCTTCGGTGACGGTGCGATCTGGCCAGTAGGTCAACGACAGGATTGCCCCTTCGACTCGTTGGCGACGTTCCACAGACTTGAATACGAGGGCGCCCGAAATGTCCAAGACCTGTAGGGCGCTGTTGTTGGGTGACATGGCGCTGCGAGTTTTGACGGTCGGCGTGCCGGCCTCCGCCTGATAATGCATTTTTTGGGCGGGTTCGGCCGTGCCGTTGGCTGTCGATGGTGGGGGAGGAGCAATCAGGTTGCCGCTCGCGGCTACTTCGCCGATACCCTCAGTGTATGGATTGTCGCCCTCGCGCAGGAGGCGCAGGGTCCATTGATAATTCGAATGTTCCGGATGAAAGCAGGGTAATACCAAGCGATATTCCAGCCTCTCTTCCTGAGCGAGGGTACCTGCGCCGCCGGTCGAACCACCCCGATGGTGGCTCTGGCCGGCGATCAAACGCAGACGAAAGCGAACATTGGCTTCGACGCCAAAAGTTGCTGCGTTGAGTTCGGCGATGGCAATCGAAGCGTGTTCGGGCTGATTCCAGTGAATCTTTGGCGTTTCGTCGGCGTAACCGAAGATGCAGCGCCTGGCCCATGTTTCCAGTGGTGTGGATTCCTGCCGTTGAGCCCACTTTTGTAAGGAGAACGCTACGATGCCTAGGACTATCGCAACGCCTAACGGCCCCATAAGAGCGAGAGATGTCGTTGACGCGGCAAAGATGCCTGCGCCAGCTGTTAGTGCAAACAAAACTGCCGAAAATGCATATCCTCCTGCTGCTGACTTATCTCCTTGCTTCCAAGTTCGACTAGCCGCCATCCCCGCCTGCGTCGCATCAAACAACCCGGTCACAGCCCCGATCACGGCTCCCGTTCTGGTAAGTATCTGGCCGGCGCGAAATGTAGCCTTGGCGGAGGCTGCCACCGGAGCAGGCAGGCCTGCCACCTGCTGAATTCTCCCCGCGCCTGCTTCAAGGGCAATCCCTATGACTTCCATGCCGGCGGCCAGTACCCCCAGCGTCGCGCCATACAGAGCCAATCTGGCTTCGGGGGCCTTATCGCCCAGGGCTCGCTCGGCTTCTTCAAAGTTCTTCTTCATGGAGTCGTTGAGCAAATAAAACCCGCCCATCGCCAACAACAGCTGGCCGCTACTGGCAACTCCCCGCAACCCAGTGAACCCTGCGCGCACCCAGTTGGCAGCCCCCCCGGCGGACACCTTGAGCCCGCGTAGCGTCGCCCTGGCCTTCGGGTCCAGGCTGCCCACGCCTACCGTAACTTCCTGCAGCAGATGCTGGGCGCTGGCTCCCGCGCGGCCGATACCTTGTTCGGTATTGCGCATCAGGTCGCGCCGTAGGTTGTCGGCTTCGCCCTCCACCCAAACCGAGACGGTTATCAATTGATTGGCCACCTTGGGATCCAGCACAGCCAAGCTGAGAAGCCCTGTCCTGATCAGCGGGACGACCCTCCGTTGTACCTTCTGGAACTTGTGGTTCACCTTGTCCACGTTGACCTTTGCGCTTTTTTCGCCCCGGCGGATGGCTTCGGAAGCCCGACTCTGCGCCTTGCGCAAGTGCTCGGATTGCAGGGCGTAGTACTCGCTGATCTTCATTTGGATCTTGAGTTCGGTGAGGTGAACCCGGTTGTACAACAGCTGGCTTGCGCTATTGAGTCGAGAAACTACACGCCCGACACCCGGCCCCAGTCTGGGTTGGAGTCGGACGCTGGCGGCGTTGAGTGCGCCGAGGAGTTGGGCCATGGCGGTCTGGATATGCGGCTGAACATAACGGTTGAACTCATCGCTGGTCAGGGCCTTGGTTACTGCCGAGTAGAGCTTTTCGCTATCGTTCCAGTCGGTCTCCCCGGTCACGCTGAAACTCGGTAGCAAGCCCGCCAGCAGCGATTCGTCCCGCCTCAATATCGCGCGATAGACCGGGCTTTGCGGATTTTTCAGCCACTCAAGCCAAAGCTTGGCTGTAGGATCTTTATCCGAAAGAGGCGTTTTTTCATCGGCGCTCTGCTGGTTGATGAGCGGTGCTTCACTGATGCCGCCGCGCAGACACATCGTCATGGTCAGGCTGTAGGCCACACCTGACGTGAAATCAGCTCCGTCATAGTCATGCTCTTCGATGCGCTTGAACGGCGCGCTGTGGCACAGCTCCGCGTACTGCCTGCCGCACCAATCGATATAGTGTTGGTAGTTTGCCAATTCGCGCTGATAGTCTTTTTCAAACGAGGCGCGATCCGCTTCGCTGTAGCGTTTTTCCAGTGAGGCGGTGTATTTCCGTACTTTTTCTTTTATAACGCGCTGGCGTTCCACCTCGGGATCGCCAAAGGTCGGTGCAGCATCCCCTGTCATGGGTGCAAATGAAGCGGTCTGTTGTTCGGCCCAGATCGGGTGCATTTCGCGAATGGCCAGAAGCAGGTCTGACGTTTGGCGTTTGTAAGCCCTCATAGGGTCTTCAATGTACCGCTGACGAGCTTCAATCCAGCCGTTACGCAAGTAGTTGTACTGTTGAATCAGGCCCACCGTGTCATCCAGCACCAGAGCCAGCACACCTCGCTGCAACCCTTGCTGGTCGATCGTTTGGCGCAGGTAATTTTTCAGTGCTCCCACCCGTGTTACTCGGCTGTGAAAGCCATGCACCTTATCCAGGTCTCCGACAGCCTGGTGACGCTGATATTCATGCACTTGCTGATCGACGCAAGGTTCCGTCGCCGTCATCAGCAACGCGTCCTCTATGCGGTCGGGGGTGTCCCGAGCAGTTCGCAGGTCAAGTTTTCGGAAGCGTCCCGCAGCAGCGCTATTTTTGTAGGCATCGAGAACGCTACCAGGCCAGGGGTCACTGGCAAAGGCCAGCCATGCATGGGTGTATTTACGGATATCGATATTAAGAAAGGACGCTGGAGCGTCGTGGCCTGCTGAGGTACAGGCATCGCATAAAGGGGTCTCATTGGCGGCGGGGGGCGCGTCGGGATTGAACTGACGTAGATAACCATCAGGTGTCACTTGATAGGCATGCCACGTCTGCTGATCGAGTAATACGTACAAATAGCCGGCGCGTAATGTACGCAGGCCCATACGAGAGTTGGACATCGCACCGGTGTCTTCGCTAGCGCGCGGAACCAGAGCTTTTCGCAGCGGAAGGATTGGTAATCCTTGGCGGGTGCAGGCGTTGCATTGATCCAAAGGAAGGCATGTTTCCAATACTGCATTTTCAAGCTGGGAACTCAAGGTCATTGATGTGCTCCTGCAAACGTCAAATCCGACACGATCCTTTGCCAGGACTGGTCATTTAATTCGGAAAAAAGCTTTCCGAGCGAGGTGCCATTCTCGATTGCCAGCTTTATTGATGTGCCTATGTATGCGTGTGTATGAAGGCTCGAATGCAGAATCAGACGGTGTAGTGCCAAGGTCACAATGTCGTGCTGGTTTTTCAGCCCCAACTGGCGGGCGTCATTTATCTGTTTATAAGCCCTAGCAGCAGCTTGAGGAGGTAGCAAAGTATGGCCTTGCCAGCGAGCGGGGGCGTAAGTAAGGGGAAGGCTGACAGCGCGACGCCACGCGCCGAGCAGTGAGGACACCAGTGCTGCATCCTGTTGTACTGCGCTAGTGAATGGCGAGAAGACAACGCTCGTGTCTGCCTGGCCAATCAAGCAACTACTGGCACCACTGCTTGTTGGAAAGAGCCACTGATGGATGGGCCACCAGCCTCCTGTCTCTCCATGTTTGAACGTGGCGACCAGTAACTCCAGGCGCAACGGTTCATACACCGGAAAGAATTGTTTCCCTGCGGAGGTCGGCAAATGACCGAGTTCTATCAGGTGATTGCTGACCGTCGCGGCTGTTGCGGTACTACTGAGCCAGCCACATACATAGCGTCTCGAGCGACGTTCATCTTCTTTGGCCCGCAGCACCGACAACGACAGCAAATAATCTGAAGGTTCGGCGCCAGCCGTGGCTAGGGTCACCAGCACCGGACATGCTTGCGGTGTGTGGGCCAAATCTGGGCGGCGCAGTCTAGTTACTGCATCGCTGCCTAATGATTGGCACAGAGTGTCGATATGCAATGGGTCGTCTTCGGCGCAGTCCGCCAATGGATCAAGCAACAGATACAACGACGCATTGGCGGCGTGCTGCTCCTTTGCGAAGGCCTGGACAATAGCTGGAGTCATTTTGTTTTCTCCACGCAAGTGTGTCCCGCATCGGGTTCCAGTTGCAGAGAAAAAGGTTGCCCGCCGCCCGACGCCGTCGCAGAGACTGGGCCTTGGATCGTGATGACCAAGCCATCGAGGTGAATGCCTTGAGCATCGAGAGTGATGCTGCCCCCTGGGCTTTGAAAGACGATTTTTTCACTGCTCTGCAAGCTATAAACGGTAGTGGTGCACTCGAAACCCTGACCTGCCGCAACGCTATGCTGTCCCTTGATCGTGTGCTCGCTATGACCGCCCACTTCGATTTTGTGGTTGGCGGTTGTGGATTCGTATCTGTCATTGCCAACGCCATCCCACCGGTCGCGCCCAATGAAGACCTTATAGTCGCGACCGACGTCAAGACTGCGATTCTGGCCTATGGCGTGAGTTTGATCATTGCCGATCGAAACATGCTCGTCGTTACCAATCTCTTTATTACGGTCATTGCCGACGAAGATCCCGTTGTTGTTTTTGATATGAACGTTCTTGTCTTTTTCCGCATGGATAAAGACTTCCTGCTGCCCCAACTCATCCTCAAAACGCAGCTCATTGAACCCCGAGCCCTTATGAGTGCGGCTTTTGATAGTCATCCGCGTTTTGTGTTTGGGCAGCTCATACGGCGGCAGATTGGTCTGCCGGTACGCTCGCCCGGTGGCAATCGGCTGGTCCGGATCACCGTCGAGATAACTGATGATCAGTTCCTGGCCCACACGGGGGATCGCCATCGCGCCCCAGGTCGCGCCTGCCCAACCTTGCGCCACACGAATCCAGCACGAACTCTGATCGTTGTTTTTATCCGCACGGTCCCACGGAAACTGCACCTTGACCCGGCCCCATTCATCGCAATAAATCTCCTCACCGGGAGGCCCAACCACCGTGGCAATCTGCGGGCCGTCGATGCAGGGCTTGTCGCGTAGCGGCGCTTTCCAGTCCGAGGTCCAGCGGATGGCGCTGGCCTTCATTTCATAGGACGTGCCAAGGCCACTGCCAAATGATTCTTCCTGCAGGCTGGTGTGCTGCTTGCCCTCGTGCTGGATGGCGATGGTTCGCCAGCGATCGTTGAAATCGTCGCGGGGATGCTCGTTGAGGTCGAAGGCCAATCCCGGTTGCAGGCGAGCATCGTCGCCTTCCACATGGGCCAGTTTGGCGTCATTGCGCAGGGCGGCCAGCCGGGTTTTGGTAAAGGGTTTGCCAGCGATGTCGCGCTTGTAGCGGCCGGGATAATCGTAGCGTTCGTAGTCCTTGTGCTGGTTGTTCAGATCCTGATCGCCCGTCGCGGTGTGCTGCTGGTTGTAGCGCGGGTGGGTGAAGGTGTAGTCGCGCTGCACCTGCACGGCGGTGCGCACTTGCTCGGTGTAGTGGAAGCGATTCAACGCCGGTTCCGAGGCGTCTCCCCCGGCCATCGGCTGGTAGATCACCGGACAATCGGTGTGGGTGCCGATGGTGCCGAGGCCGCCGACGCGGTCGGTGAGGACCAGGGTGTGGCCGTCGGCGCGGTGTTCGAAGGTGTAAAGCAGGCCTTCTTCGGCAGCGAGGCGGGCGATGAAGTCGAGGTCGGTTTCACCGGCCTGTACGCAGTATTCGCGGGGTTGGTGCTCGAAACAGATTTCGCTGCGGATGTCGGTCAGTTTTTGTTCGGTAAGGACGCGGGTGATGATGTCGGGCACGGTCTGGCCCTGGAAGATGCGCCAGTTGGAACGCAGGTCGAAACGCTTCAGGGTCGGCTCGACCACGGCGGTATAGCGGGTGCGGCGAAAGCCGGTGTCGCCCTGGGTGAACAGGCTGACCAGGCCGTGGACGTAACGCACAGGTGTTTCGCCACGCCAGATCGTGAATAGCCCCGCCAGGTCGAGCACCCGATTGAAGTCGATGGCGGCGTTATGGCTGGCCAGTTCCAGTTCAAGCTTGAAGGGTTGGGACAGACCTTCTTGAAGGGTGAACGAGACCACTTCGAAGGGATCGCCCTTCAAGGGCTCAAAGGTGAAACGCAGGTCGCTTTGGCGGGGCATGGGGCCTCCCTGTCGAGTGTGTGAATGTCAGTCGATCAACCAACTGCTATCACCGTTTTCCAGTTCGCCATCGTGGTCGGTGGTGTCGCCGACACGGGCTACAGGTTGTCCGTTGATGGTCATGGAGGGCGCGCCGCTGGTAATCACGGCACCGCAACCGAGGTTGTCACCGACGCGGGCGACGGCGCGGCCGTTGACTTTGAAAGTCGGCGATCCACTGTCCACGGTGGTAGAGCCACACAAGGGGCAATCATGGTCGTGTCCGACCAGAACGACGGCAGGCATAGAGCCTCCTTAGCATCGAGTCAGTGAGCATTCCGCCGTCTTCACGGCGGAACGTGCCCGTTGGCGGTTAAGCCGGTTTACGCCAGTCATCCGACGCTTCGGTACCGGCCACCACATGGCTCCAGCTGACTTTGCGATAAGCCAGGCTGGTCTTGATCAGTTGGGTGTAGTTGGCGTTGCCGCTGTCCTGGGCGTGGGGCAGCACGGTGTCGATCTCGACGACGGTGGCGTCTTCCAGTTTGGTGGTGAAGAAGTGCTCCTGTTTGCCGTCCCCAGAGGTGCGGAACCACTTGACCTCGACGGTCGGCAGCATTTCGCCGGTGGCCAGCGCCTGGTAGAGCATGGGCGAGGCTTTGCTCAGGGCGCTGGTGAAGATCAGCGGCTTGTGCACGCGCTGGCCGGCGGGCTGACCGCTTTGCGGGTCGGTAGGCGTGGTGATCTGATGATCGATTGCCTGGGCGAGGATTTCATCCTCGTGGCCTTCGACATAAACGTTGCCCACCGAATCAGCGGTGAACGCGCCCTTGGTGATATGGCCCTGGTTTTGGCCGTGGATGCTGATGTAAGCGGGTGTTGGCATGACAAGCTCCTTGTCGCGATCAAATGAACGACCCATGAGGTCGTGGGTTTTGGCCAAAAAAGGCCATGGCTTTGCAGGCACTCGGGATGAGCACGCTGAAAATCGGTTACAGGTTGAGGATCCGCTCCAGAGAGGCGAGCACTTCCTGAGTGATGCTGTTCAGGCGCATGGAGTAGATCGTGTAGGCGCAGATCAGTACGACAGCGGCCAGCGCCCACGGCGTCCACAGCGGCCAGGCGCGTTTGATCCGGTAGTTGCGCGGGGCGACGTTTTTCAGCGGATCGGTCAGGCGTTTGGGTGTCTCGCCGCGCAATGGGCGCAACAGGCCGTGCAACTGGTCGATGATCTTCTGTATTTCGTCATCGCCCTTGCTATGGACGCCGTATTTGCCCTTGAGGCCGGAGATCAGGCACTGGTACATGAACTCCAGAACATGCTGATACCGGGCCGCCTCGGGGATCATGTTGTTCATGACGGTGAAGAACCGCTCACCACCTCGGGTTTCCCCATGGAATTGGCTGAGCAGTGAGCGTTCACTCCAACTGGAGAGCTTGCCCCAGGAGGTGGCCATGACTACCTCGTCCAGCAACAGGCACAGGCACAGGCTGTAGGAGTAGGCCTTGAGCATGCCGGCGTCGTAGTCGAGCTGGCTGACTTCTTCCATGATCGTGGTGATCTGGTTACTGACGCTTTTGTACAGCGCGGTCACATCATCGTGGTGGTCCAGACGGCGCAGGCGGATGACCAGGCCGATCAGGGGCGTGGCGGCATCGCAGAGCGGGTTCCAGGCCAGGCCTCGCATGTCGAACTCTGGATCAGCCAAATGGGTTGAGTTGCTAACCGTGATCGTTTCGCCATCAAAGTTGATGGCGCCGGAGACTTCCTCGTGAAGCCATGCATCTGGTGTTGGCTTAGTCATCTTTCTCACTCCTGATCGCCCAGAACTGCAATTCCAGCTCCGGGAATTCACCGGCAATGTGGAAACCAAACCCGCTGCCGCTGCTCAGGCCTTGCCACGCAGGGTGATGACGGTCGAGTTCGAAGTAGCTGAAGCCGGCATGGAACGGCAGGTGCCGTGGCGCCACCGGCAACGGCAGCAGCGGAATGCCCGGCAGTTGCAGGCTGACCAGCTGTTCCAAACCTTCGGTAGAGCTGATCTTGATCTGCTTGGGCAGTTGCTGACGCAGCGTCTCCGCGGGCAGTTCGGCCCGCACGGCGAGGATGAATTCGGCGTTGTCCAGCAGGCGTTTGTCGTTCAAGGCAGCGGTGCGCACGCCGTATTGCTGCACGACAATCGGCAGCGACACCGCCCGCGGTTGCAGCACGGTGCCCAAGGCGCGGCGCAGGGTGTGCTCCAGGAGCTCGAAGGATTCGCGCAGATTGTCGTGCTGGTAGGGCGGGTATTCCTGGGGCAGATGGCCTTCGTCGGTAAAGGTCACCAGTTCGCCGCAGGCCTGGGCCAGTGCGATGTACAGCCGCTCCGGGTGAACCTGGCGTTGGCGGGCCAGGTGCTGAAACAGCGGGAACAAGCGGTTGAGGGTTTGCAGCAGGTTGAAATCGGTGACATCCGCCACGCCCGACTGCCCCGGCGAGCCGATGCGCTGGGCCAGATTCTTGGCGCGCTCGCGCATCAGTCCGGCCACTTCACCCAGGTAGCGGTGCAGCGCCGGCACGGCCTGCAAGGAGAGGCTGGTGGGGTAGAAGTGCTCGTCCATCACCAGGCTGCCATCCGGGCGCTTGTCTTTGATCCTGCCGATGGCGATGCCGGTGAAGGCGCTGCGGTCACTGCGTTCGAGCATCAGTTGAAAATTGGGCACGGCCACGTCCATGCCGACTTGATCGCCGTCATCGCTGTGAGTGTCACGGACTTCTTCGCGGCGGGCGATGTAGCGACTGTTACCGTACTGGTCGGGCCAGCGCACTTCGGGGGCGCCGCTGGAGCGCAGCGGCAGGGCCAGATAGACGATCTGGTTCACTGCGCTGCTGTCGGCGATCTCCAGAGGAGGAGGCGACGCCAGGTCGTGGGGAATATCGAAGACACTGCCGTCTGGCATGATTCCACACGCCTTGGTAAGAGAGACCTTGCCGAAACTCAGATATTCGCTGTTCAACTCCAGCTCGCTGAAGCCATAGAGAGCGTCGTTCAGGCTATGCATGCGCTGATGCACGGCAGCTTCGGCGGCGCGAGCCTGTTGCTGGAAGTGCTGGGGTTTGACGAACAAACCTTCATGCCAGATGACGGGATTGCGTGAACTCATCGGTGATTACTCGGGGCAAAAGCGGCTGAAAAGGGCGTCATCGGGTTTCTCCTTTGAGGCTGACCTGGGTGGCGTCCAACTGCACCAGCACGGCGTACTGCCGGCCTTTTGGCTCGACCCGCAGGCGCTGTTTCCACTGGCCGACTTCGTCGTTGTGGTAGTTGGCGATTACCGCGATAAACCGGGTGTCTTCATCCAGGGGGCGCAGGTCGACGAACTTGAATTGGCCGGGTTGGAGCAGATAGTCGTCGGCGCGGATGTAGGTGCTGCCCAGGGTCTTTTTCAGGTCCTCGGTCAGGGCCTGGGGACTGGCGTTGACCAACAGTGAGTCATCGGTCAGTTGCAAAACCTTGAAGGTGATCGGCGTCGCGACGTGCTGCAGCGTCGGGTCGCCCCAGGGCGTGGTCAGGCTGACACCCTGGGCGTCATATTCACCCAGCAGCGCGTCCTCGAGAGGCGACATCGGTACCTCGGGTTCGGGGTCAACAGTCAGCGGCGACTGGGCGGGCATGCTTTCGTAAAGGTGGCTGAGCAGGGTCTGCACTTTGTCGGTCAGTGCCTGCGGGCTGCTCGCCTGAACGTTGAGGGTGTAGGGCGCGCGGCTCGCATCATCATCCGGTGCGGTGCCGGTGCTGATCAGGCGTGGATTGACGTGGTCGCTGGCATGCAGGCTCAGGGAGTAGAGGCTGGGCTGATCGCCGGGGCCGCCGACCGGGATCGAAGGATCCCGGATCACTTGGCCGACTTTGTCGAGCATGGTGCACCCGCCGAGAGTCAGGCAGGCGAGCAACAAGACTCCCAGGCGCAAGTTGCTGAGTGGCGTGCCAGGGCGTTTTGGAGTCAATGGGTGAACTTCAGGCGGCTGCCTTGAGGGCGGCGCTGCTTGCAGTGCTCGCAACGGATCACCTTGCTCTGCAAAGTCCACAGATTGGCAAAGGCGCTCGAAGTCCGGGCAAGTGACAGGTCGCGGGCAGGGCAGGGGAAGACTCGGTCGTTCCTCCAGGTGCCAGGCTTGCAGGCCTTGCGACTGGCCGGTAAACAGCTCATCGAGCGAACGCTGGCCTGGAGCGTACTCACCCAGCTGCACCGCGACCCGATACGCGCCAATCTGCAGCAGGTCGCCATCGTTGAGGCTCACTGCCACATTACGGGCCAGCGGCAAATCATGACCATTGGCATAGGTGCTGCCACTGCGATCGATCACGCAGAAACGTCCTTCGACGACCCGGATTTCGCAATGGTTCGGGTGGACGCTGTTTAGGCGATCCACCAGGCACCAGTCCGCCGAGGCACTGCCGATGTTGCCACCCCGCAAACCAAACCGATGACTGGGCAGATACCCATGCAGCAATTGCGCAGGATTATTGATAACCAGGCTCAGTTTCATGCGCGCCCCCGAATCCGTACCACGGCGCGATGGCGGTGCTGATGCTCGATAAAGCTGGTCCAGCCCAAGTGGGTGCCGCTGTCGCGTTGCAGGTTGAACGGCGGTACATCCTCTTCGCGCAACCCGAGCTCCAGGTCATAGGCAGTGACGTCGCGCAGCAAAAAATCCATCAACTGACGCAGTCGCCCGAACTGCTCTCCACTGGGCAAAAACTGCCGGAAGCGCGCCTGGGTCAGGTTGGGAATCACCAGAGTGAACTTGCTGGCGCGGGTCTTGCTGCGATCACCCACTACAAAATCGCTACCCAACGTGCCATTGGCCCTGCCCAGCGTCATGCGCTGACATTGTGGAAAGCTCACCGAGCGCACCTCGAATTCACGGATGTGCACGCCGTGCAGATCAAAGCAATGCTCGACAATTCCGGACACCATCGAGGGCGAGCGACTGCGACTGGCGATCAACCCGGCAAAGCTCAACAGACGACCCCATGGCAGCGGCGTGGCGCCGCGCAGGTCGTTATCGTTCAAGCCGATCAGTGAAAACACATAACGCGAAAAACGATCGCTGGCCTCGGCCTGAAAGCGGATGTAGTAGCGGTATTTACGCCAACTGTGGTGCAGCAGGGTCAGCAAGCGATGATTGAAAAAGTCCATGAACGCCGGGCGAATACCGCGTTCCTGGGCTTGCTCGTAGGCCAGACGATCCAGGTAATAACCGGGCAGCGGCGAGTCGGTGCCGTGCAGGCCAAAGAAGCTCGTCTGCAGGCGATAACGCGCTTCTGCGCGATCCTCTTCCAGACGTGCTGCCACGACCACATCGGAAGCCGGAAATCCCAACCCCGCGTGGCTTTGCAGCCGCACACGCCGCCGCGCCGCCGCACTCAATGGCTGTGCTTCCAGGTCATCGCCATGCAAGGCGTGCAGATGCTCCAGCAGACGGTGAAACGAATAGTTCCGCGCGTCGGCCAACAGCACGTCGGCTAGATCACGGGCTGTCTGCCGGTCAACAGTGGCCATTCATAACGCTCGTTGTTAGTGGTATTGATCACTTCCAGGCGATGGAAGGAATTGATGCTTGCGTACAGGGCGAAGAAGTGCGAAAGCACGCTGGCAAACAGGTACAACTCGCCCTCGCAGAGAAAGGCGTTCTGGTCCAGTTTCAGTTGGGTCTGCAGGCCACGCACCGGCTGGCCTTTCATCAGCCAGTCGATGGGGGTGGTCACCGCCTCGTGGATGCCATTGAGGCGTTTGCGGGTGGCGCGGGCCTGTTGCAGATCGTGCAACGCAGCGAAGTCATAGGCGCGGATTACCGCCTTGAGCGGCTCGGCCGAGAGCAGCGACAGGTAGTTCAGCGACAGGTTGGAAATCAGCGTCCAGTGCAGGCTGCTGTCCAGTACTGGTCGGTAGCTGCGCGTCGGTGCGATCAGGTTGGTGTAAGTGGCAAACGATGGCGTGACTTCAGTTGATCGCGACACATCCCCCACGCCAAGCAACTGCGGCAGGTCGCGATTGGTGCAGGTCAGCTCGATGGACGCCGTTTCATGCTCGCCGATATACAGGCTCTCATCGCCACGCACGAAGGCGATGCGATGGCGCAGGCCTTCGCGGCCGTGGGACTCTTCGATATGTGTGCGGAAGTACAAGGCCGTGCGGCCGCGCGCATGTTCGATCTCATGCTGAAACGATTCGAACGGGGTAAACGTGCGCAGCGGATCGCCCTTGCGCTCCTTGTCGGCGGCGTCCCAGCCGGCGACGTTGTCGACGCTGAAAATCTCGTAAGCCTCGGGCTGACTGCCGCTGGGGCTGATGCGCCGCTCCTGGCTGCGTCCGTCCAGGGAGACTGGATTGGCATCGTGGCGGAACAGGTTCACCGCCGGTGCGCAGTACAAGTGCAGGTCGCTGGTACGCAGGCGGATGTCCGGTGGCATGGGCCGGGTGAACTGAAACTCGAAGCGCAGGGTGGGGGCGCTGACATCCGGCCAGACGTGAGCCAAGTCGGTCAGGCTGAAAAAGTGGAAGCGCTGCGGGAATACAAAATATTCCTGCAGGATGCGATAGCCATCGAATACGTTGCGCGGGTAGGGCAGCAGTGCCTCTTCGGCGGTGAAACCGGGGAAGCCAATATCCTTGGCCGACAGGCGATAGCGTTGGCCATTGATGTGCAGCGTGACGCTGTCCAGGTAATGGGCAAGCCATAGGTACAAGGTCAACGCAGTGGCGCTATCGCCGCCCAGATGAAATTCCAGCTGGTTACAGGCCATGCTGGTGAGCGGTTGCTCCGTCAACACCTTGAGATCGATACGCATCACCGAGGCCTCACGACTGTGGGCATCGCTGACCTCCTGCAAGGCGAGCGGGTACAGATTGACGTCGGTGCACGTGCGAAACTGGCAGGAGATGCCATCCACCGGTTTGGCGAACAACGGCGTGCCCTTGGGAATCACCTGGCACTGGCTGATCGCATCGGGCAAGGGTGTAAAGCGAATGATGGTCGCACTGGGCAGAGGCCGCAGGTAGTTGGGCCAGAGCATCTGCAATAGCGGATGGGTCAGCTCCGGCAAATCGTCATCGATCTTCATCCCCAGCTTGGCGGTGAGGAACGCGAAGCCCTCCAACAGCCGCTCCACGTCCGGGTCGCCGGCCTGATCGCCGAGAAACTGCGCGAGTTGCGGATTGTCTTCGGCGAACTCGCGCCCGAGTTCGCGCAGGTAGCGCAGCTCCTCGGCAAAGCGTTGTTTCAGGTCCATTGCTTCCTCATCTCACGCGGGTGTAGCCGTCGCGGCCATGCATGGCCACTTCGATCTGCACCTGTTCTTCCTTGTGGCTGACCCGCACCTGGCAATCCAGGCGAAAGTTCAGTTCCAACGGCAAGTCCGGGTCGGGTTGATAACGCACGCCCGTTACCTTGATACGTGGTTCAAATGCCTCCACCGAGCGCCGGATGTCGGTGCTGATGGCGACCACCAGATCACTGCTGGCCTGGGTGACCCCATTGAAGTCGCGCAGGCCCAGTTCAGGGCTGCTTTGCGAGCAGCCCTGGCGAGAGTTGAGCACCTGTTCCAAGTGGTGTTTTATCGCCTCGACACGCTGGCGGGCCTGTTCATCCGCGCTGCCCGGGCGGTAGCGCGGTGCGTCGGGCTCGAGACGTTCAAACAGGCTGCCGCCCACTTATTGCGTATCCAGTCGACCGACCAGCGAGATCTCGAAGTTGGCGCCCATGTACTTGAAGTGTGGTCTTACCGACAGCGACACTTGGTACCAGCCCGGATTCCCGGCCACGTCCTGAACTTCAATTTTCGCGGCACGCAAGGGGCGACGGCTGCGTACGTCACTCGAAGGGTTTTCCTGGTCGGCGATGTACTGCTTGAGCCACATGTTCAGCTCGCGTTCCAGGTCCTGGCGTTCTTTCCAACTGCCGATCTGCTCGCGTTGCAGCACCTTGATGTAGTGGGCCAGGCGATTGACGATAAACAGGTACGGCAACTGGGTGCCGAGCTTGTAGTTCGTCTGGGCTTCCTGGCCTTCGCGGGTCTTGGGGAAGCTCTTGGGCTTTTGCACCGAGTTGGCGGAAAAGAACGCCGCATTGTCGCTGTCCTTACGCATGGTCAGCGGAATGAACCCGGCTTCGGCCAGTTCAAATTCCTTGCGGTCGGAAATCAGTACTTCGGTGGGGATCTTGGCCTGTAATTGGCCGAGAGATTCGTACAGATGCACGGGCAGATCATCCACCGCGCCGCCGGATTGCGGACCGATGATGTTCGGGCACCAGCGGTAGCGGGCGAAGCTGTCGGTAATCCGCGAAGCCATGAGGAACGCAGTGTTACCCCACAGGTAATTGTCGTGGTCACCGTCGACGGTTTCGTCATAGCCGAAGCTGCGAGTGGTGTTGTCGTCGGTGCTGTACGGCGTGCGCAGCAGGAAACGTGGCAGGGTCAGGGCCAGATGACGAGCATCTTCGGATTCACGCAGGCTGCGCCATTTGGTGTGGCGTGGGCCGTCGAAAATGTCGCTGATTTCCTTGAGGTCGGGCAGCCCCTGGAAACCTTCCAGATTGAACAACTCTGGGCCTGCCGCCGAGACGAACGGCGCATGGGACATGGCGCCGATGGAAGCCACGTAACTGAGCAATTTGATGTCTGACGAACCAGGGCCAAAGGTGTAGTTGCCGACGATGGCACCAACGGGCTCACCACCAAACTGGCCGTAGCCGGCGGTATAGACGTGCTTGTACAAGCCGCTGCGGGTGATGTCACCGGCGTTGTCGAAGTCGTCCAGCAGCTCTTCTTTGGTGACATGCAGCATTTCCAGCTTGATGTTCTCGCGAAAATCCGTGCGATCCACCAGCAGCTTCAGCCCACGCCACGACGACTCCAGTTGTTGGAACTGCGGCTGATGCAGAATCACGTCCATCTGCTTGCTCAGGGCATGATCAATCTCGGCGATCATCTGGTCGACCCGATGCTTGTTGACCGGCTGTTGATGATCGCCGCTTTGCAGGATCTCGCTGATGAACGCAGCCACGCCTTGGCGAGCTACCGCGTAGCCTTCCTGAGACGGGCGCATGGTGGTGTTGGCCAGCAGTTGATCAAGCAACGACGGCTGTTCGTCAGCCACCAACACTTGGGTGGCGGCGCTTTCCATAGACATCGGGAGTACTCCGTTGAGAAGGGCGTTCAAGTCAGTCGTTGGGCGCGTCGAGCACCAGGTCCAGTTCACTGGCCAGGCGTTGGCGGGCGGTTGCATCGGTCAGCAGGTTTTGCAGGTGTTTGCGAAAGGCCGGAACGTTGCCCATCGGACCTTTGAGTGCAACGAGGGCTTCGCGAAGTTCCAGCAACTTGTTCAATTCGGGAATTTGTCGGGCGACGGCGTCAGGGCCGAAGTCATGAATATTTTTAAATTGAAGCCGTACGTTCAAATCGGTGTCGCAGTCTTTGCTTAAAACGGACGGAACCGCCATGTCCAGGGCAACTTCGGCTTTGGTCAGAACTTCATTAAACGTATCTTTATCGATGCGTACAGCTTGCCGATCTTCCAGGGCAGTAAGTTCGCCGTGGCCTTTGAAGTCACCGGTGATCAGCAACTTCAGCGGCAACTCAACTTCGGCCTGTTGATCGCCCGTGGCCGGGACGTACTTGATGTTGATGCGCTCTTTGGGCGCGACAGAGCCGTGATTTTTCGACATGGGAAGAATCCTTTTCATAAGGTCGGCGTATTAGAAACAGTTGTTGCAACGTTTGTCTTGTAGGACGTTGTGGACGCGATTCGTGGGCTTTTAATGTAGGAAATAATACCTTGCGGATCGTTACTGGTTTTCCTACAACTTCCACGGATACATCTGAAGGGCGTGTCTTTTTGTTGGGACTTTTGCAAGGCACTGTTTGTTTTCTACTTGCTTATTCATTGAGTTCTGGTGAGGCTCTGTAAGTTAATTTGTTGAACTTTCAAATAAGTCATGTTGATTTTAAAGATGCTGAGAACATCGGATTCTGATTTCGACGAGACATACTCAGGAGGCGTTGATGCACGGGCAAGGATGGAAATGGGGGCTTTGTCTGACGGTCGTGGCCGTAATGGATGTGCAGGCGGCAACACAAGACTGCCCCTCAATTGTCTCGCCCTTGAAGCGCCTGGAGTGTTTTGATTTGGCCGCTGGCACGCCCATCCATCACGCGCCAGCGGCGCCACGCGCCGTTGGGCAGGTACTGCCGATTATCGACCTGGTGCAACGCAACGAAGTCAAGCGTCCACCCGAGGATCAGCGTTTTCTGCTGTCGTCGTTTCCAGAGCCGGACGATGAGCGGCAACAACGGCTGGTGATCTCCGCCCCGGCCCTGGGCGCGTTGCCACCTCGACCTCACCTGGTTATCAGTTGCGAATCGAAAATTTCCCGCCTGCAACTGGTACTGGATGAGCCAGCCAAACCCAACAAAATTCGCATCCAGCTGTTCAAGGACGACCGACCGGTTTCCGAGGCCTATCGGTGGCAAGTGCTGGACGATGCCGGGTTGGTGGTGGATGCGGGACGAGGGCTGCAGGCCATTGCCTTGTTACGCAACATGGGCGGCGGCCAGCGCCTGCGACTGGAGAGTGACTACCTGCGGCTGAACGGGCTGGTGTTCGACGCTGAAGGGCTGGGCGAACTGATAGAGCAGGAGCGCAAGGTATGTCGCTGGTGATCGACGTTCCGGCGGATACCGTCAAGCGACTGCTGACCCCCATCGACCCAGAACAACTCGCCGGCCATTTCGATGTGGAGGACGAAACCTATCAGGCCATCGATCAGGAAATGGTCAAGCTCGGCGGCCTGCGCGAAAGCGACATCGATTGGCCGTATATCGACGAAGCGTCCCGCGAATACCTGGCCACCCAGTGCAAGCACTGGCGCATCCTCGGTCATCTGCAAGTAGTGTGGCTGCGGACCCGGCAATGGGCGCGCTGGGCGGATGCGTTGGGCTTGGTGGCCGGTATGGTCGACCTGTATTGGGACAATGCCTATCCCAAGCCCGGCCCGACGGGCTATCTGAACAAGCGTAAGCAGGTGCAGCGCCTGTTGGAGAACCTGGTGCAGGTGTTGCCGTCCCTGGATCGCAGTAGCTTTACCCCGGCTTGCCAGGCGGCTGCGGAATTGGCCATGGCTACCCTGCAAAGATGCGTGGAAACCGCCAGGTTCGATCCCGCCCCGTTGGAGGCGTTGCAACGCCAGTTGAGCAAATACAGTGAGCCGGTCGTTGCCGCTGAACCGTCCCATGCAGTCACCTCCAGCGGCGTTCTGGATTCAGCATTTTTCACCAGCCCCAAGCCGCAGGCGCCAGGCAACGAGCGTGAACAGCGCCGCGCCGTGTTGAGCATGGCCGAGCAGATCAATCAACAAGATCCCTACGACCCCACCGGCTATCAATTACGGCGCTTCGGCCTGTGGTCGCATTTGCGCACCGCGCCCCCCATCACCCGCGATCGTCGAACCGAATTGACCGCCGTGCCCAAGGACATAGTCGACGGTTACCAGGACGCGCTGAACCACAATACGCTCGACCCGAACCTGCTGCCGCGTCTCGAGAAAAGCGTCTGCGCCTCACCGTACTGGTTGCGCGGCAGCTACTTGGCCGCCCAAGTCGCCTCGCGCCTGGCGATGGAAGAAGTGGCCGCTGCCATTCGCCAGACCTGCGAACGTTTCGTCTGCCGCCTGCCGGCCCTGCTGGAGTTGTGTTTCAGCGATGGCACACCGTTCGTGGACGCACAAACCCAAGCATGGATCACCGCCGCCGATGAGGCGCAAACCACCGGCAGCCCGGTGCAGGAATACGCCGGCCTGCGCGACGAACTGACCACCCAACTCAACACCGAAGGCGTCGAAGTGGTGCTGCTGCGCTTGCAGGACCTGCACGCCTCTCATGACGCCCCGCGCCAGCGCAGCTACGCCACGGTGATTGCTGCCGACCTGCTGGCATCGCGTGGCCTGTCGTGGCTGGCGGACGACCTGTACGCCAGCGTTGCGCGGTTGATGCGCGATACCACGGCGCAGGGGTGGGAGCCGGAGTTGTACCGGAAAGTGGCGCAACCCATCGACGACAGTCATTTGATTAAAGCGGTTAAGGAGTAGGAGCGATTTATGGGGATGTTCTGGGGATACGTCAAACGTTGGGGCCTGCCGGTACTGCGTCAGTTCAACCAGGCATTGCCGATACTGGTGCTGCTGGGCGTGGTGTTTTTATTGATCGCTATCTGGTGGCTGGGCCCGCAGTGGGCCTGGCGTGAACATCGGCCGCTGAGCGAGTTGGCGATGCGCGTCTCGGCCAGCGTTGTGGTGCTGGTGGTGCCGCTGCTGATCTGGGCATGGCGGGTGCGTAGTCGTTATCACCGGCTGCAGCTTGAACGCCAGCACGAGGCCGCGGTGCAGGCCGACCCGTGCCTGCCTTACATCGAGGCGCAGGAGCGAGCACTGGACCGCAGCCTGGGCAACTTGCTCAACAACATGGAACGCCGCCGTTCGCTCTATCAATTGCCATGGTATCTGGTGTTGGGCGAGGAAAATGCCGGCAAGACCAGCCTGATCACACGCTCCAATCAGAGCTTTGCCTTGTCCCATGTGACCAGGGCCGGGGTCAGGGCGCACCAGGAAGAACAACTGGCCTATCCAGTGGATTGGTGGATCGGTGACGAGGCGGTGTTGATTGACCCGCCGGGTGAATTCCTCAGTCATCCGGAGCCAGCGGCTGATAGCGTCGAGCAGCAAGGCGCGATCCAAGGCAAGGTCAAACCGGTATTGCCCGCTGGCACTCACCCACGTCTATGGCGGCACCTGATCGACTGGCTGGCGCGCAACCGCAGCCGTCGCGCATTGAACGGCGTGGTGTTGGTGATCGATGTGCAGGCCTTGTTGGCGCAACGTCCCGAACAACGCAAGGCCCACGCCAACCTGCTGCGCACCCGGCTGTTTGAGCTGACGCGGCAATTGGGTACGCGCTTGCCGGTGTACGTGACGCTGAGCAAGTTCGACCTGCTGGAAGGCTTCGAAGAGTTCTTCGCCCGGTTGTCGCATAGTGGGCGCGAAGACCTGCTGGGTTTCACCTTCAGTCTGGACGCGGTGGATGATTTCGATGCCTGGCTGACGGAACTGACCCGCCATTACCAGATCTTTGTCACCTACCTGAGTGAACAGATCTTCGACAGTGTCAAGGAGTCGCGTGGGCTGACCGAGCGCGATCGACTGCAGGGCCTGTTGCGTCAGATGGCGGGCCTGCGCCCGGCACTGTCGGGTTTCCTGAGCGAGATGCTCGGCAGTGATCGTTTCACCACCCCTGCGCTGGTGCGCGGGCTGTATTTCTCCCCGGTATTTCAGCAGGGCACCTTGACCAATGCCTTCGTCAAAGAGGCAGGGCAAGCGTATCAACTGCCGCCACCGCCCCCCGAGGTCAAGCCTGCTGGTGGCACTGCGATCTACTTTGCCCAGCAGCTTTTCCAGCGAGTGATTTACCCGGAAGCAGGTCTGGCGGGTGACAACATCAAGGTGGCCCGTAACAAGCGACGACTGCTGATCGCTGGCTTCAGCGTCGCGTCCTTGGGCGTTTTGGTGGTGATCGGAACCTGGCAGTTTTACTTCAACATCAACCGCGACAAGGCTGCGAGCGTCCTGGCCAAGAGTCAGGAGTTCAGTGAGCGGGACATCGACACCAAGGTCGACACGACCGGGCGCAATCTGCTGGTGCCGCTGGATCAGATTCGCGATGCGGTGCTGGTGTACGGTGACTATCGCGAGGCATGGCCGCTGCTGGCGGATATGGGGTTGTATCAGGGGAGGGCGATTGGTCCGACGGTGGATGAGGCCTATCTGAATCTACTGTCCAAGCGCTTTCTGCCGGCGATTGCCAGCGGTGTGCTGGATGCCATCAATGCCGCGCCCGCCGGTAGTAATCAGCAACTGGCGGCCTTGCGCGTTTACCGCATGCTTGAAGAACGGCAAAACCGCCGCCCGGCCATCGTCAAGGAGTGGGTCGCCAAACAGTGGCAGAGGGCCTATCCCGGGCAGGGCCAGTTGCAGGCCGACTTGATGAGACACTTGGGCTACGCCCTGAAATACGCCGACGCCGATTTGCCGCACTACCGTGAGCGCATTGCCCAAGTGCAACAACAGTTGCGCCAGTTGCCTATGGCTGAACGGGTCTACATGAACCTGAAACAGGATGCCCAAGAGCGTTTGCACCGCCCATTGGACCTGCGCGCCGAGGTCGGTCCGGCGTTCGACATCGTCTACAGTCCATTGAACACCGATCAAGAGGGTGGCGGCTTGATGCTGGCACCGCTGCTCACGGCCAAGGGCTTCAGGGACTACTTTGAGCCTGGCACCGAGGGCATCATCGAGCTGGCAATGATCGACCAGTGGGTGCTCGGCGAGCGGCAACGCCTGGACTATTCCGACGAAGACCGCAAAGTACTGACCCAGCGGGTCCGCGCGTTATACAGCGCCGATTATGTCGACAGCTGGCGACGTGCGCTGAATCAGTTCGCGATCACCGACTTCGACGACCTCAGTCACGGCGTGGCCGTGCTGGAGCAGGTCACTGGCCCGGCCGCCCCTCTGCGGCGTTTGCTGGAAACCTTGCGCGACAATAGCGTGATTTACCCGTCGGCGCCCTTGGTCGAAGGGCAGGCACCACTGACGTTGGACAAGGTGTCGGACGGCCAGCAACAAGCTGCGGGTATCCGGCGCGCGTTTTCCAGCCTGACGGAACTGACCACCACGCGCGGCGAGCAGCCGTCCTATTACGAAGAAACGCTACGTTCCGTCAGCGCCGTCTACGACTACGCCAAAGCCGTGCACGACAATCCCGACCCCGGCAAAGCGGCGTTGAAAACCGTGCTCAATCGTTTTTCCCTCGGCGGTGCCGATCCGATTGCCAACCTGCAACGTGTCGCCGTCGGCCTGCCTGAACCACTCAACCAGCAAATCAAAAAGCTAGCCGACCAGACCTCGCAGGTCATGGTGATTGCCGCCTTACGCGAACTGGAAAAACGCTGGGACAGTGATATCTACAGCTTCTACCGCGAACGGCTGGCGAGCCGCTACCCGTTCAAGGCCAGCGGCGAGGACGCCTCGCTGGAAGACTTCGAAGCCTTCTTCAGCCCGCAGGGGCGTCTGCAGCAGTTCCACGATCAATACCTGAACGTGTTCCTCAAGGACAACCTCGATGCTCTGTACTCCGAAAACCTTGGCGGCTACCTGGTACGCAGCGACGTGCTGGAACAGCTCAAGAAGGTCGAGCGCATCCGCGACACTTTCTTCAACCACCGCGGCCACCTGGCCGTGCAACTCACCATCGAACCCCTGGCCCTGAGCGCGACCCGTCTGAGCAGCATGCTCAGCGTCGACGGCCAACTGATCCCTTACCAGCACGGCGCGCCGCAACGCACGGGGCTGGTGTGGCCCAACAGTCTGGGCAACACCAATGGCAGCCAACTGACGCTGGTGCACAGCAGCGGCAACACCGCCAGCCTTAGCTATCGCGGGCCGTGGTCGTTGTTCCGGCTGCTCAGCCGTGGGCATCTTAATGGCAGGACCGACACCAGCGTGGACCTGACCTTTGCCGTCGCCGATGGGTTGATGCGTTATCGCATTGGGGCAGAGAAGGCCAATAACCCGGTTACCCAGCGCAGTTTTGAAGGGTTTGTGTTGCCGAGGACGTTGTTGGAGGAACATCGATCAAACAAAACCATAAACAGGGTTGAGGCGCGCGCGATAACAGCATCCAGCGATTAAAGCAAATGAATCAGTGATGCCGGCGACAGATAACCACAAGTGAATCAGGAAGGTTTAGGCGCAACATCAGTTTACGGACCAGCCGGAGAAGCCAGGTACGTCATACGTTGTCCAGTTGCAACTCAGAATCAACTCCGAACTACCTTGACCCCCGGTAGTGGTGTCGGCGAATCCCCCCTACTTCGCGTAAGCCAGGCGAGAGTAGGGGGCTGATGTGGGGAACTGAGTTGCGGTAGGTTAGTATCACCACGATCTTCGAGCGCTATTTAGTCAGATTGTCCCAAAGTTGCGTCGAGTTCTAAGCCGCAACCAACCGTGCCCTTCGTTCGTTCAGCTCTTTGCGCCACTTTGCAAGGCTCTCAATATCAACCTTAAGCACATCCGCTTCAGGGATGATGACCGGGGCCTCACCGGATTGACTGTGCTCAAAGCAGCTGTACCGCGTCATAAGGTCATCAATCAACTTGCACTCGGCAGGCAGGATTCCATGCAACTGCGCTAGACGTCCTTCCGTCGTCACGCTGCGCCGATGCCTCAAAACCACCTTGTTCAGAAGGTCTTCTTCGACAGAGCGTTCAATGAGTTTGCGGAAGTCGCTGCAAATGCCCTGTGCCAGACCACGGTACGCTGCGGCACCTCCAGCTTCGCCTGCCTTGTGGGCGTCATTCAGGCGAGTCAGCAGGATGTTATTCGCCTTCTTGGTGCTGTTGTTCCACACCTCTTGATCCGCTGGTTGGCCCGATGTTCCGGCATAGGATTCAATGCACATGGGCCGATAGTGGGCTTTCTGCCAAGCCTCGCCTTCTTTCTTGGATACGTCGTCCATGGCGCCATACAACGAAAGGCGGTGGGTGAATATCAGCACCTGGCGTTGCTTCGCCAACTGGACCAGCCGGCAGGCTACATGCCACTCAAAGTCGTGGTCGAGTGAGGAAATGGGATCGTCGAAGATAAACGGTGATGATCCGGGTTTGTCGGCAACGTCCGCAAGGAAAGCGGCTAGCGAGATGATGCGGCGCTCACCTTCGCTAAGCACGGTCTCAGGCGTACCTTGAGCATTTTTCACGCCCTTCAGCCGCAGTTGATGCAGAACCTTTGCACTTTTGGTCCGGGTCTTGATTAACTCAACCTGAATTCTTGAGGCACCGAGTGCCTGCAGCTCTCGATTGAATCGGCCCACGTACGCTTCCGTTACAACTTTCTCGGCCACATCGGTCGCCTTCAGCGAGATGCTTCGGGAGTTCGCCAATGCCTTCCAGCCGTCATAAGCCTTGACCTTCGCAAGTCGATCGACCTCAGCACGAACGGCGGCTGATTGTTGTACTACCCATTTCTTTGTTTCGAGTTCCAGCTTCTCGCTGGTGGCTTTGACTCTGTCGAACTCGAGGGCGTCTGCATCGAGCTGGATCGCTGAGGCTTCAAGCTGGTCCCGGTAGGTCCCAAGGATACGAATATGTTCTTTTGTGTCATCGACAGGTGCCGCGTCCTCAACCAATTCAAAGCTGATGAGCGCGGTCCGGGCGGCGGCGGCCTTGTTCCAAAAGGCAAGGAGATACTCTTCCCACTTTACGTCGGTCAACCCGGCCGCTTCGCATTGCGTTTGCACTTGCTGCTCGGTAGGACTGACCGGAAGTTCATCCAGTGCAGCTGTGTGCTGTGCCTCTGCCTGCTTTGCGTCCCGCTCCAGTTGTCCTTGAACAAACTTTTCAAAGTCGAGAAGACGAAGTTGAGCGTCTGGCTGGAGTTCTTGGTGGCATAGCACGCAACGTGCATCTTCAGTCACAGGGAACGGTTGCGCAGGGTAGGGGGTTGCAGAGTATTTTCGTGCAGCTTCCCACAGTGCGCGCCAGGTCTCTGAACCGACCCCCTCAATTACGGCAGATTTGACCTGGGCGGCTTCATTGGCAATTTTTCTTTTGGCGTCCGCAGCCTCTCTTAACGTTCGGACGGCATTTAGATTGTCGGCACCGTAGGCGTTCGAGGCCTTCGATAGCCCGTTAATAATCTGTTCGACCTGCGTCTTCGTTCTGCGCTTCTGCTTCGACAACGTGTCCGGGTCATCTGCTTTGAGGCGCTCTACGAGGGCGTTGAGGCTTTGCGTGTGCTGGTCAGTCCACTCCAGCAGCTTGTCGAGATCGCCGGCTTTGCGAAGGGTGTGAAGTGCTGCATAGGTCTGTGCCAGTTGGGTCTGTTGATAGATCGCTGGTATTGCAGGTAAGGCACTGGTGAGCTTCGCTTGCTCGGCCTGAAGCAATTCCTTGATCTTGTCAGTCGCTACAGCAAGCTTTTCAAACAAACCTACTACCGGCGGTGTATAGGACGCCGCGCTTTCGCCGCGTAGGTAGTGGCCTGCTTCATCGCTATCAAAGATGTCTATCTGCCGCAGCGCATCTATCGGGGGAGAGCCCACCCGCCATTCGGGAGAGTGGCTCAGGGCATTGTGGCTGTAGCTGATCTGGCACTTGCTCTCGGCGGGAAAATCCTGAAATACGTTGGACTTCAGATCAAGGGCGCGTGGTTTGCCCGAGACCTTCTTCAGGATGCGGGTGTAACTCGATTTTCCTGAACCGTTGTGGCCGTAGATGACGGTTAGGTTGCCATCACCAAAATCCAGGGGCTTGCGAGGGCCCAGACTTTCGATGCCGGTTACCCCATCTATGCGCGCCAGTCGAACCTCGCTGAGATCTTGCGGGTCGTGCATAAGTTCGTCAAAGGGCCGATGGTGGGTGACAGCCTGTCCACCTGCTGTTTTCACATGAGACGCCAGGGCTGCAATATCGTCCTGAGTGAGAAGGCCGTTTTTGAGCAGCCTGTCTGCAGCTTCCTGAAGCCAATCCTGTTGCTTGAGCAACCAGGCTCGAATATCTCCATGTATGTCCATGTGTGCTTCCTTGTTATTGTGATTATTGGTGAAAAGCTAGCAGAGTGTCATTGCTGGATTCGTGGCTGTCAGCGGTGAACGGAGCCGCGGGAGCCGCTGGCGATCAGGGTGGCGCCGCAGGTGGTCTTCATGCCATCCAAGGCCACGGGAATGCCGTTGACGGAATAGGTACTGCTGCCTTCGGCAATCGGGAAGGGGCCTTTACATAAGGGGCACAGCACCATGTGGCCTTTGCCGGCCATGGGTTTGCCGTTGAGGTTGGTGTGTGGGATGGATTCGGTGACAACGCCGCCGTGGTCGGTGGTGTCCCCCAATCGAACGATTGCTTTCATATGAATGCATCTCTTCGTGTGACGGTAGCTGAAGGGGTCATCACGTCTTCTTGTTTGAGCGGATATCTGAAAGTGCTTTTTCGAGGACCTTCATGTCTGGTGGGTTTTTTTGAGCGCCCTTGGAGTCTAGCCATGAGGATACTTTGCGTTTGAGTAATTCCATTCCATCTTCTGTGAAATCATTACGATAGTAGCTGCGGCCAAGTAACTCTCCATTTGAATCTTGCCTGTCATTGTTTAAAAGTTTATTTTTATAAAAAAACATTCGCAGTGCGGTTAGCGTCCTTCTTGCAATAATCTGCTTTTCGACGTCTGGAATACTTTGGCCGTCTTGGTCGTCCATTTGATATCTCGAGACCACTGAGTTTATGTCTGACCAGACCAGATAGTTTTTTTCCATGCTATGGAATTCTCTTGATTATGGATGGCCCATTTATGGGGACTAGTTGTTTTGTCTTTCTGTCTCTGTCTCTTACTCTTATGTATGTCCCCCCGGAGTCAATTATTCTGTTTTCCTTGTCTATTTGACTTTGTTTTAGCGCCGTTGGGCTGGTTACTTCATATGTTTGCGCTCGGCCATTATCAATGACGACCGTGTCAATTCTTCGCCTCTCTTCGGTAATCGGGTCCTTTACTGAATTTCCATGTGAGTCTCGCAAATAGCATTCGCACTGAATGGTTGCATGTGGATGTTTTTCCCTGATTTGGTTATTAAATGCTTGATGTCTTCTGTCACCATCCACCGCATTTTTTATACGGGCTAATCCATATGGATCAACCCAGTCCACCGGATTGGGGGCATAGGTATAGACATTCAGCCCACCCGCAAACCCAATCGGGTCCTTGCCGATAAACCGCCCCACCAGCGGATCATAGTACCGATAGCGGTTGTAGTGCAGTCCGGTTTCCACATCGAAGTACTGCCCCTGAAAGCGCAGCGGATTGCGGATATCCGCGCGCTTGGCAGTCTCGCTGCGCTGTTCCTTGGCTAAACCCCACGCTTTGTAGATCCCGGCCCAGGCGATATCGCCGTGCTCGTCGGTCAGCTCCATCGGCGTGCCGAGGTGGTCGCACTGATACCAGGCCACTGCGCTGAAGCTCACAGGCTTGGGTTTGTGCTGCCACAGCGGATCGCGGTCGATGTCGTAAGCACCCTCATAGACCGGCTCGGCCACTAGTTGGATGCTGCGTTGTTCAACGGCCTGCGCCACCGGCACAAAACTGCTCGGTTCAAAAAAGTAGTGGGTCAGGCGTTCGCTCTTGTCATTGTTGCGGCTTTCAAAAGCCAGTACATCACCATCCCAGCCATAGAGGGTGTAGCCGCATCCGTACTGCTCATCGAGCTTGGCGCGCTCCAGCTTGTTCCACATCGGCCCGGCTTCGCGACGGTCGTGGTACTTGGCTTTGGACAGTTTTAACAGGCGCCGACCCAGCGCGTCGTAGGCGAAGTTGACGGTCAATCGGTCATCTTCGTAGCCGATCAGGCGGTCGTACAGATCCCAGGTGAAGTGGGATTTTTTGCCATTGTGCAGCCGTTCTTTAAGGTTGCCGCGTTCGTCGTAGCTGTAGTGGGTGCCGACGTAATCGCGAAGCAGGTTGTCCAGCAGCTTAGGAGGGCCGTATTGATTGGGACGACGCGGCGCCTGCGGGTCCAGCAGATTGCTGGCCGGATCGAAGGCGAAGGTCTCTTCGCCGCTGATGGTTTGGGCCGCGAGCAGTCGGCCGAGTGGATCATAGCGGTAGCTCAGTGCACCGCGCCGGGTGTCGTCGATGAGCGTCAGCTGACCGGCAGCGTCGTGCCGGTAGTTACGCACCACCAAACGTTGGGAGTCGCCGCGTTTACCCAGTGCCTGTTCCAACAGCTGGCCGTTGGGTGTCCAGACTTGGCGCTGTTGCAGACCGTTGCCCTGATTACGGGCGATTTCACGGTGCAGGTTGTCGCGTTGGTAGCTGAGCAGCTCGGTGTCGTCGACCTTTAGCGCCAATAGATGGCCGCTGCCATAGGTCAACCAACTGACCCGATGCCCATCCGGGCGAGTAGTGGCGGTGCGCTGGTTGAGGGCATCGTATTCATGCTTCCACACCGCCACATGCGGTTCCTGCAGGTAGCGCAGGTATTGGTGCTCGCGGGTGTTGTTGCCCGCGCGATCATAGAACCATTGCAATTTGCAGGCAGCATTCTCGGCCAGCAGCAGATTGCCGTTGCCGTCATAGGCGAAGGTCTCGGTCTGCCATTCCAGGCCCTCCTTGTGCCCGGCATGGCGGGCGATCAGGCGGCCGAGTGGGTCGTATTCGAACTCGGTGACGCGGTCGCCATCGAGGCGGCGGGTCGGTTGATTGCTACCGTGGTCGTAGAGGTAGTGGGTGGTCTGCTGGTCGAAGCCAGTTTCCTTAAGCAAACGTCCGGCCGGGTCGTACTTGAAGCTGGCGCTGCTGTTGTTTTCGTTACGCAGTTCCAGCAGTTGGCCGAGGCGGTCCCAGCGGTAGTCGAGGGTTGTGCCGTTGGCGTCCTGACGCTGTTGGATCAAGCCGGCTTCGTTATAGTGCCAGGTGGTGCGCTGGCGCAGGGCGTCGGTGTGGGTGAGCAGGCGGCTCTCGGCGTCGCGTTCGAAGAGTTCTTCGGTTTTGTCCGGGTGGATAAGTCGCACCAGCTGCCCGGCGCGGTACTCGTAGGTGGTGACATTGCCTTCGGCATCGGTGAAGCGGCTGAGCTGGCCGAGTGCATCGTAGTCCCAGTGGCTGACCTTGCCGGAGCAGTCGGTGTAGCGGATCAGCTGCCCGTCGGCGTTGTAGGCGAGTTGCTTGCTGCCGCCGTTGGCATCGGTAGTGACCACGGGCAGGTTGTCGCTGTTGTAGGCGTACTGGGTGGTGTTCTCCAGCGGATCGATGGTTTCGATGATGTTGCCGCGTTGATCGTAGTCGTACTTCCACAAGCCGCCTTCGGCGTCGCGGGTTTTGAAGCGTTGATCCTGATCGTCGTAGGCGTGATGAACACTGCTGCCGTCGGGGCGGGTGTGCTGGAGCAGGTTGCCACGGTCGTCGTAGGCATAGCTGTCGGCACTGCCGTCGGTATGGATATGGCGGACAACATTCTTGGCATCGTCTCGGTAGAACCACTCTTCATTACCGTCGGGATAGATAACGCGGTAGGTGTAGCCGAGGATGTCGTAGTAGTACCAAGTCTCCTGACCCAAGGAGTCGGTCACGTAGGTCAGACGGATGTTCTCGTCCCACTCCAGTCGGGTGTCGTAGGTGCCGTCGTCGGCCCATTCGCGTATGGCCTTGGCGTCGGCGCCTTTGCCTTGCCATTGTAGATTGATACCCCGCCCAGTGCGGTCGGTGTATCGGGTGATCAGGCGATGCCTATATTCGTAGTTCCACTGCGCAGCGTGTTCGTCACGTGCAGCGATCAGGTCGCTATGCTCGTCGTAGTCATAGCCCGCCAGTTGGCGCTGGGGCCGGCCTTCGTGCATCAACCACAAGGCAGTGATGCATCCATTTTCGTCGAGTTCGCTATGGATATGGTGGTGTGCGGTGTCGTCCTGATAGGTGACCAGATCCGAAAGCACGGCTCGGCCTGCGTGTTGGTGCTCGTAGTGCAGGGCGATGCGGGCGCCACCACGCAAGGTGATGCCACTGAGCACATAGCGATCACCTTGCTTTTGAAACGTCTCCTGGCTGTCGTGACCGCGCACGACCACCAGCGTATTGGCCGTGGTGCGAATCAGCAGCATCCCTTCGATCGGGTCGTAGTGGTGCTTGCTGATCTCGAGATCAGGGTAACGCTGGCTGCGCCCGTCGTAACCGTGGTAGATCAGGCCATCTGCGTGTTGGTCAATGCGAATCGAGAACGGCGTGATCCAGCGTGCCCCAAAGCTTCCCTGATCAAACGCTGACAGGCTTGAGCGATAGGTGCGTGTCCACTCGATCGGGAAGGGGCCGGGCAGCGAGAAATCGGTGTGTTCCAGTGTTTCACTGCCAGTAGCGAAACTGATGCTGCGGCCAGTGCCTGAAGGGACGCTGAGACTACAGTTTTTACAGCCATTGGGATCATTGGCAGCTTTGCGCTCAGTTGAGCGGGTGACCTGTGCACCTTGGCCATGAGTGGCTTGTGCGCGATTGTTCTGGTGGCTGGAGGAATTGGTCGAGTGAGCGCCGCGACGTTTGCGGGCGGCTAATGCACTGACCAACTCCATGACCAGATTGCCGATACTGCCGATTTTTTTCGGATCCCCTAACCCCTGAACTTTCTGCGCCACCGCCAACCCGATCCTGTCGGCGGCACTGGCAACGGTGAGCAGCTTCTGGCAAACGGATTTGGACAGCAGCCTGTCGTCGATGATGAACTGGGCGGCAATGCCGACCACCGGGCCAAAGAAGAAGGAGCCAACCTTGGCTTTCTTGGCCAGCGCCTGCTGCCCTTGCTCGCTGGCAATGTTCCTGAGCATGCGGGCAAAGGCGGCACAGGCTTTTCTGATTTCTGCGGCGATTTTGGTGAGCAACTCGCTGAGACGCACCTGTATGGCGTTGGCAAAGTCTTCAAGTGCACCACGGGTTTTGTCATTGAGGTTCTCTTCCAATGCACTAAGCATGGCAGCAGATATGGCTGGCAGGCCGTTGCGGCGGATGGTTGAGAGCGTGGTGCGCACGGCGAGCCTTGCCGGCCCGACTCCTGGAAAGGAGACCAGACCAACGACGTTGATGCCAAAGCTGACCCATGTAAGGAAGTCGTTCTGGTCACCATCAATCAGGGTGAGCAGGTCGCCGATGGCGTCAATGGCGGCGAAGACGGTGCCCACACCTGGAATCACCGAGCCTGCGGTCTGTACGGCATTCCACCCCACGGCGTCATTGGTGAGTTTACGCAGCCACTGATCGAGCTTTTCCTTGCCCGCGTCGATGTCGTGTTTTGAGGTGGTATTGAGCGGGCCAGTGGCTGATTGGGGCGGACGCGGTGTCGCTGCGGTCATTTTGTTTTCTCCGAGAGCTTGCGTGGCAATCCGAGCATCTCGGCGTTCTTCACGAGTGTCTGAGGTAACTGGGAGGCAAAGGTGGCCGCCACGTTTGGCATTGGCACAGTCTTTTTCAGTAGATCTGTGGCAAGGCTCGCTGGCGTTTGCTGGGTGGCGTTGAGCACACTGTCCAGCAGGGCTTGCGCTTGTGCCGGCAGTGGTTTGGAGGCTTCAGTGGCACCTGCTTCTATCTGTTCATGCGGACCGGGGAAGCCGGGATCGGTCCAGACATCCACCGGGTCTTTGCTGAAAAGCACTTTCGCCGGGCCTGGCGCGACACCGGCCACGGCTGCAAAGCCATTGCCATCCAGCGTCCCTTTGATGACCTTGCCCAAGGCATCCTCCACTTGGTATTCACCTCCCTTGAAAGTGATCCCGTTGGCATACTGTTGAAGCAGTTCCAAGTTCCCTTTCCCCGCCTTCGGCTCCTCCGGAAACGCCGCCGCCTGGCTCTTCGCCCCCTCGTAAAAAAAGTCCGTGGCATGCGCCGTGTACAACCCACTGGTGGCATGGGTAATCCCACCTGCGTTGTAAGTGGTGCTACTCCCCGCCGCCTGAATCACGATCTCTTCCTTGGCACTCAAGGTGATGCGCTCAGCCGTCACGGTGACCTTGAGCTTGGCCAGCAGGTGGATGTTGTCTTTCAGTGCCCGGATGTCTATATCCCCGGAGGCCGCCACCAGCCGCCAGCCCAGGCTTTGCACAAAGGTGCGCATGCCACGACTGGCGCTGATCAACAGGCGTTTGCCGATGGCCAGGCTGGTGTGGCCGCCGCTGCTCAGGGCGAGGTGTTCGCCGCTGGCGATGTGGGTGGATTGCGGGGTGCTGCTGGCGATTCCGGCCGGACTGTGCAGTACCAGGTGCGGTTCGGCCAGTTCGGGGTATTGGTTGGCGCCGGGGTTGCCGCCGCTGCCACGGATGGCGCTGTGTTGGGCCTTGAGTGCGTCGGCCACTTCATCCTGATCGCCGCTTTCCTGGGCCAGGTGGTCGCGGGCTTCGCTAGCGAAGGTGGCGTGGTGTTGGCGGGCGGTGTCGAGTTGTTCGGCGGTTTCCGGCAGGTCGGTGTGGTGCTCGGCGGCGCGCGGGCGCAGTTGGGTGGTGAGTAATAGGCCGCCGCCGGCGCGCAATACGCCGTGGGCGTCGGTGCGCAGTTCAAAGCCTTCGCCGCGTGGCACGCCGCCGCCAGGGCGCGGGTGGGTGAGGTAGCCGAGGGTGAGGGCGCTGGCTTGGTGGTCGCTCATCAGCGCGGCGCTGATCTGCCCGGTGGTGTCGTCCAGGCGCAGTTCGTTGTGGCGTTCGCCGTGCAATTCCTTGCTGCGGATTGGGCTGAGGGCCTTGAACTCCGGCAGTTTGTACGGCGAGCGGTTGATGGCGTGGTAGCTGCGGCCAATGATCAGGGGCTGGTCGGGATCGCCTTGCACGAAGCCCACCAGCACTTCCTGACCGACCCGGGGCAGGGCGACGTGGCCCCAGCCGGCGCCGGCCCAGTTGTGGGTGACGCGCACCCAGCAGGAACTGCGGTCGTCGTCCTGGCCTTGGCGGTCCCAGGGAAATTGCAGGCGCACGCGACCGTGTTCGTCGCAGTAGATTTCTTCACCGGGCGGGCCGACGATGGTGGCGATCTGCGGCCCTTCGATGCAGGGTTTGGGGCGCGGTGGTGCTTGCCATTCCACCGTGTCGGGAATCAGTGTGGCGGTGAAGCTGTAATGGGTGCCCACCTGGCTGTCGGAAGCTTCTTCTTCCAGTGCGGTGTGCTGGCGGCCGATGTGGTGGATGGCGACGGCGCGCCAGCCGATGTTGAGGTCTTCACGCGGGTGGCCGACCAGGTCAAACGCCAGCCCCGGCACCAGGCGCGCATCGTCACCCGTGACTTCGGCAGTACGTGCATCACCGCGCAGGCCTTGCAAGCGGGTGAGGGTGAAGGGCTTGCCGGCGTCATCGTGCTTGTAGCGGCCGGGGTAGTCGTAGCGTTCGTAGTCGGGGCTTTGATGCTCCAGCTGGCGCGCCTGTTCACGCTGTTCGAGGTTGTAGCGCGGGTGGGTGAAGGTGTAGTCGCGCTGGGTCTGTTGCGCGCTGCGCACCTGCTCTCGGTAGGTGAAGCTGTGTAGCGCCGGTTGCGCCTGGGCGCCACCGGCGTTGGCCTCGTACACCACCGGTTCGCCGGGCAGCACGCCAAAACTGGCGATATGGTCGGCCTGGATAAGCTGATGCCCGCCCTCGCTGTGTTGGAAGATCGACAGCACGCCTTCTTCGGCGGCCAGGCGCTGGTAGAAGTCCCAATCCAGCTCGCCAGCCTGCACGCAGTACTCACGGGACAGGTGGGTTTCGGTCAGATGCTGGGTGCAGTTGCCCCAACGGCGCTCGGTGCACAGCTGTTCGAGGATCTGCGGCACGCTGCGTTGCTGGAAGATGCGCCAGTCCGATTGCAAGCGGGCGCGGGCCAGCTGCGGTTCGATCATGGCGCGGTAGACGGTGCGGCGAAAGCCGGTTTTGCCCTGCTCGAAGCGGCTGATCAGGCCATGCACATGGCGCACTGGCTGCTCGCCTTGCCAGATCGTCAGGGTGGCGGGTTGATCCAGCAGTTGCGCGAAGTTGGCATTGGCCGAAGTGCTGACCAGGTCTACGGTCAGGCAATACAGTTCGCAAAGACCTTCGGTCAGTTCAAACGAGACGATATCGAAGTTGATATCGGCAGTTGAACTGAAGGTAAAGCGCACATCGCGCGGATGAGGCATGGCAACTCCTGCTGGCGATCCATGTGGCAGGTTTAAAGATTTGGAAACTTTAAAGAGGCATTATCTGGATGTCGCCTTCATGCTTTCTTTATATGTTGTGGGAAGTTTCCGTTTGTTGTTGGCAGGACTGGTCTTTGCCGGACTGCTAATGTCTTGGGGATTACAGATAACGGCGATGCGACGCACGCAGTTCAACGCAACAAGATGCTTTCCAGCGATTGCATAACTTGCTGGGTCATGGTGTTCAGGCGTATTGCAAAGAACCCATAAGCGCCCAGGCAGATCGCACCGGCCGCCGCCCACGGTGTCCACCACGGCCATTGCCGGTTCATCTGGTAGTGGCGCGGCGCAACGTTGTCCAGCGGGCGGGTCAGCTGCGAAGGCACTGGGTCGTGCAGCGCCCCCATCATGGCTTGCAATCGGCTGATCAGTTGCTGCAAGACCTGGTCGCCCTGGGGCTGCACGCCGTACTGGCCTTTGAAACCCAGGCACAAGCACAGGTACATGAGCAGCAGCACGTCGCGGTACTGCTCTGGGGTTTCCTGCAGGCGAGCGAGCAGGGTGAAGAAAGTCTCGCCGCCCCAGGTTTCCTGGTGGAAGGTGCTCAGCAGTGACTTGGCCTGCCATATCGAGCCTGCGCCCCACGGGGTGGCCAATACCGCCTCATCGACAAACACGCACAGCACGTAGGAGAACACCCGCAGCTCGGCCTCGCTGTAACCGTGCTGGCGCAGTTCTTCCAGCATCACCTTGATCTGGTTGGTGAGGTGCCCTTGCAGTTGTGCCACCGGCGGGTAGGTGTCGGTCCGGCGCAGGCGAATTACCAGCCCGAACAGCGGCATGGCCACGTCCACCAATGGGTTGAGGCTGTGCCCGCGCAGCTGGAACTCCAGCGGGTCGTGGAGACAAAACAGCTCACCGTCGGGCCGGCCGTCGCGGGCGTCGCCATGGGTGCTGAAAAAGGTGGTGGCGGGGTTCAGGGTCGGCATGGCGGTCTCCGGCGTTAAATGATCGGTTGCTGACCGGTGCGCATCGGCCAGGTAAAGGCGGTGCCGTCGGCGGTGTTGATGATTTCCAACTGGTGGAAGGCGTTGGTGCTGGCGTACAGCGCCATGAAGTGCGAGAGCACGCTGCCAAACAGATGCAGGTCGCCAGCGTTGCTGAAGGCAGTGGGGTCGATGGTCAGGGTGGTGCAACTGCCGCGTACGGGCACGCCCCTGATTAACCAGTCGACCGGTGCGGTGCTGACCCGGCGAATGCCTTCCAGGCGGCGTTGGGTGGCGCGGTGGCGGGGCAGGTCGTGGGCTGCGATAAAGTCATAGACCTGCAACACCGCCTTGAGCGCCGCTGGCGATGACAGTGACAGGTTATTCAAGGCCAGGTTCGAGATCAGCGCCCATTGCACCTGGCCGTCGAGCATCGGCGGGTAGGCGCGGCTCGGGCGGGTGAGGTTGCGGTAGGTGGCGAATGAGGGCGTGGTCTGGGTGGTGAGGCTGAGCTCGCCTATCTGCAATTGCCGGGGCAGGTCGCCGTTGCTGCAGGTCAGTTCGACGTTGAGCACTTCACGCTCGCCCAGGTACGGGCGCTGGTCGGCATGGATCAGGCGCAGGCTGTGTTTGGCGCGGTCCTTGAGCAGCTCCGGTTCAATGGTGTGGCTGAAATAGCGCGCCGTGCGCTGGCCGACCGGTTCGACCTGATGTCGCAGCGATTCATACGGAGCGAAGTCGACACGGTAGTTATCTGCCGGGGTTTGCGGTTTGCGCCGCCGGGCGCTGACCCGGTCGATGCTGAAAATCTCATAGGCTTGGTGGTGCGGGCCGCGCGGTTGCACTTGCACGTGCAGCTCCTCGCCGTCCAGCTGGATCGGTTCGGCGGGGTGTTCAAACAAGTTGATGGCGGGAGTGCAGTACAGGCACAGCGTCTCGGGGTTGACCTGCACAGTGGCCGGCAGCGGGGTAGAAAAGTGCAGCTCCAGGCGAATCTGCCCGGCTGTTGCCTGTGGCCAAAGGCGGCGCAGGCCGCTGACGCTGAAGCCGTGAAAACGCTGGGGGAAGTAGAAGTATTCCTGGAGCAGGCGATAGCCCTCCAGTTGCTGGCCCAAGGTGGGCAGCAGGGCGTCGTGGGGCTCGAAGCCGGGAAAGCCCAGGGCGTGTGGCGGCAGGGCCAGGCGCTGGTCGTCGAGGCACAACACCATTTTGTGCAGGTGCTGGGCCAGCCACTGGTAGAGCGTCAATGCATTCAGATCGCCGCCGCCGAGGTGGAAGTCCAGGCGGTCGCCGTTGATCTCGCTCAATGGCTGGTCCGACAAGGCTTGCAGCTCGATGCTCAACACCGACTTTTGCACGCTGTGGGAGACGCTGGCGGCACTCACCTGCAACGGGTAAAGGGTCACGTCGGTACAGGTGCGGAAGGTGTAACTGACGCCGTCTACCGGTTGAGAAAACAGCTGCGTGCCCTTGGCAATCACCTGGGGGCCGCTGAGGGCGTGCGCTACGGGCTCAAAGCGCACCTGGGTCAGGCTGGGCAACGGGCGTAGGTAGTTGGGGTAGACCTGCTGCAGCAGCTGGTGAGTGATCTGTGGCAGGTCATCTTCGATCTTCAGGGCCAGCTTGGCGGTCAGGAATGCGAAGCCTTCCAGCAGGTGCGCAGCGCCCGGATCTGACGCCTGGTCACCCAGGAACGGTGCCAGTCGCGGGTCGTCTTCAGCGAACTCACGCCCCAACTCTCGCAAGTAACGGAGTTCTTCTGAAAAGCGGTCTTTTAGCGACATGGATCAAGCCTGTTTAATGAGTTTAAAGTTGTGCGGGTTATTTGTGGGAAAGTTCTGTAGGTAAGTTGTAGGCTCGTGCTGTTAGATGAGGTTTAAAGATATTTGCAGATGTTTCGGTTGGTGGACTTGCTGCGTCAAGGTAATTAAAAGTTCAGGTGTAAGTTTTTGTTTCTTTCGTGTTGTGCATTGAAAGTGGGTTGTTTGCACTGCTACTGTTTGCCCGAAATCAAGAATGAAGCCATTCAAATAAAAGTTTTCGCACACGGGCGGGGACGATTTTTATCTTGGAAAAAGTTCAGGGGCGAACAGTAATGAACAAGAGGCTGGGCACGTTGGCGCGCGGGTTTTATGCCCTTCAGCGCCATGGGGCGCTGATCGCCATCGCCGCTGGGGTGTTGGCCATTGCGCTGGCGCTGGGGTGGCTGTGGTGGTTGGGGCCAACCTGGACCTGGCGCGACGAGCAACCGCTGGCATCCTGGCCGCTGCGCCTGGCGATCAGCGTGGGGCTGGTGGTGCTGCCGCTGTTGGCGTGGACCTGGCTAGTGCACCGTCGGCAGCGCCGTTTGCAGTGGGAACGTGAGCAACAGGCACAACGGGTGCAAGACCCTTGCCTGGTCTACCTGCAAGCCCAGGAACGGTCATTGGAAAACAACCTGGCGCGGGTTCGGGACAACCATCAGGGCCGCAGCCTGCACCAGATCCCCTGGTACTTGGTGCTGGGGGAGGAGAACGCCGGCAAGTCCAGCTTTATCAGCCGCTCCAGCCAGAGTTTCGCCCTGACCCGCACTGCGCGCAGTGGTGCTGCGCAGGCCGCTTCTGATCCAGACCTGGCGTTCGATATCGACTGGTGGATCGGCGATGAGGCGGTGCTGATCGACCCGCCCGGCGAGTTCATCAGCCAGCCCGAGCGGCAGCCGCCACCGACGCCAGCTCCAGCCGCGCCCACTGAGGATGCTGCGGCGGACACTGACGCGATCGCCGAACCCGCAGTCGCCCAGGTCGAACAACCCAGCGGGCTGCCCGCCGGCGCCGAGAAACGCCTGTGGCACCACCTGATCGACTGGCTGGCACGCAGTCGCAGCCGCCGTCCGCTCAACGGCGTGGTGCTGTTGGTGGACATGGTCAGCCTGTTCGAGCGTCCGCCCAACGAGCGCCGCAACCTAGCCTATCTGCTGCGCGCCCGTCTGAACGAGCTGGGTCATGAGCTGGGTACGCGGCTGCCGTTGTATGTGGTGCTGAGCAAGTTCGATTTGCTCGACGGCTTTGAAGCGTTGTTCGCCAAGCTTCCGGCGTCGGCGCGCGAAGAGGTGCAGGGCTTCACCTTCAGTCTTGATGCAGTTGAGGATTTTGATGCCTGGCTGGGTGAGTTGACGGCCGCGTATGACCGCTTCGTCGATGTGTTGAACATGAAGGTCATGCGGGCCATGGGGGATCCCCAGCCAGCCGAGGTACGTGAGCAGTTGTTCTGCCTGATGCGTCAACTCAGTGGTTCGCGGGAGATTCTGCTGCGCTTTCTCGGCGATGTGCTGGGCAGTGATCGCTACACCACGCCGGCGCTGGTGCGTGGGGTGTACCTGTCGTCGGTGTACCAGCGTGGCGTTGTGTCCAACCTGTTTGTCGAGGCGTCGGCGCGGGCCTATGGGTTCCCCGCGCCGGTCAGCTCGGTCAAGCCGCAGGGGCATTCGGTGGTGTACTTCGCCCAGCACCTGTTGCAGCAGGTGGTCTACCCGGAGGCCGGGTTGGCCGGGGACAATTTCAAGGTGGCGCGGCGCAAGCGTCGCCTGCTGCTCAGCGGTTCGGTATTGGCCGGGATTTCCAGCGCGTTGCTGGTGGGCGGTTGGTGGTACTACTACGGTATCAACCGCGACAAGGCTGATCAGGTCCTGGCCCAGAGCCAGGCCTTCAGCAGCAAGGCCAGCGACCTGCAGGCCGACCCCACCGGGCTGAACTTGCTGGTGCCGCTGGATGAAATTCGTGATGCGGTCACGGTGTATGGCGACTATCGAGCCACCTGGCCGCAATTGGCCGACATGGGCTTGTACCAAGGGCAGCTCATCGGGCCGATGGTCGATCAGGCTTACCTGAGCCTGTTGTCCCGGCGTTTCCTGCCGGCGATTGCCGAAGGCGCCGTCGAGGTCATCCACCGCGCCGAACCGGGCAGCGATGAACAGCTTGCCGCCCTGCGCGTGTACCGCATGATTGAGGATCGCGACAATCGTCGCCCGGAGATCGTTGCGCAATGGATGGCCCAGCAATGGCAACAGGCCTATCCGGGGCAGGGCCAACGTCAGGCGGCGTTGATGCGCCACCTGACTTACGCGCTGACCTATGCCGATGTTGAACTGCCCGAGCACGGTGCACTGATCGCACAAACCCAACAGCAATTGCGCAAACTGCCGATGGCGCAACGGGTGTACATGACCCTGCGGCAACAGGCGCAGGAGCGCCTGCATGGCGAACTGGACTTGCGCAACGAGATTGGCCCGGCCTTCGACGTGGTCTACCGCCCCCTGAACGAACGCGACAGCGGTGCGGCACTGGACGAAAACCTGGCGTTGCCGCCCCTGCTGACCGCGCGGGGCTTTCGGGATTATTTTGAGCCCAACAGCCAGAACGTCACTGAGCTGGCGCTGATCGATCAATGGGTGTTGGGCGAGCGCCGTAGCCTGGATTATTCCGAAGCCGACCGGCAGGTGCTAATCGAACGGCTGAGGGCCTTGTACAGCGCCGACTATGTCGACAGTTGGCGCCGCGCTTTGAATCAGTTCGCCGTCACCGACTTCACCGACCCGGCCCAAACCCTTGAAGTGCTGGGCCAGGTCACCGGCCCGGCTGCGCCCCTGCGCCGTTTGCTGGAAACTGTGCGTGACAACACCCTGATTTATCCGCCTGCCACCGGCAAGGACGAGGCGGCGCCCGGCGATGAGCCCGGCCGCACTCAGGCGCTGGGTATTCACCGCGCATTCGCCGGCCTGTCCGGGTTGCTCAATGCCGAGCAGGACAAGCCGTCCTACTACGAAGAAACCCTGCGCGCGGTCAATGCCGTCTACGACTATGTCAAAGGCGTGCAGGATCAGCCAAGCCCTGGCAAGGCGGCGCTGGGCGTGGTGCTTACCCGGTTTTCCAAGTCCGATCCTGACCCGATCCGTAACTTGCAACGCATCGCTTCGGGTCTGCCCGAGCCACTGAACCGACACGTCAACCAATTGGCTGTACAGAGCTCTCAGATGCTGACCATTAGCGCGCTGCGCGAGTTGGAAAAACGCTGGGACAGTGAGATTTACAGCTTCTACCGTGACCGCCTGGCTGGACGCTATCCGTTCAAGGCCAGTGGCGAGGACGCTTCGCTGGAGGACTTCGTCGCTTTCTTCGGGCCGAAAGGGCGCCTGCAACAGTTCCAGGACCAGTATCTGAACGTGTTCCTCAAGGACAATCTGGACAGCCTGTCCGCCGGAGACCAGGGCGGCCACTGGGTGCGCCAAGAGGTGTTGGAGCAACTTGAAAAGGCTGAGCGCATCCGCGAGACATTCTTCAGTCCAGACGGCCACCTGGCCGTGCAACTCACCATCGAACCCCTGGCCCTGAGCGCGACCCGTCTGAGCAGCATGCTCAGCGTCGACGGCCAACTGATCCCTTACCAGCACGGCGCGCCGCAACGCACGGGGTTGGTGTGGCCCAACAGTCTGGGCAACACCAATGGCAGCCAACTGACGCTGGTGCACAGCAGCGGCAACACCGCCAGCCTGAGCTATCGCGGGCCGTGGTCGTTGTTCCGGCTGCTCAGCCGTGGGCATCTTAATGGCAGGACCGACACCAGCGTGGACCTGACCTTTGCCGTCGCCGATGGCTTGATGCGCTATCGGATTGGGGCGGAGAAGGCCAACAACCCGGTTACCCAACGCAGTTTTGAAGGGTTTGTTTTGCCGAGGACGTTGTTGGAGGAGCGTCGATCAAACAAAACCATAAACAGGGTTGAGGGTGTCGCCTCAACGGAGACGGGCAGGAAGTGACTCACCAACCATTCCCTGACTCCAATCCCTGCACCAACAGGAAATGCGGCCTAAAGCCATGACGTCGACGTTCGTCATTCAAGGGCTGCCAACGAGTACAGGAGATTCACACGTGAAAGGTTTCAAGGGGTATATCGGTATCGCGGGACTGGCGCTGCTGTCGGCCAATGCCTGGGCCGATCTGCCTCACAGCTCGATTCTGAGTCGCTATGGCGTGACACCCGATCAACTGCCAGAGCCGGCCAAAAGCGAAGACGCCAAACCCGTCGAAGAAAAAAACCGCTTTCATATCCAGCCCGAACAACCGTTCGTGACCGTTCGCATCGGCGAAGACCATGAGCCGGAAATGACCGGAAATCTGAGCATCGACCGCATGGCGCAACAGGAGCGTCAGCGCTGCCAGCGCTTGCAGGAAGAACTGGTTCGCCGTGGCGAGCGTCCCTTCAGTTGCGACGGCTCCCTCCCGGGCATGGCGTTACCACGCTGATGAATACAAAAAAGGCTGCGATCCCATAAGGTCGCAGCCTTTTTTGATGTTTTATCCGTCAGTCTTCTTTGCGCACCGTGGCCACTTCGTCGGCACGCACGCGGACTTTGGCGCCGGAAATATCCTTGAACTCGTAGAAGCCATCCTCGGTTTTGGTATCGGGCATGTCTTCGGTCAGGTACTGGGTGCCGTTCTGCAGGGTGACCACCGTTGGCGTCGAGCAACCGGCCAGCGTCAACAGCACAGCTACTGCCAGCGGGATACCCAAGGTTTTGATTTTCATAGGACGGCTTCCTCATTCATTTCGACCATTGTCGGTCCTCTAACGCGGTTGGTGCCGTGACACCCGGAAAAGTTCGATGGCCAAGTGAAAAAAACCGCTTTGCCGATGCCACTGATCTTTTTCCGTTTGCGCCCGCTGGGGCAGACTGGTATCTGTACGCATAACCAGTACTCGCTTGCCATGGCCCCCGAATCTACCGTGACTGCCAATCCCCTCGACGATCCGTTCTATTACCTCAACAACTTCCGCCAGGTGCTTGATTGGCTTGAGCTTCGCTATGCCGATGTCATGAGCGAAACGGAACATGCCTTCATTCGCGAGTTCAAGGCGCTGCCGCGTCCGTCCCAGGGCCTGCTGGTGCGTATGGTGATGCGCAAGGGTGTACATTTCCGGGCCAGCAAGCTGAATTATCCGGAAATCGGCGACATCGCCGAGGCGGCGCAACCGCTGCTGGAGCATGGCTGGCTCCATGAACAGGCGCCGTTGTCGATGGCGGAACTGTTCGAGGTGTTGCTCAAGGCCGAGATCCTGCAAGCCTTCGGCCCGGCCATCGACCAGCCCCGAGGCAAGAAAGTCGACTGGTTGCCGCAGCTGCACGAACAATTCCCCGAGCCCCGCAGTTTCGTGCAATGGTGCCCGGCGCTGGCGGATCGGCTGTTCAGCCTGACGCTGATGGACCTGTGCGACCGTTTTCGCCTGATGTTCTTCGGCAATCTCTATCAGGACTGGTCGGAATTCGTGCTCGCCGACCTCGGCATCTTCACTTATGAAAAAGTCGAGTTCAGCGCCGATTCCCGGGGTTTGCGCAGCCGTGCCGACGTCGATGCCTGCCTGTTTCTGCATGACTGTCAGCTGTATTTCGAAGCCGGCGAGCCGCTGGAGCCGATCGTCGAACAAGTCGCGGCGCTGCATTTCGATAACCCGTGGCTGCAACGCCGACGCGGCAAGCTGTTGTTCCAGATCGGCCAATACTGCGAGCGCCTCGGCGAATTCGCCCTGGCGCTGAAGATCTATCGCGACTGCGCCTATCCCGGCGCGCGATTGCGGATGATCCGCGTGCTGGAGCGCAGCGCCGAATATGCGTTGGCTCTCGAACTGGCGGTCATTGCCGAGCAGGCGCCGGAAACCGCTACCGAACAGCAGGGCCTGCAACGGGTGTTGCCGCGTTTGCGACGCAAGCTCGGCGGGCCACCGATCAAACGCACGGCGCCTAGCCTGGTGGAGCGGCTGGATCTGCACCTGCCGCGTATCGATCCGGCATTGTCGGTGGAATATCACGTCCAAGCGCACTTGCACGACGAAACGGGCCCGGTGCATTACGTGGAAAACAGCCTGATCAACTCACTGTTCGGCCTGCTGTGCTGGCCGGCGATCTTCGCGCCGCTGCCGGGCGCGTTCTTTCACCCGTTCCAGCGCGGGCCGGTGGATCTGCTCAACGAGGACTTCCAGTTCCGTCGCGCCGAGCTGTTTCAGGCCTGTCTGGCCGAGCTCGACGATGGCCGTTATGCAGACACCATCCGCGCGCGGTTCACCACCAAATGGGGTGTGCAGTCGCCGTTCGTGTTCTGGGGCGCGCTCAATGAAGAACTGCTGGAGCAAGCTTTGGCTTGTCTGCCGGCCGAACACCTCAAGCACTGGTTCAGCCGTCTGCTGCTGGACATCAAGGCCAATCGCGCCGGCATGCCCGACCTGATCCAGTTCTGGCCGCAGCACAGGACCTACCGGATGATCGAAGTCAAAGGCCCGGGCGATCGGCTGCAAGACAATCAATTGCGCTGGCTGGAGTTCTGCCACACGCACCGGATGCCGGTCGCCGTGTGTTACGTGCAATGGGCGGAGCAGGGCGCTTGAGCTACAGCATCGCCGTGCGGGCATTGTGCGAATTCACCGCGAAAACCGGTGACCTCGACTTGCGCTTCACCCCGTCACCGACCGCGCTGGAGGGGATTGCCGGGCATCGCACCGTGGCGTCCCGGCGCAACGACGCCTACCAGAGCGAAGTGGCGCTGGAGGGCGCATTCGGGCCATTGAAGGTCAAGGGCAGGGCGGACGGCTACGACCCGACGCAGAACTGCCTGGAAGAGGTCAAAACCTACCGTGGCGACCTGGGCAAGCAACCGGCCAATCACCGTTCGTTGCATTGGGCCCAGGCGAAGATTTACGGCTGGTTGATGTGCTGCCGATTGCAGCTTGAGCAGATCAATCTGGCGCTGGTGTATTTCGACATCGTCACGGAAAAGGAAACCTGCCTGGTCGAGGCGTTCAGCGCTGATGCGCTGCGACAGTTCTTCGAACAGCAGTGCGGTTTGTTCCTCGCGTGGGCCGAACAGGAAATGGCCCACCGCGAAGCGCGCAACCGGGCGGCGCAGCAGCTGGGTTTTCCCCATGCCACGTTTCGCCCCGGCCAGCGTCACCTCGCCGAATCGGTGTTCAAAGCCGTCAGCACCGGGCGCTGCCTGATGGCCCAGGCCCCGACCGGGATCGGCAAGACCCTCGGCACCCTGTTTCCGATGCTCAAGGCATTGGCGCCGCAACAACTGGACAAGGTCTACTTCCTCACTGCCAAGACACCCGGACGCAAACTGGCGCTGGATGCGGCGCAAGTGCTGTTCGAGCACAGCGAAACCTTGCCCCTGCGGGTGCTGGAAATGGTCGCCCGGGACAAGGCCTGCGAACACCCGGACAAGGCCTGTCACGGTGAATCCTGCCCGTTGGCCCAGGGCTTTTACGACCGTTTACCCGCCGCCCGTGAGGCTGCCAGCCAATTGCGCCTGCTGGATCAGGCCGCACTGCGGGACGTCGCGGCGCGGCACGGGGTGTGTCCGTATTACCTGAGCCAGGAAATGGCCCGCTGGGCCGACGTGGTGGTGGCGGACTACAACTATTACTTCGATTTCAGCGCGCTGCTGTTCGGTCTCGCGCAGTTCAATCAATGGAACATTGCGGTGTTGGTGGACGAGTCGCACAACCTGGTCGAGCGCGGGCGGCAGATGTACAGCGCCACTCTCGATCAGGCGACACTGGGCAGCGTGCGCAAAACCGCGCCCGAGGTCCTGAAAAAGTCTTTGCAACGGGTCAATCGTGAATGGAACGCGCTGCACAATGACCAGTTCGCGCCGTATCAGGCCTACGACAAGGCGCCGGAAAAACTGTTGCAGGCGCTCTCATCCTGCACGGCGAGCATCGGCGACTACCTCAACGATCACCCGCAAGGGCTCGACAGCGGACTGCAGAACTTCTACTTCGAAATGCTGCAATTCGGCCGGGTGGCGGAACTGTTCGACGCGCATTATCTGTTCGACATCAGCAAACGCGATCTCGAACGCAAACGCCCGTTATCACAACTGTGCCTGCGCAACGTGGTGCCGGCGGCGTTCATCGGCCCGCGCCTGACGGCGGCGCGCAGCAGCGTGCTGTTTTCCGCCACCCTCAGCCCGCGCCACTATTACGCGGATTTGCTCGGCACCCCGGCCGACACGGTCTGGATCGACGTCGAGTCGCCGTTCAGCGCCGAACAATTGCAGGTGCAGATCGTCAGCCGGATTTCCACGCGTTTCACGCACCGGCAAGCATCGCTGGAACCGATTGTCGAGCTGATCGCCCGCCAGTTCAGTGAACGTCCGGGCAACTACCTGGCGTTCTTCAGCAGCTTCGATTACCTGCAACAGGTCGCGCAGTTGCTCGCCGAGCGGCACCCACACATCACCCGCTGGCAGCAATCCCGAGGCATGACCGAAGGCGCGCGGCAGGACTTTCTCGATCAATTCACCGCCGACAGCCAGGGCGTCGGTTTTGCCGTGCTCGGCGGCGCCTTCGGTGAGGGCATCGATCTGCCCGGCGCGCGGCTGATCGGCGCGTTCATCGCCACCCTCGGGCTGGCACAGCTCAATCCGGTCAATGAACAGATGAAGCGCCGTATGGCAGCGATCTTCGGTGCGGGCTACGACTACACCTATCTTTTCCCAGGCGTGCAGAAAGTGGTGCAGGCTGCCGGGCGGGTGATCCGTACCCAGCAGGATCGCGGCGTGGTGATGCTGATCGATGATCGTTTTGCCGAAAGCCGAATCAAGCAATTATTGCCGTTCTGGTGGTCGTTGAGCAGTGAGAATCCGGTTGGCGATGTTGCGGGATAACGTCAGTGCGACTTGAGGGGATTTTACTTGGACTTGTAGGACATATTTCCTTATAAAACAGCGACATATCTTGTGAAAAACCCCCTTTGATAAATCGCGAACTTCAGTCTTTATTCAGTAAGCCGGATCTCGGTCTCTCGCGATATTTGATAAGGAAATCAATATATGTCCGCTACCCACACTTATACGTATACCTCCGAGCAGGTCACTTCAGCCTTCAATGACATCAGCACAACCCTGTTCGCCGGAATCACTGCACAGCTCACACCCACTATCCTGGTGACAGCCGGAGTGCAAAGCTCGGGGAAAACCTACCTGCTGGAAAAACAACTGCTTCCTTCCGGCCTCTATAAAAATTACGTCCGTCTGTATCTGCCGGAGTATCGGGAGAAGCATCCGCAATACCAGGAGATGATCAAGCTGGGCACGTTGCACGCCTACGAACATACGAATGACTTCATTCGTGATTTGAGCAGGAAAATCTTTGAACGGGCTTTTGAGCAAAAGCTCAACATCATTTTCGAATGCGCGTTCGACAGTATCGAGTTTGCGACTCTGCCTGACTACATGGCCAACGCCGGTTACAGGCTTGAGGTTCACATCGTGGCCTGCAACTATCCGTTCGCATTTATTTCCGGCGTCCAGAGAGGGTTCAAAAGCCTGGAGAAAGGCGAGCTCGAACGTTTTGTCCGACCTTCGGAACTGAAATCCAGTTTTGGAAATGCCCACGCAGTGATCTACGCGCTCGACGCTGCGGCCAAAAGAGTCGGCGGCTCACAGGTGTTCCTTTACGAACGAGGTTTTGGGGCCATGAGGGAGCGTGTCGTGCGTGCGCACAGCTTGTATGCTCGAGATATGCAGAACAAGCTCTCCGTTACCTCAACATCCACGCCGTTCAGCTACAGCGCCTATGAGCGCATCATCGGCAAATCGCTCAACAGCGACAGCGAACGTCACGAGGTGATCAAGGAGAGTCATCTCGCCCTGCACAAGGCTGCGCAGTATGCAATGCAGGTACCGGACTTTCTTTTCGATGCACTTTATGCCCGGATCGCCAAATATGTTCAACGTTGAGCGAGCCGAGGTTCGGACATGAGGTGCTATTGCGCCTTTCCATTCCGCTGGTTTGCCGCATACTCGGGTTATTGAAGATCTGTTTCGAGCCAAGCCTGATGAGCGATAACAAGAAGTCCGCTGCAATCGAAGACATGCGTTTTCGTTTGCTGATCGATGCGGTGGTCGATTACGCGATCTACATGATCGACCCCGAAGGCATCATCACCAGCTGGAACTCCGGCGCCAAACGCTTCAAGGGTTACGAAGAAGCCGAGATCCTTGGCGAGCACTTTTCAAGGTTCTACACCGACGAAGATCGCGCCAACGGTATGCCGCAGCGGGCGCTGGACACGGCGATCCGCGAAGGCCGGTTCGAGGGTGAGGGCTGGCGGGTACGCAAGGATGGCACGCATTTCTGGTGCCACGTGGTGATCGATCCAATTTTCAGCCCGAGCGGGCAACTGCTCGGGTTTGCCAAGATCACCCGCGACCTGACCGACCGCAAGATGGCCGAAGAAACCCTCAAGCAGAGCGAACAGCAGTTTCGCCTGCTGGTTCAGGGCGTCAGCGACTACGCGATCTACATGCTCAGCCCGGACGGCCGCGTGTCCAACTGGAACCCTGGTGCGCAGCGGATCAAGGGCTACAGGCCGGAAGAGGTCATCGGCCAGCACTTTTCGATGTTCTACACCCCTGAAGATCGTGAGATCGGCGAACCCCAGCGCGCTCTGGAAACCGCTGCGCGCGAGGGCCGTTTCGAGAGCAAGAGCTGGCGTCTGCGCAAGGACGGTACACGGTTTCTGGCGCATGTGGTGGTCGATGCGATCCGTGGCGAGACCGGCACCTTGCTGGGTTTCGCCAAGATCACCAGGGACGTGACCGAAGCCACCGAGGCGCAACAGGCACTGGAGAAAACCCGTGAAGCGCTGTTCCAGGCGCAGAAAATGCAGGCCATCGGTCAGTTGAGCGGAGGTATCGCCCACGACTTCAACAACTTGCTGACGGTGATCCTCGGCAACCTGGAAATCGTGCGCAAACGTATGGGCGACGACCCGAAAGTCAGCCGCCTGCTGGAAAACGCCACGCAGGGAGCATTGCGCGGCGTATCGCTGACCCAACGCATGCTGGCCTTTGCCCGGCGGCAGGAGCTCAAGACCGAACCGATCGATATCCCGAAACTGGTGCAGGACATCACCGGGTTGTTGCGCAGCTCACTCGGGCCCGGGATCCGCATCGAAACGCAGTTTCCCGAAGACCTGCAAGCGGTGCTGGCCGACAGCAATCAGCTCGAACTGGCGGTGCTCAACCTCGCCACCAACGCCCGCGACGCCATGCCCGAGGGCGGCAGCGTCACCATCAGCGCGGAACCTGAAGTGGTCATCGAACAAAACGATTCGACGCTCGCGGCCGGGCGTTATGTCTGTCTGCGGGTGACCGATACCGGGGAAGGCATGGACGCTGATACGCTGGCGTCGGCAACCGATCCGTTTTTCACCACCAAGGGTTTGGGCAAGGGCACCGGCCTGGGATTGTCGATGGTCCATGGCTTCATCGAACAACTGGGCGGCCGGTTCATTCTGAAAAGTATCAAGGGGCAGGGCACCACTGCTGAGCTCTGGTTACCGGTCGCCATCGACGGAGTCGCGACCCAATCGTCCGGCACGATGGTGTCCACCGTTACAGTGCCGCGCCTCAGCGTGCTGGTGGTGGATGATGACAGTCTGGTGCGTACCAGCACCGTCCTGCTGCTGGAAGACCTTGGCCATCGGGTGATCAGCGCCGCCTCTGGTACCCACGCGCTCGAGCTGTTTGACCAGGGAGAGGTCATCGACCTGATGATCACCGACATGGCCATGCCGCATATGAGCGGCGCGCAACTGGCTCATGCCGTGCGTTTGCTCAAGCCGGATCTGCCGATCATTCTCGCCACAGGCTTTGCCGAACGCCTCGAAGGCTTCGCAGCGGGGTTGCCACGGCTGTCGAAACCGTTCAATCAGATGAATCTTGTAACGATTATTGCCCAGACGATGAAACGAACCGGGACTGAATCCGGCTGAACTTGTCCGCGACGGGGCGGCTCCAAACGCTTTGCCTTTCGGAGCGTTCGTACCGTGCCTCGCATACTGACCCAACCGACCGCCGAAGAAACCCAGACCGAACACAACGCGAAGATGTTCGGTTCGCCCAAGGAGCGACTGGATTTCTACCGTCGGGAAATCCAGTACGAAACCAGCATCCTGGCCAACCGCACCGACGCGTACCTGGCGGCACAATCGTTTCTGGTGATTGCCTTTGCGTCCTGCATGGCCAACCTCAACCCGGAATGGGGCAAGCTGTTCACCCTGGTGGTGCCGCCGTTTCTGGCGTTACTCGGACTGCTCAGTTCGCTCAACGCCTGGCCGGGGATTCGCGCCGCCTACGACATCATTGATCATTGGCACTTCAAGCAGAGTGAACTGCTGCGCAGCGAACCGCTGATGGGCCTGGCTTATGACGAATCGCCGTTATTCAGCGAAATGGAGTCGAGCCACAAGGGGTATCGCAAGTCATTGCTGTTTTCCATTCGTACGCCGTGGATTTTCGCCACATTCTGGATGTTGCTCGGCAGCTATGCCTTCTATATTCAGGTGACTAATCCGGGAGGATAAATGACACCCCGCTATCGAGCCCGGTCATCATGGCCGGGCTTTTTTCGCCCGTTTCTGTTCTTGCGCCGCTCATAGCTGGCGAGGATCGGCTGGGTGCTGACGCCGTGCAGCAGAATGCTCAGCGCCACCACCGACAAGGTCAGGTCGGTACACAGCGTGCCCACGCTGTCGCCCAGCCCATGGTTCAGCGCATAGAAGAGATAGTACAGACTGCCGATGCCGCGAATGCCGAACCAGCCGATCAATAACCGTTGGCGCCTGGCCAACAGCGATCCCCACGGCATCAACGCTACGCAGGCCGGGCGGATGACACAGAACAGCACACCGCCGACCAGCAGCGCCCGCCAATCCCAGTGACTGACCAGCACTACCCCCAGAAGCGTGACCAGAAACACCTCCATCGCCCGTTCCACCAAACCGCCGAACGCGAGCATGTCGCCCATCATGATCCCGGCCGCCACCTGACTGTCTTCCAGCCGCTCGGTATCGCCGTGCACCGCCTGCTGCGGCTCGACGTTCTGATGACCGACAATCGGTTGCACCATATGCTCGGCGGGTGGTTGGTGGGCGCCGGTGGATTTGACTTCCTCCTGTCGCAAGCCGAGGCCGGCGGCGAATACCGACAGAAAGCCGTAGCCACCAATGGATTCAGCCACGACGTACGCCAGCGCAATCAACGCCAGGGCCAGATAGTCGTTCGGGCTCAGGGTGCTGTCATCGTTGCGGATACGCAGCGAGAGGGTCAGTCGACCAATGCCACGGCCCATCCAGTAGCCGCAAAGCAACCCGGCCGGGACCGCCCACAAAAGGCTGCGCAGTACCCAGTCGGGCCACTCGGCGGCAAACCCTTCACCGTGCAGCAGCAACAGCCCGAGGATCACGAAGGGAAATGCAACGCCGTCGTTGAGCCCGGCCTCGCCGGACAGGCCGAAACGCACGCTGTCGACGTCCCGCGCATCGTTAACCTGCACCAGCGCCGCGAGCACCGGGTCGGTCGGAGCCAGAATCGCGCCGATCAACAGCGAAGGGCCCCAATTCAGGTTCAGGCCAAAATGCAGCAACAGGCAGACGCCAATGATCGTCAGCACCATCACCGGACCTGCCAGACCGAATGCAATCCGCCAGCGTTTGTCGCGCAATGGCAAACGTAACTTCAAACCGCAGACGAACAGGGAAAACAGCACCGCGACTTCGGTCAGGTGCTCCATCCACAAAGAGGCTTCGTCCAGCGGCAGTTTCAGCAGATCGAGCCCGGACGGCCCGATGCCAACCCCCAGCAGCAAACAGACAGCGGAAGTCGTCACCGGCATCCAGCGAAGATAGGACGACGTCAGCGCCAGGGTCAGCAGCACGGCACCGAGCACCGCCACCCAGATGATGAAGCTCATGACGCGCGGCCCGTAAGGTCAGTTCGATGCCGCCCCGACATAACCGGCCTAACCCGCAGTCGTGCGCAGGTATTCCGGCGTCAGCACGTTGAACCACAGCAGGATCATCGACACCAACAACGTCACCAGCACCAGCAGCGCGACACCCCAGACACTGGCCGAATACAGCAAACCCTGTTCCTTGCGCTCGTGCATGAAAGTCGGCAGGCCGACGAACAGCAGAAACGTCGAATAGATCGACGCTGCGCCGAGCACCAGCACCGCCAGCCAGCGGCTGGGATACAGGCCGGCGAGACCGGCGATGAAAAACGGGGTTACGGTGTATGCCGCGAAACCGATGCACTGGTTGAGCGTCGGCCGCGCATCGAAGGTGCGCGACATCCAGCGGATGAAACCGCCGATGATCGCCACGCCGACGACAATAGTGATGTAGAGCAAGATGCTCAGCTGCAACGCACTGGCACTGCTGAGCCTCACGGATTCACCGACTGCCAGGCTCCAGCCGACATAGGTGGTGCCGATGAACAGGCACACCGCCGGGACAAGGGCCAGCAATAGCAGATGGGTCAGGTAATGACGCGGGTGGGCCTCTTCTTCGCGACGGATGTCGGTCCAGGCGAAGTTCGGCTGGGTGAAGAGTTTGATAATAGGCGCAGACATGACGACCTCCTGATCTCTTGCAACCCGAACGGGCCATGAAGGTATGGAGAGGTCGCCGTGTCCAGCGGTTCACTTTTTCTGGCAAGCGGCTCAGAGCATCGGTTTGCCGCCGGTCACGCCATAGCGCTGGCCGGTGATGTAGCTGGCTTCATCAGACGCCAGCAGTACGTAGATCGGCGCGACCTCCACTGGCTGGCCGGGACGCCCGAGTGGGGTTTGCTCGCCAAAATGCTGCACTTCCTCATCGGGCATGGTCGAGACGATCAGCGGCGTCCAGATCGGCCCCGGTGCCACGCAATTCACGCGGATTTCCCTCGGGCCGAGCATTTGCGCCAGACCACCGGTGAAATTGGCGATGGCGCCTTTGGTGGTGGCGTAGGCGAGCAGGGTGGGCTTGGGCATGTCCGAGTTGATCGAACTGGTGTTGATGATGGAGGAGCCAGGTCCCATGTGTTTGATGGCGGCCTGACACAGGCGGAAGATCGCGGTGATGTTGACGTCGAAGGTCATCACCCATTCATCGTCAGGAATCTCCTCGAAGGTTTCATGGGTCATCTGGAAGGCCGCGTTGTTGACCAGCACGTCGATTCGGCCGAAGCGCTCGACGGTTTGATCCACCAACGCCTGGCATTGGGCTTTCTGGGCAATGTCACCAGGCAGCAACAGGCACTGGCGGCCGGCCTGTTCGACCCAGCGCGCGGTTTCCTTGGCGTCTTCGTGTTCATTTAAATAGGCGACTGCTACATCGGCACCTTCGCGGGCAAAGGCGATCGCCACCGCCCGACCGATGCCACTGTCGGCACCGGTGATCAAGGCAATCTTGCCGGCCAGCCGACCGGAGCCGGTGTAGCTCTGTTCGCCGCAATCAGGATACGGCTCCATTTTGCGCTGCGAACCGGGAACCGGTTGCGCCTGTTTCGGGAACGGGGGTTTTGGATAGTCGGTCATCGTCAATCTCCGGGTCTCATGGCAAGTAGGCCGGTTGACCCGGCCCGTTTGCGCTGAGTTCGATCGGATTGACGCTTGGGTTTGCCCTGACGTGATTACCGGGACTTGAGGGCTCGCTCCATCCGGGCAATGCCTTCTTCCAGCATCGAACGCGGGCAACCGAAGTTCAGGCGCACGAATTGCTGGCTGTGGTCGCCAAAGTCCAGACCCGGGCTGAGGCCGACACGAGCGTGGTCCAGGAAGAACTTCTGCGGGTCGTCCAGATCCAGCGCCGAGCAATCGAGCCAGGCCAGATACGTGCCTTGCGGCACATTGAGGGTCACGCCGGGCAAGCGGCTGCGCACCGCGTCCACCAGCCAGTCACGGTTGGCTTGCAGGTACTGCTTCAGCGCCTCAAGCCACGGACCGGCTTCGCTGTAGGCCACGCGGGTGGCTTCCATGCCCAGCGGGTTGACGCTGTCGACCATGCCGCAGCGGGCGTGGTTGACGCGCTCGCGCAGGGCCGCGTCCTGGATGATCATGAACGAAGTCTTGAGGCCGGCGATGTTGTAGGCCTTGCTCGCCGACATCAGGGTGATGGTGCGGCGGGATATTTCCGGGCTCAGGGACGCAGTCGGAATGTGCACGCGGCCGTCGTAGCACAGCTCGGCGTGGATTTCGTCGGAGATGATCCAGGCGTCCTGCGCCACGCAGATGTCCGCCACGGCTTGCAGTTCTTCACGGCCAAAGACCTTGCCGATCGGGTTGTGCGGGTTGCTCAGGAGCAGGGCGCCGCCACCTTTCAGGGATTCACGCAGTGCGTCCAGCGGGGTGGCGTAGCTGCCGTCGGCCTGGGCGTTGAATTCCAGTTCGACCTTGTTCAGGCCCCAATGACCCGGTGCATGGCGCAGCGGCGGATAATTCGGGGTTTGCACCACGACATTCTGCTGCGGTTGCACCAGCGCCTTGAGCGCCATGTTGAAACCCGACTCCACACCCGGCAGGAAGATCAGCTCCTGCGGTTTGACCCGCCAGGCGAACTTGTTCCAGAGGTCGGCGACGATGGCCTGGCGCAGATTGTCCTGGGCCACGCTGTAGCCCACCAATGGGTGCAGCAGGCGTTGGTGCAGCGCCTCAATGACCACCGGCGGGGCGGCGAAATCCATGTCAGCGACCCACATCGGCAACACGTCGGCCGGGTAGCGGCTCCACTTGGTGCTGCCGGTGTCGTGGCGGTCGAATACCTGATCAAAATCGAAAGTCATGCGCGGTCTCTGAAGCGGAGATGGGTCGTGCCCGCCATGATAAGCCCATGCCCTTGAAGGAGCACACAAAACCTGTGGGAGGTGATGCTCCGACAAACGGCCGACGGTCGGTTTTCACACAGGCGGCAGAGGCTTTGTCTACAGTGAAAAAGTCGGCACTCGTGTGCCGCAACCGTGATTGTCCAGAACAAACCCGGCACCAGTACCGGGTTCCACCTGATCAGGAGTGCACGATGGATCTCAGCCGTCGTCAGTTCTTCAAGGTCGCCGGTATCGGCCTTGCAGGCTCTAGCCTGGGCGCGTTGGGCATGGCCCCGACGCAGGCCTTCGCCGAGCAGGTGCGCCACTTCAAGCTTGCCCACACCCATGAAACCCGCAACACCTGCCCGTATTGCTCGGTCGGTTGCGGCTTGATCATGTACAGCCAGGGCGATGCCGCGAAGAACGTTGCGCAAAACATCATTCATATCGAGGGCGACGCCGACCACCCGGTCAACCGCGGCACTTTGTGCCCGAAAGGCGCCGGTCTGCTGGACTTCATTCACAGCCCCGGCCGTTTGCAGTACCCGCAGGTGCGCAAGCCCGGCAGCAGCGAATGGACCCGGATTACCTGGGACGAAGCCCTCGACCGCGTCGCCGACCTGATGAAGGCCGACCGCGACGCCAATTTCGTCGAGCAGAACGCCCAGGGCCAGACGGTCAATCGCTGGCTGACCACCGGATTCCTCGCGGCATCGGCGGCGTCCAACGAAGCAGGCTACATCACTCACAAAGTGGTGCGCAGTCTCGGCATGCTGGGGTTCGATAACCAGGCGCGTGTCTGACACGGCCCGACGGTGGCAAGTCTTGCCCCGACGTACGGCCGTGGAGCCATGACCAACACCTGGACCGATATCGCCAATGCGAATCTGATCCTGGTGATGGGCGGCAACGCAGCAGAAGCCCATCCTTGCGGCTTCAAATGGGTGACCGAAGCCAAGGCGCACAACGCCGCGCGGCTGATTGTGGTCGATCCGAGGTTTACCCGGACCGCGTCTGTGGCCGATTACTACGCGCCGATCCGCACCGGCAGCGACATCGCGTTCATGGGCGGGCTGATCAATTACCTGCTGACCGAGGACAAGATCCAGCACGAATACGTGCGCAACTACACCGACGTATCGTTCATCGTCAGAGCTGGATTCGGCTTCGAGGACGGGCTCTTCACCGGTTACGACGCGGCCAAACGCAGCTACACCGACAAATCCACCTGGGGTTACGAGCTGGGGGATGACGGCTTCGTCAAAGTCGACCCGACCCTGCAGGACCCGCGCTGCGTCTATCAACTGATGAAGCAGCATTACAGCCGCTACAACATCGACCTGGCGAGCCAGATCTGCGGCATGCCGGTCGATGCGATGAAAAAGATCTGGGAGGAAATCGCCACTTGCTCGGCGCCGGGCAAGACCATGACCATTCTCTATGCGCTGGGCTGGACCCAGCACTCGATCGGCTCGCAGATCATCCGCAGCGCAGCGATGGTGCAACTGTTGCTGGGCAACGTCGGCATGCCGGGCGGCGGGGTCAACGCCTTGCGCGGGCACTCGAACATTCAGGGCCTGACCGACCTTGGTCTGCTGTCCAACGCGCTGCCGGGTTACCTGACCTTGCCGACCGACGCCGAGCAGGATTACGCGGCCTACATCCATAAACGCACCCAGGTTCCATTGCGGCCGGGGCAATTGTCCTACTGGCAGAACTACAGCAAGTTCCACGTCAGCCTGATGAAAGCCTGGTATGGCGCCAATGCCACCGCCGAGAACCAGTGGGCCTACCACTACTTGCCGAAACTCGACATCCCCAACTACGACATCCTCAAGGTGTTCGATCTGATGGGGCAGGGCAAGGTCAACGGCTACATGTGCCAGGGCTTCAACCCGATTGCCGCGTTGCCGGACAAGAACCGGGTGATGGCGGCGCTGGCCAAACTGAAATGGCTGGTAGTGATGGACCCGCTGGCCACCGAAACCTCGCAGTTCTGGGAACATGTCGGGCCATTCAACGATGTGAAGAGCGCCGATATCCAGACCGAAGTGATCCGCCTGCCAACGACGTGTTTTGCCGAAGAGGACGGCTCGCTGGTCAACAGCAGTCGCTGGCTGCAATGGCACTGGAAAGGTGCCGACGGCCCGGGCGAGGCGCGCACCGACGTGCAGATCATGAGCGCGCTGTTCCTGCGCCTGCGAGAGCGTTATCAGGCCGAGGGCGGCAAATTCGCCGATCCGCTGTTGAAGCTGTCGTGGCCGTACAAGATCGCCGAAGAACCCTCGCCGGAAGAGATCGCCAAAGAGATCAACGGCTACGCCACCACCGATTTCACCGACGCCACCGGCGCGGCGATCAAGGGCAATTCGCAACTGGCCGGGTTCGCCCAGCTCAAGGATGACGGCAGCACTGCGTCCGGCTGCTGGATTTTCTGCGGCAGCTGGACCGAAGCCGGCAACCAGATGGCCCGCCGCGACAACAACGACCCATACGGCATGCATCAGCATCAAGGCTGGGCGTGGGCCTGGCCGGCCAACCGGCGGATTCTGTACAACCGGGCCTCGGCAGATGTCGCAGGCAAACCGTGGGATCCGAAAAAACGCCTGGTCTGGTGGAACGGCAAAGCCTGGAGCGGCACCGATGTTCCGGACTACAAGGCCGACGTGCCGCCGGAAGCCGGGATGAACCCGTTCATCATGAACCCCGAAGGCGTGGCGCGGTTCTTCGCCGTCGACAAGATGAACGAAGGGCCATTCCCCGAGCACTACGAGCCGTTCGAAACGCCGATCGGCATCAACCCGCTGCACCCGGACAACAAGAAAGCCACCAGCAACCCGGCGGCACGGATCTTCGATTCGGTGTGGGACAGCCTCGGCGTGGCCAAGGATTACCCGTACGCCGCCACCAGCTACCGGCTGACCGAGCATTTCCACTTCTGGAGCAAGCACTGCAAGTTGAACGCGATTGCTCAACCCGAGCAGTTCGTGGAAATCGGCGAAGTGCTGGCAAAAGAGAAGGGCATCGCCGCTGGCGATCGGGTTCGCGTGAGCAGCAAGCGCGGGTTCATTGAAGCGGTGGCGGTGGTGACCAAAAGGATCCGGCCGTTGCAGGTCAACAACCAGGTGGTGCACCAGATCGGCATTCCGCTGCACTGGGGTTTCACCGGCCTGACGCGCCACGGTTACCTGACCAACACCCTGGTGCCGTTTCTCGGCGATGGCAATACACAGACCCCGGAATCCAAGTCATTCCTGGTCAACGTGGAGAAGCTCTGATGGAGAATCTTTAGATGGCCAGCCAAGACATCATTGCCCGCTCGGCCACCACGACCCCGGCGCCTTCGATACGCGGCCAGGAACAGGTGGCCAAGCTGATCGACACCACCAAGTGCATTGGCTGCAAGGCCTGCCAGGTCGCATGCTCGGAATGGAACGAGCTGCGCGACGAGGTGGGCCACAACCACGGCACCTACGACAATCCGCAGGACTTGAGCGCCGATTCATGGACGCTGATGCGCTTCACCGAGCACGAAACCGACGCCGGCAACCTCGAATGGCTGATCCGCAAGGACGGCTGCATGCACTGCGCCGAACCCGGATGCCTGGCGGCGTGCCCCAGCCCTGGCGCGATCATCAAGCACGCCAACGGCATCGTCGATTTCGATCAGGACCACTGCATCGGCTGCGGTTATTGCATCACCGGCTGCCCGTTCAACATCCCGCGCATTTCGCAGAAGGACCACAAGGCCTACAAATGCACGCTGTGTTCGGACCGGGTGGCGGTGGGTCTGGAACCGGCCTGCGTAAAAACCTGCCCGACCGGAGCCATCGTGTTCGGCACCAAGGACGACATGAAAACCCATGCCGCCGAACGCATCGTCGACCTGAAAAGCCGTGGCTTCGACAACGCCGGCCTGTATGACCCGCAAGGCGTCGGCGGCACCCACGTCATGTACGTGCTGCACCACGCCGACACCCCGAAAATCTACGCCGGCCTGCCGGACAACCCCGAGATCAGTCCGCTGGTGGGCTTGTGGAAAGGCATCAGCAAGCCGTTGGGTCTGCTGGCGATGGGCGCGGCGGTGCTGGCCGGGTTCTTCCATTACGTGCGGATCGGCCCGAACCGGGTCGAGGAAGATGAACATCCCGAACCGCCCGACACCTCGGTGCACGTCGTCGATCCGGCGGTGCACACCTTCGACCCACGCGGGGAGGGCCGGCCATGAGCAACAAGACGATCCTGCGCTACACCGCCAACCAGCGCACCAACCACTGGCTGGTGGCGATTCTGTTCTTCATGGCCGGCCTGTCGGGGTTGGCACTGTTCCATCCGTCGATGTTCTGGCTGACCAATCTGTTCGGCGGCGGGCCGTGGACGCGAATCCTGCACCCTTTCATGGGCGTGCTGATGTTTGTGTTCTTCCTGGGGCTGGTGTTTCGCTTCTGGCGCTCGAACTTTTTCATCGACAACGACTGGAAATGGCTGCGGCGCATCGACCGGGTGCTGGTCAACGACGAAGAGACCGTGCCGGCGGTGGGCAAATATAACGCCGGGCAAAAGCTGCTGTTCTGGACTTTACTGCTGTGCATGCTCGGATTGCTGTTCACGGGGCTGGTGATCTGGCGCGCGTATTTCAGTCATTACTTCGGCATCACCACGATCCGCTGGGCGATGTTGCTGCACGCACTGGCGGGGTTTGTGCTGATCCTGAGCATCATCGTTCACATCTATGCCGGGATCTGGATCAAGGGCTCGGTGGACGCAATGATGCACGGCTGGGTCAGCCGCGCCTGGGCCAGGAAACACCATGCACTCTGGTATCGCGAGGTGGAGAGCAAAGATCCGCCAGAGCGACCGGTCACAAAAAAGGGCTGACAGTTGCCAACCATCCTCGAACCCGGAGAAATCGAAGCGGCGGCCAGTTCGCCGCCGTTTCTGCACCTGCCGCCGCACAACCTGTTCACGCTGCGGGCCCAGCGTCTGGAACGTTTGGCCGAAGGGCATCCGCTGGCCGATTACCTGCGCTTGATTGCCGGTTTGTGCCGGGTCCAGCAGCAAATCCTCGATGATCCGCCCTCGACCGCGCCGCTTGATGAACAGCGGCTGGAAGTCTGCCGGCAACACGGCATGCCACCGTTCGCCGCCGACACCCTGATTCGCGAGGACACCTGGCAGCTGTATCTCGAGGCCTTGCTCCAGCGTTATGTCGCCCCTGAGCAACCGGCGGTGGGCGAGGCCGTGACCACGCTGCGCATCGCCAGCCCCGGCCAGTGGCGCGCCTGGGCCGTGGCGTTGGTCAGCGGCCAGTATTCGCTGGTGCCGGCGGCGCTGGTGCCGTTTCTCGGGGCGGCGCTGCAAGCGGCGTGGAGTCACTGGCTGCTCAGCGCTCCGAACCTGCAACTGACGCCCGGCGACAGCCTCAGCCAGTGCCCGGCCTGTGGCTCGCCGGCCATGGCCGGGGTGATCCGCCATCGCGGCAAGCACAACGGCCTGCGGTATCTGGTGTGTTCGCTATGCGCCTGCGAATGGCATGTGGTGCGGGTCAAGTGCGTGTATTGCGAGCAGAGCAAAGGGCTTGAATACCTGAGCCTCGAGGATGATCGCCACGCCGCCAATCAGGCGCCGCTGCGCGCCGAAGTCTGTCCGGGCTGCAACAGCTACCTGAAGTTGCTGTATCTGGAAAACGACGGGGAGGGCGAGGCGCTGTCGGCAGATCTGGGCAGTCTGCTGCTCGACATGCGCCTGGCTCAGGACGGCTATCAGCGCCTGGCGCCTAATCTGTTGCTGGCGCCCGGCGACGAATAGGCCTCAGCGGTGCGGCAACTCAACGCGTGCGCGCAAGCCGCCGCTGCGGCGGTTACGCAAACTGAGTTCGCCACCCTGTTCACGAATGATTCCCCGTGCCGCCGAAAGACCGAGCCCGACCCCGCCGGTGTCGCGGTTGCGCGAGGTCTCGAGACGGAAGAACGGATCGAACACCCGCTCCAGCGCGTCCTCGGGAATTCCCGGCCCCTCGTCAATGACCTCGATGCGAATCGACGTGTCATCGCAGCTCAGCGCCACACTGGGTCGCTGTCCGTATTTCACCGCGTTATCCAGCAGATTGACGATGACCCGCTTGATACCCAGCGGCCGGCCGTCGTACACCACATGCGCCGGGCCGGTGAAACCGATGTCGAGGTGCTGATCGCGGTAGTCATCGACGATGGTTTGCAGCAACTCCGACAGATCGAACGCGGTGGATTGCTCCAGGTGGGTGTCTTCCCGGAAGAACGCCAGAGCGGCGTTGATCATCGATTGCATTTCCTCGATGTCGCGGATCAGTTTGCCCTGATGGTCGAGGTCTTCCATGAACTCGCTGCGCAGGCGCATTCGGGTCAGCGGGGCGCGCAAGTCGTGGGAGATGGCCGCCAGCATGTGGGTGCGCTCGCCGATGAAATGCTGGATCTGCGCCTGCATCGTATTGAACGCGACGATGGCCTGACGGATCTCGTGCGGGCCTTCGAGGTGGATCGGCGGCGCTTTCAGGTCCCCGCCGAAACGCCGCGCCGCATGGGCAAAGCGCTGTAACGGCTGGGCCAGTTGTCGTGTGGCCAGCCAGGCGACCAGCAGCGTGGCGACCAGCCCCAGGGCAACGATCACGGCAATCCGCACGTTCAGGCTCAAGCCCCAACTGCGCTCCGGCGGCGTGAACGACAGCCAGCTGTCATCGGCCAGCCGCACCAGTGCCATGTAATGCGCGCGAGGGCTGCCGGCGGGCCAGTCGTCGGGGTTGAACACGTCGATCTGCCGGTCATCGCCGAGCAACTGCCGCAGCGCCGGCACTTTTCCGGCCTCGACCTGTTCGCCGTCCCCCGGCAGACCGAAGTCGGCTCGACGGGGTTTCCACACCACTTCAAGCATCGGGCTGCTGGCGGCACTGGCCAGTTGCGGGCGCAAGGTCGCCGGCGCTGCCTCGATCACTCGGGTGGTGGCGGCAATCTGTTCCAGCAGCCCGGTGCGCTCGATCGGCGGCCGAGCCCAGATCCCCGCGACCTGAACGAACAGCGCATTGAGCAGCAGCGACGCGAGCATGGCCGCGACGATTGTCAGGGCAATCCGCCGGCTGAGGGTGTCGCGCCGCAGCATCCGGCCGATCATGAGCGGCTGACCTTGGCAGTGAACATGTAGCCGCCGTTACGAACCGTGCGGATCAGGTCCGGACGTTTGCTGTCCGGTTCGATCTTGCGTCGCAGCCGACTGATCTGCACGTCGATGCTGCGGTCATAGGCGTCGTGGCCCTGACCGTGGGTCAGGTCGATCAGTTGTTCGCGGGTCAGGATGCGTTGCGGATGTTCGAGCAATACCAGCAGCAGGTCGAATTCGCCGGCGGACATCGGAATCATCACGCCCTCCGGCGAGCGCAGTTCACGGCAGGTGATGTCCAGATGCCAACCGGCGAAGGCCATGACCGGCCGTGAAGGCTCGGCGCCGGACGGCGTGCTCTCACCGACCCGCCGTTGCAGGGCGCGCACCCGGGCCAGCAGTTCCTGCGGGGCGAAGGGTTTGGTCAGGTAGTCGTCGGCGCCCAGTTCCAGGCCGACAATGCGGTCGCTCAGCTCGGCCATGGCCGTGAGCATGATGATCGGGATGCCCATCTGCGCCCGGACCTTCTGGCACAGGCTCAGGCCACCCTCGCCGGGCAGCATCAGGTCGAGGATGATCGTGTCCGGTCGCGCCTGCGCAATGGCCGCCCACATGGCCTCGCCATGGGCGGCGACATCGACCTGATAACCGTGCTGAACGAAGAATTTCTTCAGCAAGGACAGAATTTCCCCGTCGTCATCGACGATCAGCAATCTGCTCACGTTTGCGCAATCCATGAACCCAAAAGAAGCGCATCTAAAACCATTTCGATGCGCCGGTCATATATTTCAATCCTGCAACATTCCTTCAGCGCAGACATCAGCCGGACATCGTGGGGCAAACATCCGCAGGCACTCTGCAGGCCTTTCAACCAAGGGGGCTCAACATGAAGGACATGAACAGCGGCTACATCACCCGGGACCATGGCGCCGTGCGCCCGTTGATCCTGACCCAGCGCACCACCGCACCGGGCCCGGACACGCCGATCCTGTTTCAGGAGACGTGTCTGGGGCTGGCCAACGATCAGAGTCAGTTGATCCTGCGCCGCTATTTCGAACGGTTCAGCCCGACCGAGGCCCATTGGGTCGAATACCTCCACTCGATTCCCACCGCCGAATTCATCCAATGGATCATGACCCACGGCCAGTTGCGCATCGAGTGCTCCGACAACACCCCGCACAGCCACGTCCACGCGTGAACAAGGAAACACCATCGATGACTAGCCATCGCTCACTGGCCGTGTTGTTTGCCGCCACCCTCAGCCTGTCGGCGTGCAGCAGCAAGAAGCTTCCGGCGGAGCCGCAGGCCGGGTTTCTACGGGATTACAGCGTGCTCAAGGAAGGGCAGACCGCTTCGGGGAAAACAATATTGAGCTGGATCAGCCCGACATTGGCGAGAGGCCGTTATAGCCAGGTTTACCTGGCGCCGAGCCAGTTCTATCCACGGCTCGAGCCTTCTCAGCGCATTCCCCAAAGCACCTTGTCGGGCGTGACCCATTACTACGACGCAGCCCTCAGGCTGGAGCTGGGCAAGGTGTTGCCGCTGGCGTCGAAACCCGGCCCGGACACGCTGATCGTCAAACCGGCCATCACCCAGGTCTCCGCCAATACTCAGGGTCTGCGCTTTTATGAATGGCTGCCGGTGACACTGGTCGCGGCCGGGGTTAGCAGCGCCACCGGCATTCGTGACCGGGACAGTGAAATCGCCACGGAAGTGTCCTTCGAGGACGGTTCGACCGGGGAGGTTGTGGCTGAAGTGGTGCGCAAGGGCAAGGGCGTGCCGCTGGAGAACGACAAACAGGTCATGACGCCCGATAACGTGAAAGCCGTCCTCGATGGCTGGGCTACGGACTTGAGTCAAACCTATGTGCCGGTTCAAAGGGCAGCGCTGCGCTAGCAGCAGGGTGGTCTAACATCATCAGGCGTATTTCGATTTCGGGAGTGCCTGATGTCCGTAAGTGTTGCCCTGCGGTTACCGTCGATTGACAGTCTGTTGCGCCACCCGGCGTGCCAGCCATTGGCCGAGCGTTACGGGCGTGAGGCCTTGTTGACGGGGTTTCGCCAATTACTGGATGACTTGCGCGAAGCGGTGGTGGCGGGGCAACTGACCGCCGTCGAAATCAGCTCTGAAGCGCTGGCCGGAAGGGTCGCCGAACGTCTGGCGCTGAAGCAGCGCAGCCAGGTGCGCCGTGTGTTCAACCTGACAGGCACGGTGCTGCATACCAACCTCGGCCGGGCCTTGTTGCCCGAAGAAGCCATTGAAGCGGTGCAACTGGCGGCGCGCTATCCCTTGAATCTGGAATTCGACCTGGCCAGCGGCAAGCGCGGTGACCGCGACGATCTGATCGAAGGCCTGATCCGCGAGCTGACCGGCGCCGAAGCCGTGACCGTGGTCAACAACAATGCCGCCGCCGTGCTGCTGACGCTCAACAGCCTCGGCGCGCGCAAGGAAGGCATCATTTCCCGGGGCGAGCTGATCGAGATCGGCGGCGCGTTCCGCATCCCCGACATCATGAGCCGCGCCGGCGTGCGCCTGCACGAGGTCGGCACCACCAATCGCACCCATGCCCGCGACTACGAAGCGGCAATCAGCCCACGCAGCGGCCTGATCATGCGCGTGCACGCGAGCAACTACAGCATCGAAGGCTTCACCGCCCGGGTGCCGACTTCCGAACTGGCGGCATTGGCCCATCGGCATGACCTGCCGTTGCTGGAAGATCTTGGCAGCGGCAGTCTGCTGGACCTGACCCGCTGGGGTTTGCCGGCGGAACCGACGGTGCGACAGGCGCTGCTCGATGGCGCTGACATCGTCACTTTCAGCGGCGATAAACTGCTCGGCGGGCCCCAGGCGGGGGTGATCGTCGGGCGCAAGGACTTGATCGCGAAGATCAAGAAGAACCCGCTGAAACGCGCATTGCGGGTCGACAAACTGACGCTGGCGGCACTGGAAGCGGTGCTCGGACTCTATCGCGACCCGGATCGTCTGGCCGAGCGCTTGCCGAGCCTGCGCCTGCTGACCCGACCGCAAGCTGACATTCTGGCCCAGGCCGAACGCCTGCAACCGGCCTTGTCCGAACGGCTGGGCGAGGTCTGGACCGTCACGGCGGAGCCCGCACTGGGCATGATCGGCAGCGGCAGCCAACCGGTGGCGCGCCTGCCAAGCGCAGCGCTGTGCCTGCGCCCACAGGTATCGAAACGCCTGCGCGGACGTTGCCTGCTGAATCTGGAAGCCGCGCTGCGTGCCTTACCGATCCCGGTGCTCGGGCGCATCGATGACGACGCGTTGTGGCTGGATCTGCGGCAACTCGACGATGAACCGGCGTGGCAGGCGCAACTCGGGCAGTTGCAAACGTGATCGTCGGCACGGCGGGGCACATCGACCACGGCAAAACGTCACTGCTCCAGGCACTGACCGGGCAAACCGGCGACCGCCGCCCGCAGGAACGCGAGCGCGGGATGACCATCGACCTCGGTTATCTGTACGCCGAACTGGGGCCCGGCGCCGGGCTGACCGGTTTCATCGACGTGCCGGGCCACGAGAAATTCACCCACAACATGCTCGCCGGCGCGCAAGGCATCGATCTGGTGTTGCTGGTGGTGGCGGCGGATGACGGGGTGATGCCGCAGACCCGCGAGCATCTGGCGATTGTCGAGCTGCTGGGCATTCCACGGGCGCTGGTGGCGATCACCAAGTGTGATCGGGTCGAGGCGGGCAGGGTGGAAGAGGTTCACCGACAAGTCGAAAGCCTGCTGGCGACCGGCCCCTATGCCGAAGCACCGTTGCTGACGGTTTCCAGCGTGACGGGCGAGGGCGTCGACGCGCTGCGCGAGGCGTTGCTGGAGATAGACGCAGAGGAGCGCAGTCGCGAAGGCGGTTTTCGCCTGGCCATCGACCGGGCGTTCAGTGTCGCCGGCGCCGGTATTGTGGTGACGGGGACGGCGCTTTCGGGCTTGGTCGCCGTGGGTGACAAACTCAGCCTCGGCCCGGCGGGCAAAACCGTGCGGGTCAGAGGTCTGCACGCGCAGAATCAGACTGCCGAACAAGCCTTCGCCGGCCAGCGCGTGGCCCTGAACATCAGCGCGGATCGCCTGGAACTCGGGCAGATCCATCGCGGCCAATGGTTGCTCGCCGAATGGCTGCACGCGCCGACCCAGCGGCTGGATATCGAATTCCAGTTGTTGCCGGGCGAGCGGGTTTTCGAGCATTTCCAGCCGGTGCACCTGCATCTCGGCACGCAGGACGTGATCGCCCGGGTCGCCTTGCTGGAGGGTTCGAGCCTGGCGCCCGGCGAGCGCATGTTTGCGCAAGTGCTGACGAACGTCCCGGTGCACGGCGTCTACGGTGATCCGCTGATCCTGCGTGATGCCAGCGCCCAGCGAACCCTTGGCGGCGGGCGCGTCCTTGATCCTTTCGCCCCGGCCCGCCAGCGGCGCAGCCCGGAACGGCTGGCACAACTGCGGGCACTGGCGATCAGCTCCGAGCTGGAACAGGCCTTGCCGACGTTACTGGAATACAGCGCAAGCGGCCTCGACCCGCAACGCCTGGAGCGACAGTTCAACCGTCCGCGTGACGGCTGGACGCTGCCGGACAATGTCCGCCTGATCGAAACCCGTCAGGGCCCGGTGCTGTTCAATGCGCAGCGCTGGGGCATGCTCAAGTTCAGGCTGCTGGAGCAGCTGGCGCGCTTTCATGAGCTGGAGCCCGATCAGATGGGCCCGGACCGCGACCGTCTGCGGCGTTTCAGCAGTTTGAGCCTCGAACGCGCGACCTTCATCAGCCTGCTGGAAGAGTTGCTCGGCGCCGGCTCGCTGGTCGCCAGCGGCCCGTGGCTGCATTTGCCCGACCATCAGGTGCGCCTGAGCGCCGACGACGAAACCCTGTGGCAGGCGTTGCAGCCGTTGTTCGAACAGGCTGGTTTCGATCCGCCGTGGGTACGTGACGTGGCGAAAGTCGTCGGTCTGGAAGACGCGATCGTGCGTTTGCTGCTGCGCAAACTGGCGCGCCTTGGCGTGATGCATCAAGTGGTGCGCGACCTGTTTGTCACCGACATCACGCTGCGGCAAATGGTGGCGGTGCTGCTGCGCCTGGCCGAAGAAAATCCGCAGATCGAAGTCACGGCCTTCCGCGATGCGCTAGGCTTGGGACGCAAGCGCAGTATTCAGATCCTTGAATACTTCGATCGGCTGGGCCTGACCCGGCGCGTCGGCGAAGGCCGGCAAATCCGCACCGACAGTGCGCTGGCCAACCCCGGCGCCGACTGAGTTCAAGGAAGGCAATCGCGCCCGGTGGCGCGGCCGGGCTTCAAACCCGGTTGGGGACGGCATCCGTTCCCGGGCAGGTTCGACTCCGGCTGCCTTCCGCCATTTCTCCCCTCAAAACCCCAGTGGGTACTGGATCACCACGTAGATCCGGTCAATGTCGTCGCCCGCCTGAGCGCTGTTGGCCCGGTGCGAAACGTGGGACAGCTGCACCGACAGATCCTTGGCCGCGCCGGATTGGACGATGTAACGCAGATCGATGTCGCGTTCCCAGTGTTTGCCGCCGTCCCCTTGCTGAGGCTGATATTCACCGGAATCCGCGTCGAACGGGTTATAGGCGCCGCCCTTGGGCGCGTGAGTGCCGTCGATGTGGCTGCCGGCGACGTAGCGGGTCATGAAGTTCAGCCCGGGAATGCCGAAGGCGCCAAGATCCAGGTCGTAGCGCGCTTGCCAGGAGCGCTCGTGGGCGCCGTTGAAGTCGGCGTATTTGATCGAGTTGGCCAGGTAGATCGAGTCGCCGCCGACGAAATCGAACGGCGTGTCGCCATTGATGCGTTGCCAGCCGAGCATCACCGCGTGGGCGCCGAAGGTGTATTTGCCCGATAGGCTGAACGCCGTGTTGTCGATGTCGCCGGCTAATGCCTGCCCGGTGTCGCGGGTGTGGTAGACGTTGGCGTCAAGCAACAGACCGGACTGTTTGAAATGCAGGTTGGCGTAGTACTGGCGCCAGGTGTCGCTCAGATCGGACGCATACAGCGCGCCGCCCACCGGGCTGTCGCTGAACAGCTCGGTGCCGACAAAACTGATGCTTTCGCCTTGGGTGCTGGCGCCATAGCCCTGGAAGTCGCCTTTGCCGGAAGAGCTGTCCTGGTTCTTGAACGCCGTGAAGCGCCCGGCCACAACGCGTGCGTTTTCGATTTCGTGGCTATCGAGTAGCAACCCCGTGGCGTATTCCGGTTGCAGGCGTTTGTCCGAGGTGTCGAACACCGGCGTTTCCACGGTCATTTCACCGAAGGCGAGGGTGGTTTTCGAAGTCTTCAACTTCAGCGCACCACCGGCGCTGGAGTATTCGCTTTCGCTGCGGCCATCACTGTCCACCGGTAATAATCCTGTGCCGGAGTGCCCCTTGCCGCCATCGAGTTTCAGCCCATAAAAGGCGTGGGCATCGAGACCAACCCCGACGGTTCCTTCAGTGAAACCGGATGCGAAAGTGCCGATAAACCCTTGAGCCCATTCCTGTTTGTAGTTTTTTCCAGCGGGCGAGGGCGAGCGGTAATCGTTGCTCAGAAAGAAGTTGCGGCTGATCACCTCGGTCTTGGCGTCGTCGAGAAAACCGCTGGCAAATGCCGAGTCGGCCATTGCGCAATACAACAGTGCCAGGGCGAAACGCGGTTGCATGAAACCTTTCATGTGTCAGTGACCGGCCGTGAGGGAAGTTGCCGGATACTGAAGCAAACATTGGTGCTGCGATTGAGCGGATGTGCTGAGTCAGCGTCCTCAGGTCACCCGGCCTTTTCGTTGCCTGGAAGGATCGACAGCGGCGGCTCTTGATGCCTGCAGAAGACTGGCGAAGGCCGCCTTGTCGATCGGGCGACTCATGTAATAACCCTGGACTTCGTTGCATTGATCCTTGCCCAGGATGTCCAGTTGTTCCTCGGTTTCGACGCCTTCTGCGGTCACGGTCAGCCCCATCGCTTTACCCAGTCCGATGATGGCCTGCACCACCGCACGATCATTGGCGCCGGTGCTGATGGACGCGATGAAGCGTTTGTCGATCTTGATGCCGTCGAACGGGTAGGCACGCAGGTAGCCAAGGGAGGAATAACCGGTGCCGAAGTCGTCCATGTTCAGCCGCACGCCCAGTTCCTTGAGCGCGTTCATGGTGGTCAACGCGCCGTCCGTGTCGTTGAGCATCACGTTCTCGGTGATTTCCAGCTCCAGCCGGCTGGCCGGGAAGCGAGTGCCGACCAGCACTTCACGTACATCTTCGACCACATCGCTGATCGCAAACTGCGCAGGTGACAGGTTCACCGACAGGAGAATGTCCGCCGGCCACGTAAGCGCCGTTTCACAAGCCTCACGCAGGACCCAGCGACCCAGGGGAACAATCAGGTCGGTCTGTTCGGCCAGCGGAATGAATAAATCCGGTCCGAGCAACCCTTTTACCGGATGCTGCCAGCGCACCAGAGCCTCGACCGAAACGATTGCCTTGCCATCGACCTTGTATCGGGGTTGATAGTGCAGCACGAACTCGTTGTTCTTCAGGGCCCTGCGCAGGTCGTCCTCCATCTGCCGGCGGGTCTGGATCTGGTCGCTCATGTGCGCTTCGAAATAGCACCAGGTGTTCTTGCCTTCGGATTTGGCCTGGTACAGCGCAATGTCCGCGCAACGGATCAGCTCACTGGCGACGTACCCGTGACGCCGGCTCAGGGCGATTCCGACACTGGCGCCGATGTGCAACGGTTGCTGTTCGAAGTGGATGGGCTGATGCAGACTGCCGATCAGACGTGTGCAGAACCTGTCGATTTCCTGATGCGTGTCCATGCCGCAGAGCACAACGACGAACTCGTCACCGCCCAGACGGGCGACGATATCGTGGTCGCGCGTGCATTCGCGCAGACGGCCGGCAACCTCTTGCAACACCGCATCGCCGGCCGGGTGCCCGAGGGAATCGTTGATCGGTTTGAAATTGTCCAGGTCAATCATCAACAGCGACACCGGCGGAGCGTGTTCCTTGAGCAGCAGAGCGTCGTCCAGATAGCGCGACAGTTTGTTGCGGTTGGGCAGACCCGTCAGCGCGTCATGCAAGGACAGGTGCTGGATCTGCGCATGGGCGGCTACCTCATCGGTGATGTCGCTGGCCGTGCCGCGATAGCCGACCACTGCCGTACTTTCCACGATCGGCCTGGCCGAGAGACGGCAGTGGCGCTGTTGCCCCTTGCGGTCGCGATAGGTGCAGCGCAGGTCGCTGGCATTGCTCTCCTCATCCAGTTTTTTCAGCCACAGATCCAGCGGAGTGGTGTCGCACGCCAGCAAGTGCCCGATGTGTTTCCCGATCCACTGCGCCTGCGGATAGCCGGTGACCGCGCTGAACCGGGTCGACAGATAGGTGATGGACAACGCTTCATCCACCTCCCAGATCCAGTCGGACGCCGCTTCGGCCACCGCCCGAAAGCGCTCCTCGCTGGCTTCCAGTGCGCGGTTGGACGCCAGCAGTGCCTGATTCGACGCCTGCATCGCTTCAAAACTGTCGTCGACGTACCGCGAGGAACGTAACGCATGGCGAAAGAACCAGACCGTCAGGGCCATCAGCACGAGCAAAGCGGGGCCGAGCGTTGGCAGCAACGACCAAAGCAGATGCTGGCCCGGCCGTTCCAGATCCGCAACGAGGCTGTATCCGGTGCTGTCCAGCGGGACGCGAGGCTGGCCCGGGTCGATGGTGCCGTCCGGTGCCAGCGTCAGATTGTTCAGGCCGTACCCGCTGCCGATCTTGCGCAGCTTGGTGGGCGTCAACTTGTCGACGAATACCAGTACCGAGGTCTTCTGTGGCTCGTCTACCGGACGCTCATCGTTGGGAATGATCGCCGCCGCGGTGACCAGCGCCGGCCAGTCTTCGAACAGTGAATAAGTACTGACGGGCCTGGTCAGGTCGGGCTGACTCTGCACTTGCTCCACCAGGCTGTTCGCCGAAAGCTGAAGGAACTGGGGCAGTTGTGCATCGAGCAATTGCCCGCGAACGACGGCGTATTTGGTGCGTTCCCGATCCAGCACGAACAGACCGTCATAGCCGTCGCTGGTAAACAGGGTCTTGCCCATGTTCTGCTCGGTGTACGCCCAGTTCGTGTCGACCGTGCCGCTCAAACGTTCATAGGCTGTTGTCCAGTAGGCGTAACTGGTGATGTAGTTCTTGGAAGCGGTAATCCGGTTTTCCAGCGCCCGGCCGGAATAGAACCGGACGTCATTGACGTCATCCTCATCCAGTTGAGTGGCAATGCCGAGCAACGCAGCGGTCGCCGCCATCACCCCGACAATGAACAGCGCGCCCACCGCAATGGCCAGACGCCGGGTGACAGAGCCCTGCAGGGTGGGTAACGGCGTCGCACGGCTGGAAATGTCCATTTGCTCGTCCTTGATCCGGTATCTGTTCAATCTAGAACATCTTCGGCTTCGAGATGTTCAGAAGTTGTGCCAAGCGTGTCGAACCGCTCAGGCCCCGTTGCGCAAAAGCACAAGACTTCACGCTCAAAAGCCGGATAATGGCGGCCAATTTGTTTAGCCCGCTATTCTGGTAACCCGCATGGAAATCAAGGTCAATTTTCTCGACAACCTCCGACTCGAAGCCAGGTTCGATGACTTCACGGTGGTGGCCGACCAACCGATCCGTTACAAGGGCGATGGCTCTGCACCGGGTCCGTTCGACTATTTCCTGGCGTCGTCGGCCTTGTGCGCGGCTTACTTCGTAAAGTTGTACTGCAGCACCCGCAACATCCCGACCGAAAACATTCGTCTGTCGCAGAACAACATTGTCGACCCGGAAAACCGCTACAACCAGATCTTCAAGATCCAGGTCGAGCTGCCGGCAGACATCTCGGAGAAGGATCGCCAGGGCATCCTGCGCTCGATTGACCGTTGCACGGTGAAGAAGGTGGTGCAGGCCGGGCCGGAGTTCGTGATCGAGGAAGTCGAGAACCTCGACGCGGATGCCCAGGCCCTGCTGATGCCGGCGTCCACCTCAGGCGCGGGCACCTGCATTGCCGGCAAGGACCTGCCGCTGGAACAGACCATCGCCAATATGTCGGGGATTCTCGCGGACCTGGGCATGAAGATCGAAATCGCTTCGTGGCGCAACATCGTGCCCAACGTCTGGTCGCTGCACATCCGCGATGCGCAGTCGCCGATGTGCTTCACCAACGGCAAGGGCGCGACCAAAGAGAGCGCGCTGGCCTCGGCGCTGGGCGAGTTCATCGAGCGGCTGAACTGCAACTTCTTCTACAACGATCAGTTCTGGGGCGAAGAGATCGCCAATGCCGAGTTCGTGCATTACCCGGACGAGCGCTGGTTCAAGCCTGGCGCCAAAGATGAGTTGCCTGCAGAAATCCTCGACGAATACTGCCTGGGCATCTACAACCGTGACGGCGAACTGCGCGGCTCACACCTGTACGACACCAACTCCGGCAACACCCAGCGCGGCATCTGCTCGCTGCCGTTCGTGCGTCAGTCCGACGGTGAAGTGGTGTATTTCCCGTCCAACCTGATCGAGAACCTGTTTCTCAGCAACGGCATGAGCGCCGGCAACACCCTGGCCGAAGCGCAGGTGCAGTGCCTGTCGGAAATCTTCGAGCGGGCGGTCAAACGCGAAATCCTCGAAGGCGAAATGGCCCTGCCGGATGTACCGCAAGAGGTGCTGGCGAAATACCCGGGCATCCTCGCCGGGATCCAGGCGCTGGAAGAGCAGGGCTTCCCGGTGCTGGTCAAGGACGCGTCGCTGGGCGGTGAATTCCCGGTGATGTGCGTGACGCTGATGAACCCGCGCACCGGCGGCGTGTTCGCCTCGTTCGGCGCGCACCCGAGCTTCGAAGTGGCGCTGGAACGCAGCCTTACCGAGTTGCTGCAGGGCCGCAGCTTCGAAGGCCTCAACGATCTGCCACAGCCGACCTTCTCGGGCCAGGCCGTGACCGAGCCGAACAACTTTGTGGAGCACTTCATCGATTCCAGCGGCGTGGTGTCGTGGCGCTTCTTCAGCGCCAAGGCCGACTTCGAATTCGTCGAGTGGGACTTCTCCGGCAATGGCGAAAACTCCAACGCCGAAGAGGCCGCAACGCTGTTCGGCGTCCTCGAAGACATGGGCAAGGAAGTCTACATGGCGGTCTACGAGCACATCGGCGCCAAGGCGTGCCGCATTCTGGTGCCGGACTATTCGGAGATCTATCCGGTAGAAGACCTGATCTGGGACAACACCAACAAAGCGCTGCAATTCCGTGCGGACATTCTCAACCTGCACAACCTGAGCAAAGTCGGCCTGCGCAACCTGGTCAAAGGCCTGGAACACAGCGAGCTGGACGATTACACCGACATCACCACGCTGATCGGCATCGAGTTCGACGACAACACGCCATGGGGCAAGTTGACCATTCTCGAACTGCGCCTGCTGATCTACCTCGCCTTGCAGAAGTACGAGCAGGCCAAGGATCTGGTCGAAGCCTTCCTGCAATACAACGACAACACCGTCGAGCGCGGCTTGTTCTATCAAGCGGTCAACGTCGTGCTGGAAATGGAGCTGGACGAGGATCTGCAGCTGGAAGACTACGAAGCCAACTTCCGCCGCATGTTCGGCGACGAGCGCATGGACGCGGCGATCGGCTCGGTCAATGGCAGCGTGCGCTTCTACGGTTTGACGCCGACCAGCATGAAACTGGAGGGGCTGGATCGGCATCTGCGCCTGATCGAGAGCTACAAGAAACTGCATGCAGCGCGGGCCAACTTCGCGGGTTGATTCGGTTGGCGGCACGTACAAAAAAAGCACCTTCGGGTGCTTTTTTTGTGGTCGGCAGATGATGGTGTCAGAGCGCGGCTTTCACCTGCAATCCAAACACCAACGCATTGTCGATGTCCTGGCCGGAGAACGCGCCTGGCTCAATGATGTATTGCACATTCGGGCGCAGCGTCAGCCAAGGCGTGGCCTGATAGCCGTAACCGAGTTCGATCAATTGTTCGGCGCTGTCCAGATTGGGGAACGCGGCGCCATTGGCCATGGCGGTGTCCTGCAGCACATCGCGGCTGCGCGGGTTCGGCACTGCGCGGCCGTAGCCCAGCGCCACGGTGTCACGCGGGCGGCCTTCGAAAGGCTTGTACAGAACCAGACCGGTGCCGTACCACTTGCTGAACGGCGAAGCTGCTTCGCTGGCCGCCGAGTATTGGCCGAAAGCGTGCAGGCTGCGACCTTCGGAGACATCCGAAGCCCACACGGCCTGGTCGATCAGGACGTAATGGCCGCCGCGCCCGGACACTTCCTTGTCACTGCCGATGCGTTTGACGTCGGAGCTGTCGTAGTAATACCCGAGCTTGTACTCGCCGGGCAGTTTGCCGGCCTGCTTGTAGACCAGCTCGATCGGCACCACGGTGCCGGTGGTGTGTTTCGGGCCCAAGTGCCAGGCACGGCTGGAATTGCCGTTACTTTCCGGATCGACATTGAACGCGGCCACGCGCAGTTGCCAGGCCGGGGAGAGGTCGTATTTCACCCGCACACCCAGGTGGGCGTTGGGGTAGTTGGTCCAGCCACTGCCACCGGACATGTTCAGCGGATGGCCGCAGAAACCGGCGTTCATGAAGTTGCAGAGAATGCCGCTGTCGAGGCCGCCGAGGTCGTTGCCCATGGCCATGTAGCCGAGTTTGACGTTCAGTGCCGGGGTGAACAGGCTGCGCTCGTAGCTCAGCTCGGTCAGGCGGGTGTAGAGGCCGCCGTAGTTTTCCTGGATCGGCAGACGGTTGCCGACCAGATCTTCGGAGGCACTGTTGCCGCGTCGATCGTTGATGGTCAGCTGAATCTTGCCGGCGTTATCGACGCCGTACAGTTTGCTCAGGTCGAACTGCGCACCGAGCTTGATGTTCTGCGAGTAACGCGCCGAGCGATGCAGGCCGCCGTCGGCGTTGTAGGCGGTTTCGCCGGTGTAATCACCGGTGAACTTGATGCCGTCTTCGTCGAACTGGTGGCGCAGGCCGCCCCAGTCGCCGGTCAGGGTGCTGCGGGTAAATACGTTCGAATCGGTATCGGCAAGGGCGGGCAGGGCAGCGCCGCAGGTGAGACCGAACAGCATGCCGGTGAAAACCCCGGCGTGAGAAAAGCGAACAGCCAATGACATTGCGCAAATCCAGAGCGAAGGACATGAAACAACGCGGCACCCGAAGGTGCCGCGCACAAGTGAAACGAAGGCGAACGCGACGGTTTACGGCAGGGCGTAAGCCATCACGTAGTCACCGCGATCAGTCGACTGGCGAGCGCCACCGGCGGTGATGACCACGTATTGCTTGCCGGTTTTCGGCGACACATAGGTCATCGGGCCACCCTGACTGCCGACCGGCAGACGCGCTTTCCAGATTTCTTCACCATTGGCGCTGTTGAAGGCGCGCAGGTAGAAGTCCTGGGTGCCGGCGATGAAGATCAGGCCGCCCTGGGTCGACAGCGTGCCGCCGAGGGTTGGCAGACCGATCTTGATCGGCAGGTGCATGCGGATGCCCAAGGGACCGGTGTCTTCAACGGTGCCGACCGGCACTTGCCAGGCGACTTTCTGGGTTTTCATGTCGATGGCGGTCAGCGTACCGAACGGCGGGGCCTGGCACGGAATGCCGGCGACCGACAGGAAGCGGTTTTTGTTCACGGCGTAAGGCGTGCCCTTGAGCGGCACGGCACCCATGCCGGTGTTCAGCGCTTCGCCACCGGAAGAGGCCTGAGCCTTGTTCTGCGACGGGATCATCTGAATCCACAGGCCCAGACGCATGTCGTTGACGAAGATGAAACCGTGCACCGGGTCAGTGGAAATGCTGCCCCAGTTCATGCCGCCCAGCGAACCCGGGAAACTCAGGGATTTGTCAGTGCCCGGCGCGGTGTACAAGCCGTCGTAACGCATCGACTTGAAATCGATCCGGCACAGCAGCTGGTCGTACGGGGTGGCGCCCCACATGTCCGATTCAGTCAAGTGCTGGGCACCGATTTGCGGCATGCCCACGGATTTCGGCTGGGTCGGCGAGTACGGCTCGTTGGGGATATTGGCGGCCTTGACCGGCACTTCCTTTACGTCGGTCAACGGTTTGCCAGTGGCGCGGTCGAGCACGTAAATCTGCCCGGCCTTGGTGCCGATGACCACCGCCGGCACGGTTTTACCGTCCTTGGTGAAGTCGATGAGGCTTGGCTGCATCGGCAGATCGAAGTCCCAGAGGTCGTTGTGCACAGTCTGGAATACCCACTTTTCTTCGCCGCTGTTGGCGTCCAGCGCCAGGACGGAGGCACCGTAGGTGTGATCGAGTTTGCTGCGCTCGACACCATAGATGTCAGTGGAAGAACTGCCCATCGGCAGGAATACGGTGTTGGTCGCCGGGTCGTAGGACATCGGGGCCCAGCTGTTCGGCGTGCTGCGAACATAGGTTTTGCCATCGGCCGGTGCCTGTTTATCCTGCGGGTTGCCCGGGTCGAACGCCCAGCGCATGGCACCGGTCATGACGTCGAAACCACGGATCACGCCGCCCGGCATGTCGGTTTGCACGTTGTCGGCCACACGACCGCCAACCACCACGGTGGTGCCGGCCATCAGCGGCGCCGAGGACAGTTGATAGTAGCTGTCCGGCACATCACCCAGACCGGCCTTCAGATCCACTTGGCCGTTGTTGCCGAAACCCCGGCAGAACTCGCCGGTGTCGGCATCGACTGCGATCAGGCGGGCGTCGATGGTGTTGGTGAGCAAGCGACGCGTGCAGTTGGCGACCGGAGCGGTCGGGGTTTCGCTCACTGGCGAGCTGGCCGGTTTGGCGATGGCGGTGCTGGCGTCGAAATACGCCATTCCTCGGCAACGCTGCCAGACTTTGGACTGAGCGTTGATCGCGTTTTTCCAGAGTTCTTTACCGGTGTCGGCATCCAGTGCGATCAGGTTGTTGTGCGGGGTGCAGATGAAGACTTTATTGCCGATCTGCAGCGGGGTCAGCTGGTCTTCGGCGCCGTTGCCATCGCTCTCGGCGATGTCGCCGGTGTGGTAGGTCCACGCCACTTTCAACTTGTCGACGTTGCTGCGGTTGATCTGGTCCAGCGCGGCGAAGCGGCTGCCGCCTTCGGTATTGCCGTAGTGGGCCCAGTCTTTCTGCGCTTTTTCCGGCTCGACCGGCGTCAGGCCCGGACCGGTGCCGGTAGGGGCGACGGTCGGGTGCGCGACGAACATGTTGCCGGCAGCCACGGCCAGTCCAACGGCCAGAACAGCCGCAACGCCGTAAGCACCGCGACCTGCAACGTCGCCATTGGCGCGTTTGAGCAGCGGATAGACCAGCGCGACCACCAGACCCACCGCGCTGAACATGAACAGGCGCGAGAACACCGGCCAGAACACCAGCCCTGCATCGATCACGGCCCAGATGGCGGTCCCAACCAGAAACGCCGCGAACAGCCAGGCACCGGCAGGCTTGCGCCGCGCGATCAGCAGACCGGAAACGGCCATCACCAGACCACCCACCAGGAAGTACCAGGAGCCTCCCAGGCTGACCAATTTCACACCGCCAGCGGCCAGTGCCAGGCCGAGCAGGGCGATGATCACGCCCAGCCCGACCAGAATGAATGTTGATATGCCCGAGAGGCGTTGACTCTGCTTCACGTTGAATGTCCCGTTGAAATGAGGCGTGCATTATATAGTTAGGTAACTACCTAGTTAAATCACTAAATCAGCATGAAGTGTAGTTTGCTGCTCAGCGAAGCGTCGGATCGGGGGACGGTTTGCGCCTGTAAGGCTGCAAGCGATATTGAAATGCGGTTGAAAGTCGCTTTTCTGTCAGGGGAAGTGGGATTTGTGACAGACATGGTTCGCGCAGTGATCACGCCGGTGCCTGGGCTGATTAGACTAATGGCTAACAGCGCCGGCGCCTGAGCGACGGCTGGGCAATGATCATTTTTCCCATTACGCTGAAAAACTTCGTCCGCACCCTACAGAATTTCGTGATCGTGAAGAAAATAGTCCGCGTAGATGACCTTCAGGTATTCGTCACCACGGCTGCGGCCGGCAGTTTCTCCGCCGCCGCCCGATTGCTCGACATTTCTCCAGCCTTGGCCAGCGGAGCGGTTCAGCGTCTTGAAGGCAGTCTTGGAGCACGGTTGTTCGTTCGCTCGACCCGGCGCTTGAGATTATCGGACGATGGCGAACGCTACCTTTCCCATGCCCGGCAGGCACTCGAAGCGCTCGAAAATGGCGAGATCGCACTAAGTGAAGGTCGCGATGAAATCGCTGGCACGATTCGCTTGTCCATACCGTCGGATATCGGCCGAAACGTGCTGTTGCGATGGCTCGACGAGTTTCAGCAACTGCATCCGAAGGTGCTGTTGCAGTTACGGGTCAGCGATCAGATTGCCGACCTGGTCGGCGAACAACTGGATGCCGGTATCCGTTATGGTTTGCTGGCCGATTCCAGCCTCGTCTCTCTGGCCCTGGCGCCGTCGAACAGAAGAACGGTCTGCGCCTCGCCGGACTATCTGGCCCGCCACGGCCAGCCAGCCACACCTGAAGAATTGGGCAACCATAACTGCCTTCGGTTTGTGATGGGCGAGCAGACCTACGAACGCTGGAGCTTTCATTCGGCGGACGGTGTCAGGACCGTTCAGGTGACGGGCGACCGGGTCAGTGATGATGCCGATATCGTCCGGCGCTGGGCGGTTGCCGGTTTCGGAATCGTCTACAGGTCGAAAATCGATGTGCTGGATGACTTGCGCAGCGGTCGACTGGTGGAGCTTTTCCCGGCAGACGTCGGGCAGCCGGCACCGCTCCAACTCGTCTGCCCCCATCGCACCTCGCTCACACCTGCCGTGCAGGCATTGAGGGCTTTCCTGGCGCAACGCTTCGAACGTTACGTAGCTCATTGAGAACCTGACGAGGCTGCAGGTGCCGCGTCAGGTTCAGGCCTTTGAGCCATACCTCATTGCTCTGACGTTTCTTTAGTACGTCGCTGCAGGCCTGGCGCCGATCTTGACGCGCATCAGGCTGTACGGTTTGACGCGTTTGTCCTGTCCGTCATTAAAACCTGCCGAGCGATGCAGCTGGTTGGCGGTGAAATACAAATAGCCGTCCGGGCCGATCGACAACGTATCGGGCCAAAGCACTCGTGAGTCTTCGACCAGCGTCTGCCAGCGACCGTCCGGCAGGCGTTTGCGAATCGCGTTGTGCTCGTAGTCACCGGCGTACACGGCACCGTCGGCATCGGCTTCAAGACCGTCGGAAGCACCTTTTTCACCGAGGTCGACGACGGCTTTTTCCAGTTCGGCATCGCTCACACCCGGATCACGCAACAGGGCAGTCGGCACGGCGTACAGATGCCTGCTCGATAACGGGCAGAAGTAAAGCGTCTTGCCATCACTGGACAGGGCAATACCGTCAGACGCCACCGTCAACAGGCCGGTTTTGCCTTGAGCATCGCGCGTCACCAGTGCGGGCTTGCCTTCAACCTTCGGGATAAAGGACGGGTCGGCCGAGGTGGATTGGGCACCAGTCAGTTTGCGGCTTGCCTGGCCACTCGCCAGATCGACCACGATGATGCCGCCAGGGCCGCTGACCGAAGAGTCGGTAATGTAGGCGGTCCCTTCCTTGCCTGTACGGAAGTCAAAGCGCACGTCATTGACATAGGTGGTCGGCAGGATGACGTCGTCAGGGAACACAATCGTTTTTGTGATTTTGTCGGAGGCCAGGTCGATCGCCACCAGCTTGGCTCCGCCCGCCTGAGGCGCGGAAAACTTCGGTGCGGCCGTGTCGAGCACCCAGACGCGGCCTTTGCCGTCGGCAACCACACTTTGCACGCTGATGAATCCCTTGGCCGGGTTCCGCGGATCCGCGACATTGGTTTTCAGATCAGGGTAGGGCACAAGCTGACCGTTGGAAATTTCCGCAACGGTGTAGGGCACGTCATCGCCCCAGCGGGGGAAGTTCACGAAGATACGGCCGGTTTCGGTCACCGTCACGCCTGTCGGCATGGCCCCGTTGAACGCGTAAACACGTTCGATGGCGGCGCCTTTGCCCGTATCACTTTGCGCTACGACCACGCCGCTTACGGATACCGCAAAGGCCAGGCCTGCGATTTTAAATAATCTGTTCATGTTCAAGTCCTTGAGCGCCAGTGATATGAGGAGCCTTCAAGCACGAGTCGCGATAAATCAGTGAGCGCGAGAAGGCAGTGACAGGCTATGCACGAAGACCTTCTCCAGACAGAAGCAGATCGCAGGAAGACTTTCCGCATTTTGCGGAAAATACAAAACGGCCAGCCTTCCATCAGGGAGGGCTGGCAGCCTTGACGACAGATGGCTTCAACTCAGGCGACCGGAATCGGGTTCTCCTCCAGTGCCTGGTTGAACTGATTGATCAGCGCATGCTCATTAATGCCTTGGTTGGCTCGCAACGGGACGACCCGATCCACCAACACTTCCGTGGTCGCCGTTTCGAGTTTTTCCAGGGTTTCCCGAATGAATTCGTCGAGCGGCATGGCGCGTTCATCGCCGCTTTTGTGAATCAGGTCGGTGTCGACCCATGGCGGCGCGATCTCCAGCACTTTTACGCGGGTGTCGCGCAGGGTGAAGCGTTGCGACAGCGAGTAGGAGTGAATGGCCGCCTTCGTCGCCGAGTACAACGCTGTCGCAGCCAGTGGCAGATAGGCCAGCACGGAGCTGTTGTTGATGATGAAGGCTTCGGGTTGACGCTTGAGGTGCTCGACGAATGCGGCGCTGACACGCACCGGGCCGAGCAGGTTGGTTTGCAAAAGACTCACCGCCTGTTCGTCGTCGTAATCACCCGAGGCTGGATTATCGAACGGCATGATCCCGGCGTTATTGATGATCACGTTCAGCGAGGGGTGGCGGCGTATGACTTCCTGGGCGACATCCTTGATTTGCTGCGGGTCATTGATGTCCAGCTGGACCGTGTCGATACCGGGATTGGCCCGGGCGATCTCATCCAGCAGGGCCTGTCGACGGCCCGCGATGATGACCTGATTGCCGCGCTGGTGAAATGCCTCGGCCAAAGCGCGGCCAATGCCGGAGGTGCCGCCGGTGATGAAGATCGTGTTAGCGCTGAGTTTCATGATTCATATCCTTTTGATAGCGATCAGTTGGCGTTGTAGCGCGGTGCGAGCCGGTTGCTCGAGAGCTCGGAGAACAAGGCCTGGCGGCTGGCTTCGTAACGCTCGTAACCTTGCAGGTCGTGCATCGAGGGGATGGAGATCAGCACGCCGTTGTCGAAATCCTGCAGGGCGCCGGCAACCAGGTCCTGGGCCGACATCACGATGCCCGGATCCAGATGTTCGACAGGCAATCCACCGATTTGCCAGAAGTCCGTCGCGGTTGCGCCGGGCAGGACGGCCTGAATCCGGATGCCTTTATCCGAGAGTTCCTTGTGCAGGGACTGGGTGAACGCGGTGACGTAGGCCTTACTGCCGCCGTACACGCCGTTGAGCAACTCCGGCGCCAGGCTGACGATCGAGGAAATATTGATCACGGCGCCTCGTTCGCGGGCGACAAAACCTGGAATCGCGGCGTAGGTCAGGCGGGTGAGGGCGGTGACGTTCAGCGTGATCATCTCGGCCATTCGCTCTACATCACTCTCCAGCAGGCCGGTATGGGTGCCGATGCCGGCATTGTTGACCAGCAAAGTGATGCTGGCGTCCTCACGCAACTTGCGTTCTACCTTGGCGAGGTCCTCGGGGCGGCCAAGATCGGCCTGCAACACTTCGATGTTCTGCCGGGTTTCGCTGGTCAGGCGGCTGGCCAGTGCGTTCAGACGTTCGCGGTTGCGCGCCACCAGCACCAGGTCGTAACCCCGGCGGGCAAGGTGTTCGGCGTAAATCGAGCCGATGCCGGTGGACGCGCCGGTGATGAGTGCAGTGCCTTTGTATTGTTGCGACATGATCAAGCTCCGTGGGTTGGGTGTGGAGCCATGATGAAGGAGGTGGTGGATGTCTTAAACGACGTATATGGTAGTGTTTAAAGACATTCAAAAAGGAGTTCAGTCATGCATCGCGTCGGCTATCTGATTACCGAAGGTTTTCAGGTGATGTCCCTGGCAACCCAGGCTGTATTCGAGTTCGCCAACATCGTTGCGGGGGAAGAGATCTACAAGGTCCAGAACTTCTCGATCGGTGGTGGGACCGTGCGTTCTTCGTTGGGCATGTACATCGACACGCTCCCTCTGGGCGCCCCGGGATTGGCCGACACGTGGATGATTACCGGTACGCTGACCCCGTTGAATCCACCAGATGAAGAAGTGTTGGCCAGTGTGCGCGCCTTCGTCGATGGAGCCCGACGCACAGCAGGTCTGTGCACCGGCTCGTTCGTTCTGGCGCAGGCTGGGGTTCTGGACGATCGAAGGGCGACCACCCACTGGGCCTATGCGAACAAGCTCCGTGAGCTGCATCCAAAAATCGAGGTCGAGGAAGACCGGATCTTCATCGTCGACGGTCCCGTCTGGACGTCGGCAGGCATGACAGCCGCGCTGGACATGGCGCTGGGCATGGTGGAAAAGGATCTGGGCACCGACATGGCCAGGTCGGTGGCGCACAAACTGGTCATGCATCAACGGCGTTCGGGTGGGCAATCCCAGCATTCGGAACTGCTTACGCTTGCTCCAAAGTCGGACCGTATTCAAAGTGCGCTGGAGTATGCGCGCACGCACCTGGACCGCCCGCTCAGCGTGGAGGAACTTGCCGACGTCGTGCACTTGAGCCCAAGACAATTCACCCGGGTGTTTACTGCCGAGACAGGCCAGTCACCGGCCAAGGCTGTTGAAAGCCTGCGTCTGGAGGCCGCTCGCGTGATGATCGAGCAAAGTCGTCACAGTCTGGACCGCGTGGCGAAGGAAACGGGGTTTCGAGACCGTCGCCACATGCGCGAAGTATTCATGCGAGGGTTTGGCGTTCCGCCGCAGGCGGTTCGAAGGGATGCCAGGCGGATCGGCCAGGAGAATCCATCTGATCGGGCCGCTCATCCGTAAGCGCCCCGATCAGCCAGCAATCAAAGCCAGGACTTGATTTGCGCGCAGACGGCGTCGGTGGAAATGCCATAGCGATCATGCAGTGTCGGCAGTGCGCCGGCGTCGAGGAACGCGTCAGGCAACGCGATCTGCCTGAACGTCGGCGTCACTCCGTTGCGCAGCAGTACCCCGGCAACCGCTTCACCCAGTCCGCCAATAATCGAGCTGTTTTCTGCGGTAACCACCAGCCGGCCAGACTTGCGGGCCTCGGCGAGAATGGTCTGTTCATCCAGCGGTTTGATCGTCGGCACATGCAGCACCGCAACATCGACGCCATCGGTCTGCAGCGCCTTGGCGGCCTCCAATGCGCGCATGGTCATCAATCCGGTCGAGATGATCAGGACATCGTTGCCGGTGCGCAGGGTCTTGGCCTTGCCGATCTCGAATTGATAGCCGTACTCATCCAGTACCAGCGGCACGTTGCCGCGCAGCAGCCGCATGTAGACCGGCCCCTGATGCGCGGCAATGGCGGGCACGGCCTGTTCGATTTCCAAGGCATCACAAGGGTCGACGATCATCAGGTTGGGCATCGCCCGAAAGATCGCCAGGTCATCGGTGGCCTGGTGGCTGGGGCCGTAACCGGTGGTGAGGCCGGGCAATCCGCAAACGATTTTGACGTTGAGGTTTTCCTCGGCAATGGCCATGCAGATGAAGTCATAGGCGCGACGCGAGGCGAACACCGCATACGTGGTCGCGAACGGCACGAATCCTTCGCGGGCCATGCCTGCGGCCGCACTCATGAGCAACTGTTCGGCCATGCCCATCTGATAGAAACGATCCGGGTGGGCCTTGGCGAAAATGTGCAGGTCGGTGTACTTGGACAGGTCAGCGGAGAGGCCGACGATGTCCGGACGCTGATCCGCCAGTGCAGCCAATGCATGGCCAAAAGGTGCTGAGCGGGTGGCTTGGCCTTCAGAGGCAATCGAGGCAATCATCGCCGAGGTGGTCAGGCGCTTCTTGATCGGTTCGCCAGTCGAGGTCGGTGTGTTGGCGGCGTTGCTCATTGGTTTTTTCCTTCTTCAAGCGTGGTCAGTGCCAGATCCCATTCGTGTTCGTCCACACGGATGAAATGGGTCTTTTCGCGGTTTTCGAGGAAGGGCACACCTTTGCCCATGGTGGTGTCGCAGATGATCACCCGTGGCTGAGTGCCGGGGTGGTGGCGGGCGGCATCGAAGGCTTCGACCAGTGCGTCCAGGTCGTTGCCGTCGACGCGCTGGGTGAACCAGCCAAACGCTTTCCAGCGATCCACGATGGGTTCGAACGACAGGATCTCGCTGGAATGGCCGTCCGCTTGCTGATTGTTGACGTCGACGATGGCGATCAGGTTGTCGAGCTTCCAGTGCGAGGCCGACATCACGGCTTCCCAGGTCGAGCCTTCGTTCAGCTCGCCGTCCGACAGCAGGTTGTAGACGAACGATGTCGAGCCCTTGCGCTTGAGGCCCAGGCAGGCGCCGACCGCGATGCCCAGCCCCTGACCCAGCGAGCCACCGGTGATTTCCATGCCCGGCGTGTAGGCGGCCATGCCCGACATCGGCAATCGGCTGTCATCCGAGCCGTAGGTTTCAAGCTCATCGAGCGGGATGATCTCGGCTTCGATCAGCGCCGCGTACAGCGCAATCGCATAGTGACCGATCGACAGATAGAAACGATCACGCGGCTCCCACGCCGGGTCTTCGGGACGATAACTCAGCGCATGGAAGTAGGCGACCGCGAGCAGGTCCGCCGCACCGAGGGCCTGGCCGACATAGCCCTGGCCTTGCACCTGGCCCATGCGCAAGGCATGGCGGCGGATGTTGTGGGCGCGCTCGGCCAGCGTCTGGGGTGTTGTGAATGAAAGGTTGGCAGTCATGGTGAATTCTCCTGTGAATCAACGATTGACCAAGGCAGCGGGAATGCGCAGGACCAGCGAGGCGCCGACCAGCAGCACGCCGGTGATCAGATACATGCCGATAGCGCTGGAGCCAGTGAGGGTGGTTATCCAGCCAATCAGGTAGGGCGAGCAGAAGCCGGCAAGGTTGGCGAAGCTGTTGACGGCGGCGATGCCTGCCGCAGCGGAGACACCACCAAGCAGCGTGGTGGGGAGCATCCAGAACAGCGAGGTCGCGGACAGGATGCCGGAAGCCGCCAGGCACAGACTGAGAATGGACAGCATCACATTGCCTCCCATCAGCGCCGCGAGGGTCAGGCCGATGGCCCCGGCGATCATCGGCACGATCAGGTGCCAGCGGCGTTCGCGATGTTTGTCGCCACTGCGTCCGACCAGCAACATGGCGGCGATGGCACAGAGGTACGGCAGGCTGGTCAGCAAGCCGATTTTCATCGGATCGGAGACCCCGGCATTACGCACAAGGGTCGGCAGCCAGAAGGTAATTGCGTACTGTCCCATCACCACACAGAAATAGATCCCCGCGAGCAGCCAGAGGCGACGGTCACGAATGAATTCGCCCACGGACGCATGCGTCACTTTCTGCTGGTCATCCTCCGCCAGCTCACGGGTGATCAGGGCTTTTTCGTCGTCGTTGAGCCAACTGGCCTGATGCACGCCATCCTTGAGATAGCTGAGCACCAACAGTCCGACAACCACCGTAGGCACAGCCTCCAGCACAAACATCCATTGCCAGCCGGCCCAGCCGTGCATACCGGCGAAGTGGTTCATGATCCAGCCGGAGAGCGGGCCGCCGACCATGCCCGACAGCGGGATAGCGATGAACCACAACACCGTCATGCGCGCACGCCGGTAGGACGGAAACCAGTAGGTGAGGTACAGCAGCAGCCCCGGCGCCAGGCCGGCTTCGGCAATGCCCAGCAGAAAGCGCAGGGCGTAGAACTGCCAGGCGGTTTCGACGAAGGCGAAGAGGGCGGAGACAATGCCCCAGGTGATCATGATGCGCGCGATCCAGACTCGCGCGCCGACCTTGTGCAGGATGATGTTGCTGGGCACTTCGCAGAGAAAGTAGCCGATGAAGAACATGCCCGCGCCCAGCCCGTAGACTGTTTCGCTGAGCGCCAGATCGTTCATCATTTGCAGTTTGGCAAAGCCGACGTTGACGCGATCGAGGTAGGCGCACAGGTAGCACAGCATCAGGAACGGCATCAGGCGCCAGGCGGTTTTACGGTAGGCGTTGGAACGCACCGCCGAAACGGCTTCGAGCGACAGGGTAGTCATGATGGTCTGATCTCTTGTTTTTATTGACCGCCGGGCAAGTCTGCCCGGCCGTATCATCGATCCAGAACCGCACGGGCCGCGAGGCCCGCCACGTGTGTCAGTGAATCAGCATGCCGCCGTTCACATCCAGGGTGATGCCAGTCAGATAGGAGGACAAGTCGCTGGCCAGGAACAGCGCCGCATTGGCCACATCCTGCGCCTCGCCCAGGCGACCCAACGGAATGCCGTCGATGATCGCGTGGCGGCGCTCGTCCTGCATCAGGCCGCCAGTAATGTCGGTGTGAATCAGGCCGGGGGCGATGGAGTTGACGCGCACGTTGTCCGGCCCCAGCTCACGCGCCATGGCCTTGGCCAGGCCCAGCACACCGGCCTTGGCGGCGCTGTAATGAGGCCCGCCAAAAATGCCGCCGCCGCGCTGCGCGGAAACCGAAGACATGCACACAATGCTGCCGCTGGCTTGCTGGCGCATGAGCGGAATTACCGCCTGGGACATCTGCAACGTACCGCGCAGGCTCACGTCCAGCACCTTGTCGTAATCACCGGGGCGGATATCGAGGGTCTTGAGGGGTTGGGTGATGCCGGCATTGTTGACCAGTATGTCGATCCGGCCGAAGTGTTCGATGATGGTGGCGACAGCCTGCTGCACCTGGGACTCGTCGGCGACGTTGGCAGCCAGGCCGAGATGACCCTCGCCCAAAGAGGCAGCGGCATCGCGGGCAGCGGATGCGTCCAGATCCAGAATCACCACCCGGGCGCCATGTTGAGCGAAGGTCGTAGCTGTCGCGCGGCCGATACCACGTGCGGAGGCAGCACCTGTGATGATCGCGACTTTGCCTTGAAGAAGCATGGGAGAAAACCTCTGATTGTTGTTATTGAGTCGGTCCGTGCAGAACCGATGACTCAGCTTGTCTCCCGCAACGACCCTGAGCAATAACGCAAACTTCACTGGATGCTGAAAAAAATTCAGCACTCGCCAACATGCGGTTGCGGTGTTTGAATAGTCGAACGCCCGGCCTCAGCCACTTGCAGCGGAACAACCCACATCATGAGTTCATCTGGCGAAGCACCGCCAATCCTGCCACCCCTGAAAGCCATTCAGGCCTTTGAGCAAACTGCGCGCTTTGGCAACGTCGCGCGTGCGGCCGAAGTGTTGGACCTGACGCCCTCGGCAGTCAGTCACCAACTGGCCAAACTCGAGGCGATGATCGGGCGGCAGTTGTTCCTCAGAACGGCCAGGGGAGTGACGTTGACGCCCGTGGGCGAGCAATACCTGTCCGAGATATCCGGCATCCTGCACAGCCTGGCGGTGGCAACAGAGCGCGCGACCAGTGATGTCAGCCTCGACTGTCTGCGATTGCATTCATCACCCAGCTTCGGCCTGTTGTGGCTGATGCCGCGCCTGGAACAGTTTCGCGAGAGCCATCCCGACATTCAGCTCAATCTCTCATGCTCCTATGAATCGCTGCACTTCAGTCGGGACAAGATCGACGTGGACATCCGCCACGGCATGCCGAACTGGCCAAGTTTCGAAGTGCGTACGCTGCGCAACGAAAAAATCGCAGTTCTCGCATCACCCAAGCTTCTGGAAAAACGTCCCATCCGCGCGGTCGCCGACTTGCTGGACTGCAACCTGATCCTGTCGGAAGCGACGCTGATCAAGTGGCCGCAACTGTTTGCTCAACACGGGCTGTCGCGCCCTGAAAGCCCCTACACCTTGAGCTTTGACCGCTCCTACATGACCCTCGAGGCCGCCAGCCACGGGCTTGGATTTGCATTGGAAAGCACGCTGCTGGCGCAGGACTACCTGGCGCGCGGCGAGTTGGTCGAAGTCATTCCCGGGTTGAGCGCCCCGATCACCGCACACCACCTGGTTTTTCCGAAGGCGCATGCGGGGTTTCCACGGGTGAGGCGTTTTCTGGAATGGATGCAGCGTGAGTTGGGGCATGACTTCAGTTACTGAAGCACATCCATATTGATCTTGCGCCAACACGCTTCCGAGAAACTGTAAACCGAGAAGGCAATCAGCCCCAGGGCCATTACCATCAAAAGAAGCCATCCCGCGGGCAGATTCTGCAGCGCGTCCAGCGCTTCCTTCATGCCAGGCGGGTCCATGGCTTGATAAGCGGAACCGCTGACGGCCAGCAGCAAAGCAATCTCCATAAACACGACGCCGCGTGCGATCAGACCGAAGCGAGACACCGGACGGACATAGCGCATGACCTCTTCGTCGGCCTCAAAATACTTCTCGAACGAGGCCTTCCATCCCTTGATGATGTGAGCAACGCCAACCCCCAGCGGAATGAGCGCAATCAGGTACAACAATAGATTCGAGTGTTCCCAAGACAAAAGATGCGCCAGCCAGTCTTTGGTCTGCTCTGCGGAATGGCTCGAACGGCGGCTACCGCTCACAAGCAGTCCCAATGCAAAAAACGCCAGAGCACCGTTGACCAGACCTCCTGCAAACAGGCCTGCACGAATCACCAGCCCTTTGAGCTGCGTGCCGTGATGATCGACATCGCGTATCGCTTGCAGGACACGCCAGGCTGCAAACGCAAGCAGACCCGCCACCACAAGGCCCACCAGAAAATAGCCGAACGGCTGGCTCAGCAAGGCTTCCAGACTCTTGTGACTGTCCTTGGGTTTTGTCGAATCATGGGCTGCCAATAGCGCGAATATGCCGATGATCAAATAAAGCACTCCGCGAGCGGCGTATCCGCCCCGAGCGAGTATGACGAGACTGCGTTGCGCGGACATTGGATAGATTTCCGAGGTGTATTAAGAGAGCAGACCCTTGTTGCTGAAAGGGGTTCTGTTACAAATCGGAGTCCGGACGTTTACCCGGAGTGCGATGGATGAAGGGGACGAGCTGCCGTTGCGAGCCGGACGATCCTGACCCATCATTCAGATTCATATTGATGCCGTGGTGAAAATGGACAAGCAACTGGCTGGTTACTCGATTGTATTGACCATCATCTGGGTTTCAGCGGTTATCGCGGTCATGTACTGGATGTCTAATTGAACGTATTGGGTGGCGATGTGGAAGGCGTGGTGTTGGGCGACAAGATTCAGCGAGAAGCGGACCGGCTGCTGGCGCAGATTGTCCGGGCAGACTCGATGATCATTGCTGTCAAGGCAGGGGCGCGGGCGGATGGTTTCGTGCTGGGACTGGAAACCGGCGGGGCTTTGCGTGCCGGCGATGCCGAGAGGCTGTACATCATTTTCGAAGCCGCGCTGGTGGAGCGCTTGAAGTCATTGTCGCGAGGCTGATCAGATCAGCTGATTGAATCGATATTCATGAACAGCCATCTACTTGAACTATAAGCTGATCACTCAATGTTCATTTTTGTACGGGGCGAGGGCATGGACTGGAGTGACATGCGGATCTTCCTGGCGATTGCCCGCAACGGCTCGCTGGGCGGAGCCGCCAGGGAGTTGGGGGTCAGTCACCCAACGGTCGGACGGCGCTTGCAGGTGCTTGAACAAACCAGTGGGCAAGCCTTTTTCCTGCGGACCGCTCAAGGGCTGGTGCTCACGGACAGTGGCGAGAGGATTCTCGGTCTGGCGCAGGACATGGAACACAGCGCGTTGGCCATCGAGCGGCGTCTGGCGGGGCATGGTGATCAGCCTGAAGGCCTGTTGCGGATATCCTCAGCCGACTGGTTCGCCTGTCATGTTTTGTCGCCGGTTCTCAGCGAACTGGTGCACCGCTACCCGTTGATCGTTCCCGAAGTCATCGCCGGGCATCGACTGTTCGACCTTGCCCGCCGGGATGCCGACATCGCTTTCCGGATCGTGCCTTTCACCGAACCCGACATAGTGCACCGCAAGCTGACAACTCTGTCGTACGGCCTATACGCGGCTTTGCATGCCCCGGCGCCGCAGCCGGACGGCGAGGGGCTTGGCCTGATCCTGATGAACATCGCCCAGGCCCATTACCCGGACGTGCAATGGCTGCAGCAACGCTATCCGCTGGCCCGCACCGTGTTCACCAGCAGCAGCCGTACGGTTCAGGCACAGATGTGCGCGAAGGGGCTGGGTGTTGCGGTGTTGCCCCGCGTCCTAGGCGACTCCGTGCCGGGACTGCGACTGCTGGATGAGCACGAGCCACCGCCAGGGCGGGACATCTGGATGGGGTATCACCAGGACATGCGCCAGATGGACCGGCTGCGCGCACTGGCTGACCTTGCCTCCAGCATGATCGGTGCGGGGTAGCGCGCCTCAGGTCGGGCGTACAGCCGAGGCTTGCGCTACCGTCGCTGGCTCGCGCGCTAACGTCAGGCTTATCGCTGCCCCTACGGCCAGGCAAACGGCGATGCACAGAACAGCGATCGTGAACGCATGAGTGATGCTGACCGCCGTCGCCGGTTCTCCGAGCAAGGTATAAAACACACCGCCAATCAGTGCGACGCTCAGCGATGTGCTGATCTGCAGCGTTGCGCTGGTAATGCCTGCGATCATCCCGGCATACGCCGGCGCTACCCGGCCCGTGACCATGCGCATCAACGTCGGCAGGCCCAGCCCCTGTCCCAGACCGATCAGGAACAGGATGACCGTCAAGGAAGTGAAGGGCGGGGCGAGGGTAGTCGGTGTCACTGACACGAGCCAGCCCAGCCATAGTAACCCGACCACTTCCAGCCCCATGCCTAGCGGATTCACGTAGCCCCCGAGGACGCGCCTGAGGAGCGGAACCGACAGGGGACCGAGCAGAAATCCCGCGCCAAACGGCAGAAAGATCAGGCCGGCATGCAGTGCGCTCATATGCAATGCGCTTTGCATGTACATCGAAAACATCAGAAAAAACACACCGATTGAATAGAAGCAAAGCGCGACCAGAAGCGCTCGCCCCAGGCCCGGTGCATTCAGTACGGCCGGGGCGAGGATGGGAGTTCCTCCGGCCCGGTGCAAACAGCTCTCGTAGCGCCAGAACACTACCGCCAGCACGGGGCTGGCGGCCAGCGACAGCCATGCCCACCACGGCCATCCTGCCTCGCGGCCTTCAATCAAAGGCACGACCAAAGTGGTCAAGGTCAGCATCGACAACGCGGTGCCCACCAGATCCAGCTTGCTCGCGTGCTGCGCACGGGTTTCTTTGAGCACACGGATGCCAAACGCAATCACCAGCAACGCGATCGGCAGGTTGACCAGGAAGATCGCGCGCCATCCCATGCCCAACACGTCGACCTCAATCAAAAAGCCGCCCAGTGCCTGACCGATCACAGACGCCAGTCCAAATACGGCCCCGTAAATGCTCAATGCCAATGGTCTTTCCGACACTGGGAAAATCGCCTGCACCGATGCAAGTGCCTGAGGGGCCATGACGGCGGCGGTCACACCCTGCAAGGCGCGTCCGAGGATGAGGATCCACGGCGAAACCGCCAGGCCGCACATCAGCGACGCGGCGGCGAAACCCAACAGGCCAAGGAAAAACATCCGCCCGCGGCCGTACAGATCGCCGAGTCGTCCGCCGGTAATCAGCGTCACGGCATAGAGCGTTGCATAGGAGGAAATCACCAACTGCTCGGCAGAGGAGGCTGTCCCCAGATCCTCTTGTATCGAGGGGAGGGCGACGTTGACGATAAAAAAATCCAGGGGCGGCAGAAACGCTCCGACGAGCAATATGGCAAACATCAACCAGCGCCGGGGTTCGGGCACTTCCATTTCGATTCGAGACATGACAGGCATCCTGTAGGAAAACTCAGGTTTGACGACGACTGAAGGGCAAGGCTTCGCGCCTGCCCGGGTCAGGTCGCCGGGTCCCAATTTAGGGAATCGCTCCTGCGTTTTCGCCTTACAAAACTGCACGGCCAACGTTCATTCCTGTCAGTGCCGCGCCGCTTCGATGACGCTCACCATGGGCAGGTCGTTTCAGACATTCCCTTCATCAACGACCGAGGAGTCAGACATGTCAGGTAAATTCAGTGATCAGGTTGCCGTCGTGACCGGCGGTTCCACAGGGATCGGGTTTTCCATCGCGCAAGCCTTGATCGCCGAGGGCGCCGAACGCGTTTACATCACTGGACGGGCAGCGGACAGGCTGGAGGCGGCAGTTGCCAGACTCGGCGACAAAGCTGTCGCGGTGGTTTCCGATGTCTCGCGTCAGGCTGATCTCGACGCGCTCAAAGCGACAATCCAAACGCGCGACGATCGGCTGGACGCAGTGTTCGCAAATGCCGGGATCTGTGAGAAAAATCCGCTCGGAGTGACCAGCGAGGCTGCTTACTACGCCATGTTCGACGTGAACGTGAAAGGCGTTTTCTTCAGCGTTCAAACGCTTCTTCCGTTGATGAAAGACGCTTCGTCCATCGTCTTGACTGCCTCAATCTGCTCCAGCAACGGCATGGAAGGATTGAGTCTGTACAACGCGTCGAAGGCGGCGGTCCGATCGTTTGCACGCACGTGGGCCAATGAGCTCAAGGACCGCAAAATCCGCGCAAACGTGTTGAGCCCTGGCTTCACCCGCACACCGCTGATGGACAACGGGCTGAAAATGAGCGAGAGCGACATCGCCGCGCTGCGCCAGCACGTCGAGCAAATCACGCCTCTGGGCTATATGGCACAACCAGAAGAAATAGCCAGCGCGGCACTGTTTCTCGCCTCGGACGACGCCAGATACGTGAACGGCGTGGAGCTGATGGTCGATGGTGGTTTATCGCAAATCTGAAGGAGGGGATTGGTAAAGCTTCGGGCAGGCGTAAGGCGACTTGTTCCATCTGCATTGACCTCAAAGCGTGGTGGTCTGCCCGTTGCGATCCAGTTCATACACCTTGTTGCCCTGCAACTTCTCCTTCAGCCATCGCTCCGCCTTACCCAGCGGCCGCTGCCGCGCCCAGAGCAAATCCACACCAATCTGCCAGTCCGTATGCGGATACGCCGAGAGCTGCAGTTCCACCAGCTCACCCTTGGCCAGTTCACGCTGAATGAGCTGGCGGGGCAGGGTGGCCCAGCCGAGTCCGGCGCGGACCATTTCCAATAACGCCAGATAACTTTCCGCCTGCCACAGCTGGGTCGAACGCAGGTATTCGCTGCTCGGCAGTTTGCTCGCGTGGGCGCTGAAGGCCAGGCGGCGATGGACGTGCAGATCCTCGAACGTGACGTTATCGAGTTGCGCCAATGGGTGCCGGGGATGGCAGACGTGCAGCATGATCAGTTTGCCCAGCTGCTGGAACGCCAGCTCCTTGGGGTAGCCGGGCTGTGAGAACGCCACACCGAGCACCGCTTCGCCGCTGCTGACCAGTTCACTGACGTCGCCATGGACCGGATGACGAATGATCAGGTCGACAAAGGGGAAGGCTGCTTCGAAGGCTTTGAGCACCGGCATGATCGCGCCGTACGGCGTTTCAATGGCCAGTGTCAGGCTGGGCTCTACGTTTTCCGACAGACAATCGGCGTGGGCTTCGAAGGTCATGCAGCGTTCAAGCACGGCTTCGGCCTGCACCAGCAATTTGTGGCCGCTGGCGGTGAGGGCAGGGCTGCGGTTGCTGCGGTCGAACAGGTCGACGCCAAGGTCGGTTTCGAGGTTGGCAATCGCTGCGCTGATGGTCGATTGGGTCTTGCCCAGTTTGCGCCCGGCGGCGGAAAACGATCCGCTTTTGACCACTTGGACGAACATCAACAGTTGATCGAGTGAGAAGCGCAAGCATTGAACTCCCGGTTCGAAAATGAAGGTTTGGAGCGGCTAACGGATGCCAGATCCGTGCCATCGGAAAAAGCGATGGTTGCTAATTTGTTTCATCGCAATAAACGTTCAAATATGGCCCCGCTTCAAACGATCTCCGGGGCGGATGCACCTTTCAAACGCCTTGGGCATGCCCGCAATCTCAACAGATGCCGCACCTTCAGGAGCGTGTGAAATGACCACACAACGCATTCATCCGGTGGACGAGGTTTTGCCACTGCGCCAGTTGTTCACGTTTGGCTTGCAGCATGTTCTGGTGATGTACGCGGGAGCGGTGGCGGTGCCGCTGATTCTTGGCAGCGAGATGGGGCTGACCTCGGCGCAAGTCGTGTTGCTGATCAACGCCAACCTGTTGACCTCTGGTGTGGCGACGCTGATTCAAACCCTCGGTTTCTGGAAGTTCGGCGCCCGCCTGCCGCTGATTCAGGGCTGCTCGTTCATTGCCTTGGCGCCGATGATCATGATCGGCAGGGAGTTCGGTCTCAGCCAGATTTTCGGTGCGGTGATCGCGGCGGGTTTTATCACCGTTGCGCTGGCACCGGTGTTCAGCCGCTTGCTGCGGTTTTTTCCGCCGGTGGTGATTGGCAGTCTGATCACCATTATCGGCATCTCGCTGATGCCGGCAGCGGCGATCTGGCTGGGCGGTGGCAATCCCGATTCGGCAGATTTTGGCAATCCCGCCAACCTGTTGCTGGGTTTGGCCACGGTCAGTGTGACCCTGGTGATCTACGCCAGATTCAAGGGCTTCATCGGCAACCTCAGCGTACTGATTGGCCTGTTTGTCGGCAGCCTGATCGCAGCGGTTTGCGGCATGACTCACTTCAATCGGGTCAGCGAAGCGGCGTGGTTTGAGCTAAGTGCGCCGATGGCATTCGGCGCGCCGGAATTCGCGCCGGTGCCGATTCTGATCATGACCCTGGCGATGCTGGTCATCATGGCCGAGACCACCGGCAACTGTCTGGCGATCGGCAAATTGACCGGCAAACCGACCACGCAACAGACCCTCGGCAACGCATTCCGCGCCGATGGCTTGTCGACCATGCTCGGTGGCTTGTTCAACAGCTTTCCTTACAACGCCTTTACTCAGAACACCGGCTTGATTGCGCTCTCCAACGTTAAAAGCCGCTTCGTTGTGGCCGCTGCCGGGGCAATCATGGTGCTGATGGGCCTGTTCCCGAAACTCGGCGCGTTGATCGCCGCAGTGCCGACGCCGGTGCTCGGTGGCTGCGCGATTGTGATGTTCGGCATGACCACGGTGGCGGGGATTCAGGAACTGTCACGGGTGCAATTCGAGGGCACGCGCAACGGCATTATCGTCGCCGTGTCAGTGAGTGTCGGGGTGCTGCCGATGTCCTTTCCGACGCTGTTCGAACACGTCGGCCCGACCCTGAAACTGGTGCTCGACAGCGGGATTTTCCTCGGAGCGATCACCGCCATCGTCCTCAACGTTCTGCTCAACGATGAAAAAAAATCGACCGAAACCATCGGCGCTACATCGGCTGAACTGGCCGACTGACTTTTGTATTCCACTGCCCAGGAGTTACCCATGAATCAATTTGCTCAACTCATCCCGGCCGGCGTCAGCGCGCTTGATCTGACGTTACTGCGCCAGACCATTGCCTTGTCCGAGGCATCGAAGCAACGCGGTCGCCATCCGTTCGCGGCATTGGTGGCCGACCGCAACGGCAAGGTGATTGTCGAAGCGGGGAACAACTCGATGCCCCCGGAAGGTGATCCAACGCAGCACGCCGAGTTGGTGGCAGCGGCGGCAGCGGCAAAACTGCTGTCGCCGCAGGAATTGGAACTGTGCACGCTGTACACCAGCGCCGAGCCATGCTGCATGTGCGCCGGCGCGGTGTATTGGACGGGGATCGGGCGTGTGGTCTATGCCTTGTCGGAGCATGCCTTGCTGGGGTTGACGGGGGACCATCCGGAAAATCCGACGTTCTCGCTGCCGTGCCGCGAGGTGTTCGCCAAGGGGCAGCGCAAGGTCAGCGTCTTGGGGCCGATGCTGGAGGGAGAGGCGGCTGAACCGCACAGGGGGTTTTGGTCCTAACAGGTTTTGAAACGAAGCTTGAGCGGTGTGAGGTCGCGCACTCGCCTGCAACGTCTGCGATAATCACGACCCAGTGAGGCGCGAAGGCATCGAGTGCTCGTCTCAGCATCCGCAATCAGGCTTTGGAGGACTTTATGCGTGACATTATTGATGGCTTTCTGCGGTTTCAGCGCGAGGTGTATCCACAACGTGTCGAGCTTTTCAGGCAGCTCGCGACAGAGCAAAACCCAAAGGCGCTGTTTGTCACGTGCTCGGATAGTCGTGTAGTGCCTGAACTGCTCACACAGCGTGAGCCGGGTGAGCTGTTCGTGATCCGCAACGCCGGCAACATTGTGCCATCGTATGGCCCTGAACCCGGTGGTGTTTCGGCCACCGTCGAATATGCGGTTGCAGTGCTCGGCGTACGGGACATTGTGATCTGCGGCCACTCGGATTGCGGAGCGATGGGCGCGATTTCACGCTGCACGTGTCTGGATCATCTTCCGGCAGTTGCCAACTGGCTTCGTCACTCGGACGCCGCGAAAGCGATCAACGCGGCGCATGAGTTCGATACGCCACGCGACAAGCTCGATGGCCTCGTTCGTGAAAACGTGATCGCACAACTGGCAAACCTGCGGACTCATCCATCGGTGGCGCTTGCGCTTGAGCAAGGACGTTTGAATTTGCATGGCTGGGTCTATGACATCGAGGCGGGTTGCATCGATGCGCTGGATGGAGCCACTCGACGCTTTGTTCCACTTTCCGATTCACCGACCACCGTTGCCGTCGCTGCGCGCAACGGTGGTCAGATATAACGGCGACAAACAGGTCGGGACGGGGAAAATTTCGTCCCGGCCGATCGGTCCCTGGCCCGAATCAAAGACCCACCGATGACTCACAATCTTTTGATATTTCACGTCCTTTCTTTTATTCACACATTTACGTGGCCAACGCCGTGGTGTTGACATCGTGTTCCGGTAGAGCCACATCGCTATCGCCCGGCGTCAGAATGACCTTGCGGCAATCCTCTTCCTTTTTATCAAAAATTTTATAGCCCTCCGGAGCCTGTTCCAGCGACATACGATGGCTGATGATGACCTCCGGTGAGAGGCGGCCTGCCTCGATGTGATGGAGCAACGCCGGCAGGAAGCGATGCACGTGGGTTTGACCCATTTTGAAAGTCAGACCCTTATCAAACGCGTCCCCGAAAAGGAATCCATGTATGAATCCAGAATAGACTCCAGGGACACTCACAATGCCACCACGTCTGACAGCTGCAATACACTGGCGCAGAGCTTTGCCGCTACTTCCCTCGAGCTTGAGTGTCGCTAGAACCGTTTCCGTCGTACTGCCTTTTGCTTCAAACCCGACCGCGTCCACGACGCCGTCGACTCCCCGCATTCCTTTGGTTTGCCGAATGATCGTATCTGCAGGGTCGTCGTCTTCATCGAAGTTGATGGGAATTACGCCGTATGTTTTCTGCGCGTAAGCCAAGCGGTAAGGATGGTGATCGACCATGAAAATCTGGTCGGCCCCGAGCATTCTCGCGCAGGCTGCACTTAATAAACCGACAGGGCCCGCACCATAAATGGCGATGCTGGAGCCGTTGCCAATCCCCGCGTTCGTTACAGCCTGATACGCAGTCGGGAGGATGTCGGAGAGGAAAAGAACTTTCTCATCCGGCAGTGTCCCTGGCACTTTGAACGGCCCGGTGTTGGCTTTCGGTACACGCACATATTCGGCCTGCCCGCCAGGCACTCCGCCGTACATATGGCTGAATCCGAACAGCGCGGCTCCCGGGGGTATCGCCTTTTTATTCAAGATCGCTCCACGCCCGGTATTTGTAGTTTCGCAGGCCGCGAACAGATCCATTGCGCAGAAGAAACAGCTGCCGCAGGCAATGACGAAGGGAATGACAACCCGGTCGCCCGGCTGCACGGCGGTGACCGCTGAACCTGCCTCCTCGACGATCCCCATGAACTCATGACCGAAAATATCGCCATGCTCGACGGTTGGAATCTTTCCTCGATAAAGGTGAAGGTCAGATCCGCAAATCGCGGTTGCCGTCACTCGAAGAATGATGTCATCGCTGTCCTGGATGACTGGATCCGCAACGTTGTCGACTTTGACGCTGTGCGCGCCGTGATACGTAAGTGCTCTCATGGCGTCCTACCTCTGACTTTCACTGAATGTAAGTGGGAGAGGGCACACAGAGAGCGTAAGTTCATAATGAAAGGCGGGGGAAGTGACTGGCGGTGGTGGGCGCGTGCCTCCTCACAATGAAGAGCGCCATATAACCCTGTCTTGCCTCTCCGTCGTGATCCGCAATTAATCGAAACTTCGCCGTCTGCCGGGCGATCCAGACCTTTACATCTACCGTGCGTGCCGTTGATGCCGGCGCCTGGATGTCATACGCAATGAAAAGATGAGGTTAAACATGGATGATCGCCCTGGTGGGCGATGGCGCGATGCAGATGAACAACATGGCCGAACTGACGCAATATGCCAAACGGCTGACATCGCCGTGGGTCGGTTTCCCGGCTGCGTCGATTCTTTGCGGACTGCTGGCGGGTTTTGCTGTTGGGTTTCGTAGCCGTTTACATTGCCTGCCGTTGTTCGCGGCGTTGAGTGTCTTTGTCCTCGCGTTCGGCCTGGTGCTTGCGGTGTTGTACACGTTGATCATTCCCACCGACCTGACCCTGAAACGGCCGCATCCAGCCCAAAGAGCCAAACGACGGTTTGGTTTCAACCTGCATATCACCAGGGAGTCAGGGCGTCCTGGCGTCAAAGGTGAACCGAGGAAGTTCCGGTCAGAAACACCATTTAACATAATATACATTACACGTAACAAAGTATTACGGAGCCAGCCCGGTTGCGCACGCCATTTCGATCTCCAGCATCGCTTTCAAACGACCTGATCTTTGTTGGCTGTAGATCCCTCTATTTAAAATGTGCCGCTCTCAATCCTCGGCACGCGTCAGCTTTTCAATCAGCGCTCGATGCTGCGGATACCGCGCTGTGAGTTTCTGCCGGTTCCCCATTTCCATATCCGCGAAATCGAATCCTGGTGAAACCGCTTCGCTGATCAAACCAAATCCGTTCGAACCATTCAGCAATCTGGAGGCTTTCCAGATTCCGCCCGGTACGTGCAATTGCAAATGTTGTCCGGCTAGAACATCGCTGCCCATCACCAACGTCTGCAGTGAACCGTCTTCAAGGATCAAGCTGTACTCAATGGCATCGCCCAGATGGAAATAATGCAGGATGTCCGAATGGTTGAAATGAAACTGGCCGACCGGTGAATCTTCGGTCAGCAGGTAGTAAATCGACGTCATCAGAAAGCGTGAGCCGCTCGTGGTTTCAAGCATGTCCCGGTGATCAGCCTGGTATGTCCTGCGGAAATAGCCGCCCTCAACATGAGGTTCAAGGTCCAGTGATGCAATCAGGTTCGACGCACTGATCTGACTCGGATTCATGGCCTGCTCCATTGATTTTCAATACATTCTGTAATAACTCGACTAAACGGTCATTTAGTCGAGTTAGTTTCTATTAAAGCTGAGGCATGCTTCCTCTCTGCCTAAAACATAACTATCCGTGTACATCATTAATGCTTAACTTTCCCGTTGCGCATGAGCTTTCAATGATCGCTTACGCTCCTCAGTCCGGATTAGAACTGCGTTTTCAGGCATAACTTTCACGGCATTAAGTAACTCGACCGTGGGGCGAGTACAGATGAAGATCAAGCTTCCATTCGCGGCTGCTCACGCCCGTTTTTCCGGGAAGATTAGCGCGGGGGCTCGGGATTCCCAGTCTGCCCCTAACATATAGAGCGGCCCTCCTGCATTTTATACATCCGCGTTTCTATTTCGTGTGAATTTTTTTACCGTGCACGAGAACGTCGCGGTATCACTGGCAGTCAGTGTGATATTTTTTAATAAGTATGTTTTAACTGGCTCTCCTGTTATCAGCACGTCCTTTTTCATACTTATCTATGCCTCCCAAGCAAACGGATTAAAAAGGTAGCCCCTGCCCCAGATCGTCTTGATGAGCTCTGGATTTCGAGGGTTGTCATTGAGCTTTCCGCGCAATTTACTGATGTGAACATCGACGCTGCGGTTGATCCCGTCGAAAGGAATACCGCGGATACGGTTGAGGATTTCGTCGCGAGAAAAAAGTGTGCCCGCCGCACTGGCCAGCAAGGACAGTAGTTCGAACTCCATGGTTGTCAGATCGATTCTCTGATCGGCCAGGCTCACTACCCGGCCACTGCGATCGATCGACAGCTGACCGAATTCGAGGATGTCGAGCGCTGTCGGTTGCTTCGTGGGGATATGGCGTCGCAGTAAAGCGCGCAACCGAGCCAGGAATACCGATGGTTTGACAGGTTTGACTACATAGTCGTCGGCACCGGATTCCAGGCCGAGAACCTGATCCCTGTCATCTCCCTTGGCAGTCAAGATGATGATGGGGATATCGAAACCATCACGAATCCGACGGCACAGGTGCAGTCCGTTCTGATCTGGCAGCAGGAGCTCAAGTACGACGATTTGTGGCTTGAGTTCAGCGATGGCCGCCAATGCCTGGTCACCCCGGCGAACCACTTGCACCGCAAAACCATGCCGGGCCAGGAATTTAGTGATGAGTTTCGCCAGCCTCTGATCGTCCTCAACTAGCAGTGTTTTAACGAGACCTGGGTTTTCCATAAAAGCTCAGCATTAGGACCTTGATTAAGTGTGTGCAGCCTCAGACCCACGGTGCGGTTGAGCGACCGATCATCAGCGAGTGATCACCGGGGCCCCGCCGCAGAGCATCTGCTTAGGCCTCCATTGATGATAACATTATTAAGATAACGACTGTTGTGTTTAATCTTATCGCCTGCTAGCATCGAAATCGCCAAGTGGCATTTTCGAGGAGAAAGCTCTCATGCAACTCTCTGTGCGAAAGGCGTTCCTGGAAGACGGGGCCGTCCTGATCAAAGGTTTTCTGAGCAAAGATCAATTGGCCGAGTGCCGTGCAGCCTACGACTGGGCTGTTGAGAATCATGGCCCTCATGCGACTCGAATGTTCGACGGAACGGAGCAACAGTCGCACGTCGACAACGCCAATCCCGTTGCAAAGGCCCGTCTCGAAGAACTGGTGGCTTCCCTACCCTTTGGCGAGCTATTTGCCGAGCTCTGGGGTTCGGAGAATGTGTGGTACTTCGCCGAAGAAGTGTTTCTCAAAGCAGGTGGACGCGGTTCTCGCACGCTTTGGCATCAGGACACGTCTTATCTGCCTTGGGCCGGAAACCACTGGGCGAATGCCTGGATCAGCTTTGAATCAGTGCCGAAGAAAAACGCTTTGGAAGTCGTTCGAGGTTCGCACAAAGGACCACGCTACGACGGCACCACGTTTCGCGATCCGAATGATCCGACTCAACCGCTGCATGGCGGCGATGCATTGCCACGCCTGCCGGACATCGAGGCTTTGCGGCAAAACGATCCTGAGGCATTCGAGATCATTTCGTGGGCCACCGAGCCTGGCGATATCCTCCTGCTGCATCCGGGTTCGCTGCATGGCGGCGCTCCGGTGGATGAAGCCTTCCCGGACCGTCACACCTTCGTTTTCCGTTTCTTTGGCGACGACGCCACCTTCCATCCCTTGCCAGAACACAGCGCCGGCGGTTATCCGCAGCAAGGCGTGCTGTTCACTGAAGAGCTGTCGACGCTGAAAGCGGGAGACGCCTTCCGCCACCCAACATTCCGCCAATTAATATAAGAGGAGCACCGCCATGAGCACTCAAGACCTGCAGCGTCAGTCCTTCAACCCTGGTCACACCCAGGCGATCTACGACAACTTCCACTTTTCCCAGGCCACACGCGTCGGCAACATGATCTGGGTGTCCGGCCAGGTCGGTATCGACGAGGCCATGGTTCCAGCCGAGGGTATCCAGGCTCAATCCCATCTGGCGTTTCAATCCTTGCGGACCATTCTCGAAGCTGCGGGCGCAAGCCTGGTCGACGTGGTCGAGCTGATGACGTTTCATACTGATCTGCAGGCCGAAGTGCACGCCTTTGGACAAGTAAAGGACGAATATTTCCCTGAACGTTATCCAGCCTGGACCGCTGTCGGCATTTCCCAACTGGCAATGCCGGGCTTGCGCGTGGAAGTCCGGGCCGTCGCGGTGATTGGCAGCGGTCGAATCTGAACGATTGCATGATCGCGACGTGCCAAGCCAAAATGGCGTTCGCAGCCACTGTCGACTCAACGCCTTCAACCAACGGAATCACTTTCTCTCATGCATGATGCTCAAGCGCCTTCCACGGATAGTCAGCACTCCATTGACAGTGATTCCGCGCCCGCTCCACGTCGCGGTCGTCCAGTAGGTAATCGTCTGGAAAAACGTGGTGAACTGTTGACCGCAGCCATCGAAGTCATTGCCCAGGAAGGTTATGCCGGGACGTCTCTGCGCAAGGTCGCCAGTCATGCCGGGTGCACCACGGGGGCCGTGACCTATTACTTTGCCAACAAAGAAGAAATGATCACGGCGGCGGCGCAGAGTCTGTTCGACGAGTTCGACCATTTGCTGGATGCCGGTCAGGAAAAAGTCGATGTCAGGGCAATGATCGAGCAGTGGTTGAACCTGACTCAAGCCAACGACTCGGCGCGCTGGCTGGCCTTGTTTCAAATGCTTGCCCACGCCCGGCACGAACCGGTATTTGCCGACGTGATCCAGAAACGTTATTCGCGCTTCCGCGAGGATCTCGCCAGCATTCTGCGCAAGGGACAAAGCCAAGGCATCATCCGCAAGGACATTGCTGCCGATCTGCTTGCCGATCAGCTCAGCGCGCTGAGTGACGGCTGGATGATGATGCTGCCAATCGAGCCAGAGCGATTTGAAGCCAAACGCAGCAAGGCCTTGATGGATGCGGTCATCACGCTGATCAGCCCCGCTCGCTAAACCCTGCCCTCCAGCATCAACAAGGTTCGCTTCATTTGCGCAGCGAACCCTGCTTGGTCACGCCCGCGTTACGCTCATACCCACGGTTAACCGACATCGCGCCGATTTCACTTTGCTGAATTCCTGATCCGTCATATATTCACATAACATCTGTGATTATAAATAGAAAACGGAGGTGAAGATGAGTGCGGATCTCGATCAACTGTCGACGCAATCACGACAGCGACGGTTGTTATTGCAAGCGATCGGAGGCGCAGCCCTCGCCGGAGGGCTGGGTGTCACCGGGCGTGCGATGGCGCAAATCGAACCTGTAGATACCTCGATACTGGATGTGGTGATCATTGGCGCAGGGCTTTCCGGGCTAACCTCCGCCAGAGACCTCCAGGCCGCTGGCTGCGAGTCTTTTGCCGTGCTTGAAGCCCGCGACCGCGTCGGTGGTCGCACGCTGAACCATGATCTGGGCAATGGCGTGATCTCCGAAGCCGGTGGCCAATGGATCGGCCCGGGGCAAACGTCGATCGCCGACTTGGCCAGACAGCTCGATGTCGCCACCTTCCCCACCTACTACAAGGGCAAGGCGGTGTATCTGATGGACGAGGTCAACATCCAGGAAGATCTCAGCGACGGGCCGAATTCCAATACAGAAGTCGTCGCAAAACTGAACAAGCTCGCCGAAGGCGTCCCCAGCAAAGCGCCGTGGAAAGCCAAGGGCGCGGCTGAGCTGGACAAACTTTCGATCGGCCAGTGGCTGGCCGGTCAAGGCATCAGCAACGTCGACAAGATCGGCTTCAACATGTCCGTGAGCCTCACCTTCGGTACCACGCCGGCCGGCATGGGACTCCTGCATTACCTGGCGATGATCAACTCGTCGGACTGCCGCCTTGAAAAGCTCGAAGGGGTCCAGGGCGGTGCGCAGGAATCTCGCCTGGCTGGCGGCTCGCAAATTCTCAGTTTGAAGATGGCTCAGGCGCTGGGAGATAAAGTCCGGTTGGCGTGCCCGGTGCGCAAGATTGTCGGTTGGGATCGTGATGTCGTCGAGTTGCACACCGATCAGGGCATCATCCGCACGCGGCAGGTAATTGCTGCGCTGAGCCCGGCGTTGTGCAATCAGATCCTCTTCGATCCGCCCCTGCCGTCCGGGCGTGCCGAGCTGCAGCGGCATTGGCCGGCCCATGCACCGATGCGCAAGACCGTGCACGTCTATGAGCGCCCGTTCTGGCGCGACCAAGGCCTCAACGGGCAGATTGTGCCAGTGGAAGGTCCGCTGATCTGGGCCTTTGACAACTCCCCGGCGGACGGCAGCCTGGGTGTGCTCAGCGGCTTCGTCAGGACCGGCCAATTACCCCATGACCCGAAAACGGCGCAGGACACCCTGTCGGCGATTTACGCCAGCGCCATGGGCGAACAAGCCCTGCACCCGATTCAGTTTCATGATCTGGACTGGGGCAAGATCGACCCGTGGAGTTTGAGTTGTATTTCCCCTATGCCCCCCGGTTTTTGGACGCAATGGGGCGAGTACCTGACGCCGGCGGTCGGTCGCCTGATCTGGTCGGGTACCGAGACTGCGGAAATCTGGGCCGGGGCAATGGACGGTGCGGTCCGCGCCGGACATCGCGCGGCAATGGAAGCGCTGCAGGCGTTGCTTCAACCACGGAGGAGCGCCTGATGAAGCGGACTGTGGTGTTTGGAGTCATCACCGTGAGCGCGGCGTTGGCTGGATCTATAGCGATTTACGGGCCGGAACTGTGGGCGGGCTATCGTTTCATGCAGGCCGTGGATCAGCACGACGCTGCATATCAGGCCAACGGCGGTGCGTGGCCACAGTTGCAGGACACCTGCGCACTTTGCCATGGCGCCAACGGTCAACCCCGCGATGCTCAATACGCAGCGCTTGCAGGGCAGCCTGCGGCATACATCGAAAACCAGTTGCGCGCGTTTGCCGAAGGGCGTCGCCACAGTGCCCAGATGCAGCCGCTGGCGGCCAATCTGACCGACGAGCAGATCAAGCGCCTGGCCAGTTATTTTGCCGAACAGCGACCAGGCGTGACTGAAGTCCCGGCCAACGATGATGCGCTGGACCAGCGCGGTCAGCGTGTGGTCGCCGCCAATGGGTGTGCAGCCTGCCACGGTGAAAAACTCTCTGGCGGCCCCCAGGCTCCGCGTATCGCCGGACAAGGGCAGCTTTATCTGATCGATCAACTGAGCGCTTTCAAACGTGGCCAACGCATCGATCCGACGCAGGCCATGAATGCCATGGCGGGCACCCTGTCAGATGAGGACATCAAGGCCGTGGCGCAGTATCTGGCCAAGCTGAACCCTTGATCCTGCCCGGGCAAGGATGCCCACCGCCCTACCCTGCATTACGCAAAAAAGCCGCCAAAACGGCGGCTTCGAGCACTTCAACTATCCTCCTCAGCGCGTTTGCAGAACTGCCATTGCGCCCTTCGCGCGCTCCAGCGCGCAATACGCGTAATACAGGTGCACCAGCAGATAAGCCCAGGTCGTCAGTGCTAGCACGTAGAAGTTGAGCAGCACATTGCTGTCGTCGCCGGGGATCTTGTAGAAATCGTAGATGCACGCAATGGTCAGTGAGGCGAGCATGCCAATCATCACACCGATCGCGTGTAGCGACTCTCCGACATTTGCAAGGCGTACTGCGAAATACACCAGGTAGACCGAAAACATCACCCACATCAGCACGTAGAAATACGGCAGGAGCGTGACCAGAACCTTGGTCGAGATCAACGCGAGTGTGCCCAGCAGAGCGCCGGCAAACATCATGAGCTCCTTGCCCATCGAGGGCTTGTAGGCATGCGTTACCGCCATCAGCCCGAGCACCGTAATAATCGGAATCCCGAAGGCTCTGGAGAACGCGTCGCAGAAGTATGAAATCAGGTACGCATGCTCCGATCCTGTCAGGAAAAAGATCAGGAAGTTTGTCGCGGAAAAGGCAACCACAAACCACTCCAGAGCCAGTAGCAGGTTTCTCTTCTTCAGAAACCTGATGCCAAAGGTCAGACCATTGGCAAGCAGCAAGAAACAGGCAAGGCACAGCACAATATTTCTCGGTTCCATAACGATAGCCTCGGTACAGCTGACAGAAAATTTGATGGGTTAACGGGATTGAGGAACCAGTGCAGCCAGGTAAGCAGCAATCGCCTGGCGCTCCTGCGCTGACAGCGCCGCTGCAATGGCTTGCATCGCGCCACTTGGCTCAATGCGCTCGCTGCTGGCAAAAGCGTTGAGCTGGGCCAAAAGGTAGTCCTGACCTTGTGCAGCAAGGCGCGGGAAGGTGTCGTGGCCCATCAGTTGGGCACCATGACAGGCGGTGCAACCTCGGGTTTGCACCAGTTGTTTGCCCTGGTCCTTGAGCCCCTCGTCAGGGCTGCCAGCCGCATGAGCAACGACCGATTGCCGGGCGTAGAACTTCGCCAGCAGATCAACTTCATCCGGGCTCAGGGTCATCGCCAGCGGCCCCATGTTGGGAGCGAGCCGTTGCCCACTTGCAAAGTTGCGCAACTGGGCAGACAGGTACGCGGCGGGTTGCCCGGCCAGGCTCGGATACGTCGGGTTCAGCAAGTTACCGTGGCTGCCATGGCAACCGGTGCAGGCATCGGTCAGGTGTGGCCAGTTTCCGCGTTCGGCCTGATAGGCCTCCGTGGAGGTCGTGATGTAAGTCTGCAGCCGATACAGGTCGAGCAGATCACGGCCGAAAACCACCACCAGCACCGCGATGACCGCGATGACGCCAAGCGCTATGTTTTTTTTCATTGCCGCCTCCTATGCCCGACGTAACGCGTTGAGCACCTGCAAGGCGCTATGGCGTCCGGCGCGCACGGCGCCGTCCATGTAACCTGCCCAGATGTCAGCGGTTTCGGTGCCCGACCAGAACAGATTGCCGCACGGCGGACGCAGTGCCTCGCCATGTGTCGACCAGAAACCGGGAGGAATCGGCGACACGCACGTGATGGTCCACGGGTCGAAATGCGCCCAGTCGTGATCGTGGTAGGAAACCGGCTCAAGCGCTGCGTCCCCCAGGGCGCGTGCATAGATTTCGGTCTGCACACGCTTCGCGGCTTCGGGGTCGGTGGGGGCTGCGGCATTCAGAATGAATGCATTGATCACGCCGATTTCGCCGTTTGGCGGCGAGTTGTCGCAGGCCCAGATGACTGGCCCACCGACCTGAATGATGTGGCCGTTCAAGCCCTTGTCACGCCAGAAAGGCCGCGGGTAAACCATTGCGGTCTTGCGTGCCGGCGAGTGCGCTGGCCAGGCCCGCTGCAGGGCGGCGCGAGCTTCGGGCAGCGGTGGATCGAATTGCAGGCGTTGGCACAGCGCGGGATGAATCGCCATGATCACCCGGCGGGCGCGGATCTCGCCCTGATCCGTTTGCAGTCTGACGATGTCGCGGTTCCAGTCAGCAATTTTGCGCACTGGGCACGACAAGCGAACCCTGTCGCCCAACAATTGCGCCATTTTGCTGCTGAGAACCTGTGAACCGCCGACGATCCGCGTGCCTTGCGCGCTGTCCTTGATCGAATCGAGCCGCATGTATTCGCTGCCGGCCGAATTGATCATCGACAGAAAATGCAAGAAGCCCATCTTCGCCGGCGTGACACCGCAGGTCAGGAGGAAGCTGGCATTCCACCCTGCGCGATCTTCCGGCTTGATGTTTTGCTGAGCGAGCCAGTCGCCCGCCGAGAGCTTGTCCAGTTCGGCCACCCTGGGGGATTTCCATGGCGCACCGCACGGCACATCACGCGACAGCTCGCTGAGTTTTGCCGAGACGCTTTCGTCGGTACCGAAGGTGCCTTTCAAATCGACAGCGACACGTCCATCGCCCCCGAGGATCACGGTTTCCCCGTCATAGAAACTGGGAAAGGTGCCGACCTCAAGCTCACGGGCCAGATCCGCTACGGCGGTTTGTCCTGGACCGATCCACTGACCTCCGGCTTCGGAGATGTAGCCGGAGCCCAAGTCATGATTGAGGGTGCGGCCGCCGACACGATCACGCGCTTCAAGCACCAGCAGCGACTCACAGCCTGCCAGATGCAGATCACGGGCGGCGGTCAAACCAGCCAGGCCGGCACCGATGATCACCACATCAAATACATCGTCGGAACTGTCCTTTTGCAGCGCATCGGCGGCATTGGCCAGGCCAAGGTTCAAACCGATCGATCCTACGGCGGCGGTTGCACCGGCCAGTTTGAGTAATTGTCTTCGCTTCAGATCGGGAGGGGCGTCAGTACTCATGTTCGATGCCTCACATCACGTTATTGTTGGATTGAACGCCCGTGGCCGAGCGTGGGTGCGGCAGTAAAAAAGTGGTGACGAGAACGCAAACATTCGTTTGTCTTTCTGCAGGCGAACGCCTGCCGGCCCCAGGACTCCAAGGTCAGCTTCACCACGGAAAATCAGCGTATTGGTTCTATAAGCCTCAACCGTCAGGCATGAGGGTGCACAACTTTGCGGTTGGTGTATTCGTCCAGCAGATGTGCCCCCTCCAGCGCCACATTCACGGCGCACCACTGCAGCGGTTCGGGCAGGGTTTTCGGAGTTTTATGCCGCAGCGCGGCGAGCAGCGGATGCTCGATACCGCCGATCCTTTCTGCCAGCAGATGGCCGATCAGCGACTGCGAGGCGACACCGTGTCCGGAGCAACCCGCGGTGTAGAGAATGTTGTGGTGGGATCCGGTTTCGCCCACCACCGGCAACGCGTCGTAGGCCATGCTGACGTAACCACTCCAGCACGCTTGAATGCCGATACCGCGTAACGTCGGGAAACGCACGCCAAGGTTGTCTTGCAACGCTCGGTAGGTGACCTCATCGGGAATGTTCGGGGTTTTCGAGCCGTAGGCATAACCCAGCCGTTTGGTGGTCATCAGCAGCGTATTGCGTGCGGTCAGGCGATGGCTTTCCATCACCAGGTGCGGCGTGGTCAACCCTTCCCGCCCTGCCCAGCCCAGCGATGCCAACTGCTGTGGTGTCAATGGCTCGGTTTCGACCGCCGAAACCCGAAACGGTACGACTTTGTCGCGCAAAAGACCGAGCTGCGGCGTATAGGCATTGGTGGCCAGCACCACTATTGGCGCGCTCGCCCGCCCGCGTGGCGTCCGGCAGGTGATCGTCGGCCCGTCGGAGTACGACTCAAGCGTGGTGTTTTCATACAGCCTCACCCCCGCCTGGAGTGCAGCGCGGCGCAGGCCCATCACGTATTTGCCTGGGTCCAGGGTACCGCCGTGGCGTTGCAGACAGCCAAACAGAAAGGCCGGTGGAATCCCCCGCGCGCGCATTTGTGCCTGATCCAGAAACTCGGTTTGCGAACCCAATTCGTGGCCCACGGCCATGCTTTTGCGCAGCCTCTTTTCTTGCGACGGATGGATCCCCGCCCTGATGATGCCCGAGGCGTTGTAGTCGCAGTCGATCCCCAGTTCGCGCAACCGACCTTCGACGTAGGCGACCGCTTCGTCATAGAACCTGACGATATTTTGCGCTTTTTCCTTGCCGACACGTTTCAGGAACAACTCGAACTCAATGCCGATGCTCCCGCCCAGATAACCGGCATTCCGACCGCTGGCACCGAAACCGGCAAACTCCTGCTCGAGGATAATGACCTTCGCTCCCAGCGCCGTAAGCTCCAGGGCGGTGGACAGCCCGGCGAAACCGGCACCGATCACGATGACGTCCGCGCTTACATCGCCTTCGAGCTCTGGCTGCAGATCAACCGGACTTTCGACCCAGCCACCCAACCGACGGAAATGTCCGCCTGCAAAATGGCGTTCCAACTCTTGTGCTTGATAGGCCATGGACATGTGATGCGCTCCTATCGACTCAGGATGTGAATAGCGACTGCTGCTTCCTCGACACCTTGAAGACCGCCACCGTTTTCCTGGATGGCATGCCGCGCGCCGTGGACTTGACGCGGCCCGGCCTCCCCGCGCAATTGGGTGACCAACTCGTACAACTGCCCGATCCCCGTCGCGCCAAGTGGATGACCTTTGGATTCCAGGCCGCCGGAGGTATTGATCGGAAGACGGCCACCGAGAGTGAAATCGCCCCGTTCTGCACAAACCCCACCCTCTCCCAGCGGTGCAAGTCCGAGATTTTCCGACTGGATGATTTCCCCCATTGCCGAGGCGTCGTGTACCTCGGCCACGTGCATGTCCTGCGGGCCGAGGCCGGCGATTTCGTAGGCTTCACGCGCCGCCAACAGGCTGACGTGCTTGTGCGGCTCGTCGAGCCCGCGCAGGGTGAAGCTGCGGATCACGCTGGCGGCGATTCGCACACAACGTTTTGGATCGGCACCAATGCGTTTCAGTCCCGCCTCGGTGCAAAGGATCGCGGCGGCCGCACCGTCGGACAGCGGCGCGCACATGGGCAATGTGATCGGATAGGTAATTGGAGGCGCCGCCAGAACTTCTTCGATGCTGAAGGTCTTGCGAAATTGCGAATAGGGGTTGTGCACCGAGTGTTGATGGTTCTTGGCACACACCGCCGCAATCTGCCGTTGAGTGGTGCCATAGGTCTTCATATGCCAGCGACACATGGCAGCATAAATGGCCATGAATTTACTGTACGGACGATCAGATTCCGAGCCTGGCGGAACAATGATGCCCTCCCCCATTTTCACCAGCGTCGCGTAGTTCTCTTCGGCAGTGGAAACGTCCCAACCGGTTTCGAACAGGGCCAGTGCCCGCGACTTGTCCGGCACGTTCATTTTCTCCGCGCCCAACGCCAGGGCCACGTCGGTAGCCCCCGAGCGCAAGCTCTGCACTGCCAGATGAACCGCTGTACTGCCCGAGGCGCAGGCGTTTTCGACGTTGTACACCGGCACCCCTTCTAGGCCGATCTTGCTGCACAGCACCTGCCCGGGAATCGACAGTTGTCCTTGCAGATGACCGTTGGTGATGCCGGCGTAGAACACCGCACCGATATCAGCGCGCAAGGCGCCGGAGTCGGCGAGTGCGCCCTGCAAAGCTTCCAGCGCTAGATCCTGGAGACTGCGTTCCAGGTGGCGACCGAACTCGGTCATGGCAATGCCGGCGATGTAAATAGGTTCCATCAGATCGTTCCCCTCAGATACGCCGGTCAACGTTTTGCCAGTAATGGGCACGCAGATCTTTCTTCAGCACCTTGCCGACCGGGCTGCGCGGCAATGCATCAATGAAATCCACGGTTTTCGGCGACTTGACCGAGCCGAGCCGGCTCTTGCACAGCTCGATCAACTCCTCGGCGGTGACGGTAAGCCCGGCGCTCAACTCAACCACGGCTTTCACGCCCTCGCCCCATTGCTCATCCGGCACACCGATGACCGCGCAGTCCTGCACCGCAGGATGACTCCACAGCACTTGCTCGACTTCGCTGGGATAAACGTTGAATCCGCCGGAGATGATCATGTCTTTCTTGCGGTCGGTAATGTGCAGGTAGCCGTGCGCATCCACGTGGCCGATGTCGCCGGTGTGCAGCCAGCCATCAATGATGGTTTCTGCAGTTTTCTGCGGGTCCTTGTAGTACCCCTTCATTACCAGATCGCCGCGCACACAGATTTCGCCGGTTTGCCCCTGGCCGAGGATGTCCCCGGCGTCGCTGAGGATTTCCACGCGCACCAGCGGATTGGGCCGGCCCACCGAAGACAGACGCTCGTCCGATGCCAGGCGTCCACCGTGCAGATGCTCGGCGGGCGGCAGGTTGGAGATCGAGGCTGGGGCTTCAGTCTGGCCGTAACCACCGGCCATCACCGGCCCGAAGGTCTCGATGGCTTGCTTGAGTTTGTCCACCGACATCGGCGCCGCGCCGTACAGGAAATACTTCAGCGAACTGAAATCGACCTTCTGCGCCAGATCCGGCACATCCAGCAGTCGATAGATCACGGTCGGCGGCAAAAAGGTTTCGGTGACCTTGTACTTCGGGATCATTGCCAGCATCAGCGCCGGATCCGGTTTGGTAATGATCACCACCGTGCCGCCCCGCGAGGTGCACGGCAGCGACAGCGTGCCAGCGGTGTGGGTCATCGGCGCCGCCGCCAGGTTGACTGGCGGATGGTCATCCCCGTAAGGGAAATTGATCATGAAGTGTGCGCAGAACGTCTGGATGCTGCGATGAGTGTTCATCACCCCCTTCGGCAGCCCGGTGGTGCCGCCGGTTGGCGAGAGTGCCACGACATCGTCCAGTTGATACTCGACCTCCGGTGCCGTGACCGGCTGACCATCGATCCAGGACTTGAGCGACGGTGCCCCCGGCAGGTGCTCGTCGATACAGATCCACAGACGAATTTTCGGCAGGCCAGGACGCAACGCGTCGATGATCGGCGCGAACTCTTTCTGGAAAAACAGCACTTCGCAGTCGAACGCGTCGAGCACGTGACGGTTCTCTTCGGCGCTGTTGCGTGCACCAACAGGAATCCAGCAAAGGTTGGCGCGCCATAACCCCAAGGTGCAGGTCCACGCCACTGCATCATTGGCAGACCAGATGGCGCCCTTGGTGCCGCTGGGCAAACCGGCCGCCAACAGTGCGTTGGCGATCCGGCATGACAAGTTGCGGACTTCGGTAAAAGTGAACACCCGATCGTCCTGGATATACGCCGCGCCATGCGGATTGATCCGCCAGCCACGGTCAAAGAAATCAATAATCGCCATGTCAGTCACTTCACAGTTGAGTAACGGTTGCGCGGGCCAGACCACGTTGCTCGAGGAAGCCCAGCAGATAGCGATGACCGAAGGCTTTGGAGGCCGAAGCGAAACCTGTCTTGGCGGTGTCGTTATTCAACAGCTTGACCACGGCTGCAGCGTGCAAGGCGCCAGTGGCGATGTAAGGCGTGATGCCATGCACGGTTGCACGCACGGCCGTCAGTTGACCGCGACCGATAGCGAAGTCGACGGTGCGTTGCAAGGTGCTGCGTTCACGCGGTGGCATGCTTGGAGTGGTCGATTGAACGAGGCTCTGAATCACCGCGTCCTGCTGCTCCTTAGGCAAGTGCTTGTATTCCGCTTCCCACTTCTCACCCAGGCCGTGGACCATTTTCATTACCGGGTTGTCGTAGAAGCCGACACAGGACATGCAACTGCGGACACGGCCATCATCCTCAAAGAACACCGGTAATGAGGTGCCGCCCCAAGGCAGGCAAAACACCGCTTCCAGCAGATCGGGACAAACCACATTGAAGCTGGCGTTCGGTGCATAAGGCACGAGTTCCTTTTCCCACAGGTAGGCCCCGGGGTAGCGGACGCCTTCGAAGATGGTCGCCGTTGAACCGACGGTCACCCCGGCGGCACCGGTCCGTGGGCCACGAGTCAGTGTGGCGGTTTCCAGCGAATCGACGCCCGGAGTTTCCAGGGCCAGCTCGGCGGCGATTTCGGCGTAGGTGTACATATATGCCAGCGATGGCGACAGCAGCAGACCCGCCTGGCGATAAAGCTCGCCGAACTGATCGCGCAAGGCCCGAATGTGCGCCTGCTCTCCGGCCGGATCCAGATAATGGCAGCCAGCCTTCAAGGCCGCCTCAACGGCAGTCAGGCCAAAATTGATGAATGGGCCGACTGTGTTGCAAACCACGCGCGCGCCTTTGAATACCGAAACCAAAGCCTCGACCTCATGTGGGCACTCGATGATTTCGTAGGTCGCCGACTCCAGACCGACAACGCGTTGCGCCATCATTTCCTGAGCACGAGCAGCGTTACGAGCTACGGCGGTGAACGGGATGTGCTGGTCGATCAACCAATCCATGATCAGCATGCCGGTGTAACCACTGGCGCCGTAGACAACTACCGGATATTTGGCCATCGGGATTTACCTCATTTGTTGTTTTTGGATGAGTGATGTCGGGTGAATCTGCAGAGTCAGTTGTTCGCCCAGCCTTCGGCATACAGCTGCTGGGCAAGCAGCCCCAGTCGCATGGTCAGGACCCGGTTTTCGCCGTCCTCGATCAATGACGACTGGGTGTCGCGCAGCAGTTTTTCGATCGGGTATTCGCGGGTGGTGCCATTGCCGCCGAACAGGCGGAAAGCCTCTTGCACAACGGCCATTGCCTCTTCGGTCACCGTGACCTTGGCGGAGGCTGTGGCGTACGGGTGGGTTTGCGGCGACAGGCGCGCGAAGCTCAACGAACGTCGGGCAACCGCACGCGCTGCCTCGACCCGACGCAACATTTCGCCGAGGCGCAGACGGGTCATCTGGTGATCGATCAATGGATGACCGCCCTGGCGGCGCTCATGGCAGTACTGCAGCGCCATCTCGAAGGCGGCACGTGCGACACCGGTGAACACCTGACTCATGTGGGTGCCGGCGAAGGACCAGGAGGAGCTGACAGCACCGTAGTACTGGTCGCGCTCGGCAATAGCGAAGCGACGTGGCACTCGTACACTGTCGAAGTAGATTTCGCCTTGGGGCAAGGAACGCTGCCCGATCTTGTCCAGGGGCTTGCCTTTGGACACGCCTTTGAGGTCGAGGGGGATAATCAGCGCAATACCGTGCGGCCGGCCGTTCTCATCGTAGAAACCGTCGCCGTAATCAGCGCACATCAAGCCCAGTGCAACCTGTGCAATGGCTCCGTTGGAGACCCACGCGGAGCTTTGGCCATTGAGGATGACTTCATCGCCGACCACTTTAGCGGTCAGATTGCCGATATTGCCGAGCTTACCTGCCGGCCAGTCTCGCGCCATGTCGAAGATCTGGTTGTCGCTGCCACGATCAGGTTGAGTGGCCATCCAGCAGCCGATCCGGCCTTGGCAGAGTTCGACCAACTCGGCATTGCCAGCGGCGATGGCCATTTGCAGAGGGAAGTCGGCGCAACCCAGCGAGACAGCCAGGCCTGCATCGCCCCAGCCGAGTTCTTCGCCTATCAGAGATTCGATCCGCACTGCCATTTCCGGCGGTAACTGCGCCAACAGTGCCGGGTCAAGACCGAGCTTGGCGAATTCGCCGAACAACGAATAGTAAGGCGAGCCCGGGGCAACGACTTCTTCCGGGGTCATCCGGTCCAGCTCTCGACCCAGCGGGCGTAACACCTCTTTGGCGAAGCGGTGGACGGAGGCCTGTATTGCAGCCTCCTCTTCTGTCAGCGGTGTTTCGAATCCGGAGAGTCCGGCGGCTGGCAGGGTAAGTGTCGACTTGAGCGAGATCATCAGAGTACCTCCATCGAAATCGCAGGTCGCTGCGCTTTGCAGCGTTCTGCGTCTTGTTATTTGCAATCGACTCTAACAAGCAAAATTATTTAACGCAACAACTGTTATGTTTATTGTTGAAAACGTAAATGGCTGCTCTCCAGGCACGGAAAATCCGGCCGAAAATCAGCAGGGTTCTAGATGTTTTTTCGCGCTGAAATGCCGGAAAGCAGGCTGGCGCCTGTCTTCCGACACATCGATGGCATCAGCGTTGAGGGACGACGCCTCGCCGTGAAAACAGAATCGGTGAAGTGTCACTGTTGAGCAGGATCGCGGTGAGAGAAACACCGTCGCTGCTGGGTTGCTCGTGAAAACTGCTCCCACCGTCGTCACTGCGAACCATCAAACCGTCGAGTCCTACCGCAATCACTGCTCGCCCGGAAACATCTATGGCTGTGACTGAACTCTTGCTTTGCAACGGTACGCGCTGCCAGTTCGAACCGTCTGCAGAGCTGTGCAACAAGGTGCCGCGTTGCCCGCCCACCAGCAGTGAACCGTCGCCAAGCACGGCCCCTGTCCACAACGTGCCGCTGTAGCCCGTATCCAGATAGCGCCACTGTTTGCCCTGGTCATCGGAGCGCAATACCTGGCCGCGTTCCGCAGTTGCGTACAAATGCCCTGCTCCATCGGCAAACAGTCCCATCAGATTCAAGTCGGCACGACTCGCTCCGGGAGGCGCATCGATTTTTTGCTCGATCCAGGTCTTTCCGCCGTCATCGGTTGTCAGCACCAGCGACCACAGCCCTACCGCGACACCCTGGATCGGGTTGAAAAAGTGCACCGCAAACAATGGCCGATCTTCTGCACTGGACAAGCGTTGAACTTGCCAATTCTCACCTCCGTCCCTGGTGGCGAGAATTGCACCCCAGTGACCGACAGCCCAGCCCTGTCTGGCATCGACGAAGGACACACCGGTCAAAGGCGTGGACACCGGTACGGATGTCGCTTGACGGAAATGCTGGCCTCGGTCGTCCGACAGCAACACCACCCCGTGATCGCCGACGGCAACGGTCCGCTCCCCAGCCCAGGCAACACTCAACAGCGTGGCGGCACTGGCGTTGGCAGTTTTTGCTGCAGGTACGGTCGGCAAGGGCGAAGCCTGCGATAACGCCGATAACATTAGAACGAGTAAAGCAATCAGATTTCGCATCGGGATCTCCTCAATGCACCAGAGAGCCAATCAAGCGCACTGGACGACGCCGTGGGAACATTCGTTCAAGCCAGACGGCGAATGCAGGCAGAACTGTCATGGCCATGATCATGTTGACCAGGAACATGAAGGCCAGCAGCTTGCCCATGTCGGCCTGGAACTTAAGATCGGAAAACGCCCAGGTGGCGACGCCCACCGCCAAGGTGATGGCGGTAAAGATCGTAGCGACGCCTACCTCCAGCAACGCGTGCTCGACCGCTTTGGTAATTGGCTGCCCGAGAGCCTGGTGCAGTTGCAGACGGTTGTAGATATAAAAGGCGTAATCCACGCCGATGCCGACGGCCAGCACCATGACTGGCAAGGTGGCGATGGTCAGACCGATTTGCAGCTCTTTCATGAACCAGTAGCCGATGAAGGTGCCCAGTGTCAGCGGTAGGCAACAGACCAACACCGCGCGCCAGTCTCGATAGACGACAAACACCAACAGAGCGATCGCTGCATAGACATAAAGCATCATGGGCAGCTCGCTGCGTTCCACCTCTTCGTTGATCGCCGCAATCACGCCAGCGTTACCGGAAGCCAGGCGTATGCTCACGCCCGGCTGAATGAACTGAGAACGGAATGCCTTGGCGGCGGCAATCACGCGGTGAGTGGTCGTCGCTTTATGATCGGCTAGGAACAGATGCACCGCCGTCATGCTGCAATCGGGACGCATCATCCCTGGCACTCGAGCTACTTCGGCGGCCATCGACGAGTAGTTGGTCGGGTCGATGGGCACTGCGTTCATTTTCGGGTTGCCCTCGTTATAGCCCTCGTTAAACTGCCGCAGGCTGTTAGAGAACGAGGTGACCGACACCACACCTGGTACACCTTGCATAGCCCATACAAATCGATCCTGATACTGACCAAGGGCAACGTCTTCACAAGCGTTTGCGCCGGCGTCAGTTTGGGCTTCGAAGACCACACTGAGCCAATCCAGCCCGATGTCGTAATTGCCGGCAATGGATACCGCATCACGATTGAAGCGCGCATCCTCGCGCAGTTCAGGCGCCCCGGCCTGCAGGGAGCCAACCACCCGATCGTGGCTTTGCCAGGCCGCGGTGACAAATATCAGCACGGCCATACCCAGCACCCACCGGACGTTGTGCCATTCGGTCAATCGGGCAAAACCGCGTAACCAACGAGCCCGGCGCTGGCGAGAAATTTCCTCGGCAGCGGCGTAACCGGCATCTACCCGTAGCATTGATGCCACGATCGGCAGCATCACCAGGTTGGTGACGATCTTGAACGCCACCCCGAGCGAGGCAGTGATTGCCAGCTCCCGAACCATTGGAATCGGGATCAACAATAGCGTTACGAACGAAACAAATGCAGTGACTAACGCCAGCGTGCCGGGAATCAGCAAGCCGCTGAAACTGGCGCGTGCCGCTCCTTCCACCGACTTGCCGCAGGCGATCTCGCGAATGATGAAGTTGATTTGCTGTACGCCATGGGAGACCCCGATGGCAAACACCAGAAAGGGCACCAGCACTGCCAGCGGATCCAGTCCATAGCCGAGCAAACGCAAGGCGCCGAACTGCCAGATCAGTGACACCAGCGAGCAACCCACCGCCAGCAAGGTGAAACGAAGCGAATGGCAATACCAGTACACCGCAGCGGCCGTCAGCAGCAATGCCAATAGGCAGAACTCCAGCACCGCCGAGGCACCTACTGCAATGTCACCGATCTGCTTGGCGAAACCGATGATTTGGATCTCGAAGTCCTTATCCTCGAACTGATTGCGAATTTTCTCCTCAAGCACATGGTTGTAGGCCACATAGTCGAGGCGCTGGCCGTCAGCATCGAATTCGTTGAGATCGACAGTGATCATTGCGCTGCTTTGGTCGCGAGCGACCAGCGTTCCGATAAAGCCACCCTGCGCCGTCGAGTTGGCGATCATCGCCATGCTCGTTTCATCGAGACTTTCGGGCGTCACCGTACCCGGCACCAGCGGATCGGCACGAAAACCTTCTTCGGTGATTTCGTTGACGAACGCGTTAGGCGTCCACAACGAACGCACACTGCTGCGCGATACGTTCGGCAGGAAAATCAGCGCCTGAGTGACGTCATAAAGGCGCTTGAGCCCTGCCTGGCTCCAGATCGTCCCCTGACGAGCCTTTACCACCACGGTCAGCCGGTTCGCACCGAGCAAGTCGTTGCGATACGTCTCAAAGGTTGAGATGTACTCGTGGCCAATGGGTAGCTGCTTTTCGAATCCTGCTTCCATGCGTAACTGGACGGCAAACCAGGCCATGCCCGCTGTGAACACCGCCAAACTCAACAACGTCAGCAGGCGATGAGTGAACAACCACTGTTCGATGCGCGGCAATACACCGCGCACTTTGGTTTCCTTCATTTTCAGAGAACTATTCACGGCGTGCCTCATAGGGTTCGGGAGACCACAAGGCCGACGTAATCGCGATCACGCAGCAGTTGATCGTAAGGGGTCTTGCCGCCCATGAACTTGGCGTAGTTGGCCGAGATCTGCCAGCTCGCAGGATTGCGCACGAAGTTGAGGTACAGGTTCATACTGCTGGCATCCTCGGTGAACGTCGCCGACAGGTTGGGTGTGCGTCCCTTGATGGATTGCGAATAGAACACTCCCGGCGTCACCTGCCAGCCAGGGATCAGCGTGTTGTCATACGTCAGGCTGAAATCGAGGCTGATTCCGGAAGAGGTTTTGTTGCCCTTGGCGCTCGGCGGGATGGACGGATCCAGTTGCCAGGTATTGAGACCGGCGGCAATCGGTTCACCGGCGTACTCGTTATGCAGCCCCGGGTATTTCACGACCACGAGTTCGCTCAGCAGCGTACCGGTGCTGGCACCGGTGAGGTCGAGCAACGTCGGCGAGTTGGACGGGGTCATGCTGTAAATGCCGGTCAGGTGCCATTGCAGTTTCTTTTCATCCGTCCAGCACTTGCCACCGTTGCTGGCACAGGCGTCGATGACTGGATTAAGCGGCACCGCATCCTTTGGGCGATATGAAAGCTCCGTACCCAATGCCCAGTCGCCGACCGGCATGTTGGCACTGATGCCGTACATCATGCGGTCCTCCGGATACTTCCAGGTTTGCGCCAAAGCGAAGGTTTCCGGATCCAGTACCTGCATGCTCAACGACGGCAGTTTGTCGTGATAACGCATCACGTACAGGCCGAGGTTGAGATCGGTGTTGTCAGGCTGCCAGCGCAGCGACACCCCCCATTGGCCTCCATTGCGTGCGTCCTTTTCGTCGTAACCGTAAGCTCCCCTGCCCTCGCCCAGTGCATGGGTCGTGGACCAATAACTGCCCACGGGAGGCAGCTCGCTTTTGTTCCAGTTGAACTGCCAGTACGCCTCGATGTTGACGCCGGCACCAAGCCCTGACGCGAGGCTCAACATCGGCGCTGGCAACAGGGCTTCCTTGAGCTGGGTGCCGGGACGCGACAACGCCATGACATCGTAGGCGTTGGTATTGTTGATGCCGCCGGCAGCGAACAGGCTCTCGCCCCAGTTGATGACCTGATTACCCAGACGAGCACGAACACGCTGTTCACCGACATCGAAACTCTTGCTCACCCACAGGTCCAGCAGGCGCGCTTTGAACTCCAGATCGTCCCGGGCGCTGCTGGTGAGGCCGTCGCTCCCGACACCTTCAGGCCGGTTGGCCGATAGCGCACCGCTGGTGTCGGTCGCGGCAAAGTCGCGTATCCAACTCCCGCGTGCCATGAACGTGTAGTCCTCGGGAAATTTAAGCACCAGTTCATGGGTGCCTTTTATGTAGTTGGTGAACAGATCCCCCCGGTCGTAGTTCAAGTCGCCCTGGTCACCAATATTGGCGCTGGGAGCCAGACAACCGCTGGGAGGATTGTGACCGCCTGGACTGCTGGTGATGAGATTGCATCCGCGAGATTCGGTCCGTAACCCCATGCCCACAGCGAGAGTGGAATCGAATGAGCCTCGGATGTTTTCGGTTTCAAAAGTGAACGCCATGGCAAATGGGGTTGCACACGCGATGACAAGACCTGAGGTTTTACTGATTATTTTTTTCATGTCTGTTCCCGAAAGCCGCTGTTAGCGTTCGCTGGTGGCGCGCAGATTGTCTGAGGTGTAGAAGTCGCGTTTCAAACGAGGGTTGTTGGCGCTATCGGTGAGCCAGCGATGGTCGTTCTTGCCGGTACCAATGGAGGTCATGTCGTAGAGGTAGCGACCATCAACGAGGTTGTATTGCGCCTGGGCTTCCATATCGCAGGTGCCAGTCTCGTAGACCGGGATTGTGTAGCCTTCGCGGACTTTCCAGATTTGCCCTTGTTTGTCGTAGTCCACCGCCATCAGCGCGTTCCAACTGTCCTCATCGATGTAAAACAGACGTTTCGGAGCCTGATGACGCATGCCCTGGCGAACGGTTGCTTCAACCACCCAGACGCGGTGCAACTCATAGCGACGCGATTCGGGGGCGATGAAGTCGCGCTTGGCCACATCCTCAATCTTCGCCGAGTTGTCGTAGGCGCCGAACGAGTTGTAGGGCACAAGCATTTCCTGCTTGCCGACCAACTTCCAGTCGAAGCGATCCATCGGGCCAAAGAACACGTTGGACTCATCAATGGTGTACTGATTGTCCAGACCGATTTGCGGTGCGTCGTAGGAGTATGCCGGCATGCGACGTACCCGGCGCTGGCCCGGGAAGTAATAGAACGTAGTGGCTTGCTCGCCAGCTTTGGTCGTCACCACGCCGGCCTGCCCGGCAAGGGCTGCGGGGTCGGAGTAGCTGAAGTAGGTCGCAACTTCGAGTCGATCGAATGAAGAAAACAACGCACTGCCCTTCACGCCCCATGGTGTGTACATGAACCAGTCCGTGGAGGTTCGCAGCCAGTCTTCACTCCCTTTTCGCGGCGAAATTCCGGAAATGGTTTTCGACATATCGAAGCCGACGCCGCGATAACGCATTTTCATGTTCCACATAACCTCGGCACCCGAGGTTGGAAACGGAAATGGGATACCGGGGACGTAAGCCTCCTGCAGTGCCAGACCGTCGCCGTCGAGTTTCGCGAAACCGACATTCTTCTTCGTGTTTTCCGCGACGAAATCCGGTACGCCACAGCTGCGCCGTGTCGGATACACATCCATCCGGTACCCCGGAATCTTCTTGAACATTTCTACTTGGCCAGGGGAAAGCTTGCCGGTGTACTTCGCGACGTTGCCTGAGTCGATACTGAACAGCGGTTTGTCATCCTTGAACTTCCACTGCTGACCTCGCACCTGGCCGTGGCTCCAACCGCCACCTTGTGGTCCGGGTGGTATCCAGGCAGGAATGACACCATCGGCGCTGGCCGCCGCCTCACCTCCCAGCGGGGTCAGTTTTGTGCCGAGCAATGCAGGATCCTTATCTGCCGCCTGCGCCGTGCAGATGAAGGTTGATGCGACGAAGGCCGCGATCAAACATCTGCGTACGACGCCTTTAGAAACATTGTTATTGGGGCGCTCAATCACTGTGTTCATTGGAGGATCCTCGTGGGTCTTGATCGGCACCGTGGCCACTTTGACGGCAGTAACACGTTGCCTGCGCTAACCTAATCAACTGACTTGATCAATTGACCAAGTCGCTTGATCAAAGCAAGGCTGGTGCCAATGTCTGAAGCGCGGGAAATAGTCACGTTTAATCAATCGATTACAGAGACGCGGGATAGATTCGAGCCACGAGAGTTTCGTTAAACATTTCCGAGTGTTTCTTCGGTTCGCACCAAATCGGGAATTTGCGAAACAGTCGTTACCAATAATGGTGCGACAGTTTCAGACCACCGTTTCTTCCCTGACGCAAGGCGATTCGTTGCTGTAGCATCCGCAAGCGTCGACAGCGCCCTTACCGATAAAGGGCGCCAGGAATATTGGAGATTGCTGACCTATGGCCAGAATGGGCGCTGAATTACGCCGGCAGGATTTCGTCGAGGCAACGATCAAAGTGATTGCCGAGCACGGTGTCGCCAATGCAACGACCCGACGGATAGCGGCGGCGGCCGGTTGTCCGTTGGCATCGTTGCATTACGTGTTCCATACCAAGAACGACCTCTTCTATGCCGTCTATGAGTCACTGTTTAACCTGCCTCATCAAGCGTTGGAACACGTCCCTGCCGGGACAACTGCTGCTGATACGACTGCCGAAGTCCTGCGACAGTTGATCACTTGGTTCATCGATCATCCGGACGCGGCCAAGGCGCAGAGTGAGTTGTTTTTTTGGGCACTGCGCAATGACCCCGAAATGGCAAGCAAGATTTACTCAGTAGCCATTGAAGCGACTGAGCAGGCACTGGAGCGAGCTGTAGGCGCAGAGCTGGGGGAAAAGTTTTTAAAGGCCGCAAGTCGGCTTCTGGTCCAACTAGTTGACGGGTTGACTATCGCGTGGTCCGCCCATGGAGACCTGCATAGATTGAGGGCCGAAACCGAGACGGCTTGCGCCGCACTGGCCCTGCTGGTGGCCAGTCACTGAGCCGATCACATGCTGCTGACCAGATGGCCTCCATCCACGGTCAGTACGCTGCCAGTCATGAATGCACCGGCGTCACTCGCTAACAGCAAAAAGGGACCGGCCAGTTCGTGTAACTGACCCAGTCGACGCATGGGCACCCTATCGCGGATGTAGCTGTTGCCCTTGTCACCCTCAAAAAAAGCTTCGTTCATTTCAGTCTTGAAATAACCTGGCGCGATGGCGTTGACCCTGATGTTGTACCGCGCCAGCTCCAGCGCCAGTGACTTGGTCAGCTGAACCACCCCGGCTTTTGCAGCGCAGTAATGGCTGTAACCGGTGCTAACGCGCAGTCCGAGTATCGAGGCCACGTTGACGATGCTGCCCTTACGTCCGGCCTTTGCCAGCCTTTGTGCAGCAACCTGGGCGACACGCCAGACGCCATCCAGATTGGTTGAAAGCATCTCACGCCACTGCTCTTCACTGATTTCGAGTGGACGCTGGCCGTTACCGATACCTGCGTTGTTGAGTACCACGTCAACCACGCCAAAATGTGCTTCGGCCGCATCGAACGCCGCTTCGACACTGTTCCGGTCAGTCACATCGAGTTCGACGGACAGCGCTTGCCCGCAATCCCATTCAATGTCCTTTGCCACCTGTGCGAGTCTTTCGACGCGTCGTGCAGTCAGCACAACCCGGGCGCCGGCATGCCCAGCGACCCTTGCCAGGTGAGCTCCAATGCCGCTGGAGGCGCCGGTGATCAATACAGTTCGGCCGGCAAGCGAAAAATTCTGAATGAAATCTTGAGTCATCAACACACCTCGAAATGAATCGCGCTGGCGCGCTCTACGGGTAACAGGTCCCTTTCTCCGAAATCGGGCGAGCATGAGGCAGATGCGTGGTCGTCCTCATGACTCGCTCTCGTCCGGAGAAAGGGAATTTTCAGAATATTTCGATGCGAGATCTGCCGGCGGCTACCAGACGTTCCAGAAGCGCCGCTGGGCGAAACCACATCTCACCGTATTCGCCAAGCGCGCTGCGATAGTGATGGATGCGGCTGAGCACCGTTTCCAGGCCCAACTGCTCGGCGTAATGCATGGGGCCTCCGAGATGCGCGGGAAAGCCATAGCCGTTGATCCACACCAGATCGATGTCACTGGCACGCAGGGCAATACCTTCGTCCAGCAAGCGAATGCCTTCGTTGATCATTACAAACAGGCAGCGATCGTGAATTTCCAAATCTTCGATGTTGCGACGCGTAACGTTGTGTTCACGGGCAAGCTGCTCTGCCAGCATGATGACTTCCCGGTCTTCCCTTGGACTACGTCCCTCGTAGAGGTAAAAGCCACGTCCGGTCTTTTGCCCGTACCGTCCCAAGGCATACAGTTCCTCGGCAAGGCAGCAGTAGCTCTGGTCATGGGCGATGGCTTCACGCTTGGCGTCGCGCATTAGAAAGCTCACATCGATACCTGCCAGATCCAGCATGCTGAATACGCCCATATTCAAATCCAGACTGGTCAGCACTGCATCAACCTGGACCGGCGTCGCCCCCTCCAGTACCAGACGGTGAGCTTCGCGGGCATAGGGTTCGAGCATGCGATTACCGATGGAGCCGGCGCTGTTACCGGAGATGACCGGAAGTTTGCCGATACGTCTGGCGATGTCCATGACAGCGGTTACGACGTCCGGCGCTGTAGTCTGACAAAGCACAATTTCCACCAATCGCATGACGTTGGCCGGACTAAAGAAATGCATGCCAATGACATCCTGCGGACGAGAGACCATCTTCGCGAGCGCATCGATATCCAGCGACGACGTATTGGTCGCAAGAATGGCACCTGGCTTACACACGCTCTCCAGAGCGAGGAACACCTGATGCTTGCTCTCCATCTTTTCGCATACCGCCTCAATGATCAGGTCGGCATCTGAAAGGTCTGCGTAGTCGAGCGTGCCAAACAGCAGCTCCATCCGCTGCTGCATTTGTACGGCACTGAGTTTTCCGCGCTTGACGCTGAGCTGATAGTTTTCACGAACACGTTTGAGACCGCGATCAAGCGTGCGCCCATCAAGATCCATCAGCGCAACGGGAATACCGACATCGGCAAAGCTCATCGCGATGCCTCCACCCAAGGTGCCTGCACCGATCACGGCAACCTTGTTGATCTTGCGCGACGGATCAGCCGTATCGATCCGGGGCGTTCGCCGCGCGTCTTGTTCTGCGAAGAAAACATGCCGCAATGCTTTCGACTGACGTGATGCTTCAGCCTGCTTGAACAGCGTCAATTCCCGCACCAATCCCTCTTCCATCGGCAACAGGCAGGCGGCCTCCAGCGCAGAAAGCACCAACCTGGGCGCCAGTCGACTTTTCCAGCGCGGCTCATGCTCCACGCGATAACGCGCCAGGAAATCATCGGGCAAGTCCTCGGCGGGGTTTGGCCATGCTTCGGCTGGCCGCGCAGGAGCACAACATTCGATCAGCTCATTGGCATAAGCGCGCGCCTCTTCCAGCAACTGTTCGGTGCTGGAGGAGATACGGTCAAGAATGCCGAGCATTCGAGCACGCTCGGCATCGATCTGCTCACCTGAAAGAATGAGGTTCAAAGCCGATTCGGCGCCTATCAGCCTGGGCAAGCGTTGCGTACCGCCGGCGCCAGGCATCAGACCAAGATTGATTTCCGACAACCCTAGCCGTGCATCTGGCGCACCAATCCGGTATCCGCAGGCCAGGGCCAGCTCTAGCCCTCCTCCTAACGCAAACGTACTGATCGCCGCAATCAGTGGTTTATGAAGCGCGCTCAAGCGAGTCAGGATGCCAGGCAAGTCAGGTTCAGCGAAGCACGCTTCGGTCCCGAATTCTTTGATGTCGGTACCAGCACTGAACAGTCCCTGCACCCCATAGAGAATGACGGCACCCACCGCTATGTCCGTAGCGGCACGCTCACAGGCATCAATGAGGGCTGCACGTAGGGTCTGGTCGAGTGCGTTGACCGGCGCACGGTCAAGACCGATCAGCGCCAGGCCATCTACGACGCGGTAATGGATCAGGTCACACATGGAGTGTCCCTTACTGACGTATTCAGGGTGTTGAGAGGGCGTGATTGAAGATCGAATATCCGCGGCGTTTCAGAATTTCCGGAAAACATCACCGATGCTGGCAACGGGATAGGCTGGCTGCGACTGTGCTGTCGGGTTCCAGCTGACCGGGCTGAACACACCGTATGAGCCCACTGAGTAGAAGCTATGAATCGAGTAGATGGCGAGAGAGACGAGAGTCAGGGCCAGGCAGGAAAATAGAATCGGGCGCATCGCAAACCTCCGTCATCTGGCGGGAGCCAAATGCAGTGTCTTTTGTTATTGAGGGTTTCGATTCTGGATAACGACCGATGCAAAAGCTTGGCAGATCACGCCAGGTATTTTGCAGTTCATGACATGCAAATACCCCGAAATCCGTTCAGCTTTGTGAGCCGGGCGTTGAGCTTATTTCGTCTCAGATGAAGTAAGTTGCTCAAGTTCTGTGGTTTTCATTGCAGTAATGAGCTTTTCCTGCACAATTCCGAGGACTGAAATACGATTCGAGACCGACTGATGTCCCTGACTCCTCAAGACGAACGACTCATCAAGGCGCTTGCCCTGGCCATCGTTGATCGCCCCCGTGCGACGCTCAAGGAACTGGCTGAAGCGGCAGGCGTGAGCAAGGCTACGCTGCATCGCTTTTGCGGCACCCGCGACAACTTGGTGCAGATAATGGAAAGCCACGGTGAGACGGTGCTGAACCAGATCACCACCACAACCGACCTGCTGCACGGAGAGCCGGTGCAGGCGTTGCGCAGTTTGATCAATGAGCATTTGGCGCATCGTGAAATGCTGGTTTTCCTGCTCTTTCAGTACCGACCCGACACTTTTCCAGTCAACGGTGAGGGCGACCGTTGGCAATCTTATGCCGATGCCCTGGATGCTTTTTTTCTGCGCGGCCAGCAATTGGGCGCATTTCGCATCGATATCACAGCAGCCGTTTTCACAGAGTTGTTCCTGACCATGATCTTCGGAATGGTCGATGCCGAGCGCCGAGGGCGCGCGGCCAGCGCCAACTCGGCCAATGTGCTGGAACAGATGTTCCTGCACGGTGCCGCTAACGTAAAACCCCAATAATCCACACTCTGTCCTCCTGCAAAAAAGCCCCGTGACCTCTCGGTCTACGGGGCAAAGGGTTGGATGCGCCAACCCAAAGGAGCTCTTGCCAGGATTTATCTGACGTTTGTTTGTGATGACCATCCTCCACCCAGCGAACGGAACAGATCGACCAAGGCAATCTGGCGCTGAGTGCTGACTTCGATAAACGCCGTTTCGTTGACGAAACTGGTGCGCTGGGCATCGAGATAACGCAGGTGGCTGTCGATACCGCCTTCATAACGGGCCTTGGCCAGACTCAGGGTTTCAGTGCTGGTGTTGGCCAGTGCGCGGCGCGCGGCTTCCTCCCGGCGCAAGGTGTCGGTGGCGGCCAATGCATCGGCGACCTCGCGGAACGCCGTCTGAATCGTGCCTTCATAGGCCGCCACGGCTGAATCCTTGCGGGCTTCGGCCAGACTCAGCCTGGCACTGTTGCGACCGGCATCGAACAACGGCAGCGAAAGGTTCGGCACGAAACTCCAGGAGCGCGAGCCACCGTCGAACAGACCGGACATCTGCGCGCTGGAAGTACCAAAGCTGCCGGTCAGGCTGATACGCGGAAAGAACGCCGCCCGTGCCGCGCCGATGTCGGCATTGCGCGCTTGCAGTCGATGCTCGGCCGCAAGAATGTCCGGCCGGCGCTCGATCAGCGTCGAGGTGGTATCCGGGGCGATGTCCTGCACCAGCATCGGCTGCGTCGTCAGCCGCTCGGGAATCACTTTCCCTGCATCCTTTGTCCCCAGCAGCAAAACCAGCGCGTTGAACGCCTGCTGCTTCTCGCGCAGATTGCGTTCCTGCTCGGCCCGCGCCTGCTCCACCAGCCCCAGTGCTTCCTGATAATCCAGCGCAGTCGCCGTGCCGCTGGAGCGGCGCTGGCTGATCAGCGCGAACGAGTATTCGCGGCTGCTCAGGGTTTGTTGAGTCAAATCCAGACGACGCTGGGCGCCGTCATGAACAAGATAGGCCTGACTGACTTCGGCGATCAGCGCGATCTGCGCGGCGCGGGCGGCTTCTTCGGTAGCCAGATATTCCTGCAGCGCCGAGTCGCTGAGGCTTTTTACCCGGCCAAACAGATCCAGCTCGTATTCGGGCAGCGACAGGCCGACTTGATACTGGCTGGCCACCCCTGCCCGGCCGTCGCTGGCCAGGTCCGACGGCAAGCGCTGGCGATTGCCGGACGCGCTTGCATTCAGCCCGGGAACCCGATCAGCCCGCTGAATTCGGTACTGCGCCCGAGCCTGCTCGATGTCCAGAAGGGTCTGGCGCAATGAGCGATTGTTATCCAGCGCAACCTCCACCAGACGGCGCAGATCGGGATCGACGATGAACGCCTGCCACGCCAATTGGTTGATCGGAGCGCCTTGTTTCAGCGACTCGCCCGCCCAGTTGTCCGCGACCGGTGCAACGGGCCGCTCATAGGTCGGCGCCAACGAGCAACCGGCCAGCAGCATGGCGATCACCAGCGTAGAAAATCCTGAAATACGCATGTGTCACTCCTGAGTCAAAGCGGGTTGTTCAATGGGCGCAGGTTTACTGCGCAGCATCGACAGCACCCAGACAAAACAGATCGGTACAAACAACACCCCCAGCAGCGTCGCGCTGAGCATGCCGCCGATCACCCCGGTACCGATCGCCCGCTGACTTGCGGCACCTGCCCCGGTCGCCAGTGCCAGCGGCACTACGCCGAGAATGAACGCCATAGACGTCATCACGATTGGCCGGAAGCGCAGCCGTGCGGCCTCGATCGCGGCGTCGCGCAGGCTGTAACCTTTCTCCCAAAGCTCCTTGGCGAACTCGACGATCAGAATCGCGTTTTTCGCCGCCAGACCGATGATGGTGATCAAACCGACCTTGAAGTACACGTCGTTGGGCATGCCGGCGACCATCACCGCGAGCACCGCACCGATGGCGCCGATCGGCACGATCAGCATTACGGTCAGCGGAATCGCCCAGCTCTCGTACAGCGCCACCAGCAGCAGGAACACCACCAGAATGGCCAGCGCGAACAGCTGCGTGGCCTGACCGCTGGAGACCTTCTCCTGATAGGACAGACCGGTCCACTCGTAGCTGAAGCCGGCCGGCAATTGCGCAGCGATACGCTCCATTTCCGCCATGGCTTCACCGGTGCTGTAGCCCGGCCCCGCATCACCGACGATGCGCACCGACGGATAACCGTTGTAGCGCACCACCTGCACCGGACCTTCCTCCCAATGCGTGGTGACGAAAGCACTGAGCGGCACCAGATCACCCGCGGTGTTGTGTACATAAAGCTTGAGCACGCTTTCCGGAGTCATCCGGTCGCCCTGCTCGGCCTGCACCACCACGCGCTGCTGGCGGCCGGCGTTGGTGAAGTCGTTGATCACCTCCGAACCGAACGCGGCAGACAACGCACTGCTGATTGATTCAAAACTCACCCCCAGGGTGCGTGCCTTGTCACGGTCGATCACCACGCGCAATTGCGGCGACTCGGCCAGGCCTTCCATCATGGCGTAGAGGATTTTCGGGTTGCCGTTGGCCTGACCGAGCACCTGGTCACGGGCAGCGAGCAATGCTTCGCGGCCCAGACCGGCACGATCCTGCAGGCGCAAGGCGAAACCACCGGAGTTGCCCAGCCCGTCAATCGGTGGCGGTGGCACGGCCATCACCGCACCGTCGTTGGTCACGGCAAATTGCTCGTTCAGCGCATTGACTTCCGCCATGGCCGATTGATCTTCGCCACGCTCCGACCAGTCCTTGAACACCGGGAATGCCAGCGCTGCGTTATCGCCCATCCCGGAAAAGCTGAAGCCGGACACCAGGAACGTCGACTGAACCCCGTCGCGGGTAGCCAGGTAGCGCTCCAGTTGTTCGCCGGTCGCTTCGGTACGGGTGCGAGTCGCGCCCGGTGGCAACTGGACGTCGACGATCATGTAGCCCTGATCCTCCACCGGCACGAAGGATTCCGGCAGGCGCAGGTAGAAGAAGCCGAGCATGGCGATAATGCCCAAATACACCAACATCATCCGGCCGGCGCGCGCCACCAGCCCGTTGTTCAGCACCGAATAGCGATCGGTGAGCTTGGCGAAGCCACGGTTGAAAGCGCCGAAGAAGCCACGCTTTTCATGGTGCCCTTGTGGAATCGGCTTGAGCAGCGTGGCGCATAGCGCCGGGGTGAACGTCAGGGCAAGGAAACCGGAGAACAGAATCGACACCGCCAGCGATACCGAGAACTGCTGGTAGATCACACCGACCGAGCCGGACATGAACGCCAGCGGCATGAACACCGCCGATAACACCAGGGTGATACCGATGATCGCGCCCGATACCTGCCCCATGGCTTTCACCGTGGCATCAACCGGCGACAAGCCCTCCTCGGCCATGATCCGCTCGACGTTCTCCACCACAACAATTGCGTCGTCCACCAGAATGCCGATCGCGAGCACCATGCCGAACATGGTCATCATGTTCACCGAGAAGCCCATCAGGTACATCATCATCAGCGTGCCCAACAGACACACTGGAACCACGATCGACGGAATCAGGGTGTAGCGGATGTTCTGGAGGAACAGGAACATCACCAGAAATACCAGGACCATCGCTTCGATCAGGGTATGAATCACCTTCTCGATCGCGACATCAACGAAACGCGAGGTGTCGTAAGGAACGGAATATTCCACGTCATCCGGGAAGTACGCCGACAGTTCGGCCAGGCGCTGCTTGACTGCGGTTGCGGTCTGGATTGCGTTGGCGCCGGGCGACAACTGGATCGCCGCTGCCACGGCAGGTCTGCCATTGAGACGCGAGTTGAAGTTGTAACTTTCCTGACCGATTTCCACGCGGGCGACGTCGCCCAGTTTGACCGTGGAACCGTCCTCGTTGGCACGCAGGACAATGCGTGAGAATTCTTCCGGATTGTCCAGCGTACCTTTCACCGCCAGGGTGGCGGTCAGTTCCTGCTGGCTGCTGGTCGGCGTACTGCCGAAGCTGCCGGCCGGCACTTGTACGTTCTGGCCGCGGATGGCCGCGCTGACGTCGTCGATGGACAGCCCGTAGCCCACCAGTTTCTGTGGGTCGAGCCAGACGCGCATCGCCGCTTCGGAGGAGAAGAACTGCAGCTTGCCGACACCCGGAACCCGGCGCAGCTCGTTGTTGATATTGCGCGCGGCGTAGTCGCCCAGTGCGGTGGTGTCGCTGTGCTGGGTACCCTCCTTATAGTTCAGCGCATAGATCAGCAAGAACCCGGCACTGGTCTGCTCCACTTCCAGACCTTGGGTGAGCACGGCTTGCGGCATCCGCGCTTCAGCTTTTTTCAGACGGTTTTGCACGTCAACCTGAGCGAGCTGCGGGTCGGTGCCCGGCTGGAACGTCACTGCGATCTCGGCGATACCGTTGGAGTTGTTGGTCGACTCGAAATACAGCAAGTTCTTGGCACCGTTGAGCGACTCTTCGATCACGCTGGTGACCGAGTCCACCAGCACCTTCGCGGAGGCGCCGGGATAGGTTGCCGTCACCTTGATCTGCGGCGGCGCGACGTTGGGGTATTGCGCCACCGGCAGCATCGGAATGACCAGCAGACCGGCCAGAGAGATGAACAACGCCACCACCCAGGCGAAGTTCGGGCGTTTGATGAAAAACTGAGACATCGGAATATCCTCGCGGCGACGGCGCCCTTACTGTTTCGACTCAGGCGTCAGCGCCTGGGCTTGAGGCTGAGCAGGCGCGACCTTGGCGCCTGCCTGCAGGCCACTCAGGCCGCTGACAATCACCTGATCGCCAGCCTTCAGGCCTTCACTGATCTGCCAGCGCGAACCCTGCATGGAACCGGTCACCACAGTGCGCGCTTCGGCGCGGCCGTCGGCGCCGACCACCATGACTTGCGCCCCGCCATCGCTGCCGCGCTGCACCGAGCGCTGTGGCACGAGAATGGCCTGATTGTCGGTGCCTTGAGGTGTGCGCACGCGCACGAACATGCCCGGCAGCAACACACCGTCACTGTTGGCGAACTTGCCACGCAACGACACCTGGCCGGTGCCACGGTCAACGGCGACATCGGTAAACATCAGGGCGCCCTGACGCTCGTAAGCAGTGCCGTCGACACGAATCGACAACGCCTTGTTGTCGTCGGCGGAGAGTTTGCCGCCCTTGAGTGATTCGCGCAGACGCAGCGCGTCAGCGGCCGATTGGGTGAAGTCGACATACACCGGATCCAGCTGCTGAATCCGCGCCATCAACGTTGCGTCACCCTGACCGACCAAGGCGCCTTCTGTGACCAGTGCGCGGCCGACACGCCCGGAAATCGGCGCGGTCACCGAGGCATAACCCAGGTTCAACCGGGCGCTTTGCAGATCAGCCTGGGCTGAACGCGTGGCCGCCTGAGCACTGCGCAAATCGGCCATGGCGCTGTCGTAGTCCTGCTGGCTGACCGCTTCGATCTTCACCAACGGTTCATAACGCTTGACCCGCGCCTGAGCCTCAAGGGCAACGGATTGCGCACGGGCCAGTTCACCCTCGGCGCGAGACAAGGCTGCTTTCAGCGGTGCCGGGTCGATCTGGAAAAGCAGGTCGCCGGCTTTGACATCAGCGCCCTCTTCAAAACGCTTCTGCATCACGATGCCCGGCACCCGCGCACGCACTTCCGCAACGCGCATCGGTTCCACCCGCCCCGGCAGCTCTGACGTCAGTGCCAGTGGCTCAGTCTTCACTGCAAGCACCTCTACCGGACGCGCCACTTCAGCCATATCCGCCTGTTCATTCGCTGGTCCACACCCGGCCAGCGCAATGGCAACTGCCAACGACCCCGCCATCCCTACTGCACGCAAATTGCCCATAACTCACCCGAGGCTTGATTGAATTTGGTGCGAATGCTACTTTTCAAATCCTAATGAGTCAATATTGTCTCATGTGAGAAATATATGAATCTTACATTACGGTCGCTTGAGGCTTGGTGATGAACCTGATTTTCCATGAAGAACACCTGCTCAAATCGTTGACCGTGGCGGTCGTCAACCGGCCGAGGGCAACCATGAAAGAGCTGGCGCAATTGGCAGGCGTGAGCAAGGCCACCCTGCACCGCTATTGCGGGACACGGGAAAACCTGGTGCAAAAACTGGAAGAACACGCCGAAGCAACGCTCAATTTGATTATCCGCCGTGCCGGTTTGCAGCATTTGCAGGCGCTGGACGCGTTACGTCGATTGATCCGCGAACACCTCGCCCATCGCGAGTTGTTGGCGTTTCTGATGGCACATTACCGCCCCGACTTTCTCGATTTCGAACGGGGCGACACACGCTGGCAGTTTTACCTGGAGGCGCTGGACGGATTTTTTCTGAGAGGCCAGCAACAAGGGTTGTTTCGCATCGACATCACCGCCGCGATTTTCACCGAGCTGTTCATCACTCTGGTGTATGGCCTGGTGGATGCCGAACAGCGCGGGCGAGCCGCCAACGCCGATTCGGCACGCACCCTTGAGCAAATGTTCCTGCATGGCGCGCTGGCTGGTAGTCAATTGCGCGAGGACGCCTGCTTGCCGGAAAAAATGCTCTAACGCTCAAAAATGGGTGAAGGCATCGCTGATGCTGGCGACCGGAGGGTGACTGGAATGATGGACAACGGTGTGGCCAGCTGGCCGGTGCTGCGAATACAGCGCACCCGAAACCAATGCGACCGCGAGCAAAGCAAACAGGAACCGACGCATCGAACACCTCCATCGTCCGGCCGCGGGCCGAACGCAGTTTTATTGTTATGGGTGCTTCGAGTCTGGCCCTCCGAGCGAGGTGAAAGCTTTGCAGATCGCGCCAGCGATTTTGCAAATCGTGCCAGTTCTTTCCGGCCAGCGGCGGCCGGTCATTCTGAGGGTTGAGCGGATGTCCACGGTTCGAGGTACTGCGCTGTTGGGGTTCAAGGCGTTTTGTGCCAGTCAGGGCATCGACCCGGCTTCGGCGCTGGCCGCGGTTGAGCTGCCTGAAGACCCTCTGGATGCTCGACTGTCCGGCGCGCAGTTCAATGCCTTGATTGACTTGTGCGCCCAGCGCTCGCACAACCCGCTATTCGGCGTGCAGTTCGGCTTGCGCCAGGGCACGCAAAGTCTCGGCACCCTGCTTTACGCCATGCGCAGTTCAGGCACGGTCGGCGAGGCGCTGAACCTGCTGACACGTTATTTCCATATCCATAGCGACGGCGCGCTCGTGCAGCTTGAGCGTCAGGCCGGTAACGCCCTGCTGCTATACGACGTCACGGATGGCACCTTTATTTCGGTCCGCCAGACCGTGGAACTGGCGATGGGTATCGCCAGTTGCCTGCTGCGCGAACTGCTCGGGCACGCCTGGCAACCAAAATCGCTGCTGTTGCGCCACAGTGCTCCGGCCAACCGCCTGGCCTATCGCGCCTTGCTCGGGGTAGCGCCGCGTTTCGACAGCCCGGTCAATGCCTGGGTGTTTGATGAGTCATTACTGACGACACCGCTGAGCACGACAGACGCCAGATACCAACAATTGGCCCGGCAACATATCGACGAACTGGCCCGCGTGACGCTGGAGGAATTGCCGTCTTACCTACAAAAAAGGCTGCGCAATGAACTGGCCCACGGCCCGGTCACGCTGCGCGACATGGCCGAGTACATGATGATCAGTCCACGCACCTTGCAGCGCTATCTTCGAGCGCAGGGCTCTGGATTTCAGGCGCTGCTGGACCAGACACGCCGGTCGATGGCCGCGCGCTACCTCTGCGATTCTTCGCTCAGCCTGACGCAAGTGGCGGGTCTGTTGGGTTACGCCGACCTGAGCGCGTTTTCCCGGGCATTCACGCGCTGGAACGGGGTCAGCCCGCAGCAGTGGAAACAACGCATGCAACACTTACCTCGGTAAATCGACATGGCTTGCAACCCGTTCATTCGCGCCATCAGCCTGACAGGTTTCGATCCATTTGCCCGGCGTCAGGGACTGGAGCCGAACCGGATGCTGCGCCAAGCGTGTCTGTCCGTAGCGTCACTGCAGCGCCCGGAAGACATCCTGTCCTTTCGCAATTACTGCCGCTTGTTGACGCTGTGCCGGCAGCGCTCGAACAACGCATTGTTCGGTTTGGAGTTCGGCCTCCATCAGGGAGTCGACGTCTTCGGTGACATGTTTTTCCTGATTCACAACACCCGTACCGTCGGCGACGCGCTGCGCGAACTGCGCGCCAATTTCGCCCTGTACAACGGCGCGGCGCATCTCTATCTGGAGGTGGCCGACGGCATCGCGTTACTGGGTTATCGAGCCGATGAGCAGGAGATCGACGGCCTCGCTCAGGCCGAAGAGCTGGCGTGCGGGGTCGGTCTGCGCCTGATGCAAACCCTGGCCAGTGCACCATGGCAACCCGAGACAATCATGCTCCGCCATGCGCCTTTGGCGGATGAAGGCCTCTATCGGCAGGCGCTAAACATCACGCCGACGTTTTCAGCCGCCCACACGGGATTGCTCTTCAATGCCAGTGTGCTCGCGCAGCCGCTGGATTGCGCCAGTGAAGCCTTGCATCAGCTCATCGCTGAACATTTGGCAGGTATTGAACGTCTGTCCACCGATGCCATGCCGGGATACGTCAGGCAATTGCTGCGCAATCTGTTGCCCAGCGGACGCGCGACGATCGACAGAGTGGCCGATTGCATGGCCGTCACCCCGAGATCCTTGCAGCGCCACCTGGCTGAGGAAAAGACCTCTTTTCAGCAGTTGCTGGACGAGACGCGCCAGCAATTGGCGCGCAAATACCTGCAGGTCCCGACGATCAGTCTGCCGCAGGTAGCGCACCTGCTGGGCTACGCCGATGTCAGTACATTCTCGCGGGCTTTTCATCGATGGTTTGGGGTGTCGGTGCTGGAGTGGTGCAGGCAATTCGGTGTGAACAGACAGCCCTTGCTGCTTCGAAATCGAGTGAAAGAGCGACCTTGAGCGTATTGAAACTGGAACTGTTTCGTATTGGAAGTCAGCACTTGTAGCAAGTTGATTGCAGTTAGGAGGAGTTATCGGCAAAAAATGGACGCTTGTGACAGGAAGCAATTGGACACGAGCCACCGTTGAGAATGTACCGCACCCGACCAACAGTCGCCCTTTCTCCTGGGAGAAGCTATCGGCCAATAGCGGCCTCCGGCAGCAACCGGCCAAAAGCAGACATCTACATTTGGAAAAATGTAGGCTCTACGAATTTCCAGAGAATCAAGGAATGGAATGAGCAACCTACTATCAATTGCAAGCCATAAATCGAAGTACAGCATCGGCTTCTATCCAACCTTTGCCGTTGACGGAGTACCTTTGGAGATTTGGCTGCCTAGGCAAAATCCAGATGCTGAGCTTCACCTTGTAGCGGCCCATTCAGGTTTATACAGCGATGAAGATACCTGGTTGATATGGGATCGGATTTATTCCACTGCGCCGGGATGGAAGACCTTGGTTCCTTTGCTTGTCTGCTCTGATGACTTGGACCTGACCTGTACCGTTATCGTCGCTGAGCAGTCCGCTGATGAGCATCAAGTCCAGTGGTGCCGATTTGGCTTGTTAAGGGATTTGATCACGCTGAAATCCCCTACTGTTGACTGGTACGACGCGATACCGAGCTTGATTTTTGAAAGGCTCCATTATCAGAGCGTACTGGATGAGTTCCGCAAACAAGAAAACATCAAAATGGACTGGGATTAGCTCCATAAGCTGTCTACCTGCGATTAATCTTACCGTTCGTTACGACAGCCTCAGGATAAAAGAAGAGACGTGCGAGCGACTGCTATCGACTTATTCTGTTGAAAAAGTCGGCCATGGTTTCCTCGGCAGAAAAGTAAGCGCGTGAGATTGAAATCTTTGCTTTGGGCAGAGGCGTCCGGATTACGATTTCACGTAAGAGCGTGCAAAAAAGGCGTTTTCACCGATCAACGATGAGACCGTTTCGGCAAAGCGACTTTTTCAACAGAATCGGCTAGAAGCTAGCCCTCGCAAAAGGCAGCAACCGGCCAGAAGCAGTCGTTCAAGGAGGCAGCTATTGACCCACAGCAGTAATCTGAACCGCATTGATCTGAAGCAATGCCTCCTGCCTATCCTAAAATCGTGATGGCAGTTCGTTTCCGGCCTGGGCATCCGAAAAGACCTCATCTGGATCTGCCTGACACCAATATCTGAAAAGTAGGCGAGGCTCGATATTTCCCAAATATTGATCCACGATGCTCTCGGGGCGCACGACCCATTTAGGTTCTGGCCATTGCTGGGCTAAAACACCTAATGGTTTGCCAGATGAATAAACAACCCAAGTGGCCTTGCCTCCACTGATAAGAGGTAGGTAGTCCATATCTTGTATCACTTCGATCAAGGTGCGCAGTGTTGCTGATTGATCGAGTGTGATCGATATTGCATGACTTTCCAGATCATCTCCCGCATGAACGCTATCTCGATCAATGGCAACTACCAACATGACTGCTCCTTTTAGTGGTGTGCTTTCACCAGATCGATCAGCGTAGAGACATCAGCGGCTAGCTGTCGAGTTCGCTTCTAGCCGAAACCTGCCGTACCAGGCTACCGCTTTCGGCCAAAAGCGGTCATTGATATCTACAAAAACGGAGACGATTCGCAGGCCCTTTAGGCAGTCGATATCATTCCGGCCAGGCCTAGGCAGAAATACCCGATCAAAAGGCAAGCTGCGGTCATGCCGCTCACCACAGTCGGAACCAAGAACACGAGCCAGACCTTTTGCGAGCGAGTACTGAAGTCTTGAAAAGCTTTCTCGAATTCGGAAATAACGCTCGCGTGTGGCCGTTTCGACAGAATCGCTTGGGTCGCTCGCATATGTTTGGCGCTCCAAAACATTTTTACGATTTCCCAGGTGATGAACAGGGTAAGGGAAAGCGTGATGGAAAGGCCGCACGCATTGAAAAGCCAAGTGGGTAATTTTCCAGACAAGGTCGACCAGAAGGCGAAGTAGCCGGCGTATCCCGCCACCATGATTAGGTTGGTATATGCATTGGCGTTGTTCATCAGTTTCTCATTGAGTTGGATGAACGCGCTGATCTGCTTCTCTACGATCTGTTCTTGCTTCATCTCAGCAACCTCTTTGACTAGACCATCCACCACGTGGTGTATATCGCGGCACCACCGCTCCCACTCGCTGTTCATTCTGAGCTCCCGATTTTCGGCCATCCGTGTTGTGCTCCACCGCTTGCTATACACACTGGGCGTCCAGCGAAACTTCCACAAGCGGCGAAACTAAGCCTTTACCTATAGAATTTCGCATGTATTTCGAAATACTAAATTTAAATCTGCCTACAACTTCTAGGAGCAGCAAAGTCAGTTTTTTGAATGCAAGTAAGCGGCCGCTATGGTCCATTGCTGCCTGTCGTGCAGGACCGCAGATTTTAAAAGCCTTCTTGATCGTACCCTAATAGACGCGTCTGAATAGAGCCGACGCTCTTTATTCAAAACTTTCTTCCTTATCTCGATCACGGATCTGTTCCTTCTCAATCCAAACGTCGAGGTCAGGAAGCACCCCATCAATCCATTGGCGCACTTCTGCATGTGGGCTTACTTGAAGCCTGAGCACCTGCGACCGGCGCTGAATCAATACATTGGCTAGAGACCCCATCCAGCTTCGCGGGTGCAAACGTGCCCAGTAGTCTCCGAGAAAGGCGTGTTTATCTGGAGCAGCCTCCAATAACTCCAAGAAAACTGGGTCAAAGTCATCACTTTCTTCGCCGTGTTTACGCTTGAACATTGGGATAGCTTGACCTAGCAGCGGATACCTTAACGTGGGATCCATGTTCGCCCACTGACGAAGGAGCGCCGGATCAATTTTCTCAACTGGAGTGTCAGAACTAAAATGCATATCAAATAGATTGGTTATTCCTGACGTCGCTCCGTGGAGTAGGAATGCATCCAACGCGATGAAGGTCTGAGTCTCGAACAATCCTTTGAGCACGTAGTTCAAATCGTAGGGAGAGGCTTGATACGACTCAATGGCCACACTCAGATGATTACATACGTCGCGCGCGGTATCTTCACCTTTAATGCCAGCGCAGCATATGCTCACTACTGTGTACATACCGTAATCGCGTAGTTGTCCGCTTTTGCTGAAATCGGTGCGGCATAGAAGATTTCGACCGGTCTCAATCAGTAGGTGATCCCATTGTTGACCACCTTCTCTATCTCGAAAGAAGTGCATATGTAATATATCGAGCGCGATTTCCACACCTTCTGGCAATTCCGCAATATCAAGAAGGAGCGCACTTAGCTCCTCAGGCGGCGAGTCACCGACAGCGCCATTCGCAATACTGTTGAAGTCCATCGCACGGAGTACGCCCTTGCCAATTGCCCGTCGCAACCGATTGATACCAGCTTTATCAATTCCTACGCGTGCCTGGAGATAGGGCAGACTTGGAGCAAGATCGGGATCGTCAATAGCGGACTCCAACACCGATGATGTGAATGTGGCATCCCGCTGATTTGCTTGGTAGATGAAACCACCTAGCACTGTTGCATTTCGCGTATTTGGAGCGATACGCGCAAATTCACCAACTAGTTCGTGCCACATTTGCGATAGATCAGTCGCCCCTTCCGCAAGACCTTCTCCACATTCAAAGGCGCGTTGCTGATTCGACGCAGGTATTAACTCAACGAGAAACTGCTTACGTGCCTCAGAGTCTTGCCCCAAAAAACTTCCTACCTCCTTCGCCATAAGCGAAGCCTTCCGCCATGGTTTCATTACATCGTCGTCATCTGGGTCGCCATCAATGATGTCCCAGCCGCTGTTGGCGCCACTGAGGACTATGGCGCGTGCCTGATTCAAAAGATCGGACGGTTTCAACCGTTGAATGATTGTCTCGAGCCTTCCCCTGACGTCAGGACGCATAGCCTTCCCTTCGAAACGAAGCGCAGCTCGAAAGCCAAGCCAACCTTCAATCCAAGATTTTTCTTTCGTTAGGGCTACAGCGGCGCTTTCAAGCGCCTCGTGGCAAGCATCGATGGCCCAAATTTCGCGAACTCTGCGTGCGAGGATTTTAGGAGCGTCGTCGATGGCAGGTGAAAGCTCAACTGCGAGCGCAATTGCTGCCGTATACCAATCCCAAGCATCCTTATTGATCTTCGGACTCCAGCCCCAGTCACGAGGACGGGCTCCGAACTCAAAGGTGCTCGATGAAGTGAATTGGCCTGTTTTTAGCAGGGCATCGAGAGCGATTGATGCACAACGGCGCTGCTCTAGATCGATTGACATCGCCAATTGCCGGACGGCGGCATATCGCTGTTCCGGCGATGCCTGTGTCCCTGATAAAAGCAAATGAAAAAGCTCGGCAAACATATTTTGCGCGGAATTACCCTTGTTACCTTCAGGCTCAATAGCTACGAAACGGGCAAGCAACATAGCGGCACGCTCGAAAAGTTGTGGATCGTAACCAAGCATCTTGATTAGGCGGGCCCACTGCCAGCGATCTGTAGAATTAGGTGCCAATACCAGTTCGCCTTTGGCGCTATTCAATTCCCGCTCAATTTTCGCGAGTACCGCATCAGGAGCGACAGGGGCAATGTTGGTTAAGATCTCGAGACCTTGCTTGCCCAACGAAAAAAGATCTCCAAGTGGGCCGTCTACGCAGAGCCAGCGAGCGACCGTTGACTGCGCTTCAGTGCTGTCGTGAAGGAAGCCTATTCTCCGTGAAAGTGACTTCTGCATCCGCGGCGTCAGAGTTTTGCAAAAACGATCGAATTCTTGCTGGGGTATTCTTTCCAGCGCGGATGTCGCTAAGGAGTTGGCGATCGCATGGGGTAGTATTGCGCGCCACCTGCCGCGCGACTGGGCGACTCCGCGACGACCTAACCTGACAAGCGCTGTAAACATGTCATTTGAAGTGACTAAGCGAATGCTTCCAATTTTTGCCAGCTCGCCGTCACTCGAAGTATCTTCACCGTTTAGCGAATAGAAAAGTGAGAGATCTTCCGCCGCAAACAGTAGGGATTGATCGTGTTCGTTACGTTGCTGGAAGATTCGCTCAAACAAATCGCGGCTCTTAAGCTTACCTAAGGTTTCTCCTTTTCTCAGTGTGTCGGCTATTGCCTGAGCAACACGAAAATTACCGTCGCTGAAATTCGCGATCGTGCTCCTGTCTATCTGCGAAATATTGGGGAAGGACTGTTTGAGCCATAGCGAAACCAAGTCGGTTGACGCTGATTGCAGACGGAATACTTCGGTCCGTTCAGGCTCATCATCACCGACATCGTATTCAATAGTCAGAAGACTCACGCTACTTGTGCTGTCAGAGCAGATACGTGCGAGTTCGCTATGTGTGGCTGGATTGCAATTATCTACCACGAGAATCGAGCGCTGGCCTCGCATAACGAGTAGACGCGCCATATCCCGAGCTGTTGGATCAGTCTCGACCGAATAATCCGTGTAAACCGCGAGGCTTGGGTCTAGTGGATCTACCCCAACTTGACTCTCAAAAAGGGCTTGTACCAATCGAGTCTTGCCGAGCCCAGACAAACCGACCAACCGAATACATTGTTTAGGAGCGTGTAATGCAACGCGAAGCTTAGCAATCCCTTCATCGATAGTTAGTTGTGGCCGTTCTGGAAAGCGTTCATCCGTTAGACACGCCTTATCGTCGAAAAGATATATGCCAGGTTCGGCGACAGTTGTCCCGACCCAATTTCCGATACTGCTCCATCCAGTTAAGTTCATGCCGATCCGTAAACGAACCCAAGCCACGATGCCTGGATACTCGTTTACCCAGGTGGCCAACCGGTCCCGATCGTAGAAGTCCGTGTGAAGCTTTCGGGCATCGGCCAGATCACGTAGTTGTTCACGGATCGCTTGGCGTCGATCCGCCAACGGCTTGTCGGCGACTGACCCTTGTGCGCTCACTATGATGTAGGAACCGGACGCAGCAGCAAGCTCGCCAATTACGTGCCGCAGTACGCCTTTTGGACGCATCTCGCTGCGAATCGCGCTGGCGGACATATTGGGCTTTTTCACCTGAAAACCAGTGAGCGCTCTTGGTACGAAGTCGGGTTTTACCATTGCATTAGGGCACTCAACCCGAACATCGAGTCCGCCGTCCGCGGCATCTTGATTACCACCAGCGGTCACGGACGAAAGTGGGCAGTCTTGCGCACGTAATTCTGACAACGCTAGACGCGCCACGAGAGTGCGCAAATCTCCGTCACTCAAGTTTGCGATGTCGGCCCCTGTAATTTCGAACATAGCTAGCAACGACGCCTTAGTTAAATCATTAGGCGATCATAGCTGAGTAAGGAGTATTTAGTTTGTTGCATGGTGCGGGCTAGCAATCGAATTGCTGCTTCATGCCCCAAATCAGGTAGTGCTGATGACTGCTAATGACTGCTAATGGCCGATTTCTGCAGATCACGAATGACCGCTTTTGGCCAATAGCGGTCGCTTTTGAGGGTTTTCTAATGGCCGCTAGCTGACACCTGCGGTTAGTCTTTAGGGTTGCTTGATGTCGGTTTTTTCTGACTCGCGGCTTGCGCTTGATCTCTGGCAGCTGGCGTATCTGAATCAACTGTTGTTCTAAAGTTTCTGCGCGGGCCAACTGCGCCGCCGCACGTTGCTCCGCTCGGCTGAGCTCGCTCTGGGCCGACTCCAACCTACGTCGCAAGTCGTCGCACCTGCGGTTGGCTACTTTTGATTGGCTTACTGCGGCTTTCCCCTCCTCCCGGGCCCGATCAACCTCGCGGTGAGCTCGATCCTCAACGCCACGCAAATAGTTCTCCTGTGTGATTCGCTCCTGCTCGGCCTTGAGTCGTAGCGAATGGAGTTCCTGTTGGAGAATTTGATTTTGCCCCTGGGCATCGTGCCGTTCACGCTTCAAGACATCACGCTGTTGCTGGAGCTCCTCAATCTGGGCCTGCCGCTACACCAACAGAAGGTCCAGGTCAGCCAAGCGAGATTCGGCCGCCTGACGCCCGGCAATTGCTTCTGAAGCCTGATGACGCCTTTTCGCCAGATCCTGATACGTTCTACCTTCAATTTCTGCGAGTCGCTCGCGTTCGGCGTCCAGCACTTGGCGCTGCTCCGCTAAACCCTGTTCGGCGACACCCTGCGCCATGTGGATCGCCTGCTGCCACACAGCGATAAACGCCTGCGACACCTCACTAGGTAACGCCGGCAAACGGTTCTCCCCGCTCAGACGTTCGGCTAAACGTGCCCATCAAATATCTAGGAGCCTACCGACTCTAGCCGGACTTCCCCTACTCAGTTCCAGGCGCACGCGCTCGACCCCATCTCGTCGAACTGAAATTTTAGTTGGTGATGCAGCGCCGTTGCCCATACTCATTCCATTCATCTACGTCCTACTGAACTCAGGCACCCTGCGTACAACATCTCTACGGCGCACCTGCGAGCGAACCAGGCTTTCTATTGCGAGGCGATTCTGGCTTTCTCGACGGTTACGCCATCTGGCTCCAAAGCGGCCGTCAAGCCGACAACCTGGTCGCCAGAATCGGCAAAGCTGAAACGGCACCTTTTCCGCAGATCGATCCGCGTCCCCGCGACCAGTACCTCGCCGAGCAATTGCAACGCCCCGGCCCAGACGGCAAAAGCGTTGCCTATGCATCAAATGGAACAGGCGCTACCACCATGCTTTTCAAGGTAGCGCTGATGTTCTTCATCTGCCTTTTGAAACTCACCCAGTGGCAGGATCACCGTAGCCACTGGCTTGCCCAGCTGGCCACTGGCATCCAGCTGCTGCCTGGCGACAAGTGCCAGTCGGGCCTGCTCGGCACTGTTGAAAAACAGCGCGGAACGGTATTTCGCCCCGACGTCCGCGCCCTGCCGGTCGACTGACGTTGGATCGTGCAGTGTCCAGAAGTGCTCGACGAGACGGCTGTAGGAAATGGGTCGGGGGTCGAAGTCGACTTGCACGACTTCGATCAGGGTGGCGTCGCCCAAGTCTGACCGCGCGAATCCGACGCGGGTGTCGAGCACACCCGGCAATGCCCGGAATGAGGCTTCCGCCCCCCAGAAGCAGCCGGCACCGAATGTCGCCTGCTCTGACAGAACGTCGCCTGAAAAATCACTCATGCGCGGCCTCCTCACCCTTTAGATAGTGCAGGTGCAAATGCAACTGGGCGATATGCTCCGGGCCGATTCCACAGCATCCGCCGACAATGCTGGCCCCTGCGGCAACCCATGATTTCGACCAGTCCAGGTAGGACTCGGGGCCCAGATCGCGCCGAATTTCCAACAAATCGCTATTGGCCTCGGCTTTGGCACTGACAGGGGGGAAAGCATTGGCATAAACCCCCAGTTCGACAGGATGATCCAGGTTTTCAATCACAGCGCGGGCCTCAATCAAGGCCGCGGCCATCACTTCCGGCTGGCTGCAATTGAAGAGCACCGCCTTGGCCCCCAGCTCAGCCGCCACGCGAACCGCATCAGCAACGGCCTCGTTTGAGCGTAATCGCGGTTCCCGGCCCTCTTCGTCCAACAACGTGAATGACACCCAGAGTGGCGCGGGATCCGTTCCGAGGGCTTCGACCACCGCCCGCACTTCAGCAATGGAGCTTTGCGTTTCGGCCAGCCACACATCGACGTGCGCCTGTAATCCGGCAATGAGTTCGCGGTGGATCGCTACTGAACGCTGATGATCGAACAGATCCGGCCGGTACGACCCCAACGCCGGCGGCAACGACCCGGCCACGGTGACCGCATCGGTACTTTCGCCGGCGGCCTGCCGCGCCAAGTGTCCGGCGCGCTCAGCCAGCGCTCTTCCCTGCTCGGCAAATCGCTCGTCGCCAATATGAAAAGGCACCACCGCATAGCTGTTGGTGGTGATGATCCGGGCGCCCGCTGTCACGAACGCCTGATGCGCCTGCAGTACATACTCGGGCGCTTCGATCAGCGCGAGGGCCGACCACTCCGGTTGACGGAACGGCGCGCCGATTCGCTTCAACTCCCGCCCCATGCCGCCATCGAGCACACGTACGTTCGCTCTGGTCATTGGGCTGAACTCACTTGCTGCGCTTGACCTGCAAACCACTGGTCAACAGTAGAAGGGTTGGCTTGAACCCAGGCTTTGGCGGCGACGTCTACTGGCTGTTTCTCCTTTTCGATCTTCTGGATCAGTCCGTTCAACTGTGCCGGGTCGATGGAGAAATTGTGCAGGAACTCGGCAATTTTCGGCGCGCGCTTTTGCAGTGCTGTGGAAGCCAGGACGTACACCTTGGCATCCGGGAAGGCGCAGGTGATGTGGCTCTTGTTCAGCCAGTCGGGATCGACGGTCGGGCTGATGAATTTCCAGCAGCCATCCGCCTTGTAAAGAGGATCTTCTTTTTTGTTGTCCTGGGCGTAGCCATCGAACGCGGGCTCTTCCAGGCGACGCAGATCATAGGCCGAGAAAATCCAGTCAGGGGTGTAGGCGTAGAACACCACGCCGCGTTGCGCCTTGTAAGCCGAGGCCAGTTTGGCGTAAGTCACCGAGGCTTCCGTCGACACGGATTCGAATTTATCGGCGAAGCCGTAATCCTTGGCCTTGATCTGGCCGATATAGGTCGACTCCCAGCCCGCCGGCCCCACCAGCAGTTCGGCCTTGCCGCCGCCCAAAGGCTCGAAGAGCTTGGCCACGTCCGGTTTTTTCAAGTCGTAGATCGATTTGACGCCGTACTTGTCTTGCAGATAACCGGGAATGTAGAAGCCTTGTTCGCCGGTATAAGGGTGAGCATTGGGCACCAGTGAGCGGGTGCCGCCGGTGACGTACTTGGCCCACGCCGCCGACTGATTGGGCAGCCAGATGTCCGTCAGCACATCCACAGACCCGTCGCCCTTGGCCGCCGCACTGAACAGCACCGGCACGTCCCCGGCGAGATACGACACATCACCGTCCAGACGACTTTTGATCACCTCACCCAAAATGTGTTGAATGGCGATGGCCCCCGTCCAGTTCTGCTCGCCAATGACAATTTTGTCCTTGGCCATCACGCTGGCCGGCACGATCAGGGAAGCCAGCACTGCAACCGCACTCAGGTTACGCAATAGATGTTTTGTCACGATAAGTCTCACAGTTCAGTTATGCAGATGGTCTTGCTTGCGCAAGCTCGATTGAATGATTCGATCGGGGATCAATGCACACAGCACGATCGCCACGCCGGCCAGCACGCCCTCGCCGCCCTTGATATTGCGCAACGCCGTCATGACGTCGTAACCCAACCCTCCAGCGCCGATCAGGGCAGCAACCACCACCATCGACAGGCTCATGACAATGGTCTGATTGATCCCCAGCAACAGGGATCGTCGCGCCAGCGGCAGTTGCACCTTCACCAGGGTTTGCCAGGGGGTTGCTCCATGGGCGATCGCCGCTTCCACGGCATCCTTCGGGACTTCCTGAATGCCCAGAGACGTCAGACGAATCATCGGTGCCAGGGCAAAAATCACCGTTGCAATGACCGCCGGGGTCTTGCCTACCGAAAAGAACGCCACAGCGGGAATCAGATAGACAAAGGTCGGCAGGGTCTGCATGACATCCAGCAAAGGCGTGAGCAGCCTGCGGGCAAATGGCCGCTTCGCCAGCAGAATGCCGGTGGGTACGCCGATGACCAGTGCGATCAGCACCGACGAACCAACCAGCGCCAGCGTGGCAATTGTCCGCTCCCAAAACCCGAACAGGCCGATATACAACAACGCAGCGCTGCTGGTGAGCGCCAGGGCCAAGCCCGCCGAGCGCCAGGCCAGCAATACCAGCGCCAGCGCGCAAACCGGCCAGGGCAGCCAACCGAGCAGGGATTCGATCCCTTCAATGACCGTGCGAACCGCAACGATCACGCCGACAAAAGCGCTCTCGAATGTCACCTGTGACCAACCAATAAAATCATCCAGGCTCTGTGCAGTCAGTAACAGCGCCTGGCGGCTGGCCGGGAACTGCAAGAACGCCTGGGTGGTATCGGGCGTCAACACGCGCCAGATCACCAATGCCTGACTGACCAGCAGCACCGCCAGCGGCAACGCCCAACTCGAAACGGCGCGCCGCACCGGTTGACGGCCCAGCGAATACGCGGTGAAACGACTGGCCGCCAGCACGGCCAATCCCACCACGACCGATATCCAGGATGCGCTCGCAATGCCTTGCACCGCAGTGGCCAGGGCTGCGAGTTCTGCGGCGAACCCGAGCCAGAACAACCCGCCTCGACCCCGCGCCGCCAGCGCTGCCGGCCCGAGCAACAGGGCTTGCCAGCCGCGCAAGCCCGGCTGAACCGGTTGCTCCTTCGGTGCCGTTTCGGGAACCTGACGTACCGCGCCACCGGCATCGTGCAATACCGGTGCGGCTGGAAGGCAATCGCGGAAAAAATCCGCGACCTCAGCATCGGCCGGCGTCTCGAGCAGCTGTTTCGGGGTGCCCGACTGCACCAGACGTCCCTGGCGCAATACCGCTATCCGGTCAGCGAGACGGACCGCTTCGGCAGGATCGTGGGTGACCAGCAACGTGGTGATCCCGCGCTCGCGTACCAAGGCCAAAAAGTGGCTTTGCAGGTCTCGCCGGATGGTCGGATCCAGTGCGCTGAAAGGCTCGTCCATCAGGAGAATATCCGGATCAGTCACCAATGCCCGCGCAAGTCCGACCCGTTGCTGCATACCGCCGGACAACTCGTGGGGATAATGCTCGCCCCATCCCTCCAGGCCCATCGCCTGTAACTGTCGGGTGGCCGCTGCGTGCCGGACGGCCTCGGATTCGCCGCGCAACTCCAGAGGCAGCGCAACGTTGTCCAGCACCGTGCGATGGGGCAAAAGACCAAAATGCTGGAACACCATGCCGATTCGCCGCGAGCGCAAATCCCGCAACGCTTTGTGGCTCAGGCCACTGATAGCCTGACCTTCAATCAAGACCTCACCGCTGGTGGGTTCGATCAAACGATTGATATGGCGAAGCAAGGTCGATTTGCCGCTGCCGGAGGTGCCCATCAGGCACAGCACTTCGCCGCGCCGAACCTTCAAGCTGACATGGTTGACAGCCGGCAATGGCGATCCGCCTTTGCGCAGATAAGCTTTAGTGACGCCTCGCAGTTCGAGGACAACATCGCCCTCCTCGGCGCTATCGTCGATGGGTGGGGCCAATCGTTCAGGCAAGTCGATCTGTACCGTTGCCAAAGAGGTTTGAATAAGTGTCACGAGGGCTCCGGGCAACAAACCGTTGACGGCCTGATGTGTGGCCGTACCAGGGTAGAAAAAATGGACAGGAGCCTCAGACAACGACCGCGAACGGGGTCGGCCTGAGGCAAAACGAACACCGCAAGCGAGGCGCTGCACGTTTCCTTTGCTAAAAGCTAAACGATCTTAAAAAGATTAAATAAATATCTTTTTGGAATGAGCTTAGGTCTTCCCATTGGCATCAAAGCAGCGACGCGCGCAGGTCTTGGCGTCACCGCCAGAAGCATGGAAATGGTACGGCCTTGGGTTGCTGCAGTGTTCGTTGGGGCTGATTGACCCTGAGCGGACACGCAGGTTGCTGTTGATGCAGGCCTTACGACACGGCGCTGAAGACGCTTGAGCTCTCTGCGAGTTGCCGCTCGGCCCGCAGAAAATCTACAAACGCCCTGAGCGGCGAAGGCATGTGACGGCGCCCGTGATAGTAAAGAAAAGGACCGTCGAAGGCCTGCCACCAGTCCTCGAGAATCGGCACCAGTCGACCATCGGATAGCGGCTCGCGCAGAAAATCCTCGAAGGTATACGATGCCCAGCCCGTTGATGGCCGATTGGATTTTCAAATCGTGCGATGACGTCAGCAATTGTCCTTGAGGCGGGATACGCACAACACGGCCGTCTCGGTGGAACTCAAACACGCCCACTTTTCCACTCTCGAAGCGATGCCCGAGCAGGTCATGGCCCGGCAGTTCTTCGGGCTGAGTAGGCGTCCCACGTTCAGCCAGATAGCGCGGGGCGGCCGCCGCAACGAAGCGCTGGCGACGTGGGCCGATGGGAACGGCGATCATGTCCCTGGCCAAGCTCTCTTCATAGCGCACGCCGGCGTCATACCCGCCAGCGTTGACGTCGACAAATGTATTGTCCATGACGACTTCGACGTTGCCCCCTGGATAAAGACGCAGAAAACGCGCCAGCAGGTCGGGCAACAAAAAGCGGGCCACCGGCACTGGCACATTGAGCTTCAGAGTGCCGACCGGACGCCGAGCGTCGTCGTCCAGATCGTTGAAAGCAGCGTCGATTTCTTGCAAGGCCGGGCGCAGGCGCTCGAGCAATCGCTCGCCGGCCGCCGTTGGCGTGACGCTGCGCGTAGTTCGATTGAGCAGGCGCAAGCCCAGGTCGCCTTCCAGCCGACGTATGCAATCGCTCAGCGACGAGGCGGACAAACCCCGCTTCTGCGCCGCAGCTCGAAATCCCCCTGCCTCGACCACCGCAGCAAATATCGACACATCGGTAAGGTTTGGTTTACGCATGGATTATTCCTCCGCAGGCGGTTGACTGTACGCCATGCCGTACGGGCCATCCACCAATGCCCGACTTATCCTCGCGCACTCGTACACCGATACTGCTCACTCGCCCCGCAAACCGGGAACCTACAACGCGAATGAGAATTCCCCGATGGTTCATTCACCCGTTACGCCGAGCATTACCGCAACCCAACGCATCCTCAAGGCCTTCCGGATGCTGTTCGCCATTTCCGCGCTGGCCAGCACACTGGCTGCGCAAGCCACTTCCCGAACAGAGCCGAAGCCGGACTGGTCAACCCAGGACATGCCCAGCCAGAATGGCCGCATCGTGCTGGTGACTGGAGGGACCAGCGGCATGGGCTATGAAGACGCGCTGGCCCTGACGCGAGCCGGTGCCGAGGTGATCATCGCCGCACGGAACGCCGAGCGCGGCCGCGAAGCGATCGCAAACATCAGGCAAGCCGTGCCCAAGGCGCGTGTGCAATTCGAAACGCTGGATCTTGCCAATCTGCAATCCGTGCGCGACCTCGCCAACCGTCTGCAAGGGCGTCTGCCAAGGCTCGACGTGCTCATCAACAACGCCGCCATCATGTCGCCGCCTGTTAGAGGCGTTTCGGCCGACGGCTACGAGATGCAGCTGGCGACCAACTACCTGGGGCATTTCGCCTTGACCGGCCTGCTGATGCCTCTGCTACGCAAAAGCGACGATGGTCGGGTAGTCAGTCTGTCGAGCATCGCCGCAGGGCGCGCCGTCCTGAACTTCGATGACCTGCAGGCTGAGCGCGCTTACGACCCGTTCACCACCTACAGCCAATCGAAACTGGCGGTACTCAAGTGGAGTATTGAGCTGCAGCAGCGCAGCGATGCCGCCGGTTGGGGCATACGCAGCATCGCCGCTCACCCCGGCGTTGCCGTGACCGAACTGATCGCCCGAGGGCCTGGCCTGGACAGTGAATTCGGCAAACAATGGGCTGTAGAGCGGGACATGTACCATTCCGCAGCGCAGGGCGCACTGCCCACGCTGTATGCGGCGACGGCGCCGGAGGCCGTCGGCGGAGCCTACTACGGGCCCACCGGTGATAACGAGAAGCGCGGGCCGCTGGGCTTCGCCAAGATGCCTCCGGCCGCTGCCGATCGCTCGAATTCCGACGCGCTGTGGCAACTTTCCGAGCGTCTGACCGGCGTGACCTACCGCTGATCAACCCGGCACGGGCAAGCCGCGTGCCATTGCCTCGACACTCCTACAGGAGCGCAACATGGATATGTCCCTTCTCGCCCAACGCACGGGCGCCATCATCAATGCCGAGGCTCACGAGCTGCGTCCCGCGCTCAATGGCTTTGTACTGTTCGTTTGCCTGTTCGCCGGCTATTTCATGCTTCGTCCGATCCGTGAATCGATGGGCATCACTGCCGGCGTCGAGAACCTGCAGTGGCTGTTCACCGCGACCTTCTTCGTCATGCTGGCGGCCGTTCCGCTGTTCGCCTGGCTCAGCGCACGCGTGCCGCGCCTGCATTTCGTAGACTGGGTGTACGGATTTTTCTGCGCCAACCTGCTGTTGTTCGCCGCCTTGTTCCTGGGCGAGGAAAGCCCGTGGCTGGCGCGAGTGTTTTACGTCTGGATATCGGTCTACAACCTGTTTGTGGTATCGGTCGCCTGGAGCCTGATGGCCGATGTATTCGACAGTGCCCAGGCCAAACGCCTGTTCGCTTTCATCGCGGCGGGCGCCAGCGTGGGTGGCCTGAGCGGCCCTGCTCTGAGCGCCTTGCTGATCGGTCCGCTGGGCGAGTCCGGCCTGATGCTGCTGGCCGCTGTTTTGCTGGGCGCTGCGATGTTGTTCAAGCGCCAGTTGATGCGCTGGCGTAATCGGGGTGGCGCAGGACGCCCAGGTGCAGCGCCGAGCGAAAGCCCCCGCAGGCCGTTGCCGGGCAATCCCTTCAGCGGGATGACGGCCATTTTGAAATCACCTTATCTGTTCGGCATCTGTGGCTTTGTGGTGCTGCTGGCCACGGTCACCACTTTCCTCTACTTCGAGCAGGCACGTGTTGTCGCCGACCACTTCCCGGACCGCGAGTCGCAGGTGCGCGTGTTCGGCATCATCGACTTTGTCGTGCAGGCGGGCGCCTTGCTCTGTCAGTTGTTCATCACTGGACGCGTCGCCCAAAAGCTAGGTGTCGGCGTGTTGCTGGCAATGGTCCCGCTGGTCATGTGCGCGGGGTTTGTCGGGCTGATCTTCGCGCCCGGCTTTGGCCTGATCGCCGCGCTGATGATCGTGCGCCGCATCGGTGAGTACGCCCTCGTTCGCCCAGGCCGGGAGATGCTGTTTGCCCCGCTCGATGCCGAAAGCAAGTACAAGGCAAAGAACGTCATCGACACCGTGGTCTACCGCGCCGGCGACGCCATCAGTGCTTGGGCGAAAAGCGCGCTGGACGCGCTCGGCCAAGGTGCAGGCATGGCAGCGCTGGTCGGCGCGTTGTGTGCACTGCTATGGGGGCTGCTGGGATGGCGGCTCGGCGAGCGGGCGGACCGACGATCCAGTGTGTCGGCAGCGCGGCAAACCCCCGCCTAGCGTTCAAGAGTCTTTGAGAGAGCGGACGAACAACTTTTTGCTCGGTCGCTCTGTCCGTTCCCTTCTGCATTCACAGATTGACTGACGGTTGGCTGCTTCACCAGGGAACTGCCGGTGCCAGGCATCGTCCGAGCTTAAGCGTTTAAGCAAACTGCTCGCCACGAGGTTTCCGTTTGAAAGCTGCCATCGTCAAAAAATACCGCCTGATCATCAAGACCCTGGGCTACGTGGGCTGGTCTCTGTTCTGGTTGCTGCTGTGGGACATCGCCGTCACCGTCGACTTCATGCTGTTCCTCAACGCCAAGCTGAACCTGCCGCTGATGCCGCTGACCTTGCTCGGTTCGGCGTTGATCGTATTGATCAGTTTTCGCAACAGCAGCGCCTACAACCGCTGGTGGGAAGCGCGGACGTTGTGGGGGGCGATGATCAACAACTCCCGCAGCTTCGCCCGGCAGGTGCTGACGCTGCTGGACGATGCCGGCGGCGAGGTGAATCCGGTCAAATCCACTCTGCTGCGCCGCCACGTCGCGTATGTGAACTGCCTCGCCGCGCATCTGCAAGGCCAGCCTTGTCCCGACGAGGTGCGGGCGTTTATTCCCGCCGAAGAGTTCGCCCGCAGTGGCACGACCAATAACTTTGCCAACGATATCCTCACCGGCTCCGCGACTTTGCTCGCCAAGGAATACAAGGCCGGGCATCTGGACAGTATTCGCCTGGCGCGGCTTGAGTCGACGCTGGTCGACCTGTCCAACAGTCAGGGCGGCATGGAGCGGATCGCCAATACCCCGCTGCCCTACCCTTACGTCTATTTTCCGCGGCTGTTTATTTCGCTGTTCTGCCTGATCGTACCGGTGGGACTGGTCGAATCCCTGGGCTGGTTCACGCCGCTGGCGTCGACCGTGGTGGGATTCATGCTGCTGGCCATCGAACGCATCGGCACCGATCTGCAAAGCCCGTTTCGCCACAGCGAACACCAGATTCAAATGGAAGCACTGTGCGAAACCATTGAAAAGAACTTGCAGTCGATGCAACGTGATTCGTTGGGTGATGTGCGCAGGCTTGAGGAGCACGCGTGAGACGCTGCTTCAGCATCAGCGTGTAGCGGGTCTCCCCTTTTCTTTATCAGGTACAGAGCGACTATTGATGAGACGAGCGTGTGCGCTCCAGGCCAGCCTTGGTGTTTCAGTTCGCGATCCTCGGTGCCTTCTCTTCATCGTCGTAATGGCGGCAAAGAAATTCGCGGACCAGGACGGCAGTTCGTCCAGCGCTGGTCACCACAAAGAAATGTCCCTCACCTTTCAGAAGGCGAAGTTCTGAACGTCCAATTGTGCGGCGCAGGACATGGCCGTTGTACGCCTGTATTAACGGATCGCGGTCGCCGGCAAGAATCAGCGTGCGTTGAAGCAGTCGGGACAAGCGAAGCAGGCTTGTCCATCCGATCAAGGCTGCGAGCTGGAAATAGTAGGTTCGCGGATTAACAGAGAGCATGCCCTTCATTACACCGAACCGCAGCAGCGTCTGAACTGAATGGCCGGATCGTTCTTGCTGGTGCGTTTTGGTGTTTTTGCTCTTGCGGACAAAATCCATAACGTCTGCAGGCTTCATCAACAGCAATGGGCCGGGAGAGGTCGCCGCGAGGATCAACCTGCGTACCCTGCTCGGGTAACGAAGAGCGAACTCCTGAGCCAATGCACCTCCCCAACTCACACCGAACACATCGACCTGGTCGATCCCCAATTGCTCAAGCATCCCGGCAATCACGTCGGCATGGCGTGGCAGGCGAAAGGGCCAACGGGGCATTTGCGACTTGCCGACTCCGGGCACGTCCAGCGTGATGGTCATGAAGTCGTCAAGTTCATTGCGCAGCGGATCGAAGGTACGAATCAAACCACCCAAACCATTGAGCAAAAGCAGCGGAGAGCCTTGACCGCAGATCGACACGTTCAACTGCAAGCCCTTCGTTGTCAGCCTGTGCGTTGTCATGATTTCTCCTTGCTGCACGTAATTGAGAGGCAGTGTAGGTGGGAGTTAGCAGGTGGTTCAGAGCAGCACTGCAGCGGCGTCCTTCATAAAAGCTTCGATGCTTTTTAGACCCGGCGCTATCACGAATGATCCAGCTGAGCGAGGCACGGAAAAGGAACCCTTACTCATGCGCGACGCCTAATTATTGACCCTGAATCAGCTGGTGGGGGTCATTGTTAATCGAAGAGCGGTGGACACCGCCAAGGACATTGAGATGTTCGATGGCTTTTCTCTCGATACCGTGAAACTTCCAGAGGCGACCCTCAGAGTCAGGCATGGTGGGAGCGGCTCGCCCGTTTTGTTACTCCATGGGCATCCTAGAACTCATGCGACCTGGCATCGCGTTGCTCCACTCCTGGCAAAAAAACATTACGTTGTCTGCCCAGACCTTAGAGGCTTTGGGCAGTCATCAAAGCCTGAGGATACACCCGATCATGCAGGTTCCTCGAAACGCGCCAAGGCACGGGATTGCATCGCCCTGATGCGCCATCTGGGTTATCAGCGGTTTGCCGTGATTGGTCATGATCGAGGTAGTTACACCGCCTTTCGCATGGCAATGGATCATCCCGAAGTCGTTACTCATCTCGGCATATTGGACGGCGTACCGATTCTGGAAGCTCTCGAACGCTGCAACGCTCAGTTCGCGACAAAATGGTGGCATTGGTTCTTCTTCGGTCAACCTGACATACCGGAACAGGCAATCCTGGCTGACCCTGATCGATGGTACGGCGGCACCGCCGAGGCGATGGGTGCAGACGCTTACAGGGACTATCAAGCAGCCATCCATGACCCGGCGACCGTTCATGGCATGGTCGAAGATTATCGAGCAGGCCTCGGAATCGACCGTACTCACGATGAAGTCGATCGCCGAGAGAGCCGCAAGGTTGAGTGCCCGACCATGATTTTATGGTCGCTACGTGATGATCTGGAACTTCTGTACGGCGATGTTTTAGCCGTGTGGGAACCATGGACAACACAACAAAATGGTCGTGGAGTTGACTGTGGGCATCACATGGCGGAGGAAGTGCCGGACGAGCTTGCGAGAGAAATAATCGAGTTCCTGGGTCAATGGCGAGACTGATTACCAATGAAAAAAGGTGACGATGTTGCCACCGTCACCAAAGGTCAGATCTCAATGCGCCCTGTTCATCCTTTCTTTTCCAGAGTCGCGGCTTGATTACCACCTTGCTCGGCAATCTTGCTCAGTTTCTCGTCGGCACCCTTTTCCTCAACGAGCGTGGCAGCCAATAGCGAGGCTGCGTCGTCAAGTTTTAGATGCTTAGCCATCGCTATCAAGGTGCCATAGGCGGCAATTTCGTAGTGCTCCACTTTTTGCGCTGCGCCAATCAACGCGGCATCGAGCACGGCGCCTTTGTCGATTTCTTCCAGCAGCTCCTTCGACTCTTCAACCAAGCCTTCCATGGCGACGCATTTCATGCGCTTGAGTTTTATCCCGGTCAGTTCCACGAGCTGATCAATGCGTTCAATCTGCCCATGGGTTTCTTCCAAGTGAGAGGTGAAGGCCTCCGCCAACAACGGGTTGGTCGCAGCCTTCGCCAGGCGTGGCAGTGCTTTGGTAATTTGCTTTTCCGCGCTGTAAACATCGGACAGCTCATGGATAAACAAATCTTCGACAGTTTTTCTCGCCATTTTCAAACTTCCTTTTGGTCGGTAAGGCGTCGCCGGGTGGGGCGTTCGCATGGAGTCAGCCTGCAAGTAAAACTGGCCTTGCATGGAAACTGACTCACCTCAAAGAAGTGGTGTTCAGAAAATCTTTGAAATGATGGATGGGAGGTAAAGGTCAACCCAAAGCCGTGTCGAGAAACATCATCACCCCGAAACCGAGCATCAACCCCAAGGTCGCAGGTGTCTCATGACCGTTGCGATGGGTCTCGGGAATGACCTCATGGGACACCACAAAAATCATCGCGCCCGCCGCCAGACCAAGCGCTATGGGATATCCCAATGCGAAGCTGCTCGAAATCCCCAAGCCGATGATCGCGCCAATGGGTTCCATCAACCCTGAGCCCACCGCAATAAGCGCAGCGCGAAGCGCTGAAATCCCGGTCACGCGTAACGCAAGCGCCACCGCCAGGCCTTCGGGAATGTCTTGAATGGCGATGGCAGTGGTTAGCGGCAATCCCACCTTCATATCGCCATTGGCAAAGCTCACTCCAATGGCCATCCCCTCCGGCAAGTTATGCAGCGTGATTGCCAGAACAAACAGCCATACGCGATTGATGCGCTGCGCCTCGGGCCCACGGCGACCGCTTTTCTCATGTTCGTGAGGAACGAATCGATCCAGACCGACCATCAGCGCTACCCCCAGTCCCAATCCTGCGACGACGACACAGGCTGCGAGCAACTGGTTACCGTACAGCGCCTGGGCGGCTTCGATGCCCGGAAGAATGAGCGAAAACGAACTGGCGGCCAGCATCATTCCGGCGGCGAAGCCGAGCATGATGTCCTGCGTTCTGGCGGCGATATCGCGTAACGCAATCGCTGCCACCGCACCTATGGCCGTGGCAGCGAAGCCTGACATGCCGCCGAGAAATGCAAAGTGCAGATTTTGTTTGTTGGCGCCGACGAAGGCGCCGTACCCGCTGATCAGCAAGCAAAGCGTCACGCCAATCAGAATTGACCAGAAGGCTAGCCCGCCCCATCCGGATTTTGAGAGTCGAACAAACCGTGAGCGAAGTGTTGCGCCAGATGAGGTCAACGGCTCGGACATCGCACCCTCCTGTTTTCTTGAGTTGGAAAAACCGCACGCCCTTCGGCGTGCGGTCGCGTCGTTAAGGTTGTGGTTCGCCTTGCACACCCGCCCCCAGGTCCGCACCCGTGATCGGATTGCTGTCTGGGTCGGACATCGTCCTGGCTTTCATGTCCATGAGCAACGCTTCATCCTCGGCGCTCAATTGCACAGTCGCGGTGCCCTCGCCTCCATCCACCGCCGGCGCTGGATTCTCTACGAACTCCCAGTCCTCCCCTTCGTTCCACGGCCCGCGGGTGCTGCCTTCGCCCTGAGACATGTTGAAGTAAACGTTGGTGAATTCAGGCATACCCGGCAGTTTGCCCTGAGGGAAATTAGGCTGGATGGCGTGCAGTGCTTTTTCGAAAGACAGTTGATGGGCGATTTCACGGGTCATCAAAAATCCGAGGGCTTCCTTTACACCCGGATCATCTGTGACATTCATCAAACGCTCGTAGACGATCTTCGCCCTGGCCTCAGCGGCGATATTGGAGCGCATGTCTGCAGTCGGTTCGCCGATGGTATCGACGTAAGCCGCCGACCAGGGAACGCCTGCCGAGTTGGTCAAGGGAGCACCGGCGCCGTACAACAAACTTGTGATGTGGGAATCGTTGCCGGCCCCGTTGATGGCGCGATACAACTCGCCCTCTTCCTCGACACCTTCGGCCATTTGCCCTTTGGCGCCCTTGTTCAACATCACGATAATCGACCCGACGATCTCAAGGTGGCTGAGCTCCTCGGTGGCAATATCCATAAGGAGATCCTTTCTGCCTGGATCATCTTCGGCCAACGCCTGTGTGAAATAGCGTGAAGCTGCAGCGAGTTCCCCTTGGGCTCCCCCGAATTGTTCCAGTAGTAGATTGGCCAACCCCGGATTGGGCTGGGCAACGCGCACGGTGTATTGAAGTCGTTTGTTATGTAGGAACATGACATTCTCCTCAGGTGAATCAGGGCTGCCGTTCACTCGGCAATAGACCGAATGCCAACCCACATTCATCTGAAGCAAATGCGCCGGAGTTAATTTCAAAAACCTTCTGCCCTGTCGACCAACGGGTGCTGCTTGGCTGTTCGAAACCCGCGACTCAGTCTTCCTGGGCAATAACGGAGATCTTGCCGTTGCGCTCAAGGATGGCGAACTTGATCTCTTCAAGCTTCTCAATGCCCTGGCTGGAACGTGCTGCCTCCATTACGTCCGCTTCCAGTAATCGCGCTCGACGGAGGCGTTCGTGGAGAAGTTTTCCGTTCTCGACGATGATGGTCGGCTCACCATCGATCAGTCGCGAGATCCACCCCGAGCGCTGCTTGAGCAGGGACAAGCCAACATCAATGGCGACGAGGGTAACGATGACAATCATCGAGTTGGTCAGTGAAAAATCATCGCCCAGCAGCGCTTGCTGAGTCGCCTCACCAATCATCAACAACAGAACGAAATCGAATGTGGTCAGCTCCGCCAAGGAGCGCCGCCCAGCGATTTTGAAAAGCACCATAAGCGCCAGATACATCGCACCCGCACGTAGTACCGAATCCATAAATCACCTAGGGAAAAACGAACTGTTCCAGCCTTACGCCGCTGGTGCCTGGAGAAGCGATTTGACTTCGGAAAAGGCCGAGGCCATCTCCACGCAGGGTGATGTACAGCGTCGCCAGACCGTTGAGATCGGTGTGCAGCCAGAACCTGATGCCCTGTGAAGAGCTTCTTGAGCGCAAAGGTTCAGGTTGCAGCGTTTCGATACTGAACCCTTCAAGCAACTGACCTGCCAACTCCAGTTCCACCGCCGAGTCGGGCTTCGCGGTTACAGTGATTTTCATGGGGTTGGTGGATCCATTGCGATGGAACATTTCATATTCCACCCTGATCTTGCCGTCGTCGCTGCGCACATCTCGGGAGCTGACCAAACCTCTGGAAAACACCCCGACCAGCCCCAGTACCACCACTAACACCAACACGTACCAGCCAACACGCTCGAAACGCCAGACTTTCAGCTGATAGGCCATGTCCTCGCGTATTGGATAATTCCGGCTGCGCAAGTGGGGATGGTCTCGCTCATCGCTCATCGGGCTCACCATTCTCACCTTGCAGAACTCGCTGATGGAAACGCGTTAAATACTGCAACGCATACTCGGTGGCGTATTTCTGCACTTCACAGCGTCCGCCGCAGAAGCGATGCTGGTGACTGAACACGTGACACTCATCAGCTATCTGATATGCCCAAGCAAAGCAGATCGTGCCAGCCGGGATACCGTCTACATCGTCCGGGCCGAGAATGCCCGTTGTAGCAACGGCAACGTTGGCGGTACTGTCGCGCAATGCGCCCATTGCCATTTCACGCGCGACTTCCACGCTGGTGAGGTTGAACGTTTCGATGGTCTGCGGTTTGACATGCAGGAGGCGTTGTTTCGCCTGAGGCGAATACACCACGTACCCGCACTCGATAAACTCGCCACTACCCTCGACCTCGGATAACAGCGTCACAATTTTACCGGCGGTACACGACTCCGCTGTGGTGAGCACCAAACCATTGGCGCGCAGGTAGTGAACAGTGTCGTCGGCAATAGACATGAGCTGAATGCCCTCAGTGATAATCCTCGCCGGCGACGGCACGCAGATAGGCTGCATCTGCCCCCCTTCGCAGGTCACGCCATTCGGTATCGGTCAACATACCCAACCGATGCATCTCATCAGACTGGCGCAATAGCTCCTCGTGATAGGCATCGGGACACTCCATGCGTAGCGCTCGATTCTCCAGCGCACGATGCCAGGCATCCAGGGCTTTCAATTTGGATTCCTGCTCAAGCGTCAGTTGATTCTTGAAAGCATTCATTTCACCCACCCCAAACATTTCCCGGTTGAGCAACAGTTTTCGAATTAGGTTCAAAAGGTCTGACGAAGAACAGCCTTTCGGTAATCTCGATGGAACGTTGCGCCAGGCCCCGTCCTCTATCGCAACACCAGCGAATCTGAGGATTTCATCATGATCGACCCAGCAACCGGTATGAAGGCAGGCGAGCGCTACACCATAGACAGTCTCGAACGCACGCGACATTTCCCGGGTTTCTTCCTCGACGGAAAATATTACCTTGGCCCGGAATTGATGACGGCCATAGGTTGGCTGGAAGGAAAGCAGTTTTATTACGATGAGCTTGATCCCACGGGTGAGCCGGTGTTTCCCGATCGACTCGCCGGCACTGTCGAAGACCTCACCCTGACTCTCGCGGACGGTGCGCGTTTGCCCTTGAACGAAATGCCGTACAGGGCAGATGCCGACCCCACTGCCAGTCCAAGCCTTCTTACTCCATCGTCATCACGACATCGACCTGCTCCGGCAAGCGATCAACTCGGAGTCGAGGGCGTCCGGATATCAGGTAAACATCCGTATCCAATACTCCTGGCGGCAGGCGCCGCGCTAGTACTGGGAATACTGCTTGGAGTCAAACAAGCCAATCGCCTTCCTGCCCGAAAACCGAGATAGCCGTCCTTGCTGATTTTTTGGAGAAGTGCTCTTTGAACGGTCGGAGACGGGAATGCATCCAGTGACACCAGACGGTCGCTACTTTGTTGTCAAAGGCCAGCTATGGCGATGTTCCAACCCATCATTGGATGAAGAGGTGCGCCAGTGTCTTGTCGATACGCTTATGGCCGCTCGACGAGAGGTCAAGAACGCAAAGGGTTCGCAAAACGCGTCGCAACTGAAGCGCGCTCGGGAAAAGGTACAAATGGCCAAAGTGGCCCTCGGGGAACGGGGGCCTGTCTGGTGGACTGATGGAAGCCCGGACTTCAACCGGCGGCTGGTCAGCAATTCCCCTTATGCCGAATGGTTCAGCTCGCTCCAAGAGCCTGATTAACTCTCGGCGTAAGGCCGGATTCTGATGATGTTCCAGTGTTGCTCACAACCGCCGATCCAAGGCATTGAATGCACCCATACAACCGCTCGCCTTGGCACTTGTATGACGTAGCCAAGTTAACGCTGCGGTAGACAGGGAAAGCGCTTACAAGCCTAGCCAGGCTTCACTGGCGCCGGCAGTGCCACTCTTGCACAGGCGAAAAGCAGCATGCCTGTCAGGATCAGCGCGCCTCCACGCATCCAGGTTTCCAGACTTTGCTGACTAAGCAGTACCAGGCACGAGACGATAGCCAGTAACGGAACCCACGTAGGTACTCGAAAGTGATCTTCCGCAACCTCGTCACGGCGCAGGATCAACACGGACAAATTGGTACTGAGAAATACGAACAGCAGGAGCAGGACGACCGTTTCAGCGAGTGTGGCTAGCGTCCCCGTCAGCGTGAGCCCGATTGCCACGAGGGTGGTAGCGATCACTGCTATCCACGGGGTGCGTCGTTGAGGCAGCACCTTGCTCAAGGCATTCGGCAAAAGTCCAAGGCAGGCCATGCCATAAGTAAGGCGGCTGGCCATTATCATGGTTAGAAGTGCACCGTTGGCTACCGCGACCAATGCAATAAAGGCAAAGACGCGAGGCGGGATGTTCAAACCTGACGCCCGAACCACCTCAAGAAGAGGAGCAGAGGTTGCAACCAGTTTTTCCATGGGCAGTACGGAAGATGCAGCTACACCGACCGCCATGTAGAGGACTCCGGCGGTCAGCAATGCGCCAAATAATGCGCGGGGGTAAACCTTTCGAACGTCTCGAATTTCTTCTGCAAGATTGGCGGATGTTTCGAATCCTACAAAAGAATAGAAGGCGATCAGTGCCGCACCCAAAACGGCTAACACCGGGCTGACTCCCGGCTTGAACTCCAGGCTGCGACCCAAATCTGCATCACCTGTACGCAAATACCAAGCGGCGGCAACAACGACCAAAAGAAGGCCTGACAGCTCAATGACTGTCATCACCAGGTTGGCTCCCAAGGATTCTTTGATTCCCCTGGCATTTAGTAGTGCGATCACGAGAAGGAACAGTAAGGCTGAAATGTGGGGTGGTACATGGATGAACGCCGCCAGGTAATCACCCGCAAACGCCAGCGATAAACCCGCAGCGCTCGTGACAGCTGCAGATAGCATGCAAAAACCCACGAGAAAAGAAATGAGCGGTGACCCGAACGCTTTCTCGGCGAAAACCGAAGCGGCGCCCGCGTGGGGATATTTTGTCACCAACTCGGCATAGGAACCTGCAGTAAGCATCGCGAAAAAAAGAGCGATCAGCAGCGGCATCCATATTGCGCCACCCACCTCCCCCGCAATTGTCCCGGCAAGAGCATAAACGCCCGCTCCGAGCACATCGCCGAGAATAAATAGAAAAAGCATCGGGCCGGTAACGGCCCGGCGCAGGGAGGTCTTGGAGGGCAAGGTCTTCACGATCTACTTCCTGACTTGAGGTTCGGAGGGCCGATTACCGGGCTGGAAGTCAGGCGGCTCCACTCTCAAGCAATGGAAATTCGCGTATCACTAAAGTTCACATATCTTGCCAGGGTGCAAGTAAAAGGCGCCTCACTTACACCCTGATTAGAGTTATGGAATTCCTCTCAAGTAGCTAAAAATCGAAAACAAAAAAGGGCCGTAATCAGGCCCTTTTGTGTTCAAACCAAAATCATTTGGTCAGCCAGGACTCCACAGTGTCGGAGCCGTGCTCTGCTTTCCAATCCTTCAGCGTTTTATGATTGCCGCCTTTGGTTTCAACAACTTCCCCAGTGTGCGGATTTTTATAGACCTTCAACTGGCGAGGCTTGCGACTGCCGGCTTTGGACCCGGCGGCTGGAGCGCGACGACCTGCTTGCGGATCAAGCAGGTTGATCACGTCCTTAAGGCTGTAGCCGTATTTTGCGAGCAAGTCGCGCAGCTTCGTTTCGAACTCGATTTCTTTCTTGAGGCCAGCATCACCCTTGAGGGTTTCGAGGGCCTGGAGCTGTTCGGCGAGGTGTTTTTCGAGCTGGCGGAATTCGGCAAGTTTAGACATGAAAAAATCTCGATGTGGGTAATAGCTGAAGGTTACACCATAAATCACGGCCCGCACTTACAAGGACTGGCGCTGGGTCTTTACCTGGACAGCCTCAACAGGCCTTGAATTGATTCCCTGTGAATGGCCAAAGCTCTTTCTTATCGATGAGTATCCGCATCCTCGGCCGGATAAAACTCACCTTCCTTCCCTATCCTTTTGAGCTGTTCGCGCACCATCAACTCAACGCTGGCAACTGCGGCTTGATCGTCAGGGTCGACCAGCTGCAGGCACAGGCGCTGGATATTCTGATCGTGGGTGCCCTCACTCATCATCTCGTGCGTAAAGACTTGTTCACCTCGCCATAGGCAAAGTTGAGTATGAGTTTCGCCGAGCCATATTTCGTTGATTGGTCTGAGGTCGGTGGTAGCCAGTTGATCGACAGTGATTGTCTTATCCATTGCGCTGTACCTTACCAATGAGTAGATACAGATAGACTTACGGGCCCAGGGGTCGTTCCAAGTGAAGGCAGTTCACTGGGATTTCCGATGATGACGAAACCATCCCGTTCGTCCGCTTCCAGCCCTTCCTGCACCTCAGCCAAACCAGCAAAGAACATCGACTTCATGATCAGAAATACCGGCAGTGGTAAATCACCCACTCATCAGCAATTGAGGCTATAGAATCACCAGAGTGATCGAGCAACGCTTTGATCTGCGAATTCGCCAGGGCGAATCGATCAGTAATGAGATGACCAGGCGTTTACGGCGAAGGTGTATGGCAACAGAGCGAGCGCGCGAGGGCTTGCCAAGGAAACCGAAAACGCGTTTAGCGACTACGACAAGCGACAACAGCGACTATAGTCATTGGTGAGCCAGAGCGAATCCTGTCGCTGCTCTCCCCACCTGGCCCTCAATTCAATACCGCGAAAGCACGGCGGGCGTCGTCGTGCTTCTGGACGCGGAGTATGAACGTCTTGCTGCCGAAAACACTCAGGCTCAGGCTGAGATCGTGGCAGCGTTGCCTCTTGTAAATCCCTTAATGGTGGATGGAGTTATCCCCGCCGGGCAAGTCGCATCCCCCCTGAGTAGACCCCAAACTCCTATCTATCAGGGCTCAAGCAATGAACACTTCAGAATTTGGTGATGCAGAGGAAACGAAAGACGACCTGGTTCAGGAGCCGCTGCCAGCCGGCACCGTAGCCCCGACTTCTTACTGTATGCGACTCCCGATCAGCAATTGTCGCTACGCGAGCTGAAGGGAAATCCCGTGATACTGACGTTTTATCCCGCCGATTGGAGTTCGGTTTGTGGCGATCAACTGACCTTGTACAACCAGTTGCTTCCCACATTCAGAGAATACGGTGCGACGCTCCTGGGGATCTCAGTCGACAGCGCCTGGTGTCATCAGGCCTTTGCCAAAGATCGGAATTTCCACTTCAGCCTGCTGGCCGATTTTGAGCCCAAAGGAGCTGTGGCGCGACGGTATGGAGCGTACGACTCCCATTTGGGAGTTTGTAAACGGGCACTGTTCGTGATTGACAAGGAGGGAGTGATCACCTGGAGCTACATCTCACCAATGGCAATCAACCCAGGGGCGGACGGCATTCTGGATGCGCTGGATGCGCTGGCGAATGCACCAGAAAGCACGCCAACCAAAAATTAACAGGTGATCACATGGCCTCTCTCAAAGTGCCGGTAAGTGCCAACGACCATCGCCAGGGAAGCGCGCATGCCAAAGTCACCTTGGTGGAATTTGGCGATTATGAATGTCCCTATTGCGGTTTAGCGTATTGGGTCGTCAAAAATCTCCAACAGCGTTTTCGCAACGATTTGCTCTTCGTGTTCCGTAACTTTCCCCTGACCACCGCCCACCCGCACGCCATGGGTGCAGCCGTCACCGCTGAATATGCAGGGAGTCGAGGACTCTTCTGGGAGGCTCACGACGAACTGTATGAAAATCAGGATCGATTGGGCATGCCACTGTTTCGGGCCATCGCTCTAAAACACGGTCTCTCCAGTGAAGAACTTTATGTTGCGCTGCAGGAAGGCACTTACCTGGCCAAAATAAAATCCGACTTTAATGGCGGCGTACGGAGCGGCGTTAACGGCACCCCCGCGTTTTACATTGACGGGCTTCGCTATGACGGGGTTCCAGAGTTCGCCGAAATGAGTCAGATGATTGAGCTTTCGTTGGTGAGTTGACGAAATGGCCGGATAGTCAATTCGCCTGATAGTTCCCCACCGTAATCGAGGCGGCATGTACGGCTGTTGAACGGCAGCATCTGCCCGATCCAATTGGCTCGCTGCCACGCACTCGCCATTTGGCCATATACAGACCGCCGATACGGAGCCAGCAGCGAATGAAATCCTTGAAGTATTATGAAAAGAATCGACACGCCACATGGTTAGAGTTGTTTTTTGACCTGATTTTTGTTGTTGCAATTGGCAAGGTAACGCACACTCTCGGACATCTTCATCACGGCCATTTTGAACAGGAGCAATTATGGACATTTTTACTGCTTTTTGTTCCATTATGGTGGATCTGGTCCAGCCACACGATTTACTCAAATAGGTTTGATACAGATAGCAATCTTCACCGCTTGGCAACATTATTTATAATGTTGTTGCTCATTGTGCTGTCTGCACGGATTGGGGAAGAATTGGAAGTCAACTATGCGCTTGTTATTGCCTGCTATTTTGGCATACGTGCCATTATCAGTATCATGTACATTTCGTCCATAAATAAATTCGATCATCATAGCGAATTCTCCTCCAGGCTTGGCGTTGCCCTGTTAGTTAGTGCAGCTGTTAGTCTTTCATCCATTCTTTTTGAACCACCCATGCGTTACCTTGTCGCTTACATTGGGATTTTTCTTGATATTCTGCTCCCTTTATTTTCTTGGGGTAAGCTAAAGCCATTGCCCGCACATACAGAACACTTGGTTGAACGAATAGGTTTACTCACCCTCATCTTATTGGGCGAGTCAGTAATTAGCCTTTCTGGAGGGTTATCTGACATTCAATGGGATCGTTATAATGTGATGGCGGCAGTCACCGGATTCATCATGATCTGCAGTATATGGTGGATATATTTCGATAGCTTTTACTTGTTGAGCAAAAATGAAAGCAGCATGAGTGGACACTCCTTAATCTACTCGCACCTTTTTCTATTTGTGGGGCTGGCACTTCTCGCAAACTTGATCAGGCATGCGATCTTGAATGACATTGCGATGCGCGATTTCCAGATTGCGTCAATCATCGGCATGGCCTTGTTTTTCTTAGGCAAGCAATATGGCTACTTCATAGCGGTACCTAAAATAAGGAAATACATAATACAAAATACCTTGATCGTGTTTTCTCTAGGTGGGTTGGTCATATTCCTACCGCGTATTGAGTACATATTGGTCGGCCTGACAGCCACCATGATCTGTTATGTTTTGTTGAATTTCAGATATCGTTAAATGTTTATTATTCGAGCATGGAGCTCGCAGGTGCATCAGTTCTGCTGACAGACATCGTCGGCATCACGTCGAGGCTGTCGGGATCGTCAATGACAGCCAGACGCCCTTGAGGGCTTCGAGGGCCTGGAGCTGTTCGGCGAGGTGTTTTTCGAGCTGGCGGAATTCGGCAAGTTTAGACATGAAAAAATATCGATGTGAGTAATACCTGACTATCAGCTTTGATGCTCGATCGCACAGAAGCAACGTCAGCCCCTGAGATACAGCAGATTATCCCTTGCCGACTTCAAGAACGGCATATTTCGACTGAGCCCTTTTGCTAGCTTATTCAAACCACAGGGCACCCGATATACCGGTGCCCCGGCGTTGCTCTGACCTCCCTCCGTCCCTGCGGTTAACAGCCCCCATCAGTCCTCTAAGGAGCTAGTTGGATGACAACACAATCTTCGAATATCCACGCCGTGGATTCGCATACGTCTGAACAGTTTTATATCAATGGTGGCTGGTGTTCGCCGGCAACGCCTGCCAGTTCGCCCGTGGTCAATCCAGCGACTGAAAGCGTAGTTGCAGAGGTTGCCAACGGGTCGGCCGCAGACGTTAATCGGGCCGTCGCTGCAGCGCGTGCTGCGTTTCCTCACTGGTCTGCGACTTCCGCCGAAACGCGCGCGGGTTTTCTTGGGAAGATTTACGACCTGATCCTTGAACGAAAAGAGTCGCTTGCGCAGGCCCTTTCTCTGGAAATGGGCGCTGCCATCGGTTTTGCCCGAGCGATGCAAGTGCCTTTGGCGGCCGAACACGTTCGGATTGCCCGTGATCTGCTGTCCACCTATCGCTTCCAGACGGTTGAAAGCGGCACCGCGATTGAACGCGAACCCATCGGTGTCTGCGGTCTCATCACCCCTTGGAACTGGCCGCTTTATCAAATCACCGCCAAGGTGGCTCCAGCGATTGCGGCCGGATGCACAGTGGTGCTGAAACCCAGCGAGCTGTCACCATTGAGCGCCCTTCTTTTCGCCCAGCTGGTGCATGACGCCGGCCTGCCACCGGGTGTCTTCAATCTGGTCAATGGCACGGGCCCCGAGGTCGGCGGCGCCATGGCTGCACACCCGGATATCGATATGATTTCGATCACCGGTTCAAACCGCGCAGGTGCGCTGGTCGCCCAGGCGGCCGCCCCTACAGTGAAACGCGTCACCCAGGAACTGGGCGGCAAGTCACCCAACGTGCTGTTGCCCGATGCCGACTTCGCCAACGTCGTGCCACTGGGCGTGATGACGGCGTTTCGCAACGTCGGGCAATCCTGCAGCGCCCCGACCAGAATGATCGTACCCAGAGACCGGCTGGCGGAAGTCGAGGCACTGGCCGCTGCAACCGCGAACGCGATCATTGTGGGGGATCCACAATCGGAAGAAACGGTACTCGGTCCGATAGCCAATGAGGCCCAGTTCAAGCGCGTGCAAGCCATGATCGAATCGGGCCTGAATGAAGGGGCCAAACTCGTCTGCGGCGGACCAGGCCGCGTGCCTGGTCATGAAACAGGCTTCTATGCCCGACCGACTGTCTTTTCCGAGGTCGACTCGAGCATGCGCATTGCCCAGGAGGAAATCTTCGGGCCAGTGCTGTGCATCATTGCCTATGAAACGCTCGATGAGGCTGTCGCGATCGCCAACGACACGGTGTACGGACTGAGCGCCCACGTTCAATCCCGCGACCTTGATCAGGCACGCGCCGTTGCCTCACGCATCCGCGCAGGACAAGTACTGCTCAACCACCCGGCCTGGAATCCCATGGCCCCGTTCGGTGGCTACAAACGATCCGGCAATGGTCGTGAATTTGGTGTCTACGGCTTTGAGGAATATCTGGAAACCAAAGCCATCGTGGGCTTTGGTGGCTGACACACAATGGGGGACAGTCAGCTGTCCCCCATTGGTTCGCACCTAATGGATGTAGGGAACTTCAGTGCCGCAACAACTTGCGCAACGGCACACCGTCCTTGAGCACCGGGGACTTGATAACGATGTAGCTGAAGTACTTGGAAATGCCGATGTTTTTATCCAGCAGGCTTTCAATCACTTCCTGATAGTGCTGAATACTGCGCGTCATGAAACGCACCAGATAATCGTAGCCACCACTGATCAAATGGCACTCGAGCACCTCATCCACCAGCCGAATGTTCGACTCGAACTTGGCGAAGTCTTCACGCTTGTGGTCACTCAGGGTGATTTCGGTGAAGACCGTTACCGATTCGGTGATCTTCGCCAGGTTCAGGTGGGCCTTGTAGCTGGAAATGTACCCGGCCGATTCCAGCCGTTTGACCCGTTGTAGACAGGGGCTGGCCGACAATCCCACGGCATCGGCCAGGCTGACATTGGTCATGCGCCCGTCCCTCTGCAACTCAACCAGGATACTGATGTCGATGCGGTCCAGTTTGACTAAACCTTCCATTGCGAACCTCTTGACTGCCATTTGTAGGACAATCTACTAGCAAAATCAGCGCCGTAAACACTGCTGATGCTGTGCGACCAGATCAGCCATGCTGTTGATGCAATAATCCGCAGCACATGGGGTCGGCTGTTTGCCCCGTTCGCGACCGATCAGACACACATCGGTAAGTGCCGGGCCGCGGGCAGCGGGTCGGGTCACCCGCAGAATGTGCTCCGGCTTCAGCTCGTTGGCATTCAACCAGTCCTCGTCCCGCAGCGGATCGCTGGCCAGCGAAATAAAGTCATCGGCCACAATCCCCAGATGCTCGCACAACACGGCGCGATCCTCGGCATCCCGGTCGCCCACCACCAACAGGCGATAAAACTTGCGCAAGTACAGCATCGCTCCCGGTGCGTCTTCGAACAATGACCAGTTGGCAGCAGAGCGCGCGAAACTCATGCCCTCCTCCCAACTGGCGTTCAAGCTCCAGCGCTCGGCCAATTGGCGATGGGAAAAACACAGCAATCCACTGAAGCCCAGTTCGGCAAAGCGCGGATAGAGCCCCTGCACCACTTCGCGAAATTCGCCCAGCACCTGTTCCTTGTCCGGGCGCCCGCCCCGGCTGTCGAGCAACGGCTGCAACGCTGTCCAGACACCCGAATCACGGTCAACTAGGACTTCGTCGCAATCGATGAGCAGTGCTCGATAATCAGTCAGCCCCATGGTGTACACAGCCTCCGATGATGCGTTTCATCAATCCGTGCGCCAAAAAGGTTCAGCGACGCTGGCCAGCGACCGCGCCGCTGAACCCGGCGGACATCAGTTCAATACCCGTGCCAATGCAGCCTGCAGAATCTGCAACGCTTCATCGATCTGCGCTTCGGTCGTCACCAGTGGCGCGAGGAAGCGCAGGACGTTGCGATAGACGCCACACTTGATCACCAGCAAGCCACCTTTGCGCGCTTCATCGATCACACGCTGGTTCAGATCGGCGTCCGGGGAGTGTGCTTCATCGTTCTTGACCAGCTCGATGGCCAGCATGAAACCGGTGCCGCGTACGTCACCGATCTGCGGGTGACGGCGCTGCAACTGCAGCAAACCTTCACGCAGGCGCTTGCCCAATGCATCGCCACGTTCGAGCAGTTTCTCCTCTTCATAAGCGTCGATCACTGCCAGGGCCGCCGCGCAGGACAGTGCATTGCCGCCGTAGGTGCCGCCGAGGCCTCCGGGCAGTGGCGAATCCATGATGTCAGCTTTGCCGACCACGCCCGACAACGGCAGCCCGCCGGCCAGACTCTTGGCGACGGTGACCAGGTCAGGCTGGATGCCGGCGTGCTGGAAACCGAACCACTTGCCGGTGCGGCCGAATCCGGTCTGGATTTCATCGAGGATCAGCACGATGCCATGCTTGTGGGTCAACTCGCGCAATGCCTGGAGGAATGGTGCCGGCGCCGCAAGGAAACCACCGTCGCCCTGCACGGGTTCAATGATGATCGCCGCAACCCGCTCCGGCGCAATCTGAGTGGCGAGCAACTCGTCCAGCGCCTTGAGCGCCATCTCACTGGTGACGCCGCGATAGGCATTGGGATATGGGGTGTGAAACACCTCCGGTGCGAATGGCCCGAAGTTCTGTTTGTAGGGCTGGCTCATGCCGGTCAGCGTGGTGCCGAGCAAGGTGCGTCCATGGAAACCGCCGCGGAAGGAGATCACCGCAGAGCGGTTGGTGTGAGCGCGGGCGATTTTCACCGCGTTCTCCACGGCTTCGGCACCGGAGGTGAAGAACGCCGTTTTGTAGTGTTCCTCGCCACCTATCATCTCGCACAAACGCTGGGCCAGATCAAGATACGGCTTGTAGGCCACCACCTGGAAGCAGGCGTGCGAGACCTTATGCAATTGGGCCTGCACCGCTGCAACCACTTTGGGATGGTTATGGCCGATGTTCAGCACCCCGATGCCGCCGACGAAGTCCAGATAACGCTGGCCGTCCACGTCCCACAATTCAGCCCCTTGGGCGCGATCAATCACCAGTGGATGAGCGGTGACCAGTCCGCGTGGCACGAACTGATCACGCTGACGGAGTAAATGAGGCGTTTGGTCGACTTGGCTGTTCATGGCATTTCCCTTCGTGAGTCCGGCAGCCCGGAGTGAATGCAGGAGGTGGTTACACAGGGTCTTAAGATTAAGACTTGTGCGGAACGAACTACGCCGAACTTGGCCCCTGAGAAATCCGGATCGACTGTTTTCACCCTGCCAAACGGCAGATTCCTTCAGGCCGCCGAATCTGCCGGCCGCGTGCGGATATGAGGTGGCGCGCAGTGTTCGCAACGCTGCTTTCGACAGATCCTGCTCTGGCGTTGGGCGATGATGGGAGCACCTTCAACCTCCTCAGGAATTGACCATGGCCCTGCTTTACAAAGCTGACCCCGTGCGCGGCGAACGGTGGAAAGCACTGTTCGCCGAACATGCCCCGGACATCGAATGGCGCGCCTGGCCGGACATCGGCGATCCCACAGACATCAAGTACCTGGCGGCGTGGCAGGCGCCGGAAGATCTGCAGACGGTGCTGCCGAATCTGCAGGTGTTGTTTGCGTTGTCGGCCGGCGTCGATCAACTGGATTTGAGCCGTATCCCGCCGAGTCTTCCGGTGGTGCGCCTGCTCGATCCCGGCATCACCCAAGGCATGTGCGAGTACGCCAGTTTTGCCGTGCTCGCTTTGCACCGGGACATGTTGCGCTATCGCCAGCAGCAGATCGCGCGGTGTTGGCAGGCGCACCTGCTGCAGCCGGCGCATCAGCGACGGGTGGGGGTGATGGGCCTCGGTACTCAGGCGCAGCAGATTCTCGCCACCTTGCAGCCCCTGGGCTTTGCCCTCAAGGGCTGGGCGCGCAGTGCGCATCGGATTGCCGGCGTCGAGTGCTTTGCCGGTCGCGAGCAACTGCCGGCGTTTCTGAGCCAGTGCGATATTGTGATGTGCGTATTGCCGCTGACCAAGCAGACCCGTGGCATTCTCAATCGTGAGTTTTTTCGCCAATTGCCGCGTGGCGCGGCACTGATCAACATGGGGCGCGGTGGGCATCTGGTGGAAGAAGACTTGCTCCAAGCGCTGGACAGCGGGCAACTCAGCGGCGCGGTGCTGGATGTGGTGCAGAACGAACCGGCGCCGGCGGATCATCCCTTCTGGGGCCATCCGCAGATTCTGCTGACGCCGCATATCGCGGCGATGACCCAGCCGGAAAGTGCATTTGCTGTCCTGCTGGAGAACATCCGCCGCTTCGAACGCGGCGAGTCCATGAGCGGTCAGATCGACCGCAACAAAGGTTACTGATTCATACCCTCTGCACGAGTGAGCAGGCTCACTCATGCAGAGGATGACGATGTTTCAGAGGAACTCGGCGATGGCCCTGCCGACATCCTGGGTCGAGCCCTTCCCGCCCAGATCCGGGGTGATCGGGCCCTCGGCGATCACCCGCTCGATCGCCTGCAGGATCCCGTCGTGTGCTGCACGATAACGCTCGTCACCGTTGCCCAGGAAATCGAGCATCAGCGCCCCGGACCAGATCATCGCAATCGGGTTGGCGATGTTCTGCCCATAGATGTCCGGCGCCGAACCATGCACCGGCTCGAACAGCGACGGAAAGCGTCGCTGCGGATCAAGGTTGGCCGACGGCGCAATGCCGATGGTTCCGGCACACGCCGGCCCCAGGTCGGAGAGGATGTCGCCGAACAGGTTGGACGCCACCACCACATCGAACCGATCCGGTTGCAGAACGAAGCGCGCGCACAAGATATCGATGTGCTGCTTGTCCCACGTCACTTCCGGGTACTGCGCAGCCATCAGCGCAGTGCGCTCGTCCCAATAAGGCATGCTGATCGAAATGCCGTTGGACTTGGTCGCTGCGGTCAGGCGCTTGCGTGGCCGGGTCTGGGCCAGGTCGAAGGCAAACTTGAGAATCCGGTCGACACCCCGGCGGGTGAAGACCGATTCCTGCAGCACGAACTCATGCTCCGTGCCTTCGAACATCTTGCCGCCGACCGATGAGTACTCGCCTTCGGTGTTCTCGCGAATCACCACGAAATCGATATCCCCCGGTTCGCGTCCGGCCAACGGGCATGGCACCCCGGGGAACAAGCGCACCGGGCGGATATTCACGTACTGGTCGAAGTCGCGACGGAATTTCAGCAGCGACCCCCACAGGGAAATATGGTCTGGCACTTTCTCCGGCCAGCCCACGGCGCCGAAGTAAATCGCGTCGAAGCCCTTGAGCTGTTCAAACCAGTCCTCGGGCATCATCTGCCCGTGTTCCAGGTAATAATCGCAATGCGCCCAGTCGAGCACTTCAATGCTCAAGTCCAGCTGCCATTTCTTCGCGGCCTGCTCCAGAACCCGCAGCCCCTCGGGCAGCACTTCCTTGCCAATCCCGTCGCCGGCAATCGCGGCGATCTTGAAGACCTTGCTCATCAGTTGTGGCTCCCCGTTGTTGTGAAGTTACAAGCCGCCGATGTGGAAGGCTTTGACTTCAAGGTATTCGTCAAGACCGTATTTGCTGCCTTCACGGCCCAGCCCCGATTGCTTGATGCCGCCGAACGGCGCGACTTCCATCGAGATGATTCCGGTGTTGAGGCCAACCATGCCGAATTCCAGCGCTTCGCCGAAACGCCATGAGCGACGCAAGTCTTGAGTGAAGTAATAGGCGCCGAGGCCAAACGGTGTGGCGTTGGCCAGGGCCAAGGCTTCGGCTTCGTCGGTGAACCGCATCAGCGGCGCGACGGGGCCGAAGGTTTCTTCATTGGCCAGGAGCATGCCGGCGTGGGCATCGCCAAGCACCGTCGGTTGCACAAATTGACTGTCGCCCTGCGGAACGCCACCGCAGAGCAACTGCGCGCCCTGACTCAAGGCATCATCGATGTGGCGGGCGACCTTGCTCACGGCGGCCTTGTTGATCAGCGGGCCGATGGTCACGTTGTCTTGCAGGCCATTGCCGACCTTGAGTTTGCCGACCTCCTCGACCAGACGCTGGGCAAAACGCGGGTAAATGCCGTCCTGCACTAGAATCCGGTTGGCGCAGACGCAGGTCTGCCCGGCGTTGCGAAACTTGCTCAGCATGATCCCGGTAATCGCCTGCTCAAGATCAGCGTCGTCAAACACAATGAACGGTGCGTTGCCGCCGAGTTCCAGGCTCAATCGCTTGATGTGTTCGGCACTCTGGCGCATCAGCAAACGGCCCACCGCAGTGGAACCGGTGAAGGAAATCTTGCGTACCGTCGGGTTGCCGGTCAGCTCTTCGCCAATCCCGGCGGGCATGCCGGTCAGCACATTGAACACCCCGGCCGGAATGCCGACGCGCTCAGCCAGCACCGCCAACGCGAGCGCCGACAGCGGCGTCAGATCCGACGGCTTGACGATGATCGGGCACCCTGCCGCCAGGGCCGGTGCACACTTGCGGGTAATCATCGCGTTGGGGAAATTCCAGGGCGTGATCGCCGCACAGACACCCACCGGTTGCTTGAGGGTCAACAGTCGGCGGTCACCGCTGGGGGCCGGCATGGTTTCGCCGTAAATCCGCCGCGCCTCTTCGGCAAACCATTTGACGAAACCCGCGCCGTAGCGGATTTCACCTTTGGCTTCATTCAGCGGCTTGCCTTGTTCGCAAGTCATGATCAGCGCCAGATCGTCGAGGTTGTCGATCATCGCCTGATACCAACGCTCCAACAGCGCCGCACGTTCGGCGGCCGGTCGTGCCCGCCAGGCGGGCCAGGCCTGTTCGGCGGCGGCAATGGCGCGCCGGGTTTCCACGCCTTGCATGGCGGGCACGCGGCCGATCAATTCGCCGCTGGCCGGGTCGACGACATCCAGGGTCGCGCGGTCATCGGCGCCGATCCACTGGCCGTTCACGTAAGCGAGTTCTGCGAGAAGACCGGGGTCTTTCAAACGATTCTTGAGCATGGTCGAGTCCTGATCCGAGACAGATTCCAGTCTAGGGAGACTCGACGGATAAGGATGCTGAAAGCGCGTAGCGGACAGTGTCGGCTGCTGAAATTGGCGGTGGAACAGCAGAACTGCTGTTTTTCTATCTTTTCAGCGAACCGAGCAGGCCATCCAGAAAGCGCTCCCCCGCCTCCATCTGGCTGATCTCGATAAACTCGTCCGGCTTGTGTGCCTGCTCGATCGATCCGGGCCCACAGACAACCACCGGCACATCCAGACGCTGCTTGAACAACCCGCCTTCCGTACCGAACGAAACCTTGGACGTCGCGGTATCCGGCGCCGCGAAATTTTTCAGGAACCGTACCGCTTCGACGCTCGGGTGGGTGTCCAGTCCGGGATAGACGTTGACCGTTTCAATCTCGATGGCTGCCACGCTCGAGAGCTTCTGCGCCTCGCGCACGATCACCTCGGCACGCTCCTGCATCTGCGCGAGAATCTGTTGCAGATCATCGGCCGGCAAATTGCGCACTTCAAAATCCACCGTGCACAGATTCGGCACGATATTCAGCGCCCGGCCACCGCCGATCTGGCCGACGTGCACGGTGGTGTAAGGCACGTCGTAATCGGCATCCCGGGCGCCCTGCTCCTGCAGTTGGCGCTGGGATTCACGCAACGCAGCAATGAAATCGCAGGCCACGTGGATCGCGTTGACCGAGCGCGGCGCCAGCGAAGAATGCGCCTCCAGCCCCCGACAATAGGTGCGGTACGAGCCCTTGCCCTTGTGCCCCAGCACAAACTGCATGTTGGTCGGTTCGCCGATCAGGCACAGGAACGGCCGCACCGGCGCCAGGTGCAGCACATCGAGCAAACGCCGCACGCCAACGCAGCCGATTTCCTCGTCGTGTGACAGCGCCAGCTGCAGCGGACGGCTGAGGGAATGTTCAGCAGCATCAAGCATCGCGTCGATGGCCAGCGCGATAAAGCCTTTCATGTCGCAACTGCCGCGCCCGTAAACCCGCCCGTTCTGCTGCGTCAGCTGGAACGGTGGAACCGTCCACGCCTGCCCCGCTGCTGGCACCACGTCGGTGTGTCCGGACAGCAGAATACCCGGTTGGTCTTTCGGACCGGTACTGGCAAACAGATTGGCCTTCTTGCCGCTTTCGTCCTTGACGATCAGCGACTCGATGCCCTTGCTCAGCAGCAACTCGCGAACGTACTCGATCAACGCCATGTTCGATTCCGACGACACGGTCTCGAACGCAATCAATCGTTTGAGAATCTCCAGTACACGGGGTTTCATGAGGCTTTGCTCCGTTGTTCGGCCAAGGGGGCGAACCGGCGTATGGAAAAGGGTTCGATCAACGTGGAAGTGCTGCCGGTGCTGATCAGCTCAGCCATGACGTCACCGACGCCCGGCCCCAACTGGAAGCCATGGCCACAGAAGCCGAACGCGTAATACAGGCCATCGACCGTACCGCTTGGCCCCATGATCGGCAGCGAGTCCGGCAGATAGCTTTCGATGCCGCTCCAGACCCGAATGATGTTCAGATTGCCGACACCCGGCAGCAGTCGGCGCATTTGCCGGATCTGGTTGAGGATGCTGCGCGGCTCGACATAAGCGCGACGATTGAGCATGTCCGGTTTGCTGCGATAGCCGCCGCCAATGATGATGTTGCCGCGCGGAATCTGCCGGAAATAAATGACTTCCTCAGGGATTTTGGTGAACACCCCAATCACCGTCGGCAAGGCGTACGGCACCGGTTCCGTCACCGCCATCTGCGGGCCATGGGTGTCCAGCGGAACCGGTTCGCCGAACTGCGCGGACAGTTTCTCGCCCCAGGCGCCGGCAGTGATCAGCAGTTGTGCGGCGCGATATTGCCGGCCATCGGTGGTGGTGACGCTGAACTCGCCTGCGGTTTTCTGCACCTGGGCCACTTCGGTCTGTTCTTCGATACGCGCACCGATCCGCCGCGCCGCCCGGGCAAATGCCGGCGCCGCCAGACGCGGGTTGGCGTGACCGTCGTGCGGTGCGTAGGAGCCCCCCTTCACGTCCGGTCCCAGAAACGGAAAGCGCCGATGCAGTTCAGCGCCGCGATAGACCTGCAGATCCAGTTGGGCCGCCTCCGGTGCAGCGGCATACGCCTCGAGCTCGGCAATTTCGTCTTCGCGGTAACACACACGCATGTGGCCGCTGGCGATGAATTCCAGATCGTCGTCAATCAGCTCCGGCAAGCGCTTCCACAGCGCAAAGGAACGGTTGGCCAACTCCAGTTGCCCCAGATAACGACCCTGACGCCGCACGTTGCCGAAGTTGACGCCGCTGGCGTATTGGCCAATCAGGTCGCGCTCGAGCAGGGTCACGGAGTGCCCGCGCTGACGCAGGAAAAACGCTGACGCCGCACCCATGATGCCGCCGCCGATAATCAATACATCACTTTTCTGCGGGTTCATGACGGCTCCTCGATGATGACCATCGGCAACGGTTTGACGGGGGCCTGACCGCGTTGGCGGCCGACCTGTTGCACACTTACACCGGCCGCGGCGGCAATTACTTCGGCGCCGGCCTGCGAGCAGTAGCGGCCCTGGCAGCGGCCCATGCCGACCCGGCTGAAGGCCTTGGCCCGATTGACTTCACACGCGCCCTTTTCACTGACCGTACGGCGCAGTTCGCCCGCGCTGATCATCTCGCAGCGACAGACGATCGCCGAGTCCGGCAACGCCCCGGCCTGTTCGGCGGGCCAGGGAAATGCCTGCGCCAGACCGAGGCGGAACTGATCCATCACCGCCAGTGCACGCCGTTGCTCTGCGCGCAAACCGGCATCCACCGGTTGTTGCTGATCCTCCAGCAGCGCCATCGCCACCAGACGTCCGGCATGTTCAGCCGCATCGGCGCCGCGAATCTTTGCGCCGTCGCCGGCGGCATACACACCGCTGGCCGAAGTGCGGCCCTCTTCATCAAGCGCCAGCCACCATTGGCCGGACGCTTCATCAAAACGCATGCGACACCCGGCCAGATCGGCCAACTGGGTTTCCGGACGCAAGTGATACCCCAGGGCCACGGCATCGCAATCGATGTCCAGGGTTTCGCCCTTGGCTGAGCGCACGCGCACGCCACTGACGCCGTGGGTGGCATCTCCCGAAATCTGCTCCGGCTTGATTCCCAGGTGCACCGGAATTTTTGCCTGATACAACTGCGCCAACAGTTTCATCCCGGTGAGCAACACCCCGGGCCGCGCGAGCATCTTCGGCAGCGCCACAATACGTTTGCTCATCGGCGATGTATCAAGCACCGCGGCGACGTTGGCGCCGGCCTTCACGTACTGGCTGGCCACCAGATACAACAGCGGGCCGCTGCCCATGAACACCACGCGATGGCCGATGGAAACCGCCTGCGACTTGAGCGCGATCTGCGCCCCGCCGAGGCTGTAGGTGCCCGCCAGCTGCCAGCCTTCAATGGGCATCAAACGGTCCGTGGCGCCGGTGCACAGGATCAACGCGTCGAAGTCCACCGTCGTATGGTGACCCTGACTGACGCAGCTCAACTGCCTGGGCACCAGATTCCACACCAGCGTGTCAGGGCGGTAATCGATGTGTGGGCGCAAGCGCTCGAAACTCTCGTGCAGGTCGCGCGCCTTGGCCGCTTCAGTGCCGTACAGCGCGCGGTAGTCGCGGGTGAAACCTTCGGGTTGGCGCCGATAGATCTGGCCGCCGTCGCGGCGATTTTCATCGATCAGGACCGGTTTGATGCCGGCCTTCACCAACGTCTCGGCGCAGCGAATCCCCGCAGGGCCGGCGCCGACGATAACTACCCGTGCAGTGGCCATGTCGCCTCCGGTTGTGTGGTGACGAGATCCAGCCCTTCACGGACTTCACTGGAGCACGCACGCAGACGTTCGCCGCTGCGCGTCCACACCCAGCAATCCTGGCAGGCGCCCATCAGGCAGAACCCGGCACGTCGACCGGCATCGAACTCCGACTGACGCAACGCATTGCCCTGAGTGAGCAATGCGACCATCAATGTATCGCCCTGCAACGCCTTGATGGGCACGCCATCCACGGTCAACCCGACGGTCACCCGGCCCTGCTCGGCCAGTCTCACAAAACGAGCGCTCATGCATAGGCTCCCTGATTGAAGGTGGTCACGTCGCGCTGGGTTTTCAGCAGTTCGACGCTGTCGTGGTGGCAAAGAATTTCACTGCCACCGTCGATGATTCGGCGGTTGGGTGCCGTACGGTTGCACAGGCCATCGACACGCACCGGGCAGCGATTGAGGAAGGTGCACAGCTCGGCCACATTGGCTTTGGGCCCGATGGGCGGCAGTTCGCCGCAAGTCGTCCCGCAGGTTTCCAGCCAGCCCTGGCGCAGCTCCGGCACCGAGTGAATCAACAGATCGGTGTAGGGATGGAACGGTGCCTGCGCAAACGACTGGCGGCTGCCGGCCTGAACCTTGTGGCCGCTGTACATCACCACCACGTCATCGCACAGCGCGCGCACGGTGGAGATGTCATGACTGATGAACAGGTAGGACACGCCGAGCTGCTCACGCAAGTCGCGGAGCAACTCAAGAATCGCTGCACCGACCACGGTGTCCAGCGCCGAGGTCACTTCATCGCAGAGGATCAGATCGGGTTTGGCCGCCAGTGCCCGCGCCAGGTTCACCCGCTGTTTCTGCCCGCCGGACAATTCACTCGGACGACGCTCGGCCAGAGCTCGCGGCAGGCGCACCAGATCCAGCAATTCGCCGATACGCTCGCGCAACGCCGCGCCTTTGAGGTTGAAATACATCTTCAGCGGCCGACTCAGAATCGTGCTGATGCTGTGCATCGGATTGAGCGCCGTGTCGGCGTTCTGGAACACCATCTGGATCCGCCGGAATTGCTCGTCGCTGCGTTCGGCCAGACAACCGCCCAGCGGTTGCCCGTCAAAGGTCAGCCCGCCCAATGCCGGCGTCAGCAAGCCGGCCACCACGCGGGCCAGCGTTGACTTGCCCGAACCCGACTCGCCGATCACGCCAATCGCCTGGCCCCGGCGCACGGTCAGATCAATGTCTTCCAGTACACGAATGGCCGGCATGCCCTGGGTGTTCTTGTTGCCGTAACCGGCGGTCAGTCCGCGAATGGTCAGCAGCGGAGTTTCTTCGGCAATACCGCCAGGTGGGCGGATCGTCGTGTCCGGTCGCGCGGCGGCCAGCAAACTGCGGGTGTATTCATGACGCGGGCCTTTGAGCAGCGCCGCCGTGGCGCTTTGTTCGAAGATCTGACCGCCATTGAGCACGACAATCTGATCGGCCATTTGCGCCACCACGGCCAGGTCATGGGACACATACACCGCTGTTGCGCCACGATCACGCACCACGCGTTTGAACGCTCGCAACACGTCGATCTGGGTCGTCACATCGAGCGCCGTGGTCGGTTCGTCGAGGATGACCAGCAACGGATCACTGATCAGCGCCATTGCCGCCATCACCCGCTGCAGTTGCCCGCCGGACACCTGATGCGGGTAACGCTGGCCGATGTGATCCGGGTCCGGCAGGGCCAGGTCGCGGAACAGTTCAATGGCCTTGGCCTCAAGGGCGGCGCGGGTGCCGAGGCCGTGAATCAAGGCGCCCTCCACCACTTGGTCGATCAGCTTCTTCGCCGGGTTGAAAGCCGCCGCAGCGCTCTGCGCGATATACGACACCCGATTACCGCGCAGGCCCTGCAATTGCTGCTCGCTGAGCGCGAGCATGTTGTGCTCGCCGACCTGCACCACGCCGCCGGACAACCGACAGCCCCGTCGGGCATACCCCAACAGAGCGAGGGCAATGGTGGTCTTGCCCGAGCCCGACTCGCCGATCAACGCCAGCACTTCACCTTGTTCCAGGGCAAAGCTCACGCCTTTTACGATTTCGGTTTCACCGTGCTCGCCGCAAGCGACCACGCGCAGGTCTTCAACTCGAATCAATTGGGTCATTTCAATGGCCTCCCGTGCGGCGACTGCGTCGCGACGACACTCTGTCGATAAACAGATTCACGCCGATGGTCAGGGTGCCGATGGCAAGCGCCGGGATGACGATGGCCGGCGCACCCTGATTGAGGCCGCCGATATTTTCCCGCACCAGCGAACCGAGGTCGGCATCCGGCGGTTGCACGCCCAGCCCGAGAAAACTCATGCCGCTGAGCAGCAGCACGATGAAACCAAACCGCAAGCCCAGGTCAGTCAGCACCGGGTTGAGCATGTTCGGCAGGATCTCCACGCACGCGATGTACAAGCGCCGCTCGCCACGGGTTCGGGCGACCTGCACATACTCCAGCGCTTCGATGTTCACCGCCATGCTGCGGGCGATACGGAACGCGCCCGGGGCGAAGCTCAACACTGCCGTGCTGATCAACAGCGTCACTGAAGAGCCGAACGCCGAGACCATGATCAACGCGAGCATCTTGCTCGGAATCGAGATAAAGGCGTCCATCAAGCGGCTGATCACTTCGTCCAGCCACTTCGGCGAGACCACCGACAGCAGCGCGCAACCGGTGCCCAGCGCACTGGCCAGCACCGCCGCAATCAACGCCAGGCCCACGGTGAAACGTGCGCCGACGAGCACCCGGCTGAGCATATCGCGGCCCAGATAATCAGTGCCGAACGGGTACACCGCGCTGATGTTGTCGAACACATTGCCTGAAACCACTTCGCCGACCGGATGCGGCGCCAGCCACGGGCCGAACAACGCGACCAGCAGCCAGATAACGCAGATGGCGGCGCCGATGAGCCCCAGCCACGCGGGCCCGTGAGACACCTTGCCGGCTGACAGATCGGGGGCCGCGGGCGTCGATTTCACAATGAGATTGTTCATTGGTTTCTCAGCCTCGGATTGGACAGAATCGCGCACAGGTCGGCAATCAGCACCAGACCCAGATAAGCCGTACAGAACAACATGGTGCAAGCCTGCACCAGTGCCATGTCACGGTTGGTCACGGCATCGACCATCAGGCTGGCGATGCCGGGATAGTTGAAGATGGTTTCGACAATCACCACCCCGCCGAGCAGATACGACAGGCTCAGCGCAATCGCATTGGCGATCGGCCCGATGGCATTGGGCAAGGCGTGGCGCAGTACGATGCGCATCGGACTGACGCCTTTGAGCCGGGCCATTTCCACGTAGGGACTGTCGAGCTGATCGATCACTGCTGCGCGTGTCATCCGCGCCATTTGCGCAACGATTACGCAGCACAGCGTCATCACCGGCAAGGCGTAGGTGCGCATGAATTGCCACGGTGAAGTGATGTCGCTGGCATAGGACAGCGCCGACAACCAGCCCAGGTTTACCGCAAAGATCAGCACCGCGAGGGTCGCCACCAGAAACTCTGGCACCGCGACCATGGCCAGGGTGGTGAAACTCAAGACACTGTCGATCCGCCCGCCACGACCCATCGCCGAGCCGATGCCGAGAACCAGCGCCACCGGCACCGACACCAGCGCCGTGGCGGCCGCCAGCATCAAGGTGTTGGGCACGCGCCCGGCCATCAGCTCGACGACCGGCATCGCGTTGGATACCGACACGCCCATATCGCCACTGAGCAGGCTCATCAACCAGTGCAGGTAACGCACCACACCGGGTTGATCGAGCCCCAGTTTCAGACGCAGCGCCGCCACCTGTTCCGGGGTGGCAAACTGGCCAAGGGATTGTTGCGCCGCGTCTCCAGGCAGTACCGCCGTGATCGCGAACACGACCATCGATACGATCAACAAAGTCACGATCGCGGCGCCCAGCCGTCGACCGATCAACCACAGTGTGCTGCTATTCATCGCCTACCCTCCTGCACCTGGCTTGCCGTTCATTTCGACGGCTCTGTTCAAGCGTCCAGCCAGACCTGCTCGGCGAACATGTAACCCATGAAGCCGCCGAGCGGGTTGCTGCCGTAGCCCTTGATCCGTTGATCGACGCCGTCGATGTTGCTGATGAACACCGGAATGCCGATGCCACAGTGGTCGTGCACCAGGGTCTGCATGTCCGCGTACATCTTGCCGCGCTTGGCATCGTCGGTTTCGCCGCGGGCGAGCATCAGCAACTGATCGAACTGTTCGTTCTTCCAGCCGGACTCGTTCCACGGCGCCTTCGACTGGAAGAACTGCGAGAACATCACGTCGGCGTTCGGACGTGGGTTGATGTTGCCGAAGCTGATCGGGTGCTTCATCCAGTGGTTGGACCAGTAGCCGTCGCTCGGCAGGCGCTTGACGTCGAGTTTGAGCCCCGCCTGCTTGGCCGACTGCTGCAACAGCACTGCGATATCGACGGAACCCGTTGCGGCAGGCGACGCAAACAGCTCCATGCTGATGTTTTCCATGCCCGCTTTTTTCAGCAGGAATTTGGCTTTTTCCGGGTCGTAGACTGTTTGCGGCAGGTCACTGTTGTAGTAGCGCGAGCCGGGCGCGATCGGATGATCGTTGCCGACCACGGCAAAGCCGCGAAACACCGCCGACTTGATCTGTTCGCGATCGAGCAGGTACTTCATCGCCTGGGTGAAATCAGCGTTCTGACCCGGCAGCTGATCCTGACGGATGATCAAATCAGTGTAGTTGCCCGACGGCGCATCAACGACCCGGTGTCTGGCGCTGGCCTTGATCCGGTCGGTGGATCGCGGGTTGACCTCGTTGATCATGTGCACATCGCCGGACAGCAGCGCGTTGACCCGCGACGGCTCGTCGCCGATGGCAATGAATTCGATTTCGTCGAGGTACGGCAGGCCTGGCTTCCAGTAGCCGGTGTTGCGTGCGGCAACCGAACGTACGCCCGGTTTGAACTCCTTGACCTTGAACGGTCCGGTGCCAATGCCCTGGTTGAAGTCAGTGGTGCCTTCGGGAACGATCAGCAGATGCGAGACGGCCAGAATCGACGGCAATTCGGCGTTCGGGGCCGTCAGGCGAATCTGTACTTCGTTGGCCCCTGTGGCCTTGATTTCGGCGAACTGCTCCATCAGCGGCATGACTTTGGAACCCGTCAGCGGATCCTTGTGTCGTGACAGCGAGAACACCACGTCGGCCGCGCTGAGGGTTTTGCCGTTGTGGAAAGTCACGTCCTTGCGCAGGGTGATTGTCCACAGGGTCGCGTCGGTGTTATCGATGCGCTCGGCCAGTTCCAGTTGCGGCACCAGGTGCGCGTCGAAACGGGTCAGGCCGTTGTAGAACATGTAGTGCCGCACATAGTCGGTGGACAGCGCGCCTTTGGCCGGGTCGAGGGTGTCGGCGGTGGAGCTGGACATGCCGGCGACACGTATGCGCCCACCCTGTTTGCCTTTGCCCGGCGTCGCCGTGTCGTCGGCCAACAGCTTGCCCGCGGCACCGAACAGGCTGCCGGCGCCGGCAGCCGCTACACCGGCGACGCCGAGCATTTGCAACGCGTGACGGCGTGACATGCCGCGATTGAGGCCTTCGAACACTCGCAGGCTTTCTTCGCCCGAGATCAGAGGTGAGTCGTTCTTGTGATCAGTCATTTCAGTGCTACCTGTCGAAATTAAGAAGGCTCAAGTGTTCCGGTTGGCCGGAACGTCCTGGAAACGCAAACGACGGTAAAGCCACAGCATCAGCTCAATGCAAATAGTCCTGAAAGCGGTAATAGGCGCCCACGAAAGGCAGGAACCACGGCTTGCCGAAATGCCCGGGGATCGCCGGCCAGTCGAGTTCACGCCACGGGTTGGCCTCGGCATTGCCCGCCATCACATCAGCCATCACCTGCCCCATGTGCACCGACATCTGCACGCCGTGGCCGCTGTAGCCCATCGAATGGAACACGCCGCCGTGCTGGCCGGCTCGCGGCAAACGGTCGGAGGTCATGTCTACCAGGCCGCCCCAGCAGTAATCGATCCTGACGCCGGCCAGTTGCGGAAACATCTGGATCATTGCCGCCTGCAGCACCTTGCCGCTCTTGGCATCGTTGACACTGTCGGACATGGCAAACCGCGCACGCCCGCCAAACAGCAGGCGGTTGTCCGGGGTCAGGCGGAAGTAGTTACCGATCATTCGACTGGTGACATAAGCGCGGCGCCCCGGCAGCAACTGGTCGATCAGCGCCCGCGGCAGAACCTCGGTGGCAATGACGAAGCTGCCCACCGGTACGATTCGCCGCCGATACCAGCCCAGACCACCGTGCTGACAGGCACCGGTCGCCAGCAGAACCTGCCCGGCGTGCAGCGATCCCTTGCTGGTGTTGACCTGATAACCACCAGCCCGGGCTTTCCAGTCGAGCACCGGGGTGCCCTCATGGACCAGCGCGCCGTGACGCACCGCCGCTTCTGCCAGACCGATGCCGAAACGCCCGACGTGCATCTGCACGCCATTGCGCTGCAACAGGCCGCCATGGAACTGCGCAGAGTTGACTTCGGTACGGGTCTGTTCGGCAGACAGCAATTCAACATCGGCATCGACTTCGTTGCGAATCAGCTCGCAGGTGCGGGCCAGCCCTTCGTAGTGCAGCGGTTTTGCCGCCAGTTTCAGCTTGCCGTTGCGCAGCAGGTCACAGGCGATCTGCTCCTGCTCGACCAGCGACACAACGCTTTGCACGGCACTTTCGTAAGCCTGGTAATAGGCTTTGGCCCGGTCGGCACCGAGGCTGGCGCTGAGGCTGGCGTAATCCTGCGCCACCCCCGTGTTGCACTGCCCGCCATTGCGTCCCGAGGCCTCGCCGATCACGCGCCCGGCTTCCAGCACCACCACACTGGCACCCTTGAGCGCCAGGGCCCGGGCCGCCGCCAGCCCGGTGAAACCGCCACCGACGATGGCCACATCGACTTGCCCGGGCAAACCGCCGAGCTGTGCGCCGGTGAAGGCCGGTGCGCTGTCGAGCCAGTAGGATTCACTGCCCATGTTCAATCCCGCCTTTGCCAATGAGGATGTCGTTACAGGCCGACCAGTGCGGCCAGACCGCCAATGTCCGGGATCTGGTGGTAGCTGTAGAACGCATTGCCCGGTACTTCGTGGCCACGGGCGACGAAGGCCTTGTTCTTGATCTTCATGTCGTGGGCCGGCATCAGGTCGTAACGGAAGCTGGAGGACACATGCAAGATGTCTTCCGGGCCGCAGTTGAGGTTGTCGAGCATGTACTCGAACGCCGCCAGACGTGGTTTGTAGGCTTGTGCCTGTTCGGCCGTGAAGACTTTGTGAAAAGGTGCGCCGAGTTTTTCGACGTTGGACATGATCTGGCTGTTGCTGGCGTTGGAGAAAATCACCAGGGGAATCTTGTCGGCGATTTTCGACAGGCCGGCCGGTACGTCCGGGTGCGGGCCCCAGGTCGGAACGGCGTCGTAATACAGCTGGCCTTCTTCGCGGTATTCGATTCCCCAACGCTTGCAGGTACGCGCCAGAGCGGTCTTGAGAATCTCGTCATACGGCATCCAGTCGCCCATGACCTGATCGAGGCGATAGGCCGAGAAATCCTTGACGAACTGATCCATCTGCTCAGCGGGAACGCGATCGGCGAAGAGTTCGCGGGTCATCGTGCCCATGTGGAAATTGGTCAGCGTTCCGTAGCAGTCGAAGGTAATGAATTTGGGGCGAAGAAAGCTCATTGAGTGCGTTCCTGAAGTTCGTTGAGGTCAATGGCGCTACAAGCATTTGCCTGGTTTGCGCAGTAGCGATGCAACGCTGCAGCACACCGTCATTACAACACCGTGAAATCAGCAGATGGCGTTAAAAGCGACCTCCGTTCGATACAAATCACCGTTTTGGTCACGCCGCTCAGCAGACTTTGCGGTGCGCTCCAGCCTTGGGCAAAGCCCCGGTTCATGCGCACTTATGGACCTTTATCTGGCGTTTTTGATTTCCGACAGCGACTTTGCCCGCAGAAACTGCGCCCCATCGCAGGCTTGGCATCAGTTGCTGCGGCGCAGGTCTGTCCGGTACTGATTGAAGCAATTGAAAGCGCATCCAGCGCCGTGAGCGACGAGGCTGCGCGCAAGCCTTTTATAGGGTAAATAAGCCCAAGCATTTGCTGCCGGCAGAAGGCCCCGATTAAGTAGTAAGTGTGGTCTTCGGGACCTCACTTTGCGGAATCTGCCGAATATTCCCTGCCCCCTTGTCAGGCTTTCATCCAGATGGGATACAGGCGTCACCTCGCCGCAAAACCCGGCGCCAGCGCACACTCTTGATCGGAGAATCGCCATGTCCACCCCACTCCCTTCCTACGTCTATCGGCCGATGACTGCCGACGACCTGCCCAAGGCCCATGCCCTGTCCGTGCAATTGAAGTGGCCCCATCGACTTGACGACTGGGCCATGCTGCAACGGGTCAGCAAGGGCTTTGTCGTACTCGATGGCGAGCGTTTGATCGGCACCGCGTTCGCCTGCCCGCAAGGTGATTTCACGACCATTGGCCTGGTCATTGTCAGTGACGATTACCAGGGCCAGGGCATCGGGCGAAAGCTCATGGAACACGCACTGCAGGCTTGCCAGTCAAGCACGGCGATATTGAATGCAACCGTGGCCGGCGCACCGCTGTATGCCAGCCAGGGTTTTGTCGAGTTTGGCCGGATTCAGCAGCATCAGGGCCAGGCGCAAGCCCCTCTGCCCGGCCCATTGGCAGACGGTGAAGAATGCCGCCCACTGCGAGAAGCGGATCATGCGCGGGTGCTGGAACTGGCCAATGCCGGCAGCGGGCTGGATCGGCAAGCGGTGCTCAACGATTTGTTCTCTGTCGTAGAACATTCGGTGGGCATTGTGCGCGACGGTCAGTTGCGCGCCTTCGCCCTGCTGCGCCCGTTCGGTCGCGGTCGTTGCATCGGCCCGCTGATCGCCGAAAACCTTGGACAGGCCCAACATCTGATCGCGACATTGCTGGCCGGGATACCGGACGCCTTTGTGCGCATTGATATTCCAGCGGATTGTGGCCTTTCCGACTGGCTGGAAGCAGCCGGCCTGAAGAAGGTCGACACCGTGGCACAAATGTCCCGCGGTGCAGCACCGCAAGCAAACAATGGCGTTCGGCAGTTTGCCCTGGTCACTCAAGCCATCGGCTGACTATCGCGCTGGCGCTTGCCGCCCCTCAATAAATCCTCTCAATATCTGGAGCGTCACCCGTATGTCCGAACCTTGCATCATGCTGTTGGCTCGTGCCGATGGCAGTCGCGTCGACACCGCTTTCAAACAGCAACCCTTGAACGCTGCAGACCCTTTCTCGACCGGACGTCAGGTCGCCTGGTCAGGGAGCGACGGTATATCTGCAGGCATCGTCGAAGCAGGCGCAAGCCTTGATATCGAGGACTTCCCGCACACCGAAGTGATCGTGGTTCACGCGGGGCATGTGACGTTGAAAACCCGCGAGCGGACGCTGGAACTGGCCGTCGGCGCCAGCGCAGTCATCGGCCGTGGCACAGCCCTGCAGATCGAGGCGCAGACCGGCACCCGGTGGGCGTTTTGCGCCATGGCCAGCGCAGCCGCGACACCCGGCCTGACCTTGCTCGACCCGCTCGCGCACCTGTCCCCCTCCGCCGCGCCGGAGCAGCAGATCCTGATCGGTCCGACACCGCAATGCCGGTCACATAATGCCTTCGAAGATGCCATAACCGATCTGCGTGTCGGCGTGTGGGACTCGACGCCCTACGAACGTCACGGTCGCCCGCACAAGCTCAATGAGCTGATGTATCTGATCGAAGGCAGCGTAACGTTGCAGACACCTGAGGGGTCGAGCATGACCGTCAATACCGGCGACAGCGTATTTGTTGCGCGCGGGGCACCGTGCGCCTGGAAAAGCACGCGCTATGTACGCAAGGTGTATGCGGTTAAATAGCGTCAGCCATGAAGCGCCTTGTCGAAGCGGAACGAAGCCCCATAGGCCGAGTCAGGCAGGTGATTGGAGTGATCTGCCCGTAACCGCGAGCGGAAAGTGCCGCTTTGCGGTTGAGTACGGTACAGCCCACGCTTTTGCAGTTCGGGAATCACCAGTTCGACAAAGTCCTCAAGGCTGCCTGGGCTGAGCAATGGGTTGAGCATATAGCCGCTGGTGCCGGAAATTCGCGCGTGTTCTTCGATGCGCTCGGCGACTTGCTGCGGTGTACCGACGAGAATCAGGTCGCTGCCACGGGTAACACTGGCGAAGCGCTTTTTCACATCACCCGCCGTCAGCGGCTTGCCACTGCCATCGGGGCGCATGACGTATGAGGTCAGGCCTTCGGTGTGCGTCGAGAGTGCATCGCTGTCGGCGTAGCGGCTGATGTCGATGCCGGTGTCGCCGGCGTAACTGACCAGTTGTGCCTGCAAGTGATAGTTGCTTTGCAGCTCGTCGTATTTGCGCTGGGCTTCGATTTCGGTTTTGGCCGTGACGATGCGCAACACCGTCAACGATTTCACGTCTTCACGTTGACGCCCACGCGCCTGAGCCTGGGCCCAGATGTCTTCCAGGCCCTGCCGGATTTCCTGCGGGTTGGATTTGGCGATGAAGATCAGTTCCGCATGCTTGGCGGCGAACTCTCGACCGCGTCCCGACCAGCCCGCCTGAATCAGCAACGGGGTGCGCTGCGGGGACGGAGCGGTCAGGTGCGGCCCGGCCACGCGATAGTGCGCACCCTCGTGATTGATCGGTCGCACCCGCTCGCCTCTGGCATACAGCTGGCGGGCCTTGTCGGCAACCACGGCATCGTCTGCCCAACTGCCTTCCCAGAGTTTGTACACCACATCGAGAAACTCCTCGGCGCGTTCATAGCGATCGTCATGCTTGATCATTTGCTCCAGCCCGAAATTGCGGGCGGCGCTGGACAGGTAAGAGGTGACGATGTTCCAGCCCACTCGCCCATTGGTGAGGTGATCAAGCGTGCTGAAGCGCCGGGCGTGGGTAAACGGGTGTTCATAACTGGTGGTCACCGTGACACCAAACGCCAGGTTTTCCGTCACGGCCGCCAACGCTGGAATGATCATCAACGGATCGTTGGCCGGTGCTTCCACCGCCCACTTCATGGCTGCATCGGCATTGCCGCCGAACACATCGTAGAAACCCAGCACATCACCAAAGAACAACATATCGAGGTGCGCCTGATCGGCAATCCGCGCCAGGTTTGACCAGTAGCCCAGCGAGTTGATCGCCAGGCGTTCGTCAGCCGGGTGCGTCCAGAGGCTCGGCGCACCGCCGCAGCCGACGCTGGCTTGTTCATAGAGTGCAAAAAGCAGAGGTTTAGGATCGGACATCGTGGTTCCTGCAAGAAATCATTCAACGGAATGGCTCAGCGCTGATGCTTGAAGCCTCTGCCGTAATGGCGTTCGAGGCGATGCTGGATCAGTTCGAGACCGATGGATAACAGCCAATAGATGGCGGCTGCGGTGGTCAGCATTTCAATGTAACGGTAGGACGAACGCCCGTACGACTGCGCCAGAAACATCACTTCCCAAACCCCCATGACCGAAATCAGGGAAGAGTCCTTGAGCATCGAAATGAACTGGCTGGTGGTCGGCGGAATGATCGTGCGCATGGCTTGCGGCAGGATGATATGGATGAACGTCGCGGCCGGCCTCAGGCCCAGTGCGGCGGCGGCTTCGCGCTGACCCGGGGCAACCGCGAGGATGCCGGCACGAAAAATCTCACTGAGATAAGCCCCGTAGTTGAGCGACAGCGCGATGATCCCGGCGCTGATTGCGCCTGGCACCACACCCAACTGCGGCAGCCCCAGATAGATCAACAGGATCTGGATCAACAGTGGCGTGCCGCGAAAAAACGAGGCGTAGAAGCTGGCGATACCAAACGCCACGGCGCTGCTCGACAGCCTGGCCAACGCGGTGACAAAGCCCAGCAATAACGAAAACCAGATCGAGCAGAAACACAGGAATATCGTCAGCGCCGCGCCTTGCAAGAACCCGTTCGGCCCCAGATGCAGGCCGACCAGGTTTGGCCACTTTTCCGCAATGATCGAAAACTTCAGATCGAAGCGCATGAAAAACCACACGCCCAGACCCGACAGCGCCGCCCACGTCAGATACAGGCGCGTGCGAAAACCGAACAGCTGACGTGTCAGTGGCGGCTGCTTTTGCGGGCTGACAGCCGCTTTGGCCGGATGCGGATTGATGGCTGTCATTGGCTGATATCAGAACCGATCCACTTGCGGGATATTTTGCTCAGCGTGCCGTCAGTCTTGAGTTGTGCGATGACCTCGGTGACTTTCGCATTCCATTGCGGATCACCCTTCTCGACCGCCACGACGTTCGGTTCGGCATACAGTGGATCTCCGGCGATCTTGAAGCGCGGATCCTGAGCGATGCGTTCGCGCGCGGTGATCAGGTTGGTGACCATGGCATCCAGGCGCACGCCGGTACCCAGTGCGAGATCCTGGAAGGCAACGGTTTCATTGTCGTAAGGGGCGATCTGGACATTGTCGAACGGATAGCTCAACGGTTTGTCCTCGGCGCCTTCAATGACCAGGTCCTTGTTCAGATAAGCCTCATAAGTCGAGGCACTGATCACACCGACTTTTTTGCCGGACAAATCTTTGCCAGTGACGATGTCCTTGTCCTTCGCATTGACCACGATCACCGCCGGTGACTGGTAATACTCCACGGGGAAGTCGAACACTTCGGCCCGCGCCTTGCTCGGTGTCATCGAGCACACGCAGATGTCGTATCGACCGTTCCAGTGCCCCGCGGCAATCACGTCCCAGGAAGGCGTTTCAAGTTTCAACTTGACCCCAAGGCGCTCGGCCACAGCTTTAGCGACATCCACATCGAAGCCGTCGAGCTGGTTCTGGTCATTGAGAAAAGAGAACGGCGGGTAACTCTCCATCAGGACACCGGTGAGCTCACCTTTTTGCGTCACGCGATCGAGGGTGGGCCCGGCGAAGGCTGCCGCGCAACTGACGGCGAGCGCCAGGCCAAGTGTCAAATGTGTGGGGATCTTCAAGTGCGAATGCTCCAATCAGGAAATACCTGTTTAGATTAAAACGCACTATAAAATTAATATGAACTTCGTTTTGGGAATAAAAAGCTACGCTTAGGCTATATGAGATCCAGCCGCCAGCATCAGGCAAAGCCTTCATCTCCAAGGCTCATCGCTGCTGGTTTCTCACGGAGCGTACTCCGGGCAATGAACATCAGGGAAACCGGATCCTGAAGAATGGCCTGTTGGTTCCCTCCAGCCTTCTGGTCATATCGACCCTTTGTACTGTTTTCTTCAATCTGCGGGGGTTGTTTCAGGAGCGTAGTTCATCCGCTGACAATGCTGGAGCCGCCCAGGGTGGAAAAGAGTGTGCAACCAGGTTGAGTAAGTTGCGTTGCTGCTCCAACGCATGTTCAGCGGCGAATGAATAGCTTTACCGGCACTGCTGCCTGAAACGTCAGTGAAGTGCAGATAGCTCCGGCACACAAATGGCGTTAGCATCCCGTACATTCGGTTTAACAGCATGATTTCAAGATCAGGGTCGCATAGTGGAAAAGTTAAATCGCCTTCAGAGTGGAATCGAAGGCCTGGATGCTCTGCTCAAGGGCGGATTGGTCTCAGGCGCTTCCTACATTATTCAGGGGCGTCCAGGGTCGGGCAAAACGATCCTCGCCAACCAACTTGGATTCCATCATGCGCGCAACGGCGGCCGTGTTCTGGTAGCGACACTGCTTGCCGAATCCCATGACCGGCTTTTTCAGTTTCTGTCCACCTTGAGCTTTTACGACGCTTCCAAAGTTGGCGCTGAAATCCAGTTCGTCAGCGCATTCGATACGCTGGAAAATGAAGGTCTGGATGAAGTCGTAAAACTGCTGAGGCGTGAGATCAGCCGCCAGAAGGCCACAGTCATGGTTGTCGACGGCTTGCTGAACGCACGCTCTAAAGCCGACTCGCCCATCGACACCAAGAAGTTCATCTCTGAATTGCAAGGGCACGCTGCATTTGCTGGATGCACCGTGTTGTTTCTCACCAGTTCCCGACTGGATGACGGCAGCCCCGAGCACACCATGGTGGATGGCGTGATCGAAATGGGAGAGGAGCTTTATGGCACCCGCTCGGTGCGTCGTATTCAACTGCGTAAAACCCGGGGCAGCGCGGCACTGACCGGGCTTCACGAGTGCGAAATCACCGAGAACGGTCTGGTGGTTTATCCGCGCCTGGAAAGCCTCTACAGCCACCCCTCTTCGCCCGACAGCGCCAACATGACGCGCATCCCCAGCGGTATACATTCTCTGGACACGATACTGGGTGGCGGGCTGCACAGTTCCAGCGTGACGCTGGTCATGGGCCCGTCAGGAATAGGCAAGACAACCCTAGGTCTTAAATTCCTGGGTGAGTCGACGGTGAAGGCACCGGGCCTGCATTTTGGCTTTTATGAAAGCCCGGAGCGGTTACGCCTGAAGGGCCAGTCACTAGGAATCGACATCAAAGGCATGGAAGAAAGCGGTGCGTTGAGCATCGCGTGGCAACCGACCACCGAAGGTCTCCTGGACGGCCTGGGCTCAAGGTTGCTGAGCATCGTCGAAGAAAAGGGCATCAAGCGTTTATTCATCGACAGCCTTAGCGGCATGACGCGCGTCTCGACGAATCCAGCCCGAATTACTGACTTTTACAGTGCCCTCATGAACGAATTACGTTCCAGGGGCGTGACCGTGTTTGCCTCTTGGGAGATGCGAGATCTGTTCGGCTCCGAGATCAGTTCACCAAACTCTGACCTGTCCAGCATCGTCGACAATCTGATGCTGATGCGGTTCTTCGAGAATGACTCTGAACTAAGCAGAACCATTTCCATTCTTAAAGTCAGAGATAGCTCTTATGACCCTTCGCGATTTGAAGTGGTCATCCGTGACCAGGACGTTGATCTGAAAAAGGCTTCAAGAAATGAACCGCCAGTTCCTAATCCTGCAGCCCTGCCAGGTTCATTTTCCTAGGTCTTCTATTCAGGTTGCATTCTCATGACCACCATCCTGGTTGTCGACGACGAATATTTGATCGCTGACATTCTCGGCTTTGCGCTGGAGGACGAAGGCTTCATGGTCGTAAAGGCCAGCAATGGCAAAAAAGGGCTTGAGGTACTTGAGCGAGAGCGCCCTGACCTGATCATTACCGACTTCATGATGCCGGTAATGGACGGACTCGAATTCGCCACGGCCGTCCGCGCCCTGCCCTCAGCGCATCTCTTGCCCATCATTCTGATCAGCGGCGCACAAGCCCACCTCGGCATGGAGAGATCGGACTTGTTCAATGCTGTCCTGGAAAAGCCTTTCAATATCGATTCAATCCTTGCTACCGCCAAGCGACTGCTGGCTGCAAAATGAAACGGATTGAATCCATCTCCAAGACTGAACCTGCCCGCTCGGCCCTGCATGCCTGATGGCATGCAGCTTTCACCCTTTGCTGGAACCGCTCGAGATTCATCGATGATTCGCCCAATGACCGAAGTCATGTCGAGTGGGACTCGATGGATCGTAATCCTGCCACCTGCTTGTGATCGGTTGAAGTCGCAAAGGTCTCCCACGATGTGCGAGGCACAATGGCGCAACACGGCAATACCGCCTACGCTGATGAGGTAACCTCTGGGCCCGTTTCCGAGTTGACGGTATCGAGCCGGGAGAGGATTCCTTTTACCGTCCGCTTATCACCCATCCGGACCTGCCCGCGCATATCGCCAGCAACTGGCTCCTCAATCCGGTCCACCCGACCGGCAGTACGGCGCAATGGGCAAAGCTGCACTCAGTCCCCCCACCTGTCGTTCCCAAGCGACCGATGCCGCAGCACCTCTGGCAACGGGGCGCTGTTCACGTTCTGCCACTGAGGAAAATCAGTATGTATCGGCCGAGCACGATTCCTTATCAGCAGCATCGAGGGTTCAGCCGAACCTTCACGCCGGGGCATTTGAGCCTTGGATTGTTCTTTCCCATGGAGGCCTTCGACGGCGACACGCCGAGCATGCTCAACCAGGTCGCATTGGCGAAAACGGGCCGAGGCATTGGGCTTCAGCGCGCTCTGGTTTCGTGACGTGCCGCTTCGCGATCCCGGATTCGGCGATGTCGGCCAAGTCTTCGACCCCTGGGTCTACCTGGGTTATATGGCCGCCCATACATCGGAAATTGCGCTTGGCACCGCCTCCATCGCCATCCCTTTGCACCATCCCCTGCACACGGCCAAGGCGTCAGCCAGCGTCGATCAGTTGAGCGCAGGTCGCTTGATTCTTGGGGTGGCGTCCGGCGACCGCCCGGTGGAGTTCTCGGCTTTTGGCGTCGATCCCGAAAGGCGCGGGGATATCTTTCGCGAGCACTACGCGGTGATTCGCCGAGCCCACAGCACCAGTTTCGAACCCATCCACTGGAGCGCCGGGGAAATGCGCGGCGCGGATCTGATTCCGAAACCGACCACCCAATTCATTCCAATGCTCGTGACCGGCAATAGCCGTCAGTCACTGGATTGGATCGCGCGCGAAAGCAACGGATGGATCAACTATCCACGCATACCGAACATGCAGAGACTGGTCGTGGAAGATTGGCGGCTGGAGGTCACGAAGCAATGTGGTTCCGTCTATAAGCCCTTCACTCAGTCGCTTTACATCGACCTTGATGAAAACCCGTCTACGCCACCCACTCGCATTCATTTGGGGTTCAAACTCGGACGTTACCATTTGCGTTTTTTGCTGGAGTCGCTTGAGGAAATCGGCGTCGATCACGTCATCCTGAATCTCAAATACGGAAAGCGCCCGGCAGCGGACGTTATTGAGGAGCTGGGTACTCACATCATTGCGCAATACGGTGCACAGCCAAGTCCGACAGCGCATTGATCTGTCGGCCACTCCTATCCCCGCAGGATGCTCACTGAGCATCCTGCGCCTCACGGTCCGGCGTTCACTGCGCTGGATATTGCCCAGTACCAGCGCTCGCCCGGCAGACCGACCAACCGCTGTTTCCAGGGCAAAACGTTCGGCATCGCGTTAAGGCGCAGCAAGCGCCCTGCGTGGGGGAAGAAGTATTGTCAGATGGTTTTTTTCAGCCTATCTTGATTTATACCTGTACAGACTATCCAACTACGTACAACTATTTAGCGATGGCTTGCCCTCACGTACAGCGCTGCCGCGAGGAAAAAAAAGCCGGCCATCGCCGTAAGACTCTCGTTGACGTCGTCAAAACTCGAGCGTCAAGACCAGCCGGATAAAACGATAAACCTGTACATATCCAGCCCACCGTACAAGCAAATGGTTCGAACATGGCCTTCGACACCTTTGCAATCAGGGAGCAAGGCAATGACACGATTCCTGCTGCTACTGACACTGATATTCAGCATCGCAAGCTGCACCAGCGTGGACGTCGCCCGTTATGCCGACCAACAACCAGTCCTGGATCTGCATCGGTTTTTCAACCAGCCCGTCAAGGCCTGGGGAATGTTTCAGAAGCGCAGCGGCGAAGTGACCAAGCGTTTCGAAGTCAATATCGTCAGCCGTCGCGAAGGCAACAACCTGATTCTCGACGAGCGCTTTCTGTACAGCGATGGCACCCGCCAGCACCGCGTATGGACATTGACGCCCGAGGGCCAGGGACGCTGGAGCGGTCGCGCCGGCGATGTAGTCGGCGTTGCCCAAGGCCAGGTGGCGGGCAACACATTTCACTGGCGCTATCGGCTGAACGTACCGGTCGACGATTCGACCTATGAAATGAGCATGGACGACTGGATGTACCTGATGGACGAGGACACGTTGATCAACCGCACCAGCATGTCCAAGTTCGGCGTGGAGGTCGGCCAGGTGACCTTGTTCTTCCGTCGTCAGAGCACCGAAGCAAGCCAATGAACCGCAAAATGAACACTACCCGCCGCTTGTGCCTGGTCCTGGGCGACCAGTTGTCCTTCGACCTGGCGTCCTTACAGGCACTCGATGCGGAGCGCGATACGGTGCTGCTGGTCGAGGTCATGGAAGAAGCCAGCCATGTGCCCCACCATCCACAGAAGATTGCTCTGATCTTCAGCGCCATGCGCCATTTCGCTCAGGCGTTGGAAGACCAAGGCATACGTGTTGAATACGTGACCCTGGATGACCCGGAAAACAGCGGTTCGGTGCCGGATGAGCTGCATCGTTGGAAAAAGCTGTTGCAGGCCGACGAAGTGCACGTGACTGAGTGTGGCGACTGGCGGCTGGAGCATTCGATCAAGGAATGCGGTTTGCCCGTCCAGTGGCACGCCGACACGCGTTTTCTGTGCAGTCGCGAAGAGTTCGCCGCCTGGGCCGAGGGCAAGAAACAGCTGCGCATGGAGTTTTTCTACCGTGAGATGCGGCGCAAGAGCCGCTTGCTGCTCAATGGCGACGGTTCACCAGTGGGCGGCGCATGGAACTTCGATGCCGAGAATCGCAAGGCCCTGCCCAAAGGCGTCAAAGCGCCCTACCCGGTACGCTTCAATAACGACGCCATCACCCTCGATGTGCTGGCACTGGTCAAGGCGCGCTTCAGCCAGCACTACGGTGCGCTTGATGACTTCAACTATCCCGTCACCCATGCCGATGCGCAGGCACTCTGGGCTTACTTTCTCGATTATGGCCTGGCGGGGTTTGGCGATTACCAGGACGCCATGGCCAGTGACGAGCCGTTCCTGTTTCATGCGCGCATCAGCGCAGCGCTCAACATTGGCCTACTGGATTTGCGGCAAATTTGCAGTGATGTGGAGTCGGCGTACTGGGCCGGCAGCGTTGCGCTCAATGCCGCCGAAGGCTTCATTCGGCAACTGATTGGCTGGCGGGAATATGTGCGGGGCGTGTACTGGCTGAAGATGCCGGATTACGCGCTAGGCAACTCTTTTGGCAACAGCCGGCCGCTCCCCGAGTTCTACTGGACGGGTGACACGCAGATGAACTGCATGCGCCACGCCATCGGGCAAAGCCTGCAGCATGCCTATGCGCATCACATTCAGCGGCTGATGGTCACCGGCAACTTCGCCCTGCTCGCCGGCATCGCGCCGAGCCAGATCTGCGAGTGGTATCTGGCGATCTACATGGACGCCTTTGATTGGGTCGAGCTGCCCAACACGCTGGGCATGGTCATGCACGCCGATGGCGGTTATCTCGGTTCCAAACCCTATTGCGCCAGCGGCCAGTACATCAATCGCATGTCGGATTACTGCCGCGGCTGCGCGTACAAGGTCAGCGAAAGCACGGCAGACAATGCCTGCCCGTTCAACGCGCTGTATTGGCATTTCCTGATGCGCCACGGTGAGCTGCTGCGCGGCAATCAGCGCATGAGCATGATGTACAAGAACCTCGACCGCATGCCGCAAACCAGGCAACAGGCACTCTGGCAACGCGGCCAGGCACTGTTGGCGCGCCTGGATAACGGCGATTCGATTTGAAATCAGCGTTCACCCGAAGCGACCTTGCTCCATCAGTGAAACTTAACGACGACGCAACCTGTCAACGGATGAGCAACCACAGAGCCACACCGCTTCGCGCTGATGGTTGCACCTGACGGGCTTACCCACCCCATGAAAAACCTGACCAAGAAGGTGAGATGGACACCCTCAAACACCTTAGTCGCGAAGCGCTCGAATGCGAGGTCAAGCGATTACGCGCCGCGCTGCAGAGCAATGAAGTCGACATTGAGCGCGACATCACGGCGCGACTGCACGCCAGTCAAGCCGCGCTCGCCCGCAGTGAAGCGCGGCAGCGGGCGGTATTCGAAAGTGCCGTGGATTTTGCCATGGTCGTCACCGACCTTGCCGGGTACATCACCGAGTGGAACTGCGGCGCGACCAATGTGCTCGGCTGGTCCGCCGAAGAGGTTCGCGGCCAGAGCGCATCCTGCTTTTTCACCCCTGAAGACCGCGCCGCCGGCCGCGTCGAACAGGAAATGCAGCGCGCCCTTGTCGAAGGCCGTGCCTACGATGAGCGCTGGCATTTGCGCAAGAACGGCGAGCGATTCTGGGCCTCTGGCGAGCTGATGCCGCTTTACGATGCAGACCAGACTCACTTGGGTTTCGTGAAAATACTCCGCGACCGTACTCAGGAGCATCTGTACGGGCGCGCCATCATCGAAACAAAAGAACGCTATCGACTGGCCGTCATGGCGACCAGCGATGCGGTGTGGGACTGGGACCTGCAAACCAACCAGATCATCTGGAACCAGGCGTTGCAACAGGCGTACGGGTTCCCGCTGGAGAATGTTGATCCCAGTGGCGACTGGCGATTCGCGCGGATCCATCCGCAGGATCAGGCGCGGGTGCAGGCATCGATCCGCGCCGCCATCGAAGGCGACGGCACGACATGGAGCGCGGAGTATCGGTTCTGCTGTCAGGACGGCTCCTACGCCGAGGTGCTCGATCGCGGCCACTTGATTCGCAATCCCGCCGGCCAGGCCGAACGCATGATCGGCGCGATGCTTGACCTGACGCGCTCGCGCAGTGCCGAAACGGCGTTGCGCCGGAGTGAAGAGCGTTTCAGTACCATTCTGGAAACCATCGAGTCGGCGTTTGCCATCGTCAAAGTCAAATTCGACGCCAACGACGAGCCTGTCGACTACTACTTCGTCGAGGCCAACCCGGCCTTCGAGCGCCAGTGCGGGGTCAACCTGCGCGGTAAATGGGTCACCGAGTTCGCGCCCAATCTTGAACGCTTCTGGTTCGAAACCTACGGCCACGTGGCCAAGACCGGGGAACCGGCGAACTTCGAAAATTACGCCAATACCTTTGAACGCTGGTTCGATGTGCGCGCGGTGCGGGTCGGCGATCCGGCCGACCGACAGATCGCGATCCTGTTCAACGACGTCACCGAGCGGCGCGCCGCCGAGGAACGCTTGCGCGCCAGCGAGGCAATCGCCCGGGAAAACGTCGAACGTGTGCAACTGGCCCTTGCCGCCGGCGCCATCATCGGCACCTGGCACTGGGACCTGCTGACCGACCGTTTTGCCATCGACGAAGGCTTCGCCCAGGTGTTCAACCTCGACCCGGCACTGGGGCGCGAAGGCCTCAGCCTCGAACAAGTGATCACCAGCGTGCACCCCGACGACCGCGATAGCCTGACCACGGCAATCGACGAAGCCATTGGCCGTGGAGGCGCTTATTCCCATCAGTACCGTGTACGGCGCGAGGACGGCAGATTCCAGTGGATCGAAGCCAACGGACGCGTTGAGTGTGCAGATGACGGCGTTCCCCTGCGGTTTCCCGGCGTGCTGATCGACGTCGAGGAGCGGCGCACCGTCGAGGCGGAGCGCGACCGGGCTCTTGCCGCGTTGCGTTCGCTCAACGACACCCTCGAGCAACGGGTTTCATCGCGCACCGCCGAGTTGATGCAGGCAGAGGAAAAACTGCGTCAGTCGCAGAAGATGGAAGCGGTCGGCCAGCTGACGGGAGGCCTCGCTCACGATTTCAACAACTTGTTGGCCGGCATTTCCGGCGCACTGGAGTTGATGGGCGCGCGGATCAGTCAGGGCCGCTTGAGCGAAGTCGACAAATACATGGTGACTGCACAGGGCGCGGTCAAGCGAGCCGCCGCCCTTACCCACCGCCTGCTGGCGTTCTCCAGACGCCAGACCCTCGATCCACGACCGACCGACGTCAACACGCTGATGACCGGCATGACCGAGCTGATCCAGCGCACCGTGGGCCCGAGCATTCTCCTGGAAACCATTGGCTCGCCCGTGCTTTGGCCGACACTTGTGGATGCCAGTCAACTGGAGAACGCGCTGCTCAATCTGTGTATCAACGCGCGCGATGCAATGCCCGATGGCGGACGCATCACCATCGAGACGGCCAATCGCATCGTCGACACCGAGATCGCCGGCGCGCTGGACATGCCCGAGGGCGAGTATGTGTGCCTGTGCGTCACCGATACCGGCACCGGCATGTCGGCCGATGTCATCGCCAAGGCCTTCGACCCGTTCTTTACCACCAAGCCGCTGGGCCAGGGCACGGGGCTGGGCTTGTCGATGATTTACGGGTTCGCCAAACAGTCCGGCGGCCAGGTGCGCGTGCACTCGCAGGTCGACCGGGGCACCACGATGTGCATCTACCTGCCTCGTCACCGTGGCGATCCCGTGCAGAGCCACGATGACAAGCACATCGCACCGGCGGTGGTGCCCAAGGCCAGCGAGACCATTCTGGTGGTGGACGACGAACCCACGGTGCGCGCGCTGCTGACCGATGTGCTTGGCGATCTCGGCTACAACTTGCTTGAGGCAGGCGACAGCGTTGCCGGGCTGAAAGTATTGCAATCAAACGTGCATATCGACCTGCTGATCACCGATGTCGGCCTGCCAGGTGGCATGAACGGCCGGCAACTGGCCGACGCCGGCCGGGAGATCCGCCCGAACCTGACGACCCTCTTCATTACCGGTTACGCGGAGAACGCAGTCATCGGCGCCGCCCAACTGGGCCCGGGCATGCAGGTGCTGACCAAGCCGTTCGCGGTCGACACGCTGGTGGCGCGGGTCAGTGAACTGATGTGCTCAAGATCCGAATGAACGACCGCTGCGGCGGAACAAACCAGGCAAACGGGCTGCGGCCAAGGAGTATGAAATGGTGACTTTCCTGATTTTTCTGATCGCGTGCGGTGCGGCGGCAACCACCGGCATGGTTTTCCAGCCCGGCGAATGGTACGCGCAGCTCAACAAACCGAAGTTCACGCCACCCAACTGGGTGTTTCCGGTGGCCTGGACGACGATTTATCTGCTGCTGGCCTGGGTTGGCTATCGCTTGACCATGATTCCCGGCAGCGAACAGGTGCTGGCATTGTGGGCGGCGCAGATTGCGCTGAACACACTGTGGACGCCTGTGTTCTTCGGCGCGCAGCGGATCGTTGCCGCGATGATTATTCTCGTACTGTTGTGGCTGGTCGTCGCCGTGATGGTGGTCCTGGCCCTGCGCCTGGATGTGATCACCGGGTTGATCCTGTTTCCTTATCTGGCCTGGCTGTGTGTTGCTGCGGCGCTTAATTTTTCGATCATGCGCAACAACCGGGTGGGTCTCGGCTCATGACCGTACTCCAGGCGCATGAAGCACCGCTCAAATTCGATAGTACTGGCGATACCAACTCACAAACTGCGCCACACCCTCTGCAACTTCCACTCGCGGAGAAAACCCGATCCATTGTTCCAATGCCGAAACATCAGCCCAGGTCTTGATGACATCGCCTGCCTGCATCGGCAACAGATTGCGCTGGGCTTTTATGCCCAGTGCCTGTTCGAGGCAGTCGACGAAATCCAGTAACGCGACCGATTTGCCGCGCCCCAGGTTGAAAATCCGGTTGACGCCACTCGCCTCCTTCTCCGGCGCTGGCGGTTTCAGACACAGGCGGACGATGCTTTCGACAACGTCATCGACGTAAGTAAAGTCCCGCGCCATCTGACCCTGGTTGTAGATGTCGATCGGTCGTCCCTGAAGAATGGCTTCGGTAAATTTGAACAGCGCCATATCCGGCCTGCCCCAGGGCCCGTAAACCGTGAAAAAGCGCAGGCCGCTGGCCTTCAAGCCGTAGAGATGGCAATAGCTGTCGGCGAGAAGCTCATTGGCGCGCTTGGTGGCGGCATACAGCGAGACAGGGTGCTCGACCGCATCATCGACGCTGTATGGCAACTGGCTGTTGGCCCCGTATACCGAGCTGCTCGACGCGTAGATCAGATGCGCGGGCGGATAATGTCGGCAGGCTTCCAGCACATTCAGAAACCCCACCAGGTTCGATTGCGCATAGGCATCCGGGTTGTCGAGCGAATAGCGCACACCCGCCTGAGCGGCCAGATGCACCACCTCGGTGAAATCGTGCGCTTTGAATAACGCCATCAAGGCAGGCTTGTCGACAATATCCAGTGTTTCAAAACTGAAACTCTGCAGACTGCTCAACTGTTCAAGCCGCGCCTGTTTGAGATCCACACTGTAGTAATCGTTGAGGTTGTCGATACCGACAACTTCCTGGCCTTGCTGCGCCAATCGTTTGACCGCGTGATAGCCGATAAAGCCCGCAGCGCCTGTAACAAGAACGGTCATAATCCCTGCTCCACACAAGCCGACAGGCGATAAGTTATAGCGCTGGATGACTTATTCAGTCCAGGTTTTATAACAGCACCCAATAGTGGGGAAAGCTTTCGATCTAAATAATAGTCGCGACCATAACAGACAGAAAAAGTTTCTACCGTTCAGCCAAAAGAATAAGTCATTAAAAAACAGTCAGTTATCCATCGGCAAAAGCATTACTGGATGGATGGCGTGTTTTTTGACTGCTAACGTTTGACAGACCAGAAAGACTGGCCGATAACTACCAAGGTTGATTTTTTGCAGGGCGCGAGCAGTTACTTACTCGCGCCTTGTCGCTTCAGGGACAACTACTTAGTTACCTAACCTTAAGCCTGCATGAACAGACCGTGCGGTAGCTTTGCCCTCTAAAAAGTTGAACCGATGACTCCTCCAGAGGTGCCGCATAACAGAGCGAAACTTCACTGCTCGATGCACACCAATGAAACACTTTGTGATTCATGTTTGAAACACTTCAATAACCCATAATAAAAAAGCACTTTCGCTGACTGCCCTTACTTAGCCCTCAATAGAGCTTCTGCCTGCCATAAACTTTCGATCATTACAGAGTTTACCAGCATGCCAGTCATCAGCTCGGACCACCCCAATTGGTACCTTTTGCAATGCAAGCCACGTCAGGATGAGCGTGCTCATCTCAATCTGCTTCAACAGAATTACGTGGTCTTTCATCCCCAACTCGTCAGCGAGCGCATTATTCGCGGAAAACGCCAGCGAGTGCACGAATCCCTCTTTCCTGGATATTTGTTCATCCAGCTCAGTCGTGACGACAACTGGGCACCCTTGCGTTCCACCCGAGGGGTCAGTCGCTTTGTCGAATTCAATCATGGTCCCGCGACCGTGCCTGAGCACGTCATCGAGCATCTGCGTACGCGTTGCATCGAATCAATGACGTCGGGGCCGGATGAAGCGCTGAAACCCGGAGAGAATCTACAGATTGTCAGCGGCCCGCTCGCGCCACTGGAGGGCGTGTTCCTCGGATTGCACGGAACCGACCGCGTGATGATCCTCCTGCAGTTTCTCAACCGTGAGCAGCCGGTCTGCCTGCCACTCAGCGTGATTGAACGACAACAAGCCGGTTTTCACCCCTACAACTAACGACTTGCCTTATATGCCCTTGCTCAGGAGCTATAACATGGCTTTGAAGTCACGATGCCCTGTCGCGCTGATGATGGCCTGTCTCTATCCCGAAATGGCCTGGAGCATCAATCCGCAAGCCATTGATGTGTATGGATTCGACTTCACGCCATCGTTCCTGTTTTCAGAAAGTTATGACGACAACTTTCGCGAACTGGAAAACAGCAAACAGTCCTCCATGGTCACCAAGCTGGCGCCTTCTTTCGAGCTCAAGGCCGAGGATCGCAACAGTGCCACGCGACTGATCTGGCAACCCACTCGTTACATTTATCACGACGAGTCGGATGCCTCGAACACGGCACAACGCGTGCGTGCCGACAGCATCATGGAGTTCACTGACCGGCATCGTCTGAAGCTCGACGCCGAGTACCGGAAATGGGAGCGCACGGAATCGACGGCGGTCGAAGGCATCAACGACAAGCTCAACAACAAACGGGTGGGCGGTCTCTACACCTTCGGGGCGAAAAGCGCTGACAACCAAATCGATCTCGGGGCCAGTTACGCACAACTGCGCTACGACAACGCCGATGGCATCAACGACGACAAGGAACGCAATACCACTGCCCTGACGAGCACCTGGTATCACCGCATCGGCAGCAACACCCGGGGTCTGGTGGAATATAACCACACCGACTTTGATTACCAGCAGGCCAACAGCCCGCGCAGCAGTAAATCCGACGCCGTCATGGCAGGTGCCGTATGGGATTTCACGGCACGCACGACGGGTAAAGTCCGCGTCGGTTACGAGAAAAAGAACTTCGACAACAGCGAATCCAAAGACCTCGACAACCCGACCTGGCAAGTCGATCTGCAATGGAAACCGCGGACCTATTCGACATTCACCTTCGTCGCTCGCCAGGCCCTCGCCGAGGGTGACGACGGCGCGGATGCCGTGAAGTCGACCTTCACCCAGGTCGGCTGGCGTCACGGCTGGACTGAACGGATTACTACCGTGGCCCAGGCCGGTTACGGGCGTTATGTCTACGAAGGCCAAAGCCGTACCGACAATCTTCAGGACTACAACCTGGCCGTGGTGTACGCCATGCGCCGTTGGCTGGATATTGAACTGGGTTATCGATATCGCGACAACGATTCCGATGCCGACAACGAAAGCTTCACCCGCAACGTGTTCCAGATCAGCTTCAACGTCAGCCTTTAAGAGGGTCTCGACATGAACACTCGCACACTTGTCCTTTTGTTCGCGTTGTTTCTCTTGCCTCACGTCCATGCGGCAGATCCTGCCACGCAATACAAACTCGCTGCCGGCGACGTGTTGCGAATCATCGTTTTCGGTGAACCGGAGTTGAGCATCAAAAAGATCCGACTCAGCGATGCCGGCACCTTCTCCTATCCGTTTCTGGGAGAGATTTCCGCCAAGGGACTGACCCCCAGCCAGGTCGAGAAAATCATCGTCGACGGGCTCAAGCAGGGTTATCTGATCGACCCGAAAGTCAGTCTCAGCCAGATTGAATACCGCTCGTTCTACATCAATGGCGAAGTGAAAAAGCCCGGCAGCTATCCGTTCGTGCCCGGACTGACACTGGAAAAAGCCATTGCACTGGGCGGTGGCTTGACCGAGCGGGCCTCGATGAAGCGAGTGACCATCTTGCGCAGCGAGAGTGGCGAAAGCGTCACCGATAACATTTCACGCAGCACCACGATCGCCCCCGGCGACACCATTTCCATTGCACAAGGCTTTTTCTGATCATGGACAACAGCCCAAGCAACTACGTCGAACGTCCTCTTCAAGCGCATCTGCATCCGCAGCACGCCGAAGACAAGGACACCCTGGATCTGCTCAATCTGTGGAGGATCATCTGGCGCGCCAAGTGGCGCATCGGCTGGCTGGTGCTGCTCAGTTGCGTATTGGCGGCCGTGGTGGTCTCCAATATCACGCCGCAATACATTGGCAGCACCACCCTGCTGTTCAACGACAAAACACCTCCGCTGATGTCGTTCCAGCAAGTCAAGGACTCAGGCGGCAACGCCACAGATTACTTGCAGACTCAGCAGGCGCTCCTGCAATCGCGAGACCTCGCCGAACGCGCGGTGAAAAAACTCGGGCTGACGACTCACCCGGTCACCGATCCGCGCCAGCAGCCAAAGTCCTGGTTTGCGCCGCGCCAATGGCTGGCCGATCTGGACCTTGATCAATGGATCCCGGGGTTAGGTCGATATCTACCGCAAAAGAAAGAGCCACTCACTGAAGCAGACGTCTTCAATCAGGTCACGCAGAACCTCATGCTGCACACCAGCGTCAAGTTCGTTGGCAAAAGCCAGTTGCTCGAAATCGAAGTCGAGTTGCCAGACCCTGTTCTCGCAGCCGCGGCGGCCAACGCACTGGCTCAGGGCTTTACCGACAGCCAGCTCGATACCAGCGAGAAATCGTCGCAAACCACCACGGCCTGGATGAACACGCGTCTGATCAAGCTGCGCGACAACCTGCGGGCGGCCGAGAAAAAGCTGCAGGGTTACCGCGAAGAACAAGGTCTGGTGGATGTTGGCGGCGTTGCCACCATCAGCGCCAACGAACTGGAAATGACCGGCAACCGCATGGTCGACGCCCGACGCAACCGCGCTGAAGCCGAGAGCGAGTACCGGCAGGCGAAGGCCCTGGGCAACGGCGATCTGAGCCGACTGTCCAGCGTGCCGGCGGTCTTGAGCAACCCCCTGGTGCAGAAATTCCAGGCCGATCGCGCGGTGGCCCAGGCCAAGGTTGATGAACTGGCCGGGCGCTATGGTCCGAAGCACCCCAGCCTGATCTCCGCACAAACCGAGTTGCGCACCGCCACCACCAGTCTGCAATTGCAGGTGCAGCAAGTGGTGGCCGGTATCGAGCGGCAATACCAGCTCGCCACGGCGAGTGAAGCGTCGCTGCGTCAGTCCTTCAACAGCAACAAGGCGCAAATCCAGGACATCGCGCGCAAAGAGTTCCAGTTGCGCGAATTCCAGCGCGAGGTCGACAGCACGCGCGCGCTATATGAAACCTTCGTCACACGCCTGAAAGAAACCACGGCCACCGCCGACATGGACTCGACGAAAGTGCGCATCGTCGACCCGGCCATCGTTCCCGTCGACGCGAGCAAACCGCGCAAGACATTGATTGTCGCGATCGTCGGGCTGATTGCGGCGGTGATCGGCGTCGGTTTGGCACTGCTCTTCGAGAGTCTGAGCAATACCTTCAAAACCGATGAATCGATCGAGAGCGTGTTGAATGTTCCACTGCTCAGCGTCGTGCCGCTGGTGATAAAGAAAAGTCGTCGGCAACTGGCGCGCCTGTTCGAGGACAACGACAACCCGCGTTTTTCCGAGACCATTCGCAACCTGCGCACCTGGTTGATGTTGCAAAGCAGCGAAAAACCGTCACAAGTGGTGCTCGTGACCTCCACGGTTGCCGGCGAGGGCAAAAGCACCATCGCCACCAACCTCGCCAGTTCGCTGACACCGCTGGAACGCGTGCTGCTGATCGATGCCGACATGCGTCAGCCAACCCTGTCGCTGAACTTCGATTTTCCGCCGGACAGCCCCGGACTGGCGAATGTCATTGCCGGCACGGCCAGGCTTGAAGACTGCATTGTTTCAGTGGGCAATCTGGACATGCTGCCGGCCGGGAAGGTCTTGCCGCCGTCGCTGGATATGTTCATTGCGCCGCGCCTGCCGTCCCCTGGCGATCCGCTCAACCCGGTTCAGCCACCTCCACAGGATTTGCTCAGCTCGCCGCGCATGGCGCGCATGCTCGAAGCGCTCAGATCACGTTATCGCCACATCATCATCGATTCTCCCCCAGCGGAGATGATCAGTGACGCGCTGCTGCTGGCAAAACATTCGGACGCGGTGATCTATGTCGTCAAGGCTGACAGCACCTCGATCAGCCAGGTTCAGCGAGGGATTGCCATGTTGCAGCAAAGCCATGTGCCGGTCTTTGGCACGGTGCTCAACCAGGTCGACCTGCGCAAGGCGCGCAAGTACGGCTACCACCACTCCCGGGCGTTCTATAACTACGATTTCGCGCCCAGGTAACCATCGGGCGCATACGCCCGCCGCTACGCCCTCTTCTGCCAACGCACCACTCGCTTCACCTCCGCCGAGCTACGGAAAAGCCATCGGGAGGCACGCCGTGCCTGCTCGATTCGCGCTGATGCATGAATGCTGTCTCGAGGTTAAGCCCATGACATCGCTCTATACCGCTCACATGACACACCGCCGAGGCCTGACGTTCTGGGGCCAGTGGCTTTGCGCGCTGTCGCTGGTGACGGCGCTGTTGATATTGCTCGTGCATTGGCGCGTCGGCAGTCTGACCAGCGAATACCGGATCCTGATCATTCTGACGGTGCTCGGCTCAGTGCCGATCTACAGCGTGATGCAGGTCTACCACAAGCGCCATGGCCTGCTGGTCGGGCTCGGCAGATTGCTGGCCGGGTGGTTGACCCTGCTGGCCGTACTGGCGGCGATTGCATTCTTCACCCAGACCAGCGCCATTTATTCACGCCAGGTGATCATGGTCTGGGCGGTGCTGGGTTTCGTGGTTCAGGCCTTGAGCTTTCTGCCCCTGCATTACCTGGCCCGCCTGTATTCACGCAAGGTCTGCAACGGACGCCGTTCGGTGATCATCGGTACCTGCCCGACGGCCCATGAACTGGCGAAAAAACTGTCCCGACCGAACCGCGCGCTGGTGCTGGGCTTCATTGCCGCCGAGGACAGCTGCGGCCCTGCACCCAGCATTCTGCCGTTGCTCGGCCACGTTTCCGCCATCCGCGAGATCATCACGGGCCTGGAAGTGCGTCGTGTCTATATCGTGCTGCCAATGGCCCATGCCGCCACCATCGAAGCCCTCTACATCGACCTGCTGGACATGAACGTCGACGTGGTGTGGATCCCGGATTTCGGCAGCATGGTGTTGCTCAACCATTCGATCTCGGAAATCGAGCGAATGCCGGCCATCTACCTCAACGAGAGCCTGATCAGCTCGCACCCTGCCAGCCTGTTTTGCAAGGATCTGTTTGAACGCAGCCTTGCCGCCCTGGCGATTATTCTGCTCAGCCCGGTGCTGCTGGTGGTGGCCATCGCCGTCAAGCTGACCTCCGCCGGCCCGGTGCTGTTCAAGCAGAACCGTCACGGTTGCAACGGCGAAGTGATCAAGGTCTGGAAGTTTCGCTCGATGCACGTCCACGACGACCAGCAGGTTCGGCAGGCCACCCGCAACGATGATCGCCTGACGCCGATCGGCGGTTTTCTGCGCCGCAGTTCCATCGACGAATTGCCACAACTGTTCAACGTGCTGTCCGGCCGCATGGCCCTGGTCGGCCCGCGTCCGCATGCCGTCACCCACAACCTTTATTACACCGGCAAGGTGCGCGCCTACATGGCCCGGCATCGCCTCAAGCCGGGGATCACCGGGCTGGCCCAGATCACCGGCCATCGTGGCGAAACCGAGACCGTGGAAAAGATGCAGCTGCGCGTCGCCCAGGACCTCAACTACATCAACCAGTGGTCGCTGTGGCTCGACATCAAAATCCTCATCAAGACCCCCTTCACCCTGTTCTCGAAAAACATCTACTAAGCCCGCCCCAACGCTGCCGTCCCCTGCCCGACCGTTGATAACCGTCACCACGATCTGAGGTTCGACCATGAATGTGAGCGTATTCGGTATTGGTTACGTAGGCCTTGTCCAGGGTGCTGCATTGGCCGAGGTTGGGCACAACGTGCTCTGCGTCGACGTCGACGCCGGCAGGGTCGAGGCATTGAAAGAGGGCACGCTGCCGCTCTACGAACCGGGCCTGAAAAGCCTGGTGCGCGACAACTACCAAAGCGGCCGGCTGCGGTTCGGCACAGACCTGGTGGACGCCGTTCACCATGGCGATGTGCTGTTGATCGCCGTCGGCACACCGCCCGACGAAGACGGTTCGGCGGATCTCCAATACGTGCTGAGCGTGGCGCAGACCATCGCGCTGAACATGGATCGGCACCAGATCATCGTCGACAAATCCACCGTGCCCGTCGGTACGGGCGATCGGGTGCGAGCCTGTATCGAGCAAGTATTGGCCGACAACGGTCGCGGCGATCTGACGTTCGACGTGGTTTCAAACCCGGAATTTCTCAAGGAAGGCTGCGCGGTCGAGGACTGCATGCGCCCGGACCGGATCATCATCGGCACCGACAGCCCGCGTGCCGAAGAGGTCATGCGCGAACTGTATGAACCGTTCAATCGCAGCCGCGAAAAAATCATCGTCATGGATGTTCGCAGCGCCGAGCTGACCAAGTACGCCGCCAACTGCATGCTGGCGACCAAAATCAGCTTCATGAACGAAATGGCCTGCCTCGCCGAAAGGCTCGGCGCCGACATTGAAAAAGTGCGCCACGGCATCGGCGCCGACCCGCGCATCGGTTACCAGTTTATCTACCCAGGTCTGGGCTACGGCGGCTCGTGCTTTCCCAAAGACGTGAAAGCGCTGATACAGGCGGCCGACGCTGTCGACATTGACGCCCGGGTGCTCAAGGCCGTGGAGGCGCGCAACCAGGAACAGAAAGCCAGCCTCTATCGCAAGGTATTCGATCACTTCGACGGCCACCTTCGCGGCAAGACGTTTGCCCTGTGGGGGCTGAGTTTCAAACCCAACACCGACGACATGCGCGAAGCCCCCAGCCGGGTACTGATGGAGGCTTTGTGGCAAGCGGGCGCCAGCGTGCAGGCGTTTGATCCCAAAGCCATGGAAGAGGCCCAGCGCCTATACGGCTCGCGCGACGACCTGACGCTGACAGGCACCAAGGAAGCGGCGCTGAAAAATGCCGACGCCCTGATCATCGTCACCGAGTGGCAATCGTTTCGGGCACCGGACTTCGACCAGCTCAGCCGGTTGCTCAAACAGCCGTTGATTTTCGACGGGCGCAATCTGTTCGATCCGCAGCGTTTGAGCAAACGTGGGTTCACCTACGTCTCCGTGGGTCGGCAGACCCCTTCAGTTCTCTGAGAGGAGCCGCGCCATGTTCAAACTGGAGATAGTCGGCCACTACTCGGCGAAATTGCTGGAGGCCAACCAGGCCTATTCCTTCATCAACTTTGCCTCGATCGGCAGTTTTTTCGAGCAGAACCCGAGCAGCGTTGCCTATTTTTGCGACGGCATGCTGATGTCGACCTTCATGTCTCGCATCACCGGCAGACCGATTGGCCGGGTCAGCTTCGACTTCACCTCGATAGCCGACGTCGTGCTGCGCAGCGCCGAGCAACAGGGCAAACGGGTTTATTTCGTCGGCGCCCGACAAGCCGAACTCGACCTGTTCATCAGCAAGATCAAGAGCCTTTATCCGCAGCTGTCCATCGCCGGCTATCACAACGGCTATTTCGACGCTGCCCAGGCCGAAGACATTCGGTACGACATCTGTCGCAGCGCAGCGGACATTCTGATCGTCGGCCTGGGCGCCGGACGGCAAGAGCAGTTCGAGCAGGATGCCCTGCGCGCAGGCTTTCGCGGGGTCGCCTTCAGCTGTGGCGGGTTCATCCGCCAGGAAGCTTTGGCCACGCGGCAGTACTACCCGGCGCTGATCAATCGCCTGCACTTGCGCGCGTTCTATCGCATGTACCGCGAGCCCCACACGATCAAACGCTACCTCATCGATTACCCGAGCAACTTCCTGCACCTGCTGAACATGATCGTTCGACACAAAGTCGCCATCAGCGTTGGGGAATGACCATGCACATCCTGTTTACCCTCAAGGATTTCAAGCCCGGCGGTGGCGTCGAGCGCGTTCAGCAGCGGCTGTCCGAGCAGTTTCTCAAGGACGGTCGGCGGGTGAGTTTTTTCGTCATGAACGCAGACATGCCCGACACCCGGGACATTCAATGCTACAGCGGTGGCGGCAACGGCCTCGTCGGCCTGTTCAAGTCCATCGTTTTGCTGCGCCGGCTCATACGGCACGAAGGTGTCACCCATCTCATTTCCGCCAAGGAGCAGGCCAACCTCTGCACGTGGTTCGCCACCCTGGGCAGTGCCTGCAAAGTCATCTACAGCCGCCATGCGACCCTCGATTGCAGCGAACAGAAAACCGGCCCCTCAAGCCTGCGCTTTCTCTACGCCTTGTACCTGTGTGGCAGCGGCAAGGTGGTGACGGTGTCCTCGGCGTTGCGCCAGACTCTTGCCGATGCCGTGCCCTGGGGGCGGCAGCGCATCCGTTATTGCCCCAACGCGGTCGTCACCGATCAACTGTTTCAAGCCGCCCGGGCGCCCCGGCCCGCCGACTTGCCCCGCAACTACTGGCTGAGCCTGGGGCGTCTGGTCGAACCCAAGGGGTTTCATCTGCTGCTCGATGCCTACGCCTTGGCGCTGCGCAGCGCGGCGCTGCCGGATCTGGTGATCGTCGGTGATGGCCCGTTGCGCGAAGCTTTAGTCACCCAGGCCAGGCAATTGGGTATCGCACAACGGGTGCATTTCAGCGGGTTCATGAGCAATCCCTATCCCGTGCTCAGGCACGCCCGACTGTTCATTCTGAGTTCCCTGCAGGAAGGCATGCCGACCGTGCTGATCGAGGCGTTGGCGCTGGGCACGCCGGTGCTGGCCTGCGATTGCGAGACCGGGCCCAGAGAACTGCTGGACCACGGCCGACTCGGTCAACTGGTGATCGTCAACGACGTACAGGCACTGGCCGAGGGAATGCTGCGCAACCTGACCTCAGGTCATGCCATCGCCCCCGGCGAAGAGACGCTCACTGCCACCCTGCGCCCGTACACCAGTCAGTACGCGGCGCAGGCGTACTACCAGGTCTGGAATCAATGAAAAAGTTACTGATCATCCTCCATGACCTCAGCGCCGGCGGTGCTGAAAAAATGATGGCGCGCCTGGCGAAAGCACTGGTGGATGCAGGCAACGACGTGACGTTGCTGATGCTCACCGGCGGTGGCCTTCACGCAGCGCATCTCGATCCGCGTGTGAAAAAAGTCGAATTGCACAGCCCGCGCAGCGTCCGTGCGGTGCCGGCACTCACGCGATTTCTGCGTGACAATCGCTTTGACGCCCAGCTGGCAGCCCTCACCCACGTCAACGTGGTGGCGATCATCGCGGCGGCACTGTCCGGCACGCTGGCCCGGCTGCACGTCAGCGAGCGCAATGCCTTTTCCCATGACCGGTACGTGAACCCCGCTTTCATGGTGCGCATGGCGTATCGGGTGGCGCCGCTGCTGTATCGGCTGATTCCCAATCCGGTGATCTGTGTTTCGCGCGGCGTCGCCCAGGATCTGGTCGATACCACCCTCGCCCGACGCCGGGACGTGACCATTGCCGACAACCCGGTGCTCGACAACGACTTTCGCGAGAAGACACCGGGACCGCCCCGCCACCGCTGGCTGCTGGAAAAGTCCGGCACCGTGATAGTCGCCGTGGGGCGTCTGGCGCCACAAAAAGGTTTCGACACGCTGATCACAGCGTTCGCCGCACTGCCGGATCAGCATGCCCGCCTGATCATTTTTGGCGAAGGCGTCCTCAGGGCCGAACTGCTTGAACAGGCGAAACAGCTGGGGGTGGCGGAACGCTTCGATCTGCCGGGCTATGCCAACGATCCCCTGGCAGAAGTGGCCGCAGCCGATTGCTTCGTGCTGTCGTCGCGTTTCGAGGGCAGCCCCAACGCGCTGGTCGAGGCGTTATCCACGGGTACGCCGGTGGTGGCGACCCGCTGCCCCCATGGCCCTCAGGAGATTCTCGGCGGCGGCGTGGTTGCCCCGCTGGTCGCAGTGGAAGATCCGATCGCCCTGGCACAGGCCATCGCCGAGCAATTGTCCATACCGCGCGATCTGCAGCGTCAATCACGCCTTGATGCGGCCGCACGATTCATGAGTGCCAGTGCAGTGCAGACCTACCTCAAAGCACTGGTTGGAGACCCGTCATCATGAGCCCCCTGACGATCCGCTATTCGACACTGCGCGACGCCTTCACGCTGTTCGGCATCCTGTTCTACATCCAGGTGATTACCTTTGTCCTGGGTCTGGGCAGTGCCGCGAGCTTCGGCGATATCAACAAGGACCTCGAAGGCAATGTCGCCAATCAGGTCTGCGGCCTCATCACGCTGCTGGTGCCGTTGTTCTTTTTCATCCGCAACAAGGTGTTCCTCAGCAAGACCTTTTATCGCAGCAATTTCTTTCTGCTGGTGTTCCTGCTCTGTGTCATCGCATCGATCGGCTGGTCCCACGACCCGATGCTCAGTCTCAAGCGGTTTATCGCCCTGCTCGGCGTGGTGTTTTTTGCAGGCTTCATTGCCTATAACTACTCCCTTGAAAAAATCGCCTTCATGCTCGGCTGCGCCATCGGCATCGCGGCGTTGATCGGGTTGTTGCTCGCCGTGGTCATGCCTGAAGTGGCGTTTCTCTCCGGGGGCATTCGCGACGGCGCGTTCAAAGGCGTTTTCGCCGAAAAGAATGCCGGCGCCCGACTCAATGCGATCGCCATCATGCTGTTGCTGCCGATGATCCGGCAGCGCAATCGCTGGGCGCTCTTCTGTTCGTTCTTTTCGCTGGTCGCGATCCTGCTTGCCCAGTCAGCCACCGGCGTGGCGCTGATCATTTCCGGCACGATCAGCTACTGGTACTTCCTCACAATGATCCGCCTGGGCATCAATCGCTCACAGCTGCTGTTCCTCGGATGCACCCTGCTCTACCTGCTGGTCTGTCTGTTTCTGTACAGCAACTTTGCGGTGCTGCTGGAAATGGCCGGTCGCGACCCGTCACTGACCGATCGGACGTTGATCTGGGAGCTGCTCGCGCCCTTTATCGACAGCCAGTTTCTCAAGGGCTACGGCTTCGGCGCCTTCTGGTCCAGCCCTGATGCCGATGCGTTCATCACCCGCTGGGGTTATATCGGCAACGCCCACAGCGGCTACATGGAGACCCTGCTCAACGGCGGCCTCATCCAGTTGACGGCGCTGGCATTGATGTTGGGTGAGGCACTGTTCAAGCAATACCGCGCGGTGACGGCGAATCAGGCAGCCCGGTTTCGTGCCAGTGCGCTGGTCATCATCGGCCTGTTCGCCGTCACCAATTATGTGGCGTACGTGATTCCCAACTACCGCTCCGCCGAGTTTCTGGTGTTCTGCACCCTGGCCCTGACCTTCCGGCACCACCACGCGACCTACCCCGAATCCTCACCGGCAGCGCTGCGTCAGCGCTCGTCGGGCCGCGCACTACCGCGCGATTCCGCCCGCGCGTAACCCAAGGAGAATCACCGTGCCCAACCAATCCTCCCCTTCAGCAGATTCGGTGTGCGTCATCATCCCGATGTACAACGGCGCCGACAGCATCGAGCAGACACTGACCTCCCTGGCCCGGCAAACCCGACTGCCCGATCACGTCATCGTCATCGACGACGGGTCCACCGATGACGGACCACAACGGGTTCGAGACTTCGCCGCGCCGTTTCGCCTGACCCTGTTGCAGCAAACCAACGAAGGCCAGGCCAGCGCCCGCAATCATGGGATGCGCCACTCTGAAGAGACGTTTGTGGCAATGCTCGACGCCGATGATCAATGGCATCCGCGAAAGCTGGAGTTACAACTGGCACTGTATGACGAGCTCACGCAACAGGGCCGGCCGGTGGGGCTGATCGACTGCTACGCGCAAGTCAATTACAGCGACGGCAGGCGCCAGCGGGACGACCGGTTGAAGAACGGCAGGCATTTCTACGATTTCATCCACGCCAACGTCGTCAATGGTGTCTCCACCGCGCTGGTCAAACGTGACGTGATCATGCAACTCGGCGGCTTCGACGCCAGCCTGCGTTATTCCGAAGACCGTTTCATGTGGACCCGGATCGCCGAGCATTGGGAGATCCACACGGTGCCGGAGGTGCTGCTGGAGCGCACGGTCAATGGCGGCAACATGACCGCGAATCCGAAAAAGTACTACCAGAACAAAATCCGCTTCATCGAGGTGTACCTCGCCCGTTACGGCGCGCAGTTGACCCGGCAGCAGCGGATCGATTTCGTGCTGGGCAACCACACCGATTTTCTTGAGGCGTTTTCCCGACGTGGCGAGCATGACCAGGTCCTCGGCGTGTACCGGCGAATGCTGGATTGCTCCTGGCAGGCCCTGATCTTCGCCAGCGGCAAACCGACCTTGCGCTACCTCTATGCCCGCGCCAGAACCTTGCGCAAGGCAACGGCGTCAACCACGGCTCATTGATACGGTATCCGCCATGGCCAACCACCGTCTGACGACATTGACCTGGATCTTCACCGAGAAATTCGGCCTGATCCTGCTGTCGATGATTACCTTTGTCGCCTACGCCAGGCTGCTGTCGCCTGCCGAGCTGGGTGTGGGCACGGTCATCATTGCCATCGTCGAACTGATCGGTCTGGTGTACTCGTCGGTGCTGGAAGACCCGCTGGTACGGCTTGAGCGGCTGGAGGACAAGCACATCTGCACCGCCTACTGGGCGGCGGTGCTGGTCAGTCTGGCGAGCATTGGCGTCATTTCGGGCGCGGTCATGCTGTACACCCCCGACCCGCTGCTGCAATGGATGACGGCGGTCGCCTCGCTGAAGATCCTGTTCACCATGATGGCGCGGGTCTATGTGGCGCAGATGCGCCGCAGCGGGAACTTCAAGATGCTGGCGTCGCGCACGTTGCTGGGCAAAGTGGCGGGTGGCGTCGGCGGGATTGCCGTGGCGCTTTGGGGACTGGGTGCGTGGGCGGTCATTGCCCAGGCGCTGATCATGGAATTGGTGTCCATCATCGTCCTGATGCGCGCCGACCCGCGACGTATCCCTTTTTACATCGACGGTCCGATCCTGCGTGAATTGTTGAGGTCAGGCGCACCGGTGGCCATCAACGCGCTGAGCTCGCAAACCTTGCAGCGCGGGGTCAACGTGGTGCTGGGCATCACCGCCGGCGCCAACGCGGTCGGCATGTTCAACATGGCGATGCGCATCATCGAACTGCCACGCACCGCAATCTACAACGGCCTGCTGAGCTACGCGCTGCCGGCGTTCTCCCGGCGCAGCGCAGAACCCAAGCGATTGATCGGGATCGTTGGCGATTCAACCGCCGTCAGCGGCTTTCTGTTGACGCCCCTGTTCATCGGACTCGCACTCACCGCAAGCGACCTGATCCTGTTGATCTTCGGCGCCAAATGGGCAGAGGCCATCCCGCTGCTGCAAGTGCTGGCCTGCACCGCCGCCATCGGCAACAGCGCCATGTACGCCACCACCGCACTGGTGGCGGTCAACCGCAGCCACCTCACGATCAAGGCTGAAGTGCTGACCACCGCGCTCGCCCTGGCGCTGGTCTACGCCCTCGGCAACCTGTACGGCGGCATGGCTGCAGCCGTCGCTCTGCTGGCGCGCATGCTGGTCATCACGCCGCTGCAGATCCGTGGCCTGAACACGGCGATCGGTTACAGCTGGCGCGGCTTTTTCGAAGCCAGTTACCGCAGCGTGATCGCTTCCCTGGTCATGGCTGCAACCGTGCTGCTGGTGCTACCGCAGTTGGGTCTCCAGGGTTACCTGCATTTGATCGGCAGCGTCGTGCTCGGCGCACTGAGTTATGCCGTGGGTTACAGCGCCCTGCACCCGCACTGGCCACAGGAATTCAAATCGGTTTTCACCTCCCGCTGAGTTCAGCCCTGAGACAGGAAGGCCTCACCATGCGCAAAACCACGTTGATTACTGGCGGTGCCGGCTACATCGGCTCGCATACGGCTCTGGCCCTCATTAACGCCGGCCACAAGGTGCTGGTGCTCGACAACCTGTGCAACAGCTGTCGAGAGTGCATCCGGCGCCTTGAGCAACTGACCCTGACCCGCGTCGACTTCATCAAGGGCGATATTCGCGACCCGGTCCTGCTCGACGATATCTTCAGCCGATACAACATCGACGCCGTGGTGCACTTTGCCAGTCTCAAATCCGTCGAGGAAAGCGTGCGCAAGCCGCTGGACTACTACGTCAACAACGTTGCCGGCACGCTTGGCCTGTGTCAGGCGATGGCCCGCAATAACGTATTCCGGCTGGTGTTCAGCTCGTCAGCCACGGTGTACGGGGAGCCGACGCGCACGCCGATTGCCGAAGATTTCGGCACCGGCAAACCGGTCAATCCCTATGGCCGCACCAAGCTGATGATCGAAGAGTTGCTGACGGATCTGTGCAACTCCGATCCGCGCTGGAGCATTGGATTATTGCGTTACTTCAACCCGATCGGCGCCCACGAAAGCGGAATGATCGGCGAAGACCCGAGCGGCCGACCCAACAACCTGCTGCCTTGCCTGACCCAGGTTGCCATAGGCCGGATACCCGAACTCACGGTGTACGGCAGCGACTACCCCACCGTGGACGGGACCTGCGTGCGCGACTACATCCACGTGGTCGACCTGGCCATCGGTCATCTCAAGGCACTGCAAGTGCTACAGCACGACAATGGCATTCATTTCTGGAACCTCGGCACGGGCGTCGGCTACAGCGTGCTGCAGATCATCCACAGTTTCGAGGACATCACCGGCATCAGCATTCCCTACCGCTTCGCCCCTCGACGTCTCGGCGACATCGCCAAGTGCTGGGCCGATCCCGCCAAGGCAGGACGCGAACTGGGCTGGAGCGCGCAGCGCGGCCTGGAACAAATGATCACCGATAGCTGGCGCTGGCAGTCGTGCAATCCGCAGGGGTATCAATCTTCATTCAAGATTCCGGCACCCGTTGCGGTGAAGTGATGCCGATGCTCAAGGAATGTCTGCTGGTCGTGCTGTTTTCGGTTGCGCTGGCAAGCAACGCCGCGCAGGCGCCAGCGCCTGTACCGACCACCGGCCTCGTGTTGTGGCTGGACGCGGCCGACTCATCCGCGATGACCCTGGATGCGCAGAACCGGCTCCAGCGCTGGAGTGACAAGTCGGGCAAGGCCAATGACGCGACGGTCGCTGACGCCACCTCACCGCCACAGTGGATAGGAAACAGCCTCAATGGCCATGCGGTGGTGCGCTTCGACGGCAATTCGGGATTACTCGGCCGGGCCCTGCGCACGGCTAAAGGATCTGTGACCGTACTGATCGTGTCCCGGCGGTTGCCGGAACAGGCCGGAGTCGATCCCTGGCAACGCTTGTTCAGTTCACGCCCGCAGGCCGCCAGCAACGACAACGTGCTGCCGAATTTCGCGGTCAGCCTGGCGCAAACCGGGGAGTACGAGCCGACGGTTTCCGTGCTTGAACTGCACGACGTGCCGATCGGCCCCTACGGGGTCGGGCGCAATGCCGTCGGTCACTCGGAAAATTTTCGCGGCGACATCGCCGAAGTGCTGGTGTATGACCGTCCATTCGCCTCGCTCGCCGAGCGCCAGCGCGCCTTTCAATACCTGGCAGACAAATGGTCCGTGACCATCCCCACGCATGCCGATACCTGGACCCGCGTCGGTCCATTGGGGACATCGCCGGCCCGCGTCGACGCCCAACTGCCCTTGTCCGATCAGGCCAATGCCGGTCAATGGGTGCTCAACACGACGCTGTCCGACGAGTTCGATGGCACCACCCTCGACCGCACACGCTGGCACGTCAACAATGCCGTCGGGAATGAGTCGCTGGGCCGCAAGCCGGCGCTGTTCACCGAGCGCAACGCCAGTGTCGGCAATGGCAACCTGAACATTGTCTTTCGCAGGGAAACCCTGCCGCAGAAATACGTCGAGCTCGGCTTCAAGGACTACACCTCAGCCATGGTGCGTACCCTTGAACGCGGCTTCTACGGGTACTACGAAGCGCGGGCCAAACCCATGAATTCCGCGGCGTCCAGCGCCTTTTGGCTGGCATGGACGGGCATGACTGACAACGCTACCGAAATCGACATCTTTGAAATCGGCGGCAAGACCAAAAATGCGCTTTCAGACCGCGCCTACAACATGAACGCCCACCTCTGGGCCACGCCGCACAGCACCGAACATATCGCCAACGGCAGCACCTGGACCAGTCCCTGGCGGCTGGCCGGCGACTTTCATGTCTACGGCTTCGACTGGCAGCCCGATACCCTGCGCTGGTACGTCGATGGTGTGCTGGTCAGAGAATCGAAGAACCATTATTTCTTTTTCCCCATGCAGATCGTCTTCGACAGCGAGGCCATGTGGAAATGGTTCGGCGTGGTCGACGATGCTGACCTGCCCTCCACTTTTGAAGTCGATTACATCCGCATGTGGCAACGCAATCCTTGACCCTCACACCAGGCCTGGGGCCAGACGATGAGCCGCCCCAACCGTCATAGCTTTCGCCTTGAGTCGATTTTCACTCGGCACAGTCGTCAGTTTTCAATTCGCGCGAACACCCCCGGAGCGCATGCACATGAACAACCGACGGCTGACAGAACTGGATTTGCTGCGCTTTCTTGCGGCGTTCGCGGTGGTGATCTTTCACTATGCGTTTCGCGGCTATGCGAGGGGTGAGATGTCGGTCATGCCCTATCCACTTTTGGCTGACGTTGCCAAATACGGGTATCTGGGCGTCGAACTGTTTTTCATGATCAGCGGATTCGTGATCCTGATGACCGCTTCGAGCAACAACCTCAAAGTGTTCTTCATTTCTCGGGTCATCCGCCTCTGCCCGGCGTTCTGGGTGTGCTGCACGATCACCTTTCTCATCACGCTGGCCATCGGGCAGCCACGATTTTCGGCCGATTTCTATCAATACCTGATCAACCTGACCTTTCTAGGCGACCTGCTCGGTGTGCCCCCCATAGACGGGGTCTACTGGTCTCTGTTCGTCGAGATAAAGTTCTACTTGATGATCGCGATCCTGTTGGCTTTCAAGAAGATAGAGAAAATAGAAACCTTCCTTGTACTCTGGCTGCTGATCTCGGCCGCAGCGGAAGTCTTTGCTTTCGAAAAGCTGCGCTCGGTCCTGATCACCGACTACGCGGCCTATTTCATCGCTGGCGCGACGTTCTACATCATCTGGGACAAGGGTTTTACCAAATCCCGTATTTCCCTGCTGGCAGCCGCGCAGGCATTGGCCAGCTTCAACGCGATCAAGTGGGCCGAGTCGATTGAACTGAAATATTCGACTGACTACGACTCCTTGATCATCTGCGGCGTCATTGCCCTGTTTTTCATGACCTTCCTTTTTATCGCGACGCATAAGACGTCAGCCGTGGGGAAGTTCGACTGGACAGCATTGGGCGCACTGACTTACCCGCTTTACCTGCTGCATCAAATGATCGGCTTCATGATCTTCAACATCGCTTATCCGACCATCAATCCACACGTGCTGCTCTGGGGCACCATCGCTTTGATGATAGGTGCGTCCCATGTCATCCATAAGGAAATAGAAACCCCGATGGCCAGACTGATGAAAAGATCCCTTTCGTCCTCCTTCAAGCGTCTCAGAGTTGGTTAGCCGGTAACGCAACAGGCTTGGCAATATCGGCAGATGAAAAAGAGGCGGGAGAGGCTTCGGTGAATACCGAAACCTCTCCCGCCTTTTTTTGTTTGTGGCGCAGAGCACCCGTTACAAGGATGATGAACGCTTCAACGTCTCGCTCGGTAACTCCTTGAACAATGCTCGATAACTGCTTGAAAAACGCCCCAAATGCCAGAACGACCAGTTCATCGCCACTTCCGCCACGGTGGTCTCCGCGGGCGAACGCTTGAGCAATTCGCGCCGCGCACTGTTGAGCCTGCGCAACCGTAGCCAGTGGCTCGGCGACATCCCCGTATAGGCCTTGAAGGTCTGCTGCAACTGGCGCAGGGAAACCCCGGCGACCCGCGATAACTCGAGCAAATTGAGGGTTTCTTCCGGCGAATCCGCCGCCCACTCGCCCACGCGTTTGAGGGTGATTCGCTCTTCGGCGCGACGCTGCAAACCGCCGCCATCCAGACACACGCTCGCGTTGTCGAGGATGAACAGACAATCCTCCAATAGCTGCTGAGTCAGTGCCTCTTTACTCGGCAGATCAAGGGCTTGCGACAACTTCGTGAGAGTCGAGCTTAACCAGCGACTGAACAATCCGTTCTGCGCGCCATTGAGCGGTGCCATGAACAACCCCTCCAGCCGGGCCATGTCCAGTCCGTTGCGCTGGACGAATTCCGGGCCGAACACCACAGCGATTTCCTGGTAGTTCTCCGGGGTGATCCAGATGTTGCGGCTCTCTTCATTGAGCAGATACAGCGCGTTGTCGCTGCGATCGAAACAGAACGCCAGAGCCCCTTGCGGCGCGCTGAAATTCTGCTCGACCCGGGTGTTCATCTGTTCTTCGTAAACCTCCACTCCCTGCAAATCCAGATAGCGGATCTGCCCCGCGAAATGCCCTGGCGACATCTGCTGGTAATGCTGCACCCAACCCGGCGTGGCGCGGATTTGTTCGGTGACATCGGCGGTGTTGAACGCTTGAACCTGAAGCGGATTGCACGTCGTCATGGGGAACCTTGCGCACTCTTTTGGTGCGCTTTGGTGCTGCTGAAAGTGGATAGATGGAACGGCAAGGCCCGCCCAAGATAGTCGTCAACGCGCCACAGGGGAAGCCTGCGAAAGATGAAATCGCGTTCCCCCGCGTCAACAAAACCAACGACGAGGTCTTTATGAATGCCCCATTCGATCAGCTGTTCACATGGCTGAAAGATCACAAGATTACCGAAGTGGAATGCGTGGTCAGCGACCTGACCGGCATCGCCCGCGGCAAGATCGCACCGACCAACAAGTTCCTGCATGAGCGAGGCATGCGCCTGCCGGAAAGTGTGCTGCTGCAAACGGTAACCGGGGACTTTGTCGACGACGACGTCTACTACGACCTGCTCGACCCGGCCGACATCGACATGGTCTGCAAGCCGGTAAGCGACGCGGTGTACGTGATTCCGTGGGCCATCGAGCCGACCGCCATCGTCATCCACGACACCTTCGACAAGTTCGGCAACCCGATCGAACTGTCGCCGCGCAACGTGCTGAAGAAAGTCCTGCAGCTGTACACCGACAAAGGCTGGAAGCCGATCGTGGCGCCGGAAATGGAGTTCTACCTGACCCAGCGCTGCGAAGACCCGGACTTGCCATTGAAGGCACCGCTGGGCCGTTCCGGTCGCGCCGAAAGCGGTCGTCAGTCGTTCTCCATCGACGCCGCCAACGAGTTCGATCCGCTGTTCGAAGACGTCTACGACTGGTGCGAATTGCAAGGCCTGGACCTGGACACGCTGATCCACGAAGACGGCCCGGCGCAGATGGAAATCAACTTCCGCCACGGCGACGCGCTCGATCTGGCCGACCAGATCACCGTGTTCAAACGCACCCTGCGTGAAGCGGCGCTCAAGCACAACGTCACCGCAACCTTCATGGCCAAGCCGATCGGCGATGAGCCCGGCAGCGCCATGCACCTGCACCAGAGCGTGGTCGAGATCGCCAGCGGCCAGCCGATTTTCGCCAATGCCGACGGCAGCATGAGCGACCTGTTCCGCCATCACATTGGCGGCCTGCAGAAGTACATCCCGAAAGTGCTGCCGATGTTCGCGCCGAACGTGAACTCGTTCCGCCGCTTCCTGCCGGACACCTCGGCACCGGTCAACGTCGAATGGGGCGAAGAAAACCGCACCGTCGGCCTGCGGGTGCCGACCTCCGGCCCTGAGGCGATGCGGGTTGAAAACCGTCTGCCCGGCGCCGACGCCAACCCGTATCTGGCCATCGCCGCGAGCCTGCTGTGCGGCTACATCGGCATGGTCGAAGGCATCGAACCGAGCGCCGCCGTCGAAGGCCGGGCTTACGAGCGCCGCAACCTGCGCCTGCCGATCACCATCGAAGAAGCCCTGACCCAGATGGAAGAGTGCGACACCGTCGCGCAATACCTGGGCAGCAAGTTCGTGCGCGGCTACGTCGCGGTGAAACGCGCCGAGCATGAAAACTTCAAGCGCGTGATCAGTTCCTGGGAGCGGGAGTTCCTGTTGCTGAGCGTTTAACCAAAATAAAAACAACCCAACCCAACGATCGTTCCCACGCTCTGCGTGGGAATGCCTCAATGGACGCTCAGCGTCCGCTTTGGGACGCAGAGCGTCCCGGGCTGCATTCCCACGCGGAGCGTGGGAACGATCAGCATGGGAAGATCAATCGAAGAGGTGTCGATATGCGTCTGTTGAAATCCCTGATTCCCGCCACCCTGGCATTGGCATGCAGTGCCGGTGCCTTCGCCCAACCCCAGGTCAGCGTCTACAACTGGACCGATTACATTGGCGAAACCACCCTCGCCGACTTCCAGTCCACCAGCGGGATCAAGGTGATTTATGACGTCTTCGACTCCAATGAAACCCTCGAAGGTAAACTGCTCGCCGGCCGCACCGGCTATGACGTGGTGGTGCCGTCCAACCACTTCCTCGCGCGTCAGGTAAAGGCCGGCGCCTTCCTCAAACTGGACCGCGCGCAACTGCCGAACTGGAAAAACCTCGACCCGAAACTGCTGGCCCTGCTTGAGAAAAACGATCCGGGCAACGAGCACTCGGTACCGTACCTGTGGGGCACCAACGGCATCGGCTACAACGTCGACAAGGTCAAGCAAGTGCTGGGCATCGATCACATCGATTCCTGGGCCGTGCTGTTCGAACCGGAGAACCTGAAGAAACTCACCCAGTGCGGCGTGTCGATGATGGACTCGGCCGATGAAGTGTTCCCGGCGATCCTCAACTACCTGGGCATGGACCCGCGCAGCGAGAAACCCGAGGACTACAAGAAGGCCGAAGAGAAACTGCTGAGCATCCGGCCGTACATCACTTATTTCCACTCCTCGAAATACGTGTCCGACCTGGCCAACGGCGACATCTGCGTGGCCTTCGGTTATTCCGGCGACGTGTTCCAGGCCGCCAACCGCGCCAAGGAAGCCAAGAACGGCGTGAACATCGCGTACTCGATTCCCAAGGAAGGCGCGAACCTGTGGTTCGACCTGCTGGCGATTCCCGCCGACGCCGGCAACACCAGGGAAGCTCACGCCTTCATCAATTACCTGCTCGATCCGCAAGTGATCGCCAAGGTCAGCGCCTCGGTCGGCTACGCCAACCCGAACCCGGCGGCCAAGCAATACATGGATCCGGAGCTGGTCAACAATCCCGAGGTCTATCCATCCCAGGAAGTCCTCGACAAGCTCTACATCTCCTCTACCCCGCCCCAGTCGATCATGCGTCTGATGACCCGGTCCTGGAGCAAAGTGAAGTCGAACAAATGAATCAGTACACCCAGGAACACGCCCGCTCCTATTACGCCGCGTCGGCCCGGGCCAGCACACCTTATCCCCAACTGGAGGGTGACTTGATTGCCGATGTCTGCGTGATCGGTGGCGGGTTCACCGGCGTCAATACGGCGATTGAACTGGCGCAGCGCGGGCTTTCGGTAATTCTGCTCGAAGCCCGGCGCATCGGCTGGGGCGCCAGCGGGCGCAATGGCGGGCAGCTGATTCGCGGGATCGGTCATGACGTCGAAGGCTTCGCCCGGCACGTTGGCAGCGAAGGCGTGCGTTACCTGCACCGGGCCGGGATCGACTCGGTGGAGCTGGTGCGCCAGCGCATCACCGACAACGCCATCGAGTGCGACCTGCGCTGGGGCTTCTGCGAGCTGGCGAACACGCCGGCGCAGTTCGACGCCTTCAAGGCCGAGCAGGACAGCCTGGCGCAGCTGGGTTACCGCCATGAAACGCGGCTGGTTGCCCCGGAGCTGATTCGTCAGCAAGTGGTGAACGCGGGGGTCTACAAGGGCGGCCTGATCGACATGGGTTCAGGGCACTTGCATCCGCTGGATCTGGTGCAGGGTGAAGCGCGGCTGGCAGCGTCCCTCGGGGTGCGGATTTTCGAGCAGAGCCCGGTGCTGGAAATCCTCCACGGTTCGACCGTTCAAGTCCGCACCCGGAGCGGCAGCGTGCGCGCCGGCAGTCTGGTACTCGGCTGCAACGCGCATCTGGACGAACTCGAACAGCAACTCAGCGGCAAGGTCCTGCCCGCCGGCAGCTACATCATCGCCACCGAACCGCTGTCGGCGGAACGCGCCGCCGAGCTGATTCCGCAGAACCTGGCGTTGTGCGACCAGAAAGTCGGCCTCGATTACTACCGGCTTTCGGCGGACCGGCGCTTGCTGTTCGGCGGTGCCTGCCATTATTCGGGGCGGGATCCGGCCGACATCGCCGCCTACATGCGACCAAAGATGCTCAAGGTGTTCCCGCAACTGGCGGATGTGCGCATCGACTATCAGTGGGGCGGCAAGATCGGCATCACCGCCAACCGCTTCCCGCAGGTCGGTCGATTGAAACAGCACCCGAATGTGTTCTACGCCCAGGGCTATTCCGGCCATGGCCTGAACGTCACCCACTGGTGCGCCAAGCTGCTGGGCGAGGCGATTCATGCCGGCCACAGTCAGGGCATGGATGTGTTCAGCAGCGTGCCGCACATGACCTTCCCCGGCGGCCCGGCGCTGCGCTCGCCGCTGCTGGCACTGGGCATGTTCTGGTATCGCCTGCGGGAACTGCTGGGATGAGGCCTGCCGGTTAAAGCGCCCTGCACATTTGCTCTATCGCGAAGCACTTCTATATTGATGAAGTGCTTTTGCGTTCCTGACGCTCAGTGCCCAACACACCCTGGAGGTCATGGATGGAGTCGTCAGCCGCCGATCAACCGCGAGCGCCCGGCCAGGCGCCGGTCAAGACCCGGCGTTTCAGCATTTCGCTGGTGTGGATCGTGCCGATCGTCGCGGTGTTGGTGGGCCTGTCGCTGGTGGTGCACAACCTGATGCAGGAAGGCCCCACCATCACCGTCACCTTCAAGACCGGCAGCGGCCTGACCGCCAACAAGACCGAAGTCAAATACCGCAACGTGGTGATCGGCCAGGTCACGGACGTCGAGCTGAGCGACGACCAGAAAAGCGTCAACGCCACGATCAAACTGGCCAAGCAGGCCGAAACCTTCACCCGCGAAGACTCGCAGTTCTGGGTCGTCCGGCCGCGCATCGGTGCGGGCGGTGTCTCGGGCATCGACACGTTGTTGTCCGGTGACTACATCGGCGCCGACATCGGTCAGTCCAATTCGCGCGCCAAACATTTCAAAGGCCTTGAAAACCCGCCGCCGATTACCTACGGCGAGCCGGGTAAACGCTTCAACCTGCACGCCTCGGACCTCGGCTCGCTGGACATCGGCTCGCCGGTCTATTACCGCAAGATCCCGGTGGGCCAAGTGGTGGCCTATGCGCTGGACGCCGATGGCAAAGGGGTCAACATCGAGGTGTTCATCCATGCGCCGAACGACGCCTACGTCACGGAAAACACCCGGTTCTGGAACGCCAGCGGGATTGACGTCAACGTCGGCGCCAACGGCTTTGCGGTGAAAACCGAATCGCTGTCGACCTTGCTGGTGGGCGGCATCGCCTTCCGCGCGCCGGAGTACAGCCCCAACGATGTCGCCGCCGCCGAAGAAAGAACCTACGACCTGTTCGACGACCAGCAAACCGCCCTCGCCCCGCCCAACGGCAAGGCGCAATACCTGACCCTGCGTTTCGATCAGGCCCTGCGCGGGTTGAAAGTCGGCGCACCGGTGGAGTTTCTCGGCATCGAAATCGGCCGGGTGGTGAGCGTCAACCTGGATTTCGACGCGAAGAAACGCAGCTTCCCGCTCAACGTCGGCATCGTGATTTACCCGCAACGCCTCGGTCAGGCTCACGTCAAGATGCTTAAGGTACTCGAGCACAATCCGGACGACGAAGCCGCCGCCGTGCGCCTGATCGGCACCTTTATCGACAACGGCCTGCGCGCCCAGGCCCGCAGCGGCAACCTGCTGACCGGGCAGCTGTATATCGCGCTGGATTTCTTCCCCAAAGCCGAAAAAGTCGCGTTTGACCCCACCGCTCGCCCGATCAGCGTTCCGACCGTCCCCGGCAGCCTCGAACAGTTGCAGGAAAAACTCGAAGCGATGATCGACAAGCTCAACAAACTGCCGGTGGAACGGATTGCCGGCAACCTCGACAGCAACCTCGTGGAATTGCGCAAAGGCCTGACCCAGTTCAACGCCAGGACCCTGCCCGGCGTGCAGAACACCCTCGCCGACCTGAGCAAGACCCTGCAGTCGGCCAGCTCGACCCTGGCCGAAGATTCGCCGCAACGCGAACAATTGACTCAGACCCTCGACGAGCTCGGGCGCATGTCCCGTTCGCTGCGTGAGCTGTCCGATTATCTGGGCCGTCATCCGGAATCGTTGATTCGCGGCCGCCCCGACAACGCCGCGCCGCTGGACCTCAAAGGGCCGCCGCGCAACTGAGCACAGGAGCTGTCCCATGGCTTTAAAGCTGAAGTTCACCGTGCTCGCGATCGGCCTGTTGCTCGGCGCCTGCAAAAGCGCCCCGATCAGCTTTCACACCCTGACGCCGACGCAACCGATGGCCGGCCGCGCTGGTTCGGAAATCGCCATCGAAGGCATCAGCGTGCCGCCGCAGGTCGACCGGCCACAAATCGTGATCCGCCAAGGCAACAGCGGCCTGGCGATTCTCGAGACCGAATGGTGGGGCGCCAGCCTCAGCGATGAATTGCGCAGCGCACTGGTGGATCAGCTCAGTAATGCCGGCGGCCCGCGCAAAACCTCGGTGCGCATCGATGTGCAACGCTTCGATTCGATTCCCGGGCAATACGGGCTGATCGACGTCAAATGGCGCCTGCGCCAGGCCAACACCGGCGACGACGCGCTGCTCGCCTGTCGCTCGCTGCTGCAAACCCCGTCCGGGCCGAGCATTGACGATCTGGTGATCGCCCAGCAGAACAACGTCAAACGTCTGGCCGCGTTGATCAGCCAGGCGTCCGCCGGCTCACGCGGCTGCCCGCCCGCCTCCTGATCGAAACGCACTGCCTACAAGTCGAAACGATCCACCGCGCGGCGCCTTTCGTTGTCGTCGCGCACGTCGTAGTTGGCGGTTGTCTGGATATTGCTGTGGTGGGCGAGCTTCTGGGCAATCGACAGGTCATGCTCCTCGATCACCCGGGTGATGAACGAACGCCGGAAATCATGGGGCATGATCTTCACCCCGACCTGAGTGCCGCGCTGGCGGGCGATGTAATAGATCGCGTGCTTGGTGATGCGCTCGCGGGTGATGTGGCTGCCACGGCGAATGCGGTTGAACAGAAACGCGTCGTCGCTCTCGCCTTCCTTGAGTTCCGAACGACGAAACTCCAGCCAGGCATTGAGTTTGGCGAACGCCCAGGCCGGCGCGTACTTGATCAGCTGTTTGTTGCCCTTGGCGGTGACACACAGGCTGCGCTCGCTGAAATCCACCTGATTCAAGTCCAGATCCACCGACTCCGACTTGCGCATGCCGGTGCCGTACAACAATGCAATCACCGCCGCATCGCGCAAACCTTGTGGCCGTGGATCAGCGGCGCAGACTTCCATCAATTCATGAATCAGCGTGCGCTTCAGATTGCGCCCCTGGGACAGTCGCGTGCCGGCAATGCCTTTGACCGAGCGCATCTTCAATAGATGGTCCTGGCTGATCAGGCTCATGCGCCAGGCTTCATTCATTACACCGCGAATGGCGTTTACATACAGCGAAGAAGTGTTCGGTGCGTAGTTGTCCGCGCGCAATGCAGCGACTAGCGCAACGACGTCATCCGGTTGCAGCCCGTGCCAGGGAATGTCCTCAAGGTTCACGTCTTCGAACCCGAGGCGGTCGGCAGCGTCCTGCAACACGTAACGCATGGTCAGTTGGCTGGAGGGCGCCAGGCGCGCCAGATAAACAGTCAGCGGATTGCTGTTGGAGGGTGAGGATTCAGTACTCGACAAGTCAATCAAACGAAACGGCCTTGAATAAGAAACAGTTCAACAAAACAACTAAAAACGGCAACAAAACTTAAATAAGACGGGGCACTTCTGTAGGACTTTTCTACTAAAAACGCCGATGAACGGAAGAAGTCTGAACGGTGGCTGTATAAGTTTCAGATAGACGATTCGCCAACCGCTTTTTCATGTTCCTTTCACAAAAACGCGCATAACCTTACTTGCATCCAGTGGGCCCCGAATGGCTCACAACGTGCCGTCCGGGGACGCAAAAGTCAATCAGGCATTCCCCGGGTGGTACTTCAAACCCTTGAAAACACGTGTTTTTCAGACAACTGGCTGAAGGATGGCTGTCGCCCCGAGGTTCTTATGAGTCAAGCGTTTCTCCCGTTTTCCCGCCCCAGTATCGGTGAAGAAGAAATTGCCGCCGTCGAACAAGTATTGCGTTCGGGCTGGATCACCACCGGGCCGAAGAATCAGGCATTGGAAGAACACTTCGGCAACTACGTCGGTAGTCGTCACGCCGTGGCACTTTCCTCGGCCACCGGTGCGATGCATGTAACTTTACTGGCATTGGGAATCGGCCCCGGCGATGAGGTCATCACCCCGTCGCAGACCTGGGTGTCCACCGCCAACATGATTTCCCTGCTCGGCGCCACGCCGGTGTTCGTCGATGTCGACCGCGACACCCTGATGACCGACGCCGCGCGCATCGAAGCCGCCATCACCTCGCGCACCAAAGCGATCATTCCCGTGCATTACGCCGGCGCCGCGTTTGATCTCGACCCGCTCTACGCGCTGGCCGACAAGCATGGCATCGCCGTGATCGAAGACGCCGCCCACGCCGCTGGCACCCGCTACAAGGGTCGTCACGTCGGCTCGCAAGGCACCGCAATCTTTTCTTTCCACGCGATCAAGAACATGACCTGCGCCGAAGGCGCGATGTTCGTCACCGATGATGAAGCCTTGGCCAACCGCGTGCGCATGCTCAAGTTCCATGGCCTCGGTGTCGATGCCTACGACCGCCTGACCCACGGCCGCAAACCCCAGGCCCAGGTGATCGAGCCCGGTTTCAAATACAACCTGGCCGACATCAACGCCGCGATTGCGCTGGTGCAGCTGGAGCGTCTGGACGCAATCAACGCCCGCCGCACCGAGCTGGCCACGCAATACTTGCAAAAACTCGAAGGCCTGCCGGTGCAACCGCTGGCGGTGCCTGCCTACGCGCAAACCCACGCCTGGCACCTGTTCATCCTGCGCATCGACAGCGAACGTTGCGGCATCGACCGCGAAGCCTTCATGAAGGGTTTGCAGGATCTGGGCATCGGCACCGGCATCCACTTCATCGCCACCCACCTGCACACCTGGTATCGCCAGCGTGATCCGCACCTGTCCCTGCCCGACACCGAGTGGAACTCGGCGCGGCTGTGCTCGATTCCCTTGTTTCCCGACATGACCGACCAGGATCTGGACCGGGTCGTCGGAGCCATTGAACACCTGATGGGGAAACGCCCGTGAGACCTTATCCGATTCATTGTGTGTCGATCGTCATCCCGGTCTACAACGAAGAAGACAGCCTGCCGGAACTGCTGCGCCGCACCGAAGCCGCCTGCAAGCAACTGCGTCATGACTACGAAATCGTGCTGGTCGACGACGGCAGCCGCGACGCCTCCGCACAATTGCTCGAAGACGCCGCGTCCGTCGTGGACAGCCCGTTCGTCGCGGTCATCCTCAACCGCAACTACGGCCAGCACGCGGCGATCATGGCCGGTTTCGAGCAGTGCAAGGGCGACGTGGTGATCACTCTCGACGCCGACCTGCAGAACCCGCCGGAAGAAATCCCGCGCCTGGTGGCCGAGGCTGAAAAAGGCTTTGACGTGGTCGGCACCGTTCGCGGCAATCGCCAGGATTCGGCCCTGCGCCGTTATCCGTCGAAACTGATCAACCTCGCCGTGCAGCGCTCCACCGGCGTCGCGATGAGCGACTACGGCTGCATGCTGCGCGCCTACCGCCGCACGATCATCGACGCGATGCTCGCCTGCCGCGAACGCAGCACGTTCATTCCGATCCTGGCCAACAGCTTCGCCCGCCACACAACGGAAATCACCGTGGCCCACGCCGAGCGCGAACACGGCGATTCGAAATACAGCCCGATGCGTTTGATCAACCTGATGTTCGACCTGATCACTTGCATGACCACCACGCCCCTGCGCCTGCTGAGCATCGTCGGTTTCGCCATGGCCGGGCTCGGCGTGCTGTTCGCGGCGGCGCTGATCTTCATGCGCCTGGCGTTTGGCGCCGGATGGGCCGGCGATGGCCTGTTCGTACTGTTCGCCGTGCTGTTCGTGTTCACTGGCGGCCAGTTCATCGGCATGGGCCTGCTCGGCGAATACCTGGGCCGCATGTACAGCGACGTGCGCGCTCGTCCACGTTTCTTCATTGAAAAAGTCCTGCGCGGCCATCCCGCCACGCCGGCCCCCGCCATCACCGTTGACGGCCTCACTTCCAACTCCACGTCCGATCAGGTTCTCTCATGAGCGCAAAAACCGTTGTCTTCGCTTACCACGATATTGGCTGCGCCGGCATTCAAGCCCTGCTCGACAGTGGCTATGACATTGCGGCGGTATTTACCCATGCCGATGACCCGAAGGAGAACACCTTCTACGCCTCGGTTGCACAACTGTGCGCCAACAAAGGCATCGCGGTTCATGCACCGGAAGACGCCAACCATCCGCTGTGGATCGAGCGGATCGCCAAGCTCGACCCGGATTACATCTTCTCGTTCTACTACCGCAACCTGCTGAGCGAGCCGCTGCTGGCGCTGGCAAAAAAAGGCGCGTTCAACCTGCACGGCTCCTTGTTGCCGCGCTACCGTGGCCGCGCGCCGGCCAACTGGGTGCTGGTCAACGGCGAAACCGAAACCGGTGTCACCCTGCACCGCATGGTCAAACGCGCCGACGCCGGCGCCATCCTCGCCCAGCAACGCGTGGCCATCGAACGCAGCGACACCGCGCTGAGCCTGCACGGCAAACTGCGGATCACCGCCAGCGACCTGCTGCGCGATGCACTGCCGGCGATGTTGCACGGCAAACTGCGGGAAACCCCGCAGGACGAATCCCAGGCCACGGTATTCGGCCGTCGCACCCCGGCGGACGGCAAACTGGTCTGGGCGCAACCGGCCGAAAAACTGTTCAATCTAGTGCGGGCCGTGACTCAGCCTTATCCCGGCGCCTTCTGCGCCGTGGGCGAACACAAGCTGATCGTGTGGAGCGCCGACGTGGTCAAGGGCAACGAAGGCCAGGCGCCGGGCCGGGTCATCAGTGTCGATCCGCTGCGCATCGCCTGCGGTGAAGACTCGCTGGTGATCAACGCGGGCCAGCGCAACGACAACGGCCTTTACCTGAGCGGCCCGCAACTGGCCAATGAACTCGGCCTGGTGGACGGCTCGCTGCTGCGCGGTGCCGAGTCCGGTCGTGGCCCGCGTCGCACGCGGGTGCTGATCCTTGGCGTCAACGGCTTCATCGGCAACCATTTGTCCGAGCGCCTGCTGCGTGACGAGCGCTACGAAGTCTATGGCCTGGACATCGGCTCCGACGCCATCGACCGCCTGCGCAGCCATCCGCGTTTTCACTTCGTCGAAGGCGACATCAGCATTCACTCGGAGTGGATCGAGTACCACATCAAGAAATGCGACGTGGTCCTGCCGCTGGTGGCCATCGCCACGCCGATCGAATACACGCGCAATCCGCTGCGGGTGTTCGAACTCGACTTCGAAGAAAACCTGAAACTGGTGCGCTACTGCGTCAAATACAACAAGCGCGTGATCTTCCCGTCGACCTCGGAAGTCTATGGCATGTGCCAGGACAAGCACTTTGACGAGGACAGCTCCAACCTGATTGTCGGCCCGATCAACAAGCAGCGCTGGATCTACTCGGTGTCCAAGCAACTGCTGGACCGGGTGATCTGGGCCTACGGCGCCAAGGGCCTGAACTTCACCCTGTTCCGTCCCTTCAACTGGATGGGCCCACGCCTGGATCGCCTCGATTCGGCGCGCATCGGTAGCTCGCGCGCCATCACCCAGTTGATCCTCAATCTGGTGGAAGGCACGCCGATTCGTCTGTTCGACGGCGGCGAGCAGAAACGCTGCTTCACCGACATCGCCGATGGCGTCGAGGCGCTGGCGCGGATCATCGATAACGACAACGACGTCTGCAACGGCCAGATCATCAACATCGGCAACCCGGACAACGAAGCGAGCATTCGTCAGTTGGGCGAAGAACTGCTGCGCCAGTTCGAGGCTCATCCGCTGCGTTCCAACTTCCCGCCGTTCGCCGGTTTCCGCGACGTGGAAAGCAAGGCGTTCTACGGCGCCGGTTACCAGGACGTCGAGCACCGCAAACCAAGCATCGCCAACGCCAAGCGCCTGCTGGACTGGACGCCGACCATGGAAATGCGCGAGACCATCGGCAACACACTGGATTTCTTCCTGCGTGAGGCCATGGCCGAAATCGAGAGCAAGCGTTGATGCAGGCCGGTTTGCGCATCGACGTCGACACCTTTCGCGGCACCCGTGAAGGCGTGCCGCGCTTGCTGGAAATCCTCGATGAAGCGCAGATCAAGGCGACGTTTTTCTTCAGTGTCGGCCCGGACAACATGGGCCGGCATCTGTGGCGCCTGATTCGTCCGCAGTTCCTGTGGAAGATGCTGCGCTCCAACGCCGCCGGCCTGTACGGCTGGGACATCCTGCTGGCCGGTACGGCATGGCCGGGCAAACCGATCGGTCGCGACCTCGGGCACCTGATGCGTCAGGCCCGGGCCGCCGGCCACGAGGTCGGCCTGCACGCCTGGGATCACCACGGCTGGCAGGCCAATGCCGGGCGCTGGAGCGATGCGCAACTGGTCGAGCAGATCCGTCAGGGCGTCGACACCTTGAGCGACATCCTTGGCGAAAAAGTCACATGTTCGGCCGCCGCCGGTTGGCGCGCGGACGAGCGTGTGATCGAAGCCAAACAGGCCTTCGGCTTTCGCTACAACAGCGATTGCCGTGGGCAGCGGCTGTTTCGCCCATTGCTGTCTGACGGCTCGGTCGGTGCGCCGCAGATTCCGGTGGACCTGCCGACCTTCGATGAAGTGGTCGGGCCGAGTGTGGCAGCGAAGGATTTCAACGCCTTCATCCTCGACCGGTTCCGCCCGGACAACCTCAACGTCTACACCATTCACGCCGAAGTAGAAGGGATTCTGATGGCCGAAGACTTTCGTCGACTGCTGGCCGACGCACGCCAGCGAAACATCAACTTTCAACCGCTGGGCGACTTGCTGCCCGAGTTTCTCAACACCCTGCCCGTCGGCCGTGTGCAACGCGGCGCCCTCGAAGGCCGCGAAGGCTGGCTGGGAGTGCAAGGCGCATGAGCAAACGCTGGGCATTGCCGCTGTTGCTGGGGATTTTTCTGCTGGCTTATCTGCTGCCGCTGGGCAGCCATGGTTTGTGGATTCCCGATGAAACCCGTTATGCGCAGATCAGCCAGGAGATGCTGCTGAGCGGCAACTGGGTGTCGCCGCATTTCATGAACCTGCGTTACTTCGAAAAACCGGCGGCCGGTTACTGGATGATCGCCCTCGGGCAGGCCGTGTTCGGGCAGAACCTGTTCGGTGTGCGGTTTGCCTCGGCCCTGAGCACCGGGCTGAGCGTGCTGCTGTGTTTTCTCATCGCCCGCCGTTTGTGGAATGACCCGCGCAAAAGCTTCGTCTGCGCCCTGCTCTACATGAGCTTCGTCATCGTCGCCGGCCAGGCCGGTTACGCCAACCTCGATCCGCAATTCACCTTTTGGGTCAACCTGAGTCTGGTGGCGCTGTGGTTCGCCCTCGACAGCCGTTCCAACGGTCAGCGCATCGCCGGTTGGGCGGTGTTGGGCCTGGCCTGCGGCATGGGCTTCATGACCAAGGGTTTTCTCGCCTGGCTGCTGCCGGTGCTGATCGCCTTGCCGTGGATGCTCTGGCAAAAGCGCTGGAAAGAATTGCTGCTGTACGGCCCGGTGGCCATTGCGGTGGCGATCATCGTCAGCCTGCCGTGGGTGCTGGCGGTGCACGGTCAGGAACCGGATTACTGGCGGTTCTTCTTCTGGCACGAACACATCCGCCGTTTTGCCGGGGACGATGCCCAACATGACGCGCCGTGGTGGTTTTACCTGCCGCTGCTGGTGGCGTTCAGTCTGCCGTGGGTGGGGATGCTGCCGGTGGCGCTGAAACAGGCGTGGCAGACCCGGCGCGACACCGGCATTGCGTTTCTCGGGCTGTGGCTGCTGATGCCGCTGCTGTTCTTCAGCCTGAGCAACGGCAAGCTGCCGACCTACATTCTGCCGTGCCTGCTGCCGCTGGCGTTGCTGCTGGGCCACGCGCTGGCCGATCGCTTGCGTCTGGAGCAAGGCCGGGCGCTGGGCCTCAATGGTCTACTGAATCTGTTGCTGGGCATCGTCACGCTGATCGGGCTGGTTTACGTGCAGCTCAAGCGTCCGCTGTACGACCACGAATTGCACAGTCTGGTGCTGGTGTTCATCGCCCTGACCGGCTGGATCATCAGCAACCTGCTGCAAGCGTTTCGTCCGTTGCAATGCTGGGCGGCGCCGGCGGTGGGCAGTCTGCTGCTGATCGCATTGCTGCCGGCGGCACTGCCCAAATCGGTGGTGGCGAACAAGATGCCGGACCAGTTCGTCCTCGCCCACCAAGCGGAACTGGCGAGCGCCGCTCACCTGTTGAGCAACGACCTGGGCGCCGCGTCGGCCCTGTCCTGGCGCCTCAAACGCCCGCAGGTGGCGCTGTACAACACGATAGGCGAATTGAAATATGGCCTTGCCTATCCTGACGGCATCCAACAACGGGTCGATCCCGATCAGGTGCAGCAGTGGATGCGCCAAGCCCGCAAGACCGGTTCGGTCGGCGTGGTGATGCGGGTCAAGGGGCAAGACGAACTGGACGAACTCGACAGACTGCCCAAGGACGGCGTTCGTTATGAGCAGGGCAACCTGGTGATCATGATCCTGCCGCAGGAGGCGTCATGAGCCTGTTGCTGCTGTTGGCCGCCTGCCTGCTGACCTGCCTGGGCCAGGTCGCGCAGAAATTTGCCGTCGAGAGCTGGCGCGGCGCGAGCCTGTCGTGGTCGAGCAAATTGCGCTCGCCGTGGCTATGGCTGGCCCTGCTCGCCCTCGGCGCGGGCCTGCTGGTGTGGCTGCTGGTGTTGCAGCGCCTGCCGGTCAGCATCGCCTATCCGATGCTCAGCCTCAATTTCGTGATCATCACCCTGATCGCTCGCTTCGTATTCAGGGAGCCCGTCGACGCTCAGCACTGGTTCGGTGTGGTGCTGGTGATTGGTGGCGTGGCGCTGCTGGGGCAACAGTCATGAACCGGCGTCGTGGAATTGTCTTCGCCCTGGCCAGCGTGCTGTTGGTCAGCGTGGCGCAACTGAGCATGCGCTGGAGCATGACGCGCCTGCCCCGACCGGATCAGTGGCTGGCCCTGCCCAGTGTCGACTCAGTCGCGCTGGTCGTGGTGCTGGCGGCGATCTTCGCCTATGCGCTGTCGATGCTCTGCTGGCTCGCCGCCCTGCGCGATCTGCCGCTGGGCCGGGCCTATTCGCTGCTGAGTATCAGCTACGCGCTGGTGTACCTGCTGGCGGCCAGTCTGCCGCTGTTCAACGAATCCTTCAGTTTCTCCAAATCACTGGGCGTGGCGCTGGTCATGCTCGGGGTCATCACCATCAACACTCGTCCGGCCCGTGCGCCCGAATTGAGGAGTTCGCCATGAAAATCACAGTGTTTGGTAGCGGTTATGTCGGCCTGGTGCAGGCCGCCGTGCTGGCCGAGGTCGGCCATGACGTGGTGTGCATGGACATCGACGAGAAAAAAGTCGAGCTGCTGCGCCAGGGTCACGTCAGCATCTTCGAACCGGGGCTGGCCAGCCTGGTCCGCGAGGGCCTGGACGCCGGGCGCCTGCAATTCACCTGCGATGAAAAACTCGCGGTGCAGCACGGCAAGGTCGCGTTCATCGCCGTTGGCACCCCGTCGAAAGAAGACGGCTCGGCCGACCTGCGTTACGTGCTGTCGGTGGGGGACGCCGTGGCCCGGCACCGTGAACAACCGCTGATTCTGGTGGAAAAATCCACCGTACCCGTCGGCACCGGCGACACCTTGCGCACGCACCTGGACAAAGCCTTGGTCAAGGCCGGACGTCTGTTGCAGTTCGATATCGTCTCCAACCCGGAATTTCTCAAGGAAGGCTCAGCCGTCGCCGATTGCCGCCGGCCCGACCGGATCGTCATCGGCTGCGAACGCGAAGAAGTACGCGACGTAATGCGCGACCTGTACTCGCCGTTCAACCGCAACCACGACCGCATCATGTTCATGGACCTGCGCAGCGCCGAGCTGACCAAGTACGCTGCCAACTGCATGCTGGCGACCAAGATCAGCTTCATCAACCAGATCGCCGAACTGGCCGAACACCTGGGCGCGGACATCGAGTCGGTGCGCCAGGGCATCGGCGCCGACAGCCGTATCGGCTACCACTTCATCTACCCCGGTTGCGGTTACGGCGGCTCGTGCTTCCCCAAAGACATGCGCGCGCTGATCCACAGCGCCGAAGAAGCGCACTGCTCCAGCGATCTGCTGCAAGCGGTGGAAGCGATCAACCAGCGGCAAAAACACAAATTGTTCGAGCGCATCAACGCGTTCTACAAGGGCGAACTGCGCGGCAAGACCTTCGCCGTCTGGGGCCTGGCCTTCAAACCCAACACCGACGACATGCGCGACGCGCCGAGCCGGGTCCTGCTCGAATCGCTGTGGGCCGCCGGCGCCAATGTGCGGGCGTTTGATCCGGAAGCGATGCAGGAAACCCAGCATCTGTACCCGGACGAATCGAAACTGATGCTGATGGGCACCCCGGAATCGGTACTCGCCGGTTCCGATGCGCTGATCATCTGCACCGAATGGCAGCAGTTCAAGGCGCCGGATTTCGACCTGATCCAACAACGCCTCAAGGCCCCGGTGATCTTCGACGGACGCAACCTGTACGACGCCGAACGCCTGGCCCGCAACGGCTTCCATTACTTCCCGATGGGCCGTGGCGAATCGCGCTCCCTGCCGATTCCTTTGCAGCAGTGGCCGCACGCCTCGGACGTGGCTTGATCGCGCTGTCTCCCGTCCGGCGCCGGCAGTCCCTGATCGCAGGGCTGCTGGCGTTTCTGCTGTTCATCGCCGGCGTGTACGGGCAGGCGCCCATCGGTTTTGACTCGCGCTTCGTGTTGTTCGCCCAGGAAATGCTGCGGCACGGGCCCGGTGTATTTCCCACCACTTACGGTGAGCCGTACGCCGATTATTCGTCGCTCTCGACCTTGTTCATCTGGCTGTTGTCGTTGCCGTTCGGGGCGGTCAACAGCCTGACAGCGTGGCTGCCGAGCGCTGTCGCCGGCGCGGTGATCGTGACATTGATGTACCGTTTGCTCGCGCCCACATCCGTGCGTTGGGCGGTGGTCAGCATCGCGCTGCTGATGCTCACCAGCACCTTCATCACCGAGACCCGCGCGGTGTCGCAGGACCTGATGCTCGCCGCCGTGGCGTTTTCGGTGTTCTACCTCGGCTATGCCCACGACCATTTCGCTGCCGGTCGGCGCTGGCCACTGGTGTTCATTCTGTTGCTGCTGGGGTTCGGCATTCGGGGGCCGATCGGGCTGGTGGTTCCAACCGGCATGCTCTGCAGCTACTACCTGCTGGATCGCCAATGGTCACGCCTGTTGACCTTCGGTGTGCTGGCTTCGCTGCTGCTGGCGGCCTGCGTGGGGCTGCTGTTGTGGCTGGCGGAGGTCAGCGGCGGGCCGGCGTTTCGGCAGGACGTGATCCGCATGCAGTTCATGGGGCGCATGGACGGCAGCGAAGGCGTCAGCGGTTCGCTGTATTACTTCACCAGTTCTCTGGGCAACTATGCGCTGGCGTATCCGCTGGCCTTGCTCGCGCTGGCGGCGGTGTGGCTGAGCAAGCCCCGGCAACGCGGCCCGGCCTTGCGCCTGGTGCAGTATTGCGCCGCGGCGGGATTGATCGTGATGGTCGGGCTGTCGATTCCCCAGGCGAAAAAGGCCCGCTATCTGCTGCCGATGCTGCCCATGGCGGCGATTATTGCGGCGTATCCGTTTCAGGTGTTGCATGGTCGGGTGTTTGCCTGGCTGCGCGTCGGCATGCAGGGATTGTGGTTGTTGATTCCTGGATTGTTGATCGTCTTGTTGTGGGTGGCGCAGCGACGGTTTCCCGAGTCGTTGACCGATCTGACGCTGATAATGATCGTGCTGGCATTGCTGCAACTGGCCGCGTTGTCGCGGTTGTGGCTGTCGCGCTGGCGAACCGAAATCCTCGCATTCAGCGCTGTTTTGGCGGTCTGGTCGGCGTACGCGCTGGTGTTCGAGCCGGTGGAGCGCCAGCTGTATGACACGCGAACCTTCAGCCAGGCGGCACTCGCGCGGATCCACGAGCAACCCGCGCCGCTGGTGCTGCACGGCATGGGCAAGGACGCCAAGGCAATCAAGTTCATGGTCAACGTCGATCAGGATCTGCAACCGCTGTTCACTGAAACCGCGCAAGCGCTCGAAGCGCTCAAGGGACCGGCGTGGCTGATGATGGATCGCAGCGACTATCAGGCCCTGCAAGGCACGCCGCTCGCTGCGCTGCAATCGGTGCTGAGCGGGCGTTTCGACAAAAACGATTATGTGTTGCTGTGGCTGGCGCCTTAACCTGCGCGACGTGATTTCCACAGGGACCGCTGACTGATGACCTTTACCGTGCGACAGGCCCTTGCAGCCGATGCCATCGCCCTCCCCACCATCGAGCGTTCGGCCGCCGCGCTGTTTCGCCTCGACCCTTCACTGGCCTGGCTGGCGGATGCCACCGTGCCGCAGGCCTCGGCGCATTTACCGGCCATTGAACAGGGCGCACTGTGGGTCGCGCAAAACAACGACGGGCAACTTGCAGGTTTTTTAAGGGCGGTGACTGTCGACCAACAGTTGCACATTGAGGAACTGTCCGTCAGCCAACACTTTCAGGGCCGGGGCGTCGGTCGCAAGTTGCTGTTGGCGGCGATTGAACAGGCGCGTCTGTGGCAACTTCGGGCGGTGACGCTGACGACGTTTCGCGATCTGCCGTGGAATGCGCCGTTCTATCAACGCATGGGTTTTGCGCTATTGAACGCCGACGACAGCGACGCACGTCTGAACCATGTATTGCGCGATGAAATCGCTCACGGATTGCCCGGCGAGCGACGTTGCGCCATGCGTCTGATCCTTACGCCGTCGCCTTGAGATCGACCCCCAGCGCCTGGGCGAACGCCTTGACCAACGGACTGCGCACGGTGTTGTGCCGCAGGATCAGATTGAACGGCGTGTCGAAGTGGATCAGCTCCGGGCACACCGCGCGAAACTGCCCGGCGGCAACCAGCGTGGCGGCGTAGTGCTGGGGCAGAAAGCCCACGAAACGCCCGGTCTTGATCAACAATGCCACCGCTTCGACCTGGGTCGCCGAGGCGGAAAAACTGTCGTAGCGGGCGAAGTTGAGCTTGTCGCGATGGATCGCGTAGCGGTGGTTGATGCACTCGTAATCCTGCAGCACGTTGCCGCCCATCTGCTCCGCCGGCATCTCGAACAACGGGTGGCCGACAGCGCAGTAAGCCTGCGAGCGTTCCTCATAGAGCGGGTAATAATCGAACTCTTCGCGTTTTTGATAAACCGGGACTATTCCGGCAACTAAGCGCCCTTCAACTACGCCTCTTTCCACTTCATCCAGCTGGGTGGCTTGAAGTTGAAATCTTACTTTCGGCGAATGTTCATTTATCTTTCTGAGCGCAGCAACTAACGGCGAATTATCGTCACTGATCGTATTATCGATCACCCCCACTCCAAGATCGCCGATAAGTTCGTTCTGCGCCGAACTAAGCCGGTCACGAAAGTTGTCGACCGAGGCAAACAGATCAATCGACGCCTGATACACCAGACGCCCTTCTTCGGTGAGATGAAACCCTTCGCGCCCCCGGGTACACAGGCGCATGCCGATGCGGATTTCCAGGTCGGAGATCTGCTTGCTGATCGCGGCCAGGCCCACGTTCAGCTCGTTTTGCGCCGCGCTGAAGCCGCCGGCCTCGACCACCGCCTTAAACACCTTGAGCAGTTTGAAATCCAGTCCGCTGAGGGCCAAAGGTGCCCGGTGAGCGGTTTTGACCGGTGGGTTTCCGGAATTGGAAAGTGGGGTTTCCATAATGCTGATTTACCTCTGGCGCAATGTTCAACAATCTGTGTCCAACAACAAAAACATCGCCGGCTAATAATAATGATCACAGAAAACCAGCCTTGGCAACCGCCAGAAAATCCCGAACATCAGTGCCAACTCACTGATCGCCAAACATTAAAAGCTGACACTTCGATCAGCTCTTGTCTCTTTGCAACTGCCCTCTTGAATACTGCTTTGGCCTGATTCTGTCCGCTGCTGCTGTTCGCTGAATAGCCAGCGCGATTTCAGGGCCCGGCACATCGATTTCAGTTCGCGTTACCGACGAGGAAAACAACCAATGTCTCAAACCACCGACCGTCTCTGGGGTGCCCGTTTCAAAAGCGGCCCGTCCGCAGCCCTGGCGGCCCTGTCCCGTTGCCCCGAGCGCTATTTCCGCCTGACGCCGTACGATCTGGCCGGCTCCAAGGCCCACGCCGGGGAACTGCAACGTGCCGGCCTGCTCGACGAGCAGGAAACCCGCACGATGATCGAAGCCCTGGACGGCATCGGTGCCGATTTTTCTGCCGGGCGCATCGCCCCGACCCTGGACGACGAAGACGTTCACACCTTCATCGAGCGCCTGCTGACCGAACGCCTCGGCGCACTGGGCGGCAAGCTGCGCGCCGGCCGTTCACGCAACGACCAGACCGCCAACGACCTGCGCCTGTTCCTGCGTGATCACGTGCGCACCCTGGCCGTGGAAGTCCTGGCCCTGCAAACGGCGCTGGTGGATCAGGCCGAGCAGCATGTCGAAAGCATCTGCCCGGGCTTCACCCACTTGCAGCAGGCGCAACCGATCGTGTTCGCCCATCACCTGCTGGCCCACGCGCAATCGATGCTGCGCGACGTGCAACGTCTGGTGGACTGGGACGCGCGCACTTCGCTGTCGCCCCTCGGTGCCGCGGCCATGGCCGGTTCCGCGATCGCTCGCCAGCCGCAGCAATCGGCCAGGGAAATGGGCTACGCCGGGGTCTGCGAAAACTCCATCGACGCCGTGGCCAGCCGTGATCACGTCGCCGAATTCCTGTTCATCGCCAGCATGCTCGGGATCAACATCTCGCGTCTGGCCGAAGAGTTCTGCCTGTGGTCGTCGCGCCAGTTCCGCTGGGTCGATCTGGACGACGCCTACGCCACCGGCAGCTCGATCATGCCGCAGAAGAAAAACCCGGACATCGCCGAACTGGCGCGGGGCAAGGCTGGGCGTCTGATCGGCAACCTGACCGGCCTGCTGTCGACGCTCAAATCCCTGCCGCTGTCGTACAACCGCGACCTGAGCGAAGACAAGAACGGCGTGCTCGACAGCGTCGACACCTTGCTGCTGGTGCTGCCGGCCATGGCCGGGATGGTCGCGACCATGACCGTCAACGTCGAGGAACTGCGGCGTCAGGCACCGCTGGGTTTCACCCTCGCCACTGAAGTCGCCGACTGGCTGGCCGTGCGCGGCGTGCCGTTCAAGGAAGCTCACGAAATCACCGGCGCACTGGTTCAGGCCTGCGAAAAACACGACCTCGAATTGTGGGAAGCCTCGCCGGCGCTGCTGGCCGAGATCGACCCGCGCCTCACGGCAGACGTGCGTGACAGCCTGACCCTGGAAGCCGCCATCGCAGCACGCAGCGGCTGGGGCGGCACCGCACCGCAACAGGTGCGCGAGCAGATCGGCCGCCTGAAAACCGCCCTCGCCGCGCAGCAACAGTGGACCGAAAACTACCAGGGCTTCCGCCTCTAAGCCGGGTCCCCCTCCCACCGGGAGGGGGTTGATCGAAAAGTACAGTGTACGGAGAAACACCATGAGCCAGACTCAGGCAGAACGACTCCAGGCGGAGCGCAAACTGGCGGAAAACCAGTTCGACATTACCCAGTACCAGCATGTGCCACGGCGTTATTACGGGCGGATTTTCTTCGCCACCGTGATCGTCATCGCCATCATCGGCCTGGTGCGGGCCTTCGCCGAAGGCAAGATCGAATGGTCGTACATCGGCCAGTTCCTCACCTCCGAAGCGATCATGTGGGGCCTGTTCAACACGATCATCATGGCCGTACTCGCCATGGCGCTGGGCATCGTGTTCGGCGTGATCACCGCGATCATGCGCATGTCGGCCAACCCGATCCTGCGCTACGTGGCCGTGACCTACACCTGGCTGTTTCGCGGTACGCCGCTGATTCTGCAACTGCTGTTGTGGTTCAACCTGGCGCTGATCTTCCCCACCATCGGCATTCCCGGCCTGTTCGAACTCGACACCGTGAGCCTGATGACCCCGTTCGTGGCCGCCCTGCTCGGCTTGAGCATCAACCAGGGCGCCTACACCGCCGAAGTGGTGCGCGCCGGCCTGCTGTCGGTGGACACCGGCCAGTACGAAGCCGCCAAGTCCATCGGCATGCCGCGCTTGCAGGCGCTGCGCCGGATCATCCTGCCGCAGGCCATGCGGATCATCATTCCGCCGGTCGGTAACGAATTCATCGGCATGGTGAAAATGACCTCGCTGGCGAGCGTCATCCAGTACTCGGAACTGCTCTACAACGCCCAGAACATCTACTACGCCAACGCCCGGGTCATGGAGCTGCTGATCGTCGCCGGTATCTGGTACCTGGCCACCGTCACCGTCCTGTCCTTTGGTCAAAGCCGTCTGGAGCGTCGTTTCGCTCGCGGCGCCGGCAAGCGTTCTTGAGGAGTCGAACATGAGAAACATCGTCAAGGCCGTGAGCCTGAACAAATATTACGACCAGTACCACGCGCTCAAGGACATCAACATCGAGGTCGAGCAAGGCGAAGTGCTGTGCATCATCGGCCCGTCGGGCTCGGGCAAGAGCACCCTGCTGCGCTGCGTCAACCAGTTGGAAAAGATCGACAAGGGCGGCCTCTGGGTCGACGGCGAACTGGTCGGCTACCGCGTCGTCGGGCACAAGCTGCACGAACTCAACGAGTCGCAGATCGCCCGCCAGCGCCTGGCCACCGGCATGGTGTTCCAGCGCTTCAACCTGTTCCCGCACATGACCGTGCTGCAAAACATCATCGAAGGCCCGTGCCAGGTGCTCAAGCGTTCGCCCAAGGAGGCGCACGAAGAAGCCCTGGAGCTGCTGGCCCGGGTCGGCCTGGCCGACAAACGCAACAGCTACCCGATTGAACTGTCGGGCGGTCAGCAGCAACGGGTGGCGATTGCCCGCGCGCTGGCCATGCGACCCAAGCTGATGCTGTTCGATGAACCCACTTCGGCACTCGACCCGGAACTGGTCGGTGAGGTGCTGTCGGTGATGCGCGATCTGGCGCAGACCGGCATGACCATGATCGTCGTCACCCATGAACTGGGCTTCGCCCGGGAGGTTTCCAACCGCATGGTGTTCATGGACGGCGGGCAGATCGTGGAGGCTGGAAGCCCCGAAGAAATACTAATAAGTCCGCAAAACCCGCGCACCCAAAGCTTCATTTCTGCCGTTCGAACCTGAGGCCCCTTTGGCCTTCACAACACTCATAAGAGAACGTCCATGAAGAACTTCGTCATTCCAGCAGTACTCACCTCCCTCATGTCTTGCGGTGTCGCCGTGGCCGCCGAGTTGCCGGCCAGCATCAAGGAGAAAGGCGAGATCGTCGTCGCGATCATGCCCAACTATCCGCCGATGGATTTCAAGGACCCGGCCACCAACAAGCTCACCGGCCTTGACTACGATCTGGGCAACGCCCTGGCCGAGCGTCTCGGGGTGAAGATCAAGTGGCAGGAAACCGGCTTCGAGCAAATGATCAACGCCCTGACCACCGACCGCGTGGACATGGTCCTGTCGGGCATGACCGACACCGCCGAGCGCCAGGCCAGCGTGACCTTCGTCGACTACTTCACCAGCGGCCCGCAGTTCTACACCTTGCAGAAGAACACCGCGACCAACGAGATCATCGACCTGTGCGGCAAGAAAGTCGGCACCAGCCGCCGCACCACGTTCCCGGCGGAAATCGCCGAGTGGAGCAAGGCCAACTGTGAAGCCGCCGGCAAACCGGCGATCAACGTGATCGGCACCGAAGGCTCGGCCGACGCCCGTGCGCAACTGCGCCAGAGCCGCATTGATGCGGCGATGCAGGGCAGCGAAACCCTGTCGTACCTCAAGACCCAGGAAAAGGACATGTACAAAACGGTCGGCCAGCCGATCTCCGTGCAGTTCACCGGGCTGGGTGTGAGCAAGAAGAAGCCTGAACTGAGTGAAGCGGTGAAGGTGGCGCTGCAGAGCATGGTGGATGACGGCAGCTATAACGCGATTCTGAAGAAGTGGGATCTGGAGTTGGGTGCGATCAAGGACGTGACCATTAACGCGGGCAAGTAAACCTTCGCCACGGATGCCCGGCTGCGATCTTTTGATTGATCGTTCCCACGCTCTGCGTGGGAATGCAGCCGGGGACGCTCTGCGTCCCGAACAAAGATCGCAGCCTTCGGCAGTTCCTACAGATGAGTATCGGAGCGCTGTGATGTCTTCATCACCCCAACCCACCTGGCCCGACCAGCACAAAGCCTGCCTCGCCCTGGCCTTCGACCTCGATGGCCCCACCGGCGATGCCATGCTTAACGGCTCGATCTGGCACAAACCCGAATACTTCGGCTTCGGCGGCTACGGCCCCTACCGCGCCCTGCCGCGCCTGCTGGATCTGCTCGACACCTTCAAGATCCCGACCACCTTCTTCGTCCCCGCCTGGGTCGTGGAAAACTGGCCGAAACAATGCCAGGCCATCGTCGAGCGCGGTCATGAAGTCGCCTACCACGGCTACAAACACGAATCCTTCTACGCCCTGACGCTGGACCAGCAGCAGGCCGTGATGAACAAGTCCCGCGACGTGTTCTGGCAATACCTGCACATCCGCGCCGAAGGTTTTCGCACCCCGTCGGGTGACTGGCGCGCGGAAACCCCGGCGATGCTGGCCGACAACGGCGTCATCTATTCCAGCAGCATGCGCGGCGATGACCGCCCGTATCTGGTCAACGTCCCCGGCCACGACACACCGCTGGTGGAGATTCCCGGCCGCTGGGAAATGGACGACTACGCCTCCCTCGCCTACACCCGCGCACCGAACTTCCCGTCCGGGCTCGACCGCACCGCCAGCTACGAGCTGACCCTCGACAACTGGCAGCGCGAGTACGACGGCGCGATGGACGAAGGCCTGTGCCTGACCACCCTGTTCCACCCGAAAATCACCGGCAAACCGGGGCGCATCCTGTTGCTGGAGAAACTCTTCGACCACATGCGCCAGCGCGATGACGTGTGGTTCGCCACCTGCCGCGACATCGCCCGCTGGTGGCTGAAGGAGCATCACCATGGCTGACGCTGACAACTTCTGGCCCGCCGGCAAACGCTGCGCGGTGGTGCTGACCGTCGATTACAACGACATCCACGGCATTCTCACCCAGGCCCCGGAAGTCGTCGGGCGCGACAAGACGCTGTCGGTGTGGCGCTACGGCACGCAACGCGGCGTCGAGCGTTTGCTCGGCCTGTTCAGGGAACTCGGGGTGCGCAGCAGCTGGTTCGTGCCCGGCATCGTTGCCGAAGAAAACCCGCAGCACATCGCCGCGATTCTGGCTGACGGGCATGAAATCGCCTGCGCCGGTTACCGCCATCAGGATTACGACACGCTGGATCTGGCGGCGCAAAGCGCCGAAGTCGCCAAGGGCTGTGCGGCGCTGGAAGCACTTACCGGCGTGCATCCAACCGGCTTCCGGATTCCGGCGGGTAACGGCGCGCCGGGCTTCATCGAAGCCTTGAAAGATCACGGCATTCTCTGGTCTTCCTCATGGCGTGGCGATGACCTGCCGTTCTTGCACCCGACCGCGCCCGAAGTGGTCGAGTTGCCGCTGCATTACGAACTGGAAGACGAACCCTACTTCGCCTTCAACCTGAGCCCGGCCGTACCGCCGGCGCAATCGCGGATCGCCTCTTACAGCCACACCCTGGGCAACCTGCAAATGGACTTCGCCGGGTTCCACCGCTTCGGCTTGTGCTACGTGCTGCGCCTGCACCCGGAAATCATCGCCACACCGGGGCGCATCGGCGTGCTGCGGGAATTGCTGCAAGGCATTCAGCAGCATGACGACGTGTGGATCGCCACCGGCGCCGAAGTCGCGCAGTGGTGGGCGCAGACGGCGGTGCCGGTTGCGCAGGATCATCCGGCGTCGGTGTATGAGCGCCATTATCGGGACTACCTCGTATGACCGAACGCATGCAGCGGCTGGCGCAGTTTTGCGTCGAGACCCGCTTTGAAGACCTGCCGCCAGCGTTGGTGGAGCAGGCCAAGCGGCACATTCTCGACACCTTTGGCGCAGCACTGGCCGGGGCCGACAGTGCGGTGGCGCTTCAGGCGCGGCAGGTGTTCGGCGCCGAGCCGGGCACCGCGTTGGTCTGGGGTTCATCGTTGCGGGTCGGCGCGGGGCATGCGGCATTGCTCAACGGCATCGCCGCCCATGCGCTGGAGCTGGACGACACCGGCGGGTGCGATCACTCGGGCGCGGTGGTGCTTCCGGCGGTGATGGCGGCACTGTCGCTGGTGGATCGGCCGGTGGACGGTCGCGAGTTCATCACCGCCGTGGTGATCGGCTACGAAATCGGCCGGCGGGTGCTGGAGGCCTGCGGCAGTTATTCGGCGCACAACGGCGCCGGCTGGCATTCGACCGCCACTTGCGGCGTGTTCGGCGCGGCGGCGGCCTGTGCGCGGATCTTTGCGCTGGATGTCGGGCAAACCGTGTCGGCGCTGGGCATCGCCGGCAGTTTCAGCGGCGGGTTGTGGGCGTTCATCCATGACGGTTCGCAAAGCAAGAAACTGCACAGCGGCCGGGCGGCCGAGGGCGGTTTGCTCGCGGCGCGTTTTGCCCGTGAAGGCGTCAGCGGGCCGTCGGTATTGTTCGAGGATGTCTGGGGTGGTTTTCTCAAGACCCTGGCGCCAAGCAGCGCGCAACCGGATGCGCTGGATGCCGAATTGGGGCGTGTGTGGAAACTCGCGCGCTGTTCGATCAAACCCTACGCCGCTTGCCGTGGCACCCATTCGGCCATCGATGCGCTTGGGTTGTTGCTGGAGCAATTGCAGGTCGGCGCCGATCAGGTGGAAGACGTCCAGGTGAACCTGTGCGGGTTTCTGCTCGACATGTGCGGCGGTCGCGACATCCAAAGTCTGGCCGCCGCGCAAATGAGCCTGCCCTACGCCCTCGCCGCGCGACTGGTGCACGGCCATTGCCGGCTCGAGGCTTACGACGAACAGCCGCGCGACGATCCGCGTATTGCCCATTGGCTGACGCGCATTCGCCTTGAAGTGGATGAGCGACTATCGGAGGATGGCGAGCCGGTGGTCGTGGTGCGAACCCGCGACGGGCGTCAGACGAGTCTGTGTGTCGAGGTGCCGCTGGGCGCGCCGGGCAATCCGCTGAGCGAGGCGGCGCTGGAGGAGAAGTTTTTCAGTCTGGCGCTGCGGGTGATTCCACCGGTCAAGGCCGAGCCGTTACTGGCGCAACTGCGGCAACTGCAAACGCTGGATTCCGTGCGCAATCTTGAGCACCTGTTAACCGAATAAGGACATTTGATTTTCCGTGGCCACCTACTCGCTCGTTATCCGCCGCCTGATGATCGTCTCGCTGACCATCGTCGTCAGCCGCGCCATCACCAGTCCGTTGCTCACGCTGTTTCTGAGCAACAAGCTCGGCCTCAACCAACAGGATGTCGGGTTGTTGCTGGGCATCGCGGTGTTCATCGCCACCCTGCTCGCGCTGTACGGTGGCTACATCATCGACCGGCTGGAAAAGCGCCGGTTGCTGATTCTGGCGATGCTTTCCAGCGCCATCGGCTTCGTGCTGCTGACCTTCGCCAAAGACCTGTATCTGACGACCCTGACGCTGGTCATCACCGAAACCGCTTCGGCGCTGTTCCTGATCGGCTCCAAGGCGATCCTCAGTGAAAACCTGCCCATGGGCCAACGGGCCAAGGCGTTTTCCCTGCGCTACACCCTGACCAACATCGGCTACGCCACCGGCCCGATGCTCGGCGTGGTAATCGCCGGGGTCTACCCGATTGCGCCCTTCCTGATTGCCGCCGGCATCGCTTTCGGCAGCATCTTCCTGATGATCGGGATTCCCAAGGATGCCAGCCCGGTCGCCGCCATCGGCCAGCCGCAAAGTTTCCTGAAAACCCTCATCACCCTGAAAAACGACCGCACGTTGATCATGTTCACCTGCGGCTGTCTGCTCAGCACCGTGGTCCACGGCCGCTTCACCCTGTACCTGTCGCAATACCTGCTGGTGGTCGAGGATTCGCAACGGGCGTTACAAACCATGGCTGCCCTGCTCGCCTGCAACGCCATCGCGGTGATTCTGCTGCAGTACCAGATCGGCCGCTTCCTCAACCGGGAAAAACTGCGCTACTGGATCGCCGCCGGCACCAGCCTGTTCATCGTTGGATTGATCGGCTTCAGCCTGGCCGACAGCCTGGTGTCGTGGTGCATCGCGATGTTCATCTTCACCCTCGGCGAGATGATCATTTACCCGTCGGAATTTCTGTTCGTCGACACCCTGGCGCCCGAAGAACTGCGCGGCAGCTATTACGGCGCGCAGAACCTGGCGGCGCTGGGTGGCGCGTTGAGCCCGGTGATTTGCGGTTTCCTGCTGATGCACACGCCGGCGCCGACCATGTTCTACGCCCTCAGCGCACTGACGGCGATGGGCGGGTTCCTGTGTTTCATGAGCGGGCGTCGCGTGGCTTTACTTCACAAATAATGCACTGAAACTGCATTTATATGAATTTGTCAGCATCGTGATTGCTTGGCACACTGTGCGCGTTCCTCCCCCAATAGTTGGAACACTTCGAAGGACTTTCCGCGCTTACGGACAAGTCCTTTTTTTTGCCCTGAATTTCGCAAAGGATCGATTCTGCATGCTCGCTCGCTGGTTGCCCGCCGCCATCAACACCCGCCCCACTGAATGGAGCCGCGCCGCCATCGGCATGGCCCTGGGCACGTTGTTCAGTGTTTGGGCGTGCAGTCAGGTGTTCGGCATTGAAGTGGCCTACCACCTGATCGGCCCTCTGGGCGCTTCGGCGGTGCTGTTGTTCGCCGTATCGTCCGGCGCCCTCGCCCAGCCGTGGTCGATCATCGGCGGTTACCTGTGCGCGGGCGTCGTCGCGTTGCTGGTGGCCCACGTCCTCGGCCGAACCCTCGGCAGTGCGTGCCTCGCCGCAGGCATGGCGCTGATCCTGATGTGCTGGCTGCGCTGCCTGCACCCGCCGGCCGGCGCCGTCGCGTTGACCATGGTGCTGGCCGACCCGATGACCATCGCCATGGACTGGAAAGCCCTGGAACCGGCGATGCTCAGCGCCGCGTGCCTGCTGCTCGCCGCACTGGCCTACAACAACCTCACCCGCATTCGCTATCCGAAACGCCCCGCAGAACCCGCGCCGGCCGTGGCGCCGGTCGATACTCAGTCCATCACGGCCGAGGATCTGAAACGGGCACTGGCCGATATGGAGGCGTTCATCGACGTCACGCCGGAGGATCTGGAACAGTTGATTCATGCCAGTGAACTGCACGCCAAACGGCGCAGCATTGGTCAGGTGTTCCGCTGAGTCCGGAGCCTGTACCTGTCAGCGTTGTCGATTGAAAAGAAGCCGCGATCCCGTGCATTTGGCCTAAGGTAAAAATGCAGACAGCCCGTGCACATATCCCCGTTGTACACGGCAAATTTGCACTGTTACGATCCGCTAACGCTCGCGCGCGAGCTTCTCGAATAAAGACAATAAAAGCAGGGAGTTAGTGATGACTGCTCAGGCTTCATCCCCGCGGACTTCGTCCATGGATGCCACGCCGCACGAAGTGCTGGCCGAGGTTCGCAATCACATCGGTCATCTGACCCTCAACCGCCCCGCCGGCCTCAATGCCCTGACCCTCGACATGGTGCGCCAGCTCCAGCAGCATCTGGACGCCTGGGCCGCCGATGCCGATATCCACGCGGTGGTGCTGCGCGGTGCCGGCGAAAAAGCCTTTTGCGCCGGTGGCGACATTCGCTCGCTCTACGACAGTTTCAAAAGCGGCGACACGCTGCACGAAGATTTCTTCGTCGAGGAATACGCCCTCGACCTGACGATCCACCACTACCGCAAACCGGTGCTGGCGCTGATGGACGGTTTCGTCCTCGGCGGCGGCATGGGCCTGGTGCAAGGCGCCGACCTGCGGGTGGTCACCGAGAAGAGCCGTCTGGCGATGCCGGAAGTGGCGATCGGTTATTTCCCGGATGTCGGTGGCAGTTATTTCCTGCCACGGATTCCCGGTGAACTGGGGATTTATCTGGGCGTCAGCGGCGTGCAGATCCGTGCGGCGGATGCGCTGTATTGCGGCCTCGCCGACTGGTATCTGGACAGCAGCAAACTCGGCATCCTCGACGAACAGCTCGATCACCTGGAGTGGCACGACACGCCGCTCAAAGACCTGCAAAACCTGCTGGCCCGCCACGCCGTGCAAACCCTGCCCGATGCGCCGCTCGAAGCCTTGCGTCCGGCCATCGACCACTTCTTCGCTTTGCCTGACGTGCCGAGCATCGTCGAGCAACTGCGCGCCGTGACCGTCGCCGACAGCCACGAATGGGCGACCACCACCGCCGACCTGCTGGAAACCCGCTCGCCGCTGGCCATGGGTGTGACCCTGGAAATGCTCCGTCGCGGCCGCCATCTGAGCCTGGAACACTGCTTCGCCCTCGAACTGCATCTGGATCGCCAGTGGTTCGAACGCGGCGACCTGATCGAAGGCGTGCGCGCCCTTCTGATCGACAAAGACAAATCACCACACTGGAATCCGCCGACCTTGACCGCGCTGCACGCCGAACAGGTCGCGAGTTTCTTCCACGGTTTCGCAGAGAGCGGGAGCTGAGCCATGCACGATCTCGAATTGACTGAAGACCAGATCATGATCCGCGACATGGCCCGGGACTTTGCCCGTGGCGAAATCGCCCCCCACGCACAAGCCTGGGAAAAGGCCGGCTGGATCGATGACGCTCTGGTGGCAAAGATGGGCGAACTCGGCTTGCTGGGCATGGTAGTGCCGGAAGAATGGGGCGGCACCTACGTCGACTACGTGGCCTATGCGCTGGCGGTGGAAGAGATTTCCGCCGGTGACGGTGCCACCGGCGCGTTCATGAGCATCCACAACTCGGTGGGCTGCGGGCCGGTGCTCAACTACGGCAGCAAAGAACAGAAACAGACCTGGCTGGCGGACCTGGCCAGCGGCGCGGTAATCGGCTGCTTCTGCCTGACCGAACCCCAGGCCGGCTCCGAAGCGCACAACCTGCGCACCCGCGCCGAACTGCGCGACGGGCAATGGGTGATCAACGGCGCCAAGCAATTTGTCAGCAACGGCAAGCGGGCGAAACTGGCGATCGTGTTTGCGGTGACAGATCCGGATCTGGGCAAGCGTGGCATCTCGGCGTTTCTGGTGCCGACCGACACGCCGGGCTTCATCGTCGATCGCACCGAACACAAGATGGGCATCCGCGCTTCCGATACCTGCGCAGTGACGCTGAACAATTGCAGCATTCCCGAAGCCAATCTGCTGGGTGAACGCGGTAAAGGTCTGGCGATTGCCCTTTCCAACCTGGAAGGCGGACGTATCGGTATCGCCGCGCAAGCATTGGGCATCGCCCGTGCAGCGTTCGAAGCGGCGCTGGGTTATGCCCGTGATAGGGTGCAGTTCGGTAAAGCGATTGTCGAGCATCAGAGCATCGCCAACCTGCTGGCGGACATGCAGATGCAGATCAACGCGGCCCGCTTGATGATCCTGCACGCGGCGCGGCTGCGCACGGCGGGCAAACCGTGTCTGTCGGAGGCTTCGCAGGCCAAGCTGTTTGCGTCGGAGATGGCTGAAAAGGTGTGTTCGTCAGCGATTCAGATTCATGGCGGGTATGGGTATCTGGAGGATTACCCGGTTGAGAAGTACTACCGGGATGCGCGGATTACCCAGATTTATGAGGGGTCGAGCGAGATACAGCGGATGGTGATTGCTCGGGAGTTGAAGAACTATCAGTTGTAACCGTGTCGGCCCCTTTCCCTCACCCCAGCCCTCTCCCGGAGGGAGAGGGAGCCGACCGAGGTGTCTCAGGTTTGACATCGACCTGAAACATCCCGGTCGATTATGGAATTGCCAAACGAAGACACCAATCTCGCGCTATTCAAGCCTGAGTTCAACTCGGTAGCTCAGGTCGGTGCAACTCCCGAAAACAACTCGGTCAGTCCCCTCTCCCTTTGGGAGAGGGTTAGGGTGAGGGGGCTCTTGAGGGCGCCGCGTTATTTGCCCTGGAACTCGGCAGGCCGCTTGGCCACAAACGCCGCCATCCCTTCCTTCTGATCCTGCGTCGCAAACGCCGCATGGAACACCCGACGCTCGAAGCGCACGCCTTCAGTCAGGTTCACTTCGAATGCACGATTCACGCTTTCCTTGACCATCATCGCAATCGGCAGCGATTTGCTGGCAATCACTGCCGCGACTTTCAGCGCCTCATCCAGCAACTCGGCACTCGGCACGATCCGCGCGACGATGCCGCAGCGCTCGGCTTCCACCGCGTCGATCATGCGACCGCTCAGGCACATTTCCATGGCCTTGGCCTTGCCCACCGCACGGGTCAGGCGCTGGGTGCCGCCCATGCCCGGCAGCACGCCGAGGTTGATTTCCGGCTGGCCGAATTTGGCGTTGTCGCCGGCCAGAATGAAGTCGCACATCAGCGCCAGTTCACAGCCGCCGCCGAGGGCAAAACCGTTGACCGCCGCGATGATCGGCTTACGGCGGTTGGCCACGCGGTCGCTATCGCTGAACAGGTCGTCCATGTAGATCTGCGGGTAGGTCAGATCGGCCATTTCCTTGATGTCGGCGCCGGCGGCAAAGGCTTTGGTCGAGCCGGTAATGACGATGCAGCCAATGTTCGCGTCGGCTTCAAACCCATCGAGCGCGCGGTTCACTTCGCTGACCAGTTGCGCATTCAGGGCATTCAGCGCCTGCGGGCGATTGAGGGTGATCAGGCCGACGCGGCCATGGGTTTCCAGCAAAATCGTTTCGTAACTCATGTGCAGATTCCTTCTCAAAGATTGCGCGAAATGACCATGCGCTGAATGTCGCTGGTGCCTTCGTAGATCTGGCAGACCCGCACGTCGCGGTAGATGCGCTCCAGCGGGAAGTCGTTGAGGTAACCGTAACCGCCGAGGGTTTGCAAGGCCATGGAGCAGACCTTCTCGGCCATTTCCGAGGCGAACAGTTTGGCCATCGACGCCTCGACCAACGCCGGCTGACCGCTGTCGCGAAGGGCGGCGGCGTAATGCACCATCTGCCGCGCCACGGCGATCTGGGTCGCCATGTCTGCCAAGCGGAACGCCACGGCCTGATGCTCGATGATCGGCTTGCCGAAAGTGTCACGTTCACGGGCGTAATCGCGGGCCGCTTCGAACGCGGCGCGGGCCATGCCCACCGCTTGCGAAGCGATACCGACGCGCCCGCCTTCGAGGTTGGCCAGGGCGATCTTGTAGCCCTCGCCCTCCTCGCCCAACCGGTTGGCTACCGGCACTTTCACGTCTTCGAACAGAATCTGGCAGGTGTCCGAGGCGTGTTGGCCGAGTTTGTCCTCGATGCGGGCTACTTTGTAGCCCGGCGAATCGGTCGGCACGATGAAGGCGCTGATCCCGCGCTTGCCGGCGCTCGGATCGGTGACCGCAAACACGATCACGATCCCGGCATTCTGCCCGGAGGTGATGAACTGTTTGCAGCCGTTGAGCACGTAATGATCGCCTTCAAGGCGTGCCCGGGTTTTCAGGCTGCTGGCGTCGGAGCCGGCCTGGGGTTCGGTCAACGCGAAAGCACCAAGCATCTCGCCGCTGGCCAGCGGTTTGAGGAAACGCTCACGCTGGTCGTCGTTGCCGAACTTGAGGATCGGCACGCAACCCACCGAGTTGTGCACGCTCATGATCGTCGAGCAGGCGCCGTCGCCGGCGGCGATTTCTTCCAGGGCCATGGCGTAAGCCAGGTAACCGGTGTCGCAACCGCCCCACTGCTCCGGCACCAGCATGCCGAAGAAGCCCAGCCCGGCCATTTCGCCGATGGCTTCTTTCGGGAAGCGGTGTTCGCGATCCCACTCGGCGGCGAACGGTTTGAGCCGTTCCTCGGCAAACTGCCGGGCCATGTCGCGGATTTGTTGTTGGTCGTCATTGGGAATCATGGCAAATCCTTAACTCGGGTTCAGACGCACTCGACAGCCATTGCCGTGGCCTCACCGCCACCGATACAGATCGCCGCAACGCCGCGTTTCAGGCCTTTCTGGCGCAGGGCCGAGAGCAAGGTCACCACAATCCGCGCGCCGGACGCACCGATCGGATGACCCAACGCGCAGGCACCGCCGTGGATATTCAGCTTGGCGTGAGGAATTTCCAGGTGGGTCATCGCCGCCATGCCGACCACGGCGAACGCTTCGTTGACCTCGAACAGATCGACCTGATCCAGCGACCAGCCGGTTTTCTTCATCAGCTTCTTGATCGCCCCAATCGGTGCCACCGGGAACAGGCCCGGGGTGTCAGCGAAGGCTGCGTGGCCGTGAATCACCGCCAGCGGTTTCAGACCCTGTTTATGCGCTTGCGACTGACGCATCAGCACCAGCGCAGCGGCGCCGTCGGAGATCGAGCTGGAGTTGGCCGCAGTTACCGTACCGCCCTCGCGGAACGCCGGTTTCAGCGAAGCGATCTTGTCCAGTTTGGCTTTTGGCGGCTGCTCGTCGTTGCTGATGACCACTTGTTCCTTGCCGACGGTCACGGTCAGCGGAACGATTTCGTCCTTGAAGCTGCCGTCCTTGATCGCCTGCTGGGCGCGGGTGGTCGAGGCAATGGCGAAAGCATCCTGAGCCTCGCGGCTGAAGCCGTTGGTTTCAGCGCAATCCTCGGCGAAGGTGCCCATCAGGCGGCCCTTGTCGTAGGCGTCTTCGAGGCCGTCGAGGAACATCGAATCCAGCACCCGGCCGTGGCCCATGCGGTAACCGGCACGGGCGCGATCCAGCAGGTACGGCGCGTTGGACATGCTTTCCATGCCGCCGGCGATCACCACATCGGCACTGCCGGCCAGCAGCATGTCGTGGGCCAGGATGGTGGTTTCCATGCCCGAGCCGCACATCTTGTTGACGGTGGTGCAGCGGGTGGACTTGTCCAGTCCGGCGCCCAGCGCAGCCTGACGCGCAGGTGCCTGACCGAGACCGGCCGGCAACACGCAGCCGAACAGCACTTCATCGACCGCATCGGCGGCGACACCGGCGCGTTCAACCGCAGCCTTGATTGCAGCTGCGCCCAGTTGCGGCGCGGTCAAGCTTTTCAGTTCGCCCTGAAAACCGCCCATCGGGGTGCGGACGGCGCTGACGATGACAATCGGATCATTGGAGATGGTCATGGGAAATCCTCCTTACTTGGCGGCCATGCGCAAGGCACCGTCGAGACGGATCACCTCGCCGTTGAGCATGCTGTTTTCAATGATATGCCGCACCAGCGCGGCGTATTCGGCAGGTTTGCCCAGACGCGGCGGGAACGGTACGCCGGCGGCCAGCGAGTCGCGCACTTCCGGGGTCATGCCGGCCATCATCGGGGTTTCGAAAATGCCCGGGGCGATGGTCATCACCCGGATGCCGAAGCGCGCCAGCTCACGGGCCGCAGGCAGGGTCAGGCTGGCGATGGCGCCTTTGGACGCCGAATACGCGGCCTGACCGATCTGGCCGTCGAACGCAGCGACCGAGGCGGTGTTGATGATCACACCGCGCTCGCCGTCAGCGTTGGCTGCGCTTTCGGCAATCGCAGCGGCTGCCAGACGCAGCATGTTGAAACTGCCGATCAGGTTGACGTTGATCACCTGCGCGAAACTGGACAATGCGTGCGGGCCGTTCTTGCCGAGGATTTTCTCGCCGCGAACGATGCCGGCGCAGTTCACCAGACCATTCAGGCTGCCGAAGGCTTTAACGGTCGCCTGCACGGCGGCTTCGGCGGCGGCTTCGTTGCTGATGTCGGCCACCACGCTCTGCGCACCGAGGCGCTGGGCCTGGGCGGCGACGGCGTCGGCGTTCATGTCCACCAGCATCACTTTGGCGCCGGCACTCACCAGCAACTCAGCGGTGGCGACGCCCAGGCCGGACGCGCCGCCGGTGACGATAAAAACCTTGTTCTCGATCTGCATGACTGACTTCCTGATTCAAGCTGAAACGTTGTGCGCCGCGGCCTCTTGAGCCTTGGCGATTTCCTGGTTGCGCAAGATAAAGCGCTGCAATTTGCCGCTCGGGGTTTTCGGCAACTCGCTGACAAATTCGATTTCACGGGGGTACGAATGCGCGGCCAGACGTTTGCGCACGTGTTGCCGCAGTTCTTCGGCCAGCGCCGGTTCGGCACGGTATTGCGGGTTGAGCACGACGAAGGCTTTGACCAGTTCAGTACGTTCCGGATCGGGCTTGCCGACCACTGCGGCTTCAACGACGGCTGGGTGTTCGATCAGTGCACTTTCCACGTCGAACGGGCCGACGCGATAACCGGACGTGGTGATCACGTCATCGCTGCGGCCGACGAAGCTGATGCTGCCGTCCGGGTTCCACTCGACGGTGTCGCCGCTCAGGTAGTAATTGCCGACGAAGGCTTTGGTCGGCGCGCCTTCGTAACCGGCGAACCAGCACATCGGCGACTGTGTGCGGTCGATGGCGAGGATGCCGGGCTGGCCGACGCCGAGTTCATTATTCTGCTCGTCGAGCACCACGATGCGATGGCCCGGCGAAGCAAAACCGGCAGCGCCGAGGTGGATCGGGTGTTCGAGGCCGTGGTGGTTGCACAGGACCATGCCCAGTTCGGTCTGGCCGTAGTGGTCGTGAATGACCACGCCGAGGTTGTCGGCGAACCAGCGAATCACTTCCGGGTTCAACGGCTCACCGGCGCTGCTGACGATGCGCAGTTTGCCCTTGATCGACCTGGCGAACTCATCGCCGCCGGCAATCAGCAGACGATACGCCGTCGGCGAACCGGTGAGGTTGGTGATCCCGTACTTGTTGATCACCCGGCAGGTGCTTTCGAGGGTGAACGGGCCATCGTAGAACGTGATCGGATGGCCCATCGACAACGGACCGGTCACGCCAAAATAGATGCCGTAGGCCCAGCCCGGATCGGCGACGTTCCAGAACGCATCTTCCGGGCGCAGGTCCACGGCGTCACGGGTGTAACTCTGGAACGCGACGATGGCCTTGAGCGGCACCGACAGCGCTTTCGACGGGCCGGTGGTGCCCGAGGTGAACATCAGCAGGAACGGGTCTTCGCCGGTCAGCATCAGCGGTTCGCAGACATTGGAATGGTTGGGCAGCTCGGCCCAGAAACTGAAATCGCCACGGACGATGCCCTGGCCTTTCGGACCGCCGACAGTGACCAGCGTCGGGCAGTCGGCGACTTCACTGAGTTTTGGCCGATTGACTGCATCGGTGACCACGACTTTGGCACCGGAGCAGTTCAGGCGATGTTCGAGGGCCTTGGGGCCGAACGCGGTGAACAGCGGTTGATACACCGCGCCGATGCGCCAGGTGGCGAACACGGTGATCAGCAATTCGATATTGCGTGGCAGCAGGCCGGCGACCTTGTCGCCCTTCTGCACGCCCTGGGCGAGAAGGAAATTGGCGAAACGCGCGGCTTTGTCCTGCAGGTCGCTGAAAGTGTACGTCGCACTGGCGCCGTCGCGGCCTTCCCAGAACAGCGCGATGCGCCCCGGCAAGGCGTGGCGGTCACAACATTCGACGCAGGCGTTGAGCGCCTCGAGCGTGCCGCTGAGCGCGGCATCCACGGTGTGCTGATAATCAAACTGTGCGGTGGCAGACAAGTAATCGCGCATTGCCAGAATCCCTCTGTTCTTATTAGGTTGGGGAACCGTAAACAACAGAGGAATACTCGCGCCGCACGCCGGCTGCGGCAATGGTCAAAGCCCTCAAAGTGGATGACTGGTTTGGCCAAGGTTCCGGACTTTGATCGCTCCCACGCCGTGCCGCGATGATCGTTCCCACGCTCTGCGTGGGAATGCCTCAAGGGACGCTCCGCGTTCCAGCTCTGGAAGGGACGCGGAGCGTCCCGGGCTGCATTCCCACGCAGAGCGTGGGAACGAGAGTCGGTGGTGAGCAGCGAGCGTCAGCGGTGGATCAGACCGCTTCGTTGAGGATCAAGCTGCGATAGTGCCCAGGATTGGTCCCCGACCACTTGCGAAACGCCTTGTAGAACGAGCTCGCATCGGCAAACCCCAAGCGGGTGGCGATGTCGGCAAAACTGATCGAAGGTTCCGCCAGCCAGGTGATCGCCAGCTCTTTGCGCACGCTATCCTTCAGGCCCTGATAGGTCTGCCCTTCTTCAGCCAGACGCCGGCGCAGGGTCGAGGCCGACATGCACAACTGCTGGGCCAGCGCGTCGGTTTCCGGCCACTGTTCGGCGGGCAACTGCCGCAGATCCTGCTTGATCCGGCTGGCAAGGCTTTCCGGGTCGCGATACTTCACCAGAATGTTGGCCGGGGCATGGGCCAGAAAGCGTTTCAACTCCTCGGCGCTGCGCTTGATCGGCAGATCCAGCACATCGGCGGCGAAGATCATCCGCGTGCGCGGCCGGTCGAAACGCAGGTTTTCCGAGAACATCACCCGATAGTCATCGCAAAAATCCGGCGCCGGGCAGCGCAGTTCGATGGCCAGGATCGGAATCCGCCGCCCCGCCAGCCAGCACGCCACGCCGTGGACGATCATCCAGTAGGTGAAATAGGTGAAGGCGCGGCGCGGTTCCGGGTCGTCTTCCAGCAGCACGATTTCCGCCAGACTCTGCTGGTGCACCAGTTGCGCCGGCATGCGCTCGAGCATCAGCGACAGAAAATTCAGACCGCTGCCCAACCCGGCCGCCAGGTTCGGCTGGGCCATCGCGCTGCGGCAGAGGAATTCGAGGCTGCCGGATTTCAGCTTGCGCGGGTCCATGCCGAAGAACTCGTCATCGCCGCGCCGCGCCAACAGGCGCCACAACCGCGCGTACTGGCTGGCCGGCACACGGGCGTCATCGGTGGGCAGCAACGCCGGATCGATCCCGACCTTGCTCAAGACTTCTTCCGTGGCCACGCCAGGGGCACAACTTTGCAGCAGTGCTTCGCGCACCAGTTGAATGGCGATGGTGTCTTTTTCCGACATGGAACCCGCTGAGTCCTGTTGTTGTTCGAGTGGCGGGCATCTTAGCGCAGCTGGCTGGGCGGCGTGGATGTTCAGACTCGTTCAGCTGAGGTTCAGCTAAATGTCAATGAATGCCATGTGAGAATGACTTTCATTATGTTACAACTTGTAACCTCATTTCGTTACACAGTGACCGCCGAATGCTCGTTCCCTTTTTGATCATGTTGCGCGAAGGCATCGAAGCCGCGCTGATCGTTGGCATCATCGCCAGCTACCTGCAACAGACCGGCCGTGGCCAGTGGATGCCGGCGGTGTGGATCGGGGTGTTTCTCGCTGCTGCGCTGGCGTTGCTGGTCGGCGGTGGCCTGGAGCTGGTCAGTGCCGAATTCCCGCAAAAGCAGCAGGAACTGTTCGAAGGCGTGGTCGGGCTGGTGGCCGTGGGCATTCTCAGTTCGATGGTGTTCTGGATGCGCAAGGTGGCGCGTTCGATCAAGCATTCACTGCAAGCCTCCCTCGATCATGCGCTGACCGCGTCGAAGCATCAGGTCATCGCGCTGATCGCCATGGTGTTTTTCGCCGTGGCACGGGAAGGCCTGGAAACCGTGTTCTTCCTGCTCGCCGTGTTCCAGCAGAGCGAAGGCCCGGCCGCGCCGATCGGCGCCCTGCTCGGCCTGATTCTGGCGATCGTCGTCGGCTTCCTGATCTACAGCGGCAGCATGCGTTTGAATCTATCGGCGTTCTTCCGCTGGACCGGGCTGTTCATCCTCGTGGTCGCCGCCGGGATTCTCGCCAACTCGGTGCAGGCCCTGCATGAAGCCGGGGTGTGGAACCACCTGCAAACCGTGCTCTTCGACTTCAGCGCGACGCTGCCGACGGACGGCCCGCTGGGCTCGGTGCTGGCCGGCATGTTCGGTTATCAGGACGCACCAACCGTCAGCACCCTCGGCGCGTACCTGATTTATCTGCTGGTGGCGCTGGTCATGTTCTTCATGCCGGCGCCCAAGCCTGCTGCCCAATCGTCTTCCGTTTCCAGCCAATAAGGGCCTTCATGTCAAAGCCTAAAATTCCTCAGGCCTCGCCTCCCCGCGCCTTGCGCTGGGCGGTGGCCGGTTCGGTGGTCGTGATGATCGCCGCCGGTGGCCTGTTCTACTACGCCTCGAAACTGGCCGCCGCCAAACGTCAGCACAACCGTGACGAAGTGGTGGTCAACATCCATCCGCACAGTTGCGAACCGAACGCCCTGACGGTCCCGGCCGGCCACGCCAGTTTCCGCATCGTCAACCGCTCTGACCGGGCGGTGGAGTGGGAAATCCTCGACGGCGTGCTGGTGATCGAAGAGCGTGAGAACATCGCGCCGGGCCTGAGCCAGGTGATCAACGCCAACCTGCAACCCGGCGACTACGCCATCACCTGCGGCCTGCTGAGCAACCCGCGCGGCACCCTGCACGTGACGCCAACCGCCGCTTCCGATGCCGCCGCCAAGGCCAAGCCGTCGATGGTTGCCTTCGTCGGGCCGCTGTCGGAGTTCCGCGTGTATCTGGCCAGCCAGGGCAGCGCGCTGATCAAAGCCGTGACGGCGCTGAATCAAGCCATCGACAGCGGCGATCTGGCCCAGGCCCAGGCGTCGTATTTGCCGGCCCGCGCCGCGTATCAGCGTCTGGCCCCCGCCGCACAACGCCTGGCCGAGCTGGACAACAGCATCAACGCCCGCGCCGATTACTTCGAAAAACGCGAGCAGGATCCGGCCTTCGTCGGATTCCACCGCCTCGAATACGCGCTGTTCCAGCAACGCAAACTCGATGGGCTGACACCGATTGCCCAAGGCTTGCTCGACAACGTCACCACGCTGAAACAGCAACTGCTGGCCCAGTCGCTGCCACCGGAGCAACTGGTGGAAATCGTCGTGCGCAACCTCAACACCCTCGCCGACGTGCGCGCCGCCAGCGGCGAAGAGGAACGCTACAGCCACAGCGATCTCAACGGCTTCGCGGCCAATCAGCAAACCGCGCACAAAGCCGTCGAACTGCTGCGCCCGCTGCTGAGCAAATCCGCCGCCGACCTGCTGCCGAAAATCGACAGCGCGCTGGCTGATTTCGATACCACGCTGAACGGCTTCAAGGTCAAGGACGGCTACGCCAGTTACGACACCGTCAACGGTGAGCAACGCAAGCAGATCGCCGACAAGGCCAAGGCTCTGGCCGACGCCCTCGACGCCATTGATCCCGCCCTCGGCCTCTCCGGCCTGTAAGCAGAAGACGAATACCGATGAACGATTCCGAACACTTCAACCTGCAACGTCGCCGCGTACTGATGGGCATGGGCGCCGCCGGCGTCGCACTGGCCGGTACTGCCCTGAGCTGCCCGGCAATGGCCGCCGCCCCTGCGCAAGTCACCGAAGCGCCGAGCAGCGACAAGACCCAGGATCACCACGATTTCCATGGCGTGCACCAGACTGGCATCGTCACCCCGCGTCCGGCGGCCGGCATGCTGGTGTCGTTCGATGTACTGGCCAGCGACCGTGAAGACCTCGAACGCCTGTTCCGCACCCTCAACGAGCGCATCGCGTTCCTGATGAAGGGCGGCCCGGTGGCGCAGATCGATCCGAAGCTGCCGCCGCCGGATTCCGGAATCCTCGGCCCGGTGGTGACGCCGGACAACCTGACCATCACCGTGTCCGTCGGCGAATCGTTGTTCGATGAGCGCTTCGGCCTCGCGTCCGCCAAACCCAAGCGTCTGGTGCGCATGGTCGGTTTCCCCAACGATGCGCTGGAAGCCGATTGCTGCCACGGCGATTTGAGCCTGCAGTTCTGCTCCAACACCGCCGACACCAACATCCACGCCCTGCGCGACATCGTGAAGAACCTGCCGGACCTGCTGCTGGTGCGCTGGAAACAGGAAGGCAGCGTGCCGCCGCAAGCCCCGGCCAAGCCCGGTGTGCCGGCGCAATCGGCGCGTAATTTCCTGGGTTTCCGCGACGGTTCGGCCAACCCGGATTCCAACGACGGCAAAGCCATGGACCGCATCGTCTGGGTGCAACCGGGCAGTGATGAACCGGCCTGGGCGGCCCACGGCAGTTATCAGGCGGTGCGGATCATCCGCAACTTTGTCGAACGCTGGGACCGCACGCCGTTGCAGGAACAGGAAAGCATCATTGGCCGGGTGAAAACCACCGGCGCGCCGATGGGCGCCAGCCATGAGACCGAAGTCCCGGATTACAGCAAGGACCCGGAAGGCAAGCTGACCAAGCTCGACGCGCACATTCGCCTGGCCAATCCGCGCACCGCCGCGAGCCAGGCCAACCTGATCCTGCGCCGGCCGTTCAACTACTCCAACGGCGTGAACAAGAACGGCCAGCTCGACATGGGCCTGCTGTTCATCTGCTATCAGGCGGATCTGGAAAAAGGCTTCATCACCGTGCAGACCCGCCTCAACGGCGAACCGCTGGAGGAATACCTCAAGCCGGTCGGCGGCGGTTACTTCTTCACCCTGCCGGGTGTCACGGGCGACAAGGACTTCATCGGTCGCTCGCTGCTCAACGCTACTCAACCAAAAACAACTGCATAGCATTCAACAGGAGCCGCCCCCATGAAAAAGACGCCACTCGCGTTATTGCTGACCCTTGGTTTGCTCAACACCCCGCTGTCGGCGTTCGCCGCGACCGCGCCTCTGGATCTGGTGGGGCCGGTGTCGGACTACAAGATCTACGTCACCGAACAATTGGATGAACTGGCCAGCCACACTCAGCAGTTCACTGACGCGGTGAAAAAAGGCGACCTGGCCACCGCGCAGAAGCTCTACGCGCCGACCCGCGTTTTTTATGAGTCGATCGAGCCGATCGCCGAGCTGTTCAGTGACCTCGACGCGTCCATCGACTCTCGCGTCGACGACCACGAGCAAGGCGTAAAAGCCGAAGACTTCACCGGTTTCCACCGCATCGAGTACTCGCTGTTCTCGGAAAAGAGCACCAAGGATCTGGACGCCCTGGCGGATGGCCTGAACAAGGACGTGAAGGACCTGCAAACCCGCGTCGCCGGCCTGACCTTCCCGCCGGAAAAAGTCGTTGGCGGCGCCGCTGCGCTGCTCGAAGAAGTCGCCGCGACCAAGATCTCCGGTGAAGAAGACCGATACAGCCACACCGACCTCTATGACTTCCAGGGCAATATCGACGGCGCGAAGAAAATCGTCGACCTGTTCCGTCCGCAGATCGAGAAACAGGACAAGGCCTTCGTCGCCAAAGTCGACAAGAACTTCGCCACCGTGGACAAGATCCTGGCCAAGTACAAGACCAGGGACGGCGGTTTCGAGACTTACGATAAGGTGAAGGACAACGACCGCAAGGCGCTGGTCGGCCCGGTCAATACCTTGGCTGAAGACCTGTCGACGTTGCGTGGCAAACTCGGTCTGAACTGAGTCCGCGCATAAAAAAATCCCCCGGACGCGTGCTGCGTTCGGGGGATTTTTTGTGGGCCGGTTTTAGAGAATGCGATAGAGCAACCGCTCGACCCGCACCCGGCTCACGCGCTTGAGGAACTTGGCCACACCAGCCGGGTAGTCCGGCAGGGCTTCCAGGTCCTGGAATCGCTCGATCCGCGTGGTGTGTTCGAAGATGTTTTCCAGCTCCAGACGGCGCGGCTCCAGCCACTCGCCTTTCGGGTCATCGATCAGCAAGGCGTTTTCCAGATCGAGCCGAAACGCCCGCGGGTTCAGGTTATTGCCGGTCAGCAACGTGTAGCGCTGGTCGATCCACATGCCCTTGAGGTGATAGCTGTTGTCGCCTTCACGCCACAGGTGCAGGTTCAACTGGCCGCTGTCGATGTTGCGCTGATGACGCTTGGCGAAACGACGCAGGCTGATCTCATAGAGATACGGCAGCGCAGCGATCACCTTGAACGGCTCGGTCGGCGGAATGTAGAAGTCGTTGGCGGTCTTGTCGCCGACCACGATGTCGATCTTCACGCCGCGCGCCAGTGCGCGGTTGATCTCGCGGATCACCCCCAGCGGCAGGTTGAAGTACGGCGTGCAGATGGTCAGTTGCTTCTGGGCACTGGCGATCAGCTCGAGAATCACCCGGTTCAGCGGATTGTTCTTGCCCACACCCAGCAACGGGCTGACCGACAGGCCAGTGTGCGCCGTGCTGCCGGCACTGGTGTCGTACGCCGCGTACTTCAGGCGGCTGCGCAGGTCGCCGATGTCGTTGCGCAGACTGCGGGTGGTCGGCAGGTTCGGCAGGTCGAGGCGATGCACCGCTTTCGATTCGATCAGGCCGTGCTTGACCAGATGGTGCATCGAGTCCGCCAGTTCGCGGCTTTGCAACACGTGATAACGGTCGAAACGGTACTTGTCGAACTTGTGCAGGTAGACGTTGTTCAGGCTCGCACCGCTGTAGACCACGCAATCGTCGATCACGAAGCCTTTGAGGTGCAGCACGCCGAACAGCTCGCGGGTCTGCACCGGCACGCCGTAGACCGGCACCACGCTCTGGTGGGTGCGGGTCATTTCCTGATACCACGCCGAGTTGCCCGGCTGCTTGCCGGCACCGATCAAGCCACGCTGGGCCCGCAGCCAGTCGACGACCACCGCGATTTCAAGCTCGGGACGCTTGAGTTTGGCGGCGTGCAAGGCATCGAGAATTTCCTGGCCGGCTTCATCGTTTTGCAGATAAAGCGCGACGAGGTAGATGCGCCGGGTCGCCTGGGCGATTTTCTCCAGCAGGCAACGACGGAAATCGGCGGCGCCGGGCAGTATCGTCACGGCCTCGGCGGTCAGCGGAAAGCTGCGCAGTTTGGGCAGCAGAGAGCGTTTGAAAAGCAACGGCATAGGGCTCGCAATGGGTCGAATCCGAAGAACCCGAGAGCTTACACCATCAACTCCTTCGGGTCTTCCCGCCTGATTGATCGTTCCCACGCTCTGCGTGGGAACGCAGCCCGGGACGCTCCGCGTCCCTTCCAGAGCTGGAACGCAGAGCGTCCCTTGAGGCATTCCCACGCAGAGCGTGGGAACGATCAAGTAGAACGCGAGAGCGATCATAAAATAATTGCTTGACCAAGGAGAACGATCGTTCTACTGTTCGCCACATGAACGAAATCACACGCAACGACACGACCCGAGACATCATTCTGGATGTCACCGAAAAGTTGATCTACAAAAGTGGCATCGCTGCCACCGGCATGGATCTTCTGGTGAAAACCGCCGGCGTTTCCAGAAAGAGTATCTACCGCTACTTCGCCAACAAGGAGGAGCTGACCGTCGCCGCCCTGCAACGCCGCGACGTGCGCTGGATGCACTGGTACAGAAGCGCCGTCGATCAGGCCGAGACCCCGGCCGACCGCCTGCTCAACCTGTTTACCGTGCTCAAGGGCTGGTTCGCCTCGGAAGGTTTCCGGGGCTGCGCCTTTATCAACACCAGCGGTGAGACCGGCGATCCGCAGGATCCGGTTCGCCAGGTCGCCAAAGACCACAAACAGAAACTGCTCGACTACCTGTGCGAGCTGTGTACCGAACATGGGGCCGAGGACCCGCAACTGCTGGCCAAACAGTTGCTGATCCTGATTGACGGCGCCATTACCGTAGCGCTTGTGATGGGTGATCACAGTGCCGCCGATAATGCGCAATGCATGGCGCGAAAGTTATTGGACCTGTAACGCCTTAATAAGCCTGACAAGTTGTTTAACTGTTAACAGATCGGGAGACAAACATGTCTACTGCAGCCGAAGTTCGTCCGCCATTGCCACCGTTCAACCGTGAATCGGCCATTGAAAAAGTTCGTCTGGCCGAGGATGGCTGGAACTCCCGCGACCCGGAACGCGTGTCGCTGGCTTACACCCTGGACACCAAATGGCGTAACCGCGCCGAATTCGCCAACAACCGCGAAGAAGCCAAGGGTTTCCTGACCCGCAAATGGGCCAAGGAACTGGATTACCGCCTGATCAAGGAACTCTGGGCTTACTCCGACACCCGCATCGCCGTGCGCTACGCCTACGAGTGGCACGACGACTCGGGCAACTGGTTTCGCTCCTACGGCAACGAGAACTGGGAATTCGACGACAACGGCCTGATGTTCCAGCGTTACGCCTGCATCAACGACATGCCGATCAAGGAGAGCGAACGTAAGTTCCATTGGCCGCTGGGTCGCCGTCCGGATGATCATCCGGGGTTGTCCGAACTGGGTCTGTAAACATTTATCTGCAGGAGCTGCACTTAGCAGCTCCTGCAGTTTTTTCGCTGATCATATTTGAGTCACAGAGATTTTAGTAACGGGGACCGCTTGAGGGGACATAGTTAGGATCATTCTCAAGCGTATAGGTCACCGTTGCCGAATGACTCTCTGGATTCAACTGCACATTGGATATTGAAACAATCTTGCCCGCCTTCTTAGCAAGGATTCGGCCTTGTTTTTAGCATCTTGTTCGGTCTCCGAAGTGCCGTTTAAATCGACGATAATTTCCATATGAAACCTCATTTTGTCCGTGCCCAATTCGAGTAACCGGGTGCACGAATTGTTTCATAAGGAAAGCAGTGCATAACCTGTCAGATCTGAGAGGCAGTTAGTTGAATTGGGAATGATGTTCCTCAATCTGATAACCATTGGATTGGTAAAGGCTTTGCTGGCAGAACCAAGACAGGTCGCCGCGACATGAGGAAATGAGTAACATGACTGCCCTCCCCGCAGCCCAGCTCTGCAACCTGCCGAATAAGCCGATTCCATGCCTTTCGAACTCAGCGTTGACCTCACCACCTTGGCCGTTCTGGCCCTTGTCGCTTTCATTGCCGGATTCATCGACGCCATCGCCGGCGGTGGCGGACTGTTGACCACGCCTGCGTTGCTCACCGCCGGCCTGCCGCCGCACCTGGTGCTGGGCACCAACAAGTTGAGTTCGACCTTCGGCTCGGCCACCGCCAGTTTCACCTTCTACCGACGCAAGCTGTTTCACCCACGGCAGTGGATGCACGCTATCGTCGGCACGCTGGTCGGTGCGCTGACCGGCGCCATTGTCGCGCATTACCTGCCCGCCGAATGGCTGAACAAGATGCTGCCGGTGATCGTCTTCGCCTGCGGCCTGTACCTGTTGTTTGGCGGCACGCCGAAAGCGCCGCTGGACAGCGACGCACCGATCAAGAAAAAGTGGCAATCGACCCAAGGCTTCAGCCTCGGTTTCTACGACGGCGTAGCCGGTCCCGGCACTGGCGCGTTCTGGACCGTCAGCAGCCTGCTGCTGTACCCGATCGATCTGGTCAAGGCCAGCGGCGTGGCACGCAGCATGAACTTCGTCAGCAACATTGCGGCGCTGTCGGTGTTCGTGTTTTCCGGGCAGGTGGACTGGATCATCGGCCTGAGCATGGGCCTGTCGGTGATGGTCGGCGCATTCTTCGGGGCGCGCACCGCGATCAGCGGCGGCGCCAAGTTCATTCGTCCGGTGTTCATCACCGTGGTACTGGGATTGACCGTGCGTCTAGCCTGGCAGCACTGGTTCAGCGTGGCCTAAACGCCGCGCCACGTAGACGTCGATCAGGTAACGGGCAATCGATTTGGACGCCGGCAACGGCGGCAGAGCGTGCACGTTGAACCACTGGGCGTCTTCGATCTCGTCTTCCTGGCAGACAATCTCGCCACCGGCGTATTCGGCATGGAAGCCGAGCATCATCGAGTGCGGGAACGGCCAGCACTGGCTGCCCATGTACTGAATGTTCTTCACCTCGATCTGCACTTCCTCGCGCACCTCGCGAATCAGGCAATCCTCGGCCGACTCACCCGGTTCGGCAAACCCGGCCAGCGTGCTGTAGACCCCGGTGACGAAACGCGGTGAACGCGCCAGCAAGATCTCATCGCCACGGGTCACCAGCACGATCATGCTCGGGGAAATCCGCGGATAACTACGCAAATCACACGGCTGGCAATACATCGCCCGCTCCCGCGGCACCTGGGTCATGGCCTGACCACAGTTGCCGCAGAAACGGTGTTCGCGCGCCCAAGTGCCAATCTGTGCGGCATAACCCAGCACTTTGTAGATCGTGTGATCGCCGTCGAGCATGAACGCCCGCAAGCCTTTCCAGTTGCACCCCGGCACCTCGCTGGTGCTGTGCAGTTCCAGCAGATACACCGGTTCGCCATCGAGATGGCCGATACCGTGTTCGGCCAGGATCGACAAGTCCTGGCGCTTGAGCCATTCCCGGGGGAACAGCGCGCCGTTGTCATCGAACAGGAAACCCTCGGGGCTGCGCGCCACGGCCCAGCCGCCGGGTTGATCGGTGTCCAGTACTGCAGTGGTCCAGCGAGATGTCATGGTTTCTCAATCCAGAAATTCGGGTTTCTGTTTGCTCATATGGGCGGCCATGGCCACACGCAAATCGTTGGATTGCAGCATGGCGGCGTTCCAGGTGGCAACGTACTCGAGACCGTCGTCGATGCGATGGTCGCGCATGTAGCTGATCATTTCCTTGGTGCCGGTGACCGCGATTGGCGACTTGCCGGCGATATCCCGGGCAATGTCCATCACACCTTCGATCAGGCCGTCCTTGTCGCTGTAGACGCGATTGACCAGGCCGATGCTGCGCGCCTCTTCAGCGCCAAAGGTGCGACCGGTGTAAGCCAGCTCACGCAGCATGCCGTCACCGATGATCCGTGGCAACCGTTGCAGGGTGCCGACGTCCGCCGCCATGCCGATGTCGATTTCCTTGATCGAGAATTGCGCGTCTTCGGCGGCGTAGCGCATGTCGCAGGCGGCGATCAGGTCGATGGCGCCGCCCAGGCAATAACCCTGGATCGCCGCGAGTACCGGTTTGCGGCAATTGTCGACCGCGTTGAAGGATGCTTGCAGGGTCAGGATTTTTTTACGCAGCAGACGTGCATTGCGACCGACATCCTTGCCCAGCTCATTGGCCACGCCGGCCAGCATCATCAGGTCGATGCCCGAGGAAAAGTGTTTGCCGGCGCCGCTGAGCACCACCACCCGCACTTCGTCGGTGTCGTCGATCCACTGGAACACCTCGACGATTTCACTCCAGAACGCGGCGTTCATCGAGTTGATCTTTTCCGGACGATTGATCTGCACATGGGCGATGTTGTCGGCCAGTTCGACGCTGAAGGCGGTGTATTGAGTCATGGCAGAAATCCTTTACCGGGCTGAAAATGAGGCCCGAACTATAACAAGGCATCAGCACGGCGGTTCGGCCAAATGCGGGACTCTAGCCGTTCTTCACCGCGACGAAGGCGGCGGTCTCGTAAGGCACCGTCACTATCTCCCTGCCCCGCAGCTGCGGCTCGCCGGCAATCAGTTGAGCAATCTGCTCGTCGATCTTCGCGCGCTGCTGATCGCTCAGCGCGGCAATGAAACTGGTGGAGCGCACCCGGTTGAAGATCACATCTTCCGGCGCGCCGGTATGCCCGTGCTGGAAATGCTGCGCCTGCAACGGCCCGAACGCCGGATGGGGAAAGGCCTTGCGCCATTCACCGGTGTAGAAACGCGGCGTGTCGCCTTCCAGCGCATTGACGATGGCGTCCAGTTTGGGCACCCAGTCGATCCGGGTGTCGCGCAGGTTCCAGATCAGGCCCAGTTTGCCGCCCGGTTTGAGGACTCGAGCAATTTCATCCAGCGCCTCGGTGCTGGCAAACCAGTGAAAGGCCTGTGCGCAGACCACCGCATCCACCGAGGCGTCGGGCAGCGGCAAATCCGTTGCAGTGCCGCTGACGGCCAGCACCTGCGGCCAGGCCAGCGACAGTTTTTCCAGCATCTGCGCCACCGGTTCCACGGCAATCACCTGAGCGCCGGTCGCCACCAGCCGTCCGGTGAACTTGCCGGTGCCGGCGCCGAGGTCGATAACGGTCTTGTGGGCATCGAGGCCCAGTGTGCCCGTCAGCCATTCGCTGACGGCCGGCGGGTAGTCGGGCCGGCCTTTGACGTAGGTGTCGGCGGCGGTTTTGTAGCCGCTGGCGGCCGAGTGGTGAACCTGATCTTTCATGGCCAAACTCCCATGGTAGAACTGCAGATCGACAACGAATGCTGACGAGCATAGCGCCGGAAAAAGGGCTTTCCTTTAACAAAGCCTGACAAAGCAATGAATAAATGTTCACCCTGCGGTGTTCAAAGTGAAACATGACCCCTTGTGGAGCCTTGCCCATGACTATCCGTTCCGTTATGTTCGCCGCCCCGTTGCTGGTGGCCGCCGTTTTCGCGAGCCCCCTCGCCTTCGCCAACGGCGAGGAAGAGGCGCCGGTGCAGAAACCCAACTGCCCCAAAGGCCAGGTATTCGACACCAAAACGCAGAAGTGCGTCATGCAGACCAGCAGCCTCGTACCAGACGCCGACCGGACCGATTACGCCTACCGTCTGGCAAAGGCCGGCCGTTACGAAGAAGCCCTGGCCCTGCTCGATACGCTGGAACAACCGAACACCGCCAAGGCTCTCAACTATCGCGGTTACGCGACGCGCCAACTGGGGCGCACCGACGAAGGCATCGGTTATTACCTGCAATCGGTGAAGCTTGATCCGCAGTACGCGCAGGTCCGCGAATACCTGGGCGAGGCTTACGTCATCAAGGGCCGCGTCGATCTGGCGCAGGAGCAGTTGCAGCACATCCAGAAGATCTGCGGCACGACCTGCGAGGAATACCGGGACCTGGCCGAAGCCATCAACGATTCATCGAAAACCTGACACGACACGCGGAGGCGAACATTTTCAGCGATCAGGCCTTCAGAGCCGAACTCGGGCAACACCTGGCGCGCCTGTGGCGTTACGGCTTGCTGCTGTCGCGCAATCGGCACGTGGCCGAGGATCTGGTGCAAGCCACCTGCGTGCGGGCGCTGGAGCGTTCGGGCCAGTACGTGGCCGGCACGCGCATGGATCGCTGGCTGCTGAGCATCCTGCATTCGATCTGGCTCAACGAAGTGCGCGCCCGCCGGGTGCGCCAGGGCCAAGGCGTGACGGAAGCCGACAGGCAGCTGACCTTCGATGGCGAATACGCCGCGCAGACTCATGTGATGGCCGCGCAGGTGATCCGCCGCGTCGATGCGCTGCCGGAAACTCAGCGTGAAACGGTGTATCTCGCTTACGTTGAAGGCCTGTCCTACCGCGAAGTCGCCGAGATCCTGCAAGTGCCGATCGGCACAGTCATGAGCCGCCTGGCCACCGCGCGCCTGAAACTGGCCGAATACCCGCCGCTGCAAGCGGTACCGAACACCCCCGCAGGAGACCGGCAATGAATACGCCTTCCGACGAGCAACTGGTGGCGTATCTGGACGATGAGCTGGACCGCGAACAGCGCAGTCAACTCGACAGCCTCATTGCCGACGATCCGCTGCTGAGCCTGCGGGTGCAATGGCTGAGCCGCAGCAACCTGCCGTTCAAGGCCGCCTATGACGAACTGGCGCAACAGGCGCCGCTCGACCGTTTGCAGGCCCGGCTCGATGCGGCACCGTCACCGCAGAAACCCGGTTTCAGCCGACGCTGGTTCATCGGCGCGGCGGCAGCGGGCGTGGCACTCGCGGGTGTCGCGGCGGACCGCTTGTTCCTGGCCTGGCAAACGCAGCAATCGCACAACTGGCGCGAGCTGGTGGGCGATTACATGGCGCTGTATGTGCCGCAGACCCTCGAACATCTGCCCACCGATGAAGCCTCGCAACAGGCGCAGTTGCGAGCCGTCGATGCGCGGCTGGGTGTAAGCCTGTCGCCGGCGAAACTCAAACTGCCCGGCGGGCAGTTCAAACGTGCGCAATTGCTTGAGTATGACGGTGTGCCGATTGCGCAGATGACCTGGCTCGATGCCAAACATGGCCCGCTGGCGCTGTGCGTCACGCGCACCAACAGCGGCAGCCAGCCGCTGGCCCATGAACGCCGTCACGGGATGAACGTGGTGTACTGGACCGAACGCGAACACGCCTGGATGCTGATCGGCCATCATCCGGCTTCCGAGCTGGAAGACATGGCGAAAATGTTTAAGACCAGGCTGAACGTTTAAAGAATTTTGTCACTATGCTGCTCGGGTGATTTTCCAGGAAGGATGGATTTATGCCGATTTCGCCACGCACAGCCCTGCTGGTCATCGACGTACAGAACGACTTCATTCCCGGCGGCCAACTGGCCGTGCCTGAAGGCGACCTGATCGTCCCGCTGATCAACCGTCTCGCCGAACACTTCAAGCAAGTGGTCATTGCCCAGGACTGGCACCCGGCCGGCCACACTTCGTTTGCCTCCAGCCATCCCGGCCGTCAGCCCTATGATGTGATTCAACTGCCGTATGGCGAGCAGACTCTTTGGCCGGATCACTGCATTCAGGGTTCACACGGTGCCGAGTTTCATTCAGGACTTGATCTGCCCCACGCACAATTGATCATCCGCAAGGGTTGCAACCCGGACATCGACAGTTATTCGGCGTTTCTGGAAGCGGATCGCGTCACGACTACGGGTCTGGCCGGTTATCTGAAGGAACGCGGGATCGACACGGTGTATATGGTCGGTCTCGCGCTGGATTTCTGTGTGATGTTCTCCGCGCTGGATGCGCGGGCGGCTGGGTTCAATGCGTTTGTGGTGCTGGATGCGTGCCGGGCGATTGATTTGAATGGCTCGCTGGCGACGGCGATCGAGCGGATGCAGGTGGCCGGGGTTGGATTGATCCAGTCCACTGAACTGCTTTGACCGACGTGCTGATCGTTCCCACGCTCCGCGTGGGAATGCATACGGTGACGCTCTGCGTCACAAAGGACGCGGAGCGTCCTGGGCGGCATTCCCACGCAGAGCGTGGGAACGATCAGCGCTCTGGGTGGGAACTCAGCGATCATCAGGTCGGGGTTGGCAGCCAGAGCCTGAACCGCGCCCCACCCAACGGCGAACTTTCCACCGTCAACGTCCCGCCCTGCGCTTCCAGCGCCCGCCGGCTGATCGCCAGTCCCAGGCCAAACCCGCCAGTGGCCCGATCACGGCTGCGGTCCAGTCGATAGAACGGCTCGAAAATCCGCTCCCGCTCATCTTCCGGAATGCCGATCCCATCGTCATCCACCCAGATCTCACAGCCCTTCGGGCAGACCTGCACGCCGATCTGAATGCGTTTTTCGCAGTAGCGCATGGCGTTGCGCAGCAAGTTCTGAATCGCCCGGGCTGTCAGGCGTGGATCGAGGGTGAAGCGCTCCAGCTGATTGTGCAGCAGCACATCGATGACGATTTCCGGGGATTCCAGCTCTTCGTCGACGCTGCCCAGAATGCTGTCGATGAACTCGTCCAGCGACACTTCGACCTGCTCCGGCAACTTCGCCGGATTCTGCAAACGGCTGTAGGACAGCAACTCCAGCACCAGCTCATCGAGTTCGCGGATGTGCGCGACCAGCCCTTGCAGGCGTTCGCGGCTGGCCTGCGGCAAGTCATCGGACAGCGCCAGCGCCAGGCCGAAGTCAAGGCGGGTCAGTGGCGTGCGCAGTTCGTGGGACACGGCGTTGAGCAGGTCCCGCTGCTGGTTGAGCAGGTTTTCGATGTCGCCGGCCATGGTGTCGAACACGTTGGCCAGACTGCCGATGTTGGAGCTCGGGCCGATTTGCGTGCGCTCGCTCAAATGGCCCTTGCCGAACCGTTCGGCCGTGCCTTTGAGGCGTTCCAGATCGCGCCAGTGCGGACGAAACCAGAGCAACAGGCACGCCAGCAGACTCGCGCCGATCAGCACGTTGATGCTCCAGTACAACAGGTTCACGTCCATCGGATCCGGCGGCACCACCATCTGCACCGCCATTTCGTCGTTCAGCGGCGTGACCGCCAGCGTGCGCCAACCCCAGTCGCCCACCCGCACCATGTTCTCACCACGCCGCAGCCGCTCTTGCTCGATGGCGGTGAAGCCAGGGTCATCAATACGGGCGAGCACGATGTGCAGCGGCTGGAAATCCTTGTCCATCGACGCCGCGAGTGCCGGCCACTGGTCCTGCGGCACCGCGCGAAACTGCTTGGTGATCAGCGATTGCAGGCCACGGGAGTAGTCGAGGTTGTAGGTGACGAAACGCTGCTTGAACGCCATCACCACCAGATCCGGCACCAGATAAATCGCCGCACTGTAGGAGACGATCGTCACCAGATAGAGGCGAAACAGGATTCTGAACATCGAATCAGCATTCCCACTCGGAACGGCTGAACAGATAACCCTTGCCCCACACGGTCTTGATCTTGCGCGCCTCGCCGGCGTGGTCGTCGAACTTGCGCCGCAACTTGGAAATCGCCACGTCCACCGAACGGTCGGTGCCGTTGAACTCGATGCCGCGCAGGCGTTGCAGGATCTGGTCGCGACTCAGCACTTCACCGGCATGACGGGCCAACACCACCAGCAGGTTGTATTCGCCGCTGGACAGTTCCACCGGTTGCTCGCGCCAGGTCACCGTGCGTTCCGACAGGTCGATGCACAGGTTGCCCATCAGGATCCGGTCGTTGGCGGTCATCGGTTCGCCGAGGCTGCTGCGGCGCAGCAAGGTGCGCACCCGCGCCAGCAGGACGCGCGGCTCACAGGGTTTGGTGACGTAATCGTCGGCACCCATTTCCAGGCCCAGCACCTGATCGTGGCTGTCGTCGCGGGCGGTGAGCATCAGGATCGGCAGCGTTGCCGAGTCGGCGCGCAGCAGGCGACAGACCTGCAAGCCGTCGAGGCCCGGCAGCATCAGATCGAGGATTACCAGGTCCGGCGGACTCAGCCGCGCCCGTTCGCGCACATGGTCGCCACGGCCGATCACGCTGACGGAGTAACCGTTGCGCTCCAGATAGCTGGAAATCAGTTCGGCGAGGGCGGTGTCGTCTTCGACCAGAAGAATGTTGGGCATTGAGGTGTCCAGAACAGGCGGTGGCGACTGCTATGTCGCAAAAAATTTCAAGGCCTGAAGGATATACGCCCTCGCCCGTCCCTGAGCAAAACCCTTACACAATTTCACACAGCACCTACAAAGCTTCACCGCTACCCTCGGCGACTGTCCGTAGGATGCGCAGATCAATATTGGGGGTTGTACATGTCGAAAAATCTGCTGGCCGGGCTCGGCCTGATCGCATTGGCGCTGATGCTGAGCGCCTGTGATAAATCCTCGAACGCCGAGGAACAGGCGCCGCCGGCCACCGTGCGGATCGAAACCCTTGAGGCGCGCCCCCTGTCGATCAGCAGCGAACTCAGCGGGCGGATTGCCGCGCCGCGCATTGCCGAAGTCCGCGCCCGGGTCGCCGGCGTGGTACTGCAACGTACCTACCGCGAAGGCAGCGACGTTAAAAAAGGCGACGTGCTGTTCCGCATTGATCCGGCGCCGTTCAAGGCTGACCTGGACAGCGCCGAAGCCGCGCTGCGCAAGGCCGAGGCCAACGCGTTCCAGGCAAAACTGCAGGAGCAGCGCTACGCCCAGTTGATCGACGACAAGGCCATCAGCGCTCAGGACTACGACAACGCCCGCGCCAATGCCCGGCAGACGGCCGCCGACGTTGCCGCCAACAAGGCTGCTGTCGAGCGGGCGAAGCTGAATCTGGGCTACGCCACCGTCACCGCGCCGATTTCCGGGCGTGTCGGCCGAGCCCTGGTGACCGAAGGCGCGCTGGTCGGCCAGAACGAAACCACGCCCATGGCACTGATCCAGCAACTGAACCCGATCCACGCCGACCTGACCCAGTCGACCCGCGAATTGAATGAACTGCGCCGGGCCTTCCGTTCCGGCCAGTTGCAGCAGGTTGGCCAGGATCAGGTCAAGGCCACGCTGATCCAGGACGACGGTAGCCTCTATCCGTTGCCGGGCAAACTGCTGTTCAGCGACATCACCGTCGATCCGGGCACCGGTCAGATCATCCTGCGCAGCGAGTTTCCCAACCCGGATCTCGATCTGCTGCCCGGCAGCTACGTTCGCGTGCGCCTGGAACAAGGCGTGATCCAGCACGGTCTCACCGTGCCGCAACGCGCGGTACAGCGTGACAGCGCCGGTGTGGCGCAAGTCCTGACTGTCGACGATCAGATGCGTGTTGCCCAGCAGCCGGTGCAGCTTGGCGCTGTGCAGAACGACCGCTGGATCGTCACCGGTGGCCTGAAGGCCGGCGACCGAATTGTCATCGAAGGCCTGCAACATGCCCGTCCGGGCGAAGTGGTGCAGATCGACGACACCCCTCTTCCACTTGCCCAGACCTCTGGTCAGTAAGCAGGACGCTCTTCTATGCCGCAGTTCTTTATCGACCGCCCGGTGTTCGCCTGGGTCGTCGCGTTGTTCATCCTGTTGGCCGGTGCGCTGGCCATCCCGCAATTGCCGGTGGCGCAATACCCCGACGTGGCTCCGCCGCAGATTGAAATCTATGCCGTATACCCCGGCGCCTCGGCGCAGACCGTCGACGAAAGCGTGGTCAGCCTGATCGAAGAAGAACTCAACGGCGCCGATCACCTGCTGTATTTCGAATCGCAGAGCAGCCTGGGTAGCGCCACGATCAAAGCCACTTTCCAGCCGGGCACCAACCCGGAACTGGCGCAGGTCGATGTGCAAAACCGTCTGAAAGTGGTCGAGTCGCGCCTGCCGCAAGCGGTCAATCAACAAGGCTTGCAGGTGGAAAAAGTCTCCGCCGGTTTCCTGCTGCTGATCACCCTCACCTCCAGCGACGGCAAACTCGACGACGTAGCGCTCAGCGATTACCTGGCGCGCAACGTGATGAACGAGATCAAGCGCATCGACGGCGTCGGCAAGGCCCAGTTGTACGGCGCCGAGCGGGCGATGCGGATCTGGGTCGATCCGCAGAAGCTGATCGGTTTCAACCTGACGCCGGCCGACGTCAACGCCGCCATCGTTGCGCAGAACGCTCAGGTTTCGGCCGGCAGCATCGGCGATCTGCCAAACCCGAGCACTCAGGAAATCACCGCGACGATTCTGGTCAAGGGTCAACTGTCGACGCCGGAAGAGTTTGCCGACATCGTGCTCAAGGCCAATCCGGACGGCTCCACCGTGCGCATCAAGGATGTGGCGCGGGTCGAAATCGGCAGCCAGGAATACCAGTTCGGCACCCGTCTGAACGGTAAACCTTCCACCGCCGTCGGCGTGCAACTGTCGCCGGGCGCCAACGCCCTCAGCACCGCGACCTTGATCCGGGCGAAGATGGATGAACTGTCGCGCTACTTCCCGGCGGGCGTGGAATACAAGATTCCTTACGACACGTCGCCATTCGTGAAGGTCTCGATCACCAAAGTGGTCTACACCCTCGGCGAGGCCATGCTGCTGGTATTTGCGGTGATGTTCCTGTTCCTGCAGAACATCCGCTACACCCTGATCCCGACGCTGGTGGTGCCCGTGGCACTGATGGGCACCTTCGCGACCATGCTTGCGCTGGGTTTCTCGATCAACGTGCTGACCATGTTCGGCATGGTGCTGGCCATCGGTATTCTGGTGGACGACGCCATCGTGGTGGTGGAGAACGTCGAACGGATCATGGCCACCGAAGGCCTGTCGCCGAAAGAAGCAACGCGCAAGGCGATGAGCCAGATCACCGGCGCGATCATCGGCATCACGCTGGTGCTGGTGGCGGTGTTCATTCCGATGGCGTTCATGCAAGGTTCGGTGGGCGTCATCTATCGCCAGTTCTCGTTGTCGATGGCCACCTCGATCCTGTTCTCGGCATTCCTCGCCCTGACCTTGACCCCGGCACTGTGCGCCACCTTGCTCAAGCCGATTGCCAAGGGCGAACACCACGAAAAAACCGGGTTCTTCGGCTGGTTCAACCGCCGTTTCGAGCAACTGACCGATCGCTATCAGGCCTGGGTTGGCTATGCGCTGAAACGCACCGGTCGTTATCTGCTGATCTATGGTGTGCTGCTGGTGGGTCTGGGCCTGTGCTTCGCGCGCCTGCCCTCCTCGTTCCTGCCGGTCGAGGATCAGGGTTACACCATCACCGACATTCAACTGCCACCCGGTGCGAGCAAGAACCGCACGGTGCAGGTGGTTGAGCAGATCGAAGCGCACAACGCCGGCGAACCGGGCGTGGGCGACAGCACTGTGATTCTCGGTTTCAGCTTCTCCGGCAGCGGGCAGAACGCCGCGCTGGCGTTCACCACGCTCAAGGACTGGTCGCAACGCGGCAGCGACGACTCGGCCAGTTCGATTGCCGACCGTGCCAACATCGCCCTCAGCCAGATCAAGGACGCCGTGGCCTTCGCCGTGCTGCCGCCGCCGGTGGATGGTCTCGGCACTTCCAGCGGTTTCGAGTTCCGCCTGCAGGATCGCGGTGGCCTGGGTTATGCGACTTTGATGGAGGCGCGCACCCAGTTGCTGGAAGCCGCCGAGAAAAGCCCGATCCTGATGAACGTGCGTGAAAGCGCACTGGCCGAAGCGCCACAAGTGCAACTGGAAGTGGACCGTAAACAGGCCAACGCGCTGGGCATTTCCTTCGCCGATGTCGGCAACGTGCTGTCCACCGCCATCGGCTCCTCGTACGTCAATGACTTCCCCAATCAGGGGCGGATGCAACGGGTTGTCGTGCAGGCTGAAGGCGATCGCCGTAGTCAGGTCGATGACCTGCTGAAGATGCACGTGCGCAACGACGCCGGGAAAATGGTGCCGCTGTCGGCGTTCGTCCGAGCCACATGGACCCAGGGCCCGGCACAACTGACCCGCTACAACGGCTACCCGGCAATCTCGATTTCCGGTGAGCCGAAACCTGGTCACAGCACCGGCGAAGCCATGGCGGAAATCGAACGTCTGGTGGCCCAGGGGCCGAAAGGTCTGGGTCAGGAATGGACTGGTCTGTCGTTGCAGGAGCGTTTGTCCGGCAGTCAGGCACCGATTCTGCTCGGGCTGTCGCTGCTGATCGTGTTCCTGTGTCTGGCGGCGTTGTACGAGAGCTGGTCGATTCCGACTTCCGTGCTACTCGTCGTACCGCTCGGTGTTCTCGGCGCGGTCCTGGCGGTGACCTTGCGCGGAATGCCCAACGACGTCTTCTTCAAGGTCGGCCTGATCACCATCATCGGCCTGTCGGCGAAGAACGCGATCCTGATCATCGAGTTTGCCAAGAGCCTGTATGACGAAGGTCATGACCTGATTGACGCCACGCTGCAAGCCGCGCGTCTGCGCTTGCGGCCGATTGTCATGACCTCGCTGGCGTTCATTCTGGGCGTGGTACCGCTGGCGATTGCCACGGGCGCAAGTTCGGCAAGTCAGCAGGCGATTGGCACCGGGGTGATTGGCGGGATGATTACCGCAACATTGGCGGTGATTTTCGTGCCGGTGTTTTTCGTGGTCGTGATCAAGCTTGTGCGCCGGTTCACCAAGCCTGATTGATAGAGCGCTCCCGGCGCGGTGGCCAGAGGTCGCCGCGCTGGGCTAAGGTGTCTGAACCGCCCTGGCCCATCGAGTCCCCATGCGCTTCCTCGCCCGCACCCACCCTCGCCTCTCCGCCGCCGCGTTATTCGGTCTTGCCGTCGGCCTGCTGATCCCTGCCGACTCGGTCATCAGCAAAATCCTTATCGGCTGGAACGCCGGCGTCTGGACCTATCTGCTCCTGATGTTCTGGCTGACAGCTCGCGCGAAAGCACCGGACGTCAGACGCATCGCCGAAGTCGAGGATGAAAATGCCGGGCTGGTGTTGTTCGTTGTGTGCATCGCGGCTCTGGCCAGCCTCGCCACCATCACCTTCGAACTGGCCGGCAGCAAGGACCTGGAAACCACTCGCAAACTCCTGCACTACGGATTCACCGCGCTGACGGTGATCGGTTCATGGTTGCTGATCGGGGTTATCTTCAGCGTCCACTACGCCCGGCTGTTTTACACCTGGGACGGCAAGGAGCCGGCGCTGCGCTTTGCCGAAGGCCTGACCACGCCCAACTATTGGGACTTTCTGTACTTCTCGTTCACCATCAGCGTTGCCGTGCAGACGGCGGATGTTGGCGTGGCCACGCGAGAGATACGCAAGATCGTGTTGGCGCAGTCGTTGATCGGGTTTGTATTCAATACGGCGATTCTGGGGTTTTCGATCAATATTGCGGCGGGGTTGTTTGGTTGACAAATTTTCCACGCTCAATCCACATGTGTATCTGGTGCAACTGCGCCTGGCCACGGCAAGGCGGACTCGACATGGGCCGGGGCACTGACCAGCGAACGCTCTTGTATAAAATCGGGGCACTTACCTTTTCTCTAAACCATTCAAAGAACGGAAAACAAGCACACTTTAACTTATCTGTAAACTGTCAACTCTGACAGTTTACAGCGGCGATATGATGAGTTCTGATAACTTATCCATAAACAGGACCCCGATCAGGTCTTTGGATACCTCACCCAGGCATAGAGGATTTTATTATGAGAACAAGTACTCAACTAAAACCCGTCGCACCGTATTTTATCGGCAACATTGACAAGACACCCTTTGAAGCAAACCAAAGGGAGGTAAAGGACGCTAACCTTCCACCTCCATTTGATAATCACCTTATTTTTTCGGCCACTCAGCGCGAAGCCGATTTAAGCTATAGAGAAATCCGGATAATTTTACCGAAAACGCTTGAATACAAGACTTATTCGTTGACTGACTCTGAAACCCCGATTCGCTTTGAATATATCAATGATACTAACGCCGACATCAATGTTTACATAGGGATTGAAGGCACTATCACGCTTTTCGAATCCAGTGAGACCAATGCCGTGGCTGCTCAATTCGAGGTCAAAGTCGAGGATGACAACCACGATACACAATTAGAGACTGATGGTGAATTTGACATGTTGCTTCCATGACTTTTTACATGACAAAAAAACATCCCGACATTAGTCGGGATTTTTTTCGTCAACCAAAAGCGGTGATTAAAAGTTGTAGCTTACGCCTACACTGTAGTTCCAGTTCTGTTCAATGGTATTACCTTTACTTCCTCCCGCCTCGCCATAGACCTGCCAGTTTTTCTGGGCGGGCACCCAGTTCACCCCCACTGTATATTCAAGGCTGGTACTGGAAGGGTCACTGTTAAAGTCATCATTATTGACCTTTACATCGTTACTTTTTACAAATTCGTGCCCCATCGCCAAGCGTACCCTTGGTTGCAGCTTGCTGGCGTTGTCCAGAGTGATCTCACGGCCGATGGTCATCCCCACTTTACCCAACAGCGAGTGCGCCGCACCGGCATCAACTTCCAGACCATTGTCCAACCGGTATTGCTTTGCCTGGACCGCGCCAAGGCCTACCTGAGCAAAGGGTTCAATAAAGTCACCGTTATCAAACCGAATGAGCTTGCCCACTTCCACTGTTGCACTTAAACCCAGATTTTTATAGTTGCCTTTGCTGCGAGTGCCGTCACTCATTGTGACGTTGGCCTGGTTATCAAACTGGTTGACCTTGCCCACCACGTCCACATACATGCCGCTCGCTACATCAAGCAACGTGCCATAGACACCCGCATTGAGGCTGTCGACTGTCGCCGTGGAACCATTTTTGAGGTCTATATCAGTGCGCCCCGACCCTACAAACGCCCCGACAAGCCATTGCTGACCGCCCAGTTGCGCTTGAGTATCGGCACCCAGCGAGAAGCCACGCTGGTTCTGGGTGAAACCTCCACCATAAGCGTTGGAAACGTTGTACTGGCTGCCATAAGTGCGCATCCACACACTATTGCTCAACTTTTTCATCGAGGTATCGCTTCTTGCCAAAGGCGATGTATCTCCACTACTACTGCTCAGACGACGATCGCCCAGACGGCTATTGAGCGAGGTCATCTCTCCATACAGGATGCTTCGTGTACTGCCGGCAATCGCCAATACCGTATTCGTCGAGGTACTGACAGTCTGATTGGGTTTAAGGAACAGCCCTTCACCCTCCCTCAACAATCCATAAGTGCGTGAGCCTGCATCGACCAGCCCATTACCATTCAACGCGAAGCTCGCATCGCCACCTGCAACGTTGCCGATTTTCACCAAATCGGGAGTCGTCGGATTGGTGCCACTCGCTGTCACCTGAAGTTTATGCTCACCGCTGGCACCTTTTGTAACATTCAGGAAATCGGTACGCTCGGTATTCAGGTCGGCGTGCATGACGAAGGTGCCCTTGCCCGACACATTCTCCACATCCAGTTGGTGGAAAGAGCCTGTATCCCCCAGGCGAACAATACCGTCTTCCAGCTCCAGACTTTGCACCGAGCTGTTGCCCGTGGTAACCCATTGGCCGGCATTTCTGATTTGGATATTCGCTGAATTTTCAATTTGGCCAGTCAGCGTTGCGCCATTATCCAGCGCGACCGTGCCAGCGGTATCGGTGACAACATCGCCTGTCATGCTGCCACCATGATTCAGTGACAGACTGATGACGTTGTTCACGTTCCCATTGAGTGCAGCACCATTATCGATCGTGACCGCAGCGCCACTACCGGCTTGGGCAAGTACATCTCCGGTCATGGTGCTTCGAGTATCGAGCGTGACCTGAGCGACATTTTGCAGATTACCGGCCAGTGATGCGCCATTTTGAAAACGGGTCCGAGCGGCGCTGCCGGAGTCGACCACTACATCCCCCACGAGCGCACTGTTATCAACGGTGAGCCCGACGGTTGCCCCGTTTTTTACTTCAAGCACATTGCCGTTGCCCGCCACCAATGTGGAATCATTGAGCACATGAATATCGGCCTTTGCACCTTGCAAATTCAACAAGTCGGTAGAGATCGCGGGGCCCGTTCGACCTTCAATCCGCGAATCATCAAGCACTACCGTTGACGTTTCCCCGCGACTGGGTTCGCTCCCAATGTGCAGACCGACGTCGCCACCGCTGATGAAGCTATTTTTCGCCGAGAGTGAGCCATTCAGGAGTCTGACCCCGTCCGACGTCGTGCCAGTTGCGCTGATGGTGCTTTCAATCAACTCGAGTACGCCAAGACCGTTGACCTGCGCCCCCACACTCGAAGCCGTCACGGTGCTGTCAACCAACTTTACGCTGGAGCCGGATTGATCCTGAATATTGCGTGTCAACATCAACCCCACAGCGTTACTCGTTATAGTGCTGTTCGTGATCTCCGCGCTGCTGCTGGCAAGGTTGATCGCTGCGCCAGTACCCGATGTGTTTGCAACCGTCCCCCCAATCATGTTCATGACCGACAATCGCTCAAGAGCAATCTGTTTGTTACTTCCCCCATTGACTTCCAGCTTCGCTCCAACCGCCCCAATATTATCTGTATCCGCACCGTTGGAAATCAGCTCGGAGCCTGGGTTCAGTGTCCAGGATTCAATCGGGTCGGTGCTATCAATCGTCTCACTTTGTCCAGGATTTAATACACCGGCGTGAGAAACCGAGACAGATAGCATCAGCAGCGCAAAGGAAGGAATTGCCCGGCTATTGCCAAAAATATCGAATTTGAAAGGTGGCGTGGTACGCATGCGAGTAGCCCTTAGTAATATCCTGTGCCAAAGCAGAAGTAGTTCGAATCCGGCGCCGGATAACAAATATGGAAAGCGCGCCGAAGACTACAGATGTAACCGCTACGTCTCTGTAGGACTAATCCTAAAGTGTCGACAGATAAGTCTTCAGAACACTCATCTCTGGTGGTTTTCGTCGCAAGAGCTCGTATGTAAAATCACACCCAATCAACATGAACCTCGTTCGCCATGTTGATTGGGTGTCCAGCCACTAATTAACCGTCACTGCCCGCCCCCAAGTCTTCACAGTATTCGAGACTACTATTACGTACTCTGACCGGATGCATTTCCTTGGGTGACTCAAACGTTGTTTCACCCAGTTTTATCTCGTACCAAATTTGCGCGTAATAAAAGGTGACCGGATTCGTTGCTGGCGTCTCCAGTTGAATCGTCTTGAACAGCTCGTAGTCCATATCGAAGACGAGATCGCCCCCTCCTGCCGGCATATTTTTTGTTTCCTTGAACGTTGCGCCGGTGATCGGCGTTACCGGAACTTTCTCTTTCCAACCCTCCATCCTCATAGTGACAGGCCTGTTTGGTGGTAGATCGCGATGACCGCCCGGCGCCGACACTTTAAGTGGAGGTACGATAGTATTTCCTTCGTCTACAGTTCGAGGCACCATCGTTTTGCAGGTAATATACCGCTCACCACCCAGCTCAATGAATGGACCTTTATGCGGATCCAAGTCGATTTCAAATGTTTCGACCAGCACGTCAGTTCTGGGCAACTGCCGCATAATATTGGGATTGCCAGGGTATTCAATGGTGTAGTGAGCCTTGATGTTTCCTGGCTCGACAGGTGAAATCTCCGAGTAATCAACATCTATAAAGACAGCGGTATCAGTATTTTTCATTAGTATCGATCCTACTGGCTTGTCGTCCCAGTAGTACGTGATTAACGCATCCCTCAGTAGATCCGGCAGACCTGTCCACCTGGTAGCGGTGAAGCGTACAGGATGATTAATATCCTCCGTGGTCAGATGGTTCTTGTTGCCAGCACCCTCGCGCCCATTAACTACGACCGGAAGCAGATTATCGTTGTCCAGTTCGGGTAACGTATCAGGAGGTATTCCCGGGAACACAAAGTAGACGAATATCGACGTTGGCGGCTCATCTATTGGAGTGTTCGCTCCACGTTTCAACGAGTAAGAAATTTCTACAGTCTTCTCATCTGTAGCGCCTTTCGTCACTTCGTCCAGAATATCGTAGGTAAGTTCCATTTTGAACGGACCGGGGCTCGCGCCTAACTCTTCGCTCCCCAGCACTACCTCTTTGTCGCCCTTGACTTTTACGGTGATAAGGTCTTTCGGATCGCCGTTTTCCGGATAATCGATCTCGGCAAAGATTTTTGTGCCGACAGGCAAAAAAGTACCGAGACTGATCGCTTCCGTATGGCTAGGGCCCGCCGCTGGTACCCTGAGTTGCTTGAGCAGTGGGGGCGGCAAAAATGCGATCGGCAGCAAGGGGATGCCTGAGATAACAGAGTCCTGCGATTTGTTCCTCGGTGCGTCATGCCACATATAGCGATGGTATAAGCTTCCGTTTGGAAGTTTCCTCAGCTCATCGAGACTGATCGTGAACTCTCCCAGCAGAGGATCCGACGAGGGTTTGACCACACCTCGGTAAATGGCGGGCATGGTTGTGGTCGTGCCCGATCTGTTATCGACACAAAAGGTAACTTCGTCATTGTCCACACGGTTGGCGTAGTCTATTGCAACGTTAACCACCAGTCCCCTAGGATTTTTGTCGGCCCACTCTTCGTCAATCCTCTCCCCTCCAGCCACATCCAGATTGGCAAATGTCGCGAAAGGCGGTGCGCTTCTGCTGAAGGGTTTTTTTACATAATAGGGAGCATTCTTGTCGACAAAGAACTCAACCGGGGTCGAGCTATCTTCAATGTTAAGCCCATCGATGATATGGAAGCGGGCGTAATACGGCGTTGGCCCAGGAATGTCCGGGTCATCCGGAATCAGGCTATTGGGTACCGGGATATCCACCGGAAAGAAGCCTGCAAAGTCCTCTGGTATATCTATCTTTCCAAGTTCTTTTTCAGGTTGCCCAACCCTATTCCCTTTTACCATTGCTATACCGCCACCAAACAGTCCATCTTTGAGTTCCATTAACCTCATTCGGATAGCGGGTTTATTCAACTCTTCCAACAGGATTCTGCCATCGCCTTCAATCTGACCGACGATTGTCGGCGGGTCAGCAAATGGCCCAGTTCGCGTTGATTTACGAGGCCCGCCATTCTCCGCATTTTCTTTAGCAGTCATTTTAATATTCTCCTCTGTGCATTAAGCCAAATGGCCTGATCTGCTCCATCAGTCTGACAGCTACACAACAACTTCCTGATGAAAAGCAACGTTAAAAGCAGATTGAATCAACAATCATAAACTCGCCCCTTAAGTTATTACCCTTTGTTATTCGAAACACACACCTGCGCCAAAACCTTGCGCCTGCGCGGCCACCCTGAAAATCACTTGGCGAGAGCCGTCATGAATAACAGTACGTACTACCAGAAAGAATTCTATCTATCTTTGCCACGGCAAGACGAGATTTTCCAATCACCCTGCCGGCCCTGGTAATGGTATAGATCGCAACAAGCGAGTCTTCATCAATTAATGGCTTTATGCAGGGAGCAAAAGAAACAGATTGAGAAAATCCGTTTTCAATCTCTTGATCATTCAAAAACCTAGTCAGCGTTTCTGCCGACTCCGGAACGATGTGTTCTCCATTTTCCCCGGGGGATCCGTTAAGTGTTCGATAACCCTGTAATTTGAGGGAAAATTGATCACCGGGACGAGCCCATGGCTGCTTCGGAATATCTATAACGATGCCTGATGTCAATGCAGGATCGGTTTCACAATTGTAGTACCCGTACTTCGTCAGATTGGTAAAAATGGCTTCCGCAAGTATCTTTTCAGGCTCTTGAGTATGATCGATGATCAGTGGTTTGCGGGGTGATGGATCCGGCATACCGAAGGCAGTTATGATGTAATAAAGCAGTGCAGTACCGTTAACTGCCATCCGTGATGGAGGGATTGTTACTTCGATCTCCGGCGGAACGATCCCCGTCGGGAATCGCCGCTCAAACAGGAGTTCCTCATTTCCGTCCTGAAGCCAAAACACTTCAAGATGATCATCAAATGACGTTTCTTCCCAGCGTTGAATTCGGGCTGTGGTGCCGCTAATCAGAAGCGGCAAGGGAATAAATCCATCAGGTTCTGTAACACCATCCACGGTGATCTCAGCCGCCAATGGTGCTTCCGTTTGGGACGCAAGTTTTTCTTCACTCGATTGAGTACTCAAAGACATCTGGAATTCCTCCACACGTTTGAAGTTCTTCGTCCCTCGTTAACGATTAGGCAACGGCGGTCTCTCATTGGCTACTGTCAGATCTAACAGGTTTAGATACCGTTCGTCGGATTATGGTGGCTGTTCAGGCAATTATCGGTTTCCGCCGACTTGACGTAGCGCTTACATTTGACGCTTCATGAAACCGGTTTCAGCACTACATTGCTAACGCTTTAATTCCAATAACAAGGTCGCCATGACGTGAACGATTTCTCCGCCGCCCAGCGCAGCCGCGTCACCATGCTCGATGTCGCCGAATACGCAGGCGTGTCCAAGGCCAGCGTCTCGCGCTTCATTGGTGACGACCGCGCCCTGCTCTCGGATGCCATCGCCCAGCGCATCGAGCAGGCAATTGCCGAACTCGGCTATCGCCCCAATCAAATGGCCCGCGGCCTGAAACGCGGCCGCACGCGCCTGATCGGCATGCTGGTGGCCGATATCCGCAACCCTTATTCGATTGCCGTGATGCACGGCGTGGAAACCGCCTGCCGCCGGCACGGTTACAGCCTGGTGGTGTGCAACACCGACCGCGATGACGAGCAGGAACGTCAGCACCTGGCGCTACTGCGCTCCTACAACATCGAAGGGCTGATCGTGAACACCCTGGGCCATCATCGGGATGAGCTGGATGAGTTGAAGCGGGAAATGCCGCTGGTGCTGGTGGATCGCAAGGTCGACGGGCTCGACAGCGACATGGTTGGGTTGAACAACCCGCAAGCCGTCGAAATGGCGCTCGAACATCTGCAGCAGCGCGGCTATCGCGATGTGCTGCTGGTGACCGAAGCCTATGACGGTACCAGTTCGCGGATCGAGCGGGTCAGCAGTTTTCAGCAGCAGATTGGCCAGCGCAAAGACATGCGAGGCGCGGTACTGGAAACTGATTCGAGCCTTGTGAACGATCTTCAAACCTTTTTGAACACACCTGATAACGGCCCGAAAGCCCTGTTCTGCGCCAATGGCGTGGCGGCGCTGGCTTGCACCCTGGCGCTGCGCGAGATTGGCTGCCGGTTGTTCGAGGATGTCGGGCTGATCGCCCTGGATGATCTGGACTGGTATCCGTTGGTGGGCAGTGGGATTACTGCTCTTGCTCAACCGACGGAGGAGATTGGTGCGCGGGCGTTTGAGTGTTTGCTCAAGCGTTTGCGTGGGGATGATGAAGCGGCGCGTACGCTGGATTTTGCACCGATGCTGATCGAGCGCGGCTCAACGCTCAGCAAGGCGGAATAAGGCCCTGTGGGGCCACCAAAAAATTTTTGAACAAAAATGAAACCGGTTTCAGAGGTAGATAACAATGAATAAACCTGCCGTTTCCATCAGCCTGTCCAGCTACGGCGCCGACCTCGTTCGCCGTCGTGGCCAGGCTTCGTTCCTCGAAGTGCTGGCCGCTGCCGGCGCCAATCGCATCGAATGGCGTGAAGAGCTGCTGACCAACGAAGTCCCGGAACAACTCTCCACCGCCACGCAAGCTCAAGGCCTGCAAAGCATCTATTCCTCGCCGACCGAACTGTGGCTGGCCGGTCAGTCGCGGCCTAATCCCGAACTCATCACCGCGCTGCAGAACGCCGAAGCGTTTGGCTCGAAGTGGCTGAAGGTGTCGCTGGGTTTTTTCACCGACAACAACGATTTGCAGACGCTCGCGCAAATCCTTGCGCAAAGCCCTGTTCAACTGCTGGTAGAGAATGACCAGACCCTGCACGGTGGCCGCATCGAACCGTTCCAGCGCTTCTTCGCCGCCGTCGAGCAACACAACTTGCCAATCAAGATGACCTTCGACATCGGCAACTGGCAGTGGCAGGACCAGTCCGCCACCAGCGCCGCACGCTTGTTGGGCCGTCATGTCGGTTACGTGCATTGCAAAGCCGTGGCCCGCCGCGCCGACGGCAAACTGGTAGCGGTTCCACCTGCCGCCAGCGACCTGCATCTGTGGGAACAACTGCTGCGGCACATGGCCCAAGGGGTCATGCGCGCCGCCGAATACCCGTTGCAGGGCGATGACCTGGTGCAACTCACCACCGAACACGTCGCCGCCCTCTCCCGCCTCGGCCAATCCCGTCTGGAGACTGCTCATGTCTGAGATCGATATTCTGTCGTTCGGCGAAACCATGGCCATGTTTGTCGCCGAACAGAGCGGTGATCTGGCCTCGGTCGAGCAGTTTCACAAACGGATTGCCGGGGCCGACAGCAATGTCGCCATCGGTTTGTCACGGCTGGGTTTCAAGGTGGCCTGGCTGAGCCGGGTCGGTGCCGATTCGCTGGGACGATTTGTCGTCGAAACCCTGGCTCGCGAAGGGCTGGATTGCAGCCATGTCGAAGTGGACAACGCGCACCCGACCGGTTTCCAGCTCAAGTCACGCAACGATGACGGCAGCGATCCGACGGTCGAGTATTTCCGTCGTGGCTCGGCGGCCAGTCATCTGTCATCGCAGTCGATCAACCCGACGTTATTAAGCGCCCGACACCTGCACGCCACTGGCATTCCGCCGGCGCTGTCCGCATCGGCCCAGGAAATGTCCCGTGAACTGATGACCCGCATGCGCAACGCCGGGCGCAGTGTGTCGTTCGACCCGAACCTGCGCCCGAGCCTGTGGGCCAGCGAACGGGAGATGATCACCGAGATCAACCGCCTCGCCGCCCTCGCCCACTGGGTGTTGCCGGGGTTGAGTGAAGGTCGCTTGCTGACCGGTTTTGAAGATCCGGCGGATATCGCGGCGTTTTATCTCGATCAGGGTGCCGAAGCCGTGGCGATCAAGCTCGGGCCGCAGGGTGCGTATTACCGCACGCATCTGGATCAGGGGTTTGTCGCCGGGGTGCCGGTCCAGACCGTGGTCGATACGGTCGGCGCCGGGGATGGTTTTGCGGTCGGGATGATCAGTGCCCTGCTGGAGCACCAGAGTTTTCCCGAGGCCGTCAGACGCGCCAACTGGATTGGCAGTCGCGCGGTGCAGAGCCGTGGCGATATGGAGGGTTTGCCGACCCGATCCGAACTTCTAGCTCATCGTTCCCACGCTCCTGCGTGGGAATGCAGCCCGTGACGCTCTGCGTCACATGGGACGCGGAGCGTCCCCGGAGGCATTCCCACGCAGAGCGTGGGAACGAGCAACATCCAATCAATTGAACCTGCTGCGACAAAAACAACAAGCTCAGGAGCAAGACCATGAAAACCGTAACCCTCGCCACCCGCCGCTGGTGGTACATCATGCCGATCGTGTTCATCACCTACAGCCTGGCGTACCTGGACCGCGCCAATTACGGATTCGCTGCTGCGTCCGGAATGGCTGAGGACCTGATGATCACCCCAGGCCTGTCTTCGATGCTCGGCGCGCTGTTCTTCCTCGGTTACTTTTTCTTCCAGGTGCCCGGCGCGATCTACGCGCAAAAGCACAGCGTGAAGAAGCTGATTTTCGTCAGCCTGATCCTCTGGGGCGGGCTCGCCACGCTGACCGGCGTGGTCTCCAACGCCTATTGGCTGATCGTCATCCGCTTCATGCTCGGTGTGGTCGAAGCGGCGGTGATGCCGGCGATGCTGGTGTACCTGTGCCATTGGTTCACCCGTGCCGAACGCTCGCGGGCCAATACCTTTCTGATCCTCGGCAACCCGGTAACCATGCTGTGGATGTCGGTGGTTTCAGGCTATCTGGTGCAGCATTTCAGCTGGCGCTGGATGTTCATCATCGAAGGTCTGCCGGCGGTGCTTTGGGCATTTATCTGGTGGAAACTGGCCGATGATCGTCCGGCCCAGGCCAAGTGGCTCAACGACCAGGAAAAGCACGATCTGGAAAGCGCACTGGCGGCCGAACAGGTCGGCATCAAAGCCGTTAAGAACTACGCCGAAGCCTTCCGTTCGCCGAAGGTGATCATTCTGGCGCTGCAATTCTTCTGCTGGAGCATCGGCGTCTACGGCTTCGTGCTGTGGCTGCCGTCGATCCTCAAGGCCGGCGCGCAGATGGACATGATCGAGGCCGGATGGCTGTCGGCCCTGCCTTATCTGGCGGCGGTGATCGGCATGCTGCTGGTGTCGTGGGGCTCGGACAAACTGCAAAAGCGCAAACGCTTTGTCTGGCCGCCGCTGCTGATTGCCTCGGTGGCGTTCTACGGCTCCTACGCTTTGGGCGCGGAGCATTTCTGGTGGTCGTACACGCTGCTGGTGATTGCCGGTGCCTGCATGTACGCGCCGTACGGGCCGTTCTTCGCCATCGTCCCGGAGATCCTGCCGGCCAACGTCGCCGGCGGCGCCATGGCGCTGATCAACAGCATGGGCGCCCTCGGTTCGTTCGGCGGATCGTATCTGGTCGGTTACCTGAACAGTTCCACCGGCTCGCCCGGTGCTTCGTACCTGTTGATGAGCGGCGCACTGATGCTCTCGGTGGTGCTGACCATTTTTCTCAAGCCCGGCGCGAGCGACCGGGTGACGGCCAAGCGTGTCGCACCGCGTCCGCTGCCGACCCATTCCTGAATTGAAAGAGAGATGACTGCGATGAAAAAGCAGGTTGTGTTGTACAAGAAACTGTCGCCGGCGCTGATGGCACGCCTTGAGGAACAGGTCGATGTGACGCTGATCGACAGCCTCGACGCCGATGGCCTGATGAAACTGCGCGACGCCCTGCCCGGTGCCCACGGCTTGCTCGGCGCGAGCCTGAAGCTGGACGCGGCCCTGCTCGATCTGGCACCGCAGCTGGAAGCGATTTCCAGCGTCTCGGTGGGCGTCGACAACTACGACATCGACTACCTGACCCGGCGCAAAATCCTGCTGACCAACACCCCGGACGTGCTCACCGAAACCACCGCCGACACCGGTTTCGCCCTGATCCTGGCCACCGCCCGGCGCGTGGTCGAACTGGCGAACATGGTGCGCGGCGGCCACTGGCACCGCAGCATCGGCCCGGCGCATTTCGGCACCGATGTGCATGGCAAGACCCTGGGCATCATCGGCATGGGGCGGATTGGCGAGGCGTTGGCGCAGCGGGGACATTTCGGGTTCGGGATGCCGGTGATCTATCACAGCCAGTCGCGCAAACCGGCGGTTGAAGAACGTTTCGATGCGCAGTACTGCAGTCTGGAGGATCTGTTGCGGCAGGCGGATTTCATCTGCCTGACCCTGCCGCTGACGGCGCAGACTGAAGGTTTGATTGGCGCCGAACAGTTTGCGTTGATGCGCCCGGACAGCATCTTCATCAACATTTCCCGGGGCAAGGTGGTGGATGAGGCCGCGCTGATCGACACCTTGCGCCATAACCGGATTCGCGCGGCGGGGCTGGATGTGTTCGAGCGTGAGCCGCTGAATCATGACTCGCCGTTGTTGCAGTTGAACAATTTGGTGGCGACACCGCACATGGGCTCGGCAACCCACGAAACGCGCGAGGCGATGGCGCGGTGTGCAGTGGAGAATCTGTTGGCGGCGTTGGCTGGGGAAAAACCCGCCAACCTGGTGAATCCTCTCCACTGATGATCGTTCCCACGCTCTGCGTGGGAATGCCTCAAGGGACGCTCCGCGTTCCAGCTCTGGAAGGGACGCGGAGCGTCCCGGGCTGCATTCCCACGCGGAGCGTGGGAACGATCAGGAGGAAACCCTCAGGCACTGCGCACTTGCAGAAGCTGCGCAGCACAAAGGGCAATCCGCGAACACGCATCCGCCAGTTTCACTCTATCCACCACCAGCCCGATGCGAATATGCCCCGCCGCACTGGGCCCGAACGCTTCCCCCGCCAGCACCGAAACCCCATACCCCTCCAGCAGCCGCTCGGCAAAGTCCTGCGCGCCGAGCCCGGTCTGGCGCACGTCGACCATTACAAACATCCCGCCATCCGGCTTGATCGGGTACAACCCCGGACACCCACGCAACCGCTCGCACACCAGATCCCGACGCAAGCGGTATTCCTCTCGCATCTGCGTCACTTCCGGCAGATCTTTCTCCAGCGCTATCTGCGCCGCTTTCTGCACAAAGTCCGGCAGACCAAACAGCATGCTCAGCGACAGATTCACCAGATGCTCGGCCAACGGCTTCGGCCCGATCATCCAGCCGATCCGCCACCCGGTCATCGCATGGGATTTGGATAGGCTGTTAATGGTCGCCGTGCGCTCGGCCATGCCCGGCAGGCTCGCCGGGCTGATGTGCTCGCCTTCGTATAACAATTCGCTGTAGACCTCGTCGCTGATCAACCACAAGTCATGACGAATGCACAGCGCTGCCAGCTCCTGCCAGATCAACAGCGACAGACTGGCGCCGGAAGGATTGTTGGGGCTGTTGAGCAGCATGGCGCGGGTTCGGGGCGTGATTATTGCCGCGACATCCGCCGGATCGACGCGAAAACCATTCTCCGGACGAACCGGCACAGGCACCACGGTTGCGCCGCAGGCACCGAACACGCCTTCGTAGGTCACGTACATCGGTTCGGCAACGATCACTTCATCGCCCGGATCCAGCAGACATTGCGCCACCGAATACACCGCGCATTGCGCGCCGGGCAGTACGATCACATGCTCGGCATTCACATTCTGGCCGCTGTTGCGTCGATGGCGCTCGGCGATCTGCTTGCGCAGCTCCAGCCGGCCGCGCACGTCGGAATAATGGGTATCGCCCGCCAGCAGGCTGTCGATGGCGCCGTGGATGATCGGCAGCGGCGTATCGAAATCCGGATCACCCACGGACAGCAGCAAGACATCAATGCCCTCGGCGCGCAGCTCCAGCGCTCGGTCGTGAATCCGCCAGGCCGCTGCTCCCTCCCCGGCGATTCGTTGGGTCAAGGCTGAATAGCGCATGTACGTCTCCTGATTGCGCGGTCTCCAGCCTTCACCCTAGGTCAAATCACAAAGCGCGCCACCATCGCGCTCCCTCCTTCCAGCCGATGCGATGAAACTCTTGGAAAACTAAACACTTTCGACCTCCGAATGCACTGATGTCTACTGTCAGAGTTGACAGTATCGAGGCACGCGGAAGAGTTTTAGTATCCGTGGCACCTATCTGAATCAAGGCATTTTTGAACGCCAAGGAGAAATTGATATGCAAGCCACCCCGCCAGCGCCAACACTTCCGCCTGATCTGGAAAATGGCCTCGTCGATACAAAGTATCTCGATGAACATAACGGAGAACTTATCGTCACCTTCAAGCATGACGGTACTGCCCCCCCACCCGATATTATCCAAGTTTATCTAGAAGCGACTGCTAACGTACCTTCCACCCCGGTGTACGCCGGTAAATTCAAAGACCCAGAGGAAATCAAGGTCCCTTTTTCAAAGGCTGTATTCAAAGAGAAAGGCAATGGAATTCGCTATTTTTACTACAATTGGATGTTCCCAGACGGGTCTCGAAGCCCGCTATCACGTGCTGCACGGGTAACGGTGCTAATTCCCTAAAACCAATCGTCGGGCTCGATATCCGAGCCCGTCATTTCAAATCACAAAGCGCGCCACCATCGCATTCAAATCCACCGCCAGGCGCGACAGTTCGTGGGTCGCGGCGCTGGTTTGATTCGCGCCGGCGGCCGATTGGGTGGCCAGGTCGCGAATGTTGACCAGGTTGCGATCGACCTCGCGGGACACCTGCGCCTGCTCTTCCGAGGCGCTGGCGATCACCAGGTTGCGCTCGTTGATCTGGTGAATCGATTGGGTGATCTGCTCCAGTGCAACACCGGCGGCGCGGGCCATTTCCAGGGTGGTCTGGGTGCGCTGGTTGCTTTGCTGCATCGACGAAACCGCTTCACCGGTTCCGTTCTGGATGCCGGCGACCATTTTTTCGATTTCCTGGGTCGATTGCGCAGTGCGATGGGCCAGTGCGCGAACTTCGTCCGCTACCACCGCGAATCCGCGCCCGGCTTCACCGGCACGGGCCGCTTCGATGGCGGCGTTGAGCGCCAGCAGGTTGGTCTGTTCGGCGATGGCGCGGATCACGTCCAGCACCTTGCCGATATCGCGGCCCTGTTCGGCCAGGCCTTCGATCATCTGTGCGGTGTTCTGCACGTCGTAGGTCATGGTCTGGATCGCGTCGACGGTTTTCACCACCTGATCGCGACCTTCACGGGCGGCGTGGGTCGACTGGTTCGAGGCTTCGGAGGTCGACACTGCGTTGCGTGCCACCTCTTCCACCGCAGCGGTCATTTCGTTGACGGCGGTGGCGGCCTGTTCGATTTCGTCGTTCTGCTGTTGCAGGCCACGGGACGCTTCTTCGGTCACGGCGCTGAGTTCTTCAGCAGCAGCGCCCAGTTGCGTGGCGGAGCCGGCGATCTGTTCGATGGTTTTGCGCAGGTTGGTCTGCATCGCCGCCAGCGCTTCAAGCAGGCGCGCCGGTTCGTCCTTGCCGTCGATTTCGATGGCTTTGGTCAGGTTGCCGCCAGCGATGGTTTGCGCGGCAGCGACGGCGCGGTTCAGCGGCGTGACGATGCTGCGGGTCAGCAGCCAGGCCAGCAATACGGTCAACAACGCGGCAATCACAGACACGGCGATGATGCCGGTAATGGCACTGTTGTAATACTCACCCGCCTGAGTGGAAGCGGTCTTCGCGTCGGCGGCGTTGATCGCGATCAGCTTGTTGAGTTGTTCGCCCATCTTGTCGGTGCCGTCCTTGATCTTCGTGTTGATCAGGGCGCGCATCTCGTCGAGCTTGTCCTGGCGCGACAGCTCCATCATCTGGTTCTGCGCTTGCACATAGTTGTCGAGAGTCGTCGAAAACTCCTGATATAACGCGCGTTCCTCCGGGCCGGCCGGCAGTACTGCGTAACTGGCCTGGGCAGCGCGCACCTTGTCCACCAGCACACCGATGCGGGTCTGGGCTTCCTGCAAACCGGCCGGTTCGCGGTTGACCAGAATGCGGAACGACAGAATACGCAGACGCAAGACGTTTTCCGTGACCACGGCGAGTTGGGTGACGCTTGGCAACTGCGTCGAGTCCATCTCCAGGGAAGCCTGACGGATGATCGACATGCGGTTGACGGCGAACACGCCAAGCACGATCACCAACAAGGCAATGAAGGCAAAACCGAGGAAGGCACGGGGCGCGATATTCAGATTACGCAGGGACATAGGAGGACTCTCGGATAGTTGAAACTACGAGCGTCCATGCCGTTATCACGGGCCCGTGGGCGGGCTTCGTTCCGGCGTCACTGTTCTGGAAAATCTTGTGTGCGCCTGATTTCTGTATCGGCCAGGCTTGAGGAAGTTTGCGGGGAAAGATGAAATATTTTTCACGGCGCTGCGGGTGTTTCAGCGCTGAAACACCCGTTGTTTCAAATGATGACTGACAGGTCAGGCCGGAGTTGCAATACGCCATACGCGAGCAATATCTGTTGCACGTTCACGCAACAGGCGCGGGGCTTCGGCGCAGGCCTGTTCCAGGGAAATCGGGCCGCTGGTGACCGCGAATGCAGCGTCAATGCCGTGATGGTAGAGCGCTTGATAGCCCTCACCGAGGGTGCCGGCGATGACGATCACGGGGACGCCGTGTTGCTTGGCGATCCGCGCCACGCCAAACGGGGTTTTGCCGCGCAGGGTCTGGGCATCGAAGCGCCCTTCTCCGGTAATCACCAGATCCGCGCCCTTCACAGCGTCGGCCAGACCGACCAGCTCGGCGACCACTTCGACACCGGCCTGGAATCGCGCACCGAGAAACGCCTTGGCGGCAAAGCCCAATCCACCTGCGGCACCGCTGCCCGGTTCATCCCGTACATCCTTGCCCAGCGCTTGCGCGCAGAGTTCGGCGAAGTGACCGAGGGCCTGATCCAGTTGTTGAACTTGCGCCGGTGATGCGCCCTTTTGTGGGCCAAAAATCGCCGAAGCGCCGTGGGGGCCGCACAGTGGATTGTTGACGTCAGCGGCGATGTCGAAACGGACGTGAGCCAGACGTGGGTCAAGTTCGCTCAGGTCCAGACGTGCGAGTTGCGCCAACGCCAGACCTCCCGGCACCAGCGATTGCCCTTGAGCATCCAGCAGTTTCACGCCCAACGCTTGCATGGCGCCGGCGCCACCGTCGTTGGTGGCACTGCCGCCGATGGCCAGAATGACTCGCTGCGCGCCGGCATCCAGCGCGGCGCGGATCAGCTCACCCGTGCCGAAGGTGCTGCTGATGCAGGCATCACGCTGCCCCGGCGGCACCAGTTGCAAGCCGCTGGCCTCGGCCATTTCGATGATTGCGGTGTGGTTATGCGGCAACCAGCCCCACGCAGCTTCAACTGCCGAACCCAACGGGCCACGCACGCGAGTGCGGCGCAATTCGCCTTCGCACGCGGCGAGAATCGATTCCACCGTGCCTTCGCCACCGTCGGCCATCGGGCACTTGACCAGCGTCGCCTGCGGCCAGACCTGCGCCAGGCCCAACGCAATGGCTTCTGCAACGCCTTGGGCACTCAGGCTGTCCTTGAACGAATCGGGGGCGATGACGATTTTCATGCGAATTCTCCAGTTCCAATGCCCTCATGCTGCCAGTCGCTTTGCCCGTTGACGCCTGTCCGCTGCACAAGTCGTGCAGGCGTTTATTGTTCATTTCGACAAATCGTCGGTCTGCGGCAGCAATTGCACACCCAGATACAGCGCCAGCATCCCGTCGAGCTTCAACGGATCGACCCCGCTCAACTCGGCAATCCGCTCCATCCGGTAACGCAGGCTGTTGCGGTGAATGCCCAAGGCATCCGCGCAAGCCTGGCTCTGCCCGTCGTGATCGCACCAGCTGCGCAGGGTCGCGAGCAACTGGCCGTTGCTGTCCTTGGCGATCACCTTGCGCAACGGTTTGAGCAGTTCATCCAGCGCATCATCGTTGCGATGGCGCCAGAGCATCACCGGCAAACGATAGCGATTGAGGGTCAGCAGCCGTGAGCGCGGCAGCACTTCGCGGCCATAGGCGAGCAAGTCGCCGACCCGCCGATAACAGCGGCGCAATCCGGCCAGACCATCGGCCTGCCCGCCCACTGCGATGCGCAGGATGTTCCAGCCCAGGCCATCGAGTTTTTCCAGCAGGCGATCATGCTCAACGTTCTGACTCGCCGGCCGGCACCAGAGCAGCGACGACTTGGCCGAACTCACGCACCAACTGTCCGGATAGCGCGACATCAACCAGGCACTCAGCGCCTCGACGGTTTGCCCCGGCCCGTGTTCCAGACCCAGCTCGAACAGATACGGCACTCGCGTCAGTTGCGGTTTGAGCCCGAGTTGCTGGGCCTCGTCGACCAGCCTTGGCGAATCTCCCGCCTCACTCAACAGCAACGCCAGCAAGTCATCGCAACGTTGCCGCCGCCATTGCTGTTCGGATTGCTGGTTGCGCTGGCCCACCAGCATTTCAGCGGTCATGCGCACCAGCTCGGCGTAAGTACGCAGTTGCTCCGGCTCGCCGGTGATGCCGAGTACGCCGATCAAACGCTGATCGAGCAGCAGCGGCAGATTGATCCCCGGCTGCACGCCTTTGAGATGCACCGCCGTCTGCGCGTCAATCTCCACCACCCGCCCGTTGGCCAGCACCAGTTGCGCGCCCTCGTGGCGGGTGTTGATGCGCTCCGGCTCGCCACTGCCGAGGATCAGCCCCTGGCTGTCCATGACGTTGACGTTGTACGGCAAAATGGCCATGGCCCGGTCGACGATGTCCTGGGCGAGGTCGTGATCGAGTTCGAACATAGGGGCTGGAATCCTTGAAAACAGGCGCGGACGGTTGTTCACCCGCACAGGGTCTGGCGGCAAACCCTGTGCTCAGGCACAAAGACAATCCGGCCAAAGGTGGCCGAGACTCTCAGGGCGATCAACGTTACCCTTTGCATCGCAAAAAATCATAATAAAGAGAGAGCCGCCATGTCGCAGAGCGCCGCTGCCGCCCAGACCATCGTTGACGATAAAAATGCCGTCTACAAACGCATCACCCTGCGTTTGATCCCCTTCATCTTCATCTGCTACCTGTTCAACTACCTCGACCGGGTCAACGTTGGATTTGCCAAACTGCAGATGCTCGACGCGCTGAAATTCAGCGAAACCGTGTACGGCCTCGGTGCCGGTATCTTCTTCATCGGATACGTGCTGTGCGGCGTACCGAGCAACCTGGCGCTGACCAAATTCGGGCCACGGCGCTGGATCGCGCTGATGATGATCACCTGGGGCACGCTGTCGACCTGCCTGCTGTTCGTCACCACGCCAACCCAGTTCTACACCCTGCGCCTGTTCACTGGCGCCGCCGAAGCCGGGTTCTTCCCGGGTGTTGTGCTCTATCTCTCGCAATGGTTCCCGACCTTCCGCCGTGGCCGGATCATGGCGCTGTTCATGTCGGCGATCCCGGTGTCCGGCCTGCTCGGCAGCCCGTTTTCCGGCTGGATCCTCAATCACTTCGCCGCCGGCCAGGGCGGTTTGGCCGGTTGGCAGTGGATGTTCCTGCTGCAAGGCATTCCGACTGTTGTGTTGGGCGCACTCGCCTACTTTCTGCTCAGCGACAACTTCGCCAACGCCAAGTGGCTGACCCCTTACGAGCGTTCGGTGCTGGAAGCGGACCAGGCCGAAGACCTGGCGAACAAACCGAAAACCACCTCCGATTCGCTGATCGCCGTTTTCAAGAACCCGGCCATCTGGGCGTTTGGCTTGATCTACTTCTGCATCCAGAGCGGCGTGTACGCGATCAACTTCTGGCTGCCGTCGATCATCAAGAACCTCGGCTTCAGCGACAACCTGGTGATTGGCTGGTTGAGTGCGATTCCGTATCTGTTGGCCGCCGTGTTCATGCTGGTAGTGGGTCGTTCGGCGGACTTGCGTAAAGAACGTCGCTGGCATTTGGTGGTGCCGATGTTGATGGGCGCTGTCGGCCTGCTGATCGCGGTGAACTTCGCGGCGAATCCGGCGATTGCGATCCTCGGCCTGACCATCGCGACCATGGGCGCGCTGACCGGTCTGCCGATGTTCTGGCCGGTGCCGACTGCCATGTTGAGCGCGGGTGCTGCGGCGGGTGGTCTGGCGTTGATCAACTCGATGGGGCAGATGGCCGGGTTCTTGAGCCCTTACCTTGTGGGTTGGGTCAAGGACAGCACCGGGTCGACGGATGCGGCGTTGTATCTGCTGGCGGGGGTGATTGTTGGCGGGAGTCTGCTGGCGTTGCGGATGACGCGGACGTTGCGGGCCTGATTATTGGCAGGCACACAAAAACGGCCCATCTCGGGCCGTTTCTCGTTTAGATCGTTTCCACGCTCTGCGTGGGAATGCCTCAAGGGACGCTCCGCGTTCCAGCTCTGGAAGGGACGCGGAGCGTCCCGGGCTGCATTCCCACGCGGACGGTTCGACGCCTCGACGTGGGAACGATCAGGCTAAGGATCTGGCTAGAGCGGTGTTTCTGGCTTCAACTCCAGATTATCCAGCGCCCGGTTCACCGCCAGTTCACTCAGCATGATCAGTTGCGAGATGCCCAGCAGCACATGCCGCTGCGAGCCGTCCACCAGCCCGGCGAAGTCAGTGGCCATGGTTTTGGCGCAAGTCAGGGTTTCAGAGGCATCGGCCAGCAGTTCTTCGCTGTCGATGCCGGGGGCGATGAGGTAGCGGGTGTTGGGTTTGAGCAGCGGTTTTCTGGGGAGCAGCGGATTGAGGTAGTGGTCGAGGGCGCGTTCGGCGGCTTCGTGGAATTTCTTGGAGTCGAGGGTTTCGTAGGGTGAGGTTGTATCGGTTTCGGGTGGGTTGGGTGTTGGTTTGATCACGTTTGAATCTCCAAATCAGAAAAATGGAGCCATCAAACTTCGCTACCAAACGAAGAGGTGGTGGCCATACACGGGTTGGTAGACCGGTGACTTGGAGAACCGGCGCGCTCGAAAACGCCCCACGCATGGCCACCATAAAAGCACGGACGGATGAGCGTCCGAATACGGTGAATTGCGCAACAAGTCAGATCCGGGCTACCAAACCCGATCGCTGCATTTCAGCGACGGGACAACGATAAAACCCGGCCCATAAGCGCACAAGCCGGCGGATTCTGGCGCAGTCGTAGGCAACGGCGCAAGGTTGTGTAGCCTGGGGTGCGTGTCTGAACGTGTCCTTTAAACACCCCTCTTAAACACCCCTACTCCGATCGTTCCCACGCTCCGCGTGGGAATGCAGCCCGGGACGCTCCGCGTCCCTTCCAAAGCCGAACGCGGAGCGTCCGTGGAGGCATTCCCACGCAGAGCGTGGGAACGAGCGTCACACACTGTTTTTTGCATCCAGCTCAAGCACCAACCCACCCGGCATCTGCACAAAAATCTGCCAGATCCCATCTTCCGGCACCTGCGCCACCTGATACGGCAACCCACTCCCCTGCACCCGCTTCAAAACCGCCGCCGCGTCTTCATCGGTGCGAAACGCAATATGACTCAACGCCGCCTCATCCAGCGCGGGCTGCTCAATCACATGCACCAACGCCTGCGCATCCTGATACAACCACCGCCCCGGAAACGGAAACGGCGGCCGGCGCCCCGGCGTCAGCCCCAGTAACCCACCAAAAGCGTCCTGCAGCGCCTGACCGTTAGCGGTATTGAAGGCCAGATGATCAAATGTCCACGTCATGTCTGTCTCCTGCGGTTATTCAGGATTCCAGTATCTGCGCTTGCCAATCCCGGAAAAATCCCGCAAAACGCCAAGGATCTTCAACGGATTTTTACTAATGAGCTCAATCCTCGATCTGGAAATCTTCGTCCGCACCGCCGACTCCGGCAGCATTTCCGCCGCCGCCCGGGCTCTGGAACTGACCCCGGCCGCCGCCAGCATCGCGCTGAAACGCCTGGAAACCCGCCTCGGCATCCGCCTGTTCGCCCGCTCGACCCGCAGCATGCGCCTGACCGAAGAGGGCCGACGCTATCTGGAAAGTGTGCGTCTGGCGCTGGCCACCCTGGCCGAAGGCGAGCAAGCGCTGAAGCAGCAAACCGAAGGCCTGAGCGGCGTGCTGCAACTGGCAGCGCCGTCGGATTTCGGGCGCAATGTGCTGTTGCCGTGGCTGGACGATTTCAAGCGCGAGCATCCGCACATTCAGCTGCAATTGCTGCTCAACGACCGGCATGCGGATCTCTTTCGCGAAACGGTGGACGTGGCGCTGCGCTTTGGCGTGCCAAGTGATTCGACGCTGGTGGCGTTGCCGATTCTGCCTGATCATCGCCGTGTGGCTTGCGCCAGCCCTGCGTATCTGGAACGGCACGGCACGCCGCAAAACCCTGCCGAATTGAGCAAGCACAGCGCCCTGCTCTATCTGCGCAACGGCCGGCCTTACAACACCTGGCGCTTCCATCGCGAAGACGAAACCGTCGAGGTCGAAGTACGCGGCGACTACCTCAGCGACGACGGCGAAGTCGCCCGCCGCTGGGCGCTTGCCGGGCACGGAATCGCCTACAAGGCCTGGCTCGACGTCGCCGAAGACGTGCGCGCCGGGCGGCTGCTGACGCTGTTCGATGACTGGCATGGCGAGAGCGTGCCGTTCAATCTGCTGTGCCCGCACCGGGTGCAGGTGTCGGAACGGGTCAAGGTGTTGCAGGCGTTTTTGCGCCAGCGCTGCGAGGCGTTGCGCCGATAAATTCACTTTGCCGCGCCGGGCGCTTCTGGTATTTGATGGAAGCTTTCCCACCGACAAAAGGATTTCGGCATGAGCTATCGCACACTGGGTCACTCGGGGTTGCAGGTTTCCACTCTCACCCTTGGCACGATGATGTTCGGCGAGCAGACCAGCGCGGAAGACTCGCTGCGCATCATCGACAAGGCCTGGGATCAGGGCATCAATTTCATCGACACGGCTGACGTCTACACCAATGGCCGCTCGGAAGAGATCGTCGGCGAGGCCATTGCCCGTCATCGGCATGAATGGGTGCTGGCGACCAAGGTCGGTTTCGGCCCGGTGGACGGCGTGCCGAACCGCAGCGGTCTGAGTCGCAAGCACATTTTCAATGGTCTGGAGGCCAGCCTGACCCGGCTCGGCACCGACTACCTCGACATCTATTACCTGCACCGCGAAGACCACAACACGCCGCTGGAGGTGACGATCTCGGCGATTGGCGATCTGATTCGTCAGGGCAAGATCCGTTATTGGGGCCTGTCGAACTACCGTGGCTGGCGGATTGCCGAGGTGATTCGAGTGGCGGACAAACTCGGCGTTGATCGCCCGATCATCAGCCAGCCGCTGTACAACATCGTCAACCGTCAGGCCGAAACCGAGCAGATCACCGCCGCCCAGACCTACGGCCTCGGCGTGGTGCCTTATAGCCCGCTGGCCCGTGGCGTGCTCAGCGGCAAGTACGCACCGGACGTAACCCCGGACGCCAACAGCCGCGCCGGGCGCCAGGACAAACGGATTCTGGAGACTGAATGGCGGGTGGAGTCGTTGCGCATTGCCCAGCAGATTCAGCAATACACCCAGGAGCGTGGGGTCGGGATTGTCGAGTTTGCGATTGCCTGGGTGCTGAACAACGGCGCGGTGACCTCGGCGATTGTCGGGCCGCGTACTGAAGATCAGTGGGATGCGTATACCAAGGCGCAGGCGGTGAAGATTACGGCCGAGGATGAGGCGTTTATCGACTCGCTGGTGACGCCGGGCCATGCGTCTACGCCGGGGTTTAATGATGTGAGCCATTTTGTGTCGGGGCGTAAACCGCATCAGGCTTAAGCACCTATGCTTCGACACAGGTTCCCGCTCTCACGGGACCTGTGTCGAATGTTGGAAATATTGATCACTCGGCCAATATTCACCACAAAAACCACGTATCCTGCGCGCCCCGTTTCACCATCATCCCCGCGAGGACAGTTTGTCTAAAGGCATCGCTCTATCGGTAACAGCCTCAACGCTGTTTGCCGTCATGTATTACTACACCTCGTTACTCACCCCGTTGAGCGGCGTGGAAATTTTCGGTTGGCGGATGCTGCTGACCGTGCCCTGCATGACCGTGTTCATGCTGGTGTCCGGCGAATGGCGGCGGGTGCTCGAGCTGCTGCGCCGGATCCCTGCGCTGCCGAAGTTGATCGGCAGCCTGATTCTTTCGTCAGCGCTGCTGGGCGTGCAGTTGTGGCTGTTCATGTGGGCGCCGCTCAATGGCTACAGCCTTGATGTGTCGCTGGGTTACTTCCTGCTGCCGTTGTCCATGGTCCTGACCGGACGCATCGCTTATGGCGAAAACCTGTCGTATCTGCAAAAAGTCGCGGTGTTTTTTGCCAGCCTCGGCGTGTTGAACGAGTTGTATCAGGTCGGCGGGTTTTCCTGGGCGACGCTGGTGGTGGTCGTTGGCTACCCCCTGTACTTCGTGCTGCGCAAATACCTCAAGACCGACAACCTTGGCGGCTTGTGGGTCGACATGACCCTGATGCTGCCGGTGGCGTACTGGTTCGTGCGCGGCGGTGAACAGGGTTTCGGCGTGTTCGATCAGTACCCGGCGCTGACGTGGCTGATACCGCTGCTCGGTCTGATCAGTGCCTCGGCGCTGGTGGTCTACATCATCGCCAGCCGTTTGTTGCCGTTCAGTCTGTTTGGTTTGTTGAGTTACGTTGAGCCGGTGTTGCTGCTCGGTGTTGCGCTGCTGCTGGGCGAAAGCATCAAGCCCGGCGAATGGCTGACCTACATCCCGATCTGGCTCGCGGTGGTGGTGCTGGTGTTTGAAGGGTTCAAGCACCTGATGCGCCAACGGCGCCCATAAGACGCGCAATAAAAAGCCCGGCCTGCACAATTGCAGGCCGGGCTTTTTTACATCTGATACGGATTACTCGGTAGCGAGTACGCCACGACGCACCTGGTCACGTTCGATCGATTCGAACAGTGCCTTGAAGTTGCCTTCACCGAAACCATCGTCGCCCTTGCGCTGGATGAATTCGAAGAACACCGGGCCCATCAGGGTTTCCGAGAAGATCTGCAGCAGCAGACGCTTGTCTTCTTTATCCGAGGCGCCGTCGAGCAGAATGCCGCGCGATTGCAACTGATCAACAGGCTCACCGTGGTTCGGCAGGCGGCCTTCGAGCATTTCGTAGTAGGTGTCCGGCGGCGCGGTCATGAAGCGCATGCCGATCTTCTTCAACTGATCCCAGGTCTTGACCAGGTCGTCGGTGAGGAACGCCACGTGCTGGATGCCTTCGCCGTTGAACTGCATCAGGAACTCTTCAATCTGCCCGGCCCCCTTCGACGACTCTTCGTTGAGCGGGATGCGGATCATGCCGTCCGGCGCGGTCATCGCTTTCGAGGTCAGGCCGGTGTATTCGCCCTTGATATCGAAGTAGCGGATTTCGCGGAAGTTGAACAGCTTCTCGTAGAAGTTCGCCCAGTAGGCCATGCGGCCCCGGTACACGTTGTGGGTCAGGTGGTCGATGATCTTCAGGCCGGCACCGACCGGGTTGCGGTCAACGCCTTCCAGAAACACGAAGTCGATGTCATAGATCGAGCTGCCTTCGCCGAAACGGTCGATCAGGTACAGCGGCGCGCCGCCAATGCCTTTGATCGCCGGCAGGTTCAGTTCCATCGGACCGGTTTCGATGTGGATTGGCTGAGCACCGAGTTCCAGAGCGCGGTTGTAGGCCTTCTGCGAATCCTTGACCCGGAACGCCATGCCGCAAACGGACGGGCCGTGTTCGGCCGCGAAGTACGAAGCAACGCTGTGGGGTTCGTTGTTGAGGATCAGGTTGATCGCGCCCTGGCGATACAGGTGCACGTTCTTGGAGCGGTGGGTCGCGACCTTGGTGAAGCCCATGATCTCGAAGATCGGCTCCAGGGTGCCAGGTGTCGGCGATGCGAACTCGATGAACTCGAAGCCCATCAGGCCCATTGGGTTTTCGTATAAATCTGCCATGGTTGGCGCCTCATCATTCTTATCAATTAACCAGAGTTATTTGTCAGTAATGCTGAGACCAGTGGGTGGCGCACAGGAGATGCCACGCACACTGCGGGCGAGGAAGTCACCGTAGATCAGTTGAAACCCGAATATCTTCATTGTCGACCCAAGGCTCTTGCGGGCGAGGCTTCTGCTGCCAGAAGACGATTATTATTGTATGCGTAACCCGATTCTACACAGCGTAAATAGGGTTGTCTGCCCTCTCTATAAAATCCGCTTTTTTCGGCCCGGTGCAAGGGGTTTGTTGCACAGCCAGATGCCCGCCAGAAAGTTCCGCGCCTATTCAACGCCGCCCGGCAGAGCCCGAACATTCGCTATCGCTACGCGCAGTTGCTCACACCCTCGATGCCGTTGGCCGGGGCGATGCGATGACCGTGGTAGCCTAAGGTTCGTTGCCTTCCGACCCAGCAAGCGACTGCTATCCCCTGCAGTCACTCGACAGGTGGGTCTGGCGGTGCTGGATCAACGTCAGGCCTCGCCCGCCACGCTGGCGTTCATTCAACTGGCAACTCGGCTGGATTACCGTTGAGCGGCGCGGGTGCCATTGGCCATCTATCATGGGCTCAGACCTTGGGCTTTGCGCGCACGCTTCTCCTGCAATCAAGAGCCCCACTCCATCGCGACAGGATGCGCCCATGCCACTGACCGTCAGGCCCCGCCGCAAGCGCAGCACCCGGATTATCGTGACATTGCTGTGTGGCCTGCTGCCGATCGTACTCGGCAGCGTCATTCTCTATATGCAGGCTGAACGCGCCCTCCAGCAGAGTTCGCAACACACCGCCGATGAAGCCTTGCGACAGTTCGAACTGATGCTCGACAACACTGCCCAGGCCGCCCGCGAACTGTTGCCTTTGGCCGGCCAGACCTGCGAAACCGTCAAACTGGCCTTGCGCGAACAAGTCACCCGTCGCCCGTTCGTGCGCTCGACCAATCTGGTATGGGACGACAATCTCTATTGCAGTTCGCTGTTCGGCGATTTCAAGGAAGCCGTGAATCCGGGCGACTACGCACAGGGCAAGTTGTGGCTCATGAACGGCAACCCGGTGACGCCCGACACCGCGCTGCTGGTGTATCGCCTGAGCGAGGGCCGCGGTGGCGCGCTGACCACGCTGGACGGCTACCACCTGAGCAACATTCTGCGCCTGATCGGCCGGCATACATTGTTGTTGCTGCAAGTCGGCAACAACTGGCTCTCCGCCGACGGCAAAGTGCATCAAGGCGTCCTGCCTGCATTGCCGGTTGCACAAAGTACCTTGCACTCATCGCACTATGCGTTCACGGTCACCGCCGCGTTTGCGGAAGGCGAGACCTGGCGCTACATGAAAGATGAATATCCGCCGCTGTTCAGCCTGCTGATTTTCTTTGGTGCGGTGTCCGGGGCCATCGGCTACATCGTGCAGAAGCGCTCCACGTCGCCAAGCCACGAAATGCTTCGGGCACTGGAGGCGGGAGAATTCATTCCCTACTTCCAACCGGTGGTGCACGGCGACAGCAAACGCTGGTCAGGTGCGGAAGTGCTGATGCGCTGGAACCATCCCAAGGAAGGGCTGGTGCGTCCGGACCTGTTCATACCCTTTGCCGAACATTCCGGGCTGATCGTGCCAATGACCCGCGCTTTGATGCAGCAAACGGCTGTCATCCTGGGGCCGCAGTCACCGACCTTCAAAGCGCCTTTCCACATTGGCATCAACATCACCGCCAGCCACTGCCACGATCTGGAACTGGTGGAGGATTGCCGTGAATTTTTGTCAGCTTTCCATCCCGGCAGCATCAGCCTGGTCCTGGAGCTGACCGAACGCGAGCTGATCGAACCATCCGACATCACCCAACAACTGTTCGCAGAGTTGCGTGCGATGGGGGTGAAGATCGCGATTGACGACTTTGGCACCGGCCATTCAAGCCTCGGCTACTTGAGAACCTTCAATGTCGACTTCCTCAAGATCGACCAGACATTCGTGGCCATGATCGATAAGGATGCCCTTTCCCGGCACATTCTGGACACCATCATCGAGCTTTCCACCAAGCTGGATCTGGGCATCGTGGCCGAAGGTGTGGAAACGCAAGCCCAATGTGATTATCTGGCCGCCCACCATGTCAACTTTCTGCAGGGCTACCTTTTCGGCAAGCCCATGCCGGCGGCCGACTTCATCGAAGCATTAACTCATCATTAACTTGTCTGGATAAATCCTGTCACGCCGACAGCCCGCACCAAATTGATACAAAACAGCGTTGTTGTTACATGAAGAAAAAGTCAGGATTTACTCTTGTCGCATTAACTACTACAATTTTTCTTACCTGTTGCAAGATGGGCAGGTGAGCCATTATCACCGAGTCGCTTCAAGGCTCTTGGCTTATAGCTTTGTTTGCGGTTGGTATCAGCCAAACACACTATTGGAGTAAAGATATTGTCCAGACTCGCTGAATTTCGTGCAGCTGAAAAGGCCCTTCAGGAACAGCTCAAGCAGCTGGAGTCGCTGAAGAATGATGCCGGGCTCAAGAAAGAAATCGAATTCGAAGAAAAGCTCCAGGGGCTGATGAAAACCTACGGCAAAGGCCTGAAAGACATCATCGCCATTCTCGATCCGAACCCGGCGAAATCCGGTCTGCAACTGACCGCCGCACCTAAAACCCGCCGCGCTCGAGTGGTCAAGGTCTATCAGAACCCGCACACTGGCGAACTGATCGAGACCAAGGGTGGCAACCATCGCGGCTTGAAAGCCTGGAAGGAAAAATACGGTGCAGCTACCGTTGATTCCTGGTTGCGCGGTTAATCTCTCGCAAACATGAAAGCCCTGCATATGCAGGGCTTTTTTTTGGACAATATTTAACAAATGAAACGATTTTTCTGGCGGGAAAGTTGTTTCTCAAACCGCTCCCGCACTGAAACTATGCTTCGGAATGTTGCCCCCAGCACCCAAGATTAACTTTATGTTTAATCAATTCAGGTATCTAACACCACGCCGACCACGAACAGACGACTAAAATTTCAAGCTGTTTCGCGCAGCCACTATGTCGTCGCCGCTGGCTTTATAAACCTCCGCCTGCCCGGCATACGAAAGTACGTACGCTTTATCTGCCTCGACCGCTGCAACCAATGTTTGCGACAACACATGGCGACCGTTTTCAGTCACCGTACAAGTGGTCTCAAGCGCTGTCAGCGAACCGAGCGTACTCGGATGAACCCTGTTGCAGACACTCTGATAACCGCTCTGGAAAAAGTCTTTCTGCACCGACTTGCGCATCTCCAGTAACACGCCCTGCAAGTTGACCTGGTGGCCACTTTCCACACGGGTCATCGTCAACTCCATCACCATCACCTGATTGCCATCGGCGTCAGTCTTCACTGCGCGCTGACGCGAGACCTCAGGCGAGGTTTCGGGCAGCGCCTCGACCTCCCAGCCGGCGGGCCAAGTGATGCTCGGCGCTTCGGCAAAGGCCGGCAGAGCAAGCAGGGAAAAACCCAGGAAAACGAACAGCGATTTGAACGGTCGGATCATTACCAGAGGCACTCGCGGATTGAGCCGTAAAGTCTGAGGCTCGCCCGCTCACAGGGCAAGCCCGCGCTTTCGGTTTGGCGATGCTGCCAGGCATGCGTATCATTGCGCCCATTCACTCGCCCCAATTTGTTACGGAGGGCTCATGAGCCTGCAAGAACTGAACACCTTCCCCGGCGTCACCGCCACCCCGGACAGCGCAACCCGCAACTTCGTGTTCAACCACACCATGCTGCGCGTCAAAGACATCACCAAGTCGCTGGATTTCTACACCCGCGTACTGGGTTTCTCGCTGGTAGAGAAGCGTGATTTCCCGGAAGCGGAATTCAGCCTGTACTTCCTCGCCCTGGTCGACAAATCGCAGATCCCGGCCGACGCCGCTGCCCGCACCGAGTGGATGAAGTCGATTCCCGGCATTCTGGAACTGACCCACAACCATGGCACCGAGAACGACGCAGAGTTCGCCTACCACAACGGCAACACCGACCCACGTGGTTTCGGTCACATCTGCATCTCGGTACCGGACATCGTCGCTGCCTGCGCGCGCTTTGAAGAACTGGGCTGCGACTTCCAGAAGCGCCTGACCGATGGCCGCATGAAGAGCCTGGCGTTCATCAAGGATCCGGATGGCTACTGGGTCGAGATCATTCAGCCGGCACCGCTGTAAAGCTGAAACGGGGTAGAAAGCACCCCACAAAGAAAAAACCCCATCATCGCTGATGGGGTTTTTTCTGTTTCAGGCCCGGGATTTACGCCGGAGCCGAAGTGCGGATCAAGTGATCAAAAGCGCTGAGAGAAGCCTTGGCACCCTCGCCCACCGCAATCACGATTTGCTTGTACGGCACGGTGGTCACGTCACCGGCGGCGAAGATACCGGGGATCGAGGTTTCACCGCGATTGTCGACGATGATCTCGCCGCGCGGCGACAGCTCGATGGTGCCTTTGAGCCAATCGGTGTTGGGCAGCAGACCGATCTGCACGAAGATCCCTTCCAGCTCGACCGTGCGCGACTCGTCAGTATTGCGATCCTTGTAGCGCAGACCGTTGACCTTCTGGCCATCGCCGGTGACTTCAGTGGTCAGCGCACTGGTGATCACGGTGACGTTCGGCAGGCTGTGCAGCTTGCGTTGCAATACGGCGTCGGCGCGCAGCTGTACGTCGAACTCCAGCAAGGTGACGTGAGACACGATACCGGCCAAGTCAATGGCCGCTTCGACGCCGGAGTTACCGCCGCCAATCACCGCCACACGCTTGCCTTTGAACAGCGGACCGTCACAGTGCGGGCAGTACGCCACGCCTTTGTTGCGGTATTCCTGCTCGCCCGGCACGTTCATTTCACGCCACCGCGCGCCGGTCGCCAGAATCACGCTCTTGGCCTTGAGGGTCGCGCCGCTGGCAAAGCGGACTTCATGCAGCTCGCCATTCTTGCCGGGGATCAGCTTGTCGGCGCGTTGCAGGTTCATGATGTCGACGTCGTACTGCTTGACGTGTTCTTCCAGCGCGGTCGCCAGTTTCGGGCCTTCGGTTTCCTGCACGGAAATGAAGTTCTCGATGGCCATGGTGTCCAGCACCTGACCGCCGAAGCGCTCGGCTGCAACACCGGTGCGAATGCCTTTACGTGCGGCGTAGATCGCCGCCGAAGCACCCGCCGGGCCACCGCCGACTACCAGCACATCAAAAGACTCTTTGGCGCTGATTTTCTCGGCCTGACGCACGATGGCGCCGGTGTCGAGTTTGGCGAGGATTTCTTCCAGGCCCATGCGGCCCTGGCCGAAGTTTTCGCCGTTCAGGTAAATGCTCGGCACAGCCATGATCTTGCGATCGTTGACTTCGTCCTGGAACAGCGCACCGTCGATGGCGACGTGGCGGATGTTCGGGTTCAGCACGGCCATCAGGTTCAGTGCCTGAACGACGTCCGGGCAGTTCTGGCAGGACAGCGAAAAATAAGTCTCGAAGTTGAACTCGCCCTTGAGCGAGCGGATCTGTTCGATCACTTCGACACTGGCCTTCGAAGGGTGGCCGCCGACTTGCAGCAGGGCCAGCACCAGCGAAGTGAATTCATGGCCCATCGGAATGCCGGCGAAACGCAGGCTGATGTCGGCACCGGGGCGGTTGATCGAGAACGACGGCTTGCGTGCATCGTCGCCGCTGTCGATCAAGGTAATTTGGTGCGAAAGACTGGCAACATCTTTCAGCAGGTCGAGCATTTCACGGGATTTCGCACCGTCGTCGAGTGAGGCAACGATCTCGATCGGCTGGGTGACCCGTTCCAGGTACGATTTCAACTGGGCTTTAAGATTGGCGTCCAACATACGGGCGATCTCCTGACTTTATTTGAGGCGAAAAAAAGCCCGAGCGAATCTCGCCCGGGCTTTTCTATTGGGCGGTGCAGCTTACTTGAGTAGGTGCGGAATCCCGCCCTGCATTGCGTTTGTCACAGACTTAGATCTTGCCGACCAGGTCCAGGGACGGAGCCAGAGTGGCCTCGCCTTCTTTCCACTTGGCCGGGCAAACTTCGCCTGGGTGAGCAGCGACGTACTGAGCAGCCTTGATTTTGCGCAGCAGCTCGGAAGCGTCACGGCCAACGCCGCCATCGTTCAGTTCAACGATTTTGATCTGGCCTTCAGGGTTGATCACGAAGGTGCCACGGTCAGCCAGACCTGCTTCTTCGATCAGCACGTCGAAGTTGCGGGAGATGACCTGAGTCGGGTCGCCGATCATGGTGTACTGGATTTTGCCGATGGCTGGCGAAGTGTTGTGCCAGGCAGCGTGAGCAAAGTGGGTGTCGGTCGAAACGCTGTAGATCTCTACGCCCAGCTTTTGGAAGGCGGCGTAGTTGTCAGCCAGGTCTTCGAGTTCGGTTGGGCAAACGAAAGTGAAGTCGGCCGGGTAGAAGAACACTACGGACCATTTGCCTTTCAGGTCAGCGTCCGAGACTTGTACGAAGTCGCCGTTTTTGAACGCGGTAGCTTTGAACGGTTTTACTTGGCTGTTGATGATAGGCATTGATGACTCTCCGTCAGGGTTGTGAATTCGATGGGTGAATCCTACCCAGTCACTCGACGGATGGCTCATTGGCAAACCTGATGCTGCTGATTTGTTTTCGCTATTAGCTGAGGATATTAATAGAAGAAAACGATATCTACGGCGACAGCGGCTTATCCGTAATCCGGGCCATCCCGTGAAAGGGGCTCGCTTCAACATAGCGCATGGCGGACTTCATATCCTTCCAGCCCACGTAACTCATCAACGATTTGAGATCCCAGCCGCTTTGATGGGCCCATGTCGCGAAGCCGCGGCGCAGAGAATGGCTGGTGTAGCGCTCGGCAGAGATTCCCGCGCGCTCCAGAGCCTGGCGCAACAAAGGGATCACACTGTTGGCGTGCAAGCCCTCTTCGCTCAGATTGCCCCACCGGTCGACGGCGCGAAACACCGGGCCCCGCACCAGCGCCGCTTCGGTGATCCATTCGATATAAGCCTGCACCGGGCACAACTTCAGCAGCGCCGGGGCCTGATAGGTCTGCCCGAGGTTTTCCCGATCGCCCTTACTGCGCGGCAGGTACAGGGTGATGCCGCTGCCGGCGTGCGCCTGCACGTGCTCGATCTGCACCCGACACAGCTCATCGCTGCGAAAGCCACGCCAGAAGCCCAGCAGGATCAACGCGCGGTCGCGGCAGGCTCGGAGCAGCACCGGCCGGTCCTGTTGCTCCCGGGCGCCTTTCATTTCCTGCTCAAGGCAGGCGACGGTCTGCTCAAGATCGCGCAGCTGGAGTGGCTCGGCCTGTTTTTCCTGCGCGGGATGCAGGGCGCGAATGCCCTTGAACACTTTGCGCACCACCGGCGACCTGGTGGGATCGGCGAAGCCCTGACTGTTATGCCACTGCGCCAACGCCGACAGACGCAACTTCAGCGTGTTGACCGACAGCACGCCGGCATGCGCCACCAGATACCGCGCGATGCTGTCCGCTGTCGCGGGCAGGAATCCGCCCCATACCGTTTCGAAATGCTCGACGGCCGCACGATAGCTGCGGCGAGTGTTGTCACGGGTGGCGGCTTGCAGATAGCGATCGATATCGCTCATGGGCTGATTTTCTCGTGGCGTACTGAGGTTTTTTGCGGAAACCGATTTTATGGGTTTCACATGGGGTAATACCAGTATATCCCGTCCGTTTATCAGCGCTTGTTTCACTTTATTTTCAACATGGTACACTGCGTACTTTAGTGGCATGTACCACAGTACGAAATGGTAGGAGCAGATATGGCCCGTGGCGGCGTTAATAAAGCAGTGGTCCAGATCGCGCGCGCAGCGATCCTCGCCCGTGGCGAACACCCCAGCATCGACGCAGTACGAATCGAACTTGGTAATACGGGTTCAAAAACCACGATTCATCGCTATCTGAAAGAGCTGGATGACGGCAGCGAACCGGCTGATCCTTCGGCAGAACCCATCGATGACGAGCTGCTGGCACTCGTTACGCGCCTTGCCCAACGCCTGAAAGAACAGGCACAGGAACCGATTGACCAGGCGCGCGAGCAGTACGAGCAACAGCGTCAGGCACTGGAGGACGAACTGAATCAGCTTCGTCAGGATCATGTGCAACTGGAGAAGAAGCACGACATTCAGACTGCCGCGCTGGCCAAGGAATCCGAAGCGCTGAGCGATACCCGCTCGATGTTGCAGACCGAACAGACCCGCAATGCCGGACTGAATCAGGCACTGGCAGACTTTGAATTGCGCCTGCAGGACAAGGACGAGCAGATCCGCTCGCTGGAAGAGAAGCACCTGCACGCCCGCGATGCGCTTGAGCACTACCGCAACGCCATCAAGGAACAGCGTGAGCAGGAGCAAAGCCGTCACGAAACTCAGGTTCAGCAGTTGCAGATGGAGTTGCGCCAGGCGCAGCAAAGCGCACTGGTACGCCAGGACGAGATCACTCAGTTGCACCGCGACAACGAACGTCTGCTGACCGAGAATCGCGGCACCGTACGCGAATTGAGCCTGATGCAGGATCAGCTCAAACAAAGCAATCAGCGTCAGGATCAACTGCTGGAGCAAGCGTCACGCGTCGACAGCGAACGCACCCTCCTCCAGGAACGCCTGCGCGTGGCTCTGCTGGAAAGCCAGACGCTCAAGCAGAACGTCGACGAGCAGTCGCAGCTCAATCAGTCATTGGAGAAGGAGTTGACCAAGGTTCAAGCCAGCTTGCGCCTGGCCACTGCCGTTGCGGCAGCGCCAGACGCAGCAGAACCGAAAAAGACTTAAGCGCCGACCGGCGTACGCATGGTGACAAACTCTTCGGCCGCCGTCGGGTGTACCCCGATGGTGTCGTCGAAGTCACGCTTGGTGGCGCCAGCCTTCAACGCGATCGCCAGACCCTGCACGATCTCGCCGGCATCCGGCCCGACCATGTGACAGCCCAGCACCTTGTCGGTTTTGCCATCGACTACCAGCTTCATCAGCGTGCGCTCCTGACTGTCAGTCAGGGTCAGCTTCATTGGCCGGAAGCGGCTTTCGTAGATCACGACGTCGTGACCCGCTTCCCGCGCTTCTTCTTCGGTCAGGCCGACAGTGCCGATGTTCGGCAGACTGAACACTGCCGTCGGGATCATCTTGTAATCCACCGGACGGTATTGCTCAGGCTTGAACAGACGCCGCGCCACCGCCATGCCTTCAGCCAGCGCCACCGGCGTCAATTGCACACGGCCGATGACATCGCCCAGCGCCAGAATCGACGGCTCGGTAGTTTGATATTGCTCGTCGACTTTGATGAAGCCTTTGTCGTCGAGCTGCACATCAGTGTTCTCCAGCCCCAGGTTGTCCAGCATCGGACGTCGGCCGGTGGCGTAGAACACGCAATCCGCTTCCAGTACGCGACCATCCTTCAGGATCGCCTTCAGGCTGCCATCCGGCTGCTTGTCGATGCGCGCAATGTCGGCATTGAATTGCAGATCCATACCGCGCTTGGTCAGCTCTTCTTTCAAATGGTTACGCACTGAACCGTCGAAACCGCGCAGGAACAGATCCCCGCGATACAGCAATGTCGTGTTGGCGCCCAGCCCATGGAAAATCCCGGCAAATTCGACGGCGATGTAGCCGCCGCCGACGACCAGCACGCGCTTGGGCAGTTCTTTGAGGAAGAACGCCTGGTTTGAGCTGATCGCATGTTCATGCCCAGGAATTTCGGGGATCTGCGGCCAGCCACCGGTGGCGATCAGAATATTCTTCGCAGTGTATCGCTCGCCATTGACCTCGACTTCGTGCGGGCCGACGATCTTCGCGTGGGCTTCATGCAGCGTCACGCCGCTGTTGACCAGCAGATTGCGATAAATGCCGTTCAGGCGATTGATCTCGCGATCCTTGTTGGCGATCAGCGTGGCCCAATCGAAATCCGCCTCGCCCAGGCTCCAGCCAAAACCCGAGGACTGTTCGAAGTCTTCGGCGAAATGCGCGCCATACACCAACAGTTTTTTCGGTACGCAACCGACGTTGACGCAGGTGCCGCCCAGATAACGGCTCTCGGCCACCGCCACTTTCGCACCGAACCCGGCAGCAAAACGCGCAGCCCGCACACCGCCGGAACCGGCACCAATCACATAAAGGTCAAAATCGTAGGCCATTTCTATCTCCTCGGCAGGCGATCAGCATACCCGCCGTCGTCCGTTGGGCAAGCACTCCTGCCGATATAGGGGCGGAAAATGAAAAAGCCACCCGAAGGTGGCTTTTTCGTACAGGCAGATCAGGCGCTATCAGTAAGCCTTGCCAGTCTTGTAGAAGTTTTCGAAGCAGAAGTTGGTTGCTTCGATATAGCCTTCAGCACCACCGCAGTCGAAGCGCTTGCCTTTGAACTTGTAAGCCATCACGCAGCCGTTCTGGGCTTGTTTCATCAGGGCGTCGGTGATCTGGATTTCACCGCCCTTGCCTGGCTCGGTCTGTTCGATCAGGTCGAAGATGTCCGGAGTCAGAATGTAACGACCAATGATCGCCAGGTTCGACGGTGCGTCTTCCGGCTTTGGCTTCTCGACCATGCTGTGTACGCGGTAGATGTCGTCGCGGATCATTTCGCCAGCGATCACGCCGTACTTGCTGGTTTCTTGCGGATCGACTTCCTGAATGGCGATGATCGAGCAGCGGAACTGCTTGTACAGCTTGACCATCTGGGTCAGTACGCCGTCACCGTCGAGGTTGACGCACAGGTCGTCCGCCAGCACTACGGCGAACGGTTCGTCGCCGATCAATGGGCGACCGGTCAGGATCGCGTGACCCAGGCCTTTCATTTCGGTCTGGCGGGTGTAGGAGAACGAGCACTCGTCCAGCAGCTTGCGGATACCGACCAGGTATTTTTCCTTGTCGGTGCCCTTGATCTGGTTTTCCAGCTCGTAGCTGATGTCGAAGTGGTCTTCCAGGGCGCGCTTGCCACGGCCGGTCACGATGGAAATTTCGTTCAGGCCAGCATCCAGAGCTTCTTCGACGCCGTACTGGATCAGTGGCTTGTTTACCACCGGCAGCATTTCTTTGGGCATGGCCTTCGTCGCTGGGAGGAAGCGAGTACCGTAACCGGCTGCTGGGAACAAGCATTTCTTGATCATATAAGTCCTTGAAAGGGCTGTGTGTACGAGTTTCGGCGCAGTCTAATCAGGCGGCGCGCACCTTACAATGCCCCGCACTGGCTAACCGATGTCAACATAGAGAAATAATCTGGCGGATAGTTCAATCCGCTCACAGAGGCTGCGCATTCAGCTTAGCCCAAAGATCTCGGAACGCCGCATCGACCTGCGCCCGTTCGCCCATTTACCGTTATCATGGCGCCTTTGAACCAGCCAACGAGGCCGCTAGATGTCCGCAGCAAAAATCATCAACGGGTACACCGTCGCCAAGGCTAAAGATGGCCAGTGGCATATCACTGCCACCAACGGCGAAGACGTGTCCGGCCCGTTGCCCACAGAGGCGATGGCGATTGAAGTCGCCGCGGTGCTCGATTACACGCCCGCAGCTCCGAAACGTCGCGGCAAGGAACAGGACTGATCGGTAACGACGAAGGCCGGCCCTGCCATTGCGCAGGGCTTTTTTTTGGCTGCGCGAAAAGAAGTGGCCAATCGCTATAACCTTTTCCTGCCGGCGCTGTCATAGCGTCTAGCCCCTCCTCCTCGAAGACGACATTGCCATGACCAACCGTTCCCTCATCAGTTTCCTGCCGCTGATTGCACTCGCCGCCCTGACCGGCTGCGCCACTTCACAGACCACTTACCTGAACAATGGCGAACAAGGGTTGAGCATCGATTGCTCCGGCGAGGCCAATTCCTGGGCCACCTGCTATGAAAAGGCTGACGCGTCCTGCGCCGGCACCGGTTATCGCATCGTCGGAACTGACGGCACACCGGCGCCCAAGGAAGACGACAAGACGCTGGGCGTCGACGTCGGCAACTACAAAACCCGCAGCGTGGTAGTGGTCTGCAAATAGCCTTACATGTGAATTTCGGCGAATTTGATCCCCAGCCCGCGCACGACCTCGATCAGGTCGTCGAGCCGGTTGAATGATTCGACTTCGTCGTTATCGTCGACCAGGAAGTAACTGCGCCCGGCGCTTTTCTTGAAAAACACGATCCACTCCCCCGGATTCGCCGGGTTCTGGATCACATGGGTAGCCGCAATGAGCCCCTCCTTGTGTCGCTCCCGCACCTGCTCTCTCTTCATTTACCGCTCCAGAAATGACAATGCCGCCACAGCAACGCTGTGACGGCATCAATGCTGACTGCTGACAGTCTATCAGCCGGAAATACAGGCCGTGGCGGCTTTGCGTACATCCCATGGACGCAGCGGCACGTTGGACATCCGCTCGTGCAGCTTGATGCTGCTGCCACCGGAGCGATCCTCGATGTCAAACACCGCCGCCGGACCCGATCCCAGCTTGCCCGGCACAATGACCCGAACCTCGTCCTTGTCCCGCTCTACCTGCAGGGCACCGCGGCTGCTGGACAGCTTTTCGGCCAGGCATTCAGCATATTCATGGGGCTTCTTGCCGGAAATGACGTTCATGGTCGGCAGTGTTTCATTGATTTCCGAAACACTTGCGCAACCACCCATTGCCAATGCCAACGGCAGAATCACCACACCCCACTTCATACAAAACCTCCAATAAAGACCCTCCGACAGCATGAATGCCGTTTTTCTCCGAGGCTCACTGCATTTAACCCACATCGAATCGTGAATTCTGTTTTTAATTGTCAAAGCGCTGCCCGACGGCCGGATAATAACCTGTCCGGGCTGATAAACTGCGCCAATCGACAATGCTATCGTTTTGATTTTGTAGAAAAAGCCCTTCTGGAGGCGCCCATGAAATTCATTCACCAGCGCGAGCACCTCAACGAAGACGACATCGTCGTCATTCAATGCTCGCAAACCTGCAACATCCGCTTGATGAACGACGCCAACTTCCGCAGCTTCAAAAATGGCGGGCGCCACACCTATCACGGCGGCGCCTTTGACACGTTTCCAGCCCGCATCACCGCACCCAGCACCGGTTTCTGGAACATCACCATCGACACCGTCAGCCGCCGGGCAATCAGCGTGACCCGCAAGCCGACCCTGACGCATTCGATCAAGATCATCCGCCGCTCCAGCTCCAAACTCAGCTGAGCGGTTCCGCCAACGCAGACAGGTAAGCATCAACGTGGCCCAAACGACCAAATACGTAATCAAGTACAAACTCAACGGTGAACGCCGCTTCGAGTTCGCCCAACTGGAAAACGGCACGCCGGAAGAAGCCAAGGCAGCACTGAATGCCCTGCACGGCCAGAGCGACGATGTGATCAGCGACATCAGCGTCAGCAAAGCCCTGTAAGCCCCGGATGACAATTTGACCGCAAGCGGCGGAGTGTTCCGGCCGGGTGGATGGCCCAGACTGATACCTGAATGTACGCCAAGGAATCAGCATGTCACCCTCACCCGCCTCCCCGCTCGATGCGCTCGACTGGATCGCCCTGGAGCGGCAACTGGATCAGGACGGTTGTGCCGTCATCCGCACGCTGCTGCGCCCGGAGACCTGCGATCGATTGAGTGCGCTTTACCCACAAAGCGAACCGTTCCGGTCCCAGGTGATCATGGCCCACCACGGTTTCGGACGCGGGGAATACAAATACCTGCGCTATCCGCTTCCATCCGTGGTGGAACGCCTGCGCAGCGCGCTTTACCCGCGACTCGTGCCTCTGGCCAACCGCTGGCAGGAGCGAATGGGGCTGCTGGAGCGTTTTCCAGCGCAACACAGCGAATTTCTCGAGCGCTGCCACGCCGCCGGTCAACTGCGACCTACCCCGCTCTTGCTGCAATACGGCCCGCAGGACTACAACTGTCTGCATCAGGATCTGTACGGCGAACATGTGTTTCCGCTGCAAGTGGCGATTCTTCTGTCAGAACCTGGCGAAGATTTCACCGGCGGTGAATTTGTCCTGACGGAACAACGTCCGAGAATGCAATCACGCCCTCTGGTGATGGACCTGAGAAAAGGCGACGCGCTGATCTTTGCCGTCAACCAGCGCCCGGTCAAAGGCGTGCGCGGCGACTATCGGGTGACCATGCGCCACGGTGTCAGCCGACTGCACAGCGGAAAACGGCATACTCTGGGCATCATCTTCCACGACGCGACCTGACGATCATGCAAACCACCTTCGATCTGTTCGCCGACACAGAATCCGAGCAGCCCCGGCGCGCCGAACAGATCGGCGAGCAATCCTGGGTGTTGCGCGGCTTTGCATTGCCGCGAATCGAGCAGTTGTTGCCGGCCCTGGAATCGATCATAGCCTGCGCTCCGTTGCGCCACATGATGACGCCCGGGGGCTTCAGCATGTCGGTGGCCACCAGCAGTTGCGGTGCACTGGGCTGGATCACCGATCGCAGCGGTTACCGCTATTCATCCGAAGATCCAGTGAGCCATCGACCCTGGCCGGCAATGCCCGAGGTGTTTCGTGAATTGGCACAGGCGGCGGCGAAAGGCGCCGGATTTTCCGACTTCATGCCGGATTCCTGCCTGATCAATCGTTATGTCCCAGGCGCGAAGATGTCGTTGCATCAGGACAAAGACGAAAATGCCTACGAAGCGCCGATCGTTTCGCTGTCATTGGGCTTGCCCGCGACGTTCCTGTTCGGCGGTTTCACGCGTGGCGACAGGAGCCAGAAAATCCCGCTACTGCACGGCGACATGGTGATCTGGGGCGGCGTCGACCGGCTGCGCTTTCACGGCATCCTGCCAATCAAGCCTGGCCGACACCCGCGCCTGGGAGAACAACGCTTCAACCTCACGTTTCGCGTCGCCGGATAATCCTGCAAAGTTTGACCGCAAGGCTCGGAGTGTTCCGGCCGGTGGCACTGGTTAACCTGAAATTCAACAGGTCAACGGACTCTCCATCATGAAAACGCTTACCACCTCGCTGAACACTGAAGACGATCCACGCTGGGCCGCAGTCGTGGCACGCGACGCTCGGGCGGACGGCCAGTTCGTCTATGCCGTGAAAACCACCGGCATCTATTGCCGCCCCAGCAGCCTGGCGCGCTTGCCGAAACCGCAGAACGTCGAGTTTTTCGACACCGCCGAGGATGCCGAGGCAGCGGGCTATCGTCCCAGCAAACGGGCGAGCAAGGATCAGACCGAAGTCGCCGCGCAACATGCTGCGACCGTCGCGGCAGCCTGTCGCCAGATCGAAGCGTCGGACAGCCTGCCGGCGCTCAACGATCTCGCCGAGACTGCCGGCCTGAGCGCCTTTCATTTTCATCGCGTGTTCAAAGCAGCAACGGGCCTGACGCCCAAAGGCTATGCCGCCGCGCATCGCTCGCGTCGGGTTCGTCAGCGTCTGGCGGACGGCGGCTCGGTGACCGACGCGTTGTATGACGCCGGTTTCAATTCCAACAGCCGTTTCTACGAGGCGGCCGATCAGGTGCTGGGCATGAAACCCGGCGACTTCCGGGCTGCCGGCCAGAACAACGACATCCGCTTCGCCGTCGGCCAATGCTCGCTCGGGGCTATTCTGGTGGCACAGAGTGAGCGCGGGATTTGCGCGATTCTGCTGGGGGACGATCCGCACCAATTGGTGTGCGACCTGCAGGACCAGTTTCGCCGGGCCAACCTGATCGGTGCCGATGCCGAGTTCGAACAACTGATCGCTCGCGTCGTCGGCTTCATCGAAGCGCCTGCCATCGGCCTCGACTTACCGCTGGATGTGCGCGGCACCGCGTTTCAGGAACGGGTGTGGCAGGCGCTGCGGGAAATACCGGTCGGCAGCACCGCCAGCTACGCGGACATCGCCCTGCGGATCGGCTCGCCAAAAGCCGTGCGCGCTGTGGCCCAGGCTTGCGGCGCCAACAGCCTGGCGGTAGCGATCCCCTGTCATCGCGTTGTGCGCAGTGACGGCAATCTGTCGGGCTACCGCTGGGGCGTGGAGCGCAAGCGCGAATTGCTCGAGCGTGAAGGCAAACCCCGACAGTAATCAGCGATTCACATCAACGACAACTCGCCCCCGGAGTTGCCCCGCCAGCAACTTCGGTGCCGCGTCGATAGCTTCGCCGAGGCCGATTTCATGACTGATCAGTGGCAACAGGGCAAAATCCAGGTCCTTCGCCAGACGATCCCAAGCCTCGATGCGGCGGGCCGTGGGCTGGGTCACGCTGTTGATCCCGGCCAGTGTCACGCCACGCAGAATGAACGGCGCCACCGACGCCGGGAAATCCATGCCCTGAGCCAGACCGCATGCAGCCACGGTGCCTTCGGCCCGAGTGCTGGCGCAGGCATTGGCGAGCGTGTGGCTGCCGACCGAATCGATGACGCCCGCCCAGCGCTCCTTGGCCAGCGGCTTGCCGGGTTCGGACAGGGTGGCGCGATCAATGATTTCGCTGGCACCCAGTTGTTTCAGGTATTCGTGTTCCGACACCCGACCGGTCGAAGCGACCACGCGGTAGCCAAGTTTGCTCAGCAACGCAATCGCAAAACTGCCGACGCCACCGTTGGCGCCGGTCACCAGCACTTCGCCCTGTTGCGCTGTCACACCGTTGCGCTCCAGCGCCATGACGCACAGCATCGCCGTATAACCCGCCGTGCCGATGGCCATGGCTTGCGCGGCGGTGAATGCCTTGGGCAGCGGAATCAGCCAGTCACCGTTCAGTCGCGCCTTCTGCGCGAGTCCGCCCCAGTGGCTTTCGCCGACGCCCCAGCCGTTGAGCAGCACCGCGTCGCCGACCTTGTAGTTCGGGTGCGAGCTGACTTCGACGGTGCCCGCCAGATCGATCCCCGGCACCATCGGAAACTTGCGCACCACCGGGCTGCTGCCGGTGATCGCCAGGCCGTCCTTGAAGTTCAGCGTGCTGTACGCGACGCGAACCGTCACATCGCCGTCCGGCAGCTGCTCATCACTGATCTCTTGCAGGTTGGCGCGATAACCGCTGTTGTCTTTATCGATCACAATGCCTTTAAACATGACTGCCTCTTACCGGTGAAATTCAGGATGTCGAGGCATTGGAATAGCACATTGCAACATTTTGCCCCACTCGACCTTTAGCCAATCGCGCCCCAACGCCGAGCCAAAGTCGGCTGTTCAAGCTACAAATCTGTGCTGGTCATGGGGTTGGCTTTGCGTTAAAAAACCGGCTGCTACCGTCCCTGCCCTGTTTTGTCGTCGGAGAAGCTATTCCATGAGCCAATGGCCTGATACCCGCATTCTTGACCTGTTCGGCATCGAACTGCCGATCATCCAGGGCCCCATGGCCGGAGCCACTAATTCATCCATGGTTATCGCAACTTGCAACGCCGGTGGCCTCGGTTCGATGCCGGCCGCGATGCTGACCATCGAGCAACTGCGCGAAGAACTGAAAACCATTCGCCAGGGCACGAACAAGCCGTTCAATGTCAACTTCTTCTGCCATCAGCCTCCGGCCGCCGATGAGCAAAAGGCCCGCGACTGGAAAAACCTGCTGGAACCCTACTATCGCGAACTGGGTGTCGATTTCGATGCGCCGACGCCGGTGTCCAACCGCGCGCCCTTCGATGCAGCCGCCTGCGAGGTGCTGGAAGAGTTTCGCCCTGAAGTGGTGAGCTTCCACTTCGGCCTGCCGGAAAAGTCCTTGCTGGATCGGGTCAAGGCCACTGGTGCGAAAATCATCTCTTCGGCAACCACCGTCGACGAAGCGATCTGGCTGGAGCAGAACGGTTGCGACGCGATCATCGCCATGGGTTACGAGGCCGGTGGCCATCGCGGGATGTTTCTCAGCGATGACCTGAGCAGTCAGGTCGGTACGTTTGCCCTGGTGCCGCAAGTGGTCGACGCGGTGAGCGTCCCGGTGATTGCGGCCGGTGCGATTGCCGATGCGCGCGGTGTGGCGGCAGCGTTCATGCTCGGCGCTTCGGCAGTTCAAGTCGGCACGGCGTATCTGTTTACTCCGGAAGCGAAAGTCAGCGCGTCGCACCACAAGGCTTTGCGTACCGCCAAGGAAAGCGAAACGGCGGTGACCAACCTCTTTACCGGACGCCCGGCGCGGGGGATTCTCAATCGGGTGATGCGCGAACTGGGCCCGATGTCGGACAAGCCCCCCGCTTTTCCGCTGGCTGGCGGTGCCTTGATGCCGCTGCGTGCGAAGGGCGAACCAGATTTCAGCAACCTCTGGGCCGGCCAGGCCTTCACACTCGGGAAAGACCTCGGCAGCGCTGAATTGACCCGACAACTGGCTGAAGGCGCACTGGCAAAACTGACGCGATGATGAACTCGATCGGGGGAGGAAACGTGGAGCCCTCACCCGATTTCAAAGGAGTGCTTTCCGTTTGGCGGCATTTCGCTATATATTTCGATATATAGCGCTTCACCTTTTCGCATCGGCGCAGTCTCTCCTTCGATAACGACTGCCCACTGCATTTGCCACCCACGGAGCCGTTACATGATCAATCGTGCCTCACGTTTTGCCCCTGCCCTGCTCGCGGTATTCGCCATCGGCGCGGCGCAGGCCGACGAAGTGCAAGTTGCCGTCGCGGCCAACTTTACCGCACCGATCCAGGCGATTGCCGCCGATTTCGAAAAAGACACCGGGCACAAACTGGTCGCAGCCTATGGCGCTACTGGCCAGTTCTACACCCAGATCAAGAACGGCGCGCCGTTCGAGGTATTCCTCTCGGCCGACGACACCACACCTGAAAAACTCGAGAAAGAAGGCGAAACCGTCAAAGGTTCGCGCTTCACCTACGCCATCGGCACCCTGGCGCTGTGGTCGGCCAAGGAAGGTTACGTCGACGCCAAAGGCGATGTCCTGAAGAAAAACCAATACCAGCACCTGTCCATCGCCAACCCGAAAGCCGCGCCTTACGGTCTGGCCGCCACCCAGGTGCTGGAAAAGCTGAAACTGACCGACGCCACCAAAGCCAAGATCGTCGAAGGCCAGAACATCACCCAGGCCTACCAGTTCGTGTCCACCGGCAACGCCGAGCTGGGCTTCGTCGCCCTGTCGCAGATCTACAAGGATGGCAAGGTCAGCAGCGGTTCGGCGTGGATCGTTCCGGCGAGCATGCACGACCCGATCAAGCAAGACGCGGTGATCCTCAACAAAGGCAAGGACAACGCCGCTGCCAAGGCGCTGGTTGATTACCTCAAAGGCGCGAAAGCCGCTGCGGTCATCAAGTCCTACGGTTATCAACTGTAAATGGCGCTGACGAGTGCCGATTTCGCGGCGATCTGGCTGACCCTGAAACTGGCGTCCCTGACCACCGCGATCTTGCTGGTCGTCGGTACGCCGATTGCCCTGTGGTTGTCGCGCAGCCGTTCCTGGTTGCGCGGTCCCATCGGCGCGATTGTCGCGCTGCCGTTGGTGCTGCCACCGACGGTCATTGGCTTCTATCTGTTGCTGGCGCTCGGCCCCAATGGCTTCATTGGCCATTTCACCCAGTGGCTGGGGCTTGGCACCTTGACCTTCAGCTTCATCGGCCTTGTGATCGGCTCTGTGCTCTATTCCATGCCGTTCGTGGTGCAGCCGTTGCAAAACGCCTTCTCCGCAATCGGTACTCGTCCTCTGGAAGTGGCGGCGACCTTGCGCGCCAATCCCTGGGACACTTTTTTCAGCGTGATTCTGCCCCTGGCTCGCCCCGGCTTCATCACTGCGGCAATCCTCGGCTTCGCCCACACCGTCGGAGAATTCGGTGTGGTGTTGATGATCGGCGGGAATATTCCCGACAAGACCCGGGTGGTTTCCGTACAGATCTACGACCACGTCGAAGCCATGGAGTACGCGCAGGCGCACTGGCTGGCCGGGGCGATGCTGGTGTTTTCGTTTCTGGTATTGCTGGCGCTGTATTCCAGCCGCAAAACCCGCACGGGCTGGAGCTGATCGATGATTGATGCACGCCTGAAACTGGCCTGGTCGGGCTTCAGCCTCGACGTTGATCTGCAGCTGCCCGGTCGCGGCGTGACGGCGCTGTTCGGTCAGTCCGGCTCGGGCAAGACCACGTGCCTGCGCTGCATTGCCGGGCTCGAACGCGCGCCGCAGGCCGTTATCCGCATCAATGACGAGGTCTGGCAGGACAGCGAAAAAGGCATCTTCGTGCCGCCACACAAACGTGCGGTCGGCTATGTGTTTCAAGAAGCCAGCCTGTTTGCGCATCTGTCGGTGCTGGCCAATCTGCAGTTCGGCCTCAAGCGCATTCCCAAGGCGCAGCGCCGGGTCGACATGACCCAAGCCACCGAATTGCTGGGCATCGGCCATTTGCTGGATCGTCACCCTCAGCATCTGTCCGGCGGTGAGCGTCAGCGTGTCGGCATCGCTCGCGCGCTGTTGACCAGCCCCAAATTGCTGCTGATGGATGAGCCTTTGGCGGCCCTCGACAGTCAGCGCAAAAGCGAAATCCTGCCCTACCTGCAACGCCTGCACGACGAACTGGAAATCCCGGTGCTGTATGTCAGCCACGCGCAGGACGAAGTGGCCAGGCTCGCCGATCATCTGGTGCTGCTCAGCGACGGCAAAGCGCTGGCCAGCGGTCCGATTGGCGAAACCCTGGCACGGCTCGACCTGCCCCTGGCCATGGACAACGACGCCGGCGTGATCATCGAAGGCCAGGTCAGCGACTACGATGCCGACTATCAATTGCTCACCCTGCAATTGCCGGACTCGCCTCTGAGCATTCGCGTGACCCACGCGCCGATGACGACGGGCCAGAGATTGCGCTGCAAGGTGCACGCGCGCGACATCAGCCTGACCCTGCAAAACAGCGAGTTCAGCAGCATCCTCAATCGACTGCCGGTTACAGTCGTCAGCGAGCAGCCGGCCGATAACGCCGCCCACGTGCTCATTCGTCTCGATGCAGGGGGCACACCGCTGCTGGCGCGCATCACACGCTACTCGCGGGACCAACTCGGCGTGCATCCGGGCCAGTCATTGTGGGCCCAGATCAAGGCCGTCGCGGTGCTGGCGTAAACCCGCGGGCACGACCGTCATGGCGTGCGGTCAATGGCTTTAACAGCCTGATTTGCCGCGAAGGAAGTCCGCCATGCCCGATACTGCGCTCACCGAGGTATTGCCTTCGGATCTGCATTACGTCGATGACACCCAGCCCGGTATTACCCGAAAAAAACTGCGCGGGAAATTCGCCTATTTCAATCCCGAGGGCCAGCGCATCACCGATCCCGACGAGATCAAACGCATCAATTCACTGGCCGTTCCACCGGCCTATGTCGACGTGTGGATCTGCGCCGACCCGCGCGGCCATCTGCAAGCCACCGGGCGCGATGCCCGTGGGCGCAAGCAATATCGCTATCACGCGCGCTGGCGCGAGGTGCGCGACGCGGACAAGTATTCGCGACTGCGTGAATTCGGTCTGGCGCTGCCCAAACTACGCAAACAGCTGGAAGCGCTGCTGGCATCGCCGGGCTTCAGCCGAGACAAAGTCATGGCGACCGTCATCACGCTGCTCGACGCCACCCTGATCCGCGTCGGCAACACGCAATACGCGCGGGACAATCGCTCCTATGGCCTGACCACCCTGCGCAGCCGGCATGTCGAGATCAACGGGAGTGCGATCCTGTTCCAGTTTCGCGGCAAGAGTGGCATCGAGCATCAGATCACAGTGAAGGACCGGCGCCTGGCGCGGATCATCAAGCGCTGCCTGGAATTACCGGGGCAGAACCTGTTTCAGTATCTGGATGAAAACGGCGAGCGACACACCGTCAGCTCTTCCGACGTCAACAGCTACCTGCAGACCCTGACCGGGGCGGATTTCACCGCCAAGGATTACCGGACCTGGGCCGGCAGCGCATTGGCGTTGGCAGTCCTGCGGGAGCTGCAATGGGAATCCGAGGCCGAAGCCAAGCGGCATGTGGTCGAGATGGTGAAGGGCGTCGCCCGCCAACTGGGCAACACGCCGGCGGTCTGTCGCAAGTGCTACATCCACCCGGCGGTGGTCGAGCACTTCATGCTCGGGGCCCTGGCCGAGTTGCCGAAACCACGCGTCCGCAAGGGGCTGCGCAAGGAAGAAGTCGCGCTGGCCCTGTTCCTTGAACGGATGGTCGAGAAGGCAGCTGCACCTTGAAGCCTTCGGCCATCTCGAATAGGCTACGCCCTCCTACCTCCCCGGGACGACCGCAGAAGTGAACAACTAAGCCCTCAAAAAAATGTAATCGCGACACGCCGCTCCTGGCGCTTGTCAATGCTCACGACATTTTTTGGAGGTGCCGATGACTCACGTCTCGCGTACGCCTGCTCTCGTCTCCCTGAATCAACTGGGTTTCCAGTTCGCCAATGGCGAGACGATTTTCACTGCACTGAATCTGAAATTCGATCACACCCCGACCGCCATTGTCGGACGCAACGGCGTTGGCAAAAGTGTACTGGCGCGCCTGATCGCCGGATTTTGGCAACCTACAAGCGGCAGCGTGACGCGCGCCGTGGCGACGACCTACGTGGCACAAACCTTTGTCGCGACAGCCGGCGAGACGGTCGCCGAGTCCACCGGCAGCGCCGCGATTCTTCAAGCGCTGGAGCGAATGAACCGGGGCTGCGGATCAGTCGAGGATTTCGACCTCATTGGCGAACAATGGGATCTGGCGGACCGCCTGCGCCGCTTGCTTGATGACGCCGGCCTGGCCGAAGTGGCCTTCACCGATCACACCGGCAACCTCAGTGGCGGCCAGCAAGCGCGCATCGCCCTGATTGGCGCGTTTTTGAGTCAGGCTCCGTTGCTGATCCTCGATGAGCCGACCAACCATCTGGATGCATCGGGACGGCAATGGCTGATGAATTCACTGGAGCGCTGGCACACCGGCTTGATCGTTGCCAGCCATGATCGGCAACTGCTCGACCGGATGCAGCGCATCGTCGAGCTGAGCGCGTCAGGGGCTATCGAATTCGGTGGCAATTACTCGGCGTTTCGTGAGCATCAGCGAATTCATCATGCAGCGGCGCAAGCACGTCTCGACCACGCCAGAAGCGAACGCCAGCGCGAGCGGATTCGATTACAGCGCGAGCACGACACGATACAACGCCACGCCGCCAACTCCCGTCGCAACGCCGAAACCGCCAACATTGCCAGTTTCGAATACGTGGCGATCAAGGGCGCCGCCCGGGAAATCATGGGGCATGTCCGGCAGGGCCATCAGGCCCGCAAGTCCGAACTGGATGCCCAGGTGCGCGAGGCTTACGCCAAGGTGCAACCCCAGGACAGCGTGCTGATCAACCTGCCCGGGAGCGCGGTGCCGAACAACCGCCAGATCTGCACGCTGGTTGATGCTCGGCTGCCCTGGCTGTCAAACGGCGCACTGAGCCTTACGATCCACGGCCCGATGCGGATCGCTGTCAGCGGTCCCAACGGCTGTGGCAAATCAACCTTGCTGAAGGTGCTCGCCGGGGAACTCGCACCCGTCGATGGAATCGCCACAACACACGTGCCCTTAGCATTCCTGGATCAGCGGTTGGCCCAACTGGACGATCAGCGTTCCATCACCGAACAGCTGATGATGCATGGAACTGCGCTGACCGAGGGCACCCTGCGCAGCTATCTCGCCAACTTGCAACTGGATGCGAGCCGCGCTACGGGCCTCTGTGCTTCTTTGAGCGGTGGCGAACGCTTGAAAGCGGCATTGGCAATGGCCTTGTGGCGATCGGATCCTGCGCAGCTATTGTTGCTGGATGAGCCGACCAATCATCTGGATCTGCCTTCCGTGGAAGCATTCGAGCGGGCATTGCAGACATTTCCGGGCGCAATTGTCGCCGTTTCCCACGATCAGGATTTCCTTGAGGCGTTGAATCCGACCCACCACCTGCGCTGGCAGCAGTCAGGCTGGCAACTGCACCCGACGAACTGACTTGTCTATTTTTTGCACGATTGTTCAGGGCTTCTATAGTTGATCTGGTAGGAATCAGCTGCGGTGACGCCATGGAAGACATATTTGTCGTGAAGCGCTGCAACAAGATTGTCATCCACGGCCGGCGCGCCGGAGAAACGCTCCATGAGCCCGCCGAAGCCTTGGGCTGGTATCGCATCTGCGACACGCGAACCGGTGGTTTCATCGGCGATGGTTTCGACCGGGAAGAGGACGCCCGCAAGGAATGTCATCGGCTCAACACCGCCAGCTCGCAAGTGACCGCCCCCGAGTCGTCGGGCTGATAGCTGTCATTTACGGGTCTATACTCAAACCAGCTGAAGGAGCAGCGCCCCAACGGCAGAGAGCTCGCGCTTGGCGAGCTTTTTGCTGCTACCGAGCGGATTAATGAACGGAGGTGTTCCATGTCCGAAAAAGAGTCCATCACCACTCTGCTGACCTTGCTCGAGGCTCGGGAGGCGCGTCTCGCGGCAGCTTGCAAAGAGATCGCCGACTGGGTCGATCATCAAGGCGGACACCCGACCGCTCTGCGCATCCGCGACCGGCTGAACGATATCGACAAGGACACTCCCCTCATTCGCAGTACCTTGTCGTCGCTTAAACCCATTGATCGGCCGCTACCACGCTTCAGATAGCTCTTCGTTCGCCTGGGGCAGGAAAGAACGCCCTTGGTCGTGAGAGGTCAAAACCTTTACACGTCACCAAGGAGACGTCCCATGGTCATTCATTTCAAAGTCGACGGGCATCTGGCCTGTGGGCACAAGGGCAACAACCTCTCCTCCAGCAGCGAACTCAATCGAGTGAAGTGCCGTAGCTGCCGCAATACCGATGCGTACAAGGATGCGCGTAAAAATCAGCGCAATGAGGCGCGGCGCGCGGCTCGCCAATCCTGGGCTGCACACACGGCGTCCGACTGGCGTTCCGAATGGATCGAGCGGTTGACGGCTATGGCCGGGCTTCAGCGTTTGCCTAGAGGATTTAGCGGGCAGGCGTTTGTCTGAGCACGAAAAAGGGCTTGCATGAGGTATGTCATGCAAGCCCTTGATATTCATGGTGCCCGAAGCCGGAATCGAACCGGCACGCCCTTACGAGCGGGGGATTTTAAGTCCCATGCGTCTACCAGTTTCGCCATTCGGGCGGCAGCGCGGTGTAGCTTTACTCTGATGACGATTCACAGTCCTGACAGGAACTGCACGTCGCCGGCAGAGGGGGAAATATATACATCACTTCCCGGTGAAGCAAGTTTGCAGTTGCCGTTTCAAAGACTAAATCTTTCCGTGCAATGCAAATAAAAAAGCTCCGTAAATCATGGATCTACGGAGCTTGTTTATAGTGGAGGCCGAGGTCGGAATCGAACCGGCGTAGGCGGATTTGCAATCCGCTGCATAACCATTTTGCTACTCGGCCTCAAAACATTTGCTGTCAGTAGCGCAACAACAAACGTTGTACAAACTTGGAGCGGGAAACGAGACTCGAACTCGCGACCCCGACCTTGGCAAGGTCGTGCTCTACCAACTGAGCTATTCCCGCTTGGTGTGGCGCATTCTATAGATTCCAGATGCCCCGTCAACCCTTTGATTCAAAAAAGTTTTATTTCTTTTCAACATCGGTCTTCAGATGTGGCCAGGCAGCACGAAGGTATTGAACCATCGACCACAGGGTCAGGCCTGCCGACACCATCAGCAACGCGTAACCGATGACAACCCAGAAACTGAAAACCTTGGGATTGGCCAGGAGAATCACCAGAGCAAGCATCTGCGCAGCAGTTTTCCACTTGCCCAGATTCGACACGGCCACATGGGCCCGGGCACCAAGTTCGGCCATCCACTCACGCAATGCCGAGACCACGATCTCGCGACCGATAATGACAGCTGCCGGCAGTGTGAGCCAAAGGTTGCCATGCTCTTGCACCAGCAAGACCAGTGCGACGGCGACCATGAGCTTGTCGGCTACCGGATCGAGAAACGCACCAAAAGGCGTGCTTTGCTCCAGGCGTCGCGCGAGATAGCCGTCCAGCCAGTCCGTCGCCGCCGCAAAGGCGAATACCGAACTTGAGGCCAGATAGCTCCATTGGTAAGGCAGATAAAACAGCAGAATGAAGATCGGGATGAGCAGGACGCGGAGAACGGTAATCAGATTAGGGATATTCATCGGCACAACTGGCTACGAGGTGAATGGGCATTCTACTCACTATGCAGGTTTGCATAAATCGACTCTGCTAGCTTTTTGCTGATCCCCGGTGCTTTGGCGATCTCTTCGATGCTTGCACGAGACAGCTCCTGCAATCCACCAAAATGTTTCAACAAGTCCCGCCGCCGGGTCGGCCCTACGCCAGCAACGCCTTCCAACGTTGACGTGCGGCGGGTCTTGCCGCGCCGTGCACGGTGGCCGGTGATCGCAAAGCGGTGGGCCTCGTCACGGATTTGCTGGATCAGGTGCAGTGCTGGCGAATCACCCCGCAAGGTGAACTCATGCGCCGCATCATTCAGATACAAAGTCTCGAAGCCCGCCTTGCGCGTGGCACCCTTCGCGACCCCCAGCAGAATCAGATCGGGGACAGCCAGCTCGTTGAGCACATCACGTGCCATCGACAGCTGCCCCTTGCCACCGTCCACCAACAGGATGTCCGGTAACTTGCCCTCGCCTTCCTTAAGTTTGCTGAAGCGTCGGGTCAGGGCCTGATGCATGGCGGCGTAATCGTCGCCAGCGGTCACACCTTCGATGTTGTAGCGGCGATAATCCGACTTGATCGCTCCTTCCGGCCCGAACACCACGCAGGAAGCAACCGTGGCTTCACCGCTGGAGTGGCTGATGTCATAGCACTCCAGCCGTTGTGGCGGCTCATCGAGGTTCAGCACTTCAGCCAATGCTTCGAAGCGTGCGGCAACGTGTTGACGGTTGGCCAACCTTGCGCCAAGCGCCTGCTCGGCATTGGTCACGGCCAACTGCTGCCAGCGAGCCCGTGTTCCCCGCACCCGATGACTGATGGTCAACTCACGTCCGCGTAGCGTGTGAATAGCCTCGATCAACGCAGGAAAGTCTTCGTGAACGACATTGACGATCAACTCGCTCGGCAAGTCGCGCTCCGGGCTGCTGATGAAGTATTGCCCCAGAAACGCAGCCATGACTTCGGCTACGTCCTCTTCGATCCCGACCTGGGGGAAGAAATTCTTGCTGCCAAGCACTCGCCCTCCCCGCACGCTGATCAGGTGAACACAAGCACCGCCCGGATTGACGAACGCGGCGATCACATCGATATCACCCGTTCCGCCTTCCATGCTCTGCTGATCCTGTACCCGACGCAGCAAGGCAATCTGGTCACGCAGTTCGGCGGCGCGTTCGAACTCGAGGTTGATTGCAGCCTCTTCCATCGCCGTAGACAGTTCATTGGTCAACGCATGGCTGCGTCCTTCGAGGAACATTACCGAGTGACGCACGTCCTCGGCGTACACCTCAGGCTCGACCAGCCCGACACAAGGCGCCTTGCAACGCTTGATCTGATATTGCAGGCACGGCCGGGTCCGGTTCTTGTAATAGCTGTCCTCGCACTGACGCACGAAGAACGTCTTCTGCAGAAGGCTGAGGCTTTCGCGAATCGCCCCGGCACTCGGATAGGGACCGAAATACTTGCCCTTGGCCTTCTTGGCCCCGCGATGAATGCTCAGGCGCGGGAATTGCCCGTCAGACAAAAAGACGTAAGGATAGGATTTATCGTCGCGCAACAGGATGTTGTACGGCGGCCTCCACTCCTTGATCAGAGTCTGCTCAAGCAGCAACGCCTCTGTCTCGTTGGACGTGATGGTGGTTTCGACCTGGGCGATACGCCCGACCAGTGCCGCCGTTTTCGGCGCCAGCCCCGTCTTGCGAAAGTAACTCGCCAGGCGTTTCTTCAGGTTCTTGGCTTTGCCTACGTACAACAGACGCGCGTCGCTGTCGAACATGCGATAAACGCCGGGGCGCCCGCTGACGGTCGATAAAAAAGCGCCCGAATCGAATGTTTCAGTCATGGTCAGAGGCTGGCATCAACCATGCCGTGACGGACTGCCAGAAGCGTCAGTTCGACATCGCTGCTGATCGAGAGCTTCTCGAAAATGCGGTAACGGTAGGTATTCACTGTTTTGGGCGACAGGCATAACTTGTCGGAAATGATCTGAACCTTCTGACAGCCGACAATCATCAGCGCAATCTGGATTTCCCGTTCCGACAACGCATCGAACGGTGAATCATTGGTCGGCTGAAAGGATTTGATTGCCAGTTGCTGGGCAATCTGCGGGCTGATATAGCGCTGGCCGGCGAACACCAGGCGAATGGCCTGAACCATTTCCGGCAACCCGGCGCCCTTGGTCAGATACCCCGCCGCACCGGCCTGCAACAAACGTGTAGGAAACGGATCTTCCTCACACACGGTGACTGCAACCACTTTGATGTCGGGATGACTTCGCAACAGTTTGCGCGTAGCTTCGAGGCCGCCGATGCCCGGCATCTTGACGTCCATCAGCACCACGTCGGGCTTCAACTCACGAGCCTTGATGAGGGATTCTTCCCCGGACTCGGCCTGGCCCACCACCTGCAGGCCATCGATGTCGGCCAGCATACGTGTAATGCCTGTACGAACGAGATCATGGTCATCGACCACTAGCACCCTAATCAAGCAGACACCTCGCGATATGGTCTTATTGGGATGCCGGACACCTTAGCAAAAAGTGCGGGGCAGACCTAGCGGCAAGCGACATATTAAAAGTTTCAATTCTTCATCGGGGGCTTGCCGGCTGTGGGTTTCAGAGCACAGGTGTACTGAAATCGAGCTGCATTCGCAGGAAACACTCATCCTCACCCTGCACCAACATTCCTTTTTTTCGATACAGGTTTTGCGCCGGATTGTTTTTGAACACCGTCAGGCGCAACGCCGGGCGACGCTCCAGCCGCGCCATCGCAACAACCTGATCGATCGCCCAGGATCCCGCGCCCTGGCCTTGAGCGCTTTCGACGATCTGCAATTCGCGGATGTACACGGCCCGAGCATCACGACTCAGACTGAAATAACCCGCCAATTCGCCTTCCTGAAGGATCAACCAGTTGTCGCGCCCGGCCCAGGCGACATCGAACGCCTCGTCCTGCCACAGCAAGTCATAGTGAATGTAGTAGCGGAGCATGTTTCGGCAAGTCAGCTCTCGCACAAACGACAGGTCGGCGGCCGTTGCCTGGCGCAATTCAAAACTCATTCCCGCCTCGATACGCGTCAAAAGCAGAGTGTGGCACACCCAGGCGAGCGCTCAACCCATAAAGTCCTTCTTGCTACTCCGATAGCATTTTCTGATTGCTGATGCGCAGCAGCCTCTAGTAAGCTCGGCGCATTCATCGGAGACAGCTCATGTTCAACGCCCTTTCACAGCTCCATACCAGCAGCGCCTCGCGCTCGGTTGCGGCTGCCCGGGTGAACGGTGCCTCGGCTCCAGCAAGCTTTTATTTTGGGTATTGGTTTAGCCACTGGCGCGCCTGATACCCAACCGGCGCCCATTTTAACGGGTCGCCTACCAGAGATTTCTCAACCCCCGGTCGGCCTCCCGACCGGGGGTTTTGTTTTTTCAGGCCCGAACTTTTTTCAGCAACACACCAGACACTTTGAGGATTCAACCAATGAACTACGCCACTTATTACCGTTACGACAGTTTTACCGCCTGGCGATTTACCAGCCTCCGCTCGGGACAGCCTGCCGCCTCCGATCGGTCACCCACAGGTGGCAAGCCAACACACGTAGCCAATCCGGCCAATTGTCGAACACCCCAGTAGGGTCGATTGAGCGGGAAGACCCCGCCGTCCGCCCAGGAATACCGAATATGAACTCGTCCGTTTCTGCTCTGCCACTGTCCACGTTGAACTCTGCCAACGAAGCGCTGACCCTGCGTCTGCCAAGTTCGCTGCAACTCAAGCAGCAATTGCCGCTCAGCAATGCCCTGAACAATCAAGTCGTTGCCCACCGCCAGGCGGTCCGAGCGATTCTCAATGGTGAAGATCAACGCCTTTTGGTGATCGTTGGTCCTTGCTCGATACACGACCCCGAATCCGCACTTGAATACGCCGGAAAACTCGCACAACTGGCCAGCGAAGTCCGTCAGGACATGCAGCTTGTCATGCGCGCCTACGTTGAAAAGCCTCGCACAACCGTCGGCTGGAAAGGTCTGGCATACGACCCTCATCTCGACGGCAGCGACGACATGGCTGCGGGCCTGACGCTATCGCGCGAACTGATGCTGGAAATGATCCGCCTCGGACTGCCGGTTGCCACTGAACTGCTGCAACCCATGGCCGCCGGATACTTCGACGACTTGCTGAGCTGGGTCGCCATCGGCGCCCGCACCACTGAATCTCAGATCCATCGTGAAATGGCCAGCGGGCTTGGCATGCCGGTCGGCTTCAAGAATGGAACCGATGGTGGTGTCGCCATTGCCGTCGATGCAATGCGTTCGGCAGCTCATCCCCACCGCCATTTCGGCGTGGACAGCCAGGGCCATCCGGCAATCATCCCGACTTTGGGCAACCCGGATACGCATCTGGTGTTGCGGGGTGGACATCAGGGGCCGAACTACGACCGTGAAAGCGTTTCCAGGATCAACAGCGAATTGAGCCGACTGAAAATCCCGAGCCGGATAATGGTCGACTGTAGCCACGCGAACAGCGGCAAGGACCCGCTTCGTCAGCCCGAAGTGTTCAATCATGTACTGGAGCAGCGTTTGCAGGGCGACCGCTCGCTGATCGGCATGATGCTTGAATCGCACCTGTTCGAAGGATGCCAGCCCTTGAGCGAGTCGCTTCGCTACGGGGTTTCGGTAACCGATGGCTGCCTCGGGTTCGATGCCACGAGACAATTGCTGCTGGATGCCGCCCACCGTATGCGCAAACAGACTTCGGTCTGATGATGAGCACCGCCCTCCGCCGAATTTCAAGCGGAGGGCGGGCTACGTTCGCAACGCTGGATCAAGCCTGTACGCGGACCAGAGTCACCGCAGACTCCTGACTCACATCATCCAGCCGTTCGACCGAGTAGGACAGTCGCACAACAGTGTTCACATGCTCTCGCCAGAACCGGTAAGGCACGATGAAAACCAACGGCTGCATGGCCATCCCCCCGATGATTTCCCGGTCGTCCCGATGGAAGAACGACTCTCCGTCACACTTGAGATAAACCAGCTCACCCTCCTCCACCTGCGCATCACTTACCATCACGCTGATGCCATCGGTGGCGTCATGCATATCAAGCACGCCGTCTTCCGCTTCAAGCACTCGGGGTGCCGGTAGCTCATCTCGTGCCAATGGGCCAATGCTGATCCGCGTAGCGCCTGACTCGCGAATGGCTCCGCTTTTCTGCTCTACACGGTAGTGAACCAACACCTCGCCCCCCATATGCGGAGCGATGAATTCGGGCGCGACTCCGAACACCAAGGGCTGACCGACAGCAAAGAACTCAACGATAAGAATGTCTCGAAATGATGCCTGCGGCGAAGGCCCCTGCCAGATCAACTCTACCCGGTCGCCTGCACTCATTCCGGCATAGGGTTGAAGGATGGCAGTCGTTCCGTCGGGTACGCGAGCCGGATCGAGACTGCCCCCGACGGCATCCTCCACGAGGACCGGTAACAGACTGTAGCGGACGTCTCCGACGTCCAGCAGCGTACGCATTGAAGAACCAGGCGCCGATCTCGTGACGCTGTTCAATGTCCAGAACACCTCCAGCGTGCCCCCGTCCAATGCTGCGATGTGAACGTCCCGCACGATCAAAACGACATCCTTGCCCAGCTGACTTTCACTGACGGATCTCGCAATGTCGTGCCGATACGGCAGGCCTTCTGTATCGAAACCATGCCAGCTCAACACGACCCTGTCACCGCATGCCATTCCAGGCCAGGGCGCAATCCGCACGACAACCTTGCTCAATGACGGATCAACGACAGCGCCGACAATCGAATCCAGTGTGGGCGCCGGCAACGGCAAAGCCCCTGCGCCCTCCCGACAGGGTCCGAACGACTGAACGCTGCCACCCTCCATCCCTGTCTCCTTTTCTTGCAAGACCGCTGCTTGTAAATCATTCATCAGTTGCCTCTCCATTCCCTGGAAATGACACGTCGCCTGAGCTCTGCGTCGAAGAGCTTCCATTTAAACCGCTTCACCACCGATCGGATGTCAGCTCCTTACTGTTCGAGCCATGGCCAAACGCACTAAAGGAAGTAGGTAAAAAAGGGAAAAGTACATTCGATGAGGCGGGAGCTGTCTGAATGTTCCGAAGCGGAGTTCATGCAGCAGTGAAAATTCATACACGCATTGATCCAGTTTCCAACGCATGACGGCGATTCTTCAGGCATCCCCAGCCTCATGACTGTTTTAGAGTGGCAAGCAGAAAACATCGACGATCATCTGCGATCAAGGACGAAAAATGCTACTAAATGCGACAACCAATCATCCCATTCTTTTGGTGCATGGCCTGTTCGGATTCGAGCGCATTGGCCCGTTCGAACTGTTCCACGACGTAAAACAGGCGCTCAAGGCTGCCGGCGCGCAGGTGTTTGTGCCCCATCTGTCGGTCATCCATGACAATGAAATACGCGGGGAGCAACTGCTCTCGCAAATCAACGCCGTGTTAAGGGGCACAGGCGCGGCCAAAGTCAACCTGATCGGCCACAGTCAAGGCGCACTCACGGCACGCTATGCTGCAGCGCTAGCCCCACACAACGTTGCGTCTGTTACGTCAGTCAGCGGGCCAAACCATGGCTCGGAACTGGCGGACTTCCTGCGCAAGGCGTTGATACCTGGAAGACTTCCGGAGGTCGTGGCACAGAATGTAGCGACCCGGTTTGCCGATTTTCTGTCACTGCTCAGCGGGCAAAAGGCATTGCCGCACAGCGCACTGGCTGCGCTGGGTGCCTTGACGACCGAGGGGGTCGGCAACTTCAACGACAAATACCCGCAGGGTCTGCCCGAGGTCTGGGGCGGTCACGGTGCAGAATGGGTGAATGGCGTTCGCTATTTTTCATGGAGCGGCGTCGTACCCGAACCCGAAGAGCCGTCGCTCGACCCTGTCCAGGACATCTGCTGCGCCCTCTCGGAATACTTCATTACAGAACTCGCCCAGAACGACGGACTTGTCGGTCGCTTCAGCTCTCACCTGGGCACCGTGATCCGCTCCGACTACTCCCTCGATCACCTGCATACTCTGCGGCGGGCAAGCGGGCAACACGCCATGGCTAACGACTCGATACGTCTCTATGTCGAGCACGCCTTGCGCCTTCAAGCCGCTGATCTATAGATGTCTCATCAGACCAGCGAACGGAACTTTGCCGAGAAATCGACCACTGAATCCGGTAGGCTCCACCCTTTATCGATTTGATTGGAGAATTTCCCCATGGCTAAAGCCACTGCCCGCCACATCCTGGTTTCCAGTGAAGCCAAGTGCAACGAACTCAAGGCCCAGATTGAAGGCGGTGCCGACTTCGCCGAAGTAGCCAAGGCCAATTCCACCTGCCCGTCCAGCCGTCAGGGCGGCGACCTGGGTTCGTTCGGTCCTGGCCAGATGGTCAAGGAATTCGACACCGTGGTATTCAGCGCACCGATCAACGTCGTGCAAGGCCCGGTGAAGACCCAGTTTGGCTATCACCTGCTGGAAGTCACCAGCCGTCAGGACTGATTTCAGCCCGACCTGCTGTGCAACGGCCCGCCTGATGGCGGGCCGTTTTGTTTTGGTTACACCGCACCGCTGGCGAACGGCGCGCCGCTCGCGTACAAATTGCGCTTATCGATTACCCGGCTTTAAGGCTGACAATGCGACTGGCTTTCCCGACATTGATGTTCACTGCCCTGATCCTGCTGCTTGGGATCACTGGTGTGGACGCCGCACCGCAGCATGCGATGACCGTCTATGGCGAACCGGCAAAGTACCCGCCCGGTTTCAGTCACTTCGATTACACCAACGCCCAGGCGCCCAAAGGCGGGACGATGCGCCGCTCGGCCATCGAGATAGGCCACTTCGATCATGTCCTGCCGTATATCGATAAAGGCATCGGCGTCAGCCAGATCGACGGCCTGCTGTATTCCCCGTTGGCCCAGCGCTCGCTCGACGAGCCCTACACCGTATACGGCCTCGTGGCGCAGAAAATGGAACGCTCGGATGACGGCCTGTCCCTGCGCTTCTTTATCAATCCAAAAGCCCGCTTCGCCGATGGCAAGCCGATCACCGCCGAAGACGTGCGCTACACCTATGATTTGCTGATGACCCAGGGCAGCCTGCGTTATCGCACCCAGTTCGCCGACGTCAAAGGCGTCGAAGTCGAAGCCCCGCTCACCGTGCGTTTCGACTTCAAGAGCAACGAAAACCGTACCCTGCCGCTGGACATCGCGACCCTGCCGGTATTTCCAGAACATTGGTGGAAGACCCGTGATTTCGCCGGCGGTGGAGGCTATGAGCCACCGCTGGGCAGCGGCCCGTATCGGGTCGGCAAAGTCGACTCCGGGCGCAGCATCACCTTTGAACGCAATCCAGACTGGTGGGGCAAGGACCTGCCGGTCAGCCGTGGCCTGTACAACTTCGATCACTTCAGCATCGAGTACTTCGGCGACACCGACGTTGCCCGCCAGGTCTTGCGCGGTGGCGCCTATGACTACAACCGTGAATTCTCCGCCACCGGCTACTCCATCGGTTACGACAGTCCGGCCCTGAGCGACGGGCGCCTGCAAAAGGCTCATCTGGCCACCGAGGCACCGCAGTCGGCCCAGGGTTTCGTGTTCAACCTGCAAAAGCCGATGTTCCAGGATCGCCGCGTTCGACAGGCCCTGGCCATGCTCTGGGATTTCGAATGGAGCAACCGGCAGATGATGCGCAACATGTACATTCGCCAGCAGAGTTACTTCTCCAACACCGACCTGGCCGCGCGCCAGCTGCCGGATGCCGCAGAGCTGAAGATTCTGGAACCCTTGCGCGGACAGATTCCCGACGAAGTGTTTACCCATGTTTTCGAAGCGCCGAAAACCGATGGCAGCGGCATTATCCGCGACAAACAACTGCAAGCACTGGAGCTACTGGAACAGGCCGGCTGGAAACCCGATGGCGACCAGTTGGTCAACGACCGTGGCGAGCCGTTGAGTTTTACGTTCCTGGTCAGCCAGAACGGCATGGACCGTCTGCTGCTGCCGTACAAGCGCACACTTAAACAGATCGGCATCAACCTCGACATCCGTCGCATCGACTCATCGCAATACGTCAACCGTCTGATGAGCCGCGACTACGACATGATCGTGACCGGTTACCCGGTCACCACCTCCCCCGGCGGCGAACTGTTGAACTACTTCGGTTCGGCATCGGCCAACGACCCGGGCGCCAACAATTACATGGTGCTGAAGAACCCGGCGGTCGACACCTTGATCAACGGCCTGATCCGCGCCTCGACCCAGGCCGACATGCTGCGTTACGCCCATGCACTGGATCGGGTGCTGCAATGGAACTACTACTGGATTCCCAACTACTACCCGCCGGGCACATCGACTGTGTGGTGGAACCGTTTCGGCATTCCCACCGTGCAGGCGAGCAATGACGAAGCGATCGAGAGCTGGTGGGAAATCAGCAGCACGCCGCTGACCAACCAGCAGATGACGGCCGAGAAAATCAGCCGTGGCAGACCCGGAGGGCCGCACTGATGTGGGCTTACATACTGCGGCGCCTGCTGCTGATCATTCCGACGTTGGTGATCATTCTGCTGGTCAACTTCGTGATCATCCAGGCCGCGCCAGGTGGTCCGGTTGAACAAGCCATCGCCCACTTGCAAGGCATTGGCGGCGCCAGCGTCGGCGGCGGGGCGAGCGAGACCATGAACGGCACGTCCCGCGCCAGCCGCGGCCTCGACCCGCAGTTGATCAAGGACATCGAAAAACAGTACGGCTTCGACAAACCGGCCCATGAACGCCTGTGGCTGATGCTCAAGAACTACGCGCAGCTGGATTTCGGCAAGAGCTTCTTCCGTGGTGCCACGGTCACCGACCTGATCCTGCAGAAAATGCCGGTGACCATTTCCCTCGGCCTGTGGGCGACGCTGATCACTTATCTGGTGTCGATCCCGCTGGGCATCCGCAAAGCCGTGCACCACGGCAGCCATTTCGATATCTGGAGCAGCACGGCGATCATCATCGGTTACGCCATGCCGGCGTTCCTGTTCGCGATGTTCCTGATTGTGGTGTTCGCCGGCGGCACCTCGCTGAACTGGTTCCCGGTGCGCGGGCTGGTGTCCGACAACTTCGAATCCCTGTCGACGCTGGGCAAGATCACCGACTACTTCTGGCACCTGGTGTTGCCGGTCACGGCACTGGTGATCGGCGGTTTCGCCACCCTGACCATTCTCACCAAGAACTCGTTCCTCAATGAGATCACCCGGCAATACGTGGTGACCGCGCGCGCCAAAGGCCTGAGCGAAAACCGGGTGCTCTATGGACATGTGTTTCGCAACGCGATGCTACTGGTGGTGTCGGGGATTCCCCAGGCGTTCATCAGCGTGTTCTTCGCCGGTTCGTTGCTGATCGAAGTGATCTTCTCCCTCGACGGCTTGGGGCGCATGAGTTACGAAGCGGCGGTGTCCCGTGATTATCCGGTGGTGTTCGGCTCGCTGTTCATCTTCACCCTGTTCGGCCTCCTGATAAAACTGATCGGCGACCTGTGCTACACGCTGGTCGACCCGCGCATCGACTTCGCCGCGAGGAATGCCTGATGTTCAAGCTCTCGCCTCTGGGCCGTCGCCGCTTCGAACGCTTCAAGAAAAATCGCCGGGGCTGGTGGTCGCTGTGGCTGTTCATCGGCCTGTTCCTGCTCAGCCTTGGCGGCGAACTGATCGCCAACGACAAGCCATTGGTCGTCAGTTATCAGGGCCAATGGTATTTCCCGGTGTTCAAACGCCACACCGAGCAGGAGTTCGGTGGACAACTGCCGTTCCAGGCCGATTACCGCAGCGATTACGTGCAGAAACTGATCCGCAAGGACGGTGGCTGGCTGCTGTTTCCACCAATTCCGTTCAGTGACGACACCCCGAACTACGACCTCAACAAACCGGCACCGAGCCCGCCGACTTCGATCAACTGGCTGGGCACCGACGATCAGGCGCGCGACGTCCTGGCCCGGGTGATCTTCGGTGCACGGGTGTCGATCCTGTTCGCCCTGATGCTGACGTTTGTCAGCGCCCTGATCGGCATCGCGGCCGGCGCCCTGCAGGGCTATTACGGGGGCTGGGTCGATCTGCTCGGCCAGCGTTTGCTGGAGGTCTGGTCGGGCTTGCCGGTGCTTTACCTGCTGATCATCCTTTCGGGATTCGTCGAGCCGAACTTCTGGTGGCTGCTGGGGATCATGGCGCTGTTTTCCTGGCTGGCGCTGGTGGACGTGGTCCGCGCCGAGTTTCTGCGCGGGCGCAACCTGGAGTACGTCAAGGCTGCCCGAGCTTTGGGCTTGAGCGATCGCAAGGTGATTGTCCGGCACATCCTGCCCAACGCGATGAACGCAACCCTGAGCTACCTGCCCTTCATTCTGACCGGGGCGATTTCGACCCTGACTGCGCTGGATTTCCTCGGCTTCGGCATGCCCGCCGGCAGCGCATCGCTGGGCGAGTTGATCGGTCAGGGCAAACAGAACCTGCAAGCGCCTTGGCTCGGGTTGACCGCGTTTTTCACCCTGGCGCTGATTCTTTCCCTGTTGGTATTCATCGGCGAAGCATTGCGCGATGCCTTTGACCCGCGCTCATGAACGGACCCTTGATATGACTGACAACCTGATCGAAATCCGTGATCTCAGCGTCGCCTTCCATGGCCAGACCGTGGTGCGCAACCTGTGCCTGGACATCCGCCCCGGCGAGTGCCTGGCACTGGTCGGCGAGTCGGGCTCGGGCAAGTCTGTGACGGCTCATTCGATCCTGCAATTGCTCCCTGAATGCGATGCCCGGACTACCGGCAGCATCCGTTATCGTGGGCAGGAACTGGTCGGCGCCGACCCAAAGACCCTGCGCGACCTGCGGGGCAACCGCATCGCCATGATTTTCCAGGAGCCGATGACCTCGCTCAATCCGTTGCACACGATTGAAAAGCAGATCGGCGAAACGCTGTTGCTGCACCGTGGCCTCGGTGGCAAAGAGGCTCAGGCACGGATCCTCGAACTGCTCGAACTGGTGGGCATCCAGAAACCGAAAGAACGGCTGAAGGCTTATCCGCATCAGCTGTCCGGTGGTCAACGCCAGCGGGTGATGATCGCGATGGCCCTGGCCTGCGAGCCCGAACTGCTGATCGCCGACGAGCCAACCACAGCCCTCGATGTGACCGTGCAGCGCAAGATCCTGTTGCTGCTCAAGTCCCTGCAACGGCGTCTGGGCATGTCGCTGCTGCTGATCAGCCACGACCTCAATCTGGTGCGCAGCATCGCCCAACGGGTGTGCGTGATGAAGGCCGGGGAAATCGTCGAGCAGGCGCCGTGCGAAACCCTGTTCACCGAACCGAAACACCCTTACAGCTGTGTGTTGCTCAACGCCGAACCGGAAGGCGAAGCGCTCCCGCGGGACGAACGCGAAAACGTGCTCGAAGTCGATAACCTGAGGGTGGATTTCACAGTCGGCGGCGGTTTGTTCCAGCGCAAGCAATACCTGCGCGCGGTGGACGGCATCAGCCTGAACATCCAGCGTGGCAAGACGCTGGGCATCGTCGGCGAGTCCGGTTCGGGCAAGTCGACCCTCGGTCAGGCGATCCTGCGGCTGCTCGACTCCAAGGGCAGCATTCGCTTCCAGGGCACGGCACTCGACGGCCTCGACCAGAAACAGATGCGGCCGTGGCGCCGGCAGATGCAGGTGGTGTTCCAGGATCCGTTCGGCAGCCTCAGCCCGCGCATGTCGGTGGCGCAGATCATCAGCGAAGGGCTGGAGGTGCATTGCCAGTCCACTGCCGACGAGTGCGACGACCAGGTGATCCGCGTGCTCAAGGAAGTGGGCCTCGACCCCGAAAGCCGTCATCGCTATCCCCATGAGTTCTCCGGTGGCCAGCGTCAGCGCATTGCCATCGCCCGGGCGCTGGTGCTCAAACCGGCGCTGATCCTGCTCGACGAGCCGACTTCGGCGCTGGATCGCACCGTGCAAAAACAGGTGGTCGCCCTGCTCCGCCAGCTTCAGGAAAAACATGGCCTGACGTATCTGTTCATCAGTCACGACCTGGCTGTGGTGCGGGCGCTGGCCCACGACATGATCGTGATCAAGGACGGCAAAGTGGTCGAAAGCGGCGCCAGCCATGATGTGTTCGATTCGCCGCAGCATCCCTATACCAAAGAGCTGTTGGCGGCGGCGCATCCTGGATAGGCATAATCGCGCCACCTGACTTCCGCCAATGGACGCCGCCATGAACACCACCGAAAGCCTCAAGGATTACCAACGGGTCCGCACGCTGGCGATCCGTTCGTTGTTCGAGATCATCGAGCAATCCAGTGAAGGCACGGTGATTGTCGATCGCGATGCGAACATCGTCTGGATGAACGAGCGCTACGCCCGGCGCTTCGGGCTCGACTCCGCCGCCGGCGCCATCGGCAAGCCTTGCGAAAGCGTGATCCCCGGCAGCCTGCTGCGCGAAGTGGTACGCACCGGGCGGCCGATTCTGCTGGACATGCAGGACACCCCGAAAGAACCGCTGGTGGTCATGCGCCTGCCGATCCATGACGACGCCGGCGCGGTGATCGGCGCCATCGGTTTTGCCCTGTTCGACGAACTGCGCACGCTGTCGCCGATGCTCAAGCGCTACCTGAGCATGCAGGAAGAACTGGCCTCCACCCGTTCGCTGCTGCGCGCCCGGCAGACCAAATACAACTTCGCCCACTTTATCGGCACCAGCGCTGCCAGTCTGGAAGTCAAACGCCGTGCCCGTCGCAGCGCCAGTGCTGAGTCACCGGTTCTGTTACTGGGCGAGACTGGCAGCGGCAAGGAGTTGCTGGCACAGGCCATCCACGGTGCTTCGCCACGGGCGCACAAGGCCTTCGTCAGCATCAACAGCGCGGCGATTCCCGAGGCACTGCTTGAAGCCGAGTTCTTCGGCACTGCGCCGGGTGCTTTCACCGGAGCCGACCGCAAGGGCCGCACCGGCAAGCTGCAGATCGCTCAGGGCGGGACACTGTTTCTCGACGAAATCGGCGACATGCCGCTGCCCTTGCAAAGCAAATTGCTGCGGGTGTTGCAGGAAAAGGAGTTCGAACCCGTCGGCTCCAACGAAGTGATCCAGAGCGATGTGCGGGTGATTGCCGCGACCTCGACGGATCTGGAAGCGGCAATCAAGCGCGGCGAGTTCCGCGCCGACTTGTATTACCGCCTCAACGTATTGCCGATTCAGGTACCGCCGCTGCGAGAACGGCTGGACGATCTGCCGGCGCTCAGTGAGGCGATTCTTGAGGAGTTGCGCAGTCAGCACGAGTTGAACCGTGAAGCGCTGGAGCTGTTGGGTCAGCATGCCTGGCCGGGGAATATCCGCGAGCTGCGCAACGTGCTGGAGCGGGCGGCGCTGCTCAGTGATGACTTGATGCTGACGGCGGATGACATTCGGGCGGCGATTGGCACGTTTACTCCGGTTGAGCGAACGCTGACGCCTCTGTCAGAGCCGGCAACCAACGAGACTTTCAGTCAGGCCCGCGAGCGGTTTGACCGACAGTTGATTCAATCGACCCTCGCGCAATGCGGGGGCAAGGTGATTGAAGCGGCTGAGCGGCTGGGGCTTGGGCGGTCGACGCTTTACAAGAAAATGATTGCGCTGGGGATCGCAGAGTCTCAATAAGGAGACACAACTCTCCAAATCAAGACAACATCCAAAGCATCGCGGACAAGCCCGCTCCCACAGGGGAATGCGTTCAACTGTGGGAGCGGGCTTGCCCGCGAAAGCGTCCTCTCAGTCATAGAAGTCTCCAAACCGAGACAAAACCCCGAAGACCGCCGCCAAAAACCAAACTAACTCCTTTTATTTCAACAACTTAACCATCTGGCACAAATCTCGCTATAGCACTCCCCACACCCGTTCCACCCACAAAAATAACAATCGAAGGAGCACACCATGAGTGTGATCATCGCCTTGGCGGCCCTCGCGCTGCTGATGCTCGCGGCCTACCGTGGCTACAGCGTTATCCTTTTTGCCCCGATTGCCGCCCTCGGCGCCGTCCTGCTCACCGACCCGTCTGCCGTCGCCCCTGCTTTCACCGGGGTGTTCATGGAGAAGATGGTCGGTTTCATCAAACTCTACTTTCCCGTATTCCTGCTCGGCGCGGTGTTCGGCAAGCTGATCGAACTCTCGGGTTTCTCCCGCTCGATCGTCGTGGCAGCGATTCGTCTGCTCGGCACACGCCAGGCAATGCTGGTGATCGTGCTGGTCTGCGCCCTGCTCACCTACGGCGGCGTTTCGCTGTTCGTCGTGGTGTTCGCGGTCTACCCGTTCGCAGCGGAAATGTTCCGCCAGAGCAACATCCCCAAGCGCCTGATCCCGGCAACCATCGCCCTCGGCGCGTTCTCCTTCACCATGGACGCCCTGCCCGGTACGCCGCAGATCCAGAACATCATTCCCAGCACCTTCTTCAACACCACCGCGTGGGCGGCGCCGTGGCTGGGTGTGATCGGCACGATTTTCGTGTTCTGCGCCGGCATGCTGTTCCTGCAGCGCCAACGCAACAAGGCGCAGCGTGCCGGTGAGGGCTACGGCACCGAACTGCGCAACGAACCGGAAACCGCCGAAGACCTGAAACTACCTAACCCGTGGATTGCCCTGTCGCCGCTGCTGGCGGTGGGGATCATGAACCTGCTGTTCACCCAATGGATTCCGCAGTGGTACGGCAAGACCCACAGCCTCGCGCTGCCTGGCATGACCGCGCCGGTCACCACCGAGATCGCCAAACTCACGGCGATCTGGGCGGTGCAGGCAGCCTTGCTGGTGGGCATTCTGATGGTGCTGGCGTTCGGTTTTAAAGCGATCAAAAGCAAGCTCGCCGAGGGCAGCAAAAGCGCAGTCAGCGGTGCGCTGCTGGCGGCAATGAACACTGCTTCGGAATACGGTTTCGGCGCCGTCATCGCCTCGTTGCCGGGTTTCCTGGTGCTGGCCGACTGGCTCAAGAGCATTCCCAATCCTCTGGTCAACGAAGCGATTACCGTGACCCTGCTGGCCGGCATCACCGGTTCTGCTTCGGGCGGCATGAGCATCGCGCTGGCAGCGATGTCCGAACAATTCATCAGCGCCGCCCACGCCGCCAACATTCCACTGGAAGTGCTGCACCGGGTGGCCGCGATGGCCAGCGGCGGCATGGACACCCTGCCGCACAACGGCGCGGTGATCACCCTGCTCGCCGTCACCGGCCTGACTCACCGTGAGGCCTACAAGGACATTTTCTGTATTACGCTGATCAAGACCCTGGCGGTTTTCGTGGTGATCGGCACTTTCTACGCCACTGGCATTGTGTGAGGTATTGATGACGACTCTTTCTGGCAAGACCGCACTGGTTACCGGTTCCACCAGCGGCATCGGACTGGGCATCGCCCTGACGCTGGCCAAGGCTGGCGCCAACCTGATCCTCAACGGCTTTGGCGACGCGTCGAAGGTGATCGCCGAAGTCGAACAGTTCGGCGGCAAGGTCGGCCATCACCCGGCAGACGTCAGCGACCCTGCGCAGATCGCCGACATGATCGCCTACGCCGAGCGCGAGTTCGGCGGCGTGGACATTCTGGTCAATAACGCCGGTATCCAGCACGTCGCGGCGGTGGAAGAGTTTCCGGTGGAGCGCTGGGATTCGATCATCGCCATCAACCTGTCGTCGGTGTTTCACAGCACCCGCCTCAGTCTGCCGGGCATGCGCGCCAAGGGGTGGGGACGGATCGTCAACATCGCCTCGGTGCACGGTCTGGTCGGGTCCACCGGCAAGGCCGCGTATGTAGCGGCCAAGCATGGCGTGATCGGCCTGACCAAGGTGGTCGGTCTGGAAACCGCCGCCAGCAATGTCACCTGCAACGCCATCTGCCCTGGTTGGGTGCTGACGCCACTGGTGCAAAAGCAGATCGACGATCGCGCGGCCAAAGGTGTCGACCCGCAGCAGGCGCAGCACGATCTGCTGGCCGAGAAACAGCCGTCGCTGGAGTTCGTCACCCCGGCACATCTGGGTGAGCTGGTGCTGTTTCTGTGCAGCGAGGCCGGCAGCCAGGTGCGTGGCGCGGCGTGGAATATCGATGGCGGATGGCTGGCGCAGTAAGCTTGCAACTGATCGCTCCCACATTGCAGTGGGAGCTTTCTGACCAACAATAAGAGGCAAACCATGTCCGACATTCTCTGGCAGCCCGATGCCAAACGCATTGCCCGGTCCCGCATGGACGGCTTTCGGCGCTTCATCAATCAGCGCCACCACCTGAAGCTCGACGACTACCCGGCCCTGCACCAATGGTCCGTCGACCAGCGCGAAGCGTTCTGGCAGGCGATCGTGGATTTCTTCGACATCAGTTTTCACACCCAGCCCGATGCTGTTCTGCGTGGAGGCATGAAAATGCCGGGGGCCGAATGGTTTCCCGGCGCCACGTTGAATTTCGCCGAGCATCTGCTGAGTAGACGCGACGATGCCATCGCCGTGATCGCTATCGGGGAAAATGGCCAGCGAGAACTGCTGACCTGGGGCGAACTGGCCCAGCAAGTCGCCGGGTTCCAGGCCAGCCTGCAAGCCTCTGGCGTTGTCGTTGGCGACCGGGTTGCCGCGTGCATGCCCAACACCTGGCAAACCCTGGTGGCGATGCTCGCGACCACCAGTCTCGGGGCAATCTGGTCATGCTCGTCGCCGGATTTCGGCACCCACGGCGTAATCGACCGCTTTGGCCAGATCGAACCGAAAGTACTCATCACCTGCGCCGGTTACCGTTACGCCGGCAAAGAGATCGACCAGACCGTCAAGATCAACGAAATCCTCGAACAGCTGCCGTCCTTGCAACAGCTGATCATCGTCCCTTACGCGCGCCCCCACGCCCATGTCACGGATTACCGGACGCCCGCCAACGTCACGCTGTGGAACGACTTCTATGAACCGGCCGATGAGCCGCAATTCGTCCCGGTGCCGTTCGATCATCCGCTGTACGTGCTGTATTCCAGCGGCACCACCGGCGTGCCGAAGTGCATCGTGCACAGCACCGGCGGCGTGCTGCTGCAACACGTCAAGGAGCACGGGCTGCATGTCGACCTGGGCCCCGGCGACCGGTTGTTCTACTACACCACCTGCGGCTGGATGATGTGGAACTGGCTGGTCTCGGCACTGGCGGTCGGCAGCGCGGTGGTGCTGTATGACGGTTCACCGTTTTATCCGGACAACGAGCGCTTGCTGGAGTTGCTGGACGACGAGCAGGTCAGCGTGTTCGGCACCAGCCCGAAATTCCTCGCGACTCTGGAAAGCAGCGGCATCAAGCCGCGCGAAAGCTACGACCTGAGCCACCTGAGAACCCTGCTTTGCACCGGCTCCGCGCTGTCGCCGCAGAGTTATGACTTCGTTTATCGCGACTTCAAACCGGACGTGTGCCTGTCATCGATGTCCGGCGGTACGGACATTGTGTCCTGCTTCGTCAACGGCAACCCGATGTCAGTGGTTCGCCGGGGCGAAATCATGGGCAAGAGCCTGGCGATGGCAGTGGAAGTGTGGAATGACGCGGGGCAACCGGTGATTGGCGAAAAGGGTGAGCTGGTGTGCACGCGACCATTCCCGGCGATGCCCATCGGACTCTGGAACGACCCCGATGGCGAGAAGCTGCGCAAATCCTATTTCAGTCAGTTCCCCGGCGTCTGGGCCCAGGGTGACTACGCCGAACAACTGCCTCACGGCGGGATGCTGATTCACGGCCGCTCCGACGCGGTGCTCAACCCCGGCGGCGTACGCATCGGCACGGCGGAAATCTACCGTCAGGTGGAAAAAGTCCCGGAGGTGCTGGACAGCGTCGCCATCGGTCAGCAGTGGCAGGATGATGTGCGTGTGGTGCTGTTCGTGCGCCTCAAGGAAGGCGTAGCGCTGGAGGAAGCGCTGCAACAGCAGATCCGCCAGGTGATCCGTGCCAACACCACACCACGCCATGTGCCGGCGAAGATCGTCGCGGTCACCGACATTCCGCGCACCATCAGCGGGAAAGTGGTTGAGCTGGCGGTTCGCAATGTCGTGCACGGTAAGCCCGTGAAAAACACCGATGCCCTGGCCAATCCCGAAGCGCTGGAGCAGTTTCGGGATCGGCCGGAGTTGACGACCTGACCGGGCGGCGGTTTTGAATCAACCGACAGCCAGCATGCTTACACTGGCTTGTTCAACGTGATGATCACCGGTTCGACAATTGGCTTGCCGCCACTGGTGTCGACCGCGCCGCCAATAATCGCCATATTGTCGTCAAACGTGATCTTGTTGGTGCAAACCTGACTCAGCAGCGACGTCGCCACAGCCAGAGAGTCGGCGTTTGCAAATGCCTTGGACGGAGGATGGCATTCCGTGCCTTCCTCCGATACAGGCAGACAACCCATGGCGATATTCAGCAACGGCGTTATATCGAGTCGCTGCCCCTCGTTACTTTCGAACTCTGCATCAGTGACATAGCCGACATCATCGGTTTGAGCGCTTGCATGGAACAGTTCATGAATCAGGTCATCGGCCACCACATCATGGTTGAAGCCCAGACCTGTGAAGTGACTGTTGAGATTTTTGGTATGGATTTCAACAAATGCAATATTTGATCCGCTACTGGACCCAGAACTTTTCCAGCGTTTGTAATTGTCCACGTCCAATGCGGCGAGCGTGGCGTCTTCCTTAAACCCATCGAGCACAATGTTACTCATCGAAAAACCGGCAAAGTCGAAGCGGATCAAGCGCAGATAGTTCACCAGGCGATCGGTGGCTACCGCTGAGGTGTCACCAAATAATGTCTTCATCACCAGGCTGCAATCTTTTTTGAAGTCATGTTGCTGGATTACATTGATGGCGTTATCTATTTTCGCTCGAGCGCGCGGCAGACTCTGCTCGACGAACTTGCGCGTGTAGCTCTCTGGCAGGGTTTTAGGGGAATAAGGCAACTGCACAGGCGCTCGATACGAAAAACCGTCCAGCGGCTTGCCCCAAAGGTCGCCGCGACGATTCAAGGCATACCATTTGCCATCTCTGCGCGCAGCCAGTACCGAAACGCTGTCGCTCGCGACACCACATGGCCGCCAGCTGCCAACTCCCACTTGCGTACCGGCGCTTTCGATCAGATCAAAGGAATGTCGGCGACCGCTGATCGTGTGAAGCTGCCTGTTCGCTCTCGTGATAATCTCATGCGTATTTTTATTGAATCGCAGCAGGCCTTTATGAACGAGCTTCCCACCGCTCTGCAGGCCCGAAGGCACACCGTCGAACGGATTGAAAAGGGAAATCGCCGAGGTAAAGGCCAACCTGGTGAAACGCGCCGCTTTTGACGTGTTGGAAATGGCCTTGGCTGAAATGCTCACCACTTTCGAAGCGGCTCCCGCCACCGTTCCCACCAGGCCAATGCCATCCATCAAACAACCGTAGATCCCGTCTACTACCTTGTCATGTTCGCCGGATGCAATGTCCTCAATACATTTTTTGAACGGCACCACCAGGTCGATGAAATAAGTGAGCAGTCGCTCACCCTCCTGTCGGGAAAGCTCAAGTGGCGTCGGTATGCGCACCAACTCTCTGAGTTCATGGGCATGCAGGAACGGACGGTGATCGACGATGAACCTGGCAATGCGCGCAACGTTCGGATCGTTGAAGCGCTGGTATAAACCCTGCCTGGGATTTGCAGAGGTATGGGGCTTGGGCAACTTACCAAAGTTATCGAGGATTGCCTGGCTGGTAGTGGTCGCAGGGTCCGGTGCCGCCGCATGGGTATAGCATTTCAAATTGAGTGGCAGTTCTTGCGGGTCAGTCAGCGTCACTTGAGTAGTCAGATCTGCCGGCCAACTCATTCGCGAACGCTGTTCGAGTTTTCGCTCGCGAATGATCCAATTACCCAGCGCGTCGTTTTTGCGGAATTCTCCACGCGAGGTGAACAGCTCATAGCAAATGAAGGCGTTGTCGTGAGAAGCGAACATCACCAAGCCAAAACGTCCGGTCGCAGCGTCTCTGGTTTGCTGGGTTTCTCTATCTTGCTCTATCTCCAAAGGGCCAGGCCCACGACGTTTAACGGTATAGATCGCTGATCCGCGCACCGTCAGAAAGTTTATCTGTGCATTCATGAATACATTCAGATCCGGTTCGGGCATCTGCGCCAACGCCAGTTTCACGGTGGACAACATGGCGCTGTTGAGTTCCGTCCGATACACCGCTAACTGACGATCCATCTCCTCGTCACAGGAAGTGAGCTTCAATAATTGTGGGTAGCGCGTGTACAGGCTGATACCCGAGGGGTTGTAATTGATGGCCGGTTTGGGGATCCCGTTTGTCACCAGACGCACAGTGCGCCTGTCCCACTTGCCAGTGACCAGATCGCCCGATTGATGCAGGTCGACCATGGACATGACTTGCTGCCCTCCCAGCTCGGAGAGGGCATTTTCGTCCAGGGTGTCACAGCCCGGTGCCGCGACTTTCAATGCCGCGCGGGCAATGGCTGCTCTGGAGGGTAATGGGGTCGAGAATGCACGGGCTATCTGGGCGAGTTGCTCCGAGTATTGTTCGAACGCATCGATCGCACGTCGAGTGGTGGCTTCCTCAGCTTGTTCAAGTTCAGTGCCTGTCACTACCTGGTTAAGCAGTGCCCAATCGACGATCGGGTCGATCACAGCCAGATCCCGTAAATGTTTTTGTGCTGCGCTGACCGGTTCGAGATCGGCGTAAGCCATGATCTGCGAATAGCTCAATACTCGCGACGCACCCGTTTTCACCGCCTCCACCAGTGCAACGGCACGACTGAGGTTGAGCCATGCAATCGATCCCAGGGTGACAGAGGACGGTGTATCACTGACCAGAAACTCCGGAGCCGTGCGCGCCAGGAGCAAGTGCGCAGCCAGGGGAGCCACCTGTCGATCTACCCATCCCTTGGCCGAAAGAAAATCGGCGAGTAGCTCACGTATTACCGATGGATGACGATCCATATCGTCCGGTGAATACAGAACAAATCCGCCAATGTTCCTGCGCTGATGGCTGTGGCCTATCGAGGGATCCAGATCAAGCAATATGGCGGTAGTCAAGAACTGCCGGAGAACGGCATCGGAGACAGGCAGTTGTTCGTTCTCGCCCACCCAGCCAAGTTCTTGCAGATACTTCCTGGCAGCAATCTGGGAGACGGGATAACTGACGTACTCGACAATGCGCTGAGCAGCGTTTTCATGGGAGACCTTGGCGCGTCCGGTGACGTTATAAAAAGCGGTCAGTAACTTGCTTTTCGTCATGACTTTGGCTTTGGCCCGGCGAATGGCCGAAAACTGTTCATCTGACAACGTTACCAGTGTCTGGCCTTCAGTTTGAAAATGTTCCCAGTAGTCTGCGGGTTCGTCTACTTGAGGATCAAACTTGAACAACGCAATGAGGTTGCTGACCTGCGCCTTGTTTTTCGGCACGTCGATTTCATGAAACTCAAACCACTGGTCAAGCGTAATAGCGAGATCGGTCCATATATAACCGCCTGCCGCCCGAGCCACATCTGAAATCAGCTTTATTTCTGAACGTACTTCCTCAGTGAATTCAAAGTGCCCTGCTGCAACCAGATCCACCCAACCTCTTTTTCCGACGTAGACTTCCATCTTGCCGTCGGCCGTAACGCGTAACAGACCGTCATGATCGCGAGCGTCCTCCCGAATAAGTGCCCCAAATACCGCACCTAACTCCTCTAGCTTGTTAAGCATGAGCATGCCGGGATTGTAAATCTGGAACAGCGACGAACCATCCTGCAATTCAACTTCATGCGCAAACCAGTCGATGATTTGATCATCGGAATACTTGTCCAGCGCAATTTCCAACTGTTCCAGGACAACGCGACGTTCATCGGCATCAGCCTTGGATGTTTTGTTCCACGCGGCAAGCGTAACGGCCGATGGCCGGAAGAACTTGTTCTTTTTAACGGTATCCAATTTACAACCTCATCAAGTTAAGAGCTTATTCGCTCAGCCGGACGAAGTTGTACTTAAACGAAAAAACAACGTCTAGTTTAAAACCATTAAATTCCGTTACCAACCCCCTTCACAAACTTGCGCACGCAAAAAACTATTCCATCAAATCCCACTTCCCGGACACTGAGCCTTGAGCATCATCCGCACCATCTGAAAGTTTAATTCGCAACTTCAAATTATTAATCGAGTCAGCGTTCTTCAAGGCTTCCCGTTCATTGATCACGCCTTCCGACACCAACGCAAACAACGCTGCGTCAAATGTTTGCATGCCAAGTTCCGTGGACTTTTCCATGATGGGTTTGAGTTTGTCCAACTCGCCGCCCTGTATCAGATCGGCGACGGTAGACGTGCCGAGCAGCACTTCGACCGCTGCTCTTCGCTGCCCCGCCACTGTACGCACCAACCGTTGCGAGATGCAGGCTTTCAAATTATTGCCCAGCGCCTGCAACAGCTGCGGCTTACGCTCTTCGGCAAACATATTGATGATCCGGTCCAGCGCCTGATTGGCGTTGTTGGCGTGCAATGTGGACAGCACCAAATGACCCGTTTCCGCGAACGCCAGTGCATGCTCCATGGTGTCGCGATCGCGGATCTCGCCGATCAGCACCACATCCGGCGCCTGGCGCAGGGTGTTCTTGAGCGCAGCATGAAAGCTGCGGGTGTCGACACCGACCTCACGCTGGTTGATGATCGAACGTTGATGTCGATGGATATATTCAATCGGATCTTCGATAGTGACGATATGCCCGCTGCCATGACGATTGCGATGGTCGATCAGGGCTGCCAGCGAGGTGGATTTGCCGGAGTCAGTAGCGCCGACGAACAGGATCAGCCCCTGCTTGAGCATCACCGTGTCCAGTAACACCGGTGGCAGGTTGAGGTCTTCGAATCGCGGTATATCGAGCTTGACGTTGCGGATCACGATCGACACGTCGTTGCGCTGCTTGAAGATATTGACCCGGAACCGGCCGATGCCAGTGCGGGAAATCGCCAGGTTCATTTCCAAGTCCCGGTCGAACTCCCGGCGCTGCTCGGCGTCCATCAGGGAGGCAGCGACAGTCGCTACTTCGCCGGGTTTGAAGGGCTGATCGCTCAAGGGCGTCAGTACCCCGTCGAACCGTGCACTGGGCGGCGCGCCCGTGGACAGGAACAGATCCGAACCGTGGCGGCTCGCCAGTTGTTTGAGCAATGCGTCGATTTCCATGGCCAAAAGCACCTGCGAAGCTTTCAATGAACTTAAGACCGTGCGTCGTGACGCGACGGGCCTTACAGCGTCTACCGCACTAGGATAGTAGACGCCGCCTCACCGACCGATGCTCAGGATTGATGTGATGAACGCTGTACCGAACACCAACGACGCCCAGGCATTGATTGCCCGAACCGATTGGAGCCGCAGCCCGCTGGGCGCCTCCGGCACCTGGCCACAGAGCTTGCGCACCGCGGTGGACATCGTGATTCACTCGCCGATGCCGATGCTGCTGTTGTGGGGTCCGCAACTGACCCAGATCTACAACAACGGCTTTGCGCTGCTGGCCGGCAGCAAGCATCCGCACGCTTTCGGACAGCCGGCACACCAGATATGGCCGGAACTTCGAGACTTTACCGACCCGATTTACAGCGCAGTCCTACAAGGCCAGGTGCGAACCTACAGCGAACGTCGCTTCACCTTGCAACGGGACGGCAAGGATTCCGACTTCTGGCTGGATTTGACCTACAGCCCGATCCGCGATGAAAGCGCGCAAGTGGCTGGCATTCTGGTCACCGCCATCGAAACCAACGAACGCCGACGCATCGCCCTGGAACTGCAGCAACGTTCCGAAGACAGCCTCAAGGCCCAGCGTCAAAGCGAAGAGCGCCTGCAACTGGCGCTGGCGGCCACCGATGCGGTCGGCACCTGGGATTGGGACATCGGCGAAGACCGCTTCATCGCCGATGCGCATTTCGCCCAGTTGCACGGTGTCGATCCGGCCCTGGCCGGTCAGTTGCCGATCAGCGAGTACCTGCACGGCGTGCACCCCGAAGACCGCGCAATGATCGCCCGCAGTATCAAGCATTGCATTACCCACGGCACCGAATACGCCGAGGAATATCGCCTGCTGCAAGCCAATGGGGAACTGCGCTGGGTGTTCGCGCGCGGGCGCTGCTACAAGGATCATCATGGCCGGCCGATGCGTTTTCTCGGCGCCGCGCTGGACCTGACCGAACGCAAGCACACCGAACAGGCACTGCGGCAAAGCCAGACCGAGCTGCAACTGATCATCAACGCCATGCCGATCCTGATCAGCTATGTCGACCACGAACAACGCTTTCGCCTGAACAACGCCGCGTACCTCGACTGGTACGGGCTCACGCCACAGGAGCTGTACGGTCGCACGATCCGCGAAGTGATCGGCGAAGAGGCTTATTTCCTGCGGGCACCGTACATCGCTGAAGCCCTCGCCGGTCGGCCCTGCTCGTTCAGCCTGTACACGCCACACCGCGACGGCAGCCAGCGGCATGCCTTGATGAATTACCTGCCGCGCCACGGTGCGGACGGTGCGGTGAACGGTTTCTACATCTTCGTGATCGACGAGACCGAACGCAAAAAGACCGAAGAAGCCCTGCGCAACCTCAACGAAACCCTTGAGGAACGTGTGAGCGCGCGCACCGAGCAACTGGCCCAGGCCAACCAGCGTTTGCAGAACGAGATGTTCGAACGCGAACGCGCCGAAGACGCCCTGCGTCACGCACAGAAAATGGAAGCGGTCGGCCAGCTCACCGGCGGCATCGCCCACGACTTCAACAACATGCTGACCGGCATCATCGGCAGCCTCGACCTGATGCAGCGCTACATCGCCAATGGCCGCGCCGATGAGATCGGCCGTTTCACCGACGCGGCGGTGTCCTCGGCCAACCGCGCAGCCGCGCTGACTCACCGCCTGCTGGCGTTCTCCCGACGTCAGTCGCTGGATCGCAAGACCATCGACGTCAATGAACTGATCCACTCGCTGGAAGACCTGATCCGCCGCACCAAGGGTGATCCGATCGAGCTCAAGTTGCGCCTCGCCGACAATGTCTGGTCCGTCAGTACGGATGTCAGCCAACTGGAAAACGCCCTGCTCAACCTGGTGATCAACGCCCGCGACGCCATGCCCGACGGCGGCGAGCTGTTGATCGAAACCGCCAACGTCTACCTCGACGGCAACGACATCACCACCCTCGAACCGGTCAAGGCCGGCGACTACTTGATGCTCGCGGTGAGCGACAACGGCACCGGCATGACGCCTTCGGTGCGCTCCAAGGCGTTCGATCCGTTCTTTACGACCAAACCCATCGGGCAAGGCACCGGGCTCGGGTTATCGATGATTTATGGCTTTGCCCAGCAATCGGGTGGACACGTCAGCCTCGACAGCCTGCCTGGCCAGGGTACCTGCGTGCGGCTGTACTTGCCGCGCCTCCACGCGCCGGAACCTGAGCAGCCATTGGCGGAAACGGTCAGCGAGACACCCACCCCCGCGACCGGCGAAAACGTGGTGGTGGTCGAGGACGATCCGGCGGTGCGCATGCTGGTCATGGATCTGCTCAAGGAGCTGGGTTATCGCGCCCATGAGGCCGAAGACGCCAAGAGTGCCCTGCCGCTGCTGGAGTCGGACATGCGGATTGACCTGCTGGTGACCGACGTCGGCCTGCCGGGCATGAACGGCCGGCAAATGGCTGAGATCGCCCGCCAGCATCGTCCGGGGCTCAAAGTATTGTTCATGACCGGTTACGCGCAGAAAGCCGCCGAACGCCAGGGCTTTCTGGAAGATGGCATGGACATGGTCGCCAAGCCGTTTTCCATCGAACAGCTGGCCGGCAAGATCCGCACGATGATCAGCCAAAATCCGTGACTTGAGGCATAATCCGCGCCCCGCCGTCACCCCGCTACAGGTATTGCACGATGAAAGCCCAAGCCCGCCATATTCTGGTGAAGACCGCCGAAGAGGCTGAAAAACTCAAACAACGCATCGCCAATGGTGAAGCGTTCGATGTGCTGGCGAAGAAGTTTTCGACCTGTCCGTCCGGCAAGCGCGGCGGCGATCTGGGTGAAGTGCGGCCGGGGCAGATGGTCGGTGCGATCGATGCGGTGATCTTCAAAAAGCCGCTGCGCACGGTGCACGGGCCGATCAAGAGCAAATTCGGGTATCACCTGGTGCAGGTGTTTTACCGCGATTGATCCAGTGCCCTGAAGGCGCGGCTTTCGGCAGCGCCTTCAGGAATCGGCATCAATCCCTGGGGATCAGCGCCCCAGGCACTTGAATGACCTGACTGGCCAAACGATGTCCCGCCTCCGCCGCCTGCGCAGGACTTGCGCCCGACAAGCGACTCGCCAGATACGCCGCACTGAACGAATCCCCCGCCGCCGTGGTGTCCACCACCTTTTCGACCTTCTGCGCCGGAACTTCAAACGCTTCCCCGTCGCAACGGATCAGACAGGCTTCAGCGCCGCGCTTGAGCACCACTTCCGGCGTGCCAATCTGCGCGTACGCGTCAAACACCGCGTCACAGTCCTCGAAATGGAACAGCGCCTGCTCGTCGTCCACCGTCAGCAATGCCAGATCGACATGGGGCAACACGCTGCGATACGCCGTCCGCGCCTCCTCCACCGATGCCCACAAACGCGGCCGATAGTTGTTGTCGAAGACGATTCGCGTATCACGCTGACGGGCTTCGATCAAGGTTTGAATCAGCTTTTCCCGACCCTGTGCGCCGAGTACCGCCAGCGTGATACCGCTGAAATACAACACGTCATAATCCGGCAGCGCCGCCAGAATCGGCGCAGCCGCCGGCGTGGTGAAGCAGTCGCGAACGGCGGCTTCGTTGCGCCAGTAAAGGAAGCGGCGCTCCCCGGCAGCGTCGGTCTGGATGCAATACAGGCCCGGCAGGCGACCGGGCAAACGCTGAACCAGATCCAAGCCAATGTTTTCATCGGCCCAACTGCGGCACATCGCATCACTGAAGCTGTCGTCACCCAGCGCCGTGACGTAATCGACCTGCGCCTTGTCGCCCATGGCGCGGGACAGATACACCGCCGTGTTCAGCGTGTCCCCGCCAAAGCTCTGTTGCAGGCTGCCATCGGCACGTTGCTGGAGTTCGATCATGCATTCGCCGATCAGGGCGATGCGCGGGGTGTTCGGACCCAACGGACTGAGCGTGTTCATCAGAAACAGGTTTCCATGGTTTCGATCACCGACAGCTGCTCGTCCACCAGCAGCCCTACGCGCCACTTGTCGAAGGTCAGGCACGGGTGCGAAGTGCCAAAGGAAATGATGTCGCCGACGCGCAATTCCACGCCGGGCGCCACGGTCATGAACGCGTGCTGGTCCATCACTGCCGTCACCTTGCAGGCGCCGACATCGTCGCCCACCGCTGGCAGCACACCGGCCTTGTAACGCAGCAAGGGCACCGGCATCCCGGCATCGAACGCCACGTCACGCTTGCCCAGGGCAATCACGGCAAAGCCAGGCTCGGGCATCGACTGCACGTGGGCCCAGACTTCCAGCGCCGGACGCAGCCCTTCGTGCAGGTCACTGCGACGATCGAGCACGCAGCACTGCGCCTCTTTATAAATGCCATGGTCGTGGGCCACGTAACTGCCGGGACGCAACACGCTGAGGAAACGCCCGCCAGCGTTCTGCGCCTCGAACGATTCGGCGATCAGGTCGTACCAGGCCGAACCCGACGCGGTGATGATCGGCTTGGCGATAGCGAACGCGCCGCTGTCCTGCAACTGCACCGCCAGGCGCACCAGCGAAGCCGCGAATTCACGAATGCCGGTGACAGCGTGATCGCCATGGATCACGCCTTCGTAACCTTCGATGCCGGTCAGGGCCAGCGCCGGTTGTGCAGCAATGGCCTTGGCCAGTTCGATGACTTCCTGCTCGCTGCGGCAACCGCAACGGCCACCGACCACGCCGTACTCGATCATCACGTTCAGCCGCACGCCACGCGACGCGAAGTAAGCGCCCAGATCGGCGACGTTGTCCCGGTGGTCGACCATGCAATAGAAATCGAAGCCCGAATCGGCCGCCAACAGATCGGCAATCAACGCCATGTTCGGCGTACCGACCAATTGGTTGGCCATCAGCACCCGGCGCACGCCGTGGGCGTATGCGGCGCGGGTCTGGGTGGCGCTGGCCAGGGTGATGCCCCACGCGCCGGCGTCGAGCTGACGACGAAACAACGCCGGGGTCATGCTGGTCTTGCCGTGGGGCGCGAGTTCGGCGCCGCTGTCGCTGACGAATTTCTGCATCCAGCGGATGTTGTGCTCCAGCGCTTCGCGGTGCAGCACCAGCGCCGGCAGGCTGATGTCACGCACCAGTTGTGCGCCGATGGCGGCATCGCCCTTTTCCACGGCAGCAGTGTTGTTGGCAGTCGTCATGGTCGAACTCCTCACAGTCGCGCCCGCAGGCAGGCGCGGTTATTCGTTGATTCGCCGGGCGAGGCTGTTGGCGCTCTCGATCAAGACCCGGCGATAGTCGTTGTAATTGTTCTTGGCATCGGCGCGCGGCGCGACGATGCACAGGGTGCAGATGGCCACGCCATTCGGGTCTTTGACCGGGGCGGCGAAGCAGTGGGTGAAGGTGTCGGCGACACTGTCGAAGGAGAAGAAACCGTCGATGCCGGCCTGACGGATTTCCGCCAGAAACGTCTCCATCGGCAGGCGTTCGCCATCCGGCAGGATGAAGTCGTCGGGGTCGATCAAGTCGCTGATCTGCTGGTCACTCAAGTGCGCCAGCAGCAGGCGTCCCGAGGCGGTCCACGGGATTGGCGCGTTTTCGCCAATATCGGAAGAAATGCGGAAATGCCGCTCGCCCTCCTTCATCAGTGCCACCGTGTATTTGCGCCCGTTAAGCAGGCACATCTGCGCGGTTTCCCGGGTCTGGCTGACGATCTCCTGCAGCGCGTGATCGGCCTCGCGACTGAGGTCGAAATGCCGCAAATGCGCCTGCCCGAGGAAGTACAGCTGACGACCGAGATAGACGTGACCATCCTTGCCCACCGGCTCCAGGATCCGCCGCTCGAGCAATGACGCCACCAGTTCGTAGACCGTGGATTTCGGGCTGCCGATGCCGTTGGCGATGTCGTTGGGGCGCAGTGGCTGGCCGATTTCCTTGAGGAAATCGAGGATATCGAACGCCCGGTCCAGACCGCGTGCCCGGCGCTTGATGGTGTCTTCGGTCATTTCTGTGGTTCCCATTCAAAGTGCCGGGAGTTTATCGCGAAAGATCGTTCCCATGCTCCGCGTGGGAATGCAGCCAGGGACGCTCTGCGTCCTTTGGAACGCGGAGCGTTCCTTGAGGCATTCCCACGCAGAGCGTGGGAACGATCCGCGTGCTGATCAGGCCTTTTTCTTGTACGCAATGCAGTCGATCTCGACCTTGCAGTCGACCATCATGCTCGCCTGCACACAGGCCCGGGCCGGTGCGTGTTCGGGCTTGAAGTACTCGCCGAAGACCTTGTTGAAACTGGTGAAATCCCGCGGATCGTCCAGCCACACGCCGGCACGTACCACGTCTTCCAGGCCATAACCGGCCTCTTCGAGAATCGCGATCAGGTTTTTCATGGTCTGGTGCGTCTGCTCGACGATGCCGCCCACAATGATCTCGCCATCCACCGCCGGCACCTGCCCGGAAACATGCAGCCAGCCATCGGCTTCAACGGCGCGGGCGAATGGACGCGGCTGGCCGCCAGCGGCGGTGCTGCCGGTGCCGTAACGAGTAATGCTCATGGGTGTTTCTCCTGATTGAAAAAGTGAAAAGTCAGAACCGCGTGCTTTTGAGAAATTCCGCCAGCCGCGGCGATTGAGGACGCTCGAACAGTTCCTTGGGAGGCCCCTGCTCTTCGATGCGCCCCTGATTCATGAAAACGATCTTGTCCGATACCTCGAAGGCAAAACGCATTTCGTGGGTCACCAGCAACATGGTCATACCGTCCTCGGCCAGGCCTTTGATCACGTTCAGCACTTCGCCGACCAGTTCCGGATCGAGGGCCGAGGTGACTTCGTCGAACAGCATCAGGCTCGGGTTCATCGCAATCGCCCGGGCAATCGCCACGCGCTGCTGCTGACCGCCGGACAACTGGCCGGGAAAGTGATTGCGCCGTTCCAGCAGACCGACCCGCTCCAGCCATTTTTCGGCCAGGGCCACGGCTTCGTCCTTGTGCATCTTTTTGACTTTGAGCAGGCCGAGCGTGACGTTCTGCAACGCGGTCAGGTGCGGGAACAGGTTGAATTGCTGAAACGCCATGCCGGTCATCGCCCGATGACGGGCAATGACTTTTTCCGGGTGGCGCACGCGTTTGCCGTTGAGTTCGTCATAGCCGATGGATTCGCCGTCGAGCAGGATCTGCCCGCCCTGGAATTCCTCAAGCATGTTCACGCAGCGCAACAGCGTGGTCTTGCCCGAGCCACTGGAGCCGATCAGCGTCACCACGTTGCCGCGCTGCATGCTCAGGTCGACGCCCTTGAGCACTTCGACCGCGCCGTATTGTTTGTGCAGGCCACGGATGTCCAGCAGGGGCTGACCGTTCTGGACGTTGGAAACTTGAGCTTGAGTCATGGCAGGGCCACCCGCTTTTCAATGTGCCGGCCGAGTAATTCGATGCCGTAGTTGATGACGAAGAACAGAAAACCGGCGAACAGGTAAAACTCCAGAGTCATGAACGTCCGGGCGATGATCTGCTGAGTGCTGAGCAACAGCTCGGCCACGCCGATCACCGACAGCAAGGTCGAGGCCTTGACGATTTCCGTGGACGAGTTGACCCAGGTCGGCAGGATCTGCCGCAGCGCCTGAGGCAACAGCACGTAGCCGAGGGATTGATAGAACGTCAGGCCGATGGCCTTGCCGGCTTCCATCTGCCCGCGTGGCAACGCCTGCAACGCACCGCGCACGATCTCGGCTACGTGGGAGCCGCAAAACAGCGTCAGCCCGAGGGCGCCGGCCTGAAATGCACTGATCTGCCAACCAAGCGCCGGCGCCATATAGAAGCAGGCCAGCACCAGCACGAACACCGGGGTACCGCGAATCAGGTCGACATAAAAGCGGAACGGCGCGCGCATCCAGAACTTGCCGTAAGTCAGCACCAGCCCGGCAAACACACCGATGACCGTGCCGAACAGAATCGCCAGCGCCGACACCTGCACGCTGGTCAGAAAGCCTTGCCACAAGGCTTCACGGGCAATCCACAACTCATGCAACCAATTGGGGGATTGGTACATCGCAGCCTCCTATCGGCGGATTGCCAGACGCTGCTCGAGATAACGCAGCAGCATGGCTATGAGGTAACAGGCCGCGACATACAACGCCGTGGTTACCAGCCAGGTTTCGATCACCCGGTAGCTCTCGACGTTGATCTTGCGCGCGTAATAGGTCAGCTCCGGCACCGCGATCGCGGCGGCCAGCGAGGTGTCCTTGAACAGCGAAATGAAGTTGTTCGACAGCGCCGGCAGCACGTTGCGCAACATCACCGGCACGGTGACGTAGGCTTTCACCTGCCACTCGCCCAGACCGATGGCCAGCCCGGCTTCGCGCTGGCCTTTGGGGATGCTCAACAAACCGCCGCGGAACACTTCGGTCAAGTACGCCCCGGCATACAGCGACAGCGTGATGATGAACGACGGGATCTTGTCCAGCCGAATCCCCAGGCTCGGCAACGCAAAATAGATCAACAGAATCAACACCAGAATCGGCGTGTTACGGATCACCGTCACATACACCGATGCCAGCACCCGCAAGGCGCGATGCTTGGACAGCAAGGCAAACGCCATCAGCAGGCCGATCACGCAGCCGATGGCGATCGACACCAGCGCCAGTTCGAGGCCCAGACCGAGCCCCGCCAGCAAGGTGTCGAAATCGCGCCACACGGCAGCAAAGTTCAACTGATAGTTCATGGTCGGCAGTACCTTGAGCGGGGCGCGTCAGAGCGCCCCACTCTCACGGGATCATTTGAATTCGACAGGGAAACCGATGGCGGGCGATGGCAGATCGACGCCGAACCATTGCTTGAACGAGGCGGCATAAGTCGGGAACTCGACGCCGGTCATGGCTTCATGCAGCGCGGTGTTGACGAAGTTCAGCCAGTCCTGATCGCCACGTTTGACGGCGCAGGCGTAGGTCTGCGGGCTCCAGGCGTACGTCGGGCTGCGGTAGCGGCCAGGGTTCTGCACCATCAGGTATTTGACCGAAGACTGGTCGGTGGCAGCGGCATCGGCGCGACCGGAGTTCACGGCCTGGTACATCAGATCGACGCTGTCGTACTGATCGACCTTGGCCTTGGGCAGCGCCTGATGCACCAATTCCTCGGCATACACGTTCTGCAATACGGCTACGGTCACGCCATCGCCCCCGGCCTGCAGGTCTTCGATTTCCTTGTACTTGCTGTTGTTCGGCAGCAGCAGGCCGACGCCTTCGCGGTAGTAAGGCAGAGTGAATGCCACTTGCTGCGCACGGCTGGCGGTGACAGTGATGAACTGACAGCTCATGTCGACCTTGTCGGTCAGCAGGTTGGGAATCCGCGCATCGGACGACTGCACCACGAACTCGACCTTGCTCGGGTCATTGAACAGCCCTTTTGCCACCATCCGCGCGATGTCGATATCAAAGCCCTGCAACTTGCCGTCCGCGCCCTGGAAGTGCCACGGCGCGTTGGTACTGCCGGTGCCCACAATCAGTTTTCCACGGGCCAGGACGCTGTCGAGCTTGCTGTCGGCCGCTTCGGCCATACCCATGACAGCGGAAGAAGCCGCGAGAACAAAAACACACGCTTTGAACAAGGAAGGTCGGCGATGCATGGCAAGCACTCCAGAGGATTGTTTATTCCGCTATACCGGAACACGGTTTGTTACTACGGAATAGACAGCAGAAAGTGTGCCACAGGATTCGCGGGGAATCTGCACCCGTTTGAAAATTCACAGGAATCAAAGAGATACGTAAAACGGAAAAATAGAGAAACAGCGAGAGCGCGGAGCGTGCGCTACCGTTGGCTACAACAATGCGGGTAACAGGTTCCCAGTCGGTGCACGGGTGATCGATTCAGGGGCAGCGTTTATCTCCGAGAACCTAGCTCAAAGGTCGTCTATCGAAACTTTTATGGTCGGATCATTTTCCCGCTCCTTGCAGAGAGCTATCAGCTCCAGATCCTCAAGGCGATTCATAAGTGCCTCATCGATTCGTACTACGGAAACTGCTTTCAAACCTGCATCGCTGCCCATCAGGAGCTCCTATGATAAATGCCTGAAAACGATACCAGCTGCCTTGCCTCCGCGGATCTGAGTCTTCTGAGGGAATGCTCTTGCATCAAAGTAGGACGAAATCATCCTTTGCAGGACCTACCTGTAATTTCTGACAGTAGACCGCCGTTTTGCCCTGCTTTAACGTCAAAGGCCTTCCAGATTCATTGTTCAGGAGGCTCCGATGACGACACCGACTCGATATTCAGCGTTGCCCCCGACGTACCGGAAAGTCTTGAAAGCCAGGCGCCTTGTTGTCCTGTATTTCTTCAACGAGCACTGCGGTGCCTGCGTGTCTTCCGGCCCCGTTTTTCTCGAGATCGCCAAGCCCTTTCGGCCCTGGATGGATATCTTCATGCTCGATACCGCACAGTCGTGTCGGCATCCGGATGTCAAGGGCACACCGACGGTGCTGTTCTACAAGGAAGGGGTTCTGGTCAAAATACTGAAAGGCATCGGTACAGAGGAATCCCTGCGTCACAACTTCACCCAACACCTCGGCAAAACCAGGCACTGCGCTGCACCACGCAAACCGAGCCATGACCTGAACTGGCTGCATCACACCCTCCGCACCCTCTGCACCGTCCACCGCGCAAAACGGTGGAACCTTTCCTGAAAGTGCCATCCAAGCGCCATCAGGCAGTTGCACCTTCGCTGCTATTGATCTGTAACAACTAGCCTCGAGACCGGATTGGACAAGCTCCCATCCGGCTGCTTTTCTTTATTTCTCAGAAAGAGAAGAGTGCTGCCGGCCCTCGGGTCGCAGCCTTGCTACGTCCCAGGAGGGGTCAATGTCCTTTAAAGTCATGATGGTTTTCGGCACCCGCCCGGAGGCCATCAAAATGGCTCCGCTGGCCCGGATTCTGCGTCAGGGGCCCGACATCACACTCAACATCTGCTCCACCGGTCAACATCGCGAGATGCTCACTCAAATGCTGGACGCGTTCGAACTGACGGTCGACGAAGACCTGCAAGTCATGACCCAAGGCCAGACCCTGAACGGTCTGTCGCAACATCTGCTCGCCCAGCTCGATCAGGCCTACGAGCGGGTCAAACCGGACATCGTGCTGGTCCACGGCGACACCACTACCAGCTTCATCGCCGCCCTCGCCGCCTTCAATCGTCAGCTGCCCATCGGTCACGTCGAAGCCGGTCTGCGTACCGGCAATCTGCGCGCGCCCTGGCCCGAGGAAGCGAATCGGCGCCTGACCGGCGTGATAACCGACCTGCATTTCCCGCCGACCTCCAAATCCGCTGCCAATCTGCTGCGCGAAGGCGTACCCGAAGACAACATTGAAATCACCGGCAACACTGTGATCGATGCCTTGCTGTGGATGCGCAAGCACCAGCAGGACATCGATTGGCATCCGCCCGCCGATTCGCCTCTGGCGGCAATTGATGACCAGCGCCGGATGATTCTGGTGACCAGCCATCGACGGGAAAATCTCGGCGACGGTTTCCGCAATATCTGCCAGGCCCTGGCCGAACTGGCCGAACAATACCCGGACGTGCAATTCGTTTATCCGGTGCACCTCAATCCGCTGGTGCAGGAGGTGGTGTACGGCATGCTCGCCGACAAACCGAACATCTATCTGGTGCCACCGCAGGACTATCCGAACTTCGTCTGGCTGATGGGCCGCGCGCACTTCATCCTGACCGACTCCGGCGGCGTCCAGGAGGAAGCGCCGGCAATCGGCAAACCGCTGCTGGTACTGCGCGACGTCACCGAACGGCCTTCCGTGCTCGAGAGCGGCACCATGCTGCTGGTGGGCACGGACAAGGCGCGCATCGTCAAGGAAGCCCGCCAACTGCTAGACGACCCGGACACTTACGCCCGCATGAGCCGCGTGCACTTCCCCTATGGCGACGGTCACGCCAGCGAACTGATCGCCACCCGCCTCCACGCCTGGCTGAGCGCACACTCGGCGGTGGGTAAAGGGGTATGAGTCTGGGTTGGGTCGATTTCTTCGCGTATGTGCTGTTCGGTCTCAAATATGTGGCGATTGCCCTCGCCCTGCTGATGTTCATCCTCGGCCTCGATGACCTGTTCATCGACCTCGTGTACTGGAGCCGCAAGTTCATCCGGCGCTGGCGGATCTACGAAAAATTCAAGCGCGCCGACGAGGAGCGCCTGTATTCGATTCCCGAGAAGCCGCTGGCAATCATGGTGCCAGCGTGGAACGAAGTCGGCGTGGTCGGCGAAATGGCGCGTCTGGCCGCCTCGACCATCGACTACGAGAACTATCAGATTTTCGTCGGCACCTACCCTAACGATGCCGACACCCAGGCCGATGTCGACGCGGTGTGCCAGCACTACCCCAACGTGCACAAAGTGGTTTGCGCCCGACCCGGCCCGACCAGCAAGGCCGACTGCCTGAACAACATCATCGACGCGATCCTGCGCTTCGAGAGCGAGGCGAAAATCCAGTTCGCCGGGTTCATCCTGCACGACGCCGAAGACGTGATTTCGCCGATGGAATTGCGCCTCTACAACTATCTGTTGCCGAACAAGGACCTGATCCAGATTCCGGTCTACCCCTACGCGCCGGAGTGGAAAGGCTTCACCGCCGGGCACTACGTCGATGAGTTCGCGGAAAACCACGGCAAAGACGTCATTGTTCGCGAAGCCCTCACCGGTCAAGTGCCCAGCGCCGGCGTCGGCACCTGCTTCAGCCGCAAGGCCATCAGCGCCCTGCTGGAAGACGGCGACGGTATTGCCTTCGATGTGCAGAGTCTCACCGAAGACTACGACATCGGCTTCCGGCTCAAGCAGAAAGGCATGAAATGCATCTTCGCCCGTTATTCGGTCAGCGATCCAAAACTGGCACTGGAGCAACCCTGGGTGTTCGGTATGAACCGCGAGTTCTCCCAGGTGATCTGCGTGCGCGAGCACTTTCCCCGCGACCTTCAACACGCGATCCGGCAGAAATCGCGGTGGATTGTCGGCATCGTGTTCCAGGGCACCAAGAACCTGGGCTGGAGCCGCAAGGGTCTGCTCAATTATTTCCTGTGGCGCGACCGTCGCGGGCTGATCGCCTATTTGCTGAGCTTTCTGGTGAACCTGCTGTTCCTGGTGCTGCTGGCGATGTGGGCGGTCACGATCATTTCCCCGGACTCGTGGCGTTATCCCTCGATCCTCGCGGACAGTTCGCTGCTCTCGGTGCTGCTGTGGCTCAACGGCCTGATGCTGCTCAACCGCCTGTTCCAGCGCGGCTGGTTTGTCACTCGTTACTACGGATTGGTTGAAGGTCTGCTGTCAGCGCCGCGCATGATGTGGAGCAACTTCGTCAACTTCTTCGCCAACCTGCGCGCCCTGCGTCAGGTGATGGAAATGGGCGATTCGCGACGCGTGGCCTGGGACAAGACCACCCACGAATTCCCGGCGCTGACCAAGGCCCAGCGCACTCCACTTGGCCATCGGCTGGTGGAAAAAGGCCTGCTTACCGAAGAGCAACTGGAAGCGGCGATCACCAGCCCGGTACGCCGGCGCCTCGGGCGCGAACTGCTTTTGCGTGAATACATCAACAGCACCCAACTTGTGCAAACCCTGGCCGAACAGCTTGATCTGGAATGGGCGCCACTCAATCCGTTCAAGCTCGACAAACGCCTGATCGATGCCGTACCGCGCCGGGTCGCTTCCCACTACGGCATTTTGCCGGTGGCCGAAGAAGGCGACACCCTGATTCTGGCCTCCGAAGGCCCGGTCAGCCAGGTCTCGCTGGGCGCCATCAGCCGTCAATTGAAACGCCCGGTGCGCAGCCGTCTCGCACCACAGGGCCGCGTCACATTGGGGATTCGCTACTGGTACGCCAGCCCCCGCCAGAATGAGGAAGTGCGTCATATGCTCGAAGTGCTTGAGCGCCATCAGGACGATGAGGCCCTGCTGGAACGGGTCAGTCGCCATCAAGTGCTGCTCGGCAATCTGTTGCAGGTGCGCGGCATGGTGCCGCCCACCCTGTTCAATCAGGCGCTGATCGACTTCGATGCCGAGAAGATGTCACTCGGTGAACACCTGATTTCTCGGGGCATGATTACCCAGGAAGTACTGGAACAGGCGCTGGCTGATCAGACCAGCGAACAGCAAGCTGCCTACCGCATTGTCCGGGAGGTCGCATGAAGCCTGTGCATCGTCAAACCTTGCTGATGGGCAGCCTGCTGCTGGGCCTGAGCACCACGTATCCGCTGCAAGCGGCACCACTGAGCGACTTTGAACAGTTCCGCAGCTATCCCTACATGGACCGCAGCTATCGCGAGGCGAAAAAGGGTAACTGGAAAGAAGTCGAACGCCTGATGCGCCACTTGCTGGAAAAGGTCCCGAAAAATGACGAGGCCCGGGCACTGCTGGTGGAGTCCCTGGCCAAGCAGCGTCGTTACAAGGAAGCGCTGCAAGCCTTGCCGGACAACAGCGAAGCGCTGCTCGACCTGCGCCTGACCTGGATCGAACAGGATCCTCCGACCAGCACGCAAGTGGAAAGCTGGATGGCCACCAGCAACCTGAATGACCGCGTGCGCCTTTGGCAGGCCTACAGCCTGAGCCTGGCCAAGTTCGGCGGCGCGGCCAAGGCCCACGACTGGCTGGCGCAACTGGCGCCCAAGGGCGATGACAATATCCTGCGTCTGGCCCGCGCCAACTGGTCGGAGCAACTGCGCGACTGGAGCGGCACCATCGACCAACTGGCACCGCTGGCCGCACGCAAACAACTGGACGCCGAAGGCTGGCAACGTCTGGCCAATGCCTACGTGCAACGCCTCGATGAAAAGCCGCTGCAGCAACTGCTGCAACAGGCGCCGAGTCCCGAAGCCGCGCGCAACATTCGCCTGGCGATGGTCGATCGCGCCATCGCCATGGGTCACGAGCAACAGGCCCAGCGCTGGATGCAGTCGCTGCCGGCCAGCGACCTCGCCGATCCGGCGCAACGACAGCGTCTGTGGGAACTGGCACGCAAGACCGAAGACGTGCCCACCGTGCAGCGTCTGAGCAACGATCTGCAACGTCCTTGCCTGGAAACCGCCGAATGGCTGTCGCGGCAGGATCCGGAAGCGGCGCTCAAGCAACTGCGCAATTGCACGCCAACGGACGACCCACAAACCTGGCTGGTACTCGCCCAGCGCCTGCAAGCCACGGATCTGTTGCAAAGCACCCGTCTGCCGGAGCCTTGGGACAGCCGTCGGCAAACGCAGGTGCTCGACATCTGGCAGGAGCAAGGTCGCAGCGCCGAGGTCAACGCGTGGCTGGCCGGTCAGCAACAGACGCCCGATATCGTCAAGCGCCGAGCCGAACTGACACAGCGCATGGGGCGAATGATCGAAGCGCAAACCCTGTGGGAACTGCATTACCGGCAAACCGACAATCTGTCCTCGCTGAATCAGGCCACCTATCTGGCAGTGAATGCGGGTGATCGCGCGCATGCCCAACAGTTGCTGGAATCCGCGTTCGATCGTCATGGCGGGCGTTTGCCGGCGACGGCGTTGCAGCGTCTGGCCGGTTTGTATGCCGCAGCGCCCTCCACGACTCCGGAGCAACAGCGACGCATGGCGCTCCTGCTCAACCGGGTGGACGGTGCCACGCGCGGCCAACTGCTCGCGCAACTCGCGGAGACCGGCCAGTGCGACGCCGTGCAGCATGCCATCGGCAGCCACCCGCAAGCGGCTGGCGATTACCGCGCGCTCGGTCGCTGCGCCATGCCTGATCGCCCGGGTGAGGCCGTCGTCTATTACCAGCAGGCTGAAAAACTCGGTGATCGCGGCAGTCGTCTGCCGCTGGCCTATGCCCTGGAAGCGGCCGGTGATTCTGCCGGTGCGCTGGCCATCTGGCGCAGCTTCCCGACCGCCGAACTCAGCGACAACGCGCGTCTGACAGCCAGTCGCAGCGCACTGAATGTCGGCGACAGCCAGACCGCAGAAACCTACTGGCAACAAAGCACCACTCGCGGCGCCAATGAGTGGGCCCTCGGCGCAGCCATCGCCGACGCACGGGGTGATCACGCCCAGGCACTGCAACGTCAGCGGCAGGCCCTGCAACAGGCTCCGGATGCCGGCCACTTCTACGCCGCATCGGTCACAGCGCAAAAGGCCGGGGACTTGCCGCAAAGCACTGCATGGCTGGCCGAAGCGGTACACCACGAGCCGAACAACCCGCGTTATCGCGCCGACTACGGCATGCGTCTGGCCGGTGCCGAAACCCGCGAAGAGCGCGCCACGGCGATTCCGTATCTGCAACAGGCGACCCGGGATTTCCCCGAGGATTACCGCCTCGGCGAAACCCTGGCCTGGCGCTACGACGAAGTGGAAGACAGCGCCTCCGCACGCAAGGAACTGCGCCGGGTGATCGATCTGGAGCAGAACCCGGTGGCGGCGGATGACGAAGACGGCAGCATGGAGGCCCGCCGTTATCGCCAGCGCCGCGCCCATGAAACCTTGTCCCGGCGTGACAGCCGGACGATTGCCAGCACCTGGTCGCCGGCCGGGATCTCCACCAACGACTTCGTGCGACCGGACGACAGCAAAGGTTCACGCCGTCGCTCGGATTCGCAGAATGTGCAACTGGCAATGTGGGACCACGCCCTGGGCGAAGAACCAAGCCGCGCCGGCAGCACGCTGTCGGTGTACGGACGTGTCTTGCTGGGCGGACAAGGTCGCTCCAGTTACGCCGAGTCCCTCGCCGCCGGTGTCGGCCTGCGCTACAAACCGTGGGGCACACAGAACATCAACTTCTACGGCGAGATCTACAAGCAGAGCCAGTTCGACGATGACGACAGTCACAGCCTGAGCCTCGGCCAGATGCTGGTGCCGGAAAAGCTGTTCGATCAGGTCAACGATCACCGCAAGGACGGCCACACCACCACTGATTACCTGCTGCGCGCCACCGCCTCATTCCTCGATCAGGGCCAGTACCGCAACGACTGGCGTGTCGACGAAAACGACTGGGACGAGCGTTTCCTGTACCTCGACGCCGCGTGGTGGACCAAGGCCGGCGATCACCAGTGGCTGTCGCGGTTCCAGCAAGGTCATGCATGGAAACTGCCGTTCAGCGGAGCCCAGACGATCATGCCTTACGGCTTCCTCGAATTTGCCAGCCAGGACCCGAGCAACGACTGGCGCCAGGACCTGCGCACCGGTGTCGGTCTGCGCTGGCAATGGTGGTACGACGAGGATCGCTACAACGCCTACCGTTCGAAACTGACGATTCGCACCGAATATCAACAGTCGCTGGGCGGCAATCTGTATGAAGGCGGCAACGGTGTGCTGCTGGGCGTGGAGTGGAATTTCTGATGGCTCGATGGATGCTGTGTTTGTGTTTGCTGATGAGCGCCACCGTCGCGAAGGCCGATGAGCGGCTGTTCTATCAGCCGCTGAATGTCGATGCCGGCCTGACGCAGGCGCAGTGGCAGAAGGTCTGGCAAGACACCGCGAAACAAGGCACGCGAACCGTGATCGTGCAGTGGACAGCCTATGGCGACTCGGACTTCGGCGGCGCCAATGGCTGGCTCGCCAACAGCTTGAAACTCGCTCAACGACAAGGTCTGCAACTGGTGCTCGGCCTGGCGATGGACCCGGCTTACTACAAGCGCATCGATGAACTGGACAGCGCCGGCCTCGGCGCCTACTGGCAGGCGCAACTGGGCCAGTCGCTCGCCCAGCAGCAGAAGCTGCGGCAGGACTGGAAGCTGCCGGTCAGCGGCTGGTATCTGCCGCTGGAACTGGATGACCTGCACTTTCTGGCGGCAGATCGACGGGCCACGCTTCAGCGTCAGTTGAAGGATTTCGCCACGAAGCTGGATGCGCCGCTGCATGTCAGCGCCTTCAGTGCCGGCAAGCTGGCTCCGGCGGTCAACGGCCAATGGCTGGGCGAATTGACGGCGGCGGGTGCGCAGGTCTGGTGGCAGGACGGCGCGGGCACCGGTCGTTTGTCACCGCTGGTGCGCAACGGTTACGCCAGTGCACTGCCCTGTTCCGTGGGGATCGTGCGCGAAGCCTTCCGGCAGGTCAGCCGCGAGGGCGAGCCCTTCCGTGCCGAACCGGCCAGCCCGGATGCGACCTCGACCGGCTGTCATCAGAACGCGGTGTTTTCCCTGCGCTATCGACCGTGGGGCTCGGTCATCCTCGACAACCAACGCAAGCATCCGGGCAGCAATGTACAAAACCATTGAAGACGAAGTCCTGAAGAAGACCGCACCCGCCGAACTGTGGAGCGAGTTCATCCAGCATGAATTCGAGCGGCTGCATTCGTTCTGCCTGTTGATCTACCTGGCGAGCATCGGCATCTGGCTCGCCTTCGACCTGATCGTCAGCTTCATCGGCAATCAGGGATTCACCTGGCGTTCGATGGTGTTCATCGCGGCCTTTGCGATTCTTGCTGTGGTGTTGATGTTCACCCGCAAGGCTCGACACTTCGACTGGCTGAACCTGACATTCGTGGTGATCATCACACTCGGCATCCGAATGGTGATCGACGGCCTGCCGCCGACCTTTCATGGCATCTGGCTGGTGCTCGCCGCAGCCACTACGTTGTACAGCGCCTCGGTACTGCCGCTCAGCCGCTGGTCGTTCTTCGGTGCCCAGGCCATCACCTGGCTGGTGCTCAATCCGTTCATGAACACCGGCATCGACCTGCTGGAACTCAAAGGCGTGATGACCATCGCCTACAGCGTTTTTCTCTGTGCTTTGACGATCTATACGTTTCTGAAGCTGCGCGAGGCCAAGCTCTACAACTACATCATGTCCAAGCTGTTGCTGGATCAGGCCTACAACGACACCCTCACCGAAATTCCCAACCGTCGCTCGTTCATGAGCCGCGCCGGAAAAACCCTGCAAGCCGTGCCTCGTGAGCACGACCATTACCTCGCGATGATCGACATCGACAACTTCAAGAAAGTGAATGACGTCTACGGCCATGACATCGGCGATGAAGTGCTCAAGCGCATCGCGGCGGACATCAAAACCGTGATGTCACGCTTCGAATACGCCCGACTGGGCGGCGAGGAGTTTGCGATCTACCTGGCCGGTGTGCGCCGCGAGGATGTCGAGGCGCTGGCCGGGGAATTGTGCCGGGTGGTGCGTGAGCAACCGACCCGGCACCCGGTGACCATCAGCATCGGTCTGGCCCGGGTCGAAGATGGCGACACCCTGAACCAGGCGCTGATCAAGGCTGACGAAGCACTGTATGAGTCAAAGCATACCGGCAAGGACCGCTACACTTTTCATCAATGAGCCCGTCAGGCCTCACGCACCAGTAACACCCGTGTCACACGACGTTCTTCGACCGCCATCACGGTCATGCCCCAGCCTTCATGCTCCAGTCGATCGCCCTTCATCGGCAGGCGATCCAGCAGGCTCATCACCAGTCCGGCCAAGGTCTGATAATCCTCGGTCGGCTCGGCGCGAAAACCGGTGTGCTCGCGGATGCGGGTCAGGTTCAGCGCACCATTGACGATAAACCCGCCCTGCTCCTCGACCACGTCGGGGCCGGCGATTTCACTGGCATCCGGCAGTTCACCGGCAATCGATTCGAGAATGTCGGTCATGGTCAACACCCCCACAAAGTCACCGAACTCGTTCACCACAAAGGCAATGTGGGTCGAGGCCGCACGCATTTGTTCCAGTGCGTTGAGGATCGAATAACTGTCCAGCAGATTGACGGTCTTGCGCGCCAGGTGTTCAAGGTTCGGCTCGTTGCCGGCCAGATACTCCTTGAGCAGTTCCTTCTTGTGCACGAAGCCCAGCGGCTCATCCACTGCGCCGTTACGAATCAGCGGCAAGCGCGAGTAGGACGAATGCATCAACCGCGTACGAATAGCCTCGGCGTCGTCCGCCAGATCAATGTGATCGACATCGGCGCGCACTGTCATCAAGGCGCGAATCGGTCGTTCGGCCAGTTGCAGCACACCACTGATCATCACCCGCTCGCGACGGTCGAACAGCTCCGCGCTCGGCGCTTCACCGTTGTCCAGCAAGTCGGAAATCTCCTCGCCGACCTCTTCCTCCGCCAGTTTGCGACCACCCAACAGACGCATCACCGCATGGGCCGTGCGCTCACGCATCGGGCGCAAGCCCTGCATCGAGCGCTTGCGACGAGCGCGGGCGGTCTGGTTGAAGATCTCGATCAGGATCGAGAAACCAATGGCCGCGTACAGATAACCTTTCGGTATGTGGAAACCCAGGCCTTCAGCGGTCAGGGCAAAACCGATCATCATCAGGAAGCCCAGACACAGCATGATCACCGTCGGGTGGGCGTTGACGAAGCGGGTCAGCGGCTTGCTGGCAACGATCATCACACCGATGGACACGACCACCGCGATCATCATCACCGCCAGTTCATCGACCATGCCCACGGCAGTAATCACCGCGTCCAGGGAGAACACCGCGTCGAGCACGACGATCTGCGCCACGATCGGCCAGAACAGCGCATAAGCGGTGTTGGTCGAGCGCTCGCCGATGTGGCCTTCCAGCCGTTCGTGCAATTCCATGGTCGCCTTGAACAACAGGAACACACCACCGAACAGCATGATCAGGTCACGGCCGGAGAAGCTCTTGCCGAACACCTCGAACAACGGTGCCGTGAGGGTGACCAGCCAGGAAATACTCGCCAGCAGGCCAAGACGCATGATCAGCGCCAGGCTCAAACCGATGATGCGTGCGCGGTCGCGCTGATGCGGCGGCAGTTTGTCCGCCAGAATCGCGATGAACACCAGGTTGTCGATACCCAGTACCAGTTCCAGCACGATCAGTGTCAACAAGCCCAGCCACGCCGTGGGATCCGCTAACCATTCCATAATCTGTCTCTATCTCTCGTCAGTGAATTCAGGCGGCCGGACACGGCAAAGTACGACGGGAAAGCTCGAAGGCTGCGCCAACAACGATAGTCGGTAGTCGGTAGACCGGATGTTGCGAGTGCGTCAAGACCGCGCGGTGGCGCGAGGGGAACAGGGTTCTTTGAATAGAACTGGGAGGCTCCGAGAGGGTGTTCATGCAAATCCTGAATGAAAAAAGGCCTTGAAGCGTACAGGCTCTGATGACTTTTCCTACAGCTGGAAATCATTTCAAAATCTGTACGCCGCCTGCCTATCGCCGCTCTCGTCAGCATCGGCAGCCAACGGATGCGCAAGGGCTAACGCCCGGAAAACCGCAGGCGAGACAACTGGCGCAGATCGCCCTCGACGTAGTAGTCGTTGGTCCAGCTGTCATCCGCCGCCAACGGCTGCACCTGCTTCAACGCCAGTTTTTTCGCGAAGTAGCGAAAACGGTAATGCTCGTAGAACCGCAGCAGTTCCAGGCCATAGCGATCCGCCAGATCGGTGTCGCCGCGAATGATCAGGTAGTTTTCGTCATTGCCGTTGCTGGCCGATGAACTGAGGTTGTGGCTGCCGCTGATGATGGTCGGGCTGTCGCTGGTGAAGTCGGTGACCACCGCTTTGGTGTGCACCAGCAGGTTGCCTTTCTGGCCTTTCATGTTTTCCCGCAACCAGCCTTCCAGCCCGGTGTTGAGCAACGCGGTGGCGGCGAATTCGGCAGTTCGGTCGGCGTGAAACCCGGTGATGCGGCTGACCGTGTTTTGCAGGCCGTAACGCAGGATGTCGTCGTGGGGCTGGCCGAGCAACGCGTTGAGAATCGCGTCGGGCAAGGCGAAGGCGGTGACGAACAGCAGGTCTTTTTTCGCCCCCTCGATGATATCGACGAACTCCCGCAGATCCGCGCCGCCGGTACGCGGGGAGAACCCGGCGAACAGGGGCTGCGCCGGGTTCATCGGGTTGTGTTGGGTGATCCAGTCGCGGGTGGCGCCGACGTCCGCTGGCTCGGTCCAGATCTGCTCGAAGGTTTTCAGGTAACTCGCGCTGACCGCCGCATCGTCCAGCACATGCACTACGTTGGCCTGGCGGTACACGCCATTGGCCGTGAAGTTGGTGCTGCCGCACAGCACCGCTTGCGGCTGGCGCTCACCGCCTCCGTCGAGGCGGCTGAGGACGATGAACTTGTTATGGAAAATGTTGTGAGTGACCCGCCCGCGCTTGCTGCTCGCCGGCAGTTTCGCAAGGCTTGCTTCGTTGATCGTCGTGTCTTCGTCGTCGGGCCGGGCGTGATACAGCACACGCACCTGAACACCTCGATCGAACGCCGCGTTCACCGTGTCGACGATGGCTTGCAACTGGTATTCGTAGATCGCGATGTCCAGTGCCCACTGGCCGTCGACTGCACGCTCGATAAAGCCTTGCAGACGCCCGAGCAGACCGTTCTCCAGCCACTGACGCGCCGCATCGGGCCAGGCTTCGATGGGCAGGTTTTTGTTGGCACTGATCTGTGCGTCGAGATCGGGGAATTTGCGCTGAAACGCCTGGCTCGCTGCCACGGCACGGTTGAAGATCACGCCCTGACTGGCAGGATGACCGTCATCAGAACGGATCGTCAGCTCCAGCGCTTCGCCGAGTTGCGGCGCATCCGGCGTGCCATACGCCAGGTGCACGCGATAGTGGATCGTCATGCCTGGATTGACCGCGTAATCGGCCCAGCGAAATTTCTGCAACGGCGCCTTATCGCTCGGCGTGGCGTGGAACTGCGCGAAGGTATGGGCCCTGCCGGGAAAGGTCAGGCTGTTGAACAGGAACAGCCACGGTTTGTCGCCCTGCTGCTTTTCGATGGCAAACCCCAGCAGGCCTTTGCGCCGCGGTTCGGCGAGGTCCATGGCGAGCAGCACGCCGTTGGTGCCGGCGTAGGCCTTGACGCGAAAATCGTCCTGCGGATTGGCGACCAGTACGCGCATGATTCACTCCTTGTGAATTGGCCTGAATGCAGCATAGCCCTCAGACCGACAATAACTCGTCGATATGCCGGTAATCCGCGTCCAGCGCTGTCGCCAATTGCCTTGCGCGCTTCAGGCGGATCGGCCCGCGCTCGATATCGATCAACAGGCCCGGACACGCGAGCGCCGGCAGTTGCGGCCAGTCTTTCAAACGGCCATCGGTGATCACCAGCAACCGTTGCTGTTCAGCGGGGAAACGCTTGCGCCGCACCGTCAGCCAATGCCCGGCTTCCGTCAGCGCTGCCAACAGAGGCGTGCCGCCTCCCGCACCCAATCCATCGAGCCACGCACGCAACCCGCTGGAAGCCTTCAGCCCTTGCACCTGCCATTTCGGCACGGCGCCGCTTGCGGTCAGCAACGCAAGGCGCGCGCGCTGCCGGTAAGCGTCATCGAACAGTTGTGCGAGCACGCCCTTGGCATCGCTCAGCGCCTGATGACGACGGGTCGAGGCCGAGGCATCGACGATCACCAGCCACAGTTCATGGGGCGTGCGGGTGCGCAGTTGAAACAGCAGATCCGCCCGGGTTTTCGGGCGGCCATTGAGCAAGGTTCCGGGCCAGTTCACCGAGCCACTGCGAGCGGCATGACGCTTGCCCTGGCGGCCGTTATCGAGGCGTCCGGCGCGGGGTCTGGCATTCGCCCCCGCGTCGGATCGGGGGCGAATGCCTAACGCTTTTTTTGTAGGTGTGGCGGCCAGGTAGGGACTTCGCGGCGTGCGCCGGTAGCCAGTGCCGGCGCCGGCATTTCTCCCCACTGGCCCTGCCCCTCGCTCGGCTCGGCGTTAGTGCCGGACGGCGATTGCGCCGGTGGCTGCGAGCTGGTCGAAGACTGTTCGCGACGACGATGACGCAATGCGAACTCAGCCACCGCATCGATATCCTGCTCGGCGATGGCGTCCGCACCGCGCCACGCCGCATGCGCCCGCGCGGCACGCAGCCAGACCAGATCGGCGCGCAAACCGTCGACGCCTGCCGCGAAGCAGCGCTCGGTGATCTGTGCCAGCGCCGCGTCATCCAGCGGGATGCCAGGTAAAACCTTGCGGGCGTTCTCGCAGCGCTGACGCAGAGCTTGCTGCTCAACCTCCCACTGCGCACAGAACGCCTGCGGATCGCTGTCGAAATCCAGTCGACGACGAATGATCTGACCGCGCTCGGCCGGCGCCGTGTGACCGCTCAGGGCGACGTTCAAACCAAAGCGATCCAGCAATTGCGGACGCAATTCACCCTCTTCCGGGTTCATCGTGCCGATCAATACGAACTTCGCCGAGTGCCGATGGGAAATGCCATCGCGCTCGATCAGGTTAGTGCCGCTGGCAGCCACATCGAGCAGCAAGTCCACCAGATGATCCGGCAGCAGATTCACTTCATCGACATACAACACGCCGCCGTCAGCCTTCGCCAGAACGCCGGGAGAAAACTGCGCACGACCGTCGCTCAACGCCGCGTCCAGATCCAGTGTGCCGACCAGTCGCTCTTCGGTGGCGCCCAACGGCAAGGTGACAAACTGACCACTGGCCAGCAGATCCGCCAGGCCCCGGGCGAGCGTCGACTTGGCCATGCCGCGCGGGCCTTCGATCAGCACGCCGCCGATCTTCGGGTCGATGGCCGTCAGGTACAGCGCCAGTTTCAGATCATCGGCGCCAACCACGGCGGAGAGCGGGAAATGCGAAATGTCGGTCATGTTCAGTCTTAGCTCTCTTCTTCTATGTCCAGCAGCAGGTTTTCCAGAGCTTCTTTGTAGGCGCCCGGTTCCTGCCACATCCCGCGCTGCTGCGCTTCGAGCATGCGTTCGGTCATGTCGCGCAGTGCGTGGGGATTATGCTCGCGCACGAACTCGCGGGTCGCCGGGTCCAGCAGATACGCATCGGCCAGCAAGGCGTACTGATGGTCGTCGATCAGTTGCGTGGTGGCGTCGAAGGCGAACAGGTTGTCGACCGTCGCCGCCAGTTCGAACGCGCCTTTATAGCCGTGGCGCTTGACCCCGTCGATCCATTTCGGATTCGCCGCCCTCGAGCGGATAACTCGGTTCAGTTCTTCCTTCAAGGTGCGGATCTTCGGCAGGTCCGGCTGACTGTGATCGCCGTGATAACTGGCCGCCGCTTCGCCGCGCAGGCTTTCCACGGCGGCGAGCATGCCGCCCTGGAACTGGTAATAGTCGTTGGAATCGAGCAGGTCATGCTCGCGGTTGTCCTGGTTTTGCAGCACGGCCTGCACCTGGCTCAGGCGCTGGACGAATTGCTCGCGGGCGGCAGTGCCTTCGTCGGAACCACCGTAAGCATAGGCGCCCCAGTTCAGGTAGACCTCGGCCAGATCTTCGCGGGTTTGCCACAGGCGACCATCGATGGCGCCCTGCACGCCCGCGCCATAGGCACCGGGCTTGGCACCGAAGATCCGCCAGCCGGCCTGACGTCGGGCAGCCTCTTCGTCCAGCCCGGACTGACGCAACGCCTCACGTTCGGCACGCACCTTGGCGGCCAACGGGTTGAGGTCGTCCGGCTCGTCCAGTTCGGCCACGGCTTGCACGGCGGCGTCGAACAGGCGGATCAGGTTGGCGAACGCATCGCGGAAAAATCCGGAGACCCGCAGCGTGACATCGACCCGAGGCCGGTCGAGCAGGCTCAGCGGCAGAATCTCGAAATCATCGACCCGCTGACTGCCGGTGGCCCATACCGGGCGCACGCCCATCAGCGCCATGGCCTGGGCGATGTCGTCTCCGCCGGTACGCATGGTCGCGGTGCCCCACACCGACAGGCCGAGCTGGCGCAGGTGATCGCCGTGATCCTGCAGGTGTCGCTCGAGAATCAGGGTCGCGGACTGGAAGCCGATTCGCCACGCCGTGGTAGTCGGCAGGTTGCGCACGTCCACGGAGTAAAAATTGCGACCGGTGGGCAGCACATCGAGGCGACCGCGACTTGGCGCGCCGCTCGGGCCGGCCGGGACGAAGCGGCCGCTCAGGGCATCAAGCAGGCCACGCATTTCGGCCGGGCCGCAGGCGTCGAGGCGTGGGGCGATCACTTCGCGGAGGTTGTCGAGGATTGCACCGACTTCAACCCAGCGCGGCTCGCTCCCACAGGGGGATGGCAGTGACTGGGAGATCAGTTGGGTGGCGAACAGCTCCAGACGTTCGCGAGTATCCCCCGCCGTACGCCAGACTTCATCGCTCAGCGATTGCAATTCCATTGGGCGCGGGCCGGTCCAGGAATCAGCCAGTGCACAATCCAGCGGATCGAACCCCAACTGAAACGCTTTCGCCAACGCCCGCAACAAACTCGATTGCGCGCCTTTGCCATCGCCACGCGGAATCCGCAGCAACGCCAGCAACGTGTCGATGCGCAGCCGACCACTCGGCGACTCTCCAAAGATGTGCAGACCATCGCGGATCTGCGACTCCTTCAAATCACACAGATAAGTATCCAGACGCGGCAGCCAGATCGCCGCATCGGCATCGCTGTCGAGGGCTTCGTCGAGTTGCAGCTCGCGGTCGATCTGCGTGTCACGCACCAGTTGCAGAATATCGCGCTGCAATTCCCGGGCGCGGCGCGGATCGAGCAACTGAGCTTCGTAATACTCGTCTGCCAACAGCTCCAGATTACGCAGCGGACCATAGGTTTCGGCGCGAGTCAGCGGCGGCATCAGGTGGTCGATGATCACCGCCTGAGTGCGACGTTTGGCCTGGGCGCCCTCGCCCGGATCGTTGACGATAAACGGATAGATGTTCGGCAGCGGCCCGAGCAGCGCGTCCGGCCAGCAGTTCTCCGACAGACCCACGCCTTTGCCGGGCAGCCATTCGAGGTTGCCGTGCTTGCCGACGTGGATCACGCCGTGAGCCCCGTAGGTCTGGCGCAGCCAGAAATAGAACGCGAGGTATGCGTGCGGCGGCACCAGATCCGGGTCGTGATACACCGCGCTCGGATCGACCTGATAACCCCGCGCCGGTTGAATGCCGACGAAAGTCAGGCCAAAACGCAGGCCAGCGATCATCATCCGCCCGTCCCGGCACATCGGATCGTTTTGCGGCGAACCCCAGCGCTCCAGCACTGCCGTGCGGTTGGCTTCGGGCAGTGCGTTGAACATCGACAGGTAATCATTCATCGCCAGGCTTTGCTGGCACGGGCGCTGATCGAGGGTGTCGAGGTCATTGCTGACGCCACCCAGCAATTGCCGGATCAGTTCGGTGCCGCTGTCCGGCAGTTCGGCGGGCAGCGGATAACCTTCGGCCCGCAATGCCCGCAGGATATTCAGCGCGGCAGCCGGCGTGTCGAGGCCGACGCCGTTGCCGATGCGCCCGTCCCGGGTCGGATAGTTGGCGAGGATCAGGGCGATGCGCTTTTCAGCGTTCGGCACCCGCGCCAGATCGACCCAGCGTCGCGCCAGTTCGGCGACGAAATCCATGCGCTCGGGTTGGGCCCGATAACACACCACGTCGGACTGACTGCGCTCGCTGCGCCAGGCCAGATCCTTGAAGCTGATCGGCCGACTGATAATCCGGCCGTCCAGTTCCGGCAAGGCGATGTGCATCGCCAGATCCCGGGGGCCGAGGCCCTGCTCGCTCTCGCGCCAGCCAGGCTCGTTGTCTTGGGCGCAAATCGCCTGGATCACCGGAATGTTGCGACGGAACGGCCGCAGATGCGGCGCTTCCGGGCTGGACTGGGCGAAACCAGTGGTGTTCAGAATCACCGAGGCCTCGACTTCATCCAGCCAGCCCTCGACCACCGACAGGCAGCCGGGCTCTTTCAAACTGGCCACGGCGATCGGCAGCGGATTGAGTCCGGCCGCCTGAAGCCGTTGGCAGAACACGTCGATAAACGCCGTGTTCGCCGCTTGCAAATGCGAGCGATAAAACAACACCGCCGACACCGGTTGACCGGGCAGCCAATCGGCTTGCCAGTCACTCAGTGCGGCGGTGTTTTTGTTCGGATGATATATCGCCGTGCGCGGCAGCGTTTGCGGCTCGCCCCACACGTAATCCCGCGCCAGCCAGCGATTGGCCAGGCAACGGAAAAAGTCCAGCGCATTGCCCATGCCGCCCTGACGCAGAAACTGCCAGAGCCGGTCGCGATCCTCGGCGCCCACGGTGCTCAAGTCGCTGAGTTCCGGGTCGGGCCGGTCATCGCCCGGCACCAGAATCACCTGCACGCCACGCTCGGACAACTCGACCAGCCGCTCGACGCCATAACGCCAATAAGCGATGCCGCCGTGCAGCGAAATCAGAATGACCTTGGCGTGGCGCAGTACCTCATCGACATAGAGGTCGACCGACGCATGGTTCTGCACCTGCATCGGGTTGGCCAGCCGCACGCTCGGGTAATCCTCAGGCAGTTGCTGCGCGGCTTCGGCGAGCAGCGCCAGGCTGGAATCGCCGCTGCACAGGATCACCAGCTCGGCGGGGGTTTGTCCAAGGTCGGCAATGTTGTCATCCGACACGAAACCGCCGGGCTGGGTCCTGAGCAGGTGCATGGCTTAAACGCTGAGCGCGGCGCGCAGTTGCGCTTCGAGCTGGGCGGCGTCCAGCTCCTGACCGATCAACACCAGACGCGTCACGCGCGCCTCATCGGCGCCCCACTGACGGTCGAAGTGCTTGTCGAAACGAGTGCCCACACCCTGAACCAACAGACGCATCGGCTTGTTCGGGATCGCCGCGAAGCCTTTGACTCGCAGGATGCCGTGCTGAACCACCAGTTGCGTCAATGCGTCGAGCAGCAGGCTTTCGTCGGCTTGCGGCAGCTCGATGGAAATCGAATCGAAGGCGTCGTGATCGTGGTCATCATGATCGTCATCGTCGTGGTGGTGATCGTGATGGCTGTGCCGGCTGTCGATGTGTTCTTCGGAACCGGCGCCGAGGCCGATCAACACGTCCAGCGGCAGACGACCATTGCTGGCTTCGATGATTTTCACTGCTGGCGGCAGCTCTTCGGCGACTTCCAGACGGACGCGCGCGAGGTCTTCAGGGCTGGTCTGGTCGGCCTTGTTGAGAATCACCAGGTCGGCGCTGGCCAGTTGGTCGGCGAACAGTTCGTGCAGTGGCGATTCGTGATCCAGGTTCGGATCGAGCTTGCGCTGGGCGTCGACCTGATCCGGGAACGCGGCGAAGGTGCCAGCGGCCACGGCCGGGCTGTCGACCACGGTGATCACCGCGTCAACGGTGCAGGCGCTGCGGATTTCCGGCCACTGGAAGGCTTGCACCAGCGGCTTTGGCAGGGCCAGGCCCGAGGTTTCGATCAGGATGTGATCGAGGTCGCCGCGACGGGCCACCAGTTCACGCATCACCGGGAAGAACTCTTCCTGAACCGTGCAGCACAGGCAACCGTTGGCCAGTTCGTAGACGCGGCCGGTGGCTTCTTCTTCGGTGCAGCCGATGGTGCATTGCTTGAGGATTTCACCGTCGATGCCCAGCTCGCCGAACTCGTTGACGATTACCGCGATACGGCGGCCCTGGGCGTTGTCGAGCATGTGCCGCAGCAAGGTGGTTTTGCCCGAGCCGAGGAAGCCAGTGACGATGGTGACGGGGAGTTTGGCCAGTGTTTTCATCGGATGCCCTTTGGCAAGGTGGCGGGCATACGGGACGAGACCGGCAACGCGAGTGCGTGCCTGGAGAGTTCGCCACCGGATCACCCCGCCCGGTTGAAAGTGAGAATCTGTGACGAGGCAGGTCTCCTGGCTGACGGTGTTCGGGCCTTGGCCCGGTATTCGCTGCGCCTTCCCGCTGGCTCTGGATTGAGTTGGCAGTGGCGTGGCAGCGAACAGCACCGTTCACAGTTGCGGGGGCAGCCGCGGCTTGGACCGCGTTCCCTTCTTAGCTTCGGCGTGGGCCGAAGAACCTCGAAAGCGCAAGGCTACGCAGGGTGTGGGGATGGGTCAATGGTTGGTGGATTTTGAGATTGGGGGCATATCCGTTGCTTCGGGTGCTGCCGCTGGCGGTTTCGCTCTTACAGCGAGTCCCTTTTTCAAACGCCAAAAAGGAACCAAAAGGCTTTTGCCCCGGCGTACGGCACTTCGCTTAGGCTCAGTGTTCCCTCGCTACGGTGTCCATCAGGGGGCATCGCCTACGGTTTGCTTCGCTGCACCTCCTCTCGATGTATGCGGCTGCGCCGCACGGCGCTGCGCGCCTACCCCCTGATGGACACCTTCGCTCGGCCTGCCGAAGAGGCAAAAAATCAAAAGCAGATCAAGAGCCAGATCAAGAGCCAGATCAAGAGCCAGATCAAGAGCCCCTCACCCTAGCCCTCCCGAAACGTCGGACCGCCCGTAGGGAGAGGGGACTGACCGAGTGGTTTGGGAGAGGTTCGCCGACGTGCGATACCGCGTTGAACTCAGGCTTTGAAAAGCACAAAAAACGGCTCCCTCTCCTCGGGGAGAGGGCTGGGGTGGGTAAAGACCGGGTACATCCTTTACGTTTGAGACCGGGGACATGGTTTACAGGTATCAATCATGGTCAGGAGGTGCTGACCATGCCCTGGAATCAAGA
>NZ_NEJA01000014.1:0-1288 GCF_002112915.1 Pseudomonas sp. B34(2017) | reverse complement strand
GGGTAAAGACCGGGTACATCCTTTACGTTTGAGACCGGGGACATGGTTTACAGGTATCAATCATGGTCAGGAGGTGCTGACCATGCCCTGGAATCAAGAGTCCCCGATGGATCAACGAGTGAAATTAGTCAGTGACTGGCTCAGTGGCAGCTACACCAAGAGCCAATTGAGCCGGCGTTATGGGATCAGCCGACCAACCGTAGATAAATGGCTGGATCGGTATGCAGCGCTCGGCGTGGATGGCTTGAAAGAGCAATCCCGCAAGCCTTTGAACTGCCCTCATCAAACCCCGGATGAAATCATTGCCACATTGCTGGCCAAGAAAAACGAGCATCCGGATCGAGGTCCCAAACAGATCATTGATCGCCTGCGAAAGTCCGATCCACAGATCCCATGGCCGGCCGCGAGCACTGCCGGTGAGTGGTTGAAGAAGGCTGGCTTGGTCATTGCGCGGCGCCCTTATCCTTTGCGCCCGCGTGCTCCGACGCATTTACGCCCGGCCGATGAACCCAACCAGACCTGGTGTGCCGACTTCAAAGGGCAGTTCAGGATGCAGGACGGCAATTGGTGCTATCCGCTGACCATTACCGATCAGATGAGCCGCTATCTGCTGCTCTGCCGGGCGCTGCCCGGCACGCACAGCGAGCCGACGCGACAGGGATTCGAATGGGCTTTCCGGGAGTTTGGATTGCCGGACGTAATCCGCACAGATAACGGGGCGCCTTTCGCATCGACCGGTTTGGCGCGGCTGTCGAAGCTGTCCGTCTGGTTCATCAGGCATGGCATCCATATCGAGACAATCACACCAGGGCGTCCTGACCAGAACGGTCGACACGAACGGATGCACCGCACCCTCAAAGCAGCGGTACTGCGAACACCTGCGGAAAATCTCGTACGCCAGCAGCTGGCCTTTGAAGAGTTCGTTCAGGACTTCAACCATGATCGACCACACACCGCACTGGGCATGAAACCGCCGGCTTCCGTATACAGACCTTCGTTGCGCCCGTATCCGGGCTACTTGCCCGCGGTCGAATATGGCCCTGAGGTTGAGGTACGCAAGGTTCGCTCGAACGGCGAGTTCAAGTGGAAGGGGCAACGAATGTTTTTGGGCGAGGCGCTGATCGGCGAGGACATCGCGCTGAAGGAAGTGGCTGATGACGTGTGGGAGCTGTACCTTTGCAACTTCTGTTTAGGCAGGCTTGAGCGCGGTGCCAACCGCGTATCAAGCCTGTAAAAGGTGTAAACGATGTCCCCGGTCTAATGTGTAAAGGATGTACCGGTCTCTACA
>NZ_NEJA01000013.1:2269-5313 GCF_002112915.1 Pseudomonas sp. B34(2017) | reverse complement strand
CTCTTTCGAGTCTACAGATTGCTTGGGTGTTATATGGTCAAGCCTCACGGGCAATTAGTATTGGTTAGCTCAACGCCTCACAGCGCTTACACACCCAACCTATCAACGTCGTAGTCTTCGACGGCCCTTCAGGGAACTCAAGGTTCCAGTGAGATCTCATCTTGAGGCAAGTTTCCCGCTTAGATGCTTTCAGCGGTTATCTTTCCCGAACATAGCTACCCGGCAATGCCACTGGCGTGACAACCGGAACACCAGAGGTTCGTCCACTCCGGTCCTCTCGTACTAGGAGCAGCCCCTCTCAAATCTCAAACGTCCACGGCAGATAGGGACCGAACTGTCTCACGACGTTCTAAACCCAGCTCGCGTACCACTTTAAATGGCGAACAGCCATACCCTTGGGACCGGCTTCAGCCCCAGGATGTGATGAGCCGACATCGAGGTGCCAAACACCGCCGTCGATATGAACTCTTGGGCGGTATCAGCCTGTTATCCCCGGAGTACCTTTTATCCGTTGAGCGATGGCCCTTCCATACAGAACCACCGGATCACTAAGACCTACTTTCGTACCTGCTCGACGTGTCTGTCTCGCAGTCAAGCGCGCTTTTGCCTTTATACTCTACGACCGATTTCCGACCGGTCTGAGCGCACCTTCGTACTCCTCCGTTACTCTTTAGGAGGAGACCGCCCCAGTCAAACTACCCACCATACACTGTCCTCGATCCGGATAACGGACCTGAGTTAGAACCTCAAAGTTGCCAGGGTGGTATTTCAAGGATGGCTCCACGCGAACTGGCGTCCACGCTTCAAAGCCTCCCACCTATCCTACACAAGCAAATTCAAAGTCCAGTGCAAAGCTATAGTAAAGGTTCACGGGGTCTTTCCGTCTAGCCGCGGATACACTGCATCTTCACAGCGATTTCAATTTCACTGAGTCTCGGGTGGAGACAGCGCCGCCATCGTTACGCCATTCGTGCAGGTCGGAACTTACCCGACAAGGAATTTCGCTACCTTAGGACCGTTATAGTTACGGCCGCCGTTTACCGGGGCTTCGATCAAGAGCTTCGCGTTAGCTAACCCCATCAATTAACCTTCCGGCACCGGGCAGGCGTCACACCCTATACGTCCACTTTCGTGTTTGCAGAGTGCTGTGTTTTTAATAAACAGTCGCAGCGGCCTGGTATCTTCGACCGGCGTGGGCTTACGCAGCAAGTGCTTCACCCTCACCGGCGCACCTTCTCCCGAAGTTACGGTGCCATTTTGCCTAGTTCCTTCACCCGAGTTCTCTCAAGCGCCTTGGTATTCTCTACCCAACCACCTGTGTCGGTTTGGGGTACGGTTCCTGGTTATCTGAAGCTTAGAAGCTTTTCTTGGAAGCATGGCATCAACCACTTCGTCGCCTAAAGGCAACTCGTCATCAGCTCTCGGCCTTGAAACCCCGGATTTACCTAAGATTTCAGCCTACCACCTTAAACTTGGACAACCAACGCCAAGCTGGCCTAGCCTTCTCCGTCCCTCCATCGCAATAACCAGAAGTACAGGAATATTAACCTGTTTTCCATCGACTACGCTTTTCAGCCTCGCCTTAGGGACCGACTAACCCTGCGTCGATTAACGTTGCGCAGGAAACCTTGGTCTTTCGGCGTGGGTGTTTTTCACACCCATTGTCGTTACTCATGTCAGCATTCGCACTTCTGATACCTCCAGCAAGCTTCTCAACTCACCTTCACAGGCTTACAGAACGCTCCTCTACCGCATCACTTGCGTGATACCCGTAGCTTCGGTGTATGGTTTGAGCCCCGTTACATCTTCCGCGCAGGCCGACTCGACTAGTGAGCTATTACGCTTTCTTTAAAGGGTGGCTGCTTCTAAGCCAACCTCCTAGCTGTCTAAGCCTTCCCACATCGTTTCCCACTTAACCATAACTTTGGGACCTTAGCTGACGGTCTGGGTTGTTTCCCTTTTCACGACGGACGTTAGCACCCGCCGTGTGTCTCCCATGCTCGGCACTTGTAGGTATTCGGAGTTTGCATCGGTTTGGTAAGTCGGGATGACCCCCTAGCCGAAACAGTGCTCTACCCCCTACAGTGATACATGAGGCGCTACCTAAATAGCTTTCGAGGAGAACCAGCTATCTCCGAGCTTGATTAGCCTTTCACTCCGATCCACAGGTCATCCGCTAACTTTTCAACGGTAGTCGGTTCGGTCCTCCAGTCAGTGTTACCTAACCTTCAACCTGCCCATGGATAGATCGCCCGGTTTCGGGTCTATTCCCAGCGACTAGACGCCCTATTAAGACTCGCTTTCGCTACGCCTCCCCTATTCGGTTAAGCTCGCCACTGAAAATAAGTCGCTGACCCATTATACAAAAGGTACGCAGTCACAGAACAAAGTCTGCTCCCACTGCTTGTACGCATACGGTTTCAGGATCTATTTCACTCCCCTCTCCGGGGTTCTTTTCGCCTTTCCCTCACGGTACTAGTTCACTATCGGTCAGTCAGTAGTATTTAGCCTTGGAGGATGGTCCCCCCATATTCAGACAAAGTTTCTCGTGCTCCGTCCTACTCGATTTCATGACTAAGAGACTTTCGCGTACAGGGCTATCACCCACTATGGCCGCACTTTCCAGAGCGTTCCGCTAATCTCAAAGCCACTTAAGGGCTAGTCCCCGTTCGCTCGCCACTACTAAGGGAATCTCGGTTGATTTCTTTTCCTCAGGGTACTTAGATGTTTCAGTTCCCCTGGTTCGCCTCTTGCACCTATGTATTCAGTACAAGATAACCATCTTGTGATGGCTGGGTTCCCCCATTCAGACATCTCCGGATCAAAGTCTGTTTGCCGACTCCCCGAAGCTTTTCGCAGGCTACCACGTCTTTCATCGCCTCTGACTGCCAAGGCATCCACCGTATGCGCTTCTTCACTTGACCATATAACCCCAAGCAATCTGGTTATACTGTGAAGACGACATTCGCCGAAAATTCGAATTTCTCAACTAAGAGAACTCACAAATTTTACCTTAGCCTGATCACCACCAGTGAAAGTGGCCA
>NZ_NEJA01000012.1:0-32960 GCF_002112915.1 Pseudomonas sp. B34(2017) | reverse complement strand
TTCTTCAACAACTTCAACCACTTGCGCTTCCGATCTCTCGTTAGCGGGAGGCGAATTCTACAGCGTTACACGCTGCTGTCAACACCTCTTTTTCTCCGCCTTCGACCGAGAAGATCGAACCGTTGAAAGCACCAGAAAACCGGCATTTCCAACTCCTTCCAGGCTTCGATGAACTGAAGCGATCCACTATCGAAACCTACTTAACTCATTGAATCTTAAGGAGTTTTCCGTTTCGACTGCGCCGGAAGTGGGGCGAATTATAGACCTCTGGAATTCGCCGTCAACCCTTATTTTCATAAATCTGTCATATCGGTCAAAAAAGCCCTGAAACGCGAAGGCCGACCTTAAAAGGTCGGCCTTCTTTGCACTGCCCTACTACTTACAAGCTAGGGAATGCGAACTGCGACGCCTCATGGCTCGCGCGCTGCGGCCAGCGCTGAGTGATCGCCTTGCGACGGGTATAGAAGCGCACACCATCCGGACCGTAAGCATGCAGGTCGCCGAACAGCGAGCGCTTCCAGCCGCCGAAGCTGTGGTAAGCCACCGGCACCGGCAGTGGAACATTGACGCCGACCATGCCGACTTCGATCTCGTCGCAGAACAGACGTGCCGCTTCACCGTCACGAGTGAAGATGCAGGTGCCGTTGCCGTATTCGTGATCGTTGATCAGTTGCATCGCCTCTTCCAGGCTGTTCACCCGGACGACGCACAGCACCGGCCCGAAGATCTCTTCTTTATAGATGCGCATCTCAGGTGTGACGTTGTCGAACAGGCAGCCACCCAGGAAGAAACCTTCTTCATGACCGGCAACGCTCAGACCACGACCGTCGACCACCAGGGTCGCGCCCGCCGCCACGCCGTCTTCGACATAACCGCTGACCTTGTCACGCGCCTGACCGGTTACGAGCGGCCCCATATCCAGACCACAAGAAGTGCCGGCACCGATTTTCAGCGCCTTGATCTGAGGAACCAGTTTGGCCACCAGTGCGTCGGCAACCTGGTCACCCACACACACGGCCACCGAGATCGCCATGCAGCGTTCGCCGCAGGAACCGTAAGCCGCACCCATCAGTGCGCTGACGGCATTGTCCAGATCCGCATCCGGCATCAGCACCGCATGGTTCTTCGCGCCGCCCAGTGCCTGAACGCGTTTGCCGCGCTTGGTGCCTTCGGCATAGATGTATTCGGCAATCGGGGTCGAGCCCACGAAGCTCAACGCTTTGACTTCCGGCGCTTCGATCAGCGCGTCCACCGCAGTCTTGTCACCGTGCACTACGCTCAGCACGCCTTTCGGCAGGCCGGCTTCCAGCAGCAGTTGCGCGATCAGCAGGGTCGAGCTCGGATCACGCTCGGACGGCTTGAGGATAAAGCAGTTGCCGCAGACGATCGCCAGCGGATACATCCACAGCGGCACCATCGCCGGGAAGTTGAACGGGGTGATACCGGCCACCACGCCCAGCGGCTGGAAGTCCGACCACGCATCAATGTTTGGGCCGACGTTGCGGCTGTACTCACCCTTGAGGATTTCCGGGGCTGCGCAGGCGAACTCGACGTTCTCGATACCGCGCTTCAGTTCACCGGCAGCATCTTCCAGGGTCTTGCCGTGTTCTTCGCTGATCAACTGCGCGATGCGTGCTTCGTTCTGCTCCAGCAGTTGCTTGAAACGGAACATCACCTGGGCACGTTTGGCCGGTGGCGTATTGCGCCAGGCCGGGAACGCAGCCTTGGCGGCATCGATGGCATGCTGGATGGTTTCGCGGCTGGCCAGCGGCAGCTTGTGGATAGCCTGACCGGTGGACGGGTTGAACACATCGACCGCGCGACCGTTCTCGGTCACCAGTTCGCCATTGATCAAATGCGGGATAACGCTCATCGGGGAACTCCTGAATTCTTGTGCGCAGACGCCCGCAAGGGGCGCCTGCCATTGGCGTATCTATATAGAAGGAAAATCAGTCGAGCTTGTTCAGCACTTCGCCGACCGCGTCGAACAGACGATCAAGGTCCTGCGGCTTGCTGTTGAAGGTTGGGCCGAACTGCAGGGTGTCGCCACCGAAGCGCACGTAGAACCCGGCTTTCCACAACGCCATGCCGGCTTCGAACGGACGCACGATGGCGTCGCCGTCACGGCCCGCGATCTGGATCGCACCGGCCAGACCGAAGTTTCGAATGTCGATGACGTTCTTCGCGCCTTTCAGACCATGCAGGGCATTTTCGAAATGCGGCGCGACTTCGGCCACGCTCTGCACCAGATTTTCCTTTTGCAGCAGGTCGAGTGCCGCAAGACCTGCGGCGCAAGCCACCGGGTGCGCCGAGTAGGTGTAGCCGTGCGGGAATTCCACAGCGTATTCCGGGGTCGGCTGGTTCATGAAGGTCTGGTAGATCTCGGAGCTGGCAATCACCGCGCCCATCGGGATCGCGCCGTTGGTAACTTGCTTGGCGATGCACATCAGGTCCGGGGTCACGCCGAAAGTGGTGGCGCCGAACATGGTGCCGGTACGGCCGAAGCCGGTGATCACTTCGTCGAACACCAGCAGGATGTTGTGCTGATCGCAGATTTCACGCAGACGCTTGAGGTAGCCCTGTGGCGGAACCAGCACGCCAGCGGAGCCGGCCATCGGCTCAACGAACACCGCTGCGATGTTCGAAGCATCGTGCAGCTCGATCAGTTTCAGCAGCTCATCGGCCAGGGCGATACCACCCTGCTCCGGCATGCCACGGGAGAAAGCATTGCTCGCCAGCAAAGTGTGCGGCAGGTGATCGACATCCATCATCGCCTGACCGAACAGCTTGCGGTTGCCGTTGACGCCGCCAAGGCTGGTGCCGGCGATGTTCACACCGTGATAGCCACGGGCGCGGCCGATCATCTTGGTCTTGGTCGACTGGCCTTTCAGGCGCCAGTAAGCACGGACCATTTTCACCGCGGTATCGGCGCATTCGGAACCGGAGTCAGTGAAGAACACGTGGTTCAGGTTACCCGGGGTCAGATCGGTGATTTTCTCCGCCAGCTGGAACGACAGCGGATGGCCGTACTGGAAGCCCGGCGAGTAATCGAGGGTGCCCAACTGCTTGGCCACCGCTTCCTGGATTTCCTTGCGGGTATGCCCGGCCCCGCAGGTCCACAGACCGGACAGCGAGTCGTACACCTTGCGGCCCTTGTCGTCGATCAGCCAGCTGCCTTCGGCACCGACGATCAGACGCGGGTCGCGCTGGAAGTTGCGGTTGGCGGTGTACGGCATCCAGTGCGCGTCCAGCTTCAGTTGGCTGGCCAGTGGCGACGGCGCGTTTTCAGGCATGTTCATCGGGCAAAACCTCGCAGGGCAATAAGCTTCAGAGCGATAGAAAGCGTTGTTGCAGCTAAATTGCCACGGGGATAAAGTCGGTGAAATTCAACTCTTCTAACCTTCAGTTAGAACTCTGCTAAACAATGAGCACAACATCATGAGCAGCCGCCGCCCCGATCCACTGGCCCAGGTCAGTGACTTTGACATTCGCCTGCTGCGGATTTTTCGCAGCGTGGTGGAGTGCGGTGGCTTCTCGGCGGCGGAAACCGTGCTCGGCATCGGTCGCTCGGCGATCAGCCAGCAGATGAGCGATCTGGAACAACGTCTCGGCCTGCGTCTGTGCCAACGCGGGCGCGCCGGTTTCTCCCTGACCGAAGAGGGTCGTGAGGTTTACCAGTCGGCGCTGCAGCTGTTGAGTGCACTGGAGAGTTTTCGCACCGAGGTCAACGGCCTGCACCAGCACTTGCGCGGCGAATTGATCATCGGCCTGACTGACAACCTCGTCACCCTGCCCCACATGCGCATCACCCACGCGCTCGCGCAATTGAAGGAACGCGGGCCGGACGTGCAAATCCAGATCCGCATGATCGCCCCCAACGAAGTCGAACAAGGTGTGCTCGACGGCCGCCTGCATGTCGGCGTGGTGCCGCAGGCCAGCGCGTTGTCGGGACTGGAATACCAGCCGTTGTACAGCGAGCGCTCGTTGCTCTACTGCGCAGTTGGTCATCCGCTGTTTTACGTCGATGACAAACAACTGGATGACGAACGCTTGAACAGTCAGGACGCCATCGCCCCGACCTTCCGTTTGCCGGCGGAGATCCAGGCGCACTATCAGGCGCTCAATTGCACCGCCAGCGCATCCGACCGTGAAGGCATGGCGTTCCTGATTCTGACCGGGCGTTACATCGGCTATTTGCCGGATCACTATGCCAGTCTCTGGGTTCAACAAGGTCGCTTGCGCGCGCTCAAGGCCAGTACCCGCTTCTATGATTTGAGCCTGGCCTCGGTCACCCGCAAGGGTCGCCGCCCTCATCTGGTACTGGAAAGCTTTCTCGAAAGCCTCGCCGCCACCCGCTGACGACCGGGGTTTTCTTCGCCCGGGGCTTGTCCCGCGCCGGTGGTTGCGCTATCAACGCAACTGGTTGCACCCCACAGACAAACCCGGAAGTGCCTATGACCTTTGAAGTCCCAGCCCACGGCGGCAAACCCGCCAGCCGCATTCGTCAGAAGAACGAAGAGACCATCATCAAAGCCGCCGAAGACGAGTTCGCCCGTCACGGGTACAAAGGCACGAGCATGAACACCATCGCCACCAAGGCTGGGCTGCCAAAGGCGAATCTGCATTACTACTTCACCAACAAGCTCGGGTTGTACGTGGCGGTGCTGAGCAACATCCTTCAATTGTGGGACAGCACCTTCAATACCCTGACGGCCGAGGACGATCCGGCCGAAGCGCTGACCCGCTACATCCGCGCGAAAATGGAATTCTCCCGTCGCCAGCCGCAAGCGTCGCGGATCTTCGCGATGGAAGTGATCAGCGGCGGCGAATGCCTGACCGAATATTTCAATCAGGATTACCGCGCCTGGTTCCAGGGCCGCGCCGGCGTGTTCCAGGCCTGGATCGACGCGGGCAAGATGGACCCGGTCGACCCGGTGCACCTGATCTTCCTGTTGTGGGGTAGCACCCAGCATTACGCCGACTTCGCCACCCAGATCTGCCGGGTGACCGGTCGCAGCAAGTTGACCAAACAGGATATGGAAGACGCCGGCAACAACCTGATCCGCATCATCCTCAAAGGCTGCGGCCTCACTTCTTCTATATAAGTCGTTTTATGCCATTCACCCTCAGCGGCTTTTGCGAATTCCGCGAAGAGATTCGCAAAAGCCGCTTCATCACCTTCGCCGCGCCGATCGGCAGCCCCGCGGAGGCGCAAGCCTTCATCGAGCAGCACAGCGACTTGAACGCTTCGCATAATTGCTGGGCGTGGAAACTCGGCGACCAGTACCGCAGCAACGACGACGGCGAACCCGGCGGCACTGCCGGGCGGCCGATTCTCGCGGCCATCGAAGCGCAGGACTGCGATCAGGTCGCGGTGCTGGTGATCCGCTGGTACGGCGGCATTCAGCTGGGCACCGGCGGCCTGGCCCGGGCCTATGGCGGCGGCGCCAACAAGTGCCTGCAAGCCGCGCCGAAGATGGAATTGATCAGTCGCGCGCCCGTGCGTTGCGCCTGCGCCTTTGGCGAACTGGCGCTGGTGAAGCTGCGGGTCGCGGATCTGGGCGGATTGGTGGTCGAGGAAAACTTCACCGCCAATGGTGTCGAGTTGCAATTGGCCGTGGGCGAAGCGCACATCGAGCTGTTGCAAAATCAGCTGGCCGACCTGAGCCGCGGGCGAATCCTGCTGCAACGTTGAAGCCTCGCCATGTTTTAGGGCACCAGCCCGTTTGCTTATGCCCGAGACTTGCCCACATCCGCTGTGCACCCGGCTGTGGATAACCTGAGCACAGGAGGCTGTAACCCTTCTGTCACGTGGCTTTGCGGGATTTGCTCACTTTTCGTCCAATCGCCCATCACAATGAACAATTTCACGTAAAAACAATCGCTTAGCGTTGTTTATCGCCTTTAGAAGAAAGCCCGCCAGTGCTTATGCCCGGGATTTTTTCTTGCGCACAAATACTGTGGAGCAACCTGTGGATAAGCCGTTCATGGCTGGCGCAGTCGCAGGTTCTGCATGGCTTCGGCGCGGTTGCTCGTTTTTTGATCAGCCAGTTGCGGGCAAAACTGGAGCCTGATCAAAGGCTTTGCCCTCAAGTGGTGCCGTGCAGGCAACCGAATTCGATTCACAGGCTCTACGCCACAGGCTGGCAAACAGCAGCCACCTGCGTTCCTGACTCAATGGCCAGGAAATTGCTTTATCCACAGGCACAACTCCAAGCGACCCGAGCCTGTCATGCCAAACCCCACGTCCACACCGCAGCTGCAACTGCGCCAAATCAGCAAACGTTATCCCGGTTGCCTTGCCAATGACGCCATCGACCTGAGCATCGGCCGCGGTGAAATCCACGCGCTGCTCGGTGAAAACGGTGCAGGAAAAAGCACGTTGATGAAGATCATCTACGGCGTCACCCAGGCCGATTCGGGTGAGATGCTGTGGCAGGGTCAACCGGTGATCATGCGCAACCCGGCCCAGGCGCGGCAGTTGGGCATCGGCATGGTGTTCCAGCATTTCTCGCTGTTCGAGACCTTGAGCGTGGCGCAGAACATTGCATTGGCGATGGGTGCAGCGGCCGGTTCGCCGAAACAGCTTGAGGCGAAAATCCGTGAAGTGTCGCGCCGATATGGCATGGCGCTGGAACCCCAGCGACTTGTCCACAGCCTGTCGATCGGCGAGCGGCAACGGGTCGAGATCGTGCGTTGCCTGATGCAGGACATTCGCCTGCTGATTCTCGATGAGCCGACCTCGGTGCTCACGCCGCAGGAAGCCGACGAGTTGTTCATCACCCTGCGCCGGCTCGCGGCCGAGGGCTGCAGCATTCTGTTCATCAGCCACAAACTCGGCGAGGTGCGCGCCTTGTGTCACAGCGCTACGGTGTTGCGCGGCGGCCGGGTGGCCGGGCATTGCGTACCGGCCGACTGCACCGACCGGCAACTGGCGCAATTGATGGTGGGCGACGCCGCGACCTTGATCGGCGAGTTCACGAAGGTCACCGGTGGCGCGGCGTTTTTGCAGGTCAGCGGTTTGAACTGGCACAACCCGGATCCGTTTGGTTGCTCCCTGAGCGACATCGATCTGCAGGTGCGCAGCGGTGAAATCGTCGGCATCGCCGGCGTGGCGGGCAACGGGCAGGACGAGCTTCTGGCATTGCTCAGCGGCGAGCAAACACTGCCCCGCGATGCAGCGCAAACCATCTGTTTCCAGGAACATGCCGTCGCCGATCAGCGCCCGGATGCCCGACGCAAACTCGGCCTGGCGTTCGTCCCCGCCGAACGCCTCGGGCATGGCGCGGTGCCGGACATGAGCCTGGCGGACAACGCCCTGCTCACTGCCTTTCAACAAGGCCTGGTCAGCCATGGCTTGATCGAGCGCGGCAAGGTCGAAGCCCTCGCCCAAACGATCATCCAGCGCTTCGGCGTGAAAACCCCGGACACCCAGACCGCCGCCCGCAGCCTGTCCGGCGGCAACCTGCAGAAATTCATCCTCGGCCGGGAAATCCTCCAGCAACCGAAACTGCTGATCGCCGCGCACCCGACCTGGGGCGTGGACGTCGGCGCGGCGGCCACCATTCACCGGGCGCTGATTGCCCTGCGCGATGCCGGGGCGGCGATTCTGGTGTTCTCCGAAGACCTCGACGAACTGTTCCAGATCAGCGACCGCCTCGGCGCGCTGTGCGGCGGGCGCCTGTCGGCGTTGCAGGACACGGCGCAAACCCGCCTCAGCGACGTCGGCGGCTGGATGGCCGGCCAGTTCGACACCCCTCAATCACAACCGGCCACGGTTTAACGGAGTTTTCCCATGTTGCTTTCCCTCGAACCCCGTGGCCGGCAATCACGCCTGATGCTGTGGTGCTCGCCGGTGCTGGCGGCGGTGCTGACGCTGGTCTGCGGATCGTTGCTGTTCATCGCCCTCGGTCACGACCCGCTGAAAACCCTGCACACGTTATTGATTGCCCCGGTCAGCGACCTGTATGGCGTCTCCGAGCTGCTGGTCAAAACCCTGCCGATTCTGCTGTGTGCGCTGGGCCTCGCGGTGGCCTATCAGGCGCGGATCTGGAATATCGGTGCCGAAGGCCAGTTGCTGCTCGGCGCCCTGGCCGGCAGTGCGCTGGCGGTAAATATCATCGACATGCAAAGCCGTTGGGCGCTGGTGCTGATCCTGCTCACCGGCACGTTCGCCGGCGCCGCGTGGGCCGGGCTCACCGCTTGGTTGCGCACGCGCTTCAACGCCAACGAAATCCTCACCAGCATCATGCTCAACTACATCGCGCTGAACCTGCTGCTGTTCTGCGTACACGGGCCGCTGAAGGATCCGGCCGGATTCAATTTTCCCGAATCGGCAATGTTCAGCGACGCCAGCCGCCTGCCGCTGTTGATGGAGGACGGGCGCGCGCACATCGGCGTGTATTTCGCCTTGCTCGCGCTGGTCGCGGTGTGGGTGTTGCTGCAGAAAAGCTTCGTCGGTTTCCAGATCAAGGTGCTGGGGCTGGACAAGCGTGCGGCAGGGTTTGTCGGGTTTCGCGAGAAGCGGCTGATCTGGCTCGCACTGCTGATCAGTGGTGGATTGGCGGGACTTGCCGGTGTCTGCGAAGTCACCGGGCCGATCGGCCAACTGGTGCCGCAGGTCTCGCCGGGCTACGGCTACGCGGCGATCACCGTGGCGTTTCTCGGCAGACTCAATCCGATCGGCATTCTGTTTTCCAGCCTGTTGATGGCACTGCTGTACATCGGTGGCGAGAGCGCGCAGATGACGCTGAATCTACCGCAGGCGATCACTCAGTTATTTCAGGGAATGATGCTGTTTTTCCTGCTGGCCTGTGACGTGCTGATCCTCTATCGGCCACGCCTGAACCTGCGCTGGGTGCGGCGCACTTCTACCACCGCCGTAACCGCCGGAGCGCTGTGATGGATATCGATCTGCTGAGCAATATTTTCTACGCCATGGTGCGCTGCGGTACGCCACTGCTGCTGGTGGCGCTGGGTGAATTGATCTGCGAGAAGAGCGGCGTACTCAACCTCGGTCAGGAAGGCATGATGCTGTTTGGCGCGGTGATCGGTTTCATCGTCGCGTTCAACAGCGGCAACCTTTGGTTGGGCGTCGTTTTGGCGATGCTCGCCGGGATGTTGCTGTCGTCGCTGTTTGCTCTGGTGGCGCTGGTATTCAACGCCAATCAGGTGGCGACCGGGCTGGCGCTGACGATTTTTGGCGTCGGCCTGTCGACCTTTGTCGGCGCGGCGTGGGTCGGCAAACCGCTGGCCGGTTTCGAGCCGCTGGCGATTCCCTACCTGAGCGAAATCCCGCTGATCGGCCGCATGCTGTTTGCCCAGGATCTGCTGGTGTACCTGTCGTTCGTACTGTTTGCGCTGGTGGCGTGGGTGATCGTGAAAAGCCGTGTCGGGCTGATCATTCAAGCGGTCGGTGAGAACCCGGATGCGGCCAGTGCCATGGGCTTGCCGGTACTGACCGTGCGCACGCTGGCGGTATTGTTCGGCGGGGCGATGGCCGGACTGGCCGGGGCTTATCTGTCGTTGGCGTATACGCCGATGTGGGCCGAGAACATGACCGCCGGACGCGGCTGGATTGCGCTGGCGCTGGTGGTGTTCGCCAGTTGGCGGGTGTGGCGCTTGCTGCTCGGTGCGTATCTGTTCGGACTCGCCAGCATCCTGCACCTGGTGGCGCAGGGGTTGGGGCTGGCGATTCCTTCGAGTCTGCTGGCGATGCTGCCGTATGTCGCGACGATTCTGGTGCTGGTGTTGTTGTCGCGGGATGCGCTGCGTACACGGTTGTACGCGCCGGTATCACTGGGGCAGCCGTGGCAGGCCGGGCACTAAGCCGTTACGGCTCGCGACAGCGGCCGGACCGGCAACGCCTGAGCGATGCCCCACGCCACTTCGAGAACCAGGAACCCCACCACCAACGAACTGGCGCCGTGGGCCAGGGCATACGTCATCCACGCGGCGAACAGAAACCGCGTCACCGCGTCATAGCGCCCATAAACCGGCTGCGGATCACGAATCCGCAGCACTGCCCACATGCACACCACCGACCCGAACAAATTGGCTATCAACAGATGCGCAGGTTCGAACGGCGGCAGCTCGCCGGGCAGCTCCAGCGCCTGACTCAGCGCCGTCAGCAACCCGTGCAACACAGCAAAACTCCACGGCGTGACAAACGCCGCCGTCACGATCAAGTCATACCAGGCGCTGCCGCGCACCACCTGCCGATATTGCGTTGAAGTCCACATCATCCTTGCTCCGAAAATTCAGGGAGCAACCACGGTAAAGCCTGGAGTATGCTCCAGGGTCAAACACTTTCGAGACCTGCAAGATGCGCATCGGTGAGTTGGCCCAGGCCTGCGATGTCAGCCGTGACACGCTGCGTTTTTACGAGGAGCGCGGATTGATCGCGGCGCAACGCAGCGCCAACGGTTATCGCGACTATCCGCCGGAGATGGTGCAATTGGTGCTCTACATCAAAACGGCGCAGCGTCTGGGCTTTACCCTCGGCGAGATCGGCAGCAGCGTTGGCGCGCTGTGGCAATCGCCAAATCCTGACACCACCGTCACGCAACTGCTGCAAGACAAACTCAAGCTGGTCGAAACCCGCATGGCCGAACTCGGCGAGCTGCGCCTCGAATTGCAGCATCGGCTCGGTCAACGCTGTCCATTGAACCCGTGATCTTTCAACTTTCAAGGAAAGCCCGTCATGTCCGCACTTAATCCTGCCAAGCACGCATTGATCATCGGCGCCTCCCGGGGCCTGGGCCTGGGACTGGTGAAAACCCTGCTGGCCGACGGCTGGCAAGTCACCGCCACGGTTCGCAATCCTTCCAATGCCGAGGCTCTCGAAGCTCTGGGCAACGTGCAGATCGAAAAACTCGACATGGACGACCAGCAAGCGGTGATCGCCCTGAGCCAGAAGCTCAAGGGCCAGACCTTCGACCTGCTGTTCGTCAACGCCGGGGTCAAAGGCCCCGAAGTGCAGACCCCGGGCGGCGCGACGCTGGCGGAAGTCGGTCAGTTGTTCTTCACCAACGCGGTGGCACCGATCAATCTGGCCCAGCGCTTTGTCGGGCAGATCCGCGACGGCAGTGGCGTGCTGGCGTTCATGAGTTCGGTGCTCGGCAGCGTGACCATGCCCGACGCGCCGGAACTGGCGCTGTACAAGGCCAGCAAGGCTGCGCTGAACTCGATGACCAACAGCTTCGTCACGCAGTTGGGCGAGCAGAAACTTACGGTGCTGTCGCTGCATCCGGGCTGGGTGAAAACCGACATGGGTGGCGAAGGCGCCGACATCGACGTGGAGACCAGCACCCGTGGCCTGGTGGATCAGGTGGATGCGTTCGCCGGCAAGGGCGGCCATCACTTCGTGAACTACAAGGGTGAAACCATTCCCTGGTAATCACTGGACCCTGTGGGGGCTCACCCCCACAGGGTTATCCCGGTGTCTGGTCGGGTCGGGCTTGCCCGTCGCAACATTTTGTTCGAAACTCCGCACCTCGCCCCTCGCGGCGACCCTGGATCAGCAGACAGGGCAACACTGAGCTGGCAACCCTGAACCCAACTTTCAGAGGAGCCGGCCACAATGCCTGCGACCCGTATCTGGTTAAAAAATCCCCTCGCCATTTTCACGGCCAACGGTCTCGATGCCCGTGGCGGTCTGGTCCTGCAAGACGGTGTGATCACAGAAGTGCTCGGCGCCGGCCAGCAGCCATCGACCCCATGCAACGAAGTGTTCGACGCCCGTGAACACGTGATCCTGCCGGGCCTGATCAACACCCATCACCACTTCTATCAGACCCTGACCCGCGCCTGGGCGCCGGTGGTCAATCAGCCGTTGTTTCCGTGGCTGAAAACCCTGTACCCGGTCTGGGCGCGCCTGACGCCGGAAAAACTTGCCCTCGCCAGCAAAGTCGCGCTGGCCGAGTTGCTGCTGTCGGGCTGCACCACCGCTGCCGATCACCATTACCTGTTCCCGGATGGCCTGGAAAACGCCATCGACGTGCAAGTCGAAACCGTGCGTGAACTGGGCATGCGCGCCATGCTCACCCGCGGCTCGATGAGCCTCGGCGAGAAGGACGGCGGCCTGCCTCCGCAGCAGACCGTGCAGGAAGGCCAGGTGATTCTCGACGACAGTCAGCGCCTGATCCACGAGTACCACGAACGTGGCGACGGCGCGCAGATCCAGATCGCTCTGGCGCCGTGCTCGCCGTTCTCGGTGACCCCGGAAATCATGTCCGCCAGCGCCGAACTGGCGAACAAACTCGATGTGCGCCTGCACACTCACCTCGCCGAAACCCTCGACGAAGAAGACTTCTGCCTGCAACGCTTCGGCCTGCGCACGGTGGATTATCTGGACAGCGTCGGCTGGCTCGGCCCGCGCACGTGGCTGGCCCACGGCATCCATTTCAACCCCGACGAAATCGCCCGTCTCGGCGCGGCGGGCACCGGTATCTGCCATTGCCCGAGCTCGAACATGCGTCTGGCGTCCGGCATCTGCCCCAGCATCGAACTGACCGATGCCGGCGCGTTGTTCGGTCTCGGCGTGGATGGCTCGGCGTCCAACGATGCGTCGAACATGATCCTCGAAGCGCGTCAGGCCCTGTACATCCAGCGCTTGCGTTACGGCGCCGAGAAGATCACTCCGGAACGTGTGCTGGGCTGGGCGACCAAGGGTTCGGCGAGCCTGCTGGGTCGCACCGACATCGGTGAACTGGCGGTCGGCAAGCAGGCGGATCTGGCGTTGTTCAAACTCGATGAACTGCGCTTCTCCGGTAGCCATGACCCGATCTCGGCGCTGCTGTTGTGCGGCGCGGACCGGGCGGATCGCGTGATGGTCGGCGGCAAATGGCGAGTGGTTGACGGGCAGGTTGAAGGACTGGATCTCAAAGGCCTGATTGCCGATCACAGCCAGGCGGCTCGGCAGTTGATTTCCGGTACCTGATCCAAGCGGAAGTCTCTGATCGTTCCCACGCTCTGCGTGGGAATGCAGCCATGGACGCTCTGCGTCCGACGTTGGGACGCAGAGCGTCCCGGTATGCATTCCCACGCGGAGCGTGGGAACGATCGGTCAGCGATGGTCGCCTTCAAAGGCCGAGCAGCGACAACATGATGAACGTCGCAAACAGCACAAAGTGGGTCATGCCCTCGATGGCATTGGTCTCCCCGTCATTGAGGTTGATCGCACTGACGATCAGCGTGATGAAGATCATCACCGTCTGCACTGGCGTCATCGCCATCTGAAACGGCTGCCCGGTGTAGAGCGCCATCGCCTCCATCACCGGCACCGTCAGGATCACCGTCGACAACGAAGCGCCCATCGCAATGTTGACCACCGACTGCATACGGTTGGCCAACGCCGCGCGCAACGCGGTGAGAATCTCCGGCGCCGCGGAAATCGCCGCCACCAGAATCGCCGTGATCACCGGCGGTGCGCCCGTCCCTTCCAGGCCCAGATCGAGGGTCTTGGACATCACCTCGGCCAGTGCGCCGATCACCACCACACCGAACACCAGAATGCCGATCGACAGCGCCAGGCTGACCGGTTTCGGCTCCTGTTCCACGGGCTCTTTCTTGCGGCGTTTGTCCGGGTAGCTGTAGCTGAAAAAGTAACTGTGCGGCCCGACCTGCATGCGCAGGAACAACGCATAAAGCACCACCATCGCGCCGATGGTGAAGGCCGAATAGATTTTCCAGTTGGCCTCGGGAATGAACTCCGGCACCACCATCGACACGCCCATGGCGGTGAGAATCATCACGCTGTAACTGCGGGCCGAATCGTCGTTGTAGGACTGCTCGCCATGCTTGATCCCGCCCATCAGCGCGGCGAGGCCGAGGATGCCGTTGATGTCGAGCATCACCGCCGAATAGATCGTGTCGCGCACCAGTGTGGCCGAAGCTTCGTTGCTCATCATGATCGCCAGGATCACCACTTCCACCAGCACGGCGGCGAGGGTCAGGATCATCGTGCCGTACGGATCGCCGACTTTTTCCGCGAGCAGTTCAGCCTGATGGGCAACGCGCATCGAGGCGGCGACGATGAAGGCGATCAGCACCAGCCCGGCCGTCAGCGCGACAAACTGGCCACTGTGCAGCAGCCAGTGCTCCAGCGGATACGCAACACAGGTGGCGATGACGGCCAACAGCAGAAAGCTTTCTTGCTTGAGGATGGTGAACATGACGGGCCTTTTTGCCGAAGAGTGCGAATGAGCTACTGACTGCGGGGTGGCGCTAACGTTTCGTTACACCTTAGCGCACCAGTGGATGGCAGCTTTATCTACGCCTGCACTTTTATTGGACTTTACGGCCTCTTCGCGAGCAAGCCCGCTCCCACAGGGATCGCGGTGCTTTTGTGGGAGCGGGCTTGCCCGCGATGGGCGCGCCTCGGTTTCAAGCCAGATTGTTGTCCGCTTGGTCAGCCTTTTGCATTGCCCTCCCCACACACAACAAAAGGGAGTTCGCGTTCATGCAAAACCGTCCACTGCAAACACTGCTGTGCATCGCCATGGGCCTTGGCCTCAGCCTGAGCGCCAGTGCCGCCGATCCACTGAAAGTCGGCTTCGTCTACATCGGCCCCATCGGCGACCACGGCTGGACGTATCAGCATGAACAGGGGCGCAAGGCGCTGGCGGAAAAACTCGGCACGCAGATCACCACCAACTACGTGGAAAACGTCGCCGAAGGCGCCGATGCCGAGCGGGTGATCCGCAACATGGCCAAGGACAATTACGACCTGATCTTCACCACCTCCTTCGGCTACATGAACCCGACGGTGAAAGTCGCCAAACAGTTTCCCAAGGTGACCTTCGAACACGCCACCGGCTACAAGCAGGACAAGAACCTCGGCACCTACCTGGCGCGTACCTACGAGGGTCGTTACGTCGGTGGTTTCCTCGCGGCGAAGATGACCAAGAGCAAAAAAATCGGCTACGTCGCCTCGTTCCCGATCCCCGAAGTAATCCGCGACATCAACGCCATTCAACTGGCCTTGAACAAGTACAACCCCGGCACCGAAATCAAAGTGGTGTGGGTCAACTCGTGGTTCGACCCGGGCAAGGAGGCCGACGCGGCCAACGCGCTGATTGATCAGGGCGTGGACGTAGTGTTCCAGCACACCGACAGCCCGGCGCCGATTCAGGCCGCCGAGCGGCGTGGTGTGTATGCCGTGGGCTACGCTTCGGACATGGCGCACTTCGGCCCGAAAGCGGTGCTCACCTCGATCGTCAACGACTGGGCGCCGCACTACATTCAGGCGACCCAGAGCGTGATCGACCACACCTGGAAATCCCAGGACTACTGGGGCGGGTTGAAGGAAGGCACGGTCGAACTGCCGATCAGCGATCTGGTGCCGGCACCGGTGAAGGCCGAAGCCGAGCAGATCATCGCCGACATCAAGAGCGGCGCTTTGCAACCGTTCACCGGGCCGATCAAGGATCAGGCCGGCGTCGAGAAAATCCCGGCGGGGGTCAGCGCCACCAACGCCGAACTGGCGTCGATGAACTACTACGTCGAAGGCATGAAGGCCGAGATGCCGAAGTAAATTCCAACATCTACCCGGTGATCGTTCCCACGCTCCGCGTGGGAATGCAGCCCGGGACGCTCCGCGTCCCTGCCGAACGCGGACGCGGAGCGTCCATTGAGGCATTCCCACGCAGACGGTTCGACGTGGAAACGATCATTAAAGAGCATTCGAAATGAACCAACTCCCGATCATCGACATCTCACCGCTCTACTCCGACGACCAGAACGCCTGGCCGGCCGTCGCCGAACAGATCGACCACGCTTGCCGCGAATGGGGCTTTTTCTACATCAAGGGTCACCCGATTTCTGCGCAGCGCATCGAATCCCTGCTCGATCACGCCCGGCAATTCTTCGCGCGGCCGAGCGCGGAAAAACTCAAGATCGACATTACCCAGACCGTCCATCATCGCGGCTACGGCGCCATCGCCACCGAACAGCTCGACCCGGACAAACCCAGCGATCTCAAGGAAACCTTCGACATGGGCCTGCACCTGCCGGCCGATCATCCCGAGGTGCTGGCAGGAAAACCCTTGCGTGGCCCCAACCGTCATCCGGCCATCCCTGGTTGGGAAGCGCTGATGGAGCAGCACTACCTCGACATGCAGGCGCTCGCGCAAACCCTGTTGCGGGCCATGGCGCTGGCGCTGGGCATCGAGCGCGACTTCTTCGATACACGCTTCAACGAACCGGTCAGCGTATTGCGAATGATCCATTACCCGCCGCGCCACACTGCCAGTTCCGCCGAACAGCAAGGTGCCGGCGCGCACACCGATTACGGCTGCATCACCCTGCTTTATCAGGACAGCGCCGGCGGCCTGCAGGTGAAGAACGTCAACGGCCAGTGGATCGACGCACCGCCCATCGACGGCACCTTCGTGGTCAACCTCGGCGACATGATGGCCCGCTGGAGCAACGACCGTTATCGCTCGACCCCGCACCGGGTGATCAGCCCGCTCGGGGTGGATCGCTACTCGATGCCGTTCTTCGCCGAGCCGCATCCGGATACCCGTATCGAGTGCCTGCCCGGTTGCCAGGACGCACAGCATCCGGCGAAATATCCGACCACCACCTGCGTCGAATTCCTGCTGTCGCGCTTCGCCGATACCTACGCCTATCGACGGGAGCAGGAAGCGGTGTGATGGATCGGTTGGTCAGGTTTTGCCAATTGTTTCGGCGGGCATCTGTAGAATGCCCGCCATTGCACCTGATGAGAAAAGAATATGTACGACTGGCTCAACGCCCTGCCCAAGGCTGAACTGCACCTGCACCTCGAAGGCTCGCTGGAGCCCGAGCTGCTGTTCGCCCTGGCCGAGCGCAACAAGATCGCCCTGCCGTGGAGCGACGTCGAAACCCTGCGCAAGGCTTACGCCTTCAACAACCTGCAGGAATTCCTCGACCTGTATTACCAGGGCGCCGACGTGCTGCGCACCTCCCAGGACTTCTACGACCTGACCTGGGCCTACCTGCTGCGCTGCAAAGAGCAGAACGTGATTCACACCGAACCGTTCTTCGATCCGCAGACCCACACCGACCGGGGTATCCCGTTCGAAGTGGTGCTCAACGGTATCGCCGCCGCGCTGAAAGATGGTGAGCAACAACTGGGCATCACCAGCGGTTTGATCCTGAGTTTCCTGCGTCACCTGAGCGAAGACGAAGCGCAGAAAACCCTCGACCAGGCGTTGCCGTTCCGTGATGCGTTCGTCGCGGTGGGTCTGGATAGTTCCGAGATGGGTCACCCGCCAAGCAAGTTCCAGCGCGTGTTCGACCGTGCCCGTCACGAAGGCTTCCTGACCGTCGCCCATGCCGGTGAAGAAGGCCCACCGGAATACATCTGGGAAGCCATCGACCTGCTGAAGATCCAGCGCATCGACCATGGCGTACGCGCCATCGAAGACGAGCGTCTGATGCAGCGGATCATCGACGAGCAGATCCCGCTGACCGTGTGCCCGCTGTCGAATACCAAGCTCTGCGTGTTCGATCACATGTCCCAGCACAACATCCTCGACATGCTCGAGCGTGGCGTGAAGGTCACGGTCAACTCCGATGACCCGGCGTACTTCGGTGGTTACGTGACCGAGAACTTCCATGCGCTGCACACCCACCTGGGTATGACCCAGGATCAGGCCAAGCGTCTGGCGCAGAACAGCCTGGATGCGCGCCTGGTAAAACCATAAGCAACAGCGCATAACCAATGTGGGCGAGCTTGCTCGCGAATAGGGCCTGTCATTCAACGAAGATGTTGATTGATACACCACTTTCGCGAGCAAGCTCGCTCCAACAGCTTGGGTCAGGGTTCAGCCAATCACTTCTGCTTCGGTCAATTCCTCCAAGGTTTTACCCCGCGTCTCCATCCCGAACAGCCACACCACCCCCGCCGCAATCGCAAAGCACAGCGCTCCCAGCGCAAATACCCCGCCCTGCCCGGTGATCGGGAACACCAGCCCGGTGACCAACGGCCCGAGCAGCGAACCCACGCGCCCGATAGCCGAGGCGAACCCCGAGCCCGTCGCCCGCGCCGAGGTCGGGTACAGTTCCGGCGTGTAGGTGTAGAGCACCGCCCACATGCCGAACAGGAAAAACTGCATCAACAGCCCCGTGCCGATCAGCAGCGCCACGTTGCCGCCGAACACTGCGCTCTGCCCGTACAGAAACGCCATCACCCCGCCGCCGAGTAGCGTGACGATGCACACCGGCTTGCGTCCCCAGCGCTCCACCAGCCAGGCCGCCATCAGGAAACCGGGAATCCCGCCGAGGGAAATCAGCACCGTGTAATACACCGACTGGGTGACCGCAAACCCCGACTGTTGCAGCAGCGCGCTGAGCCAGGAGGTCAGGCCGTAGAAGCCGAGCAGCGCGAAGAACCAAAGGCTCCAGATCATCGTCGTGCGCTGGCGATACTGCGGAGACCAGATCTGTTTGAGCGCCGAAAGGAAATGGCCCGGCGGGGTCACGCTACGTGGCAGACGAACCGGCGCCGGCAATGCAGCACCGCCCAGCGATGCCTGTACCCGCGCCTCGATGCCGCACAAAACCTTGTCTGCTGCGTCATGTTTGCCGGCCTGTTCCAGCCAGCGCGGCGACTCGGGAATGAAAAAGCGGATCGCCAGCACGAACACCGCCGGCACCGCCAGTACCAGAAAGATGTCTCGCCAGCCAATCAACGGCAGCAGGAAATACGACAGCACGCCCGCCGCAACAAAACCCAGCGGCCAGAAACCGTCCATCAAGGCGATATAGCGACCCCGACGCTGGGCGGGGATCAACTCCGACAACATCGACTGAGCAATCGGAAACTCCATGCCCATGCCGATTCCCAGCAGGATGCGAAACAGCGTCAGGCTTTCGACCGTCTGCGCCGTGGAGCACAGGTAACTGGCCAGCCCCCACAGGACGATGCTCCACTGGAACACCGGTTTTCGGCCGAATCGATCAGCCAGCATCCCGGACAGCGACGCCCCCAGCACCATGCCGAAAAAGCTCGAACTGGCCAGCAGACCAGCCTCGGCGCTGCTCAGGCCGAACTCGGCTTTGATCGAGCCGAGCAGGAAGGTCATCATCGCCAGATCCATGGAGTCGAAGAAAAACGCCAGGGCGATGATGATGAAGATGATCCGGTGATAACCGCTGACTGGCAGGCGCTCCAGTCGATCTGCCGCGCTGTAGTTTCCCGTGTCCATGCCACCTCCTCAATCCGAAAAGTCCCCGGATCGAGTGTGCGCGATAGCGGTTGCGCGCCTGTGCCAGATGCGACTTGTTCGCAGCCGTTGGCGACGTTCAGGAGTACATCCGTGGAAGAAAGCGCTCTATAACGCCATTTCCAGCTCGGTTTCACAGGCAAATCGATGAATTTCCCGCTGGCCCGCCGCCGTCAGTTGCAAAGCACGGGAGTCCTTGGGCAGCACCAGCCAGCCCGACTGCATGAACAGCTGCAACAACGCCGCCCCCAGCGAGCCTCCCATGTGCGGACGACGCTCGCTCCAGTCCGGACAGGCACAAGCCACCTGGGCATTGCGATGGGCCAGCGCCTGGATGTAGACCCCGCGCCCGGCCAGTTGTGTCGAGCCTTTGTGCGTCACGACCACCCGGTTTTCAAGCTGCTCGATCCAGCCGGCGTCGAGCATCCGCTGGTACAGATCGGCGGCCAGCGTGCCCCCGAGATGGTCGTCGCAAAACCGCGCACGCAGCAGTGACGAAGGAGCGGCCTGGGGCCTGACGACCGGCGAGGCACGCTTGAACACGTCGGGGATTTCTCGCGGGGCGCTGGCCAGGGTGGCACTGGCCAGCGCTTCGATGGCCGCGCCGATTTCGGGAGCCGCCAGACGAAAGAAGCGTTTGCGTCCGCGCGCCTCGACCTTCAACAGCCCCCCAGCGGACAAGCGCCCCAGATGCGCGCTGGCTGACGAAGGCGAAAGCCCGGCCAGCAACGCCAGCTCCTCGGTCTGCCGCGCCGAGCCGTCCATCAACGCCCACATCATCGCGCTGCGTTTGGGATCGGCCAGCAACGTGGCGATCTGGCTGATGCAAGGTGCATGTTCCATGTATTCACTCCCTGTTGAATCGTATCGTCTACTGCTCATAGACATCTTGACCAGTAATCAGTCGTCAGCCAAGGCGCGCAAAACGCCTTGAGCCGAGGCAAGGCAGCGCGCCGCAGCAAGGAAACCGCAGTACTGTCGCGACCCTCGTTCCTGCCTCGCCGGTTCCGGTCTGATCGTTCTCTTGCCGGCCTGTCGGTGCGGGCTTCAGGCGGCCGCTAGTATAAGCGGGTTGCTCGCTGCGTCCTGCGCCTGAGTGGACGTGGTTGGTGATTGTTCCTGAGAGAAATTTCGCTATTTACCTGCGACTAATGGTCAGACTCCTGAAAAACGGGAAATCGGCTACTCAATTCGGCGCAACGGCTGGCGAGCATTTCCCTCAGAAGGTTCACCGGCTTACTCAATTGTGCGCGATGGGCGCACAGCAGATTCAGCGGAGCGCGTTCGCAGAGCAGCTCCGGCAACAACACTTTCAGCCGCCCCGCCAGCACATCACCGGCCACATCCAGCCACGACTTGTAGGCGATCCCGGCTCCCGCCACCGCCCACAGGCGCACCACATCGGCGTCGTCACTGAAGCGGTCGCCACTGACGGTCAGGCTGACCTCACGCTTGCCATCGTGGAAACTCCAGTGGTCATGCACCCGGCCACCGAGCATGTACAGCAGACAGTTGTGCTGCGCGAGCTGCTCCAGATGCAGCGGCTCGCCGTGCCTAGCCAGGTAGGCGGGCGATGCGCACAGCACACGTCGGTTGTGCGGGGCGATCGGCAACGCCACCAGACTGGAGTCTTCCGGCTCGCCGTAGCGCAAGGCGATGTCCACCGGCTGGCGAAACAGGTCGGCGATGCGATCGCCCAACAACAGGCGCACGGTCAGCTTCGGATGCTCGCGCTGAAAGTCATCGAGCCACGGCAACAGCAGGTTACGGCCAAAATCCGAAGGCGCCGACAGTTGCAAAATGCCGCTGACCTGGTCCTGCCCGCTGGCCAGCAGGCGGCGCCCCTCATCCAGGTTGCTCAACGCAGCGCGGGCGTACTCAAGAAACCCTTCACCTTCGGCCGTCAGCCGCAGACTGCGGGTGGAGCGTGCCAACAAACGCGCGCCCAGTTGCTGCTCGATCCGCTTGAGCGCGGCGCTGGCCACCGCGGCGGACATGTCCATCACCCGCGCCGCAGCCGACAGACTGCCCAGATCCGCCGCCCGGACAAACAACTGCAAGTCATCGAAACGCAGCATCCTCAGCCTCGATTATCAAAAAAAAATTGAAAGAGACTGCTCTTTTAGCCGGTTTTATCTCGGGCAGAAATAGCCAATCATGCCTTCCATCGAATTCATCCCGTCCCGGAGTCGAACATGTCCCAGCCTTTCACCGCTATTGCCACCCTGATCGCCCGACCTGGCCAGCAGGACGCTCTCGAACAGCACCTGCGCGCCCTGATCGAACCGACCCGCGCCGAAGCGGGTTGCGGTCAGTACGAACTGCATCAGGACCTGGCCAATCCACTGGCCTTCTACATGATCGAACAGTGGGCCAGCGACGAAGCCCTGCAAGCCCACGATGCCAGCGCGCATATCCAGCATTTCCGCAGCCAGGCCGAGGCGTTCCTCGAACACTTCGAACTCAAGCGCCTGCGCGTCATCGCCTGAAACCTTCCTTTATTCACTTTCGGAGTTCTCCATGAAAGCCATCGCCTATTACGCCTCGCTCCCGATCAGCGACGAAAAATCCCTGCAAGACATCGAACTGCCAGAACCGGTAGCCGGCCCCCGCGACCTGCTGGTGGAAGTCAAAGCGATTTCGGTCAACCCGGTCGACACCAAGGTTCGCCAGAACGTCGCACCGGAAGGCGGCGCCGCCAAGGTACTGGGCTGGGACGTAGCCGGTGTGGTCAAGGCCGTCGGAAGTGAAGTGACCCTGTTCAAGGCCGGCGACAAGGTGTTCTACGCCGGCTCCATTGCCCGGGCCGGTGGCAACAGCGAATTGCACGTGGTGGATGAGCGGATTGTCGGCCACATGCCGAAAACCCTCGGCTTCGCCGAAGCTGCCGCCTTGCCGCTGACCGCCATTACGGCGTGGGAATTGTTGTTCGAACGCCTGCAGATTCGCGAAGGCAACACTGACGAAGGCCAGAGCCTGCTGATCGTCGGCGCGGCCGGCGGCGTCGGTTCGATCCTCACCCAACTGGCCAGCCAGTTGACCGGACTCAAGGTGATCGGCACCGCCTCCCGCCCTGAGACCCGCGACTGGGTGACCGAGCTGGGCGCCGACGTGGTGATCGATCACAGCCAGCCGTTGAGCGAAGAACTGAAACGCGCCGATGTGGCCCACGTGACCCACGTCGCCAGCCTGACCCAGACCGAACAGCACCTGGACCAACTGGTCGAGGCTCTGGCGCCGCAAGGCAAACTGGCGCTGATCGACGATCCGAAGGCGCTGGACGTGACCAAACTCAAGCGCAAGAGCCTGTCGCTGCACTGGGAGTTCATGTACACCCGCTCGCTGTTCGAAACGCCGGACATGATCGAGCAGCACAAACTGCTCAATCGAGTGGCCGGGCTGATCGACAGCGGCACCTTGAAAACCACGGTCGGCGAGCACTTCGGCACGATCAACGCGAGCAACCTGCGCCGCGCCCATGAATTGCTGGAAAGCGGCAAGGCCAAGGGGAAAATTGTTTTAGAAGGTTTCTAAAACCCGCAAGACCGCAGCCTTCGTCAGCGCCGCAAGTGGCTGGCTCGGGGGCTGCGGTGTTTTTTTGCCGTCAGTCAGATGCTTGACCCTTGTCACAATTGCGATCGTATTCAGGACTACAATCGAGTCCTCTGCGATGCAATCTTTTACGTACGGGAGGTCAGCAATGAAGATCCTGATAAAAGAAGTGGCAAAGTCCCAATGGCAAGTTCGTCTTGACCAGCACGCCGTGACCTTCCGCAGTGAGGCCGAAGCGCTGGCCTTCACCCGCACCCTCGAAGCGCGTCTGCACGCGCCCCATCAGATTCCCGACCCCGGCCAGCAACGCGCTGTCGGCTGAGGCTTTCGTTTCAGATTTCAGCCTGCGCCTTTGCCAGCGCCCGGGCATTCTGTATGCGCCGGGTGAGCATCGCTGCGCACACCACCAGCAATCCACACAGGCTGATGACGATGGCCATCGGCACGGCGGTGCCATCGTGCAGGATCCCCACCAGCGCCGAAGCCCCGGCGGCAACGCTGAACTGCAGGCTACCGAGCAACGCTGAAGCACTGCCGGCGCGACCGCCCTGCCCGTTCATCGCACACGCCGCCGCATTGGGGCTGATGCAGCCAAGACTGGCCACGCAGATGAACAATGGAATCAGCAATGGCCAAAGCGCCTCGGTGTGCAAGGCACTGACCGCAAGCAGCGTCAGCCCGGCGCCCAGGTAAACCCAGACCGCCCGTGACAGCAGAAAGGCCGGACCGCGCTTGGCCAGCAGTCGCGCATTGACCTGTGCAACCAGAATGAACCCGGCCGCATTGGTGCCGAACAGCCAGCCGAAATGTTCGGCCGGCACGCCGTACAGTTTGATGAATATGAACGGGGAGCCGGCGATGTAGGCAAACATCCCGGCGATGGCGATGCCGCCGGTCAGGGCATGGCCCATGTAGACAGGATCCGCCAGCAGCCGGCCGTACTGACGCAAAGCGCCGGACAGCGGCTGGCGCGGAACATGCGCCGGCAGACTTTCCGGCAGGCCGAGAGCCACCGCCAGCCCGGCCAAGGCACTGAAACCGGTCAGCACCAGGAAGATCGATTGCCAGCCCGTGGTATTGACCAGCAGACCGCCGAGCATCGGCGCCAGAATCGGTGCCAGCCCCATCACCAGCATCAGCTGCGAAAAGACTTTCGCCGACCCCACCGCGTCGCACTTGTCGCTGACCACCGCCCGGGCAATCACCATCCCCGCACAACCGCCCAGCGCCTGCACCAGCCGTGCGCCGATCAGCCAATCCAGATTCGGCGCATAGGCGCAGGCCACTGACGCCAACGTGAACAGCGTCAGACCGATCAGCAACGGAATCCGCCGGCCGAAGCGATCCGCCAACGGCCCGTAAGCCAGTTGGCCAATGGACAGGCCGAAGAAATAGGCCGACAGCGTCAGCTGGACGTGTTTCTCGTCGGTGCCGAACGCCAGCGCCATAGTGGGAAACGCGGGTAGATAGAAGTCGATCGCCAACGGACCGAAGGCGGTCAGGGCACCGAGAATCAGAAGGGTACGGAAGTTCATCAGGCGTCCAGGTCGGGCGGGCAGTTGAGTTGAGTGCAGCCCGACAGTCTAGCCGCGCGAGGACGCCTTGAACATTCCGGTAGCTCGCTAACTATTAAAAAGATCAGGCGAGCTTGATGGCGTAGCCCTCTTCGCTGATCGCCTCGATAACCTGCTCGGCGCTCAGCGCACTTTCGACGCCGACTTCCTTCGCCGCCAGATCGACCCGCACGCTGGCGGCCGGATCCTTGCTCTGCACCGCCTGGGTGACGGCTCTGACACAGTGACCGCAGGACATGCCTTCAACAGTGAACACTTGCATGGAATGACTCCTTTGAGTGAGGTTGCCGGCAGTTTCAGGCTTGCCACGATGGCAAGGTCAAGTTCTGCAAAAAACTGCCGGGCTGGCAATCGGCGCCGCGCTCGGCCAAGCTGCACGCATCAATGACATGAATTCAGGAGATTCAGCCATGCGCTGGTCAGCTTTCAGCCTGTTTGGCTTACTCAGCCTCTTTGCCGCGATCCCTTCGGTGCATGCCGCCGGGGAAGATTACGGGGTGCTGATCATTTCCCGCGAGCGCCTGGAAGTGGCGACCTCCTGCGAAATTGGCGTGTATATCCAGGATCAGCTGTCGGCGCGCCTGTTTCAGGAGCAAAGCACATCGTTCAACCTGCCGCCGGGCAATGTCTCGCTGCGCCTGAAACTGCTGCCGGGACAAATGCCGGGCTGCAACCCGGGCATGCTCGCGCCGGGCTCGCAGGAGATCAAACTGCACGCCGGCGACATCCTGAAATTCCGCATCGCGATGAACCAGGAAGGCATGTACCTCAAGCCGACCGGCCTCGGTTACTAAGGCCTGCCGCTCGTTCCCACGCTCTGCGTGGGAATGCCTCTTGTGACGCTCTGCGTCACGCTTTGGGACGCAGAGCGTCCCCGGCTGCATTCCCACGCGGAGCGTGGGAACGATCAGGCGAACAAGCGAGCAGCCGGTAGCGGAAACTGGCGCTTGACCTTGCCAGCATGGCAAGGTTGATCCTGTAGACATCCACTACAGGGAGTACGACCGATGTCCGATTCCATAACGTTCGATCTGCCCATCAGCGGCATGACCTGCGCCAGTTGCGCCGGCCGTGTCGAGCGGGCGTTGAGCAAAGTCAGCGGTGCCAGTGCCGTCAGCGTCAACCTCGCCACCGAACAGGCCCGGGTGCAGGCACCCGGCGACAGCCTGCCGGCGCTGATGGAAGCGGTTGAGCGCGCCGGTTACAGCGTGCCGCAGCAAACCGTGGAATTGAACATCGACGGCATGACCTGCGCTTCGTGCGTCGGTCGCGTCGAACGCGCACTGAACAAAGTACCGGGGGTGAAGAGCGTCAGCGTCAACCTCGCCAATGAACGCGCCCACCTCGAATTGCTCGGCGCGGTCGACCCGCAAACCCTGATCGCCGCCGTGAGCAAGGCCGGTTATTCGGCCAGCCTCTTCGAACTCGAACATCCACAATCCGACAATCGCCAGCAACGCCTGAACCATGAACGCTGGGCGTTGATCTGTGCGATCGCCCTCGCCTTGCCGCTGGTGTTGCCGATGCTGCTGCAACCGTTCGGCATTCACTGGATGCTCCCAGCCTGGGCGCAGTTCGCCCTCGCCACCCCGGTGCAATTCATTTTCGGCGCGCGGTTTTATGTGGCCGCGTGGAAAGCCGTGCGCGCCGGCGCCGGCAACATGGACTTGCTGGTAGCGCTGGGCACGAGCGCCGGATATGGCCTGAGTCTCTACGAATGGGCCACCGCCGACGGGCGCATGCCGCATCTGTATTTCGAAGCGTCGGCGGTAGTCATCGCTCTGGTGCTGCTCGGCAAATACCTCGAAAGCCGCGCCAAACGCCAGACCGCCAGCGCCATTCGCGCACTGGAAGCCCTGCGGCCGGAGCGGGCGATTCAAGTCATCGATGGTCGCGAACAGGACGTCGCGATCAACACCCTTCGCCTTGGCGATCGGGTATTGGTCAAACCCGGTGAACGCTTCCCGGTGGACGGCGAGGTGCTGGAGGGCCAGAGCCATGCCGACGAAGCGCTGATCAGCGGCGAAAGCCTGCCGGTGCCTAAACAGCCGGGCGACAAGGTCACCGGCGGTGCGATCAATGGCGAAGGCCGCTTGCTGGTGAGCACCACGGCGCTCGGTGCGGAAAGCGTGCTGGCGCGGATCATCCGTCTGGTGGAGGACGCCCAGGCTGCGAAAGCACCGATCCAGAAACTGGTGGATAAGGTCAGTCAGGTGTTCGTACCGACCGTGTTGCTGCTGGCCCTGGCCACGCTGATCGGATGGTGGCTGTACGGCGCGCCGCTGGAAACCGCGTTGATCAACGCCGTCGCGGTGCTGGTGATCGCCTGCCCGTGTGCCCTCGGTCTGGCGACACCTACCGCGATCATGGCCGGTACTGGAGTGGCCGCCCGTCACGGGATTTTGATTAAGGACGCCGAGGCACTGGAACGTGCCCATGAAGTCAGCGCCGTGGTATTCGACAAGACTGGCACCCTGACCTCCGGCACGCCGCGCATCGCGCATTTCAGCGCAATCGACGGTGACGAAAACGCCCTGCTGACAGCGGCCGGTGCGCTGCAACGCGGCAGCGAACATCCGCTGGCCAAAGCGGTGCTGGATGCCTGTGCCGAACGCCATCTGAGCGTGCCGGATGTCAGCGACAGCCAGTCCCTGACCGGGCGCGGCATCGCCGGCAGCCTCGACGGTCGGCGCCTGGCCCTGGGCAACCGGCGCTTGCTGGAAGAAAGCGGTCTGAACGCCGGAAACCTGAGCGAATCCGCCAAGGCCTGGGAAACCGAAGGTCGCACGCTGTCGTGGCTGATCGAGCAAAGTCCGCAGCCCCGCGTACTCGGCCTGTTCGCCTTCGGCGACACCCTCAAGCCCGGCGCGCTGCACGCGGTGCAACAACTGGCGGCCCAGCACATCCACAGCCACCTGCTGACCGGCGACAACCGCGGCAGCGCCCGGGTGGTGGCCGAAGCGCTGGGCATCGAAAATGTCCACGCCGAAGTGCTGCCGGCGGAAAAAGCCGCCACTGTCGCCGAGCTGAAAAAAACCGGGGTCGTGGCCATGGTCGGTGACGGCATCAACGACGCACCGGCGCTGGCGGCGGCCGACATCGGCATCGCCATGGGCGGCGGCACCGACGTGGCCATGCACGCCGCCGGCATCACCCTGATGCGCGGCGACCCAAGGCTGGTGCCGGCCGCGCTGGAGATCAGCCGCAAGACCTACGCGAAGATCCGCCAGAACCTGTTCTGGGCCTTCGTCTACAACCTGATCGGCATTCCGCTGGCGGCGTTCGGCTTTCTCAATCCGGTGCTGGCCGGCGCGGCAATGGCCTTATCGAGCGTCAGCGTGGTGAGCAATGCGCTACTGTTGAAAACCTGGAAACCCGAGGACCTGGAGGACAACCGATGAACATCGGCCAAGCGGCCCGCCACAGTGGCCTGAGCGCGAAGATGATCCGTTATTACGAGTCGATCGGTCTGCTCAAGGCTGCTCATCGCACCGACAGCGGCTATCGCGTCTACGGTGACGATGACCTGCACACGCTGGCATTCATCAAGCGTTCGCGGGACCTGGGCTTTTCGCTGGAGGAAGTCGGCAAACTGCTGACGCTCTGGCAGGATCGCCAGCGCGCCAGCGCCGATGTGAAGGCCCTGGCCCGCCAGCACATCGACGAGCTGAATCAGAAGATCCGCGAACTCGGCGAACTGCGCGACACCCTGCAGGATCTGGTCGAGCACTGCCACGGCGACCATCGCCCGGACTGCCCGATCCTCAAGGAACTGGCGTCGGGCTGCTGCGCGCAACCCGCGCGCGCCTGAGCAGCAGGATTTTCATCGACAGCACTGTGGCGAGGGGAATGCCGTGGAACAACAACACCACGGCGCCCGGCGCCCACCACTCATAAAACGGTGCGGCGATCAGCATGCCGACGCCGAACCCGGTCATCTGCAACAGCGTCAGGAAACTGAAAATCGGCAGGCGCAGGGGCTCCGGTTCCCGTTGCAGCCGTGACATCAGGCCGACTTCCGAGAACCCGTCGCCCAGTCCGGCCGGCAGCGAAAACAGCAACAGACCGACGACGCTGTGCTGCTGGAACATCAGGATGAAGCCGCAGGACATCAGCAGCACGCCGCCGAAGTAGCGGCGCTCCAGATGAATGTTTTCCGAGCCGTTGAGGCGACTGGCGATCCGCGCACCGAGCAGTTTGCCGGCGGCCCACACTGCGAGCATCAGGCCCAGCGTGGTGCTCGCCGAGTCCGGTGTCAGCAGTTTGGAAATGATCGGAAAACCGACGTTGTGCGCAGCGCTGCCAAGGGTGTCGGCCATGGTCACCGCCAGCATCGCCGCAACTACCGGAGCGCTGCGCAAGCCCTGGACCAAGGCTGACCATTCGCTGCGCTCAGCGCTGGATTCGTTGACGGGCTCCGGTGCGCTGAAGCGCAACGGCGCGATCAACAGCGCCGCCAGCAGATAGGTCAGCGCATTCAGCACAAACACCGTTTCAAAACCAAACCCCGCGACCAGCAACCCGGACACCAGACTGCCGCCGACCATCGCCATGGACGAGGCGGACGTAATCCACGCATTGGTCTTGAGCAACTGCGCCGGCTCGATCAATCGCGGCAACTGACTGTTGAGACCGATGGCGAACATCGAATTGCCAAAGCCCAATCCGAACGCAATCAGCGGCAGCAACAGCGCCTGCTGACTGACCGGCAAGATGAGCAACAGCCCGAGCACAGCGGCGCGCAGCAGATCGAAGGCAATCAACGGCAGACGGCCACTGCATCGACGATAAAACGCCGTGCCGATCAGGCTGGCGAAAATTCCGCCGCCCACCCGACTGGCGAGAAAAATCCCCACGCTCATCGCGCTGTTGCTCAGCAGGTAGACATAAGTGGCCAGCGCAACCATGTTGAGGAACGCGCCGAAATCGGAGATCAGCCGCGCCGTGATGATCAGCCGGGCATTGCGGGAAGTGGTGGTCACAATCAATCCTTGAATGTGTAAAACCCGGCCGAAGCCGGGTTTTCCTTTTCAGATGCTCACTGCATCCACGGTGGCGGAGGCGGTTCGTCGGACTTGCCCTTGGGTTCGTCGTCCGCCGCGCGGATGGCTTGTTTGCGCTCCTCATCCAGACGCGCCGCTTCGATCTCGCGCAACACCCCGCCGACATCGGCCAGGTCCTCGGGATCGTCGAACTCGCCGGTCAGCACGCTGGCCGGGTGCAACGTACCCGCTTCGTACAACGCCCACATTTCCTTGGCGTATTTGGTCTTCTTCAACTCCGGGGCGAACCGGCCGAAGTACGACGCCATGTTGCCGACGTCACGCTCGAGCATGCTGAACGCGTGGTTGTTGCCGGCGGCGTCCACCGCTTGCGGCAGGTCGATGATGACCGGCCCCGTCGGCGTCAGCAGCACGTTGAACTCCGAGAGGTCACCGTGCACCAGACCGGTACACAACATCAGCACGATCTGCGAAATCAGGAACGCGTGATATTCGCGGGCCTGATCCGGCTCCAGCACCACGTCGTTCAGACGCGGCGCGGCATCGCCGTATTCGTCGGCCACCAGTTCCATCAGCAGCACGCCTTCGAGGAAGTCGTACGGCTTGGGCACGCGCACCCCGGCGTTGGCCAGGCGGAACAGCGCCGCGACTTCGGCGTTCTGCCAGGCGTCTTCGGCTTCCTTGCGCCCGAACTTGGAACCCTTGGCCATCGCCCGGGCCTGTCGGCTGTTACGAACCTTGCGGCCTTCCTGATACTCGGCCGCCTGGCGGAAACTGCGTTTGTTCGCCTCCTTGTAGACCTTTGCGCAACGTAACTGATTGCCGCAGCGCACCACATAAACAGCTGCTTCTTTGCCACTCATGAGTGGACGCAGCACTTCGTCGACCAGACCGTCCTCGATCAGGGGTTCAATGCGTTTTGGAGTCTTCATCAGCTTTTATTGTGGGTCCTTTATTACCAAACACGCGAATGTCATTCGTTATACGGCAATCCTCGCATCACGGGGAGGGGTTGCCGACCTGTGAACCTGTGGATGCACACACTGTGCCGGATAAACCGGGCCGATCCGCCGCTTTATCGACCGCTGCGAATCATAGCCGAGGCTGTCGAAGTTGTTGGCGACAGGACTTGAGGGCATTTGCGACAGAATCTGACATCCCGCCGCATACAGCTCGTAAGAATTTTCTCTGCCGGCCTCAATTTCCCTCTCGTGCGGCCGAATTCCTCTGTGACAGAGGAATTTGTCCGACAATCGTTCCAAAAAAAATGTCGATGTCGCACCCAGGGAAACGGGTGAGAAATAGGTTTTTCGGCTGCCAATAACCGCGAGTCATCTGCACTGCGTGGGCCTACAAGAAAATCTGGAGCGCGGATGAACATCAAACAGAAGTTGACCTGGGCGTTTGCAATCATCGCCTGCTTGCCCGTGGTGCTGGTCGCCACGCTGGTGGTACTGAACCTGCGCAGCGATGCCCGGGACGATTTTGTCGACAGCAGCGGGCGCGAGATCCGTCAGGTCAGCAATGCCATGCAGCTGTTTTTCGACGGCATCAGCCAGAACGTCGATTACCTGGCGGCGCAGCCGTTGGTGAAGAACGCGGACGGCAGCGTTCGCAGCCGCATGAGCGCCAACGCCGCCGATACCTCCGATGGCGAGATCGACAAGCAACTGTTTGCACTGTTCGAGGGGCTGGCCAAATCCCACCCGGCCTACTCCTACGTCTCCTATGGATTGAACAGCGGCGGCTATGCCTTCTGGCCGGGCGATCCGAAGATGGCCAACTACGACCCGCGCACCCGCCCCTGGTACAAGACGGCCATGGCCAACCCGGGCAAGACCCTGCGCACCGAGGCCTATTACTGGGCTGGCGACGACGCGGTTCTGGTCAGCACCGTGCGCGCGGTCACCAACCAGTTGGGTGCCCAGGGTGGCGTGGTCAACATTGACGTGTCGCTCAAGCAACTGACCGAGATCGTCAAACAGATCAAGCTCGGTGAAAGCGGTTACCTGATGCTGATGGAAAACACCGGCACGGTGCTGGTCGATCCGAAGCAACCGGAGCACAACTTCAAACGACTCGACAGCCTCGGCGACGGCTACGCGCAACTGGCCAAGGCCGGCAAAGGCCTGGTTGACATCGAGCTCAACGGCGAGCGCTACATGGCCAACGTCTGGCCGTCGGAACAACTGGGCTGGACCTTCATCGGCCTGATCAAACAGAACGAAGTGATGAGTTCGGCCACTCAACTGACCTGGCTGATCGCGATCATCGCTGCGGTGCTGGCGGTGTTCTTCGCCGTGGTCGGCGCCAGTTTCGCCAGCCTGATCGTGCGGCCGATCCGCAGCGTGGCCAGCGGTCTGGAAGGCATCGCCCAGGGCGAAGGCGACCTGACCAAGAGCCTCGACATCCGTGGCAGCGACGAAACTGCGCAACTGGCCAACTGGTTCAACCAGTTCCTCACCGCGATCCGCAGCCTGATCCAGCATATCGGCGGCGCGGCCGGGAAAATCCTCGCCACTTCGCAGAGCTCGACCCGGGTCTCCGGCGACATGGCCGAAGCCGCCGGACGCCAGCGCGAAGCGGTGGACATGGTCTCGACCGCGTTCCACGAAATGGTCGCCACCGCTAACGAAGTCGCCCGCTCTTGCAGCCAGGCGGCGGAGTCTGCCGACAGCGGCCAGCGCCAGGCCCGCGAAGGTCAGCAGCAGATCGATGCGGCGGTGCACAGTGTCGATCAACTGAGCCAGGAACTGGAGCAGTCCGCGCAGTCGATGCAGCAACTGGAACGCGACAGCAACGACATCCAGTCGATCCTCGGCACCATCCGCTCCATCGCCGAACAGACCAATCTGCTGGCACTCAACGCGGCTATCGAAGCAGCGCGGGCCGGTGAGCAAGGACGTGGTTTTGCGGTGGTGGCCGATGAGGTTCGCGCACTGGCCAAACGCACGGCGGATTCGACGGCGGAAATCGACGGCCTGTTGGGCAACCTGGCCAAACGCACCAGCGCGGTGACCCAGCAGATGCGCGCCAGTCTCGACGTGTCGCAGCAATCGGTGGCACGCATCGGTGAGGCGCGGGAGAGCTTTGGGCAGATCCGTGAGTCGGTGGATGTGATTCGCGACATGAACACGCAGATCGCGACCGCAGCGGAAGAGCAGCATCAGGTGGCGGAGGACATCAATCGGCATATCAGCCAGATTCATGGTGATGCGCAACTGGTGGCGGAGCTGGCGAATTCGGCGCGGCTGGATTCGCAGAGTCTGGCGGGGTTGTCGAATGAGCTGGATGGGTTGGTGCGCAGGTTCCGGACTTGAGATTGGGGGCAACCTTAAAAGCCCCCTCACCCCAGCCCTCCCGAAACGTCGGACCGCCCGGGGGGAGAGGGAGCCGAATCGGGGATGCTTTAGAAATCCGCCGACATGAAAGAACGTTGTTGAATCCATAATCGACACCGATCTTTCAGGTCGATGTATAACGCCAGACACCTCGGTCAGTCCCCTCTCCCTCCGGGCGGTCCGACGTTTCGGGAGGGTTAGGGTGAGGGCAAGCTTTTGCTCCTCTAGCGCTCGATGATCGCCGTCACACCCTGCCCCCCCGCCGCACAAATCGAAATC
>NZ_NEJA01000011.1:0-115430 GCF_002112915.1 Pseudomonas sp. B34(2017) | reverse complement strand
TTAGGCAGGCTTGAGCGCGGTGCCAACCGCGTATCAAGCCTGTAAAAGGTGTAAACGATGTCCCCGGTCTAATGTGTAAAGGATGTACCGGTCTCTACAGTGAGGGGTAAACCCACCACAAAAACCAAAGCCGAACACGCCCCGCTCCTCCCCACTCAAAACGATGAGCGTTAGCTCGAGTACCGCTTTTGATCGCAGGGCCCGTCGGCAGGCTGAGTGGAGGGATTGATCCGGGGGTGGGAGCGCAGCGACCGTGCGGCGCAGCCGCATGCATCGAGAGGAGGTGCAGCGGAGCAAACCGTAGGCGATGCCCCCGGATCAATCCCGGAGCGAAGGAACCCCGAGCCTAAGCGAGGGGCCGTACGTCAGGGTTAGAGACCTTTTGGTTACTTTTGGGGCGTTTGCCAAAAGTGACCCGCCGTAAGGGCGGAACCCTAAGCAGCCATAACCGCAGCAACGGATCTGCCCCAATCCCAATCCCAATTGACTCAAATTCCCCCTCATGGTCTCCTACACAACTTGTTACGGGTGCCCTTCACAGGGTGAAACGGGAAACCGGTGAATCATGTGCTTTACTCTAAAGCCATGTCAGTCCGGTGCTGCCCCCGCAACGGTAAGCGAGCGAAGCGTCAGATCCACTGTGCCCACAGGCATGGGAAGGTGACGCTTGCAGGTCGGCAGACAGCCACCCCTCGTGAGCCCGGAGACCGGCCCGCAACACACAGTGCGCATCTTGCGTCGCTGAACATAACAAACCCGCGGTGGGCGGGCGCTGTTCGAACCTCTGCGTGCCCGGCCGCAGGGGTTTTCATGCGCTCTATTCACCCGCTGACACTTCAGAGGGAAGCGCCATGTCGATCATCAGCAGCACCGGCAGCAATTCGGACAAGATCTCCAGCACCACCACCCTGAGCCAACGCCTGACCGCCGCCGCCTGCGCGTCGATCCTCGGTGCGTGCCTTGTGTATTTCGCCGGTTTCTCGCACATCGAAGCGGTGCACAACGCTGCTCACGATACCCGCCACAGCGCCGCGTTCCCGTGCCACTGAGACCTGACGACATGATCAAGCGTATTGCGCAGACCGCAGGTTTCACCGGCCTTCTGGCCGCCCTGCTCCTGACGTTGCTGCAAAGCTTCTGGGTATCACCGCTGATTCTGCAGGCCGAAACCTTCGAGAAAGCCGAACCGGTGGCCGAAGTTCACGAACACGCTGCCGGCACCGCCGCCCACACCCACGATGCCGAAGCCTGGGAGCCGGAAGACGGCTGGCAGCGCGTGGTGTCCACCACCGGTGGCAATCTGGTGGTTGCCGTGGGTTTCGCACTGATGCTCGCGGGCCTGTACACCCTGCGTGCGCCGACCAAAACCTCGCAAGGCCTGCTCTGGGGCCTGGCCGGTTATGCGACTTTCGTACTTGCACCGACCCTGGGCCTGCCACCTGAGCTGCCGGGCACCGCCGCCGCGGATCTGGCCTCGCGTCAGATGTGGTGGATCGGCACCGCCGCTTCCACCGCTGTCGGTCTGGCCCTGATTGCATTCAGCCGTCACTGGCTGATGAAGATCCTCGGCGTGGCGATCCTTGCCGTGCCGCACGTGATCGGCGCGCCGCAACCGGAAGTGCACTCGATGCTCGCCCCGGAAGCCCTCGAAGCGCAGTTCAAAATCGCTTCGCAGCTGACCAACGTCGCGTTCTGGTTGGCCCTGGGCCTGATCAGCGCGTGGTTGTTCCGCCGCAAAAGCGAAGGTCAGTACCAGGCATGACCGATGACAGCGCAGCGCCGACCTTCGTGGTCGGCCTGGGCTGCCAGCGCGGCTGCCCGGCCAGCACGCTGCGCGCCTTGCTTGATCAGGCATTACAGGCACATCGAATTGATCTGGAGAAGGTCAAGGCGCTGGCCAGCATCGACCTCAAGCGCGACGAACCTGGCCTGCAGGAACTCGCCGCCCAACTGGCGCTGCCGTTGCTGTATTTCAGCAGCGAAGAACTGGCCAGTTATCAGCAACGACTGAGCCATCATTCACAGATTGCCTTCGAACGCACCGGTTGCTACGGCGTAGCGGAAAGTGCCGCGCTGGCGCTCGCCGAGCAGTTGATAAGCGGCCCGGCAAAACTGCTGATACCCCGGCAAAAATACACCCAGGCAACTCTGGCATTGGCCGGCGCGGCGTAAATTCCCGATAATTCACGCTTTCGATCATGAGCATTCTTCATCTGAAGGGCTTGTGAAGCACTGCCCTGCCCCTTTTCTACAGGATCCAACGATGACCGTTTACTTCATCGGCGCCGGCCCCGGCGACCCGGAATTGATCACTGTCAAAGGCCAGCGGCTGATCCGCAGTTGCCCGGTGATCATCTATGCAGGTTCGCTGGTCCCGACGGCGGTGCTGGAAGGTCATTGCGCGGAAACCGTGGTCAACAGCGCCGAGCTGCACCTGGAACAGATCATCGACCTGATCAAGACCGCCCATGCCAAGGGCCAGGATGTGGCGCGGGTGCATTCGGGCGATCCAAGCCTGTATGGCGCGATTGGCGAGCAGATTCGTTATTTGCGCGAGCTGGATATTCCGTTCGAAATCATTCCCGGCGTGACCGCCACCGCCGCGTGCGCCGCGCTGTTGGGCGCTGAACTGACCCTGCCGGACATCTCGCAAAGCGTGATTCTGACCCGCTATGCGGACAAGACGGCGATGCCGGTTGGCGAAGAACTCGGTAGTCTGGCGCAGCACGGGGCGACCATGGCGATTCATCTGGGGGTCAATCATCTGGAGAAGATTCTGGCCGAGTTGCTGCCGCATTACGGCGCAGATTGCCCGATCGCGGTGATTCATCGGGCGACTTGGCCGGATCAGGATTGGGTAGTCGGAACGCTGGAGGATATTGCCGAGAAGGTGACGACCAAGGGGTTTCGGCGTACCGCGTTGATTCTGGTTGGGCGGGTGTTGGGTAGCGATCACTTTAGCGAGTCGTCGCTGTATCGCGCGGGGCATGCGCACCTTTATCGACCGTGAATGGGACGCGGAGCGTCCACGGCTGCATTCCCACGCAGAGCGTGGGAACGATCAACCAACGAACGATCATCGTCCGGCAGGCATAAAAAACGGCGCTCACGGGGCGCCGTTTTTCATGTCGCAGCGAACACCTTAGTAGTAGGCGTTTTCTTTCTGCGTGTGGTCGGTCACGTCGCGAACGCCCTTGAGCTCCGGAATGCGCTCGAGCAAGGTGCGCTCGATGCCTTCCTTCAGGGTCACGTCCGCCTGGCCGCAGCCCTGGCAACCGCCGCCGAACTGCAACACGGCAATGCCGTCTTCAACCACATCGATCAGGCTGACCTGACCGCCGTGGCTGGCCAGTCCCGGGTTGATTTCGGTTTGCAGGTAGTAGTTGATGCGCTCGTTGATCGGGCTGTCGGCGTTGACCATCGGGACTTTGGCGTTTGGCGCCTTGATGGTCAGCTGGCCGCCCATGCGGTCGGTGGCGTAGTCGACGACGGCATCATCGAGGAACGCTTCGCTGAACGAGTCGATGTAAGCGGTGAAGCTTTTCAGCCCCAGCGCCGTGTCTTCAGGTTTCTCTTCGCCCGGCTTGCAGTAGGCAATGCAGGTTTCGGCGTACTGGGTGCCAGGCTGGGTGATGAAAACGCGGATGCCGATGCCCGGGGTGTTCTGCTTGGAGAGCAGATCGGCCAGGTAATCATGGGCGGCGTCGGTAATGGTAATAGCGGTCATGGAAACTCCTCGCAGGCTTGGGGCGGAGTTTACGCCAATCGGCGCGCGGCACAAAGTCCTAGTATTTACGTAGGAATAGTTCGCAAATCGGCTAGGTGCCAGGTTCACCGTCAATCCGCGCTTTAAGCCATTGATAACTGCGTTTTTCCACCCATTCGTAGCTCAGCCACGAACCGATAGCGATGGCCAGCGCACAGACGACAAACATCAAATACGGGTTGATCCCGTAGCGTCGGGCCAGATAACCGCCGGCCGACAGCACCAGCACGTGCATCAGATATACAGAGTAGGAACAGTCGCCCAGCAGCTTCAGCAGCCTGTTGCGCTCGACATGGCGCTCCAGCGCCATGCTGGCCATGACCAGCACCGCACTGGGCACGCCCCAGTTCAGCAATCGGGGTTCCGGCGGCAGGTGATAGATAGCCAGCAACGCCGCACTGATCCCCAATAAGGGCAGCCACAGCGCCGGGCCGATCCAGCCGCGACGGTAGAGCATGCCGATGCCGATCCCCAGCAGGAACTCATAAACGATGTCCGAGCGATAGAACTCGCTGACCCAGCCAAATCCGGTCCAGGCCTGGCACACCGCGAACAGCAGCGCCGCGACCACCAGCAAGCGCACCTGCAACCGAAACAACAGCGCCCAGGCGAACAACACGTAGAACAGCATTTCGTAATTCAGGGTCCAGCCGACATTCAGGGTCGGGTAGATCCCGTAGCCGCCGGGGTTTTCGGTCGGGATAAATAGTAACGACAGGAACAGATGACTCCAGTCCACCGTCTGATCCGGCAGCAATGGCCGGGCGAACACCACCAGCAACGCCATCAGCACGGTGTAGAGCCAATACGCCGGGACAATCCGGAACAGTCGATACAGCAAAAACCGCGCGGGCGGCAGCGCCTTGCCTTCAGTGGACAGGAAAATCACCAGCCCGCTGATCACGAAAAAGATATCGACGCCCACGGCACCCTTGTCGATGAACAGCTGACCTATCGGCCCCCGCGCCTCGAAGTCGAAGAAAATCTGCATGAAATGATGGCAGACCACCGCCCACGCGGCGAGCGCTCGCAGGGCCTGCACTGAAATCAACATCGATGGCGCTCCCGATCCCGTACTTCACAGAATTGGGACAACCGCCATCGCTCAAACGATCAAAGATTCTCGTACCGGTTCATGTCCAGCACGCCCTCTTCCACCGGCTCGGTTTCGTGGATGTACTGGCTCAAATCGTGGAAATAGAACCAGAACTGCGGATGACTGCGGCGAATCCCCCAGCGCTCGACGACTTTCTCGAACTGCGCCGCGTCCTTTGCCCCTTCCATCGCATCGACAAACGCCGGCACCTGGTCTGCCGGAACGTTGAACATGAAATTCGGGTAGCTGCTGAGCACGCCCGGGTAGATCGTCAGCGTGTCCAGGCCCGGCTGATAACGCAGCGATTCACCGAGCAGGAACGCCACGTTGCTGTGGGCGCGGTTGCGCAGCAGGCTGTAGACCTCGCGCTTGCCGCTGCGGGTTTCAACCCGGAGCATGGTGGCTTCCGGCAATTGATCGATCACCTTCAGGCCCGCCGCCGGGCGCGAAGTCAGGCGACTCAGCGCCTGTTCGGCGTTTTGCAGCGCCGGGTCGATGTTCGGGCGCGAGCAATAGGCGTCTTCACAGCGGTTGATCGGATCCGGACGCGCGTTGAGATCGCCGTAACGCGCCAGCAATTGCATAGCGAAATCGCGTTTCGGGTCTTTCTCGTCGAGTTTCAGCGCGGTCGGCTTGTCGTCGTCGATGGCTTCGTAATCGAGCCACATCTTGAACTGGCCGCTGCTCTGGTACCAATCGTCGAGGTAGCCCTCACGGGAATCGGCGGGCATCAGGCGCAGGAAGTTCTGTTCGGCGCCGTTGCGGATCAGGTCGAAATACAAGCGCGTTTGCGCCTGATGGGAGACGTTGCCGAACACATCGAAATTCACTGCCAACTGATAATAGGTGCGCTCCAGCAGCGGATAGTCGAACAGCCACATCGTCTGCGGCACCTCGCCGATCAGGCCCTTGGTCACCGAAGCGCTGTCGAAGTGGCGGAAGATGCTGAGCAAGGCGTTATCGTTGCCGGCCCACAGGGTCGACCAGCTCGGCGCCGGCAGGTCGGCGTAGCTGTCACGGCGCAGGGCTTCGTATTGGTTTCGCTTGTTGCGGTAGTTGTGCCACAGGCTCAGGACGCTGCCGACATCGTCGTTCTGCCCCGGCATGGCCAGCAATGGCGTGGCCTGGCCGCGATAGTTCGGGTCGGTGATGTAGAGGTCGTGTTCCGGGGCCTGGAACAACGCCCAGAAGTTGTCGCGGATCACGTCAGTCGCGATCTGCCCACGGCACACCGGGCCGCGAATGAAGGTGCGCACGAAGTATTCTGCGTTATCGAGCATGAACTGATAGCGCGCCTGCGCCGGAATCGCCTCAAAGGTCGCGAACGGGTTGGCCCGGCTCTGCGGCCCGTAGCCCGGCAAGGCATTGACCTGCCAGTTACCGTTGTAGAACAGGCTTTTGACCCGCGCCATCTTCGCCGCGCTCAGCGGATAAGTGATGTGGGTCTTGTGCACGATCACGCCCTGCACCGGCCACAGGCGGTAATACACCTGAGTACCCGGATCGTCGTTCGGGCGACGGGTGGCGATCAGATCGATTGGTTGCCCGGTCGGCGTGCGCGAGCGCACCCACTGGAAGTAATGCCCCGGCTCGCCGTCCTTGAAATAGATGTGCGCGAGGAACCAGTGCTCGAACAGCCAGCGCCCGACCAGACTTTCCCGCGCGCCAGGCTGGTTGAGCAGATTTTCCCACTGGACGATCTGCATCGCCTCCTTGGCGCTTGGCGCCAGGCCTTGCTCATCGATCGGTGCGCCGGAAGCGAGCCAGCGTTGCAGTGTCTGATATTGCTGATCGGTCAGCCCGGTCACCGCCAGCGGCATTCCCTCTCTCGGATGGGCGCCGGCATAGCCTTCGAACTCGGCGGGCATCGCGCACAGGTTTTCGCGGTTGAGACCCAGGACAATGTCTTGCGGCAGTTTGGCGTTGGGGGTCAGCGGGGTTTTGTGTCCCAGCTCCAACATGCGCGCCATCAGTGCGGCCTGGCTGCCCTGGGCGTCGAGCACCGAGTAGAAGTCTTTCTGCTGCCAGGCCCGCTTGCCGAAGGCGTCATAGAACAACCGCGTGGTCGGTGCCGCCTGGGTGCGTTCGCCATCGTAGACCGGCATCTTGCTCGCGCCCCGCGCTGCGCCTTCACCGCTGCCCAGGTTGAGCTGACAGGCAGAGTCATAACACGCATGGCAGGCCACGCACTTCTCGGTGAAGATCGGCTGAATATCGCGGCTGTAAGAAATAGCGGGAGAAATCGAGGGTTGCTGCGCAGCGGCGCCCCAGCTTAAGAACAGCAAAAAAATGCTGATGACGCGGTACGACATGTCCCTGATCCTGATCCTGGAGAAAAACGCCGCGATTCTACCGTTATGACGCTCGTACCAACATGAGCGATATTCATGCAAAAGCGCCACATGCTCTAAAACCGCACAGGTTTGTTATGATCCCGGCCCTTCGTCATGGTCTTTTTCGAGTAGCCCCAATGTCCGATCGCAGCGTCCGCCTTCAAGCTCTCAAGCAAGCTCTCAAAGAGCGCATCCTGATTCTCGACGGCGGCATGGGCACGATGATCCAGAGCTACAAGCTCGAAGAGCAGGATTATCGCGGCAAACGTTTCGCCGACTGGCCGAGCGACGTCAAGGGCAACAACGACCTGTTGGTGCTGACCCGCCCGGACGTGATCGGCGGCATCGAGAAAGCCTATCTGGATGCCGGTGCCGACATCCTCGAGACCAACACCTTCAACGCCACGCAGATTTCCATGGCCGACTACGGCATGGAAGAACTGGTATACGAACTCAACGTAGAAGGCGCCCGTCTGGCGCGCAAGGTCGCCGACGCGAAAACCCTCGAGACCCCGGACAAGCCGCGTTTCGTCGCCGGTGTTCTGGGCCCGACCAGCCGTACCTGCTCGCTGTCGCCGGACGTCAACAACCCGGGCTATCGCAACGTTACCTTCGATGAGCTGGTGGAAAACTACACCGAGGCCACCAAAGGCCTGATCGAGGGCGGCGCGGACCTGATCCTGATCGAAACCATCTTCGACACTCTCAACGCCAAAGCCGCGATCTTCGCCGTGCAAGGCGTGTTCGAAGAACTGGGCTTCGAGTTGCCGATCATGATTTCCGGCACCATCACCGACGCCTCCGGCCGCACCCTGTCGGGCCAGACCACCGAAGCGTTCTGGAACTCCGTGGCCCACGCCAAACCGATTTCGGTCGGTCTGAACTGCGCCCTAGGTGCCCGCGAATTGCGTCCGTACCTGGAAGAGCTGTCGGACAAAGCCAGCACCCACGTTTCGGCGCACCCGAACGCTGGCCTGCCGAACGAGTTCGGCGAGTACGACGAACTGCCGGTGGACACCGCCAAGGTCATCGAAGAATTCGCCCAGAGTGGTTTCCTCAACATTGTCGGCGGTTGCTGCGGCACCACCCCGGGCCACATCGAAGCCATCGCCAAAGCCGTCGCCGGCTACGCGCCACGGCAGATTCCGGACATTCCCAAGGCTTGCCGCCTCTCAGGCCTGGAGCCGTTCACCATCGATCGCAGCTCGCTGTTCGTCAACGTCGGCGAGCGGACCAACATCACCGGTTCCGCAAAATTCGCCCGCCTGATCCGTGAAGACAACTACACCGAAGCCCTGGAAGTCGCCCTGCAGCAGGTCGAGGCCGGCGCCCAGGTGATCGACATCAACATGGACGAAGGGATGCTCGATTCGAAGAAGGCCATGGTGACCTTCCTCAATCTGATTGCCGGCGAACCGGACATCTCCCGCGTGCCGATCATGATTGACTCCTCGAAATGGGACGTGATCGAAGCCGGCCTCAAATGCATCCAGGGCAAGGGCATCGTCAACTCGATCAGCATGAAAGAAGGCGTCGAGCAGTTCATCCATCACGCCAAACTGTGCAAGCGCTACGGCGCGGCCGTGGTGGTGATGGCGTTCGACGAAGCCGGCCAGGCCGACACCGAAGCGCGCAAGAAAGAAATCTGCAAACGCTCCTACGACATTCTGGTCAACGAAGTCGGCTTCCCGCCGGAAGACATCATTTTCGACCCGAACATCTTCGCCGTGGCCACCGGCATCGAGGAACACAACAACTACGCTGTGGACTTCATCAACGCCTGTGCCTACATCCGTGACGAACTGCCGTATGCCCTGAGCTCCGGCGGCGTGTCCAACGTGTCGTTCTCGTTCCGTGGCAACAACCCGGTGCGCGAGGCGATTCACTCGGTATTCCTGCTGTATGCGATCCGCGCCGGCCTGACCATGGGCATCGTCAACGCCGGTCAGCTGGAGATCTACGACCAGATCCCGCAGGAACTGCGCGACGCCGTTGAAGACGTGATCCTCAACCGCACGCCCGAAGGCACCGACGCCCTCCTCGCCATCGCCGATAAGTACAAGGGCGATGGCAGCGTCAAGGAAGCCGAGACCGAAGAATGGCGCAGCTGGGACGTCAACAAGCGTCTGGAGCATGCGCTGGTCAAGGGCATCACCACCCACATCGTTGAAGACACCGAAGAGTCCCGTCAGTCCTTCGCGCGCCCGATCGAAGTGATCGAAGGCCCGTTGATGTCCGGCATGAACATCGTCGGCGACCTGTTCGGCGCCGGCAAAATGTTCCTGCCGCAGGTGGTGAAATCCGCCCGTGTGATGAAACAGGCTGTGGCGCACCTGATTCCGTTCATCGAACTGGAAAAGGGCGACAAGCCGGAAGCCAAGGGCAAGATCCTGATGGCCACGGTGAAGGGCGACGTGCACGACATCGGCAAGAACATCGTCGGCGTGGTACTGGGTTGCAACGGCTATGACATCGTCGACCTCGGCGTGATGGTGCCAGCCGAGAAGATCCTGCAGGTGGCCAGGGAGCAGAAGTGCGACATCATCGGACTGTCCGGCCTGATCACCCCGTCGCTGGATGAAATGGTCCACGTGGCCCGCGAGATGCAGCGCCAGGACTTCCACCTGCCGTTGATGATCGGCGGCGCGACCACCTCCAAGGCACACACGGCGGTGAAGATCGAACCGAAGTACAGCAACGACGCAGTGGTCTACGTGACCGACGCCTCCCGCGCCGTGGGCGTGGCGACGCAGCTGCTGTCCAAGGAACTGAAAGCCGGTTTCGTTCAGAAGACCCGCGAAGAGTACATCGACGTCCGCGAGCGCACCGCCAACCGCAGCGCCCGCACCGAACGCCTGAGCTACGCCGCCGCGATCGCCAAGAAGCCGCAGTTCGACTGGGCCACTTACACCCCGGTCAAACCGACCTTCACCGGCACCCGCGTGCTGGACAATATCGACCTCAACGTCCTGGCCGAGTACATCGACTGGACGCCGTTCTTCATCTCCTGGGACCTGGCCGGCAAGTTCCCGCGCATCCTCGAAGACGAAGTGGTCGGTGAAGCCGCGACCTCGCTGTACAAGGACGCCCGCGAGATGCTGACCAAGCTGATTGACGAGAAGCTGATCAGCGCCCGTGCAGTGTTCGGCTTCTGGCCGGCCAATCAGGTGCACGACGACGATATCGAGCTGTACGGCGATGACGGCAAGCCAATGGCCCGCCTGCATCACCTGCGCCAGCAGATCATCAAGACCGACGGCAAACCGAACTTCTCCCTGGCCGACTTCGTCGCGCCGAAGGACAGCGAAGTGACCGACTATGTCGGTGGTTTCATCACCACCGCCGGGATCGGTGCCGAAGAAGTGGCCAAGGCTTATCAGGACGCTGGCGACGATTACAACTCGATCATGGTCAAGGCCCTCGCCGACCGTCTGGCCGAGGCCTGCGCCGAGTGGCTGCACCAGCAGGTGCGTAAGGAGCACTGGGGTTACGCCAAGGATGAAGCGCTCGACAACGAGGCGCTGATCAAAGAGCAGTACTCCGGCATCCGCCCTGCTCCCGGCTACCCCGCGTGCCCGGATCACACCGAGAAGGCCACGCTGTTCGCCCTGCTCGACCCTGAGGCCCAGGAAATGCGCGCCGGTCGCAGCGGCGTGTTCCTGACCGAGCACTACGCGATGTTCCCGGCGGCAGCGGTCAGCGGCTGGTACTTCGCCCATCCGCAGGCGCAGTACTTCGCGGTGGGCAAGGTCGACAAGGATCAGGTGCAGAGCTACACCTCGCGCAAAGGCCAGGAACTGAGCCTGACCGAGCGCTGGCTGGCGCCGAATCTGGGTTACGACAACTAATCCGGCTTCATGCGACACCCTGTGGGAGCCAATTGGCTCCCACAGTTATTTCTGTGGCTTCAAAGGCGTTGGCTATGCTTGTCTGACACACACGGCAGACGAGGGATTTATGGACGATCCAGTCGACAACAAGCCACCGACGTTCTGGCAGATGCTGCATAGCGTCATGGCGGCGGCGTTCGGGGTGCAGAGCGGCAAGAACCGGGCAAGGGACTTCACCCACGGCAAGCCCAGCCATTTCATCTTTTTGGGTATCGCGTTCACGGCGGTGTTCGCGCTGACGCTGTTCGGCATTGTGCAACTGGTGGTGCACCTGGCGGGCGTCTGACGGCCCTAGTGCATCAGGGTCTGCAGATTGAACGGGTAGCGATACGAAACCGGGCGCCCTTTCGCCGAGAGCTTGCGAAAGTGCACGCCGTAGTCCGGCGAGGCGCCCATGGCAAGGATTCGGCGGGCATGATCCCTGTCGATCAGTTGCAGCAACGGAATCTGCCGATCCCGGCCGCCATACTGATTCAGATCGACGCCTTGCGCGTGATCATGCAGCTCGACCAGTGCCCAGCCACCCAGGGTGAAATGGCCGCCGAGCAACGCGCTCAGACGCCCGTCGACCACCGCCTGCAAGGCTTCGGGCGAGGTGTTGACCGCGCTGAACAGCACGTCCTTGCCCGGAACCTTGCCGGCCTCGGACGCGGCACGCATCACGCCGAAGGCCATTTCATCATTGGCTGCCCATACCAATGAAACGTTGGGATAGCGGACCAGCAACTGCTTCGCCTGCTCGTAAGCCCGCTGCTGGGTCCAGCCGCCATAGACCAGTTGCCGCAAACGCACCTGCGGATTCTCCGCCAAGGCCCGCTGCATGCCCTTTTCGCGCAATTGCGCCGATGGCGTGATCTTGAGGCCGGAAAACGCCAGCAGATCGATGCTTTCACCGGGCGCCACGGGCGGATGCAGGCGAATCAGTTCCTTCATCATCAGGTAGCCGCCCTCCTCGTCGTTGGGCACCAGGCTACCAATGCGATCCGCGCCCTCTGTCACCAGTGCCTGCTGGTTGGACGTCAGTCCCGAGTTGACGATAAAAAGCTTCACACCACTGCCATTGGCCAAGCGCAGAATCTGCGGTGCCACGTACTGTTCGTTGACGAACACCAGATAATCCGGGCGATCTGGCCCCTGCAGGGCCAGTCGCGCCTGAGCCAGGGTCAGTTCCGGCTGACGCTGGGCGTAGAGGATGCGCAGGTCGATGCCCAGATCCCGGGCGGCAGCCTGCATGAATTGCGAATAACTGACCCAGAATGCTTCCTGCGTCGAGCCCGGATTCAGGAACAGCACCGACTCCGCACGCGCGCAGGTACCGAAAACCGCGCCGAACAGCAGCAGGCTGAGGTGAAGAAGCTTGAACATGAATCATCCGGGCCCAAGGAAAAATGGCCGCGCATTATAGCCATTGATCACCTGGCCTTTGGCGCTTGATCCCGCCTTTTGTCCGACAATCGTCGCAAGCGGGGCCCGGACGAGTCGTTTTACTGATGGCTGACCCAGAATACCGCCGTTCCAACGACCAGAATGATCAGGAACAGAATCGCCCAGGCATCGACGCTGCTATCGCTTTTCCTTGCTTTGGTTGGGTTGCTCATTGCATCGCCTCCTGTCGGTTTTATCGGTGATTGCAGAAAGACTCGTCCACAGTAAAGACGATGATTGTCCGCACGACAAATGTGGTTTAGTTGACAGTGATTCTTTTTAGGCGATTTGGTTCTTTACATATACTCAAACATCACTTTTGCGCATAACTGCAAACGGGTATATTGCCCCGGCTCCGTCAGGGAGTGCGCGGCCGTGCGCGCAGAATTGCAGAGGAACCATCGGACTTCAGCAAGCGAAAACGCAGCGTTTCCGAGTGGCCAAAGCCTGAGAACAGGACTTATATGTACGTATACGACGAGTACGATCAGCGGATCATCGAGGACCGCGTCAAGCAGTTCCGTGATCAGACCCGACGCTATCTGGCAGGTGAGCTGAGCGAAGAAGAATTCCGCCCCCTGCGCCTGCAGAATGGCCTGTATATCCAGCGTTTCGCGCCGATGTTGCGAGTGGCGGTGCCTTACGGCCAGCTGACCTCGCGTCAGGTGCGCATGATGGCCAAGATCGCCCGCGACTATGACAAGGGCTACGCCCACATCAGTACGCGGCAGAACGTGCAGTTCAACTGGCCGGCGGTCGAAGACATCCCGGACATCCTCGCCGAACTGGCCACTGTGCAGATGCACGCCATCCAGACCAGCGGCAACTGCCTGCGCAACGTCACTACTGACCAGTTCGCCGGTGTCGCAGCCGACGAGTTGATCGACCCGCGTCCGTGGTGCGAAATCGTTCGTCAGTGGACCACGTTCCACCCGGAATTCGCCTACCTGCCACGCAAGTTCAAGATCGCCGTCAACGGTTCGACTTCCGACCGCGCGGCCATCGAAGTCCACGACATCGGCCTTGAGCCGGTACACAACGCTGCTGGCGAACTCGGTTTCCGCGTGCTGGTCGGCGGTGGTCTGGGTCGTACCCCGGTGGTCGGTGCGTTCATCAACGAGTTCCTGCCATGGCAGGACCTGTTGAGCTACCTCGACGCGATCCTGCGGGTGTACAACCGCTACGGGCGTCGCGACAACAAATACAAGGCGCGGATCAAGATCCTCGTCAAGGCGCTGACGCCGGAAGTCTTCGCCCAAAAAGTCGATGCCGAGATGGAACACCTGCGCGGCGGCCAGACCACCCTGACCGAAGCCGAAGTCCATCGCGTCGCCAAACACTTCGTCGACCCGGACTACAAGGCACTGAGCAGTCAGGACGCCGAACTGGCCGCCCTCGACAAAGAGCATCCGGGTTTCGCCCGCTGGCGCACCCGCAACACCCTGGCGCACAAGAAGCCGGGCTATGTGGCCGTGACCCTGTCCCTGAAGCCGACCGGCGTTGCACCGGGTGACATCACCGACAAGCAGCTCGACGCCGTCGCCGACCTGGCCGACCGCTACAGCTTCGGTCAACTGCGCACCTCCCACGAGCAGAACATCATTCTGGCCGACGTCGAGCAGAGCCAGCTGTTCACCCTGTGGGGCGAGCTGCGCGAGCAAGGTTTCGCCACTCCGAACATCGGCCTGCTGACCGACATCATCTGCTGCCCTGGCGGTGATTTCTGCTCCCTGGCCAACGCCAAGTCGATCCCGATCGCCGAATCGATCCAGCGCCGTTTCGACGACCTGGACTACCTGTTCGACATCGGTGAACTGGACCTGAACATCTCCGGCTGCATGAACGCCTGCGGTCACCACCACGTCGGCCACATCGGCATCCTCGGTGTGGACAAGAAAGGTGAAGAGTTCTACCAGGTCTCGCTCGGCGGCAGCGCCAGCCGTGACGCCAGCCTGGGCAAGATCCTCGGCCCTTCCTTCGCCCAGGAAGACATGCCGGACGTGATCTCCAAACTGATCGACGTGTACGTGGAACAGCGCACCGAAGACGAGCGTTTCATCGACACCTACCAGCGTATTGGCATCGACCTCTTCAAGGAACGCGTCTATGCAGCGAATCATTAAGAACAACGAGGTCGTCGACGAAACCTGGCACCTGCTGCCCAAGGATTTCAACATCGACGAAATCAGCAACTGTGACGACCTGATCGTCCCGCTGCAGCTGTGGCGTGAACACGCCCGCATGCTCAAGGCCCGCGATGGCGGTCTGGGTGTGTGGCTGGACGCCGATGAAGAAGCCGAAGAAATCGGTGACGACGTCAATGAGTTCCAGGTGATTGCCCTGAACTTCCCGGCGTTCACCGATGGCCGCAATTACTCCAACGCCCGCCTGCTGCGTGACCGCTACGGTTTCAAAGGTGAACTGCGGGCGATTGGCGACGTACTGCGCGACCAGCTGTTCTACATGCGCCGTTGCGGTTTCGATGCCTTCGCCCTGCGCGCGGACAAAGACCCGTACGATGCCCTTGAAAGCCTCAAGGACTTCTCGGTGACCTATCAGGCCGCCACTGACGAACCGCTGCCGCTGTTCCGTCGCCGCTGAACATGCGCCTGAGCCCGGCTACCGGGCTCAGGATCGCACCGTTTCCCCCCACTGTTTCAGCTCACAGGCGCGCAGAACCCTGTGCTTGCACACTGCTCAGTCCTGGATGCCGGGCCAGGGCCTGTTCGGTCAACTGTCGGGTCAGTCTCGCCATTTGGTTTCGATAGTTTTCGAAGATCGCCATCATTCTTTGAGTCGCAACCGGCCGTGGCAGCTCTGCCTGCACCTCCAGTCGCGCGAACGCGTCAGCACTGTCATTCAGCAGGGTCAGAAACTGTTCCCGATATATCGTATGCAAGTACTGCGACCAGAAAGGCTGTGTCTTGATCGACGCCAGCAGTGCGGGTGAGTTTTCTGCCTTGACGACCTCGGTGTAGGCCCGGTCCAGTTGCTCTTCGGTGATCTCGACATCGAGTCGGACATTGATGTCCCGTGGCTGGGCAGGCAGATCCAGTCGCTGGGCAAGCCCGACCCGGTAGCCGAGGTTCAGCTCCAGCGCCTGCTGACGACTGAGCGTGCCATCCTGCGTACGGCTGCTTATCTCGATCAACGCCTGCTTTTCCACTTCCTGCAAACGGAACAGGCCCCGCAGCAACCGGATCAGCTCCCCTTCAAGAGACTGCGCACCGGAGCGCGCAGCCTCCATTGCCCGGTAACACAACACCCTGACTTCGATATCACTGAACAGAGCCGAGGCATCTGCAGCACTGACTCGACCGACCCAGGCCATTCGAAACAGCGCGTTACGCAGTTCATCGCTTTCTGAAGCGGCCTGCAACACGTTCCAGACTCGCTGGGCCAACTGTGTATGTTGGCGGGTGTAGTCGGCGGTGTAACGCATTTGCTCGAGCACCAGAAAGAAATCCCTGGACCGCGGGTTGGTGATCAATGCCGCCCAGGTCCGCTGCATCTGGACGACCAGATCGCCTGCCACGCCCGAGACCCAGTGAGCACCCAGTGCATCCGTACGCAGCGCCTCCGGCACTCGCTGGATGTAGTCGGCAGTAATCACGCCCAGACTGATGCCACGATCCCGCTGGTAGGTTGCGATTGCTCTCAGGGTGGCAGGCGAAAGCGGATTGCCGTCGACATTAGTACCTCGGTTCAGCTCCAGACGAGCCGTGAACACTGAGTCGGGCAGTGTCGCGATCATGTTGTCACGCAGATCCAGGGTTTGCAGTTCAGCCAGACCGTATACGCCCAATGGCCACTGACTGATGCCACTGGCACGCAATGACAGGTGACGCAAGCGACTCCAGGAGGTCACGGCCGGCAAGCGGCCGAGATCAGGATTGAAACTCAGGTTCAACGATTGCAGATGTGTCATTGCGGCTAGCGAAGCCTGTGCTTCAGCGGTCAGATGAATCTGATTGTTGCTCAGATTCAGATGGGTCAGCCGTGACATGCTCTCAAGCGCCAGGGGAACCCGAGTCAGCCCGTTTCCGGTCAGGCTCAAGTCGTTCAGATTGGGGAAGTTATGCAAAAAAGCATTCAAACCGGCACTGGCGCCCACATTGTCCATTACCAGTGCATTGACATGTCGGAAGTCGGCGACGATGACAGGCAGGTCGCCAAGCGGTTGCGGATCAAACACCAGTCTGTAGAACGTCCGGGAGGCTTGCGTTACGGTAGCGGATTCCCTGCGCCAGGCCTGCAGAATCGCCTGGGCGGCCCTTGCCTTGCTGCGCGGAGGAACTTTGCGCCTCGGGCCGTCGCCCACCTGATATCGGGTGTCGCGATGAACCCATTGCTCCAGCGTATTACGCATTGACTCGTATTGTTGCCTCAACCCCTCGAGCGTCCGGACTGCCAGTACATCGTCGCTGTCCAGTGTCTTCACGAAATGATCGATTTGCGCAGCCGAATGCGAGGGGAACAACTCCCGGGCACGTTGTATCAGTACAGATGATCGCCTGGATGCCGGGTCTGCAGGTGGCTCGGCCAGCCAGGTCGATCGTTCCACCAGGCGATCAGCCAGGACCATGGGCGAGCGATAACCTTCACGCAACGCTTCCTTTTCCAGCAGGCGGGCGAAAACCTCGCGTCGTTGATGAGCCATCGCAGTGATTTTTCGACGCAAGACCTCCTCTCCTTTGTCGACGTCAACCTTCAGGGATTTTCGTGCGTGCTCCGGCAGGCCGTCCCACAGCGCATGAAAGAAACTCTCGCGAGTGCGACCGTCGTGAGTTGTAAGCACTTTTTCGTCCGCATCGAGTGCTTGAAATCGATCCGTGTAGGCTTCGATAAAAACCTTGTGGCGCGCAGTCGTACTGCCGATACTCGCGCGCTCGTCCGAATGCACCGCCCACTCCACAATCTCGATGAACACGTCGGCAGGCCACCCCGGCAGACTGGCCAGGCTATCCAGCACCAGCAGATCGCTGGACAGCCCACAGGCGGCGTCCAGATAAAGTCCTTCGTAGGCGCGATTCAACCGAACGACTTGCTCATAGCGCCGCGCTTCTTCGGCCAGACGCAAAGGCACGCTACCGGACTCGAGCTCTTCCAGTTCTCCCGAATCAGCGTTGGCCACCAGTTCATCGGCAACGCTCGCTGGCAGACCGGCAAATGCCTCACGTACCGGCTCGGCCAGGGATTCGCGAAGAACGTCGGTCTGGAGATCGACCCGATGGAACAGTCCCAGGCGTGATTTGTTCGCCTTGCCGGCGATCACGACCCTCAGCTGTTCGATCTGTCCGGCCTGGTCAGCGGGCGCCGAGCCTAGCAAGCGCAATCGTTGAGGGCTGTCGAGACCGGCCAGCAACACCGGATAGTAATCACCCTTGTGAAGCCGTTCTTCGCCGATCTTCAACCGCTGTAGCGCCTTTGCCGGACCATAGCGTTCGATTTCCTTTCCGACGACACTGACCACACTCACCGCGAGGTTTTTTGGCCACCCAGGGGCGGACGTAAGGAGGAAAAGTTGCAAGTCCGGATTGGCAGCAGAAGCGGATAAAGGGTTATTCAACTGTTTCATGAATTGCTCGACAGCCGCATCGGCGCGAAATCGCCTGACGCTGTCGACGAGCACGGCCATCGGCTTGCTTCGATCAATGAACAGTTGCCGCAACGGCTGTTCGCCGATATCGATGGTCGCCAGGACTTGTAAAGCCTGCGCATCGGTAAGGTGTTCCTGGCGATACCCCAGACGACGGAACAGTCTCAGGCGGTTCCAGTCCTGGGGAAGTTCGGAGTCGTGTCGCCAGGCGCCGGCGCGGTTGGTTTCCAGTACGGGGGAGTAACGGTCCGCCACGTCAGGATGGGCCACCTCCCAAACATCGGACTCAGGCCTCGGCCGTACGACATAATTGTCGGAGTCAATGCGCAAAAAAAGGTTGCTGTGCTCTCGGACGAGCCCCTGTTCGTCCATTTCGATCCCGCGAGGCATCGCCCGGTGTCGCCTGTAGGCCGCCAGATCGACATTCCACAACCGCAGCACACCCGACGAGATAGGCACTGAACGCAGTCGCTGGATGAAGGGGGAGGCCCTGACCACCTTGTAGGTACCGATCGCTACCTTTACGCCTGCGGTCGCAGCAGACATTACAATCAGGTTCTCGATGGTATCAAAGAGATAATCCGTGGCCCGCTCCTGGTCCCCCGCTGCCCAGCTGGAAATACCTTCGTAAATATTGTCAAGCAACTGGATACCGGCCACGGCAAACATGACTTCACCAACAACAGGCACAAATGAGGCGAAGAACAGTGCCGTATTGAACGCAATGGTTTTGTAGGTATCGAGCCTGGCCAACCGGGTCTTTTCGTCCTCGTCATCCGTCGGGATCACCAGCAATCGTGCATCTGCGCGGATGCGTTCGGCCTGCATCTGGAACATTGCCCGAAACAGATCATTCTTATGCTCTTTACCCAGATCAAGCTCTTCGAGCGGGAGATAGATAGAGTCCTTGGGCAGGATCGGAGGTGTCACCGACAACAAGCGCTTATCCAGAGCAGCGAGAAACTCGGGGCGATCCTTGAGCTTGATGAACCCCATGAAAAAACCGAGAAATTCGGTTGTTCTCAGGCGACGACTTAGATCTACCTCAAATCGGTTAAACGACAGATACTCTTTCAAAGGGTGCAGCGAATCACCCGGCAGGTAAATCACACATCGGTCGTCGTTTTCGCTGACGGGCGCTATGGATATCGGACCATGCAGTTGTACGCCCAGTATTTTCAGAGTCTTGTACGCGAGGACATTCTGATCCGGTTGGTTCGATGACTCTTCGTTCCCCACGGTATGAAGCATACGGTATACATCGGCACTGATATGTTTTTGCAGGCAGGCAAGATGCCGTTCGACCGCGAATCGATCTTTGGCATAGACCAGACCTTTATCAAGCAGGCTGCCAGTTTTATTCTTGTCACCGAACAAATCAGCCACATGGGCTTGATATTGCTTTCCCAGATCCAGATCTCGACAAAGCTTGGCAAACTCATGAGGCTCAATTGAAAGTGTCCGACTGACATGCCCCGTTATCTTTTCCGGAATATAGAGATGTGATTGTTCATGATAATTCTGGGGCAGTGTCTCGCTGACTTCAAAGTTTTCACATGCAGCGGTCAATAGATCCCGTTCAATCGGCAGCACAAGTTTTCGTCGCAGCCCAAGCAGGCTGGAAGTGGAGCGCACATGTTGAAATACCACCCCCTCCACCTGAAAAGGTTCGGCCAACCTGTCGGACATGGCCTTGGCCAGTAAAGGTTTGCAGAATTGCTCCGGCGACTTGAATGCTCGCAACGCGCTGACCGCAGCGTTCCTCGACCCATAGCTGGACTTCAGGCTTGCATATAAGTCATTCCGAACTTCGGCTGATGACTCAAGCATCCAGGCAGGGGTATGTTTTTTCAACAGATCAAAATGCACACCCTGTTCAGCCGGTGTCATTTCTAAAGTTATTTTTTCGTCTCGCCCAACTTCCATGTAAAACATCCATCAAACAATTTTGAATAATCAGCCTAGAGCCGGGGCCAATTAAAAAAAAGCATAAATAGTTGATGGATACGAACTATGAAACAGCAGTAACTTTAGACTTTAAACTATGTATGTAAAGCACATCGTTTCAATAAAAATGCAGAGGGGGCAGTTGGCATTTGCCGCCGACGCCCCCACGGAGCATTACCAGAAACGCTGCTGGGTCAGACGACTCCACCAGCTCAGCAACACGCGATCCACCGAGCCGCTGGCCGCCATGCCGATCCGCTCCTGCAGGCTTTTGCGTTCGGCGTAGTGCAGGTGATAGACCTCGGACTGTTTGGCGCGCTCGGCCAGGTATTCGTCGCTGGTCTTGAGTTCGTCGACCAGTTGCTTGTCCAGTGCCGCGATGCCGAGCCAGACTTCACCGGTGGCGACCTCGTCGATCGCCAGCTGTGGGCGATAACGGGCAACGAAGTTCTTGAACAGCTGATGGGTGATGTCCAGGTCTTCCTGGAATTTCTCCCGGCCCTTCTCGGTGTTTTCACCGAACACGGTCAGGGTGCGTTTGTATTCGCCGGCAGTCAGCACTTCAAAATCGATATCGTGCTTTTTCAGCAGGCGATTGACGTTGGGCAACTGCGCCACCACACCGATGGAGCCAAGAATGGCGAATGGCGCGCTGATGATCTTCTCACCGATGCACGCCATCATGTAGCCGCCGCTGGCTGCGACCTTGTCGATGCACACAGTCAACGGCACGCCGGCTTCACGGACGCGCGCCAGTTGCGACGAAGCCAGACCGTAGCTGTGCACCATGCCGCCGCCGCTTTCCAGACGCAGGACCACTTCGTCCTTCGGCGTGGCCAGGGTCAGCAGCGCGGTGATTTCGTGGCGCAGGCTTTCGGTGGCCGAGGCCTTGATGTCGCCATCGAAGTCCAGCACGAACACCCGAGGTTTGGCCTCGGGTTTCTTCTTCTGTTTCTTCTCGGACTTGGCCTGGCCCTTGCGCAAGGCCTTGAGCTGATCCTTGTCGAGCAGGGTCTGCTCCAGACGCTCACGCAGGCCTTTATAGAAATCGTTGAGCTTGCTGACCTGCAACTGGCCCGCAGATTTGCGCCGGCCCTTGCTGCGCAACGCAGCAAAACTGGCCAGCACCACCAGAATGGCGATGACCAGCGTCACGGTCTTGGCCAGGAAACTGGCGTATTCAGTGAAAAACTCCACAGTGACTCCTTCAAACGATGCGCGGTCATAAAACACACGCGGGAATTGGCTCCAGCATACCCATGCACCGGCCGGTCGGCCAGCCGTGAAACCTCTGGCAACAAGGCTGGAACGGGCATTTCAAACAAGCGTATGTTTTTTCATTGACAGCTCACCGTCATCCCCATAACCTCGCCACAACCTTCAACGTACCGGGATGACGCGGACGTGGGCAGCATCTACTTGATTCGACATGGCCAGGCCTCCTTCGGTGCAGACGACTATGACGTCCTGTCGCCGACCGGTGTACGCCAGGCAGAAATCCTCGGCCGTCACCTCGCCGAACTCGGAATCAGCTTCGACCGCTGCCTGTCGGGCGACCTGCGCCGCCAGCAACACACGGCCAACAGCGCGCTGGAACAGTTCGCCGCCGTCGGCCTGCCGGTACCGGCTCTGGAAATCGATTCGGCGTTCAACGAATTCGACGCCGACGCCGTGATCCGCGCCCTGCTCCCGGCCATGCTGCCGCAAGAGCCCGAAGCGCTGGAGATTCTGCGCAACGCCGCACAAAACCGTGGCGAGTTCCAGCGCATCTTCGCCTTGATCATCGAACGCTGGCTCGCCGGCACCTACGACACACCTGGCCTGGAAAGCTGGCTGGGTTTCGTCGAGCGGGTCCAGGCCGGTCTGCACCGAATACTCGAACAAGCCGACAACACCCAGAAAATCGCGGTGTTCACTTCCGGTGGCACGATCACCGCCCTGCTCCACCTCATCACTCAAATGCCTGCCCGGCAGGCCTTTGAACTGAACTGGCAAATCGTCAACACCTCGCTCAACCAGCTGAAGTTCCGCGGTCGCGAGGTGGCTCTGGCTTCCTTCAACAGTCATGCACACCTGCAACTGCTGAAGGCCCCGGAACTCATCACGTTTCGCTGAGTCCGGATTACTGTGACCCTGCTGCAATCAACCAAAAAGGATCGAACCATGACCTCCGTAGCTGATGCCGTAAAAGCAATGCAAGCCAAGTTCAACCCAGCCGCCGCTGCCGGTCTGGATCTGGTCTTCGGTTTCAACATCACTGACGAAGACAAGCAATACGCCCTGATCGTCAAAGACGGCACCTGCGACATCCAGGAAGGCGAAAACCCGGACGCCAACTGCACGCTGGTGCTGGACAGCGAAACCCTCAAAGGTATCGTCAGCGGCGAAACCGACGGCATGCAGGCTTTCATGGGCGGCAAGCTGCGCGTTGAAGGCGACATGATGCTGTCGATGAAACTGTCCGAGCTGTTCCCGGCGTAAACGTCCGGACGCAATTCGCGAATCCCGCCTCTGGCGGGATTCGTGCTTTCAGAGGCCGATGATCTCCAACCATCAACGTGTTGAACCCGGCGCTCTTTCCAGCTCTCGCTGAATATCTCGAAACGCAGTGGCCGCTTCACTTCCTTCAGCCAGATGCTCAGCCATCGACCCAGTCAGCATTTTTTTGTCGGTGACATCCCAGTCAATCGTGATGACAAACGTGTCGCCCCCAAGAGTCACAAACAACCAATAGGAATCCACCGGTCTGTCCGGTTGGGAGAACGCACTGTAGGCATATCGAATCTGGCGACGAAGATCCGGTGTATCGAGAACCAGCCCCTCTGTATCCACCTTCGGATAACGCTCTTCCATCGCAACCAGCACTTTGGTCAGAAACTCGTCATTCGAAATGCCCCTCAACGGATCAGGACTGTTGCGCAGCATGGTGACAGGACTCTGTGCGGAAGGCGTACCCATAAAACGCGGTCGATACATTCCCGAGCTGAACCATCGTGTCGCGTCAAAGCGCGTTTCTTCAGGGCTCCAGTCGCCGTAATACATCATTACCCTGGCGGACATTTGATCTTCCTTGCTGTAATAAAAAAATACCGTAGTGATGAACACTGCCAGCAAGATGAGCAGAAGGCAGTTCTTTCTCGATAGACGCAGCATGCTCAAGCGGGTCTGTATTCAAGAAGGTGGGCCGGCACCCCGGTGGGGGTATCCCCGGAACGGACATCACGATGTGCACCCAACGCATCCAGCGGGTAACCCACGGTTTTCTCGTGAAAACTGCGGCTGTCCTCATGTGCTACCAACTTGCGCTCCTCATCAGTAACCGTTGAAAGGGGTTTTTGCGGGGCCTTTTCATCTGGAAGCTCAGCCGTCGGGTTCTTCGCTGTCTTACGGTGTTCTGCAAGCTTTCGTTGATACTCGATATTCTTGCGGGTGTAGCTTTCCATCGCCTCCCTGTCGGAGGCCATCCGCTGACGCGTGCCGGGCACCGATTGCCGCTCCGCGTTGGTGCCATAAGTCGTGTCGTAATTGCTGCGACGCGGAAACGCCATGACGGTTGTCCGGGTTGCATTAGCCATGATTTGCGCGAGGCTGAGTTCATAATGAGGGTCTTCGCCCTCGAGCACCCAACGCTCGGCGTTGATGCCCAGCCCGGTGCGACAGGCATAAGAGTGAATCTTTGCACCGTATGCAAACGCTTCCGGCTTGAACATTTTCGCCTGGGCATCACGTAATCGGTAACTTTCACGCTTATCCAGCTCGTATCCCAGCTCGATTGCACCCACTACGCCATGGGAGAAAAAATCGAGCTGTTTGATTTCTCTGCCGCGACGTTGCCGGGTAAAGATGAAATCCACCAGGCCGGATATTGAATCCAGTTCCCGGTATTGCGCGCCATGATCGCGCTCGACTACCAGTTTCAAGGCCGCCAGCAGGTTTTGCGGATAGTCATCCTTGAAAATCAGAAAGACGCGTTGTTTCGAAAAACTTGGCGTGCCTTCGGGGTACTTCGTCAGTTGTCGGATGCCTTGATTGATGAAGCGCATTTTATTGCCCTTCTGCCCGCGCCAGTTTTCTATCGTCGACATGTAGGAAGCCCCCACCACGGTCACATAATCCTGTGCCAGCGTGCCCGTGACCTGAGTCGTCGCATGCTGATCAGTGGTCTTGGCCTGTTTCTTCTTTGGTGCAGCCACGCGTCGCCCTCCTTAATAGTCGATGCCCAGGGCATCCAGATGGAGGGCCGCTTCCTTGCCCCACTGAACAACAATGGATGTCGGATCGGCTGTAAATACCCTCTCGGCATTGCCATGGTTGTCGGTATGGCCGACCATGCGCTGTCCATCGCCGGTTTCGATGCAATAGAGCATGTCGGGAATTGCTTCGCCGGTGGTTTCGTCCACCAGCTGGAAGCGTTCACTGTGTTTTGGCACGGTGACAATCGGGCTGAAAGGCGCGGAACCGACCTGCGTGCCGACAAAAACGTCGCCGGAGCCGGTAATGATCATTCCGCCATGGGCTGTGGCGCTGCCGAGGAAGGCGATTGGCTTGCCGTTGATCAGGATGTTGCCGATGCCCTCGGTGACGGAATCACCGCAGGCGGTGGTATCACCGACTCGCAGCACAGGCATGCCATTGATGTTCACATTGGGTGAACCGCTGGTGCTGGGGTTGGTACCGTGTCCAGTGATCGGGCAGGCATTGAGATCGCTGAGGCGCGCGGCAGGTTTTGCCATCATCTACATCCTTGTATGAGCGGAGGCCGCGAAATTTACCGGATCTGCCCTGTGGGTGAAAGGCTGGCCTCCTGCCTGCCCGTCTCTGCCGTGACCGGTGTCACAAACGATGCAGCCAGCAGTTCCCGCGTATACGGGTGTCGGGCCGAATGAAACAACCCGGCCGTTTCGCCGCGTTCCACCACCTCGCCATCCTTCATCACGATCAGATCGTGGGCCAGCGCCCGCACCACCGCCAGGTCATGACTGATGAACAGATAAGTCAGACCGTGCTCCTCCTGCAATCGGCGCAACAACGCGACGATCTGTTTCTGCACCGTGCGATCCAGCGCCGACGTCGGCTCATCGAGCAGGATCAGATCCGGCTTGAGCACCAGCGCCCGAGCGATGGCGATACGTTGCCGTTGCCCGCCGGAAAACTCGTGGGGATAGCGATGACGCGTCGCCGGATCGAGCCCGACTTCCTTCAGTACATCGATCACAGCCTGCTCGCGCGCCTGCGCATTCAAGTCGCTGTGCACCTGCAGACCTTCGGCAATGATCTGCTCCACACACAAGCGCGGACTCAGGCTCCCGAACGGGTCCTGAAACACCACTTGCAGGCGTTTGCGCAGCGGACGCAATTGCTTGCCGCTCAGTTGTTCGAGCGCCTCGCCCTTGAAGCGGATGTTGCCGTCGGCGTCGATCAGACGCAGGATCGCCTGACCTAAAGTGGACTTGCCCGATCCGGATTCACCAACAATGCCCAAGGTCTTGCCCCGCTGCAGTTTCAAATCGATGCCGTTGACCGCGTGCAGATACGTCTTGGCCCGCAGCCATCCGCCACCCAGCGGAAAACGCACATTCAGATCACGAACCTCGAGCAGATCTTCCGCTGCATCACGGCAAAGCGCCGCGCCGCCGGGTTCGGCGTTGAGCAATTCGATGCTGTAGGGATGCTGCGGCGCGCGGAACAATTGCTCGCAAGTAGCCTGTTCGACGATTTCGCCCGCGCGCATCACCGCCACCCGCTGGGCGATGGTGCGCACCAGATTCAAGTCATGGCTGATGATCAGCAGCGCCATGCCCAGACGTTGTTGCAGTTCCTTGAGCAGCAACAGAATCCTGCGCTGGACCGTGACGTCGAGGGCCGTGGTCGGCTCATCGGCAATCAGCAATTGCGGTTCGCACGCCAGCGCCATGGCGATCATCACCCGCTGCCGCTGCCCGCCGGAGAGCTGATGCGGATACGCCTTGAGCCGCTCGCGCGGACGTTGAATGCCCACCAGTTCCAACAGCTCCAGAATCCGTTTGCGCGCCGCAGTGCCCGCCAGGCCTTTGTGCAGCGCCAGGCTTTCGCCGAGTTGGCGCTCAATGCTGTGCAACGGGTTGAGCGAACTCATTGGCTCCTGAAAAATCATTGCGATGCGGTTGCCGCGCAGTTGCCGCAGATAGCGCTCGTGCACACCCAGCAGCTCTTCGCCGCCATAGCGGATGCTGCCGTCGATCTGCGTGATGTTCGGGTCCAGCAGTTGCAGAATGCTGTGGGCCGTTACCGACTTGCCGGAGCCGGACTCGCCGACCAGGGCCAGGCATTCCCCCGGACAAATGTCGAGGTCGATGCCGTGCACCACTTCCTGCCCTTTGAAGGCCACCCGCAGGTCGCGTATTTCGATCAGATGTTCACGCATATCAAGTCCTGGGGTCGAAGGCATCACGGCAGGCTTCGCCGATGAAAACGAGTAAAGAAAGAATCAGCGCCAGGGCGAAGAACGCCGTCAGGCCCAACCACGGTGCTTGCAGATTGTTCTTGCCCTGACCGATCAGCTCACCCAGCGAAGCACTGCCGGCGGGCATGCCGAAGCCGAGAAAATCCAGCGCCGACAACGTGGCGATCGCCCCGGTCAGAATGAACGGCAGGTACGTCAAGGTCGCACTCATGGCGTTGGGCAGAATGTGCCGCACGATCACTTGCGCATCGCCGACACCCAGCGCCCGCGCCGCTTTCACGTACTCGAGCCCCCGGCTGCGCAGGAACTCGGCGCGCACCACGTCCACCAGACTCAGCCAGGAAAACAGCGCCATGATCCCCAGCAACCACCAGAAATTCGGCTCGACGAAGCCCGACAGAATGATCAGCAGATAAAGCACCGGCAGGCCCGACCACACTTCCAACAGACGCTGCCCGAGCAAGTCGACCCAGCCGCCGTAATAACCCTGCAAGGCACCGGCGGCGATACCGATCAACGCGCTCACCGCCGTCAACGCCAGCGCGAACAACAGCGAGACCCGCGTGCCGAATATCACCCGCGCCAGCACATCCCGCGCCTGATCGTCGGTGCCCAGCCAGTTTTCAGTAGTGGGCGGACTCGGGGCCGGTTCGGTGAGGTCGTAGTTGGCCGTGTCGAAGCCGAACGGGATCGGCGCAAACCACATCCGTCCGCCCTGCCCCTCGATCAGTTCACGCACCTGGGCGCTGCGGTAGTCAGGCTGGAACGGCAGCTCACCGCCGAAATCCTGCTCGGTGTAGCGCTTGAACGCCGGGAAAAGCCACTCGCCCTGATACGTCACCAGCAACGGTTTGTCGTTGGCGACCAGTTCGCCGCCCAGGCTCAGGCCGAACAGCGCGAGAAACAGCCACAACGACCACCAGCCGCGCCGATGGGCCTTGAACCGCGCCCAGCGGCGCTGTCCGATGGGAGAAAGCGTCGGCATCAGGCAGTCCTCGCGGTGAAGTCGATGCGCGGATCGACCAGCGTGTAGCACAGGTCGCCCAGCAGTTTTATCAAGAGCCCGAACAGGGTGAAGATGAACAGCGAACCGAACACCACCGGGTAATCCCGTGACACCGCCGCCTCGTAGCTCAGGCGGCCGAGACCGTCGAGGGAGAAGATCACTTCGATCAGCAACGAACCGCCGAAGAACACCGTGACCAATGCCTGAGGCAATCCGGCCACCACCAGCAGCATCGCGTTGCGAAACACATGCCCGTACAACACCTGTCGCTCGCTCAGGCCCTTGGCCCGAGCCGTGACCACGTACAGCCGTGAGATTTCATTGAGAAAGCTGTTCTTGGTCAGGATCGTCAGCGTCGCGAAACCGCCGATCACCAGCGCACTGACCGGCAACACCAGATGCCAGAAGTAATCGGCAACCTTGCCCCACAGCGACAGCTCGGCAAAGTTGTCCGAGACCAGCCCGCGCACCGGAAACCAGTCCAGCGCCGTCCCGCCGGCGAACACCACGATCAGCAGCAGCGCAAACAGAAACCCCGGCATGGCGTAGCCGATGATGATCGCCGCGCTGCTCCAGACATCGAACGCCGAACCGTTGTGCACCGCCTTGCGAATCCCCAGCGGGATCGACACCAGATAGGTGATCAGCGTCGCCCACAAACCCAGCGACAGGGTCACCGGCAGCTTCTGCCAGATCAGTTCGGTCACCGTCGCGCCACGGAAGAAGCTCTTGCCGAAGTCCAGTTGCGCGTAGCTCTTGAGCATCAGCCACAAGCGCTCGCCAGCGCTTTTGTCGAAGCCATACTGCCGCTCGATCTCGGCCACCAGTTTCGGATCCAGCCCCCGAGTCGCGCGGGACTCGCCGCCAATGTTCTCGACATGACTGGCACCCACCGCCGCACCGACACCGATCCCCTGCAATCGGGCGATGGCCTGCTCGACCGGGCCACCGGGCGCGGCCTGCACAATCACGAAGTTCACCAGCAGAATCGCCAGCAAGGTCGGCACGATCAGCAGCAGACGCCGCAGGCTATAACCCCACATGGGCGTACTCCTTGTGCTGTTGCTGCATCTGCGTCGAGGTCAGCGCGGTCGGGCTGATTTCCCACCAGGTGTCGAGTCCGGCGTCGTACAACGGCGCAATAGCCGGGCGACCGAAGCGGTTCCACCACACCGTGGAAATCCCCGGCGGGTAATAGTTGGGAATCCAGTAGTAGCCCCACTGCAACACCCGATCCAGAGCATGGGCGTGGCGCAGAAGGCTCTCGCGATTGTCGGCCTGCACCACACCTTCTAGCAGCGCATCCACCGCCGGATCGCGCAGCACCATGTAGTTGTTCGAGCCAGGATCGTCGGCACCCTCGGAGCCGAAGTAGTTGAACAGCTCGCGCCCCGGCGCCTGACTCACCGGGTAACCGACGACGATCATGTCGTAGTCGCGGCTGCGCACGCGGTTGGTGTATTGCGCGGTGTCGACCTGGCGGATATCGAAGCCGATGCCGATCTGCGCCAGGTTGCGCTTGAACGGCAGCAGCAGGCGCTCGAAGCCCTTCTGGCCGTTGAGAAAAGTGAATTGCAACGGCTCACCGGCGGCATTCACCAATTGATCGCCACGGGGTTTCCAGCCGGCGGACTCCAGCAATTTCAGCGCCTGCAACTGTTGCGCACGAATATTGCCGCTGCCGTCGGTGCGCGGCGCCTCGAATACCTGGCTGAAGACTTCATCGGGAATCTTGCCGCGCCACGGATCAAGGATTTTCAGTTCCTCGGCATCCGGCAGTTCGGTGGCCGACAACGCGCTGTGGGAAAAGAAGCTGCGCTGGCGCAGGTACATGCTGCGCATCATCTGCCGGTTGCTCCATTCGAAATCCCAAAGCATGGCGATCGCCTGCCGCACCCGACGATCCTGAAACATCGGTTTCTGCAGATTGAACACAAACCCTTGAGACCCTTGCGCAGCGCCGGGTGCGAGGTGTTCGCGCAGCAACTTGCCCTGCTCCAGCGCCGCGCCGGCGTAACCGATGGTGTAACTGGTGGCGGAGAACTCGCGGTTGTAATCGAAGCCGCCGGCCTTGAGCACTTGTCGCGACACGTCGGTGTCGGCAAAGAACTCCACGCTCAACTGATCGAAGTTATAGAGCCCGCGAGTGATCGGCAGATCCCTGGCCCACCAGTCCTTGATCCGCTGGAATTTCACGCTGCGTCCGGCATCCACCGCGCTGACCTTGTACGGCCCGCTGCCCGGCGGAATCTCGAAGCCTGCGCCATCGGCGAAATTGCGTGTGCGCCACCAATGCTCGGGCAGCACCGGCAACGTCGCCAGATCCAGCGGCAATGTGCGGCTCTCGTTGTTCTTGAACACGAAACGCACCTGGGTCGGCGACTCGACCTGCACCTCGGCGACATCACGAAACTGCTGGCGATACTTAAGGCTGCCCTGGGTAGTGAACAGTTCGAAGGTGTAGCGCACGTCTTCAGCGGAGATCGGCGTGCCGTCCTCGAACCGCGCCTTGGGGTTCAAGTAAAAGCGCAGCCAGCGGCGGTCCACGTCCAACTCCATGCGTTGGGCCACCAGGCCGTAGACGCTGTAGGGCTCGTCCTTGCTGCGATAGGCCAGCGGCGCATAGAGCCAGCCGTCGATGTCGGCAACGCCGGTGCCTTTGTCGATGTAGGGAATCAGGTGATCGAACGGGCCGCTCTCCAGCGAAGAGCGGCGCAAGGTTCCACCCTTGGGCGCAGCGGGATTGGCGTAGGCCAGGTGCTGGAAGTCCGGGGCGTATTTCGGGGCTTCGCCGTAGACCGTGAGGGCGTGTTGGGGCGCTGCGAACAGCGCCGGGCTCAGCAACAGACCGACACTGAACAGAATGACTCTGGAAAACATGGGCAGATCCTTTCACCACGTGCCTGCCTGACTGTGATGTGCAACAGGCCGGGCCTTTTTATAGGGCGGGGTTTAGAACGATGTGTTACTAAAACCTGCCCCGACCGATCTTTCTCAGAACTTGTAATTGACCCGCGTGTACAGCGTGCGGCCAAACGGGTCGCCGTATTTCGGGTCGTAGCCGCTCTGGAACGTGTAGGTCTGGTTGCTGAACGGCGGCTCGCGGTCGAACAGGTTTTTCACCCCGAGGGTCACCGCCAGGGTCTTGCGCCATGTGTAGGTGCCGGCCACGTCCCAGACGTTGTACGAACCGACGTAATCGTGAGTCTCGCGATCCGAGTCGTGGTAACCACTGGTGTAGCGGTTGGTCAGGCTTGCGCCGAGCGGGCCGTAGTTCCAGCTGCCGGTCAGGCTGTGACGCCAACGGGCCACGGCGCCGGCCGAGGCAAAGTCGCCGCCGCGAAAATCGCCGAGCTTGTCGATGTAGTCACCCTTGAGCTGCTGCTGATAGTCATAACGGGTCACGTAAGTGCCTTGCAGACCGATGCCGAAATCACCGTACGGCGTGCTCGGCAGGCGATAGTCGAAACTCACGTCGACGCCGTTGGTCTTGATCTTGCCGAGGTTGGCCAGCCCGGTGACGATGTGGTCGATGGAACCGTCGGGCTTGCGGATCAGGCGCTCCGGGTACAGCTCCGGATTCTCGAACACCGCCGATTCGGGGAACTCAGCGATCTGGTTGGCGATGTCGATCCACCAGAAATCCAGGCCGGTGGTCAGGCGATCGAACGGCTGGTAAACGAAACCGAGGGTGACGTTGCGCGCGGTCTCCGGGCTCAGGTCGGTGTTGCCGCCGGAGGTGCGATTGAACTGCTGGGCGCAGTCGCGGTTGGCAATGCCGCCGTTGCTCGGGTTGCCTCCAGCGCACAGGCGCGGGTCGTTGTAGTTGGCGTTGGTGAAGGAGGTAAACGTCGGGTTGTACAACTCGTACAGCGATGGCGCACGGAAACCTTCGCTGTAGGCGCCGCGCACCACCAGTTCCTTGAACGGCTGGAAGCGGAACGAGTATTTCGGGTTAGTGGTGCTGCCGAAGTCGCTGTACTTGTCGTGGCGCACGGCGGCGGACAGTTCCAGGCTGTCGAGCACCGGCACGTTGACCTCGGCGTACTGCGCCGAGACGCTGCGATCCCCTTGTACGCTGCCGTTGGGATCAACACCCAGGCTCTGCACGTCGCCGGCAAACGCAGCGAAATCCTGATGAAAATCTTCCTTGCGATACTCGCCGCCCAGCGCCAGTGCCGAAGGCCCTGCACCGAACCAGTCGCCGATCTCGCGGCTGACACGCCCGTCAATCGCCTTGACCCGGCCCACTGCGGTCGCGTAATCGCCTTCTACCTCGTTGGCTGCCAGTAGTGCCGAACCGGCGGCGGTCTGCGGGCCGAACGGGTTGATCACACCGTTGGCGATGCCCTGGCTGACGGCGCGGTCGTTCACATAACCGCTGCGAATCGTGTTGACCACCTTGTTCTGGTTGTACGACGCGCCGAGGTTGTAATCCCACCCGACCAGGGTGCCGTCGAAGCTCAACAGCAGGCGCTGACCGGTGTTGTCGTCCTCATGCTGACGGGCACCGACGGCGGTTTCACGCCAGTTCACGTCCACCGGCTGCGTCGGGTCGAGGGCAAAACCGCTCGGTCCGGGCGTAATGCCGTTCCCCGGATAGAACGCCGTGCCAGGGTTGACCTGATTGCCCATCAAAGTGCCGGGCCCGATTTGGGTACGGTTTTCGTTGCGCGCCCAAAAGTATTCGAGGCTGACGTTGTGATCGTCCGACAGCTTGCCGGTGGCCTTGGCGAAGGCCGAGGTCTTCTCGGTTTCCGGCACCAGATCAAGGTAGTTCCACAGGCTCTGGCGGCAGATGCCGTTGCGTGACAACAGCCCCGGCGCATTGCAACCGGAGCCGGCCAGCGGGTTGGTGGCATTGCTGCCCTGGCTCCAGTTGGCGGGCGATGCCGTGCCGGAGGTGTAATCGAGTCCGCGCCCCGGCTGGTAGTTATAGGTGTAACCACGGTCGTCGGCGGCCAGGCGATTCTGCTTGTCGTAACTCACCACGCCGAAAACGTTGAAGCGATCGTCCTGTAAATCGCCAAAACCCCAACTGCCGCTGAAATTGCGACTTTCACCACCGCCAGAATGGGTCGGTGTGTCGTAGTTCGTGCTGATCTGACCTTCGGTGAGGCTGGTCTTGGTGATGAAGTTGATCACCCCGCCGATGGCATCGGTACCGTACAGCGCCGAAGCACCGTCGCGCAGCACTTCCACCCGGTCGATGGCAGCGAACGGGATAGTGTTGAGGTCGACGCCAGAGCCATTGATCGCATTGGTCGCGTTGTTGCTCAGACGCCGACCGTTGAGCAGCACCAGGGTCTTGTTCGGGCCAATGCCGCGCAGGTCGGCATAAGACGCCCCGCCACTGCTCGACCCCACCGAGCGCCCGGAGCCCACCGAAGACTGGTTGGCCGAGATGCGGTTGACCAGCTCTTCAGTGGTGGTCACGCCCTGCTTCTGCAACTCCTCGACCCGCAGGATGGTGACCGGTACGGCGGTTTCGGCATCGACCCGACGGATCGCGGTGCCGGTGACTTCGACCCGTTGCAGTTGGGTGGTCGGTTCGTTTGCCGTGCTGTCGGCAGCGATGGCCGGCAACGTGTTGATCGCCAGCAGCAAGGCCAGGCTCAAAGGGGATTTAACGGGTGAAAAATGGATCATGAACAGCCATCCCTGCGTTTTGGTTTATGCAGGGATGTGCGATGGCAGATAGGGATTTATAGGGTGCGATTTAGACCGTTGGGTGCTGAGGTTATGCAAAAAGAGGCGCGTGATTTTTCATACCAGTTCTGCGTCCTTGAGCAATCGCGTATCCAGCCCGAATCGCTCTTGCGAGACCATCCTGAATTGCCCCTCCGCCAAATCGCAGCTCACCAGCAAATTCCACGAGTGCCGGGTGGCTGCCGATGGAATCAGTACAAACGGGTGCTCGGCGAGCAACGCGTCGGCAAAATCCTGCTGGTTGGGCGAGGCCTGTGCGGGACTCATCCAGTAGGGGTTGGGCAGCTCCTCGGGTTGCACGATTTTCACAAGCGCCTCGCTGACCACCTCAAAGCACGTCAGCACATAGGGACTTCTATCAAGTGCGTTGAAACTCCCGTGAGCGGCCACCTCCAGAATGGCTGTAGATGGATCGATCGAAGCATAAACGACACGGCGGCCGGGCCGGTTCCATCGACCGCCCTGCAGTTCTGAACCGATGCCGCTGTCCCATGTGCACCGATAAACCTCAGGGTCCAAACGCCACGCATACCAGCGGTCGTCCCAAGGCAGCGGGTTCATTGATAAACCCCGTATTTAATCCGGTGCAGATAAGCAATGACCGATTGATACCCCAGTGAGCTTTCAATCAATGTAACGGGTCTGTAACCGTTTAACCATTTGGTCGCCTTGCTCATCCACTCCTCGGCGCTCGGCTGATCGTGGAACACCTCGATAGCGGACTCAAGAGCGTGCGCATACTGAAAAGCGATCATGCTCTGCTGTCGGCTCATTCGCGTCGGCTCGCCACTACTCAGCAAGCGCCGCACGGTTCTGACCGACTTTCCGGTGATGAGCTGCACAAGCTCGCTTTCCCGGTAGAGCTCGGATGTTGAAATCATGTTCACAACGTCCCGCAGATCAAAACCTTCCCGCGCGTAACCAACAATGTGCATGGTGTCTCTGTCCCATATCCGGCCGTTCAGCAACACCTCAACAGGCTTCCCCTCGACCTTCTTCAGCCCCGTAAACCGGGGTGCTTTCGCTTGGGGCATCGGAACACCCTCCATAGGGCATCTGGCATGATCGTGGCGCCAGGAATCACGAGGGGAATAAGTAGAGTTTTCGTGCTCGAGATGTGGGATTCGCATAATCCATCCAATGTCAGGGGCCCGAGTCTCCAGGCCGGTCAGTGACTTCATGTCACGACCGATGCTATAGGCCCTGCTTCCGACGGCCAACCTTAAAAAGTCGTCGGAAATATCCCCGTTTTCGCCCAAAGTCCGGCAACTTCCGTAGGACGCTACCGGGCATTATTCCGCCTTCAACTCCCGAAGTGATAACTCACATCCAGCCACCACTGGCGCCCGTACGGGTCGTAGTTGCCGGTCGGGTAATACGGCCATCCCGCCGAGTCGTCATGCTTGACCTGATTGAGCACATTGTTCACGGTCAGCCCGACACTCGCCCGGTCGTTGAGCTTGTACCGTGCACTGGCGTTGAACACCGTCCACGGCGACAGACGCCCGTCGCCCGCGCCGTTGGTGACCGAGCCGTAACGAATCCCCATCAGCGTCGCCGTAGCTTTCTGGTAATCCCAGGTCAGGCTGGCGTTGACCTTGCTGCGCCAGTCGTAGTTGGTGCGCGAGGTGCGCCAGTCCTGGGTCGGGGCTTCGTCCGATTCCTTGTAGTAGTGCGAGAGCACCAGGGTGTAGCCCAGCGCCGAACTGAACGCGCCGTACTGCCCGGCGCCCCAGCGGATGTTGCTCTTGAAGTCCAGGCCGCTGACCCGCTCGCTGGCGGCGTTGATCGCGTTCACTCGCACCCGCTGCAACTGATTGGGATCGACGGCGGCGTTGCCGGGATTGCGATCGACGCGCGCCAGGGTCGACTGGCAGTTGGCCGAGTTGATGTCCTGGGTGCCATTGCGGCATTCGTTCTCTTGCTGCAGCAGACGGTTTTCGTCGACGGTGGTCAGCAGGTCATCGATCTCCACCCGCCAGAAATCGGTGGAGAAATCGAAATTGCGCGACGGCGACCAGACGAAACCGTAGGTCCAGGATTTGCCGCGTTCGGATTCCAGATCCGCCGTGCCGCTCTGGGTGTAATCGACCCGCCCGCGATCACAGGCGCCCTCCACGCCCTGGCTGCAACCGTAATAGTCGATCTGCGCCGGGTAGTAACCGTTGCTGTCGGACTGATAGATGTAGTTCAGGTCCGGGGCGCGGAAACTGGTGCCGTAGCTGCCGCGCACCAACAGGCTGTTCACCGGCCGCCATTCCAGGCCGAGGTTGTAGGTTTTCTGTTGTTCGGTGCGGCCACTGAATTTGTATTGGTCCCAGCGCCCTGCGGCTGTCGCCAGCACCGTGTCGGTGACCGGAATGCTGAACTCGCCGCCGGCCGCGTAACGCTTGCGCGAGCCGCCGGAGCTTTGCGCCGGGGTCACGCCGTAGAAACTGCCGTCATTAAGGCTGTCATCCGGATCGATGCGATATTCCTGCTTGCCCGCCTCGAGCACGCCGGCAAATCCCACCGGACCGGCGGGCAGGTCAAACAACTCGCCGTTGACCGACGCGTTGTAACTGGTGGAAACCGACTTGCTGCTCTGCGTCAGGTTGCCGCGAAACTGCTCCCATTCCTGCTGCGTCAGTGGCCGGTCGAGGCGCGAGGCATCCGGCGCGAACACCGGGTAACCGTCACGGGTGCCCAGCTGCGGGCCGAGGTAGAAATCCTGGATCGACGACAGCGGCGTGTAACGGGTGGTGCGCACGCTTTTGTACTCGGACCGGTTGGCCGCCAGTTCATAGTTCCACCCGGTGTCGGCGATCTTGTCCGAGAGGCCCAGGGTGCCGGTCCAGGAGGTGTCGCGCCACTTGCTGTTGTTGCTGGTGCGCCCGCCAATTTCCTCTTCGCCGAAGCGTCGATACCAACGCTCCAGATTGCCGCTGTTCTGGTTGATGAAATCCGGCGAGGTGAAGCTCGGGCCGCGTGTGTTGTTCTGGATGTGATCGAGGCCGTACATCAAATCGGCGAAGACCTGCCCACTGTCGCTGAAATGCCAGGTACCACGGGTGTAGCCGTCGTAGTTTTCCTTTTGCGTCTGCACCGTCCAGTAATCGTTGTAAATCTGGTCGGTGCGGCAGCGCCCGCCGCTGTTGAACAGCTTGTTGTCGAACGTGCCCTGATAGGCGCCGCAACCGGGACCCAGATAGCGGTTGTTGGTCAGGTCGCGACGGTAGCCGACATCCGCCAGCGGCCCGCTCTGCATGAAGCCACGGTCATCGGCCCAGATCGGATCGCGGTTGGTCAGTTCGAGCCCGAACAGCCCGTCGAAGTCGCCCCAACTGCCGCCGCCGCTGATCTGCAAGCGCTGGTTGTCACCGCCGCCGCGCTCGCTGGTGCCGCCCTTGAGATTGACGTCGACGCCATTCATTTTGTCTTTGAGGATGATGTTTACCACCCCGGCAATCGCGTCCGAACCATAGATCGCCGAAGCGCCGCTGCTGAGCACTTCGATGCGCTCGATGATCGCCGACGGAATGTTCGCAAGGTTGGTGAAGTTGACCTTGCCGTCGTACGGCGTCGGGTAATCGGCGACCCGTCGGCCGTTGATCAGCACCAGCGTGTGGTTCGGGCCGAGGCCGCGCAGGTTGAGGGCGCTGGCCGCCGGTTGCCAGGTATTGCCGTAGTCTTCGCCCTGGGTCATGCCGGTGTTTTGCGTCTGCGTGGCGAGGGCGTCGTAGACGTTCTTGTAGCCGCGCGCTTCCATTTCTTCGTGGGTGATGACATTGACCGGGGTCGCACCATCGCTCTGCGCGCGGGCGATGCGCGAGCCGGTGACGGTGACTTTTTCCATGCGGTAATCGGCAGTGCTGGCGGGTACCACGGCAGCGGCCTTGACCGGCGTGGCACTCGGCGTATCGGCCGGGCGAATGCTGAGGCCCTGCGCCCCCTGTTCGACTTGCAGACCACTGCCGAGCAAAGCCTTCTCCACCGCCTGGCGGCCACCCAATGCGCCGCGCACCGCACTGCTGCGTTTGCCCTGAACCAGATTCTGACTGAAGGAAATCGGCACGCCGGTCTGGCGCGAGATGTCCAGCAGCACCTCGTCGAGGGCCCCGGCGGCAATGTCGAAGGTAAAGACTTGAGTGGCGGCGTCTTGCGCCAGAACGGCGGCCGGGACCATACCCGTCGCCAGCACGATGGCCAGTGTCAGGCGGGACAATTGTTGTTGTTTGAATGAAAACATGAGGGGCTTCCCTGTTGAAGGCGTCTGCAGGGAATGAGCAGCGGGCCGGCGCTTTTTATAGGGGGACGGATAGACCGGGAAGTTATGGATTTATAACCGTGCTTCGATGCTGACCCAGTACGGGTTGTGCCAGGTGACACGGATCGGCAGCGAACGCTCCAGCAGCTGCAGGGTGCGGTCGCTGTCGTCCAGCGGATAGAGACCGCTGAGGCGCAAACCGGCGACCTCGGGACTCAGGTGCAGGATGCCGCGACGGTAGCTGCGCAGGCTGTCGATGACTTCGCTCAAGGGGCGATCACGCACTTCAAGCCGCCCTTGCACCCAGGCACTTTCCTGCCCTTTGCTGGGTTCCAACCCGAGGATTTCCTGCCCGTTGAACAGCAGACTTTCGCCCGCCTCCACCACTTGCCGCGCGCCGCTGGCGGTGACCACTTCGACCTGTGAATGCAGCATCACCAGCCGCGTCGAATCCTCACCGCGCTGCACCAGAAATTTCGTCCCGAGCGCGCGCATCCGCCCATGCTCGGTTTCGACCACAAAGGGGCGTCCCAGATTTTTCGCCACATCGATCAGCAGTTCACCGCTGCGCAAGTCCAGCAGACGCTCAAGATTGTTGAAGCGCGGCACCACGCGGCTGCGGGCATTGAGGGTCAGGGCGCTGCCATCCTCCAGCGTGAACGCCCGACGCTCGCCCGTTCCGGTCGACAACTCGCCGGCCTCCGGCAGCCAGCCATAGCGTCGCCCGAGCAGACCCGCCAGCACCGCGATCCCGAGCACACTCAAACTGCCGCTGAGGAATCGACGCCGACTGGACGGCGCATTCAGGCTGTGCAGGACACTTTCACGCGGCAAGCCGCGCAGGTTCGCATGGCGCAGCAGGTTCAACCCGCCACCCATTTGCTCGATGATTTGCTGATGCCGTGGATCCGCCGTGCGCCAGGCGTCGAAGGCCGCGCGCTCCTGCAAGCTGACGTGCCCCGATTGCAGCAGCGCCATCCATTGCGCGGCTTCGTCGATCAGCGTGTCGTCCGGCCTCATGCCTGCATCGCCTGATAGCAACGTTTGAATGCCTCGACCATGTATTGCTGCACTCGGCTGGTGGACACGCCGAGGCGTTCGCCGATTTCGCTGTAGGTCAGGCCATCGAGCTGGTGATAGAGAAACGCAGCCTTGGCCTTGGCCGACAGGCCGTTGAGCAAGCGATCCACCGCCAGCAGCGTTTCGATCACCAATTCCCGTTCCTCGGGCGACGGGTGCACCGGTTCCGGCGCCAAGGCAAGGCTTTGCAGATAAGCGCGCTCCAGATCCTGCCGGCGCCAGCCTTCATAGACCAGCCGCCGGGCAATCGTGGTCAACAGCGCGCGGGGTTCGCGAATCGCCAGCGGATCGGGCAGTGCCAAAACCCGAAGAAAAGTTTCCGAAGCAATGTCCTGTGCGCTGTGCGGGCAGCCGAGGGTACGGCTGACCGCTGCGCACAACCATCGGTAGTCCTTTTGGAACATTTGCCCGATGACCTGGTAATGCGGGTTGTGACTCCCCATGCCTTACTCCCTGAAAACGGGCTCCACCCGCTGCGAAAATCCATGGATACGCCGGGATCTTCCGGCGGTGATCAGGGGTGCGACTGTGCAATAGCGCCCGATACATTTGAAGTAATAAAAAATCAGGATCAGCAAACCTTTGAGAATAAGGCACGTCGTCGCCGCAGCAACATTGGCTGACACAACGTTGATCTCGATCAGTGGCGCCGGCCACGCCAGTCTCTAACCTTGCGCCTCCATCGATAGCCACGGACGGCTCACCGGGAGCCTGCGGCTAACCTTTCAAGGACGAGAAATCATGCGATCACTCAACATCATTCTTCTGTCGTCGGCGTTCAACGGCCTGACCCAGCGTGCCTGGCTGGAACTGCGTCAGGCCGGGCACTCACCCAGCGTGGTGCTGTTCACCGACGAAACCGCCGTGTGCGAGCAGATCGAAAACAGCGGCGCCGAGCTGGTGATCTGCCCGTTTCTCAAGGACCGCGTTCCCCACGCGCTGTGGAGCAACCCGCAGCGTCCGGTCGTCATCATCCACCCGGGCATCGTCGGCGATCGCGGTGCCAGCGCACTGGATTGGGCGATCATGCGCGAGCTGCCGTCCTGGGGCGTAACCGCCCTGCAAGCGGTGGAAGAAATGGACGCCGGACCGGTCTGGGCCACCTGCGAATTCAACCTGCCGACAGGCTTGCGCAAATCCGAGCTGTACAACGGGCGAGTCAGCGACGCGGCGATCCGTTGCATCCGTGAGGTGGTGGAAAAATTCATCGACGGCTTCGTGCCGGTGGCGCTGGACTACAACGATCCCAAGGTTCGTGGACGCTTGCAGCCGAACATGAAACAGGACGATCGCACCTTCAGCTGGCACGACTGCTCGCGCTTCATCAAACGCTGCATCGATGCGGCGGACGGCCAGCCCGGTGTGCTCGCCAGTCTCGCCGGCGGGCAATATTACGTGTACGACGCGCACCTCGATCAGCGCACCGGCATGCCCGGCGAGATTCTCGCGGTGCACGACGACGCGGTATTGGTGGCGACCGGTGATCACAGCCTGTGGATCGGCTCGCTGCGGCGCAAACCGCAACCGGGCGAGGAAACCTTCAAGCGTCCGGCGCGGCATGTGCTGGCCGGTCAGTTGTCTGGCGTGCCGGTGCTGGACTGGTCGATTGCCAACGCGCCGTTCAGCGACGAGCCGTATCAACCGATCCGTTATCGCGAGTCCGGTCTGGTCGGCGAGCTGACGCTGGAGTTCTACAACGGCGCCATGAGCACCGAGCAGTGCCGGCGCATGGTCGAGGCCCTGCGCTGGGCTAAATCCCGCGACACTCAGGTGCTGTTGATCAAGGGCGGACGCGGCAGTTTTTCCAATGGCGTGCATCTGAACGTGATCCAGGCCGCCGAAGATCCGGGCGCCGAAGCCTGGGCCAATATCCAGGCCATCGACGATGTGTGCGAAGAATTGCTCAGCGCACGGCAACTGGTGGTCAGCGGGGTTACCGGCAATGCCGGTGCCGGCGGTGTGATGCTCGCCCTGGCGGCTGACATCGTGTTCGCCCGCGCCGATATCGTGCTCAATCCGCACTACAAGAGCATGGGCCTGTATGGCTCGGAATACTGGACCTACAGCCTGCCCCGCGCCGTCGGCCCGGCCATGGCCGAACAACTGACCCAGGCCTGTCTGCCGGTCAGCGCTGCGCAGGCGCTGCAACTGGGCATGGTTCAGGAAATCGGCCCGCGCTGCCCGGACGAGTTCTCGCTGTGGCTGCTGCAACGGGCCAACAGTGTGCTGAGCGATCCGACTTATGCGTCGGTGCGCGAACGCAAGCTGCGGGTCGATCATGTGTTGATTCGTCAGTGCCGCGAGGCGGAGCTGCGGGAGATGCAGGAAGACATGCTGTACAACCGCAATCAGTTTGCCGAGAAGTGCCGCAACTTCGTCTACAAGCGCAAGACTTGCTGCACGCCGGCGCGGTTGGTGGAAGATTGGGCGCGGGTGCGTGAAGTCGAAGTGGCTGACTGAACAATGACGCGGTCCCGGGGCTGCCCGTACAATGCGCGGACCTCAACCACCGGCCCGCCCATGGACATCGACCTCGCCCGCACCTTTCTGGAAATCGTCCGCCACGGCAGCCTCGCCGCGGCGGCGGAAAAGCTGTTTGTCACGCAAACGGCAATCACCGCCCGGGTCCAGAAACTCGAAAGCCAGTTGGGCAGCACGCTGTTCGTGCGCAACCGCGCCGGTGCGCGGCTGACCGCCAACGGCGAGGCCTTCGTGGTCTACGCCAATCAGCTGGTGCAGACCTGGGAAGCCGCACGCCGCGACCTGCCCTTGCCCGAGGGCTATCACAACGTGCTGCACATCGGTGGCGAGGTCAGCCTGTGCAACCCGTTGATGCTCAGTTGGGCCGCCGAATTGCGCGAGAAAATCCCCGGCCACGCCTTGCGCATGGAGATCCGCGATGGTGAAAACCTGCTGCGTCAGCTCGAACTGGGGGTGCTCGATGCGGCGCTGGTCTATCAGCCGGAATACTGGCCGGGGCTGCAGGTCGAGCAGGTGCTGGAAGAGAAACTGATTCTGGTGACCACGCCCGGCCGCCCTGCCCCTTACGTGTACATCGACTGGGGCCCGGATTTCCGCCGCCAGCACGACGCCGCCCTGCCGGAAAAAGCCAAGGCTGCCCTGAGCTTCAACCTCGGCCCGCTGGCCCTGCAATACATTCTGGAGAACGGCGGCAGCGGCTATTTCCGGACCCGGGTCGTGCGTACTTATCTGGAAAGCGGCGCGCTGGAGCCGGTGACCAAAGCCCCGGAATTCGGCTACCCGACCTACCTCGTCTACTCCCGTGACCGCGACTCGGCGATCCTGCAACAGGCGTTTGACCTGCTGCGCGAGGTGATCAGGGCCGATGACGACTGGTCGCAGCGCTGGAACCCGTTGAGCTGACGGCCGCTATGCACCGGAGCATGGCACTTGTGACCTGAAGGTTGGCGCTGCACAAACGGCGGGATCGGCTACGCTGCCGGGATAACGACAATATCCGCAGGTGAGCGCAGTGAGGCAGACCACCGAGGCATTTCGCAGCCGCTACCGGGCGGCGATCCATCCCCGCTACAACCCGTGGCTGCACGGCGCGTTCGTGCTGCTGTTCGGCGTGCTGGCCATCGGCGCGTTCTGGAGCAGCGTGCACCTGGTGCGGCCGCTGGAATGGCTGACCGTGCCGCTGACCCTGCTGTTCTTCAATTTCGGCGTGTACATGGTGCACCGCCACCTCGGCCACCACAAAAAGAGTTTCGCGCGGATGTTCTACGCCCGGCATGCCGGCGATCATCACAGTTTCTTCACCCCCGGCCACATGACCTACGACGGCGCCCGCGACTGGCGGGTGATCCTGTTCCCGGCCTGGCTGATCGTGCTGCACACGCTGGCGATCACCCTGCCCCTGTGGTGGCTGTTCGCGCAGGTCAACAGCAACGTCGCCGGACTGTTCGGTGGCTGCATGGTGTTCGGTTACCTGACCTATGAAGTGTTTCACGCCTGCGAGCATCTGCCGCCGCAGAACCCGCTGACCCGCCTGCCGTGGATCCGCCAGATGCGCCGTCTGCACGAATTGCATCACCGTCGCGAGCACATGCAGGAGCGTAATTTCAATATCGTTTTTCCGCTGATGGACTACCTGTTCGGCACCCTCTACCGGGAGCCGGAAATCGCCCCTTTGACCGATTCGAGAACGCCCATGACCCGCATGCAGCACACAGTCGATATCGCCGGCGATCCGATCGCCGTCCTCGCCTACGCCGCCACCGTCAGTCGCTGGCCGGAGTGGCACCCGTCTTCGCTGAAGATCGACGGCCCGAGCGGTGCGTTGCATGCCGGTGCGCGATTCGACGAGGACATTCACGCCGGTGGGCGCGAGGGGCATTTGCGCTGGGAGGTCACCGAGTACCTGCCCGGCCGACGCTGGTGCGCCCGGGCCCAGGGTGATCAGGGTCTGTCGTTGCGGCTGACCTATGAATGCTCGGCGCACGACGCTGCCACGCGGTTCGTGCGCACCCTCGATTACCGGTTCGAAGGGATCGGCCTGCGCATCGCCAACCATCTGCTGCTCAAGCGGCGCATCGAGCGCGAGTCGGCAACGTCGATGCTGGCCCTGCGCGACATGGCCACCCGGCATCTCGCACTCGCGGGAGCCCACGTGTGAGATGGCGTTATCTGGTGTTGCTGCTGGTTGTCGGGGTTCTGGGCTTTTTGCTGTTGATGCCGACCAGGGTCGAGCCCGTGGCCTGGACGCCGCAACCGGCGCCCTCGCTGACCGAGGGCCAGTACGCTGACAATCAGCGGCTCAAGAGCGCGGCACAGGTCGGTCCAAGTGACATCGAAGGCCCGGAAGCGCTGCTGCTGGAAAACGACTTTCTGATCACCGGACTGCACGACGGACGCCTGCTGCGCACCAGTCTCGATGGCCAGCAGCGCAAGGTGCTGGCCGATACCGGCGGCCGGCCGCTGGGGCTGGCGCGGCATCCCAACGGTTTGCTGGTGATCGCCGACGGGGTCAAGGGTTTGCTGTCCCTTGATGCACAGGGGCAACTGGTGGCGCTGACCACCGAAGCCAATGGCCTGCCGTTCGGGTTTACCGATGACGTGGCCATCGACAAGTCCGGGCATTACGCCTACTTCAGCGATGCCTCCAGTCGCTGGGGTTACGGCCACGATGGCGAAGCGATCATCGAGCATGGCGGCGACGGGCGCCTGCTGCGTTACGACTTCCAGACCGGAAAAACCAGCGTATTGCTGGACAAGCTGGAGTTCGCCAACGGCGTGACCCTCGGCCCGGAAGACGCCTATGTGCTGGTCAACGAAACCGGCGCCTACCGCATCAGCCGCTACTGGCTGACCGGGCCGCAGGCCGGCACCCATGACCTGTTCATCGACAACCTGCCGGGGCTGCCGGACAACCTGGCATTCAATGGTCGGGATCGTTTCTGGGTGGCGTTGTACACACCACGCAATCCGCTGCTCGACCGTACCGCCGCCCACCCTTTCGTGCGCAAGATGCTGGTGCGGGCGATGACCGTGCTGCCCAAGCCGGTGGAAAAGCGCGGGTTCGTGCTGGGGCTGGATCTGGACGGCAAGGTTATCGCCAATCTGCAGGATGCCAGCGCCGGCAATTACTCGCCGATCACCACAGTGCGCGAGTATGGCGACTGGCTGTATTTCGGCTCGCTGAAGGCGACGCACATGGCGCGGATGCCATTGGACGCCGCCTTGAAGTGAGGCCCTGGACTTTGTATTGGGTCGACTGGCCCTATCGCCAGCAGGCTGGCTCCCACAAAGAATTTGCATCCCAAATGTGGGAGCCAGCCTGCTGGCGATAGCGGATAGTCAGTTACTGGATCTATCGAAGGTTTCCGGGTCTTCGTCCTCCGGCACTTCCTCGCTTTCGCGTTCCTCTTCAGGATTACGGACGGTGTGCGCCGGACTGTTCGGCTCGGGATGGGTGGGAACCGGGTCGAATGCGCCCTGTTCTTCACTGGGGAATTTTGGATCGTTCATAAGGCACCTCGTTGAGAGTCGCAATGTGAAGACTCTGAACATTCGAGGTGCCGGTCGGGGCTGTCGTTCCAGTCAATTCACCACCGCAGGCCGGTGGTGCGACTGACGGTCAGGATCGAGCCTGCAACTGCTCGACGATCTTGTCTTTGACCTGCAGGCGTTTCTCTTTCAGTTTCTTCAGGGTGTCGTCGCTCGGCGCATCCGAGGTCGCCGTCTCGGCCTTGACGACTTCGGCGTCCGCCTGGGAATACTTGTTGATCAGTGCATCCAGATGTGGATCCGCGGTGCGTCGTTGCTGGATCTCTTCCTTTGTAAGTTTCAAGTCCTGTAACAGATCATGGGTCACCGGCATGGAACACCTCCGTCAGTTGATCGGCAGCCAACGCGACCGATTGCGCTGGCCAGGTATCAGAATGGCCTCGGTTGGCCACTTCTGTCGACCACCTGTCAGACCAGCGGTGTCCGTTCGTCGCCCTTTCGCAAATGCGATAAAACCTTTGGTCGGCGAACTCCCTCCATTGAATAACGCTCACAAAAACCTGCGTGGAGAAACACCAATGGACGGATTCAAACTGCGTCATCTCTTTCTGGCCGTTGCATTGAGCACCGGCATGGGCTCGGCTTTCGCCGCTACCGATAACGATTTTGTCGACAACGCAGCGGCCGGCGGCATCGCTGAAATCGAAACCAGTCGCCTGGCGCTGGAAAAAAGCCAATCCGCCGACATCAAAGCGTTTGCCAACATGATGATCGCCGACCACGGCAAGGCCAACGATGAACTGGCGACAATTGCCAAGGCCAACGACATCGAGGTGCCGGACACCACGACCCTGGTCAAACAGGCCAAGGAAAAAATACTCGAAGTCCGTGATGAGTCGTTCGACGCCGCCTATGCCAATAATCAGGTGAAGGCTCACGAAGAAACCATTGAGCTGTTCAAGAAACAAGCCAACACCGTGACCGACGACAAAGTCAAAGGCGCCACCGAACTCAAAGCCTTTGCGCAGAAAATGCTGCCGGCACTGGAAAAACACCTGGCCCACGCCAAAGAGCTGCAGGCCAAACACCCCAGCAAGTAACCGCCAGGTACACAAAGAGGCCGCCTCCATTGGACGCGGCCTCTTTGCGTTGGGGCTTTGTTGCAGGCAAAAGATCAGCATTCCTGGCCGCGCCGACTAGAGTTACCGGTGCATTACTTGCGGCAGATCAAAAATATCCTCGGGGGAACGAACAACTATTTCGAACGGCCAAGGTCATTCACTTCGCGCCGGTCATTTTCCGAAGAACCGGCCCCCAATTCGCAATGGAGCAACAGGCACATGGCAGCACTGCAGAACAGCACACTCGATGCGATGAAAAACAAACAGGTACAACTGCTGGGCGAATGGACTAAAGGACTGGTCGACAGCGGTGCCACCCGCAATCTCAAAGAACACGACTTGCAGCAGCAAACCAGTGAATTCCTGCAACTGGTGGTCAGCGGCCTGGAAAACGACAGCGGCACCAACATCGCCGCGCCGGGCTGGGAAGGCATGCGCCAGTTCCTCGAAAAACTCTCCCATAGCCGCGCCCAGCTCGGTCAGGATTCCCAGCAGACCGCCAGCTTCATTTTCTCGCTCAAGGGCCCGCTGTTCGCCCTGCTGCAAAACCATTATCAGGATCAGCCCGCCCTGCTCGCCGAACAGCTTTGGGAAATTTCCGAATTGTTCGATGCTTTCGGCCTGTACACCATTCGCACGTTCCAGAAGTCCCGTGAAGCGGTGATCAAGCGCCAGCAGGAAGAACTGCTGGAGTTGTCGACCCCGGTGGTCAAATTGTGGGATGGCGTGCTTGCACTGCCGATGATCGGCACCCTCGATTCACAGCGCACCCAAGTGGTAATGGAATCGCTGCTGCAACGCATCGTCGACACCGGTTCGGAAATCGCCATCATCGACATCACCGGTGTGCCGACCGTCGACACGCTGGTCGCCCAACACCTGCTCAAGACTGTGACCGCGATCCGCCTGATGGGCGCCGATTGCATCATCAGCGGCGTGCGACCGCAGATTGCCCAGACCATCGTCCATCTGGGCCTCGACCTGCAAGGCGTGGTCACCAAAGCCAATCTGGCCGACGCATTGAAGCTGGCCCTGACCCGTCTGGGCATCACCCTCACCAAGACGGTCTGAACAATGGAACGTATCCCGATTCTTCAGATGGGTGACTTCTTGCTGGTGACCATCCAGGTCGACATGCACGACCAGCTCGCCCTCACCCTGCAGGACGACCTGTCCGAGCGCATCAGCAAGACCTCCGCGCGCGGGGTGCTGATCGACATCTCGGCGCTGGACATGGTCGATTCGTTCATTGGCCGGATGATCGGCACCATTTCCGGCCTGTCGAAAATCATGGATGCCGAAACCATGCTCGTCGGCATGCAGCCGGCGGTCGCCATTACCCTGGTCGAGCTCGGTCTGTACCTGCCGGGCGTCAGTACCGCGCTGAACGTCGAGCGCGGCATGAAACTGCTGCAGGAACGAGTACGCCAGCAATGACCGTGCGCAGCAGCGGTACCCAACCGATCAACATCGAGCAGGACGTGGTGCTGGCCCGGCAACAGGCGCGAAAGCTGGCCACCGAATGCGGCATGCGCCTGATCGACCTGACCAAACTGGTGACCGCCGTCAGTGAACTGGCGCGCAACACCATGGTGTATGGCGGTGGCGGAGACATGGACTGGCAGATCCTCGACGACAACCACAAGGTCGGCCTGCGCCTGACCTTTCGCGATGAAGGCCCGGGCATTCCCGACATCAAACTGGCGATGACCGACGGCTGGACCTCCGGCAGCGGTCTGGGCCTGGGCCTGACCGGGGCCAAGCGGCTGGTGGACGAATTTGAACTGGACACCGAGCCCGGCAAAGGCACTCGCATAACGATCACCCGATGGACATGAACATCAGCGGGACATTGACCCAGGTGTTGGTGATCGAGGACAGCAGCCAGATCGGCCATGCCCGGCGTACGGCCCAGCGTCTGGCCGAGCAACACGGTTTTGGCGAAAGCGACGCAGGCCGTGTGGCGCTGGTGGCCACGGAGCTGGCGAGCAATGTGCTCAAGCACGCCGGGCGCGGGGAATTGCACCTGCGCCTGTTGCCCCGTCAGGGTGACGACGGTATCGAGATGATTGCGGTCGACCGTGCCCAGGGGTTTGATCTGGACGCGTGTCTGGCGGACGGCTTTTCCACCGGTGGTACTCAGGGCATCGGCCTCGGTGCAGTGGCTCGACAGGCGGATATCTTCGACGTATTTGCCGATCATCGCGGCGCTGTGCTGCTGGCTCGTCTGTATCCGCGCAGCGACCGGCAGTTGGATATGCCGTATGGTGTCAGTCAACACTCGCTGCACAACGATCCCGCCTGCGGCGACGTCTGGCATCTGGCGATTCACGGCAGTGACATCAGTGCCCTGATCGTCGATGGTCTGGGCCATGGCGAAGACGCCGAGCGTGCGGCCCGAGCAGGAGAGAAAGCCTTTGCCCTGAGCCCGTTCGGTGCGCCAACGGTCCTGATGGAAGACATGCACCGGGAAATGATCGGGAGCCGGGGTGGCGCAGTGGCATTCGCGCAGTTTCATGCCGGGCGTGCCAGTCTGTCGTTCACCGGTGTCGGTAACATCGGTGCCAGCCTGATCGCCTCCGACAAGTCGCGCGGACTGGCCTCGCATCCAGGGATAGTCGGCGGCCAATACCGAAAAGCCCAGCCCTTTGACTATGCTCACGTGAACGGACATCTATTGATCATGTACAGCGATGGCTTGCAGTCCCGTTGGAACCTTCAAGACTACCCCGGTCTGGTGCATCGCCATCCCGCCGTGATAGCCACCGTCCTGCACCGCGATTTCTGTCGCGGGCGCGACGATGTAACGGTGCTGGTCGTTGCCCTGGAGGCCGCCCATGGCTGAGTCCCCGACACTGAGCAATGCCGAACAGGCTGCGTTGATCGCCCAGTTGCAGAGCGAAACCGCTGCGTTGCGCGAAGAGCTCGACGAAACCAATCAGGGCGTGCTGGCCCTGTACGCCGAACTCGACACCCAGGCCGAACAACTGCGTCAGGCGTCCGATCTGAAAAGCCGCTTTCTGTCGTACATGAGCCACGAGTTCCGCACACCGCTGGGCTCGATCCTGAGCATCAACAGCCTGCTGGCCGACGAACTCGACGGCCCGCTGAGCCCCGAGCAGCACAAACAGGTGGCCTTCGTCAGCAGCGCCGCCCGGGAACTCAGCGACATGGTCGACGACCTGCTCGACCTGGCGAAGATCGAGGCCGGACGCATCAGCATTTCGCCTGCGTGGTTCGACATGTTCGACCTGTTCGCGGCGTTGCGCGGAATGTTCCGGCCGATTGTCGACGCCACTGCCGTAGACCTGATTTTCGAAGAGCCAGTGGGCCTGCCGCGTCTCTATACCGACGACAAGAAGCTCGCGCAGATCCTGCGCAACTTCATTTCCAACTCGCTGAAATTCACCACCCGTGGTGAAGTAAGGATCTCGGCACGCCTTGAGGGTGAGGACAAGGTACGATTCGCCGTCAGCGACACCGGTATCGGTATCGCTTCGGAGCTGCATGGCACCTTGTTTGAAGACTTTTCTCAGGTCGACTCACCGCTGCAGAAACGCCTGCGCGGCACCGGGCTCGGATTGTCCCTGTGCAAACGCTTCGCCGAACTGCTCGGTGGCGAGGTCGGCGTCCAGAGTACCCCGAGCGTGGGTTCGTGCTTTTTCGTGATCATCCCGTTGGCGATCGCCCAGGAGAACGTCGATGAAACATGACATCCGTCTGTTGATCGTCGATGACAACGTCGCCACCCGCTACGCCTTGCGCCGACGGCTGGAACGCCACGGCTATGAGGTGTCAGAGGCCGGCACCGGTGGCGATGGCTTGGCATTGATCGCCAGTGAAAAGCTCGACGCGTTGATTCTCGACGTCAACCTGCCGGACATGAGCGGCTTCGATATTGTCCGCGAACTGCGCGCCGACGCCCGCACCGCCCTGCTCCCGGTGATCCACGTGTCGGCCGCGTCGATCCAGACCGGCGACATCATCACCGGTCTCGATGCCGGGGCCGATGCGTATCTGATTCACCCGGTCGATCCCGACGTGCTGCTGGCAACATTGCGCACCCTGCTTCGGGTGCGCGACACGGAGAACGCGTTGCGCGAAAGCGAGGCGCGTTTCCGCGAGATCTTCGTCAACATCTCCGCGCCCATCGCGGTGCTGGATGCCGACCTGAAAGTCCATGAGTGCAACCACGCTTTCTCCCAACTGATCCAGGACAACCGCGACCCGCAGACCCTCAGCGAATGCTTTGCCGAGGATCAGAGCGCGATCCTCGACGAACTGCGCCTGCGGCTGGTGGATGGCGAGCGCTGGAAAGGCACGCTGAACATGCGCGTACAGGGCGAGATCCGTGAGACCGAGTGGCAGATTTCCCCCTACCGCACCCCGAAACTGAGCCTGGTATTCGTCGAAGACGTCACCGAACACCGTCACCGCGAACGTTCGCACCTGGCGCGGCTGGACGACACCACCACGCAACTGGCCAAGGAAGTCGCCGACCGGGTGCGCGCCGAGTCGCAACTGCTGCAAGTACAGAAAATGGATGCGCTGGGCAAACTCACCGGCGGCATTGCCCACGACTTCAACAACCTCCTGACCGGGATCATCACCAGCCTTGAGCTGATCCAGAAACGGGTCGCCGATGCCCGCCCGGACAAGGTGCAGTTTTACGCCGAAGCAGCTCTGAACTCGGCGATGAGTGCGGCCTCGCTCACCCATCGCCTGCTGGCTTTTGCCCGCCAGCAACCGCTCGACACCCGTCCGGTGGACATCAACAAGCACGTCCGCTCGCTGGAAGAATTGCTGGTGCGCACCATCGGCGAACGCATCGCCCTCAAACTGGAAATGACCACCAAACCTGCCATCGCGCTGGTCGATCCGATCCAGCTCGAAAGCGCAGTGCTCAACCTGGTGATCAATGCCCGGGACGCATTGCCACGGGGCGGCAATATCTGGGTCAGCACTTACGCGGCATATTCCCACGGCGACCCGAACCTCGCCGATGGTTCCTACGTGGCGCTATCGGTGCGCGATGACGGTACCGGCATCGAGCACAGCGTCATCGATAAGGTGTTCGAGCCGTTTTTCACCACCAAACCGCTGGGCCAGGGCACCGGGTTGGGGCTGTCGACGATCTACGGTTTCGCTCGTCAATCCGGTGGCGATGCGCACATCCGCAGCGTGGCGCGACGCGGCACCGAAGTGACGATCATGCTGCCGGCCACCAGTGATCCGACCGCTGTCGATGTGGCCCCGGTGACCATCGATCCGCAAGGCTCGGGCGAACATGTGTTGATCGTCGAAGACATGCCGGCGGTACGCCTGTTCGTTACCGAAGTGCTGGAGGACGCCGGTTACCGCTGCACCCAGGCCGCCGATATCGAAACCGCGCTGGAGCGCTTGCGGAACGACCCGTCGATCGACCTGCTGCTGACCGACGTGGGCCTGCCACGCATGACCGGCCGTGAACTGGCGGACGTTGCCCGGGGCTGGCGTGAAGCGCTGCCGATCCTGTTCATGACCGGTTACGCGGAAACCGCGATCAACCGCCAGGTGTTCCTCGGGGCCGGCATGGAGATGCTGGTCAAGCCGTTCCAGATCCGCGAGTTGCTGGACAAGGTGCGCCGCACGCTCGACGGCGCCTGATACACCGCCATTGCGGGCAAGCCCGCGATGAGGCCCGCCCAGGCGACGCAGTTATCGGTTCAAGGCACGGGCTAGAAACGCCGCAGTCCGGCTCTTCTTGCTCGCCGCCACTTTCTGCGGCGTTCCGGCCACGACGATCTTGCCGCCCTGATCCCCCGCACCCGGACCGATGTCGATCACCCAGTCGCTCTGCGCCACCACGCGCATTTCATGCTCGACCACGATCACCGTGTGCCCCGCCGTGACCAGCGTATCCAGTTGCTCCAGCAAGCGGTCAACGTCGCGCGGGTGCAACCCGGTGGTCGGTTCATCCAGCACATACAGCGTCGCGCCGCGCTGGTTGCGTTGCAGCTCGGTGGCCAGTTTGATCCGCTGGGCTTCGCCGCCGGACAGCTCGGTCGCCGGTTGCCCGAGGCGCAGGTAACCGAGACCGATGTCGCGCAGTACCTCCAGCGAACGGCGGATCGCCGGTTGCTCGGCAAACACCGTCACCGCTTCGTCCACCGTCAGCTTCAGCACCTGCGCGATGCTCAAGCCCTGCCAGAGGATGGCCAGGGTTTCGGGGTTGTAACGCGCGCCGTGACAGGTCGGGCACGGCGCATAAACGCTGGGCATGAACAGTAATTCGACACTGACAAACCCCTCGCCTTCGCAGGTCGGGCAGCGCCCCTTGGCGACATTGAAGGAAAACTGCCCGGCGTCGTAACCTGCCGCTTTCGCCTCATCGGTCGCGGCAAACAGCTTGCGCACGTTGTCGAACAGCCCGGTGTAGGTCGCCAGATTCGAACGCGGCGTGCGGCCGATGGGTTTCTGATCGACCTGCACCAGACGCTTGATCGACTCCAGCCCGGCGCTGACCTGGCCGGTGCTGGCAGACGGGGTATCGTCTTCCAGATTGAGCTCTTCCGGCTCGGCGTCACTGACGCTGCGCCCGAGCTGCGCGCCGACCAGTTCCAGCAGCGCCTGGCTGACCAGACTGGATTTGCCCGAACCGGAAACACCGGTGACCGAAGTGAAACAACCCAGGGGAAATTCGGCGCTGAGGTTATTCAGGTTGTTGCGAGTGACGCCGTCGAGTTTCAGCCAGCCCGACGGTTTGCGCGCGGCTCGGTTCGGCCGTTGCTGTTCGGCGAACAGATAGGCGCGGGTCTGCGAGTCCTCGATCGCGGCCAGCCCCGGCGGCGGGCCGCTGTAGAGAATCTGCCCGCCCTTCTCACCCGCCGCCGGGCCGACGTCGATCAGCCAGTCAGCGCGGCGCATGGTGTCCAGATCGTGCTCGACCACAAACACGCTGTTGCCGTCGGCCTTCAGACGCTGCAAGGCCTCGAACAGCGCCTCGCCGTCAGCCGGGTGCAGGCCGGCGGAGGGTTCGTCGAGCACGTAGATCACGCCGAACAATTGCGACCCCAATTGAGTGGCCAGTCGCAGGCGTTGCAACTCACCGGACGACAGGGTCGGTGTGCTGCGCTCCAGGGCCAGATAACCAAGGCCGAGATCGGTCAGGGTGCTGACCCGTTCCAGCAGGTCCTCGGCAATGCGCTGCGCGGCCAGGCGTTTTTCCAGCGAGAGGTTCGGCGTATGGCGCACGTCCGGCGCGTTGGCGTGGCCGCTGGCGCCATGGGCCACGCGCTGCTGGCGGGCTTCGCGGGTCTGGCTGTGGGTCAGGGTTTCACCGCTTTCATCGGCGTGTTCCAGCCAGCTCGCGTCCGCCACCGGCTTCAAGACTTCGGCGACTTGCAGCAGCGGCATCCGCGACAACTCGCCGATGTCATGCCCGGCAAACGTCACCGACAGCGCCTCGCGCTTGAGGCGCTTGCCATCGCACAGCGGGCAAAGGCTGCCGATCATGAACTGCGACACGCGCTTCTTCATCAGCGCACTTTGCGAATGGGTAAACGTGTGCAGGATGTAGCGCCGGGCGCCGGTGAAGGTGCCTTGATAACTCGGTTCCATGTTGCGCTTGAGGGCGACGCGGGTTTCTTCCGGCGTCAGCCCGGCGTACACCGGAACGGTCGGTGTTTCCTCGGTGAAGAGGATCCAGTCACGCTGTTTTTTCGGCAGTTTGCGCCACGGGATATCGACATCGATGCCCATGGTCACCAGGATGTCGCGCAGGTTCTGCCCCTGCCAGGCCAGCGGCCAGGACGCCACGGCACGCTGGCGGATGGTCAGATTCGGATCCGGCACCATCAACGCCTCGGTGACCTCGTAAACCCGGCCCAGTCCATGGCATTGCGGGCACGCGCCTTGCGGCGTGTTCGGTGAGAAGTCCTCGGCGTAGAGCATCGGCTGCCCCGGCGGATAGCTGCCGGCGCGCGAGTACAGCATTCGGATCAGGCTCGAGAGCGTGGTGACGCTGCCCACCGACGAGCGCGTGCTCGGCGTGCCGCGCTGTTGCTGCAGGGCCACGGCCGGGGGCAGACCTTCGATGGAATCGACGTCCGGTACGCTGACCTGATCGATCAGCCTCCGCGCATAGGGCGCCACCGATTCGAAATAGCGCCGCTGGGCTTCGGCATACAGCGTCGAAAACGCCAGCGACGACTTGCCCGAACCCGACACCCCGGTGAACACCACCAGTGCATCGCGAGGAATGTCGACGTCCACGTTCTTCAGATTGTGTTCACGGGCACCGCGCACGCGAACCATGCCGGCGGCAGAACTGGAATTGCGTCTGGAAGTCATCGGCCAGCCTTGGTCAAGGGATTGGAGCTCAGGTGCTGAGCACGGAACGGATCATCTGCAGCAGTGCTTCGGGGCCATAGGGCTTGCCGAGCAAATGGGTGTCGGGGCTGAGCTGGTGGTTGCGCGAGATGATGTCGCGGGTGTGCCCCGAGGTGAACAGCACCGCCACCGGCGGCATTTGCACCTTGGCCCACGCCGCCAGATCGGAGCTCTTGATAAGACCGGGCATGACCACGTCGGTGAAGATCAGGTCGACCCGAGCGCCTTCCATCAACATCTGCATGGCCGCGTCGCCGTTGCCGGCGATCAGCACGCGGTAGCCTTCTTCGCGCAACAGTTCGACCGCCGAGGTGCGCACCGCTTCGTTGTCCTCGACCACCAGGATCGTCTCGTGACCACCCGCCTGCTGATGATTGACACTCGGCGAGTCATCGAGCACGGGGCGCAGGCTGCGTGGAAAGTACAACTGCACCCGCGTGCCTTCGCCAATCCGACTGTCGATCTCCACATGCCCGCCGCTCTGCTTGACGAAGCCGAACACCATGCTCAAGCCGAGGCCAGTGCCCTGGCCGTCGGCCTTGGTGGTGAAGAACGGTTCGAACACCTGCTCGAGCATGTGCGGGGCAATGCCCACGCCGCTGTCACTGACCGAAACCCGGACGAAATCCCCCGGCACGATGCCCTTGCCCGAACAGAACGCCCGGTCCAGTGAGAGGTTGGAGGCGCCGAGTACAATCGTGCCCTCGCCCTTCATGGCGTCCCGGGCATTGATCGCCAGATTGAGAATGGCGTTTTCCAGTTGATTGCGGTCGACGTTGATGTGCCACGGCTCAACAGGCAGTTGCACGTCGATCTGAATGGTTTCGCCCAGCGCCCGTTGCAGCAACTCGCCCACGCCTTCGAAAATCTGGCGTGGGTTGCAAACCGCCGGCGACAGCGGCTGACGCCGGGCAAACGCGAGCAGTTGCGAGGACAGCTTGGCGCCGCGCTCCACCGCCGCCAGCGAGGCGCTGACCCGACGCTGGACATTGGCATTGTCCGGTTCATGGCGAGCCAGCAGATGCAGGTTGCCGGCGATCACTTGCAGCAGGTTGTTGAAGTCATGGGCCACGCCGCCCGTAAGGCCGCCGATGGCTTCGAGCTTCTGCGACTGACGCAATTGCTCTTCGGCGGCGAGGCGCGCCTCGACTTCATCCGCTACCCGCTGTTCGAGGTTGCGGGTGAACTTGAGCAGCGATTCCTCGGCGGTCTTGCGCTCGTGAATATCGATCAACACACCGGGGAAACGGAACGGCCGGCCCTGCTCGTCGAATTCGCAAGCGCCGCTGGCGAGCACCCACAGACAACTGCCATCGGCACGCACCACCCGGTACTCGGCGTTGTAGGGCTCGCCGGTACGCACCGCATTCTCGACGCATTCCTGCACCCAACTGCGGTCGTCGGGATGAATGTGCGCCTCGGTAATGTGCTGCGGCAGGTTGGTCAGGTCCTGATCCGCCGGAAAGGAAAATGTGCGGGCAAATCGCTCATCGGCCGACAGCACATTGTTTCTGACGTCCCAGACAAACGAGCCAAGCAGTGCCCCGGCATTGAGTGCCAGTCGCACCCGCTCGTTATCGGCGCGATAAGCGTCTTCGGCGGCCTGACGCAGACGCTCGGACAGCACCAGTTCAGTGGTTTCCACCACCATCGCCATCACGCCAGAGGGCACGCCGGCATCGTTGGCCACCGGGCTGTAATACAAATCGAGCCAGACATCCTCGGGCACGCCGTCGCGCAGCAACACCAAGACCTTGTTGCGATATTCCAGGGTGCCGCCGGCCAGACAAGTGTCGACCACATGCCGGTTGAAGTCGGCCACCTCCGGCCAACCCAGTTCCACCGGCGATCCGAGCAGGTACGGATGCCGGCCGCCGGCGAATCGCGAATAGGCGTCGTTATAGATCATGTAACCGGCATGGCCCCAGAGCATGACCATCGGCAGCGGCGAGGCCAGCATCAACTGGACCGTGCTGCACAGGCTGGCCGGCCAGGTTTCGAGGGGGCCCAGATCAGTCCTGCTCCAGTCAAACGCACGAATGCGCCCGGCCATCTCGCCTTGCCAGCCGTCACACCCATGGCTATCGGATAAAAACTGCATCAGCTGCTTCAACGCCTTGTAGTGGGTCCGGTTCTATCGCCGCGCGTTCAAACGCCACGCCCGTCTGTTTCGAGCGTGTCGGGCAGCGATGGTTTCATTAGAGGTATAGCCGATTTCACCTGCACTCGACGCTCACACTCCGATCAGGTGTTTGAGCGGATGGTAGCCGGTCTTCATTTTCGCAGCGACGTCGAGGATCGCCTTCTGGATGCCGTCCAGGTGCATGCAGGTCAGCTCGATCGCGGCGCTCTGATTGCCGGCCTCGATGTACTCGATCAACCGCAGGTGCTCGTCATCACGGCAGGCTTCGTGGCTGTCGTCATCCAGCGCGGCGGCGTACAGCGAGGCGCGGGAAATCAGCTTCTGGAACCAGTCGAGCAGTACCGGGTTGTTCAGGCTGCGGGCCAGTTTGATGTGGAACTCGCCGAGCAGGTGAATCAGTCGCTCGTGGTCGCCGGCATCGTGGGCTTCGTCTTCCAGCAGCAAATGATCACGCAGGTCCTGCATCGCCGCAGAGTCCTTGCGCCGGCACAGCTCGGTGACGATGCCGATTTCGATCAGACGCCGGGTTTCGAACAGGGAACGGATTTCCTCATCACTGGGCAACGACACCGATGCACCTTTATTGGGCTCGGTGGTGACCAGTCCGTCGGCCTCCAGTTGCTTGAGCGCGGCACGAACCGACGTGCGGCTGACATTGAATAACTCCGCCAGCGACGCCTCGCCCAGCTTCATCCCCGGACGCAGCGAACGCTTGCTGATCGCCTCGTAAACCCCTTGGTAGACGCGGTCGACCGTGGTTTCCGTTTTTTTCTCGGTCATTTGAAAGCTCCTTCAACGCTGGCGACGCTGCCCGACGAACGACTCAGTCAGGGAAATGGGGGTTGCGCCAGCAGATTAATCCGGGTATTTCTAAATTGCATTCAGATATTGCATACAATAATTAGAGGATTGCACCATTATGGGTCAACCAATAGCCATTGAAGTGCGTAACGTATCCAAGCGGTATTCTGATGACCCTGGCCTCGCGCCAGCCCTCGACAACGTATCGGTGAACATCGCCGACAACGAGTTTTTCACCCTCCTCGGCCCCTCGGGCTGCGGCAAGACCACCCTGCTGCGCACCATCGCCGGTTTCGAACACGTCAGCGACGGCGAGATCCGTCTGGCGGGGGAAACGGTCAATCACCTGCCGCCGTTCAAGCGTCGGGTCAACACGGTGTTCCAGAGTTACGCGCTGTTTCCGCACATGAGTGTCGCGCAGAATATCGCCTTCGGCCTCGAGATGCAGGGTCTTGATCGCAAGACGATTCCCGGACGGGTCGACGAAATGCTCGCGCTGGTGCAGATGGAGCACCTGGCCGGGCGCAAACCGGCGGAATTATCCGGCGGCCAGCAGCAACGCGTGGCTCTGGCCCGGGCCCTGGCGCCGAAGCCGAAAGTGCTGTTGCTCGACGAGCCGCTGTCGGCGCTGGACCTGAAGCTGCGCAAGGAAATGCAGGTCGAACTCAAGCGCGTGCAGCAGGAAGCCGGGATCACCTTCATCTTCGTCACCCACGATCAGGAAGAGGCGCTGACCCTGTCCGACCGGATTGCGGTGATGTCCGCCGGCAAGATCCTGCAGATCGGCACCCCGACCGACATCTATGAACGCCCGCAGCACCGTTTCGTTGCCCAGTTCATCGGCGACATCAATTTCCTCCCCGGCGAACTCAAGCGCGGCGACCACAACGAAAACCTCTTCGTGCCCAGCGGCATGCCGGTGGAAATCCCCTGCCCGCCCCAAGGCGTCAGCGGCAGCAGCGTGCAACTGGCGTTTCGTCCCGAGCGCTCGCAACTGGTCGCGGCGGATCAACCGCATCATCTGCGCGGGGTGATCGAGGCGGTGCTGTATGTCGGCACCGCGACGCTGTACCAGTGCCGCTTGAACAACGACATCAAAGTCATGCTGCGGGAAAACAACGAAGGCCTGAACCGTGGTCGTGCAGTCGGCGAGCCCGTGGCGGTGCACCTGCCGCCCCAGGCCTGTCTGTTGATGGAGGCCTGAGATGAGCGTCAGCAGCACTTCGCCCTCTCTCAACCGCGCGCTGTTGCTCAGCCCGGTGGTGTTGACCCTGCTCGCGCTGATCGCCATTCCGCTGGGCATCATGGGCTACATCAGCCTGCTGCCGCGCAACACCTACGGCGGCGTCGACTGGCAGGCCCAATGGCAACTGCAAAGTTACGTGCAGCTGTTTTTCCAGGAAGGTTTTGACGGCGAACTGGAGCTGAACTGGGTCTACGCCCAGGCGCTGTTGCGCTCGGTGTTCCAGGCCGGTGGCACCACGGTGTTGTGCTTTCTGTTCGGGTTTCCGGTGGCATTGTGGATGTCGAGCCTGACCCCGCGCCGACGCAACCTGATGGTGTTGCTCATCACCATTCCGTTCTGGACCAACCTGCTGATCCGCAACTACGCATGGCTGATCATCCTGCGCGAACAGGGCTGGGTCGCCCAGAGCCTCAACGCGCTGTTCCCGAGTGCCGGCGGCATCACCCTGCTGTACAACGACTTCGCGGTCAGTGTGGGTCTGGTCTACAGCTTCTTGCCGTTCATGATCCTGCCGATCTACTCGACCCTGGAAAAACTCGACTGGCGTCTGGTGGAAGCCGCCTATGACCTGGGCGCCAACCGCTGGCATGCGTTGCGCCGGATCATCCTGCCGCTGTCGATGCCCGGCGTGATTGCCGGCGCGTTGCTGGTGTTTGTGCCGAGCCTCGGCGCCTTCATCACCCCGGCCATTCTCGGCGGTGGCAAGACCCTGATGATCGGCAACCTGATCCAGCAGCAATTCGGCACCGCACGCAACTGGCCGCTGGGCAGTTCGCTGTCGTTCCTGCTGCTGGGGATTCTGCTGTTGTCACTGGTGCTCTACGCCCTGTACAGCCGCAGCGCGGCGAAAACCCTGAACCGGGGAGCGAAAGCATGATCTCTCTGCACCTGAAAAAACTTCCGGCGACCCGAGAAATCAGCCTGCTGATCCTCGCCTATCTGTACGTGCCGATCCTGGTGTTGATCGCCTACAGCTTCAACGCCAACCGCTCGGCGACGGTGTGGACCGAGTTCTCGTTCGCCTGGTACGGGCGGATCCTGGCCAACCCGTCGATCCAGACCGCAGCGCTGAATTCGATCATCGTCGCGACCATCGCCACCGTGTGCGCCACGACAATTGCGTTGCTGGCGGCGCTGGCGACTTACCGACCGTTCTACGGCCAGAAAATGGTCGAGGGCGGGATCAACCTGCCGCTGATCCTGCCGGAGATCGTCACCGCCGTGGCCACCCTGCTGCTGTTCATGGCGCTGGGCATCAAGCTCGGGCTGATGACGGTGATCGTCGCGCACATCGGCTTCTGCATTCCGTTCGCCTACCTGCCGATCCGCGCGCGGCTCAACGATCTGGACAAGAGCCTGCTGGAAGCCGCCAACGACCTGTATGCCAATCCGTGGCAGGTGTTCCGCCGCGTGACCTTGCCGCTGCTGTGGCCGGCGGTGCTGTCCGGCTCGGTGCTGGCGTTCGTGGTCAGCCTCGACGATTTCATCATGACCTTCTTCGTCGCCGGGCCCGGTTCGACCACGTTGCCGGTGTACATCTTCTCGGCGATCAAGGCCGGCGTAACACCTGAAATCAACGCGATTTCAACCCTGATGCTGGTGATTTCCATCGTGCTGGTGGTGCTGGCCTTCTGGCTTGGCCAACGCGGCAAACAACAATAAACCTGGAGCGCGCTCATGAAAGTGAAAAACATGCGTCTGGCAGTATCCGGTCTGGCCCTGAGTTGTTTCACCGCGTTCGGCGCCCACGCCGCCGAGCCCAAGCAATTGTTCTTCTACAACTGGACCGATTACTACCCGGTGGATCTGCTGGCCAAGTTCGAAAAAGAGACCGGGATCAAGGTCACCATGGACGGCTACGACAGCAACGAAACCCTGCTCGCCAAGTTGCAGGCCGGCGGCGCCGCGTATGACGTGATCGTGCCGTCGCAGTCGATCATGCAGACGCTGATCAAGCAGGACCTGCTGCTGGAAATCGACGCCCCGACCCTGAGCAACTTCCAGTACGTCAAAGGCCCGTTCCGCGATCCGAGCTTCGACCCGGGCCGCAAGTTTTCGGCGCCGTATCTGTGGGGCACCACCGGGTTTTCCTATGACAGCGCGCGGGTGCCGGGCGGCAAGCTCGATGATTCGTGGAAAGAATTCTTCGAGCCGCGCAAGGAACTGCAAGGCCAGCTTGCCGCCCTCGACACCTCCAGCAGCGTGATCAACGCCGCCAGCCATTACCTGAACGTCGACGAATGCACGGAAAACCCGCAGGACGCCAAGCGCATCCTCGAACTGCTGCAAAAGCAGAAACCGTTTTTGAAGATGTACAGCTCCGACAACACCGTCGACCGCATGGCCTCGGGCGAGGTGATCATGATGCAGAACTGGAACGGCTCGACGGCCCGCGCCACGTTGCAGAAGAGCACGATCAAATACGTGTACCCGAAAGAAGGCCTGGCGATGTTCCAGGACAACTTCGCCGTACCGAAAAGCGCGCCGCATCCGGGCAACGCGAAGATCTTCATCGACTGGATGATGAAGCCCGAGAACGCGGCGGCCGTGTCCAACGCGATTGCCTATGCCAACGGGATTCAGAGCGATCAGTTGCTGGATGCGAAATGGAAGGTCATGGACGCGATCAACATGCCCGAGGAGTATGCCTCGCGCCTGCGGCCGGAGAAGGAATGCAGCAACAAGGCGCGGGAGCTGCAGGATCGGATCTGGTCGAAGCTCAAAGGCTGATCGCCTGACTTGAGACCGCGTCGCGGCCATCGCTGGCAAGCCAGCGATGAGGCCCGCCCAGACAACATAGAAACAGAGGTATGAAATGTCCCACCCCCGCTGGCTCAGAAACATCCGCCCCTACGGCGCCCCCGCCGAAGACCTGCTGATCGAAAACGGCAAATTCACGCAACGCCGCCCGGCCTCCAATGCTCCGCTGGCCGCCACCGACATCGACGGCCAGAACCAGCTCCTGACCGCCCCGCTGGTGGAAAGCCACGTCCACCTCGACAAGACCCTGTACGGCCAGCCCTGGCGCCCGAACAGTGCCGGCCCGACGCTCAAGGACTACATCAGCAACGAGCGCCGCGTGCTGCGCGAAGTCAAAGCGCCAATTGCCGAACGCGCCGGCGCCCTGCTGGAGAACTGCATCGCCCGGGGTTCACTGACGATGCGCTGCCATGTCGACATCGACCCGGAATTCGGCCTGCGCCACGTCGAGGCCATGCAACAACTGCGCGAAACCTACAACGACCTGATCGACCTGCAACTGGTGGTCTTCCCGCAAACCGGCCTGATCAGCCGCCCCGGCACTGCCGAACTGATGCGTGAAGCCATGGCCCTGGGCGTGGAAAACGTCGGCGGGCTCGACCCCTGCGGCATCGACAACGACCCGATCGCGCAGCTGGATTTCGTGTTCAAACTGGCCAGTGAATTCCAGCGTGGCGTCGACATTCACCTGCACGACAAAGGAGAACTGGGCCTGTGGCAGATAGCCCGGATCGCCGATTACACCGAGCGTTTCAACCTGCAGAACCGGGTGATGATCAGCCACGCCTATTGCCTGGGCATGCTGCCGTGGCGTCAGGTCAAACCGGTCGCCGAACGCCTTGCTGCACTGGGCATTTCGCTGATGAGTTCGGCGCCGGCCGATTGCGCCGTTCCACCCTTCCTGGCGCTGCGCGAGACCGGCGTCAACGTGTGTCTGGGCTCCGACGGCATTCGTGATGCGTGGTCGCCGATGGGCAATGGCGACATGCTGGAACGGGCAATGCTGCTGGCGTTTCGTTTTGATCTGGGCAAGGACGATGAACTGGCGGCGGCGTTCGACGCGGCGACGGTCAACGGTGCCCGCGCATTGGGGATCGAGGATTACGGCTTCGCCATCGGCCGGCCGGCAGACTTTCTGCTGATGCCGGTGGAAACCCTTGGTGAAGCGGTAGTCGCGCGGCCAGTGCGTCAGGTCTATCGCGGCGGCGAACTGATCGCCAGCGGCGGTCGTTTGCTGGGCAGCCGTCTGTGAAACGGATCGGCCTGAAGGCCGGTTGCGTGGTCGGTTTCGACGGCACGCAACATGTGCTGTGGCGTGACGGTGAAGTGGTGTTTATCGGCTCGCGCATCGAGTTTGTCGGTCGCGGTTATCAAGGGCCGGTGGATCAGTGGATCGACTACGGCAATGCGCTGATCGGCCCCGGTTTTATCGACCTGGACGCCCTCGGCGATCTCGACTCCACGGTGCTGACCCTGGACAACGGCGACGAGCGCGCCATGGGCCGGATGTGGTCGGCGGAGTATCTGGCGGCCGGCCCGCACGAATCGTTCAGCCCCGAAGAAGAGGTCTTCAAATACCGCTACGCCTTAACCCAGTTGATCCGCAACGGCATCACCACCGCCATGCCGATCACCTCGATGTACTACCGCGAATGGGCGGAGACCTATGACGAGTTTGCCGCTGTCGCCGATGTGGCGGGCGAACTCGGCCTGCGCACCTATCTCGGCCCCTGCTACATGAGCGGCATGAGTTACTGGCGCGCCGACGGCACCCTCGCCCATCACTGGGATGAGGCTCGGGGCCTGGCGGGACTGGACGCGGCCGAACGGTTTTTCAAGGATTTCGATGGCGCCCGCGCCGGGTTGATTCGCGGCGCGCTGCTGCCGGATCGCATCCAGACCTGCACGCCGAAACTGCTGCAACGCACATCCGCCTTGAGCCGCGAACTGAACGCACCGATGCGTCTGCATTGCTGTCAGGCGCCGGGGGAAGTGGCGATGGTCGAACAGTTGCGCGGCACCACGCCGCTGGGCTGGTTGCAGCAACTCGACCTGCTCACCCCGCGCAGCCTGCTGCCCCACGGCCTCTACACCTCGGGCGATGACGATCTGCAGCGGGTCATTGACGGCGGCGCGAGTCTGGTGCACTGCCCGTTGGTGTTCGCCCGTGACGGCGAGGCGCTGAATTCGTTCGGCCGCTATCGTGCCAAAGGCATCAACTTCGGCCTCGGCACCGACACCTGGCCGGCAGACCTGCTGGAGAACATGCGCCACGGTTTGAACATTGCCCGCTTGATGGAAGGCGGGCCCGCGCTGACCAGCAGCCTGGATCTGTACAACGCCGCCACCCTCGGCGGCGCCAAGGCGCTGGGCCGTGACGACCTCGGTCGCCTGGCCGCCGGCGCCAAAGCGGATATCACCGTGTTCAACCTGCGCGGTCTGCACCTGGGCCCGCTGTTCGATCCACTGAAAAACCTGCTGCTGGCCGGGCGCGGCGACGACTGCATCGCCAGTTACATCGATGGTCGCTGCGTGATGCACGACGGTCAGGTCAACGGCGTCGATTACCCCACTCTGCAACGCCAGGCCCAACGCCAATACGAAAAACTGATGCGCAGCCACAGCGACCGGGCCTTTGGCCGACCGGACTGGAAAATCCTGTTCCAGCCGGCCATTGCGTTCGCCGACGACTACAGCGCCGAAGCGCCGTTGAGCGCCATCGATCCACTTCTTTAGAGAACACTGCCATGCACAGCTTCGATTTCAGCCAACTGAGCCCACGGGAAAAGTACAAGATTCTGATCGGCAGCGTAGTGCCGCGCCCGATTGCTCTGGTCACCACCATCGATGCCGAAGGCCGGGTCAATGCCGCGCCGTTCAGTTTTTTCAATGCGCTGTCGGCGGATCCGCCCATTCTCGCGCTCGGCGTGGAGAACTACGGCGACCAGAGCCCGAAGGACACGACGCGCAATATCCAGATGAATCAGGAATTCACGGTCAACATCGTCAGCGATGCACTGGTGGAAGCCATGAACGTCTGCGCCGTGCCGTTCGCGCCGGGTTTCGATGAATTGACCGCTGCGGGCCTGACAGCGATTCCCGGCACCTCGGTCAAATGCCCGCGAATCGGCGAAGCACCGGTGGCGCTGGAATGCCGACGGATGATGGCGCTGAACATCGGTCAGTCCCGGGAGATCATTTTTGGCGAGGTGTTGATGGCGCATGTGCGCGACGAGTTGATCGACCCGAAAACCCTGTACATCGATCAATTGGGGCTGGATGCGATCGGGCGCATGGGCGGGCATGGTTATGCGCGGACCCGGGATTACTTCGACCTGCCGACCCGCTCGTTGCAAGCGTGGACGGAAGCGCCGGGGGGTGGCGAGCGGTTCTGGCCACAGCGCTGAAAGCTATTGCTCGTTCCCACGCTCCGTGTGCTGCTCGTGCTGATCGTTCCCACGCTCCGCGTGGGAACGCATACCGTGACGCTCTGCGTCACAGTGGACGCGGAGCGTCCATGGCGGCATTCCCACGCGGACGGTTCGACGCCTCGACGTGGGAACGATCAACGATGAAGGGCGTGGGAACGAGCAGCAGGTTCAGTGGGTGTCAGTGGAAGTCGCGGCTCTGTACGCGGATGCCGTTGAGCAGCGGAGTCAGATCGCTCAAGCGTCCGGCGATCAGATGCCGCACCTCGCCTTCCCGCTCCCAGCGGCCATCGACCTTGAGCAATTGCGAGCCCACCAGCACCTGACGCTGACGCTCGGCCAGATCGCGCCAGACCACCACGTTGACGTTGCCGAACTCGTCTTCGAGGGTCACGAAGGTCACGCCGCTGGCGGTGCCCGGCCGCTGGCGACCGGTCACCAGCCCCGCCACGCTGACCGGCCGGCCATGCTCGACTTCCAGCAACTCCCGGGAACTGCGACAGCGCCGCGCCCGCAACTCGTCGCGCAATAGCGTCAGCGGGTGCGGCCCCAGCGTGGTGCCCAGCGTTGCGTAGTCGGTGAACAGGTCTTCGCTGACACTCGGCGTCGGCAGCAGCACATCCGGCTCTTCCTGACTCGGCAACCCGGCAAACAACCCAAGCTGTTTCTGCACCCCGGCCACTTCCCAGCGTGCCCGATGACGATGACCGGCCAGACCGCGCAATGCCCCGGCATCGGCCAGCAGCGCCTGAGCGCGACTGTCGAGCCCGGCGCGTTCGCCCAGATCGGCGACATCGGCAAACGCCCCCCTCGCCCGCGCGCTTTCAATGCTGCGCGCATCCTCCTCGCGAAAGCCCTTGATCATCCGCAGGCCCATGCGGATGGCCGGTTGCTCGCCGGTGATCGGCTCCAGGCTGCAATCCCAGTCGCTGGCGCGCACGTCCACCGGGCGGATCTGCAAATGATGACGGCGCGCGTCCTGAAGAATCTGATCGGGGCTGTAGAACCCCATCGGCCAACTGTTGATCAGCGCACAGGCGAACGCCGCCGGTTCGTGGCACTTGAGCCAGCAACTGGCATAGGTCAGCAAGGCAAAACTGGCAGCGTGGGATTCAGGGAAACCGTAACTGCCGAAGCCCTTGATCTGCTCGAAGATCTGCGCGGCGAATTCCGGGCTGTAGCCGTTTTTCTTCATGCCGGCGGCCAGCCGCTCTTTGTGCGGTTCCAGTCCGCCGTGGCGTTTCCACGCGGCCATGGAACGGCGTAACTGGTCGGCCTCGCCGGGGCTGTAGTCGGCGGCAACAATGGCGATCTGCATCACCTGTTCCTGAAACAGCGGCACGCCGAGGGTGCGTTTGAGCACCACTTCCAGCTCCGGTGACGGATAGGTTTCCTCTTCCTCCTTGTTCCGGCGGCGCAGGTACGGATGGACCATCCCGCCCTGGATCGGCCCCGGCCGGACGATGGCCACCTCGATCACCAGGTCGTAGAAGGTTTGCGGGCGCAGGCGCGGCAGCATCGACATCTGCGCCCGGGACTCGATCTGGAACACGCCGATGGTGTCGGCGCGGCTGATCATGTCGTAGGTCGGACGATCCTCAGGCGGGATGGTCGCCAGGCTCAGGTCCTGATGACGATGACGGCGCAGCAGGTCGAAACAGCGGCGGATCGCGCTGAGCATGCCAAGGGCGAGGATATCCACCTTGAGCAGCCCGACGGCGTCGAGGTCGTCCTTGTCCCACTGGATGATGGTCCGGTCGGCCATGGCGGCGTTTTCCACCGGCACCAGCGTGTCCAGCGGTTGCTCGGAAATCACGAAACCACCGGGGTGCTGCGACAGGTGCCGGGGGAAGCCGATCAGTTGCCCGGTCAGGCTCAGCACGCGATGCAGCAGCGGACTTTCGGGGTCGAAACCGCCTTCGCGCAGACGCTCCACGGGCGGCGTCTCATCGCTCCAGTGGCCGCAGCAGTCGGCCAGCGCATTGATCTGGTCCGGCGGCAGCCCCAGCGCCTTGGCCACATCGCGGATCGCACCGGAAGCGTGGTAGGTGCTGACCACCGCGGTCAGCGCCGCACGACGGCGACCATAACGACGAAACACGTATTGCAGGACTTCTTCCCGGCGCTCGTGCTCGAAATCCACGTCGATGTCCGGCGGCTCGTTGCGCTCCCTCGACATGAAACGTTCGAACAGCAGCGTGGTGCGATCCGGGTCGATCTCGGTGATGCCCAAGGCAAAACACACCGCCGAGTTGGCCGCCGAACCTCGGCCCTGGCAGAGGATTTTCTGCTCCCGGGCGAAGCGCACCACGTCGTGCACGGTGAGGAAGTAGCTTTCGTAGCCGAGTTCGGCGATCAGCTCCAGCTCATCGTCGATCTGCTTGAGCACCTTGGGTTGTGCGCCTTTCGGCCAGCGCCAGGCGATGCCCTCTTCGGTCAGGTGGCGCAGCCAGGAACTGGCGCTGTGTTCCTCGGGCACCAGTTCTTTCGGATATTGATAACGCAACTCGCCAAGATCGAACGTGCAGCGGCGGGCCAGTTTCACCGATTCGTCCAGCAAGGCCTGCGGATACAACTCGCGCAACACATCAAGGCTGCGCAGATGCCGCTCGCCGTTGGGGTGCAGGCGCAAGCCGGCTTCGGCCACCGGAACGTGATGGCGGATCGCAGTCATGGTGTCCTGCAAGGCCCGCCGGCCACGGGCGTGCATGTGCACATCACCGCTGGCCACGGCTGGAATCTGCAGTTCATCCGCCAGATTCAGCAGTGCGGCCAGCCGTTGCTGATCGTTCTGCCCGCGATGCAACTGCACCGCCAGCCACAGCCGTTCACCGAACGCCTGTTTCAGCCAGCGGCCCTCTTCCTCCTCATCGACCGAATCCGGCACCCACAGCACCAATAGCCCCGGCAGCGGTTCGCTGAAGTCCTCGCGCAGTATTTGATACTGGCCTTTCCGGGTTCGCCGTCGAGCCTGGGTGATCAAACCGCACAACGCCTGATAACCCTCGATGTTCTCGACCAGCAACACCAGTTTCGGGCCGTTCTCGATGCGGATTTCGCTGCCGATGATCAGCGGCAGCTCCACGGATTTGGCCGCCTGCCAGGCACGAACGATCCCGGCCAGGGTGCATTCATCAGTGATCGCCAGTGCCTGATAGCCGTGTTTTTTCGCCCGCTGAAACAGCTCCAGTGCACTGGACGCACCACGCTGGAAACTGAAGTTCGACAGGCAGTGCAGTTCGGCATAACCCTGACTCACGCGAACCAGCCCTGCAGCCACAACGGGCCGCCCTCACCCACCGCCCGGTACGCCCAGCCTTGCTGGCCGGCGCGGTTCTGGATCAAGTAATAGTCGCGGCGCACATCGTCACCGTCCCACCAGCCGGACTCGATGCGTTCCGGGCCCATGAGAATCCGCGCCGAACCTTCGGGCACGGATTGCGGTTCGCCCAACAACCAGCCCGGACGCTGCACGCCCGGCAATGCAGGGCAACGCTGTTTGTCATCGGCGTTCTGCCACGCGCACTCCGGGCGATGATCGGCCTGAAAGCGCAGGCCCTGCACCGCCTCATCCCCCAGCCGCGCGCGCAGGCGTTCGCGCAATTGCTCCCAGGGCAAGGTCTGCTGCGGGCGGTCGTCGAACAGCTCCTGAAACTGCGGCACGAAACTCGGCAGATCCTCGGCGCGCAGACGAAAACCGCGCACCGGGGCTTCGACCTGCACCTGCTCCAGTCGACCACGGGCCAGCTCGAACAGCATCGCCGGATCGCGCTCGGCGCTGAGCAGGCCGACCTTGATCAGCGTGTCCGGCAACCCGGCGTGTTCCAGATGCAGATCGAAGCGCTGCACGCCGCTGTCGCGCCCGCACAAAAACGCCGCCAGATCGGACGTCAGGCGGCGCAATGGAAACAGCAGCGCCTGATGGGACTGCACGTCGAAATTGAGTTCGATGCGCACGTCGAAGCGATCCGGCGGCAGGTAGAACGCCAGCGCCAGCGGCCGTGCGCCGAACAGCGTGTCCAGGTGCTTGAGCATCGGCGCCTCGAAACGCCGGGCCAAGGCCTGACGCGGCAGGCTCTGCACCTGATGGAGGTTGCGCAGGCCCATGCGCGACAGCGCCGTGGCCACACTCGGCTCCAGCCCGATGCGGTCGACCGGCAGTTGCCCGAGGTGATGGCGCAGGGCTTCACCGTCGGGCACCACCAATCCGTCGTAGGCGTTGGCCAGCACCCGCGCCGCCACCGGGTTGGGCGCGGCAACGATGCGGTGCCGAAAGCCCAGCTCGGTCAGCTCCGTGCGCAACCGCGCCTCGAACTGCGCCCAGGAACCGAACAGGCCGAGGCTCGATTCGATCTCGAACACCACGGTGCGCGGGTAATGCACGCTGACCTGGGCGCTGAAACGATAGGCCCAGGCGGCGAGAAACTGCTGCCAGTGCTCGACCTCGGCCGAATCGTAATCGACGGTGGCAAACCCTTTGCTCATGGCCTGCGCAGCAGTCATCGACTGCCCCGGACGCAAGCCCAGGGCCCGCGCCGCCGGGTTGACCGCTTGCAGCACCCGGCGCTGGGCCGGGCCGCTGAGCAGCGCCAAGGGTTGCTCGGGATCGGGGCGCTGGCGCAGCACGGCGTCGAGGGCCAATTGCGGGAACAGAATGCAAACCCAGCGCATGGCGACCTCAATGCCCCACGGTGAAGGCAATCGGTGCGCTGCGCGCCAGTCCGCCCCGGCACTTGAGCACGCGCAACTGCGCCGGGCGCGCATCGATGGCAATGCGCAACGCGGCCGGCGACGGGTTGACCGCTTCGCTCAAGGGGCGCCACGCGAACGCCAGGGTCTGGCCGGTTTCCGCCGCCACCTGCAAACGGCGCAAGGCGCGGTCATCGGCCTTGTGCGGCCAGCACAGCACCGCGCCGCAACTGCCCGAGCGCAGGCATTGTTCTGCCGCCCACAACGCATCGCGTTCGCTGGCCTGGATCACCGACAACTGACGCAGATCGACCCCGGCATTGGCCCAGGCCTGCGGGTACGGCACAAACGGCGGCGCCACCAGCACGATGCGCTCCCCCGCCGCCGACAGTCGCGCCAACGTCGGCCACACCAGTTGCAGTTCGCCGACACCGGGCCCGGCCAGCAGGATTTCGCTCAGCGCCGCTTCCGGCCAGCCGCCACTGGGCAAGGCAGCATCCAGCGCCGCGTGGCCGGTGGGTTGCGGGCTGGCGGCCGGTGGCGCAGGCCGGCCCTTCCAGACCTGGCCGCCATTGAACAGCGTATCCAGCGCAACGACGGCCCCCATCAGCCTTGCCTCACCAGACCGCAGAACACCCCTTCGATGGCCAGATCCTGATCGGCCCGCACCACAATCGGCTGGTACGCCGGGTTGCGCGGCAACAGGCGAACCTCATCGCCGACCCGTTCGAAGCGTTTGATGGTGACCTCACCGTCGAGTCGTGCCACCACGATCTGGCCATTGAGCGCCTCGGGGTTGCGCCGCACGCCAACCAGATCGCCGTCGAGAATCCCGTCCTCGATCATCGAATCGCCCTGCACCCGCAGCATGTAGTCGGGCGTGCGGGAGAACAGCGCCGGGTCGAGCATCAGCCGATTGTGCAGGTCGGCATCGGCGCCGATAGGCGCACCGGCGGCCACTCGGCCGAGGACCGGCACTTCGAGCAGTTCCGGCCGCGCCGGCTGCCCGAGCAAACGAATGCCCCGGGCCTGATGCGGGTTGACCTCGATGAACCCGGCTTCGGTGAGCGCCAGCACATGCTTGCGCGCCACGCTGCGGGAGGCGAAACCAAAAGCCTCGCTGATTTCAGCGAGGCTTGGGGGCTGACCGTGTTCGGCGATGCGTTCGCGGATAAAGGTCAGGATGGCGGTACGGCGGGGAGTCAGAGTCGTCATGGAGTACATTTGTACTCCTGTGGGATTTTCCTGACAAGCACCGCCAGTCAGCTCAAACCCACTGATGATCGTTCCCACGCTCCGCGTGGGAATGCAGCCCGTGACGCTCCGCGTCACTGGACGCGGAGCGTCCCTAGAGGCATTCCCACGCAGAGCGTGGGAACGATCAGAAGCACGGAGTCAGCTCAAACCGCGTTTGGCGAGAAACCCTGCGATGTAATCAATAAACGCCACAACCTTGGCCGTAGCCCGCCGATGACTCGGGTACACCGCCAGAATGTGCGGGCCGAAGCTGTCCGGGTCGATCTCGTAATCCGCCATGACCCGCACCAGTCGCCCGTCGGCGATGTACGGCGCGGCGCTCCACAGCGGCGTGTGCAGCAAACCGCGCCCGGCCAGGGCGCTGGCCAGCAGCAAATCGTAATTGTCACTGCGCAACAGCGGCGCCGCCGGTTGCGCCAGGCTCAGGCGCTGGCCGTCGCGTTCGGCCCACCAGAACTCGCGGCTGAGCAACGGATGCCGGTACAGCAGCCATTCATGCTGATCGAGGGTTTGCGGCGTCACCGGCAACCCTTTGCGCGCCAGGTATTCAGGGCTGCCGCACAGCGCCAGGCGATTGCTGCCGACCACTCGCGCGATCAGCCCCGGCAAGTCGTCGTGCCCCTCGCGCAACGCCAGGTCATAGCCGCTTTCCAGCAGATTGACGAATTCGTCGCACAAATCCACTTGCAGGCTGATCTGCGGGTATTGCTGCAAAAAGCCGTCACACACCTGATCGAGAAACGCCCGCCCGTAAGCCAGCGGCGCGGTGATTTTCAGGCTGCCGCGCAGGCCGTGCTGCAACTGCTCGATTTCCTCGCTGGCCTCGTCCAGCCGTTGCAACACCTGGCGTGCGGTTTCCAGATACAGCCGGCCGATTTCGGTCAGCAGAATCCGCCGCGTGCTGCGCTCGAACAGCCGCGCGCCGAGTTCGGATTCCAGATGATTGACCGCTTTGGTCAGGGCCGACGGGGTCTTGCCCAGTTGCTCGGCAGCGCGGCTGAAACTGCCGAGTTGCGCGGTGACCACGAACATTTTCAGTGCACCCAGCTTGTCCATGCTTTTTCCATTCAGGCAAAAACGTTTTTCGTGAGGGAGGCGTTCTGTCGGGCGTTGGCAGCCACTAATCTGGCCATCAGACGCAATAACAAGGAAATGTTCAATGAAAAGATTCATCCCGCATTTCGCAAAAAATGTGCTGGTCGCCGCTATGAGTTTTGCCTCGATGGAAGCCATGGCCGCCACCGATCTGGTGCTGCTCAATGGCAAGATTTTCACCGCCGACCGCGCCCAGCCGAAGGTTCAGGCGCTGGCCGTGGAGAACGGCAAGGTGCTTAAAGTCGGCAGCGATGCGCAGATCAAGGCCTTGATCGAGCCCGGCACCCAGGTCATCGACCTGAAAGGCCAGGCGCTGATGCCCGGCCTGATCGACAGCCATTCCCACGCGATTTTCGGCGGGCTGGAAATGGTCTCGGCCAACATGGAAGACGACGTGGTCGGTCTGGATGAACTGGAAAAACGCCTGCGCGGCTGGCGTGACGACGGCAAGGCCCGGCATGGCGATGTGCTGAGCGTGGCCGGCATGAGTTCGGCGTATTGGGCCAAGGCTGAAGCGCTGGGCAAAATCTTCAACAACGGCGAATGGGCCGACGTGCCGGTGGTGTTCACCGGCAGCGATCACCACACGGCGTGGGCCAATAACGTGATGCTCAAGCGTGCGGGCATCGACGCCGCGCTGCTGAAAACCCTGCCGGACGCAGAAAAAGACACCATCGGCAAACTGGCCAGCGGTGAACCGAACGGCTTTGTGGTCGACGCCGGCTGGGATCGGGTCGCCTCGAAAATGCCGGTGCCGAGCCCGGCCGACATGCTCAAGGCCGCGCAATCGGCGGTGCGTTTCAACAACAGCCTGGGCATCACCGCGTGGATGGACCCCGCCGCCAACGCCGCGCCGGGCGAGCCGGTGTTCGCCCTCAAGCCCACCGAGAAAACCGTCGGCGTGCTGCCGGCCTATAAAGCCCTGTCGGAAAGCGGCGGCATGACCGCCCACGTCGCCGCGCTACTGGTGGCCAACCCGAAAAGCGTCCCGGCCGACCTCGACACCCTCGACAAGGTGCGCCGGCAGTTTCAGGGCATCCCCAACCTGACGCTGCCTGGGATCAAGATCTTCGCTGACGGCGTGATCGAATACCCGGCCCAGAGCGCGGCGATGATCGATCCCTACAGCAACTCGCACAAACAGGGCGAGTTGCTGATCGATCCGCAGCACTTCGGCGAACTGGTCAGTGCCATCGACCAGCGCGGCTGGCTGGTGCACATCCACGCCATCGGCGACCGCGCGGTGCGCGAATCGCTAAACGGTATCGCCCAGGCGCGCAAGGACCGGCAGAGCGGCGTGACGCACTCGATCACCCACCTGCAAATGGTCAACCCGAAGGAGTTCGCCCGCTTCAAGCCGTTGAACGTGATTGCCTCGATGCAGCTGCTGTGGGCCAGCGCCGACGACTACACCACCGACATGATCAAGCCTTACGTCAGCGCTCTTGCCTTTCGCTATCAATACCCGGCGCATTCGCTGCTCAAACAGGGCGCGACGATTGCCGGCGCCAGCGACTGGCCGGTGTCCTCGCCGAACCCGTGGAACGCCATGGCCCAGGCCATCACCCGCACCGGGCCGCTGGGCGTGCTCAACGCCGACGAACGCCTGGATCGCGAAACCATGTTCTACGCCTACACCGCCAACGCCGCGCGGACCATCGGCCTGGAACAGCAGATCGGCTCGCTGAGCCCTGGCAAACAGGCCGATTTCATCGTGCTCGATCGCGACGTGTTCAGCGTCGACGACAAGGCCCTGCATGACACCCAGGTGCTGCAAACCTGGTTCGCCGGCCGTCAGGTCTACGCCCCTACCCTCCAATAACAATCGCCGTACCCGCTGCCCGCCCCCGCGCCCGACGCCGGGGTCCGGCGCAGCCTTGCCCGCTTCCTGCCCATAACAACCACAACAACGGGACTTCACATGAAAGCCTTGCCCCTGCTCGCCCTCACTTCCTTGAGCCTGCTGCCTTTGAGCAGCCACGCGATAGCCCTGAACGATGATTTCGCGGTGCTGGTCGACCTGACTCTGGCCAGCGACTACCGCACCCGCGGCATCTCCCAGACCCAGAACGACCCGGCGGTGCAGGCCGGCCTGACCCTGGCCCACAGCAGCGGCCTGTACCTCGGCGCGTGGAGCTCGAACGTCGATTTCGGTGGCGGCCTGAAAACCCGTCAGGAAGTCGATTACTACGCCGGCTGGTTGTGGCAGGCCACCGAGGCCGTGAGCCTGGATCTGGGCTACATCAAATACGCGTATCCCAAGGAGAGCCAGTTCAACCAGAGCGAGGTGTACTCGATTCTCAGCGCTTACGGCGTGAAACTCGCGGCTTATTACTCCAGTGACGCGCCGGGCATCGACAGCAAACAGAGTTCGCTCTACAGCTACATCGGCTATGAAACCGAATTGCCGTTCCATTCCGGGCTGAAGCTGCGCTACGGCAACATGGACTTCAAGGATCCGCATATGTATTCGGCGTCCGGTCACAGCGAAGAGTCTTACCGGGAGTGGGAAGTCAAACTGACCCATAACGTGGCCGGCATGGTGCTGGGCCTGAGCTACATCGACACCGACCTCTCGCAGAGCCAGTGCCTCAGCAACTGGGGCTTCAAGGACGTGTGCACGGCCACGGTCGTCGCCAGCGTCAGCAAGTCCTTCTGACCCGCCGCAAATCTCCCGTGGGAGCCGGCCTGCTGGCGCCCACATTTTTTTTGCACTTACCGTGATTTTGTTACCGGATGTTTACGGAATTTTTACCAATGCTCTTCTACAGTTACGCGCGTAACCGTATGGGTTTTCGACTGACGTAGAGGAAGGTTTCGAAATGGCTTTGGGCAAGGGACTGCGTTTACCGTCCATCACTCCGACCCGCCTGGTGCTGCTGTTTTCGCTGGCACTGGTGGCGCTGTACAACCTGGCGACCTGGAAGGCGCTGGGAACGCTGATTACCTTGCAAGGCGCGCACAAACTGGCGTTCTTCGCGTCCTTCGGGCTGTTTCTCTGGGCGGCGATCACCCTGCTGCTGACCCTGGTGTCGTTTCGCTGGACGCTGAAACCGGCGCTGACGCTGGTGGCCCTGCTCTCGGCCTGCGCGGCGTATTTCATGAACGAATACGGCATCACCATCGACACGGTGATGATCCAGAACGTGTTCGAAACCAATCCCGGGGAGGCCACCGCACTGTTCAGCGGCAAACTGCTGGCTTACGTGCTGGTGCTCGGTGTGTTGCCGGCCGTGCTGATCTGGCGCTGGCCGGTGGTTTATCGGCCGTTCTTTCGGGGTTTGCTGAACAAGGTGCTGGTGATCGCGGCCTGTGTGCTGGTGATCGGCGCTTCGGTGGGCGCGTTCTATTCGACCTACGCGCCGATCTTTCGCGAGGAAGACAAGCTCACCCACTTCATCAACCCGACCAACTACATCTACGCGATCAGCAAATACACCAAGCAGCGGCTGGGGATCAAAAAGCATTTTGTGGTGCAGGCCATCGGCGAAGACGCAGTCATGAGCGCCAAGGCAGCCGGTCGCGAGAAGAAATCGCTGATGGTGTTCGTGGTCGGTGAAACTGCCCGGGCCGACCATTTCTCGCTCAACGGTTATGAGCGCGAGACCAATCCCGAGCTGAGCAAACTCGACATCATCAACTTCACCAACGTGCATTCCTGCGGCACTTCGACGGCGGTGTCGGTGCCGTGCATGTTCTCGATGTTCCCGCGCGAGGACTACAGCGACAAGAAAGGCAAAACCTACGAAGGCCTGCTCGACATCCTGCAACGGGCCGGCGTGCAGGTGCTGTGGCTGGACAACAACAGCGACTGCAAAGGCACCTGCCTGCGCGTGCCGAACCGCGACATCGCGAAGAATCAGCCGGGGCCGTTCTGCGACGGCAACAACTGCCTCGACGAAGCGCTGCTGGCCGACCTGCAAGGCTACATCGATAGCCTCAAGGGCAACGCGATCATTGTCCTGCACGCCGACGGCAGTCACGGCCCGGAATACTACGAGCGCTATCCCAAGGACATGGAGCGCTTCAAACCGATCTGCCACACCAATCAACTGGGTAGTTGCAGCCGTGACGAGCTGGTTAACGTCTACGACAACACGATCCTCTATACCGACCATTTCCTGGCCAAGGTGATCGAGCTGCTCAAGCGCAATCAGGACCACCTCGATACGTCGATGCTGTACGTCTCCGACCATGGCGAATCCCTGGGCGAAAACGGCCTGTACCTGCACGCCGCGCCTTATGCGCTGGCGCCGGAAGCGCAGACCCATGTGCCGATGGTGATGTGGTTCGGCAACAACACCCTGGCGCAACTGGGCATCGACCGTGGCTGCCTGCAAGGCAAAAGCAGCCAGCCGGATCTGAGCCATGACAACCTGTTCCATTCGGTGCTCGGGTTGTTCGAAGTCAGGACGTCGCTGTATCAGCCGGGGCTGGATATTTTCCATGGCTGTCGGCCGGCGATGACGGCGGGACAGTGATCCCCTCCAGCTGCGCCAGATAGGCCCACGGGTAAATCCCGCGCTGGTGGCCGTCGCTGAACACCAGCTGCAGGCCATAGCCCTGAGCGTTCAATTCGATGACCCGCACACGCGGGTCAACCATGGGCGGCGAGCCCCGCAGGCGAAACGCCCGGCATTGCGAGCACGGGCATTGGCGGCGCAGTTCGGCATGCTCAAGCAGTTGCTCGCGGCCATCCGGCCAGCTCAGCAGCAACCGGTGCTCACGTTGGGAGTTGCCGACCGACAGCGGATTCATTGCAGCTGACTCAAGGCAATCCGCACGGCTTTACGCACTTCCGGGTCGCCGTCGTCCTGCGCGGCCTGCAACGCGGCCACGGCACCGCGATCGTTCAGTTCGCCGAGGGCCAGCGCGGCTTCCTTGCGCAGGTTGCTGATGCGATGGCCGAGGGTGTCGATCAGGGCGTCGAGGGCTGCGACGTACTTGAGGCGCCCGAGGCTGCGGGTCGCGCGCAGGCGCACTTGCCAGTAGTCGTCGGCCAAGGCTTCGATCAGCGCCGGGCCCGCGTCGGTATGGCCGACCTTGCCGAGGGTGGTCGCGGCTTCTTCGCGCACTTGCCAGGCTTGATCCTGCAAGGCTTGACGCAACGCGGGCAGCACTTCGGCGTCACTTGCCAGACCCAGGGCGCCGGTGGCGGCGCGGCGAACTTCGGTGTCAGGGTCATCACTCGCCAAGCGGGCCAGGGCCGGCAGCGCGTCGAGTTGCTTGAGCCAGCCGAGCACGCCGACGGCTTCGCGGCGGACACTGGCGTCGGCATCGTTCAGAGCCTGAGTCGCGGCCGGCGCAGCGCCGGGGAAACGCAACTCGCGCAAGGCCCGGAACGCGGCAATCCGCACGCCGGTTTCGGCATGGCTGGTCCACGGCAGAATCACCCTGCCCGCCGCTTCGGTCTTGAGCAGGCTCAGGCTCTGCGCCGCAGCGGCTTGCACGGCCGGGGACGGATCCGTCAGCGCCTGGCACAACGCTTCGACCACCGGCTCGTCTTCCCAGGCTTCCAACAGGCGCGCCGCTTCGGCACGCACTTCTTCGGCGGGGTCTTCGGCCAAGCGCTCGACCAGCCACAGCAAACCGTCCGGCTCTTCGAGGTCGGCCAGGTCGATCAGGGCAATCCGCCGCACCCCGGCATCATCGGCGGTGAGGCGTGGTTGCAGGGCGAGAATGTCGTCGTTATCGGTCACAGCAAAAAATGAGGTCACAGGGCAAATCTCGGCAAGGAATTTTCGGGAGGCAGGCCGAGCGGATTGAGGCGCGGCAGCGGTCGGTCGTTGTCGTGGCGCAGCAGGTCGAGGCAGTGGCGCTTGAGGCGCGAGAACTCGTGGCTGGTGACCAGTTCGGTGGTGCGTGGCCGGGGGAAATCCAGGCGCAGGTCTTCGATGATTCGCCCTGGCCGTGCGCTCATCACCAGCAAGCGGTCGGCAAGGAACAGCGCTTCGTCGATGTCATGGGTGACGAACACCACGGTGGTGCGAATCCGCGTCCAGATGTCCAGCAGCAGTTCCTGCATGTTCAGGCGGGTCAGCGCGTCCAGTGCGCCGAAGGGTTCGTCCATCAGCAACAGCCGTGGCCGGTTGACCAGCACCCGGGCGATTTCCACCCGTTGCTGCATGCCGCCGGAAAGTTGATCGGGCCAGCGTTCGGCGAAACCTTCGAGGCCGACCAGTTTGAGGATGTCGTCAGCGGCACGATGGCGTTCGGCTTTGCCGATACCGCGCATCTTCAGGCCGAAGGCAACGTTGTCGCGCACCGTGCGCCACGGGAACAGGGTGTGATGCTGGAACACCATGCCGCGTTGCGGTGACGGGCCGGACACTTCGGTGCCATCGACTTTCAACTGCCCGCCATGGAGTTGCAGATGCCCTGCCAATGCGCCGAGTAAAGTCGACTTGCCGCAACCGGAGGGGCCGAGAATGCACACGAACTGGCCGGGTTCGATCTGGCAGTCCAGCCCCTGCACCGCTTCAAACGCTTGCCGGCCTTCGCCGAGCACGATGGACAGCTGACGGATATCGATCCGCCCTTCCGGGGTTTGCATCACGCTCATCAGGCTTTTCCTCGTGGTCGATGCCAGGGCGTGAACAGCCCGCCCAGGCGTTTGATCAGCAGGCTGCTGCCCATGCCCAACACGCCGATCAGCAACATGCCGACCACGATGTCCGCATAGTTCTGGATGGTGTAGGACTCCCAGGTGTAGTAACCGATGCCGAACTGGCCGGAGATCATTTCGGCGGTCACCAGGCAGAACCACGACGTGCCCATGCCGATCGCTAGGCCGGTGATGATGCTCGGTGCGGCGCCCGGCAGGATCACTTCCAGCAGAATCGCCCGACGCCCGGCCCCGAGGCTTTTGGCCGAGGCGATCAGGCGCGGGTCGACGCCTTCGACGCCGTGCACGGTGTTGAGCAGGATCGGGAACAGCGCGCCGGTGAAGGTGATGAAGACCATCGACAGTTCCGACGACGGGAACATCAGGATCGCCAGTGGAATCCAGGCCACGGCAGGGATCGGGCGCAACACTTCCAGTGGCGGCAGCAGCAGGTCTTCGGCCCACTTCGAACGGCCGATGGCCAGGCCCAGGGCGATGCCGATTACCAGCGCGGCGAGGTAGCCGGCGAAGACTCGGCCGAGGCTGGCGCTCAGGTGCTGGATGAGCTTGCCGGAGTCGCCCAGGCCGAGGGCGGCTTCGATCACGGCCAGCGGGGTCGGGACGTTGGCGAAGGTGACGAGGCCGAGGTTCCAGTGGTGGCTGGCGGCGAGTTGCCAGAAGAGCAGGCAGAGCAGCAGTGAGGCGGCTCGGGGGATCCAGCGTGAAAACATATATCACCTCTGATCGTTCCCACGCTCCGCGTGGGAATGCATCCCGCGACGCTCCGCGTCACAGTGGACGCAGAGCGTCCATGGCGGCATTCCCACGCAGAGCGTGGGAACGATCTACGTTTGAGTTAACGACTGGCCACTGCCTGAGTCGTGGCATCGGTGAAGTCGAGGACTTTCCCGCCCTGCGCCGATGCAAATTGCTGCGCCTGGCCTTTGAGCAGGAACGCGCTGAGGCGCCCCTTCGCATCGCTGGCAAACCACGCCTGCTCCGCCAGCAACTTGATCCCGCTGTCACTCGCCTGGGCATACACCGCACGGATGTTCTTGCCTTCCGACTTCAGACCGGCCAACGCGGTGAACGCCTCTTCAGCCGAGGCATAGCGCCGGACCTTGTCCTCACCGCGCACCCAGATTTCCGCGACATGGCTGAAATCGCTGATAGCTTTTCCAGTCGCCGCATCGACCGACTTCAAGGGCGTCTGCGCGTAGTTGGCCAGTTGCGCGGTGTAATCCAGATTCGAGGCCTTGAACGCCGCGCGGATGTACTGATCGTCGATAAAGGTGTTCAGGTCGAGCCCGCGATCGGCCTTCTTCAGCAGCTTCAGCGTGTCGATGGCAGTGCCCACGGCCTGGCGGTATTCCGGTTTCCAGCTCAGGTCGCGGGTCTGCACGCCGAGCGGGCCGTGGAACAGATAATTGACCTCGGCATCAACGCCGGTGACCTTGGCGATCAGCTCGCTGTATTTCTCCGGTTCGGCGGCCAACAGTTGATTGGCCTCGATGCTGGCGCGCAGGTAGGCGACGACGATTTCCGGGTATTTTTTGGCGTAGGCCTGATCCACCAGCGCACCGTGGAAGGTCGGTGCATTGGCTTGGGCACCGTCGTAGATCTTGCGAGCAAAGCCACGGCTCGGGAACAGCTCGGCGAACGGTACGAAGTCGGCGTGGGCGTCGATCTTGCCGGCCTGCAACGCGGAACCTGCGACCTCCGGCGGTTGGGCGATGATGTTCACGTCCTTCAGCGGGTCCCAACCCTGCTCCGCCACCGCGCGCAGCAGCATGCCGTGGGCGGTGGAGGCGAACGGTACGGAAATGGTCTTGCCCTTGAGATCACTCAGCGACTGCACGCCGGACGCGCTCGGCACCACGATGCCGTTGCCGCTGCCTTTGATGCTGCCCGACAGGACGCTGATGAACAGGCTGTGTTTGCCGGCGGTTTCGAACGCCACGCCATTGAACGCACCGGGGAAATCGGCCATGGCGCCGAAGTCGAGTTTGCCGGCGACCATCTCGTTGGTCAGCGGTGCGCCGCTGGTGAAGTTCTTCCACTGCACGTCGTACTTGGCATCCTTGTAGGCGCCGTCGTGAGGCAGGTATTTGTCGAGCAGGCCCAGCTCGCGAATCAACAGGCCGCCGGCGGCGCAGTTGATGGTGGTGTCCTGGGTGCCGATGGCAATGCGGATGGTTTCGGCCGAGGCCGACAGGGTGAACGAAGCCAGTACCAGACCGGCGATTGCTGCACGCAACATGGTTGAATCCCCTCGAATCATTTATAGGATGTTCGTCTCCGCCGCGATCAGGGCGCGGTGGGAAACGAGGGGTGTGTTGAATCAGGCGTCCGGTGTTGCCGGATAGCGTTTTTAGCGAAGCAGATACGGGATTTCGACTTTCACCGCGCCGGTCGGGCAGTCCTTTTCGCAAGGCATGCAGTACCAGCATTCGTCGAACGCCATGTAGGCCTTTTGCGTGGCCGGGTTGATCGCCAGCAGGTCCATCGGGCAGACGTCGACGCACACGGTGCAGCCCTTTTCGGCGATGCATTTGTCCTCGTCCACGGTGACGGGGGCGTTGGAGCGGAAGAAGATTTCCTGGGCTTGATAGGCCATGGTTCGGACTCTCTCTAGTGATGCATCAAGCGGCGAAAGCGCCGACCCGCAAACGGTCGTAGGCCTGCATTTCCTCGGCATCGAGCGGGATGATGTAAGGCTCGACGGCTTTCTTGAAACTGGTCATGCGCCCGTCTTCGCCCTTCTTCAGGTGGCAGTGGCAGAACCATTCGCGGTCGTCTCGTTGCGGGTGATCGACGCGGTAGTGGTACAGGCCCCAGCGGCTTTCGGCGCGGAACAGCGAGGCACGGGCTGCCATTTCGGCGCAGTCGCGGATCACGCTGGTTTCCATGGCGCGCATCAGTTCGTGGGCGTTGTTGGCCTTCATCTCGTTGAGATCGCGTTCAATGTCGCTGAAGCGTTGCAGGCCGATTTCCATTTTCCTGGTCACTTTCGGCGGTTGCAGGTAGTCGTTGACGAAGCGCCGCAGCTTGTACTCGACCTGCGCCGGCGGCAGGCCGTGTTCGCGATCCAGCGGTGCGTAGACCCGGGCCTTTTCCTTTTCGATCTGCTCGGCATCCAGCGCAGAGAACTCGCGCCCGGCAACAAACTCCGCCGCGTTGTTACCCGCGAACCAGCCGTAGGTGAACGCGCCGAGCATGTAGTTGTGCGGCACGGCGGCCATGTCCCCGGCCGAGTACAACCCCTTCACCGAGGTCTCGGCGCGCTCGTTGACCCACACGCCGGACGCCGAGTGACCGCTGCAAAAACCGATTTCCGAGATATGCATCTCGACCATCTGCGTGCGGTAGTCGGTGCCGCGATTGGCATGAAACTGGCCGCGACTCGGGCGCTCGTTGCTGTGCAGAATTTCCTCGATGTTCTGGATGGTTTCCTCGGCCAGGTGATCAAGCTTGAGGAACACCGGGCCGTTGCCGCTTTCCAGTTCCTGGTGGAATTCCCACATCATCTGCCCGCTCCAGTAGTCGCACTCGATGAAGCGTTCTCCCTTGTTGTTGGCGGTGTAGCCGCCGAGCGGGCCAGTGACGTAGGCGCAGGCCGGGCCGTTGTAATCCTTGATCAGCGGGTTGATCTGGAAGCACTCGAGGTTCGCCAGTTCAGCCCCGGCGTGATACGCCATCGCGTAACCGTCGCCAGCGTTGGTCGGGTTTTCGTAGGTGCCCATCAGGTAACCCGAGGACGGCAGACCGAGTCGGCCGGCCGCGCCGCAAGCGAGGATGACAGCCTTGGCCTTGATCACATGGAAGTCGGCGGTGCGGCAGTCAAACCCCATCACGCCGTTGACGGCGCCCTCCTCGTCAGTCAGCAGACGGGTGCAGACCAGGCGGTTGGTGATGCTCACTCGCGCGCGCTTCAACTGGCGATAGAGGACTTTCTTGATGTCGTGCCCTTCCGGCATCGGCAGCACATAGGCGCCCATGTGGTGGACTTTCTTCACCGCGTAATCGCCGGTTTCGTCCTTCTCGAACTTCACGCCCCAGCGGTCGAGCTGCTCGATGGTTTCAAAACTGTGCGTCGCGTAGGCGTACACCGCCGCCTGATTGACGATGCCGTCGTTGGCGATGGTGATTTCCTTGGTGTACTGCTCGGGCGTCGAGTGGCCGGGGATGATCGCGTTGTTCAGGCCGTCCATGCCCATGCTGATCGCACCGCTGCGTTTGACGTTGGCCTTGTCCACCAACAACACGCGCAGCTCCTTGTTCTTTTCCTTGGCCTTGATCGCAGCCATCGGGCCAGCGGTGCCGCCGCCGATCACGACGATGTCGTATTCCTGTTCGAGGGTATTGCGGGTCATGTTCAGGCCCCTTTTTGCCGGTCGATCCGCAGGCGGTACTGGAACGCATCGCCACGGTAGTAAAGGTGTTCGAAGTCCAGCGGCTGGCCGTGGGCGTCGTGGGTCAGACGTTCGATGCGCATGATCGGCGAGCCGGCCTCGACGTTCAGCGCCTGGGTCAGGTCGCTGTCGGCCAGCACCGCGTCGATGGCAAGATCAGCGTGGCCGAGGGCGATGCCGCAGTCGTTCTCGAGGATCAGGAAGATGTCGCGGGTCACCAGATCAGCCTTCTCCAGCCGTTCGCCGACGGCTTTGGGCAGGTAGGTGATTTCCAGCGAAATCGGCTCGCGATTGATCAGGCGTACGCGTTTGATCTGCGCAACCGTTTCGCCTTCGGCAACCTGCAAACGTTCGGCGACCAGTTTGTCGGCGGCGATGAATTTGAAGCTGCGCAGGCGGTTGATCACCTCGTAGCCGCGGCCGGTCATGGACTCGGCGAGGCCTTGCAGGGTGCTGACGTTTTGAAAGGTCTTGGGTTTGGCGACGAAGGTGCCTTTGCCGTGGATCTTGAAGATCAGCCCTTCCTTCTGCAGATCGCCCAAGGCCTGGCGCACGGTGATGCGGCTGACCTTGAACAGTGCGCCGAGCTCGCTTTCGGACGGCATCTGGCTGTCTTGCGGGTATTCACCGTCGAGAATCCGGGCGCGCAGCACGTCGCGCAGTTGAGTGTGCAGAGGAACGCTGCTTAAGGAGAGAACGTTATCGGTCATCACGGGATCACTTGTTATAACGAGTTATGACGTGATCTTAGAGACGTTATGACAAGCTTGAGAAATATTGTTTGGGCATAACCTTAGATGCGCCTTCAGTGGCGCTTGAGGATCTGATCCATGACCCAATCGGTCTTCAGGGCCTCGGCGGCGATTGCCGGGTGCTGCGACTCACCGCGAATCTGCGCATTCATACCGAGTACGTGATGCCACTGGATGTGTTCGTGATGGGGGATTTCCAGGCTGATGTGCTCATCGGCATGCAGCTCGACCGGATGCTCGTCGAACACCGAAAAACCGATCCGCCCTTGGCTGCCGATGATCTCGACCCGATCCTCACGGCGGTCCGCAACAAAGCTCCAGCAGCCCATACCCAACGCGCCCGAAGCGAATCGCCAACTGGCGCTGACCGCATCCTCCGCCGCGTACAACCCGGCCTGACGCGCGGTGAAGCCAGCGACTTCCACGATGTCGCCCAGCAGGTACTGGAACAGGTCGAATCCATGGCTGGCCAGATCCGCAAAATACCCGCCCCCGGCGACCGCCGGATCGGTGCGCCAATTGTCGCTGCCGTCCAGATCCTTGGGCGACGGCGCCTTGGTCAGCGTCCAGCTCAGATGCCGCACCTCGCCGATGCGCCCCTGCTCCAGCCATTGCCGAACCTGCTGGAAGCGCGGCAATGAACGGCGGTAATAGGACACGAACAGGTACAAGCCGGCGTCGGCAAACACCTGCTGCATTTCGCGACTTTGCCCGGCATTGAGCGCCATGGGTTTTTCCACGCAGCAATGCTTGCCGGCGGCGGCGACTTTCAGGCTGTAGGCGTGGTGACTGTCGGGTGGCGTGGCGATGTACACCGCGTCCACCTCGGGGTCGTTGATCAGGGCATCGACGTCGGTGTACGTCCGGGCGATGCCGTGGCGCGCGGCGTAATCGGTCACCGCTTCGAGGCGTCGCCCCATGACGGCCACCAACGCCGAGCCGGGGGCCTTGTAGAAGGCCGGCCCGCTCTTGCGTTCAGCGACGCTGCCGCAACCGATCATGCCCCAACGCACCACGTGCATGCTTGCGCCTCAGCCGATGCGCAGTGCGCGCAGGTCGAGGTGGCCGTTTTGCAGCGGCGGGCACCAGTAGTAGCCGCCGGTGATCGGCCGGCTGATGCGGTACAGACCGTCGGTGACACCGTCTTCCAGACCGCTCATGCGGCGCAGTTGCGCTTCGAAGGCATCAAGGGAGAACCCGAACGCGAGGAACATCAGGCCGGCGCGATCGCCTTCGATCCACGGCATCGAACGACGCACGACGAAGGCTTCCGGGGCGAAACTTTCCTGGGCGGTGCGTTTGACGTGAGCGGACACCGGGGCGTCGTCGATCTCTTCGTTGTCGCTCAGGCGACGGCCCATGATGTTGTCCTTGTCCTCGGCGGACAGCGCATGGAAACCCTTGAGGTCGTGCTGCCATTGCTGGATCGCAGCGAAGCTGCCACCGACCAGACCGTCCGCACCTTCACTTTGCAGTGCGGCGGCGATAGCGGCTTCGTCATGGGGGTTTTCGGTGCCGTCTTCATAACCGGTGAGGTCATGGCCGTCCTTGTGGCGAAAGGCTTCCTGCATCTGCACCAGACGCAGCGCCGGGGCCAGTGCGGCCTCAAGCGCAGTGCTGCGGTTGAGCAGCTCGCCACGGTCGACGCCGTGCAGCCAGACCCACAGGGCGTGCTGGGTCGACGGGTTTTCCACGCCAACGCCGGTCAGCGCCGGGAAGCTGCGCAAGCCGTCGATGTGCACATTCAGGGCCTTGGCCAGGGATTCACCGAAACCGACCACCGCCGACTTGCCATCCACCAGGTTCAGCAGGTTGTCGATCGCCTGCGGCAGCGCTTCAACCGACTCGAGAGCGAAAAACAGGTGACGTGCTTGCGGCGGAACAGGGGTGGCGAGAATGCCCGGCTGGTAGTAACTCATGTCGACTCCTTGGAAAGAGCGCGGAGTTTAACTGTAGGCGGAGGGTTTGTGGGGGATTGAAATGGGTTGGATAACGTCAAAAGCGCCCTCACCCCAGCCCTCTCCCGGAGGGAGAGGGCTGGGGTGAGGGGTATCGGTCTCAAGTCAAATCACAGAACTCTCCATGCGCCACGCACTCGGACTCTTCCCCGTCCACCGCTTGAACGCCCGCCGAAAACTGCGCACATCGCTATAGCCGACCTCCTCGGTAATCCGCTCGATCGGCATATCAGGATTGGCCAGCAAACTCATGGTTCGCGCCTGCCGCACCTGCTCCAGCAGCGCCTCGAACGTCAACGAATGTTCAGTCAGCCGCCGACGCAAAGTCCGGCTGCTCATGTTCAAGTCACCGGCAATCTTTTCAATGTGACTGCCCCGGCTCAGATCCCGCGCAATCGCCCGCTCCACGGCCTGGATCAGATCAAGTTTTTGATGAACCTGCGCCGCTTCCAGTTCCAGCAGTTTGACCGCCTGACGCAGCGCCAGCGAATGATGATTGGGCAGATTCACATCCAGCCATTGCACGTCGATCAGCATCCGATTGTGCAGGCAACCGAAGCGCACCTCCGGCCCCAGCAGACGCCGGTATTCATCAACGTAATCCGGCGCCGCGTGCATGAATTCCACGGCAATCGGCTTGAACGTCTCGCCCACCAGCGCCCGGCCATAGACCAGCAGGCTGGCGAAAAACTCTTCCACCGCAAACACCTGCACCTCGGCAAACGGCAGCCGGCACTCAACGTCGACGTAGACCTGATCGCCCACCACATCGACGCTGGAAACCACGATCCCGCCGGAGGTGTGCTGATGCCGAACGCCAATGTCGAACGCATCGCGCAAGGTCTTGCACAGCGACAGTACGTGCCCCAGCAGCCCCAGCGTACCGAGCACGTTCTGCGCGCCCACCCACAGGCCCAGCCCCTGATTGGGCAAAGCTTTAAGCCCCCGCTGGATCATGGCCACGGCCTGGCGGTAGGAAATTCGCTGCGCCGGATCCTGCAGGTCTTCGAAATCAAAACCCAGGCCACGGCACAGGCTCTGCGGCTCGATGCCCTTGTTGGCGGCGACTTCGGCCAGGGTTTGCAGGAGAAACGGCGACACCAGCGCCATTTCGAAGGTCGGGTCTTGGACTTTTACGTTCATGGGGGCTGACATTCCGGATCACGCTGAATTGTTATTTTTGTTACCGGTTATGTCGAAGGAAGTTAGCACAGGGTTGACGAAGTGTCCGCAGAAGCCCCCTTCCGTGTCCGCCAATACCCTGCCCTGTTGTGCGCCAAGGGCTTATTTCTATCGTGGCCGGGCACCCCGAATGCCGGCGTTGCGCCCAAGACACAATAATAATGAGGACGGACATGACCCCGAACCGCGCGACATTCCCTGTGCGACTGGCGCTGAGCCTGCTCGGCTGCGCCGCGACCCTGCCGGCGCTGGCCACCGAAGCCGGCGTCGACAACATCGGCCCCGGCACCGACGGCTTCTTCATGCTGCCGATGGAAGTCGACAGCCTTCCGGAGAACATGGTCGCCTTCAACCTCTACTACAACCACTACAAGGCTCGGAAGCTCAACATCAGCTCGTTCGGCGGCAAGGTGCCGAATGTCGAGATCGAATCCACCGCCGTCATCCCGCGTCTCGATTACCTGAGCCCGGTACGAATCTTCGGCGGGCGCCTGGCCGGTTACATCGCCCAGCCGTGGCTCAAGCAGGAAGTCTCGGTGTTCGGCCTGAGCGACACCCGCGAAGGCATGGGCGATACCACCATCGCGCCGATCATCCTGTGGGACATGGGCAAGGACCTGACCCTCGGCGCCGCTGTTGAAATCACCGTGCCCACTGGCGAATACAGCGTCGACCGGCTGGCCAACACCAGCAACAACTTCTACACCTACAAACCGCTGTTCTCCTTCACCTGGCTGCCGACCGAGCGCACCGAGGTGTCGATGAAGACCACCTACAGCTTCAACGAGAAGAACAAGGACACCGACTACAAATCCGGGCAGATCTTCCACTTCGATTACTCGGCCAGCTACAAGATCACCGACGACCTGATGCTCGGCATCAATGGCTACTACCTCAAGCAGACCACCGACGACAAACAGTTCGGCCACACCGTGCAATTCGCCGGCCAGGACGTTGATGACGGCGTACGCGGCAAGGTCTTCGCCATCGGCCCGGCGCTGCACTTCACCTTCCTCAAGTACGCCAGCGCCGAGATCCGCTGGGCCAAGGAATTCGACGTGGAGAACCGGCCAGAGGGGGAAATGTTGTGGGCGAAGGTGAGTATTCCGTATGCGTTCTGAGTGCATTTGTAGGAAGGTGCGCGCGGATTTGTAGGCTGGAAACCTGAAAAGCAGAGAGCGGGAATAGGCCTACAGCGGCGGTCGAGATTGCCGGACAACGGGAGGAAACGTCCGGCAGATTTCAAAGGGGCGCTTGCAGATACTGGGCTTCGTTATTCCATGGTTCTTCAAGGGCCCATGGGGTACATCGGCTGCCAGTGACGACAATGGGCCATTCCCCCTTGAACTGCCGAGATTGATCACGGAGATCACTATGAGCTTATTACTTTCCCCGTTTTACTCTGACTTCGAATCCGAAGAAGAGGCCGAGAGCTACGATCACTGGTTTCGTGCAGAGGTACAGGATGCATTGGATGATCCCAGTCCTGGCATTCCCCATGATGAAGTTATGGCAATGCTCGACCAGATGCTGGAAGAGATACGCAGGAAGCCCCGCGCTGCAGCTTGAATGGATCAACTGGCTGACATCTTCAACATAAAAAAGGGCGGCCAAACGGCCGCCCGAAGCGTACTACACGAGAGTCCTTTACAACGTCAGCTGTCCCCGCTCCTCTTCGGTCAGCTGCTGTTTCGCCTGTTCATCCAGCGTCCCGGCGCCCAGCACCTGCACCGGGCTGTTGGGGTTGTAGCCGGGTGTCGGCGCGCGGCTGGCGCCGTCGCGGGTCGGGGCCAGTTGTTCGTTGCCGAAGCTCAGTACCTGCACGGTGAACACCGAAGCCTGGTTCTGGCGCGACGCGGCTTGCTGCTGACGGGCGACGTCTTCCGCGGCCTGGGTTGCCGAGGACGCAGCGGAGCTGGCCGAAGTGATTGCGCCGGTGTTGACCGCCGAGACCACCGGCACGCCGGTCGCCTTGCCCTGCACCGAGATGTTGGCGGCGTTGACCACCGTCAGCGCGGCGATGTTGACGTTGCCCGAGACGCGAATCCCCGCCTCGCCCGCATCGATCGTGCCCAGCGGCGCGATCAGGTCGATGTCCCCCGGCGCCACTTCGGCAATCGGGTTGAGTGTGGCGATACCGGCGCCGGTGCTCGGCACCGATGGCGACAGGGTCACGTTGCCCCAGGTGTCGTACACGCGTTTCGGCGGGGTGTAGACCACGGTGGTTTTCGAACCGCGACCGGCGTTGATGTCGCCCTCGGCAGACCAGCCGAGGATCGAGCCGCCGAACGTGGTCATGATCCGGCTCTGCCCCAGCAAGATACTGCCTTGGGAGTAAAGCTGAATGTTGCCCGAACCTTGGGTGATGATCCCTGCCGTGGACGGCGGCGCGGCACCCTCGATGCCGAACACCTGACCGCCGCCCGGCGTGAGCATCTGGATATCGCCACCGAACAGGGTCTTGACCCCGGCGCCTCCGTAAAGAGTGATGTCGCCGTCGTAGCGGATCGGGTTTCCGGCCACGTCAGTGGTCGGGAACAGCGAAGCAATAGCGTTACGACCACGCAGATAACTGCCTGTGCGCGGGCCGTCGACATCGTTGTATTCCAGGCCGCCAGCACGCAATTCGGCGAAGTACACCTGGCGGGCGAAGATCGCCTGTTCGGCACTTGGCAACGCTGCAAAGAAGGCTTGCGCCTGCTCTGCGTTGCCACTGAAGCCGTAGCCGAGGGTCAGCCAGCTCTGCAGCTCGTCGAGGTAGGTCTTGACCACTTTGCCCGGTTGCCCGTTGAGGGATGCGTTCGGGTCCGCGAGGTTCTGCGGGTTCAGGTACCGGGCGATGAACCGCGAATAATCCGGCCCCTGCGCGCCCACACCGGCCTGCAACACCACACTGGCGCCCGGCCGCTGATCACCGGCCACCAATGAGCCAAGGCTGGTGATGCTGGCGCGGTCTTCCATCAGGATATTGCGCCCGGCATTGATATCCAGGACGCCGGGGCCCGCGATGTCGAAGCTGCTGTAGAGGATGTCCCGCCCTGCCGATACCCGCGACACGTCCCTTGGGTCGTCATGCACGAACAGGTTGCCGGTCGAGGTGATGCTTTCTGTCGGTGTTATGCCCATCTCGGCACCAGGCACGGTCGTTGGGCTGCCCAGGAAAGTACCGGACGCCACGATATCGCGCCCGGCCAGCATCCAGACAGGGCCTGCGGCTTCGTACCAGGTACGTTTCGACAGGCTGAACGTCAGCGTTTCACCGCTGCGAACGCCCACCAGATCGCCGGTCAAGGCGTAGAACCGCGCCGGTGTCTGGACGTCGCTCAAGCCCGAGTAGCTGTTGGCGCCGAAAGCGAATAACGGATAGCGCAGATTCTTGTCCGGCAAAACCCCGTCGCTGTTGCGATTGCTCATGATCGGCGTGGCCGACGTGTTGTTGCCGTACCCGTTGAAGGCCGGCGCGAACGGTGTGGCGATGGACAGCGGACTTGCGCCCGACTGATTGATCGCATAGCCACCCGCGTAAATCGAGTCCTGCGCCAGCAACTCCAGTTGCCCGGTGCTGGAGGGTGCCAGCAGCAGCGAATACCCGGTTGCCGGCACCGTTCCACTGCCCTGGCTGTAGACCGCTGAAGGCCCGGCATAAATCGAACCTTGCGCCGCCACCGCCCGCAGGATCGACGGGTACACGAAGCGTCCGTCGGTAGGCGACGTATTGCGTCCGGTGACAGGGCCCTGACCGGTGACTTCACCCAGTTGGGTGCTCGGTGTCAGGTTGCCTCCCGCCGAAAACAGGTCGATGGCGGTGTGATCGGTCCACAACGAGAAGCCCGTCAGGCCGCCCCCCTCATGGACGACACCGTCGTCCGTGGTGAACGGCGTGGAGTTCTGCAGCCGCACCCGACCCGGGTCCGCCGCCCCGCCCAACACCAGATCGCCGCGCGTGCTGAGGCTCATCCCCGAATCCCCCGGAATCAGCACCAGCCCACCGGAGGCGCTGCCCATCGTGGACGTGAACGGGTCGAACGGGCGCACTTCACGAGGATCCTGGGTCGAGGCTGCGGCGCCATATTGCAGATTGATCCCGCCCAGCGCGCCGCCGGCCAGTCGCGCGGCACCGCGCAGGTTGATCAATGCACCTTGCAGGTCGTGTTGTGCGACACCGATGCCGTTCTCTCCGGCCCGGGCCTGCAATGACGGGTTCACCGATCCGCCAATGCGGATGTCCATGTCGCCGCCACCGGTCAATTGCAGGCTGCCATCGCTGCCCACGCGCCCGGTGCTGCCGACCGCCACGACCAGCCCCTGCCCACGCGGATAAAGGTTGGTTTTGTTAGCGTCGCCCATCGCCTTGAGCATGCCGGCATCGCCCCCGGCGCGCAGGCTGATATTGCCGCCGCCCAAGGTGCCGAAACCGGTAAAACCGACCAGGTACGGGCCCGTATCAACACTTTGATCCGGCAACGGTTGCGTCGCATAGCTGCCGAAGTTGATCCACCACGCCGTCGGCACATCACTGTTACCGGTGCCCTGACGCCAGAGCCAGTTGCCCACGGCCACACTCGGAACCTGCTCACGGGTGTCCATGTTTTGCGACAAGCCGCGACGCCCCAGTACATCGCCCGAAATCGAACCGCCGGCATTGATGGTCAGGTTGCCGCCCATTTGCGGGTACCAGGCCTGATACAGGCTGTCACTGCCACTGACCCATTTTTCGTAGTCACCGCCGGCACTGCCCAGCACCGAGCCGTTGTCCGACAGTTTTCCGCGAGGCTGATTGAAGCGCGGATCGATGTCTTGCGACTGAGTGCCGGCGGTATACACGCCGTACGGCGAATCCATGCTCAGATCGCCGGCGGCGAGCACGTCCAGATCACCGGTGCCGGTCCGCAGCACGCTGAACATCTGTGTGTGGGTCTTTACCGTGGTACCCGGTTTGTTCTCCACGCACAGTTCCGGGAATGCACCACACCAGGCGAGTACATCATCGTCGGTCATCGGCGAGCCAGGCGGCATGCCCATCCAGTTGTCCGGCGCCCAGACCCAGCGCGGGGCCGGCACACAGGAGTTCGGCGCCCAGTCGCACCACATCATTTGATCCTCGGGGACGGGGTCACCCGGCGTGAAGCCGCCCAGGTTGCCCTCGCCCCAGACCAGGGTCGGTGGTTTTTCTGTCACGGTCAGACCGTAATGGGTGTCGGCCAGGCGCAGATGGCCATCGCTGGACACCGGCTTGATCGCCCGGCTGTCCGCGGCGCTCAGGTCGGCCCCCGCCACCACGCGCATCGACCACGACGCGCTGTCGGCCGGCAACAGGCTGGCGACCGCCCAATTGCGCCCCTGGGTCGTGCCGGTCAATGGCCGCAACTCGATGAACGCCGTACCGTCCGCCAGTACGACATTGGTCATCGACGGAATCAGCGAGCCGCGCAACAGGGCCAGCGAACCGCTCAGGCGCACGCCCTTGACCCCGGCGTCGCCGGCCTCGACGCTGCCCGGCAGCGGCACGCCTTTGGGCCAGCGCAGGGCTTGCAACGCTGTTGCGTCATTCAAACGGATACCCGCTCCCAGCCGGCTGCCCGCGGGCAAAGTCACGCTGTCGGCGAGCAGCGTGCCGGCGGCATACAGCACGTTGCCCGAAGCATCGCGAACCGAGCCGGCGAGCACCGTGCCGGCGCCGAAGGTGTAAGGTGCCGCCAGCGTTGCCTCGGTCGGCAACAGTGTGCCGCTGGCCAGCGTCGTCGCTTGCAACGGGAGGTCGTAGTTCAACGTGGCGCCGACCGGGAACACCGTACCGTCCGCGAGCGTAACGCCCGCCCCCGGCACGATCAGATCGCCGCCGAACGGCTGAATCCCCGGCAGCAATTTCCAGCCGGCATCGTCCACGGTCTCCGGCGGCGGTGCGAAACCGTCGTTGAGGCTGCCATGGATATCGAGGTTGCCGCCCGCGCGGATCACCAGGTTGCCCGCCTCGCCCGAGCCGTATACCGAAGTCTTCTGCGTGTGCGGATTCAGGCTGGCGTAGCGGTAACCGGACAGGTCCACATCACCCTGCACCACCAGATCACCGTCGGCGGTTTTACTGGCGATCTCGACCCCAGGCCGTAGATGGAAGGCGTCGGCATAAGTGGCGTTGTTCAGACCGGCCAGTTTGTTGTTCAGCAAGTTGCCGTTGGCCAGCGCCGCGTTGATGAACGCCGTGCTGTCGCCGTGGATGCGATCGAGGTACGCCTGATCGATCACCTGATATGGGCGTCCACTGGCCGCCGGGTCCGTGCCGTCGCTGGCATCGGTATAGCGGCGCGTGGCGTTGAGGCCAATCGAGCGGGCTCCCTGAATACTCAGCGCACCGCCGGCATCGATGGCAATGTCACCCGTCCCCAGACGCGGCGCGTTCAGCTCCAGCGTACCGCGCAGCAATCCGTCGGACTGCCCCGGCAGAGTGCCGCGAACGGCCTCGGTGCCATGGCGCAAATCGATGCGCGCACCGGCGCCGAGCGTCAGCACGCCTTGTCCGGAGTTGAGTTCGACCATCGCCCGGTTCGGTGCGTCGATGATCTTGCCGTAGCTGTCGACCCGCAGCACACGACCATGGGCGTCAAGCACCGCATTTCCCGCGACGGTCAGGCCGTTTTGCGCCGACAGGCGAATACTGCCGACCCGCTCGCCGCCGGCATCGATCAGGCCAGCGACTGTCAGCTGGCCGTTGTCCACCGACACATTGACCTCGCCCGCCTTGAGCCCGTCGCCGATCAACAGATCGCCTTGCTTGAGCTGCAAGCTGCGGCTGCCGAAAACCTGCCCCGCGTTCAAGCGCTGATTGAGGGCCGCGAACTGCTGGCTCGCGTCGCCATTCAGGTGCTGCGCGCGGATATCCACGCCACCGGCCTTGTACGGCACCAACGTGCCGCCGGCATCGTAATAGCCGCTGCTGGCACCGAGGATATCGCCTTGCAGATCGACCATGCCGGCATCGGCGGCCAGGGCCACGGCACTCAGGTTACCGGCCTGATTGTTCTGCGCCGACAGATCGATTCGCGAACCCGCCGCCTGACGAATGTTGCCGTCGCGGCTGTACAGCGCCACATCGCCGCCCCAGCTGTACTTGTTCACATCGTTGAACGGCAAGGTGCGACCCGCCATGTCCAGATACGCGCCACTGGCGAGGGTCAGATCGTCCTCGGACTTGACCACCAGTTTGCCGCTGGCCAGGGCGATGCGACTGTCCAGCAGGACATTGCGCGCATCGAGGGTCAATTCGGCTCCCAGCGCATTGGCGACAGCCGCTGTACCGGCACCCGTCAGGGTCAGATTGTTTCCGGCCTTGAGCAGGTTGACCGAGCCCGACTCCCCCGTCAGCAACGGCGTACGCAGCGTGAGATTGCCGCCGCTGTAGGCATAACCGTTGACCGGATCGAAAGCGCCCTGCGTCTGGTACACCGCCAGGCTGCCCTTGTGGTTGGCGGTGATGCGATCGCTGGCAGAGAGGTTGACGTTGGCAAAACCCAATACCAGACGTTTGTTCTGGTCCAGACCGCTGGCCTGCGGATTGGGGCCGTAGCCGAACTCGATCCGTTGCGCCTGAATATCGAACGTGCCCTGGCCAGTGCCGGCGCCGCCCGTGATCACCGACCCCGGATCCTGAGTCGCACCGTTCCAGATCAGATTGGCGGTGCGAATGGATGCCACGTCGCCGCTTTCGCCCAGGCCGTAAATGGCCGGAGTGCTGAGTATCAGGTTTTGCAGTTTGCTGATGCCCGTCTGCGGGTCCAGCGTATCGAGGCTGACACTGCCGTAAAAATTGAACGCATCGCGGCTGGTCAGGCTCAGGGTTTCCAGCGCCGGTGCGCCGAACTGTGTATCGCCCCGCAACAGGCGGTTCAAGACGTTCTGGTTCAGGGTCAGACCGGTCGGCACCCGGTTGCCGGCGGCGCTCAAGGCCTCGGCACTGCCGGCATTGACCGAGCCCACGGCCAGCGTCAGATGACGGGTGCCGAAGCGTACCGATTCGTCGAGTTCGAATTGCTTGTCAGTGGCGGCGGTTATGCTGCCGTTGGAATAGAGCAGCGTCGGGTTGTTGCACGTTGTCGTCGGGCAACTGCCAATGAGAATGTTACCCGCGCCGGATGTCCTGACCGACACTTCTGGCGCCAGCACATTGGTCCAGCCGTTCGACACCACCAGCAACCCCGCCGCACCCGGTTTGTAGATGAAGCCGGTGCTGGAATCGTAAGGCGCGTTGCCACGCCCCAGAGTGTTGATGCCCGAGCCGGCTTCGAGGCTGATGCCGCCATCGGTCCGGGTGGTGCGCAGCAGCACTTCGGGTGCCGACAACACGGCACCTTCACGCAGGGTAATCGTTGAGGTATCGCCGCTGAACGCGATGATGTTGCCCGACGTGTTGTAATCGATCGTCGGTTGCGCGCCGAGGGTCAAGCGGCCGGCATTGAGCGCGTTGAGGCTGCCGGCATACAGCGACACACCTGCAAAACCTTCAGTGCTCGAATGTCCCGCGCCGAGAATTTCGAAGTTGGGCGCGCCGTGCACCACGGCCGTCCCGACGACGCCTCCCGTGGCGGGCTGGAACAGCGCCTGACCGTTGAAATCCAGCGCGTTACCCGGTGCGGCGCCCTGGGACAGATTCAGTCTCAGGGATTTGCCGTCCATGGGCGCCAATGCCCGTGGCACGCCCCGGCGCGTCGCATCGCTCTGGATGAACTGACTGAAAGAGGTCTCGTTGTACTGCGAGTAACGGCGCAGCACGGCGGCGGATGTCAGGATGACCTGGCTCGCCAGGCTGTCACGCAGGCCGGTATTGGCAATCGACATCCGCCCCGAACCCGTCCACGAACCATTGCGCAGCGGCAGTGCAGCGTTGGTTGCACCCGCTGCCGCCTGGCCATTGACCTCGACCCGGAAGGCACCCGGCAACAGCGCAAAGGTCGAGGGCAGCAACGTATAGGTGCCCGCCGCCAGCCCCGGCACGCCCGCCCCGATGGTGACCTGCTGGCCGATGCGCGGATCGACCGCCCCCGCCTCGGCGAGCATCGGCGCATAAGCACTCTGATTCCCCGGCACGATGGCGTATACCGGGTTGCTGGCCAGGCCAGGCAGGCTGAAGGTGCCGTCACTGGCATTGCGCACCAGCGGGTTGTAGCGGGCATCGGTGGAACCGCCACGCCCGGATACGAAACCGGCACCGCGCAAATCACCGCCACCCGACAGGTCGATCAACGCACCGCCTTGCACATCGACGTACTTCGAGGTGAGCGTCACGCCAGCGGTTTCGGCGGTGATCCCTCGAAGCAGCACGGACTTGCCGTTGTAGCGATAGTCGATGCCGTCGGTGGTGCCGCCATAAGGCATGACCAGCCCGGCTGCGCTGGCCGAAGTCATGCTGCCTGGCAACAGTTGCAGTGTCCGGGTGTTGAGGACCAGGTTGTCACCCAGATTGATCATGCCCAGCGGCGCACGGATCACCCCGCCCTGCTCGATATGGGCAGCGGCCAGCGTCAGATTGCCGAAGACCGAGTAAGGCAACGCGGCAGGCGCGGCCCCGGAACTGCTGATTCGCAGTGTCCGCTCAGGATTGGCGTCACGCTCGACACTCTGATAACCCACCCGCACCTCGGCTGTGACATCGCTGGCGGGGTAGATCTGCGCGGCACGCAGGTTCAGGTCGCCCGGTGTCCAGAGTTCGGTTTTCTCGACGTTGCCGGTGGGTGCCAGAAAGCGCAGATCGCCTCGGCTGTCGAGCGTGACCTGTTCAAAACCACGCCGCCCGACTTCCAGCGCCGGGCCGCCGAGCTGCACGATTGCCCCGGCCGTGCCGAACGACAGACTGTTGCCCAGATCCAGCAGATCTGCCGTGGCGGTGAAGTGTGCCGGCGCCACTTCGGTGGTCGGATTGTTCATCACCCGTGGCCGGATATCCCCGGGAGCCTCGGAATACTTGCCCGTACCCGACAGACGCACGTAAGGCGCAGACAGATTGATCCGTGCATTGCTTTGCGAACTGTCGGCCAGCGACAAGGCCCCGGCATACAGGCTCAGGCTTTGATTCATGTGCAGATCGACGTTGCCGTCGAACGACAGCAGACCGTTGCTCAGCACGCTCAGGTTGTCGAACCCGCCGGACATCAACTGATCGGCGCCCAGACGGGCACGTCCGTATTGCAACGCAGGGGCGGCTTCACCCGCTTGCAGACTGCCCGGCAACTGCGACGGGCCGGCGTCCTGGCCGATGACGATTTCGCGCGGCACGCGAACGTCGTTGCTCGCGTCGCTGCGCAGATAAATCGGGGTCTCCAGCGCAATGTCCAGTCGCCCGCCCGCCGCCCCGGCACCACCGGCCGCCGCACGCAGGCCGCCTTCGATGAACAGGCCGTTGTAGGAACTCAGCGAAATTCGTCCACCATCCGTGGCAACCAGCGTCGGTCCCTGCCCGGCGATATCCAACATCGCCTGTGCGCCGGAAGCCTCCAGTCGCGCACCGCTTCGCACAATCACATAAGCATCGGCCGACGTGGCCGTGGCTTTCTTCGCATCGGTTTCACCACCGATGATGATCGAGCCGCCCTTGCCGACCTGGCCATACACCCTTCCCAGCGCATCGATGCCGGTGGCCACGCGACCGGCCACATCCAGCACCGCGTGCTCGCCGATCCAGATGGAACGGTTGTGGATTTGCTTGTCCGCCGTCTGCGAGGAATCGGCGACATTGATCGAACCGAACTGCTGCTGGCGGATATCGATTGTGCCGCCCCACGCATTCAACTGGCCATCGACCGTGAGCTGACCGGCGCTGCGCAGATTGATGCGCTGCCCCGGATCGACACTGATCCGCGAGCCCTGGCCAAGAGTCAGGGAGTTGCGGGTCGGATCGACCAGAGCTATCTCGCTGGAACCGGCCTGCAAAGCCAGGCTGGCGCCGGTACGCTGGGTCAGTTGCGCCTTGAGCGGGTTTTCCTGATAAAGCGTCGGCGTCCACAACTCCAGCGCCTGCCCTGGCGCGATGCCACTGACCTGATTCGCGGCCGTGTCACCAAAACGGTAGACCGGCATCAACACTTCAACGCGGGTGTTGTCCGCCACGTCGAGGCGATCGAGGCCGATAAGGCTGTAGTCAGAGAAGCCTTTGTCGAACAGATCCGGTTGCAGATGCAATGTGTTGTTGACGAGGGGTTTATCGGACTGGCCGATGAGGATGTCGCCCGCCTGTATCAGCAGTCGGCCACCGCCGGAAACACCGTAACCGCGCAGTTGGCCGTCCAGGGTCAGGTGGCTGTCACCCGGCGCGGACAAGGCGCTGGACTCCAGCGTCACATCACCACCCTTGCCACCGCGAGTCTTGCCGTTGGCCAGAATCGCTCCGCCGGAAGACACGTCCAGCAGACTGCCCGCACCGATTTCGATATCGCCGCTGCTGCGGATCGACACCACGCCACCGTCCAGATACGCCAGGCTTGCGGCATCATCCGGGTTGGTGCGCAGGTTGCTCCACAGACCGCGCGTGTCCAGTTGTGCCCCTTCAGCCACGCTCACGCGGGTGGCCTTGCCGGTCGGTGCGACGAGCCGGGTGTCGGTGAGGCGATCGGTGTTGAGCTGATTGAGCACGTTGCCCAGGTGCAGGCTGCCGCCGCGCGCGGTCAGGTTTGCGTTGACCTGCACCTGCGGCCCGTAAAGGGTGATGTCGCCACCCTTGTCGACGGTGACGGCACCTTGGACGTCGATCCGTTCTTTGGCCGCCACTTTCAGTGCGCCCGGTTGCCAGTCGCTGAGTTGCCCGGCATCGAGAAACAGCTTGCCGTCGCGCGCATCGGATACAGCGCCGGTCAGATCCCGATCATTGCCTTCAGCCGGCCGCTCGCCGCCGATCTGCACCTGATCGAACAACGGATTGAGCCCATAGAGCAAACCACCGGACGCCGCCACGTACGCCGGGTCGTAACTGCCGACAATCAACTGCCCGCGCCGCGCCAGCGCCGTCTGACTCTGCGCATAGCCATCGAGCACCGCACGCGGGGCCTGGGTCTGGCGCTCGCCTTGATAAACCTCGCCGAGCAACTGACCTTCGAGCACGGCGTTGCGGGTGCCGATCACCAGTTGCCCGGCATCGCGACCCACGGTGTAACCCGATTCCCGACGACTGGACGGCGCAATCAACGGGTTGTAGTAATAACTCGTCTGGCCCCAGCGCTCACTGCTGTCTTCATAGCCCTTGTACAGTCCGGTGTAAAGCAGATCCCCAGGCGCTTTGGAGACTTCATACAGGCGCCCGTCGGCCCCACGCAGCCAGCTCTGGCGAATCTCGCCGCTTTGTACATCCAGCGTGCCGCCGGACAGATTGATCAGCGAGCCCTTCTCGGTCACCACGTCATTGCCGGCAAAACTCACCATCCCGCCCTGGGCCATCCATTCGCCGATGCGGTGGCCCTGGGTGCCGAGATAGCCGCCGACCTCCAGCAGACCGCCCGCCGTGTACCAGCGATCCGTGGCGTAGCCGTTGGTGCCGGCCGGGACGTAGACCAGTTCGCGCACATCGACCCAGATGTCATTGCTGTTGAGCGCACCTTTATCGCGATTGACCGAAGCATCGCGCTGCTCGTTGCCCTGGACGTTGATCTTGATGCTGTTGGATTCCATCGCGACTTTCACGCCGATGGCACCGGAGACATCGATCAATGCGCCGTCTCGCACCAGACTGCGACGCTGCGCCGCCACCGCCACTTGCCCGCCGGTGGCCAGGGTGATCGAGCCGCTCTGGAACTCGACGCTGCCGCCGCTCTGGATGTCGACGCGTGACTGGTCGCTGCGAATCCTGTTGTTGGGCGTCACGCCGGTCAGCGCCGCCTGATGCTGACTGTCGAGGGCCGTCAGGTCACTGCTGTCAAGCAGGATCGCCGTCGCGCTGCCCTGCCCCAGCGTCACGCTGCCCTGAGCGTCGGTCGCCGGGTTGAGCAAATGGATCGTGCCGCGGGTCGCGACCGAGGTGCTGGCCAGCAATACGCCGTTTTGTACGACCTCGTGGCCGGTCAGGGTGATGTCGCCGGTCGCGGCCTGAATCAGACCGTTGTTGCTGACCTTGCCGGCAGCACTGCCGGTCTTGAAGCCCGGCGTGACTTCGTTGCCGAACGTCGTGGAGAAGGCGTTGCCTTCAGTGCCCGAGCCTTTGCGGATGTAAAAGCGATCGCCTGCGCCGAGCACGGTCTGGCCCTTGGCGGTGTTGATGCTGCCGTCGTTCTGCACTTCGCTGCCGAGCAGCAAGGCATAGCCGCCGGCATCCGTGGATTTGGCCGGCCGCGCCGTTTCGATGGACGCACCGCGCTCCACCAGCACTTTGCCGGCCGCCTCGGTGAACGTCGGCTGACTGCCGGTGCTGTCGAAATACAGGCCGCGATCGCGGAACTGAATATCAGTAATGTTGGCTGCCGCCGCGACCAGGTTGCGCACGTTGACCTGGCTGGTGCCGCTGAACACGATGCCGTTGCGGTTGATCAGCATCACCGTGCCATCACCCTTGATCTGGCCCTGAATCTGGCTGGCCCGCGCATTCGGATCGTTGACCCGGTTGAGCACCGCCCAGTTCGACTGCTGGGCGAACTCGACCGTGGTGTTGCGCCCGACGTTGAAGGTCTCCCAGTTGAGGATCGCCTTGTCGGCGGTCTGCTCGATCTTCACCGTGGTCTTGCCGTCGGCCTGAGTCTGCTGCGGGCCTTTGGCGTTCTGCCAACCCTGCGTGAGGCTGTTGTCGACCTTCAGGCCGCCCTCGCCCAGACCGTCAGGCACAAACTGCACCGTGCCCAGTGCCGCCGCACGACCGGCCGCCTGCGCCGCCTGTTGCGCCGCAATCGCGGCTACGGTGTTGTTCAGCGTTTGAATCGAGCGCTGCAACTGCTGGTTGGCCTTTTGCTGCTGCGCCAGCGGTGGCGTCATCCCCGGCAATCCGCCGACGCTCGGGCGCGCTGCGGCGGCCTGTTGCGCCGCGCCCTTGGCGGCAAACCATCCCGAGCTGAAGGTGGTCGCCGCCTCGGCACTGCCCGCCACCAGGCACAAGGCAATCGCCTGCGCCAGGGGCTTGAGCAACCACAGCGCCGGATCGGCGGCCATGCGCTGCTGAGGCTGAACACGGGTACTGCGACGGGATGGGCGAGCGAGCATCACTACGAGATCCTTTTTGTTTGCCACACGAGGCCGCAGGTCGGCTTGCCCCTGCTGTTACGACATAGGCGGTTGGCGGGGGCCGCGACCGAACGGATGTCACACAAACTTCATGAATGAGGAGTAGATCGGCCAAAAAAAATGGCAGCAGCCCGAAGGCTGCTGCCATTTCATTGCCGTGAAACGAGGCTTACAAAGGACGACCGACAGCGTTGCAGACGCTGGCGTTGTTGATGTCCAGGTTGTTGCCCGAGGTGTTGGTGACGAAGTTGGCAGTCACAGCCGCTTTCCAGTTGGTTGGAACCGGAGTGAAGCTGTGAGCGATGGTGGCAGCGTTGTTGCCCGGGTTGCTGTAGTGAGTGGTCAGGAAGGCTTTGACATCAGCGGCCACGGCTGCGTCCTTGTAGCACTGGCCGAAGATGAAGTTGGTGTAAGCCACGATCGGGTAACCGCTGGCTGGGTTAGGAACGACCGGTACCCACTGCGAAGGGTTCGAAGGGGTGGTTGGCAGAGCAGCCGAACCCAGTGCCAGCGAAACGTTGGCGGTGGTTGGCTGTACGCCGTTGACGCGAGCAACCACTGCGTTGCTGGCGGCGTTCACACCGTCCGGACCGACGTAACCGATGGAGCCGTCAACAGCGTTGACCTGAGTGGCCACGTCAGCAGTACCGGCAACGCCTACCCAGTTCGAAGGCAGGGTCGAACCGGCTGGCAGACGAGCGCTGGTGAATGTGGAGTTGGTGGCGAACCTGGTCGGGCAGATCGAGTTCAGGTGACGAGTCAGGATTTCCGAAGTGCCGCTGGAAACGTTGCGATAAACAACGCGGATCGGCGTGGTGTCGGAAGTGCCCAGCAGCTCGCCCCAGGTGGCTTTGGCGCCGGAGAAGGCATCGCACAGCTGAGCGCTGGTCAGGTTCAGAGCGGTCTGACCGGATTTTTTGTAAGGGATGGCAACCGAAGTGGCCACCGAAGGCAGCTGGATCAGCGGGCCGTACGAAGCGCCGAAGTTGGCGTTGTAGGTGCTGATTTCCGAAGCGCTGAGGATCGAGTCGCTACCGGCGAAGTGAACCGAACCGGTGGTGCTGAACAGTGCCGAGTTGTTGGTCAGGAAAGCGGTCTTGCCGGTGCCGCTACCGGTACCCACGTAGCTGAAGTTGGTTGGCAGGATGCTGTTGCTAGAGCCTTTGTACAGAGCGGCAGGCAGAGTCGCGCCACCACCGGTAACGTTGGCAGCCATGGCCTGGGCGGAAGCCAGGGCAGCGACGGTCAGGGAAGCTGCGATCAGAGTGCGCTTGAACATGAAGAATCTCCTTTTCAACGTTGGTTGTGAACACAGGTTTTCAGGGGTCTTGCATGACACTGGGAAGACTCACCGCCGACCTTCGCAAGCGGGGTCCGGGGTTAAGTCGCACTGAGAAATTCGCAGTTTCCGGTGACAGATAAAGGAAAAAACCTCGGGAGGTGCGAGGTGATTTGCGAGGGATTTTCTCGGGTGTTCCGGGGGTTGTTCGGAGTGTCTGCGGCAAGCTTTTCGAGGGAATCGGCCACAGCCCTTGAAGGGCCGTTGCAGATGACAGAAAGGAGAACCCGAGGATGCTGTTTTTGGCGCTCGGGTGAGATCCGGGCGCCGGCAAAAAAGTTGAAAAAACTACTGCACCAACTGGTTGATCTCGATGATCGGCAACAACACCGCCATCACGATCACCAGCACCACCCCGCCCATCACCACGATCATCAGCGGCTCAAGCAACGCGGTCATGCCCATCGCCCGGCGCTCGATATCGCGGGACAGGGTTTGCGCCGCACGCTCGAGCATCGGCGGCAACGCACCGGTTTTCTCGCCGCTGGCGATCAGGTGAATCAGCACCGGCGGGAACACGTTCTCCACTTTCAGCGCTGCCGCCAGGTTGACGCCCTCGCGCACTTTGGCGGTGGCCTCATTGACGCTCAGGCTCAGACGATCATTGGACAAGGTCTGCCGCGCCGCTTCCAGCGCTCGCAACAACGGCACCCCCGCACCGCCGAGAATCGCCAGCGTCGAGGCGAACCGCGCCGTGTTCAGCCCCAGCACAAACCGCCCGATCAGCGGCAGCTTCAACACCCGATGATGCCAACTCAAACGCGCCGCCGGATTGCGCAAATACAGGCGCCAGCTCCAGAACGCACCGGCCATGACGCCTGCGCACAACCAGCCCCACGCCCTAATGAAATCACTGGCATTGAGCATCGCCAGCGTCAGCCCCGGCAGATCCTGCCGCGCCTGGGAAAACGCGCTGACCACCTGCGGCACCACGTAACTCAGCAGGAAAATCACGATGCCGATCGACACCAGCCCGACCACACCCGGATAGATGAACGCGGTGAGAATCTTGCCGCGCAGGTTGTTGCGCTCCTCGATGTAATCCGCCAGCCGCTCCATCACCTGCGCCAGATCACCGGACTCCTCGCCCGCCGCAATCAGCGCCCGGTAAATCTCCGGAAAATCCCGTGGCCGCGCCGCCAGCGCTTCGGCCAGGCGCATGCCGCTGCGCACATCGGCGCGAACGGCGCTGAGGGTGTGGGCGATGTGTTTTTTCTCGGCCTGTTCGACCGTGGCACTTAGCGCAGCCTCCAGCGGCAGACTGGCGCCAAGCAGGCTCGACAGCTGCCGGGTAGCCCAGGCCAGATCGTTATCCGACAGCCTGGCGCTGAACAATCCACCGCCGCCGTGCTGTGAGACGTTGCTCTCCTTCTCCACCGACAACGCCGTCAAGCCACGACCACGCAGCACACCAAACGCGGCGCCCTGACTCTCCGCCTCCAGATGCCCGGATTCGATCTTGCCGCTGGCATCGGCGGCCTCAAAACGATAGCGATTCATCAGGCGTCCCGTGTCACGCGAAGGATTTCTTCAGGGGCCGTGGCACCGCTGCGAATCCAGCGCTCGCCGTCCTCACGCAGGCTGAACATCCCGGCCTTGCTCGCCGCCGCGCGCAACGCCTGCTCCCCTGCGCCTTGGTGAATCAGGGTGCGGATGTCGTCATCGATGCAGAACAATTCGTGAATGCCGGTCCGGCCGCTGTAACCGGTGTGATTGCACGCCGCACAACCGACCGGGCGCCAGGTCCCGGGCGTCGCCGGGTCTTCCTGTTTGCACTGATTGCACAGGCGCCGCACCAGCCGCTGGGCCAACACGCCGAGCATCGACGAGGCCAGCAGAAACGGTTCGACGCCCATGTCGATCAAGCGGTTGACCGCCGACACCGCGTCGTTGGTGTGCAGGGTCGCGAGCACCAGGTGACCGGTCAGCGAAGCCTGCACCGCGATCTGCGCGGTTTCGAGGTCGCGGATTTCACCGATCATGATGATGTCCGGGTCCTGCCGCAGAATCGCCCGCAATGCCAATGCAAAAGTCATGTCGATCTTCGCGTTGACCTGAATCTGGCTGATGCCCGGCAAGTCATATTCCACCGGGTCTTCCACGGTGAGGATGTTACTGGTGCTCGCATCCAGTCGCGCCAGTGCCGCGTAGAGGCTGGTGGTCTTGCCGCTACCGGTCGGGCCGGTGACCAGCACGATGCCGTGGGGCTGGCGGATCAGGTGATCGAGTTTGGCCAGCACCTGCGCGTCCATGCCCAGCGTTTCCAGATGCAGACGCCCGGCCTGCTTGTCCAGCAGACGCATCACCACTCGCTCGCCATGGCCGGTGGGCACGGTGGAAACACGAATATCGATCGGCCGTCCGGCCACGCGCAACGCAATGCGGCCGTCCTGCGGCAGGCGTTTTTCGGCGATATCGAGCTGGGCCATGATCTTGATCCGCGACACCAGCGCACCGTGCAACGCCTTGCGCGGCGAAACCACATCACGCAGGGTGCCGTCGACCCGGTAGCGCACCACCGAATGGGTTTCGAACGGTTCGATGTGAATGTCGCTGGCCTCATCCCGCGCCGCTTGGGTGAGCAAGGCGTTGATCATGCGGATCACCGGCGCGCCGTCCTGGGTGTCGAGCAGGTCGGTGATTTCCGGCATGTCCTGCATCAGGCGATCTAGGTCGACTTCGTTTTCTGCCGCCCCCACAACCGCTGCCGCACTGCCGGTATCGGCGTAGGCCGTGGCCAGCAGGCCGTCGAGTTCGTCATCGCGCACCCGCTCAAGCCTCACCGCGCCGAACTGTCGGCGTACTTCGCTGATCGACCAGCCCGGCGTCGACGGGCACACCGTCAGCACGCCGTCACGCAGCAGAATCCGCTGCGCCTTGGCCCAGGCGTAAGGCAATGCGCTCATTGCAGCGGCACCGCTTTGATCGTCGCGCGGGGGCCGGACACCGGTGCCGGCACGCCTTGGGCGGTGGCCGGCAATTGCGGCGCCTGCATGTCCGGCATCGCCCAGCTGCGCTCCGGTTGCAGACCGCCCTGAGCGCGGCGCATGAAGTCGTAGCGGTTCAGCGTGATGCTGCGCCCCGCCGCGCTGTCGCGGATGATGTACGGGCGCAGGAACACCATCAGGTTGGTCTTGGTGATCGAGCGGCGTTCGTTGCGAAACAGTGCGCCAATCCCTGGAATGCTCGACAACCACGGCACCGCGTCATTGCTCTGGCTGTAGCCATCCTGCAGCAGACCGCCGAGCACCATGATCTGTCCGTCATCGAGCAGGATGCTGGTGTCGAGTGCGCGTTTGCTGGTGACGATCCCCGCCGAGTTGGCCGCCGCCGAGGCGCGCTCGTCGATGCTGCTGACTTCCTGATAGATGTCGAGCTTGACCGTGCCGCCCTCGGAAATCTGCGGCCGCACATTGAGCTTCAAACCGACTTCTTCACGGGTCACGGTCTGGAACGGGTTGTTGCTGGTGCCCCCGCCGCCAGTGACGTAGCTGCCGCTGACAAACGGGATGGTCTGGCCGACGAAAATGCTCGCCGCTTCGTTGTCCAGGGTCAGCAGGTTCGGCGTCGACAGCACGTTGGTGCCGCCCTTGCTCTTCAGGGCCCGGGCCAGCACTTTCAGGTCGAGGATCTTGCCGATGCCGGGGATGTCGACGGTGCCATTGACGTAGCCGAGGTTCAGGCCTTGCGGCAGTACATCGAGGCTGGTCTTGCCATTGACGTTGATCCCCGAACCACCGAGGTTGGCGCCGCCGATCACGCCTTTGCCGCCGAGGTTGCCGGTCTGCCATTGCACGCCGAATTCGCTGGCATCGTCCTCGCCGACTTCGACGATCAGGCTTTCGATCACCACTTGCGCGCGGCGCTGGTCGAGCAGATCGATGACTTCGCGCAGGTTGCGGTACAGCGGCTCCGGCGCGGAAATCAGCAAGGTGTTGGTGGTCGCGTCGGCCTGAATGGTCACGCCGCCGGCGCTGAAGGCGACGTTTTGTTCGCTGCTTTGCGCATTGCCGCTGCCGCTGGTGGCGCTGCTGCCCTGAGCGTAACTGCCGCCGGTGCTGCCGCTGTTGGTGGTCGACGTGCTGCCGTTGGTTTGCGTACCGCTCTGGCCGTTTTGCCCGCCGCCCGAGTTGGTGGAGCTGCCCATGTTGCTGAGCACCGAGCGAGCATTGTCGCTGGTGCCGCTGTCGCTCTCGCCGGTCAACAAACCGCGCAGGGCCTGGGCCAGTTTGCCGGCCTGAGCGTTGCGCAGATACACCACATGCAGATTGCTCGGGTTGCTCTGGGCGTTGTCGAGTTTGTAGATCAGGTTGCGCGCAAGCTCGGTGCGCTCGGGGCTGCCGGCGCGGATGATGATGGTGTTGGAGCGCGGGTCGCCGATCACGGCGATTTTTTGCGTCGGGTCGTTGCCCGGTGCGTCGAGCAGGTCAGCCACCATCGGCGCGATGTCGGCAGCGATACCGTTCTGGATCTGCACCACGTCGGTGTCGATGGCGCTCGGGGTGTCGATGGTCTGGATCAACTGGGCGACGCGCGTGAGGTTCTCGGCGTAGTCGGTGACGACGATGGTGTTGTTGCCCGGGTAGGCGTTGATCGGGTTGTTCGGCGATACGATCGGGCGCAGCACTGGGATCAGGTTCACCGCGTTCTCGTATTGCAAACGGAACGTGCGGGTAAGCATGCCGTTGCCGGCCGGTTTGTCGGCGCTGTAAATCGGTCCGCCGAGCAACTTGGCGTCGGCCTCCGGCACCACCTGCGCCACGCCGCCGACGTCCACCACGCTGAAACCCTGCATGCGCAGCGCCGCCAACAACATGTCGTAAGCCTGATGCGCCGGCACCTGACCTTCGGAGACCAGCGTCAGGTTGCCCTTGACCCGTGGATCCACCAGAAACTGCTGGCCGGTGGAACGCGACAACGCCCGCACCACCGCTTGAATATCCGCGTCGACAAAATTCAGCGTCACCGGTTGATCGCCCAGCGGATTGGCCGGCAACGTCGTGCCCCGCGCCGAACCGCCGCTGCGGGCGCGTTCGGTGATGTTGTGCAATTGCTTCGGCGCCGGTTTGACCTGAGCCTGCGCCCGCTCGCGGTCGAGCACCGCGTCGCCACTGCGCTGGGTGTTGGCCAGCGGCCGGCCGAGTTCGCTGTCCACCAGCAGCGGCGGTTGATTCGGTGGTGTGGTGTTGCTGCACGCGCTCAATGCCATCAGCAGCATCGGCAACGCCATGCGTTTGGATCCTGACCCCTTCATGAAGCTTCCTTAGCGCCCAGCGCCTGATCCATGCGTACGGTGCCCGACAGAGTGCCGGCCGTGTCATCGGTCGCCGCGTCGTCTGCGCGTTGCAGACGGGCCTCGACCACTTGCAGTGAAAAATTCCGGGGTTGGCTCAGCAGCCAGTCGAGCACGGCGTCGGCCGGTGCCGCGTCAAAGGTCAACTGCCAGCCGGCGGACGCGGCCGCCAATTGGTAATGGCCGCCCAGTCCGCAGGCTTGCAAGGTCTGTTGCAGCGACTGCTCAAGGTTCTGCCCGTCCGGGCGCACGCTGACGTCGCGCAACAGCACTTCCAGCGCTTCGGCCTGAGCTCGCAATTTCGGGATTTCGACTTGGGACGCGGCGATCTTCTTCAGCGGCGGCTGAATCAACGCCACCCACACAAACAGCCCCAGCAACAGCGCCGCCATGCCGCCGACCATGCGTTTTTCCCGCACGGCCAACGGCTGCCAACGGGCCTGCAACTGAGCGTTGAAGCGCTGCCAACCGGCGCGGTATTTCGCAAGCGATGGGCTATTCATCTTCGGCTCCGCTGCTGTCGTCGTTGTCGGTGGCAGCGGTCGCCTCGCCGGCCGGGCGCAAGACCCAGCCGTCGTCGTTCGGGCTGATGCTGATACCCGCCTGGGCAAGCGTGTCTTGCCAGTCCTTGTCGTTGCCCGAACGCCGGGCCTCGGGCAGCAGACTCAATTGCAACGCGCCGTCGACAAACTCCAGCCGCTGCACCGTGCCCGCCATGGACGGCATGCCACTGCCGGCCTGCGAAACCAGCCGCGTGAAATCCTGCCCCGGCGCATCCACCGCGCCCTGCTGACGCGCCGCGATTTGCTGACGCGCCTGTTGCAACGGATTGAGGATCACCGGCAACTCGGGGAACGCCTGCTTCACCCGCTGCGCCATCTGCGCCTTGAGCTGCTGGCCCTGCCCGGCCTCGCGAGCGGCGTACAAGTTCAAACCGATCACCCACACCGCCAGTGCCAGCGCACAACAACCGAGTGCCCTGCCCCAACCGCGATGTTCGGTGCCCGGTTGCTGAAGGCCGCCGTGCAGGCCCCAGTTCGGCAACGGGCCGGAGGAGCGTTGCGTGTCGGCCAATGTCGATTGCACCGCCTCAGGCGCGCCGTCACCGACCCAGTGTGCCGGCAGACCGGTTTCCAGCAGCCAGGCTTCGTCGATCATCGGCTGCACTTGAGCCGAGTTCTGGCCGTGGCGCAGCAACAGGTGATCGTCGTGCAGACAGCCGACGCCGCCGGCCATCACCGGCAAGCTGTAGGCCGCCGGATAAAGGCCTCTGAGGTTCAAGCCGTATTGCCCGAGGTGCTGCAAATCCTTGCGTGCTACCCAGGCAATCTGCACCTGGCCGCTTTCATTGCGAGCGCTGTGGGCGATGTGCATTTCGGCGCTGTCGCCGAGCATCAAGGCCTGCGCCGCACATTGCACAGCCGCAGCGGTTTTGTTCGCAGGCAGCGGCGGCAGATCGATACTCGCCAACAGGCTGTCCGACGGGTGCAGAAAGCACAACAGCGGCTGTTTCGGCAGCGCGCCAAGTCGAACGCGTTCCTGGCGAGTGACCTGCCCCTGTCGATCCAGCCAAACACAATCCACTTCACTGTCGAGACTCAGCGCCGCCAGCGGCGGCAAACTCACGCGCAACTGGCTCATACGCCCACCCGCGACCAGATCACTTGCGGCAACCGATCCTGACTGCGATGCAGCAACGCATCGAGGCTGACCCGCCGCTGATCGCGCCGCGCCTGCCCGCGCAGCCGAAACCAGTCGCTGGTGATGCCGACCTTGACGCTGGTGATCTCCAATTGCGGCAGGCGCAGGCGATTGACGAAATCCCCACGATTGATGAACCAACGCCCGGCGTCACGCTCATTGATCAACGCCTGCGCCCGCTCCAGCGACAGCCCCGGCACATAAGCCGCCAACACCGGCGCCGTGGCCGTGTTGCCGTTGACCCAGGTGGTCGCCGGAATCACCGTCAGGTACGGCGCCATTTTCGCCAACAGCGCATCGTTGACCCCGTCGACACTGCGCAAATCATCAAGCGTGCGCAGCATCGGCAAGGTCGGCGATTGCGGTTTGCGCGACGCGGACGGCGACGTGGCGCGCCCGCTGTCGAAAGTGCTTTTCGCCACAGGCTTGTCCACTATTTGGGCATTCAACAGGTGCGGATAAGAGCCGATCACCCGCTGACTGATGCGCCGGCTCAAGCCGCTGCTGACACCAATCAACTCGCACAAGCGCTCGAACGCCTGCACCTGCGCATCATCGATCCGCTCGTTAGCCACCAGATTGCGCAGGTTGAACTTGCCCTGCTCGTCCTCCAGCCGCCCCTCGAAACCCTGGGTGTTCAAGCGCTGCGCCCAGGGTTGATCGAGTCGGGTCAGCGGATCGCGCTGCCGCGCATCCCACAACAATTGCCGGCTGATCTCCAACCCGCCGTGCAACACCCAACGGCCCTGCACGCGCAATTGTTCGGCTTCCAGCGCCCGGGTCGAAACGCTCTGGCGGGTCAGCATGCCGGCAGCGATCACCGCGACCACCGCCGCGATCAGCAGCGCACTGATGATCGCCATCCCCTGCTGGTTCGATTGGCTGTTCATGACCGGCCTTACAACTGCCAGGAACCGATGTCGGCATTCACGCCGTCGCCGTCAGGCTGGCCGTCGGCGCCGAGGGAAAAGATGTCGATCTCGCCGTTGGCACCGGGATTGAGGTACTGATAAGGACGACCCCACGGGTCATTCGGCAGGCGCTCCAGGTACGAGCGCCAGTTGCTGTTCTTCGCATCGGCCGGCCGCTCCACCAGCACTTTCAGGCTCTGGCTCTGGCTCGGGTAAGTGCCGTGATCGAGGCGATACAACTTCAGCGCCTGCATCAACCCGCCAATGTCCTGCTTCGCCGCCGTGGCCCGCGCCTGATCCGGCCGGTCGAGCACCTTGGGCACCACCATCGCCGCCAGAATCCCGAGAATCACCACCACCACCATGATCTCGATCAGCGTGAAACCCTGCTGCCCACGGGGCATCCGGCTCGGTCGACTGGGCTGTTTGAACTGCGCGATATCCATCTCGTCATTCCCTGGCTTGATTCGATTCGACGCGCAGTGTTGCAAGAAGATATGTCAGGGATGTTGAAAATCCTCGGGTGTTTTCGTCGTCAAGCCGTCAAGCACGGGCGTTAGCGTCAAGGGCTGCCCGACCGCCCGAGACCCCGATGCGCACCCCCTCCCCGCAAGCCGGATTCACCCTGATCGAAGTGCTCGTCGCGCTGGCGATCATCGCCGTCGCCATGTCCGCCGCCGTGCGCGTGGCGGGGTTGATGACCCAGAGCAGCGGGGTTTTGCGGGATCGCTCGATTGCGATGATTGCGGCGCAGAGTCGGATGGCTGAACTTCGGTTGGAAGGGAGATTGCCGATGGGGGTTAAGGTGATGGAGTGTGATCAAGGGAGGTTGTTGTTGCGGTGTGAGCAAGTGATTGGGGGGGTGGAGAATGGGCGGTTGTTGAAGGTTGGGGTGCAGGTGTTTGATCGCAGCCAGGAAGCGCCGCCGTTGGCGAGGCTTGAAACACTGCTCAGCCGCCCGGATACCCCATAGTTCTGGCCTGCTCAAAACGCCAAACCCGAGGGGGGGACAGATCGGGATCCCTGAGGACTTCGCGCCTCAAATCTCCCGATCTTCACTCGCAACCATTGAATCTATTTTCTACTGTTGAACCACTGAAAATGTTCTGGGAACCGACACAGATCCGTCAACCCGAGCCGTGATGCTGTGCCTGCCCAAGGCCAGCCCACCTAACTCCATTAACCATTGGCCTGTTGGTCCAGCAAGGACATTACCTTTCAAGATTGTTCCATCGAACACTCCGACGTTCGTCCCTGATACCGAGAGACCTGCGACTCTCACAGTGGTATCAGGGGTTGCTCCGCCATTAGGTACTTCACCCTTGGAATCGCTGATAGAAACGATCATGGGTATGGGGGCATTGGACTTGGATGTAGACATGTCAGTAACTCCGTTTCGTGGGTTTGGTTTGACGGAGTGATTCAATCGTGGGCAGCAGGAAGCGTAACCTGTCAGATCTGACAGGTATTCGGATGTTTACGACCAACGGTCATTTCTCTTGCATTCTCTTTTCACCCTGCTCAATCACTGGCTGCCCCCTCTACCGCACGAACGGACGCTGTGCCGATAGCCTGTTTAACCGATTTTTTCAGTGCCGTTTAAAGACACTCAGCGTTACTTCCTCAAGGCTACAACGCCTTGCGTCATTGCCTACGACTACGCCAGAATCCGCCGGCTTGTGCGTCTGGGGTGCGGGTCTTATCGTTTCCGGGTCACTGAAAAACAGTGATCGGGTTTGGTAGCCCGCACATGAGAGTTGCACAGCATCACCATTCGCGGCGTCGTTTCGTCTCGGCTTTATGGTGGTCATGCACAGGGCACCTTCGGGTGCGCCGGGTTCCTCATGTGCCGGTCTACCAACCTGAGCATGGCCGCCACCTTCGTTTGGTAGCGAAATTGGATGGCCTCCCTTTTTGAAGCATGAGGAGTTACATCTATGATCAAACCAACACCCAACCCACCAGAAACCGACCCGGTCTCCCCCTACAAATTCCCCGACTCCCGAACCCTCAACGAAGCCGCCGAACGCGCCCTCGACCACTACCTCACCCCACAACAACGCATCATGGGCAGCCACCACAAACACGATCCCATGTACCTGGCTAACCCGGCGTACAACACTGAATCCCTGCTGGCCAACGCCAGCGAATCATTGGGATCGGCCAGCGAAATGCTCAATAACTTTGCGGCCACTCTGGAGCCGGCTCACCGCAAAACCGCGATTGGGATTGCGCAGTTGGTGATGTTGAGTGAGCTGGCGGTGAATCAGGCGCTGGATCATGTTGAGGTGAAGGCGTAAGCGTCTGAGTGCTGTAGCTCAATAGACGAAAAGAAAATGGCCGAGGTTGTCAGGTGTGACTGACGACCTCGGCCAAGTGAGCATTTTTATTTTTTTCGGCACATCTCGACGTCGCCCAGAGTTTTCAGGTCGTTGACGATTACTAGCGACTCCAAGGAAACGAATCCGCTTACTGCCCCCCTTTCTCCAGGCACCGGTATTGGTCATTAGCCGGCGTTCGACCGCTTTGTCTTAGACCAGTGCACGCACTCAGCAAGCCCGACGATGCTCCTGTAAATCTTGCACGAAGAACGAGTGTTACCATCCCGCTCGTATCGGGCTACTATTGAGCAGCTGTTGCCATTTATCTGCCTCTAACCTGAAAAGAGGTGGTTGGGTAGATGGAAATTTTGGTTTGCAAGCCTAAATTATGGGATGGAGACGAGCCGAGATCATGGACGTACGAACTTTGGAAGGAACAGTCTTTCGCGGTTGGGACGTAAAAAACGCTATTGGATCCGGCGCCGACGGAATTGTTTATCTTAAAAAAAGGGGACTGATTTATTATCTACATCAGCATTCCAGAAATAAATCAGTCCCTCCTTGGGATAGGGGGGGGCTCTTTTAGCACTATCGTAATCGACTCATAATATATGGCTATAACTCCTTGATGTCCGCTCCCGATGGAGGTCCTAATTCTACGCCACCCTCTGGCTGCATTTGCTGTTCGGCTAGAGCATGTTTATGAATGTATACAAACTGGTGGGCGGTTATTTGCGCTGGTGTACCTTCTTGATAGTAATCTGGATCATCAAGATTAACTCCATAGCGCGAGCGAAGATTAGCCGCGATGTAGTCAGGGGAGATCAATGAGGCTATTGAATCATATGTCTCACGCCGAAGATCCGATCGTACAGGCAGGCCACTTTCTATTTCCCACCCCTCCCCAATATAAGTTTCTAAAAAATCATCTACTCGTTCAGGCTCAGCATCGAACTGTTCACGCAAACAAAGTTCTACCTCTTCCTTGTCACGGCCTTTTTGCCAATACCAATATAGCTGAGGTGCGTCGTCTCCAGCCTGTTCAAATATGGGTGCAGCAGCGTTTGCCACATAAATGCGATCGGCAAACCTCTTAAAGATAGTCTCATTCGCCTCACTTGGAAGCACTTGATACTGCTCATTTCTATCAGGCCAGTTAATGAGCCACCGAACACATTCACTCCCCATTTTTAAAGGTGAAGCCGCATCCACAATCATCTCAACGGCAGCTTGCCTATTCTGTACTGGAATACATCTCATAAGTTGAGATATCAGTATGCCTGCTTGCATCATCGTGCCACCGATTACATATGGCCCTCGCTCACGGGGAAGGAGATCGCCATTTTCAGCGAAAGCGATTGCGACCGGTAAAGCAAATCTCTCGCCCATAGATTCCACACGATCTCGCAATGCCTGTATTAGCTGTGGCATAGCCCTTTTAGAGTACGCACTCAGAAGACCACGCCGCCCATGCGCATCAGCTGCTACGAGCGCCTCTATCAAAACATCAAGGTGACTATCCGCTATATCCCCTTCAGGTACTCCATAAACGAAATAGCGTCTAAAGTACCGAGCAGAGCAAATGCGTTTCTCTCTAGCCCATTTTTCCTCCCAATCCCCTCCATACATTGAGTTACCCGTTCGAGGAAACAAGGGCTTCAGCAACCGATCTCTTACTTGCTCGCGCTCTGCAGGTAGCGACTCGGGCATCGCGACTTCAATAATTCTGTCGATAGGTGAAGGTGGCCGCTCTAATCCTATTAAGGCTCCACGAGGCTCACCCTTTAGGAATATTTCGGAACTGTCGCGAATACTCGTATAAAGCTTTGGATAAAGTACTCGAATGCCTTCAATTAGCATAAATTCGGCAGTGTTCACTTCACCTTTCACAAGAGGCAATGCAAACATCAAAGCATTTGTGTACAACTTGGCAACTCTTGGCGTCTTTAATTTTGATTCAAGCCCATCCACAAAGTGACGTGAGAACACGTCGACTTGCCGTTGGTCGAGAACTATTCCTGCTTGATTCAAAGCGTGTTCGACACCGTCAAAAGTAATCTGACGCAGACTAATTCTATCAACTGGAGGAAGGTGCAAAGGAACTTGTATAATCTTCTCTAGAAACGCGCGGCCGGCTTCATGCCCGCCCGCACCGTAACGCTCTCCGATAGCAGCAGCGACTACATCATCGTCGAAGGCCAACACGTAGCTGGTATATTTGAAGCTTGCCGATAATTTCACCAGCTTTAAGATAGCATTTGTTTCGTCTTTATCTAATCGATCGATGTCATCGATGAGAATTACCAGCCTTTTTCTGCTCTGACCTAAGAGAACATCTATCTGGCTTTTGATTTGATCTAGACTGACCTTGGATAATGACTCCCCGATATTCTTTGCAGCATCACCGGCATTGATTTCTACGCCTGGTAGAGTGACTGAAACGACAGATAAAATGGCGCCGTAAGACTCAAGTAGTTTTGCAGCTTTTTCTTTAAAGGCCGGTTCCTTTCCTAGAGCCTCTGCCAAAGTGGCGAAAAACCCTCGTAGAAGTGCTTCCTCTGAAGGGAAGTGCCATGGATTAAACCGTATGGTGATGACCTGTTCATATAGAGCAAGTGACTCCTCCATCATCTTGAGCACGGAAGTCTTGCCGTCCCCCCATGGTCCGAATAGACCAATAACTATGCTAGATGGATCTCTACGCTTGGCGATGGTCTCAGCAATTCTTGCGGCAAAAAGCGCCCGCCCAAACCGATCGTCAACTTTAGATGCAATTGGCTCATCGGAAAAGTATTGGTTATTATCTTCATTGCATTCGCACTCTGGAGTCACAGATTCATCATTTGATGATTTCGTAGCTTTAGAATTACGGCCAAAAAACTTGCGCATCCATTTCATCAGTTTCCCCTCAACGCATTGAAGATACACAAGCTATCTCTGACAGTACGGGCACAAACCGAAAGTAATAGATAACTCGGAGCTTAACGACTGTCTATGATAGTACTTTTGAGGATAGCCGCTACGGTGCTGTTCAGATCGTGCCTGCCGATTATGGGTGGAGTTCCGCGATGCGCAATAGAGAACTTGAAAAAGGACCGCCATATCCTGTGCCTCTTGCCTAGTGAATACTCATCCCGACTGAGTTTTCTAGCAGCAGGCGACTTGCGTCGAGCAGTTACGGACATCAAACGTGTTCACCTGCAATGTCGGCTATTGGCCGAAAGCAGACATTTTCAAAAGCAATCAAGCAAATCCTCCGGCGATCCAGTACCCATTACCCGACCGAAACGCCCCCCTAACCCCTCCCAAAAAATCACGGCCTCACCAACCTAGGCATCTCCACCCCCTCCCCCAACC
>NZ_NEJA01000010.1:0-206763 GCF_002112915.1 Pseudomonas sp. B34(2017) | reverse complement strand
TCACAAAACACCGACAGCTGTCACATACCCAATTTGCTGAAGCGAGGCCATCTGGTCACGAGTCAGTACCTGAATTTCTTGACGACCATAGAGCGTTGGAACCACCTGATCCCATCCCGAACTCAGAAGTGAAACGATGCATCGCCGATGGTAGTGTGGGGTTTCCCCATGTGAGAGTAGGTCATCGTCAAGATTAAATTCCGAAACCCCAATTGCGAAAGCAGTTGGGGTTTTGTTTTGTCCGTTGAAAAGTTTTACTCGCGACAGCGAACAAATTTGCACAGTTATTTTCGAATCAGAACACTAGAATAGCCCCACCTTTTTCGGAGCCAGAGCCTTTATGTCAGATCCGGTTGGCGCCCAAGGGCTGTCAGAATTACCGCTGGAAGACTTGGTGGCCTGTCACGAGTGCGACCTGCTGATGCGCAAGCCAACCCTTGCTCATGGCGAAAAAGCCCTCTGTCCACGTTGCGGTTACGAACTGTATGCCCATCGCCATAATGTGGTGCAGCGTAGCCTTGCCCTGGTGATTGCGGCATTGCTGTTGTATATCCCGGCAAACTTTTTACCCATCATGCAGCTCAATATCCTCGGGCAATCCTCGCAGGATACGGTATGGAGCGGCGTGCTCGGTCTGTTCAACACTGATATGCAGGGCGTTTCGATCGTCGTGTTTCTATGCAGCATGGCTATACCGCTGCTCAAGCTGCTCTGCCAGTTGTTCGTTTTACTCACAATTCGCTTCAATGTCGGCCGCAGCTATGGTCTGTTGCTCTACCGCATTTATCACCACCTCAAAGACTGGGGCATGCTTGAGGTCTACCTCATGGGCGTCCTTGTCGCGATCGTCAAACTGGCGGACATGGCGGCCATCACCGTCGGCCTCGGTCTGGCATGTTTCATCGGTTTGTTACTGGTTCAGGTCTGGCTTGAAGTGGTGATGTCGCCGCACCAGATCTGGCAGGCGTTATCAGGAGAAGATGCCCATGCGGGCGATTGATGCAGGCATTCTGATCTGTACCGAATGCCACGAACTGAACAGGCAGGATACCGACAGCGATGTGCAGACCTGCACCCGATGCGGTGCGCTGGTTCACGCCCGGCGGCCCAACAGTCTTGCGCGAACGTGGGCGCTGTTGATCACGGCCGCGATTATCTACATCCCGGCCAACGTGCTGCCGATCATGACCGTCAGCTCGCTTGGTCAGGGGGATCCGAGCACGATCATGTCCGGTGTCATCCAATTGGTGCAGCACGGCATGATTCCCATCGCCGCCGTGGTGTTCATCGCCAGTATCCTGGTGCCGACCTTCAAGCTGGTGGGCATCGCGCTGCTTCTGTTTTCCGTACAGCGCCGCCAGCCCTTGTCCGCACGTCAGCGGATCTGGATGTATCGCTTCATCGAGTTTATTGGCCGCTGGTCGATGCTCGATATTTTCGTGATCGCCATTCTGGTGGCGGTCGTCAACTTCGGCCGGCTTGCCAGTGTCGAAGCCAATCTTGGCGCCATCGCCTTCGCCAGTGTGGTGATTCTGACGATGCTCGCCGCTGTCACTTTCGATCCCCGACTGATTTGGGATAACACGGAGTCGGACGCCGACCATGACTGATTTGCCTGTAGCTAAAACCCGACCGGCTTCGAACTGGTCTGCCATCTGGGTGCTGCCCCTGATCGCTCTGATTATCGGCGGCTGGCTCGGCTGGCGTGCCTACAATGAAACCGGTATCGAGATTCAGGTGCGTTTTGAAAGCGGTGAAGGCATTCAGGCCAACAAGACCGAAGTGGTCTACAAAGGCATGCCGGTCGGCAAGGTGAAAGCCCTCAAGCTCGATGATGAAGGCAACTCCAAAGGTGTCATCGCAACTATCGAGATGAACAAGGATGTCGATCAGTACCTGAAGACCAGTACCCGTTTCTGGCTGGTCAAGCCGAGCGTGACGCTGGCCGGGATCACGGGGCTGGAAACTCTGGTATCGGGTAACTACGTCGCTATCAGCCCTGGTGAAGGCGAACCGACCCGCAAGTTCAAGGCCCTGGCCGAAGAACCGCCGCTGTCGGACTCCAAACCCGGTTTGCACCTGACGATCAAGGCTGATCGCCTCGGTTCGCTGAACCGTGGCAGCCCGGTGTTCTACAAGCAGATCAAAGTCGGTCAGATCAAGAGTTACGTGCTGTCGGAAGACCAGAGCACGGTCGAACTGAAGGTGTTCATCGAACCGACCTACGCCAAACTGGTGCGCAAACACACACGGTTCTGGAACGCCAGCGGCATCAGCATCGACGCCAACCTGTCCGGCGTGAAAGTGCGCAGCGAATCCCTGGCCAGCATCGTCGCCGGCGGTATTGCCTTTGCCACCCCGGAGAACCGCAAGGACAGCCCGCCCACCGATCCAAGCCTGCCGTTCCGTCTCTACGAAGACTTCGATGCGGCCGCCGCCGGCATCCGCGTGAAGGTCAAACTCAGCGATTTCGAAGGCCTGCAAGCCGGGCGCACTCCGGTGATGTACAAGGGCATTCAGGTCGGTAACCTGAAAGCGCTGAAGATCGATCCGGATCTGTCCAGCGCGACCGCCGAACTGACCCTCGACCCGCTGGCCGAAGACTATCTGGTGACCGGCACGCAGTTCTGGGTGGTCAAACCATCGATCTCCCTGGCTGGCATCACCGGTCTGGAAGCGTTGGTAAAAGGTAACTACATCGCCGTACGCCCGGGCGACAAGGGTGGTGCGCCACAACGTGAATTCGAAGCCCGGCCAAAAGCGCCGCCGCTGGATCTGCGCGCACCCGGTCTGCATTTGGTGCTGTTCACCGACACCCTCGGCTCGATCGATGTCGGCAGTCCGATCCTCTACAAGCAGGTCAAGGTCGGTTCGGTGCAGAGCTATCAGTTCTCCAAGACCCGCAAACAACTGGTGATCGGCGTCCACATCGAGAAGGAATACGAAAACCTGGTCAACGCTTCGACCCGGTTCTGGAACGTCAGCGGCGTCACGCTGACCGGCGGTTTGACCGGTGGGATTCAGGTCAAGAGTGAATCGTTGCAGACCCTGATGGCCGGCGGCATCGCTTTCGAGACGCCGCAAGCCAAGGCCCCGCTACAAAAGCGCATCCCGCGCTTCCGTTTGTTCGCCAACCATGATGAAGCGAATCAGAAAGGCGCCGTCGTCACCATCAAGGTCGATCGCGCGGACGGTTTGCGCAGTGGCACCCCGGTTCGCTTCAAAGGCCTGGACGTGGGCAAGATCGAAAGTGTCGACCTGACCGATGATCTGCAATCGGTAATCCTCACCGCGCGCATCACTGAAGTGCCGGAGAAGATTGCTCGAGTCGGCAGTCAGTTCTGGGTGGTCAAACCGGAGTTGGGTCTGATCAAGACCTCGAACCTGGAGACCCTGGTCACCGGCCAGTACATCGAAGTGCAACCTGCGGCGAAGAACCTCGGCCCGCAGAAGAACTTCGTGGCCCTGGCCAATCCGCCGGAAGTCACCAAGCAAGAGGCTGGCTTGAGTCTGGTATTGAGCGCTGCCCGTCGCGGTTCGCTGAAGCCGGGTGTGCCGGTCACCTACCGCGAAATCACCGTGGGCAAAGTCACCGGTTACGAACTGGGCCAGACAGCGGATCGAGTACTGGTGCACATCCTGATCGAACCGAAATACGCGCCACTGGTGCGCAGCGGAAGTCGCTTCTGGAACACTAGCGGCGTCGGTTTCGACATTGGCCTGTTCAAGGGTGTAACGGTGCGCACTGAGTCGCTCGAGACCGTTATTCAGGGCGGTATCGCCTTCGCCACACCGGACGGCGAGAAGATGGGCAATCAGGCCCGCGCCGAACAGACCTTCCCGCTCTTCGACAAGTTCGAAGACGAGTGGCTGAACTGGGCGCCGAAAATCCCTCTCGGCAAATAATCCAGAGCCCATGAAAAAGGGCCGCGATCCAATGGATCGCGGCCCTTTTTTGTGCCCGTCAGTTACGCATCAAACCGCATCCAGCTCCGGCTCGTCGGCCTGGACATTGATGGTGGCCTTCACCACATCGTGGCGACGGATGTACTTCCAGTCCGCCTCGTCGATGTAGATACCGGCCGGGCCGCTGCCGCCTTCCAGGTCGATGGCGACACTGGCGCAGACCTGCGGCTTCACGCTCGCCAGAATCGGCACGAAGCCCAGTTGCAGGCTGGTTTCCAGCAGCGCAGCCTGGTTCTTCTCGTCGATGTCCGCCGCCTCGTCGAGGTAGTACGGCAGGCGCACGCGACCGGCCAGGTCGCGGTCCATCAAGTGCAGCAACAGGTACATGTTGGTCAGCGCCTTGATGGTCATCGTGGTGCCGTTGGACGCTGCGCCATCGATGTCGGTGTGGATAACCGGCTGGCCGTTGACCTTGGTGATCTCGAACGCCAGTTCGAACAAGTCCTTGAGACCGAGCTGGTTGTGGTTCGCCGCCACCAGCCGCGCCAGGTATTCCTTGGCCTCTTCGTTCTTGTTGTCCTGTTCCGCACTTTGGCTCAGGTCGAACACCGACAGGGTTTCGCCTTCCTCGTACTGACCGGCGCTGTGGATGATCTGGTCGATGTGCTTGAGCGCTTCCTTGTTCGGCGCCAGCACGATACGGAAGCTCTGCAGGTTGGACACCTGACGCTTGTTGATCTCGCGGTTGAACAGCGCCAGTTGGTGCTCGAGGCTGTCGTAGTCGCTGCGGATGTTGCGCAGGGTCCGTGCGATATCGGTCACGGCTGCACGACGGGCCTTGCCCAGGGTCAGGGCTTCGTCGGTACGGTGCGCGTAAGCGTTGATCAGCAACGACAGACGGCGCTCCATGTCGTCTTCACTGTCGAACTTGGCTACGCCTTTGAGGCGCACTTGCGCGTACAGCGCTTCGATCTGGCCATCGGCGCGCAGCAGGCCTTGCCAGCTGTCCTGATAGTCGTTGAGCAGCGGCAGCAGGTTGTCCATCGAATCGTCGACCGGATCCATGAACGGCGTACCGAACGGCAGATCCGCCGGCAACAGCTGACGGCGACGCAGGGCATCGTCGAGGGTGCGTTGCTTGGCTTCCATATCGGCGATCTGCCGGCCGACCAGTTGCAGCTTGGCCGACAGCTGCTGGACGCGCTCGGTGAACGCATCGCTGGAACGCTTGAGTTCGTCCTGCGCGGCTTCCATCTGCGCCAGTTGCTCCAGCTTGTCGCCTTCTTCGGCGCTCAGGGTCTGGGTGCGGCGGAAGTCTTCCAGCGCTTTCTGCGCATCCAGCACTTGCTGGTACAGCGCTTCTGTCTGGGTCTTGCTCGCGGCGCGGTCCGCGGCCACGGCTTGCTGGGTCTTGAGTTGCTTGAGCTCTTTTTCCAGACGCTCTTTCTGATCGCGCAACGCGGCACGGTCGGCCAGCGCTTGCAGAGCCGGCGGCTCGATGTGCGAGATGTCGATCGACAGGCCCGGCACTTCGAAACGCTCGCCCTTGAAGCCGTCGAGGATCAGTTCGACGGATTTCACCCACTCGCCGTCCTCGTCGAGAGTGATGCCATGTTCGCCCAGCGGCAGGCTGAACAGTGCGCTGTTGAACAGACGCATCAGGCGCTCGACGTCCTGTTGCGAGAATTCTTCGCGCAGGCGGGCGTAGCTGTTGTTGTCGGCGTGATCGAGTTGCTGCTTCACCGACTTCAGGCGTTTTTCCAGATCGCGAAGACGTTCTTCGAGATCCTCGGCACTGAACTGACGAGACTGCGCCAGCGCACCGGCCAGTTCGTCGTGAGCGTCCTTGGCCGCCAGCAGTTGTTGCTCCAGCACTTTGACGTCATCGACCAAGGCAAAGCGGTTCTTCAGCACTGACAACTCGCCGAGCCAGCGCTGGATGCCGGAGATTTCCCGCTCCAGACGCATCAGTTCCTGAGTGCCACCGCGCTGGTCGTTTTGCAGATCGTCCTGCTCACGACGGTAATGCTCGGCCTGGATGGTCAGCTCTTCCTTGCGCGCCGTGGCATAGTCCGACCAGGTGCCGAGCAACGAGTCGAGCAGCGGCGACAGGCGATGCAGTTTGCCGCGCAGTACATCGCGCTGTTTCACGCCGTTGGCCAAGGCTTCGACCAGCGGGCCGGCAGCCACCAGCGAGTTGTAGTCCTGTTCCATGCGACGTACATCGCGGAAGGCTTCTTCGCACGCCGCAATGTAGTCGACGCTGCCGGAACGCAGGCTGTGTTCGAAGGCATCGAGGAACAATTGCTTGAGCTTGGCTGCGGTGATTTCGCGCATGTGCAGCAGGTTGATGAACAGCGCGCGGAAGGTCTTCAGGCTCTGCTCGCTGGTGGAGCGCAGCGGGATCAGCGTCAGATCCAGCGGGATCGACGTGTGACCGCCAACCAGCAAGCGACGCAGCTCATCAGGCTTGAGTTCGTAGGCTTTCAGGCCTTCTTTCTCAAGGTTGCTGAATAGCTCTTTCTGCCGCAGGCAAGTGTCGTTTTTCTGGTAGTGCGCCAGATCGAGCTTACCGGCGTAGGCAAAGAACTGGTGACCGAAACCACCGCCCGGGCCGCGACCGACCACGCCGATCACGTGCGGGCCATGAGGCAGGTTCACTTCGACGAGGATGTAGCTGGTGTCGGAGGCAAAGTAGAAACGCCGGGACTGCTCCAGGCTGTACTTGCCGAAACTCATGTCCGACATGCGCGCCAAAATCGGGAACTGCAAGGCGTTGATCGAGGCGGATTTGCCGAGGTTGTTCGCGCCGTAGACCGACAGCGGTTCTTCCAGCGGGAACAGGCCGAGGCTGTAACCGGCGGTGTTCAAAAGGGCAAAGCGGCGGATGCCGTAGCGTTCCTGGCTCATGCGTCGGACTCCTGTTCTTCGGCAATGGCGCGGGCCAGTGCGTCTTCTTCGCTCTCTTCCTCAAATTCGCTGAGATCGAGCGGGTCGTCGGTGGCGAGGAATTTCGCCTCGGCCTCTTCGTCGATCAGCACCGGTGCCGGCAGCGGCAGAACGCTGTGCACGCTGGCCGCCAGGTCGCGGTCCTGCTGGACCGATAGGCAGACGTCGAGGAAACGGTGCATCGGCGGCAGGAAACGGTACACGCCGTTTTCTTCGCTGGCGAAACCGAGCTGGGTCATGCGGCGCATGATTTTTTCTTCGAGTTCTTCGACGGTCTGCACTTCGGCCTGGATGAACAGGTCGCGGTACTTTTCCAGCAGCGATGGCAGTTCTTCACGGCCGAGGCTGCCACCGTCGAGCACGGCGATCGGGTCGCGGCCCTGATCGGCCAGATGTTCGACCAGGATGAAAGTGAACAGCGCCAGACGCTGGGCAGTCTTGTTCACCGCCGCTGCGGCCATGTCCGGGACGAAGTAGTAGAAACCACGGGTATCACAGACCAGTTCGAAACCCAGTGCCTTGAACAGCGTGCGGTACTGGTCCTGGAAGTTCGACAGTTGTGCGTACAGCTCCGGATCGCGGCGGCTGACGTGGTAACCCTTGAACAGCTCGCGGAAGATCGGCGCGAGTTGCGACAGTTCGGAAAGATCAAGATGCATTGGGGATGCTCGCAGAATCCTCGGCGGCGGTGTCGCCGGCCGAGAGCAGGGCGAAGGAGCGCAGGCTGACCTGGTGCTCGTGAGTGTGGTATTCGCGGCGTTCCAGACGCTCGCGCTTGAAGCGTTTTTCCCGCGACAGGCGCGAGAACCAGTACAGCAATTCGTCGGTTGCGCCGTCCGGTTCCTGCTCCAGCAGCCAGGTCATCAGATCCGGCATCGGCAGGGATTCTTCGCAGCGGTCGACCATCTCGCGCACGGTGCGTGGTGCGCGCGGAGCATCGCCGATCTTCTGCGATTTGTGCGCCTTGGGGAAACGCGCCGGTTTCGGCTCGAAACGGGCCAGGGCGTAGACGTAGGCTTCAACCTGGCTGGCGCTGCCGAGGAAGGTGCTTTGCGGCCGGGTGAACAGCGGCATCGCGGCTTGCGGCACGGCGTCGATGCCTTTGCGGCGGATCGCGGCCAGCGCCAGCGCAGCGCCACGGGTCACGGCGTTGTGTCGGCGGGCTTCTTCACGCAGCGGCAGCAGCAGCTCGCGGGCGTGACGCAGGGTCAACTGGGCGCTGGTCTGCATTTCGAGGATGCGCGCATGGGTGCGCAGCAGCATGTCGTCATCGACCAGATGGCCGAGGCGCTGCTGTTCGCTGAGCATCTTCAGCAGCACGGTTTCGACCTTGCGCACGCCTTGCTCGAAGGCGCCGTCGGCGTTCACCAGATCGATCATCGGCTCGACATATTCGTCCCAGGTCGCCAGCACTTCGGCATAACGCTGACGCAGCGGGATCTGCCGGTCGCTGGTCTTGGCCCGTTCGGCCACGGCCACCAGCGCCTGTTCGTCGTTGTCGAGTTTCTTCAGAACGTCGCGCACGCGCATGTCGAGCAGACGCAACTGACGCGCCAGATCATTGCCGTCACGGACATCGAACGCGTCCTGGATATAACCGGCCAGACGCTCGAGGTGACGCAGATAGGCTTCGATTTCCAGGCACAGGCCCAGACGGTGTTCCCGGCGCAGATAGGCGAGGAAGTCGTGGATCTGTGCATTGAGCTCGAAACGGTTCGGGCTTTTCGCCACGGGAACCAGAATGTCGAGGCGGATCCACACGTCGAGCAGACTGGTGATGTCCTGCGGCGTGCTGTCCAGTTGTTGGGCGGCCAGTTGCGTGCGCAGTTCGTTGAGGCTCAGGGTGCCCTGGTCGAAGTGCTCGCACAGTGGCTCCAGAAGTGCCCAGTGTTCAGCGAGGGCGCGCAAGACGCGCTTGGGTTCGATCATCGGAATGGCCGGCTGGTTGGCGATTAAAAGCCGCGATTGTACTGCATCACGAAGGATGCGATTCACTCTCGGGACGGGCTGTCGCTTTTCTTTGCGTCAAGGTATCGGTCAAGACTATCGATCAACAGCGCGCGATCTTGAGCGAAGGGCGGTAGAATCAGCGCACTTCAGTTATCCACAAGTGGCCGACCCTTGCTAATCGAGTCCCGCCGCCGCGCCTATTTGAACGCCATGCAGGTGGTCAATTGGCTGCCGCGCACCGAATTGCCCTTTGCCGCGCCGTCGCGGCCCGAGCTGCTGGACATGCCCGAGCCCGAGCCCGGGATTGCCGCGCCGGTGATTCCGGCAACCCCGGCCGAAGCGCCGGAGCAGCCGGCTGCGCGTCCGGTCGAGCGGCCGAAGATCGAGGTTCCGCGACCTTCGCTGGCCAGCACCCGTACGGGCGCCAAACCGGTCGAAGAAGTCGACGACACACCCGTGGTGGCCAAGCCGGCGCCGGTGCCGCCACCGCGTTTCGCCCTGCAATTGCTGCGCGCCGGCCGTTGCCTGCTGCTGGTGGAGTTACCCACAGGCGAAGCCTTCCAGTCGCGCGATCCTGCTTATCTGTTGCTCAAGGACATGCTGCGTGCCGCCGGCCTGCCGGACGCGCCGCAGATTGTCGGTGAGCCGGTGCGCTGGCCATGGCTGAATCGCGGCACGATGGATCAGGGACCTGAAGCGGCCCGGGATTTCGTCCAGGGTTTCCTGTCGGTGCAGATGGAGGCGGCGCCGTGCGTCTGCCTGTGGCTGATCGGCCTGCCGGCGGTGCGCTTTGCCGGTGAGGCGGATGCCGAGGCGTTCAACCGTGAATTGCAAATCGAGGGTCTTGGCCTGGCGTGGGCCGTGCCGGGGCTGGAATTGTTGATGGAAGAGCCACAGCGCAAGGCCGCCGTGTGGCAAGCCATGCGTCGGCTGATGGCGCGCTGGAAAGAATCGAATGAGTGACGCTGTATCGTTTCGCCCGATGACCGAGGCGGATCTGGACGCTGTGTTGAAGATTGAATTCGCCGCGTACAGCCATCCGTGGACCCGCGGGATTTTTCTCGACGGCCTGGGCAAGTACCAGATCTGGCTGATGTTCGAAGGCGAGCAACAGGTGGGACACGGAGTGGTGCAGATCATTCTGGACGAGGCGCATCTGCTCAATATCACGGTCAAGCCGGAAAACCAGGGGCGCGGGCTGGGGCTGACCCTGCTTGAATACCTGATGTCACGCGCCTACGCCGCCAATGCCCGCGAATGTTTCCTGGAAGTGCGCGACAGCAACACCTCGGCGTTTCGCCTGTACGAACGTTATGGCTTCAACGAGATCGGCCGGCGCCGGGATTACTACCCGGCGGTCGGCGGGCGTGAAGATGCCGTGGTCATGGCTTGCACGCTCGTCGACTGATCGCGGCAGGAGTCCTCAGCGCTTGCGATCCAGCGGATCGCGGCGCGCCAGTTCCGCTTCATCCAGCCCATTGCCGCCGCCGATGTCATCCTCGTCGACCACGCTCAGATCCCAATCGGCCTGATTGCCTTCTCCGAGTTCCTGGGCATCCCGGGCACCGTCCTCATGGATCAGGGTTTCCGGGCTGAGGTCGTCGTCGGTGGGCTCGTGATCGGTGGTCGATGCCCCGGTCAAACCGGCTTCGCGCACGCGCTCGCGTGGCATAAGCTGCTCGCGCTCGCGTTCGGGCAGTTCATCGCCGATCTTCGCACTGGGCTCTTCGTCGTCGAAGTCCAGCTCGTGCACCGAACCCATGCGGTCTTCGTTGTCATCGATGGGCTCCGGTTGCACCGCATCATATGGACGTCGTGAATCAGTCATGGCAAATCCTCATACTGTGGGCCTTACTGAGGTGGACTCACCGGGCGCACGAGAATTCAAAGCAAATCACCCGCGATTCCTGCGTGACCCCGACGGGCGGTCGACTGTCCTACCAGCGCATCTTTCTTGAGGCCTTACAGCATGCATGACTTACAAGACCTGATTGATAACAACGAGCGTTGGGCTGACGCGATCACCAAGGAAGACCCGGATTTCTTCGCCAAGCTGGCCCGTCAGCAGACGCCTGAATATCTGTGGATCGGCTGCTCCGACGCACGGGTGCCGGCCAACGAAATCGTCGGCATGCTGCCGGGCGATCTGTTCGTTCACCGCAACGTCGCCAACGTGGTGCTGCACACCGACCTCAACTGCCTGTCGGTGATCCAGTACGCGGTGGACGTGCTCAAGGTCAAACACATCCTGGTGACCGGGCACTACGGCTGCGGCGGCGTGCGGGCTTCGATGCAGGATCGCCAGTTCGGCCTGATCGATGGCTGGCTGCGTTCGATCCGCGACCTGTACTACGAAAAACGCGAAGAACTGGCCAAGCTGCCGACCGAAGAAGAACAGGTCGACCGTCTGTGCGAACTCAACGTGATCCAGCAAGTGGCTAACGTCGCCCACACCAGCATCATCCAGAACGCCTGGCATCGCGGGCAGAGCCTGTCGATCCACGGCTGCATCTACGGCATCAAGGATGGTCGCTGGAAAAGTCTGAACACCACGATCAGCGGTTTCGAGCAATTGCCGCCGCAGTACCGTTTGCGTCCGGTCGGCGCGCCTTGATCGGTCGTTCAGCGTAAACCTTGCCGACGCCGCCAGTTCAGCAAATAGCGCTGGCCTTCACGATTGGGTGTTTCGTCGTAACCGGTGATCCACCCACGGCAGTTCGAGGACCCGCAACCACAGGCAAACTGCCGCAGCAGTTTGTCTTCGGTGGCGGTGTAGTCGATGGTCAGCCTTTCACCCTCCACAATATCGCGCAGGGCCCACACCCATAACTCGCTCATGTCGAGAAAGGTGTTCGGGTCGCAGCAATGCTCGAATGCGCCACAAAAACGCGGGTCGTACAGATGGATGCCGGCCAGCAGTTGCCTTGTCTGCCGGCAGCGATAGGGCAGCAGTTGGCCCGAAAACCGGCATATTCGAGTGATACGCAGAAATTCTCGGCACGCTACGACAGCGATGGCCAAGCCCTCGGGATCGTGAACAATCTCGAAATCCTGCTTCGACGGAAATCCCAGGCGAACGGGGAGTCCGGCAAAAGGATAAATGCCCTCTGTATCGCGTGCCGGTTTACCCGATAATGCGTAAGTGTTCATAACGCTCCCTGTTGGCTCGGTGTCGCGACATCCCTCGGCTGACGTCCTGTCAGTCCTGCAACACAGTGATTGGATCCAAGATCTCCTAAATGATACTGGCGGTCTACTGTCAGATCTGACAGGCGAGATAGACGCTTTCCCGAGTCAGCCAAGGCTGACACGGGAAACGTTGGCGGTTTAGAGCGCGGGGGCCGGTGCGGAGGTGGTCGGCAGCGGACTATTGAGTTGTTGCAGCTGAGTCTTGATCGGCGCAGTGGCGCACTTGGCCGTGGCCTGTTCTGGGCTCAGGTTGCGGATCGAGGTGTAGAACAGTTCGCAGGTCTTGACCTTCTGCGTCACTTGCCAGGTCTGCGTGCAGCTGTTGAGCAGTGTTTTCGGGTCGGTACCCGGTTTGCTGCCCATCCCGGCCTGCCAGCAGGCGGCGCTCAAGTCCTGCCCCATCACCTTCAGACCCGCGGCATCGGCCTTGGCCTGGGCATCGTCGCCGGTGTAGCTCTCGGGATCGGCGGCATACCAGATGTAGCTCGGGTGGTTGGAGCCCAGCACCGGCACATTCACCCCCGCGCTCGGGCTGATGCTCGCCAGGCCCAGCACATTCACGGTTGCACCATATTGCTGCTTGAGCCAGTTGCGCACCGGCGCACCGAAGGCAACCATCGGCAGCGCGGCACCGCTGGCGTTCTGGCTGACCTGCTTGACCATGGTGGTCTGGTAATCCTTGAAGTAGTCGTACACGCCTTCCAGATCCTTGCCGGCGCTGGCGGGCGCGGCGATCGGGGCGATGTCGACGATGGTCTGGTAGGCCGGCGTCTGCTCGGCGGGGATGCCATTGTCGGTCAGCAGCGCAGCCCAGCGGTCGGTGGTGTTCGAGCGCAGGTAATCCTGGGCCTGGGTCAGTGAGTAATCCGGCGGGAAGTGCAGCAGCTCGACACTCTTGCGGTTTTCCAGGGCCATGCCCAGTGGCAGGAACAGGTACCAGCTGTACGCCCATTTGCCGTCGGCATTGAGCTTGCTGGCGCCGGTGTAGGCCAGATCGCCGGCGTCCAGCAGCGCGGTCAGCGGTTTGTCGTAGCCCTGTGGTACGCCGCTGATTTCGGCATAGAGCTGATCGTTGTCGTTTTTCACCAGCACCTTGGCGTTGGTGTAGCCGTCACGCTGCACGCTCTGGCTCAGGTAATGGGCGACGGTCTGCTCCAGCGTCCAGTTGCGAAAGCAGATCACGCTGCAATTGTTGGGGTAGGCGAAGAGGCGGGTGACGCGTTCGGTGCTGCCCAGTTTCAGGTCGACATCGGCGTGGGCCGCAGCGCTCAGCGTGAGCGCCGCGAGGGTGAGGCCTGCAAGTTTCAACATGCTCAGATCCTTTTCAGCGAGGGTAAAACCTTGGTGGAGGGGCAATCCGGCCCGCATCAAGCCTAGCCGGGGAACAGATGTTTCAGCGAATAACCAAGCTGACTCGCAAGAATCACGCCGGTCATGACCACCAGAAACAGCAATTGCAACGGGCTGAAATGCGCCCAGTGCAGCGCGGTCAGCCATGGGTGCTTGTCGCTGAACTCCGGGTCGAGCGTGCCGATGCGCCGCTTGTGCCAGAGCCCGATCACGATTACGCCGATGTAGGTGAAGGCTCCCAAGGCACCGAGCATGACCGAGAACAGCAGGATCATGACGGCTTGCGGCACGCCATGGCGCAGCACGAGCCAGCGGGTGTCAGGATTCCATCGGCGTGGAATGACTCTTTCGGTCAACCACAGGTCCTGAACGATCAAATGGGCGCTGATCAGAAACCAATAACTCAGGCCGATCCGGAAAAACCACACAGGAACGCAGGCGAAGGCCAGGGGAATGACGATGCTCATCGCCGTGGTTTTGTGCTCGGCGGGCAGATAGAACAGCCACAGTGCTAACGCTATCGCGGCCCAAGACCGCAACCAGGTTTCGGCGGCGATGTAGCGCGGCAGAAACCGTCGCCAGTAGAAAACGTCGGCATAGGGCAAGCGGGCAAGCAGGTCGGGGAAGCGCCACTTGAGGGTCTCCGACAGCTGCTGGCAGGCCTGCCAGTCCGCCGGAATGAAGCGGTCGGTCAGGTCTTTGTGTTGCCGCGGCTTCATCGGGCTGATCAGCATCCGTGCGGCCAGCGCATCGGGCGACCCGTTGCGCTGATCTTCGGCCCGGGAGCAAAGAGTGTCGTAGAGGCTTTCCTGGTTGCAGCGCTCGATCAGCGCCTGCCAGAGCCAGTCCGGTTGCGGATGAATGCCCTTGGTGTCGTCCCAGCCAAATAATTGGGAGATACGGTCGAACAGCGGAACGCTCCACTCTCTGTCCTGCAGCAGTTGCAGAATGATCTGCTGCCAGTGTTCCCGACGGTCGAACACCTGGAGCCAGGGTTGGGCCGTGTAAGTCTTGAGCAGCGCGAGAAATTCGCGCTCGTTTTGCGAGGCGAGGAGGGTTTCCAGCGATTGCCGGTAATCCGTCAGCAACTCGTTGGCGAGAATGCTGCGCTGCCCGTCGCCGATAACGATTTCCTGCCAGGGGCCCAGCCAACCGAGGTGCTGCACCGCCCAGCGGGCAATCGATAGGCGCAGGGCGGGCTGATCGAAGCACAACGTCAGCAACAATGTCTGGAACGCCTGCGCACAATCCTGCTGGCGCGCTTGCTCCCAGCGCTCGTCCAGGTTGGCTTCCGAGAGGCCGTTCAGCAATTGCGATGCGGCTTCAATGGCCGGGTCGGCAGTCGGCTGCTCGGGTTCCAGGTTAAGAGGCTCCGGATTCAGGGGCTGTACCCGCAAGATCGGCGACTCGAGCGGTGCTTCGGGCGCGGCCGGGGTCACCGGTTCGAATAGCGCCGCAGGGTAATCCCACGCATCGGTCCCTGTCTTCTGCAGCGGCTGGGCCATGGACTGCTCCTGTGCCGCCAGCGCGGCGATACCCGGAGCAAGCATGACGTCGCCGTGCTCGTCGGTCTCCTCGTTTTCAAGGCGCCACTGGGCAATCGACAGAGCACGCTCATAGGCCTCGCGCAGGCGCTGGAAGCCTGCGGCATCCTCATCGGGCCGGAAGACTTTCAGCAGACGCGCATAGCTGCGCTTGATATCGCGCAGCCCGGCGTCTTCGGGCAGTTGCAGGACGGACCAGCATTCCATGTCGTGCTTCCTTACTGCCAGGGGCTGCGGTCGAGGGCGCTCAACTGCTTGCTCAGTTCGGTGCGGGTCTCACGGATCTGCCGCTCGTCCTGAGAGTCCAGGGCGTGCTGGAATTGCTTGGCCCAGTGGCCGATCTGATCACGCAGGTCGCCCAGGCTTTCCTGATACAGACGTTCCAGCCGCGCACTGAGCAGGGTGTTCACCTGTTGCTCGCGCGGATGGATCTTCAATTGCGCCAGGGCTTGCAGACGCTGCTGGATTTCCTCGGGCGTCAGCACGCCGGGGTTGTTTTCGATGACCAGCGAATGCTGCTGACCGGTCAGGGGAATGCTGACCTGGGCCTCCAGCAAACCGTTGTTGTCGTAGGTGAAACGCACATCCAGCTCGACTTCGCCGGCCTTGCGCTTGGGCACCTTGATGTCCAGTTGGCCGAGCGCCACGTTGTCTTTGACCAGGCGGCTTTCGCCCTGAAAGATTCTCACGACCACCTGTTCCTGATTGTCGTGAAGGGTCTGCACGGTTTTCACCCGGCTGACCGGGACGATGCTGTTGCGTTCGATGATCGGCAGGTAATGACCGCTCTCATACTGGCGACCGACCTGGGTGGAGGTCTCGATCCCCAGGGTGTAGGAGCAGACATCGGTGAGCACCACTTCTTCCAGCGCGGCCGAACGGGCCTTGAGTGCCGCTTGAATCGCTGCGCCCTGGGCTACTACCTGATCCGGATCGAGGCTGATCGACGGGAAACGGCCGAACAGCCCGGCGGCGAGTTTGCGCACCAGCGGCATGCGGGTCGTGCCGCCGACCAGCAGGATTTCGTCGAGGTCGCTGACGCGGATGCGTGCGTCGCGCAGGGCCCGTTCGATCGGCGCGCGCAGGCGTTCGAGCAGCGGCATGTACAGCGTCGCCATTTGCGCCTGGGTGATGGTCTGGGTCCATTGCTTTTCGCCGACCTGCAATCTGAATTCGGCGCTGGCGTCCTGGCCCAATGCGCGGCGTACACGCTCGGCTTCGCGGCGCAGCGGCTGGAGGATGCTGGAGCGCTCGGGGAAGTCCGACACGTTGCGATGCTGATCGATAAAGTGCTCAAGCAGTACGTTGTCGAAATCCTCGCCGCCGAGGAAGTTGTCACCGGCGCTGGCGCGCACTTCCATGACGCCTTCGAAGAGTTCGAGAATCGACACGTCGAACGTACCGCCGCCCAGGTCGAACACCAGGAACGAGGTTTCCTTGTCCCGCTGGTGCAGGCCGTAGGCGAGTGCGGCGGCGGTGGGTTCGTTGATCAGCTTTTCGACTTTCAGGCCCGCCAGCTCACCGGCGATGCGCGTGGCCTTGCGCTGGGCGTCGCTGAAGTAGGCCGGAACGCTGATCACGGCTTCCGTGACGGTCTGGCCGTAGGTGCGCTCGACGTCTTCTTTCAGGCTCTTGAGCACCAGCGCCGACAGCTCTTCCGGGCGGAATTTTTTATCCCCGAGGTAAACCTCCGTGGCGCTGCCCATGTGTCGCTTGAACAGCGAAGCCGTCAGGCGCGGATGAGTGTGCAGACGCTCACGGGCGGCTTGTCCGACCAGAATCCGGCCCTGATCGTCCAACCCCACCACGCTGGGTGTCAGGAACTGCCCCAGGGCGTTGGGCACCAATTCAGTGGCGTCGCCGCGCCATACGGCAACAAGGCTGTTGGTGGTTCCCAGGTCAATCCCGACGATCATTGCAACGAACTCCCTTTGCGCTCTGACAAAAAATGAAACAGATATTGGCGCGCAAGAATATTACCGAGGCAGTGGCGCGGTAAAGAAAGATGATGGCGCTGAGCCATTATTTGCGACAGGCAACCGCAGAAGGGATCGTTCGGGGCGTTTTTGTGGAGGAGAAAGACAGGGCGCCGGAGCCGGCACCCTGTCGTCATCGTTTACGGCATCACGGGCGGTAGATAGGAAAGCGTCGTGCCCAGCGCCCACAGCAGCACCAGCACCAGCGGCGTGTGCACCAGCAATTGCACGAACGAGAAGCCGATCAGATCCCGCGCCTTCAGCCCCAGCACGCCCAGCAGCGGCAGCATATAAAACGGGTTGATCAGATTCGGCAGGGCTTCGGCGGCGTTGTAGATCTGCACCGCCCAGCCGAGGTGATAGTTCAGATCGTTGGCCACCTGCATCACGTACGGCGCCTCGATGATCCACTTGCCGCCGCCGGACGGAATGAAAAAGCCGAGAATCGCCGAGTACACGCCCATCAGCAGTGCATAGGTGTCGTGGGAGGCAATGCTGACGAAGAAGGTCGAGATGTGATGGGCCAGAGTCTGGGCGTCAGTGCCCTTGACCGTGGTCATCAGCGCGGCGATCGAACCATACAGCGGGAACTGGATCAGCACCCCGGTGGTGGTCGGCACGGCGCGCGCCACTGCATCGAGGAAACTGCGCGGGCGCCAGTGCAGCAACGCGCCGAGCATGATGAACAGGAAGTTGTAGGTGTTGAGCCCGGAAATCGCGGTGATCGCCGGTTTGGTCGAGAACTCGTGGAACAGCCATCCGGCCGCCAGCAGCACCAACAGGATGATCAGCAGCGGGCTGTGTTCCAGCCATTCGCCGGGGCGAGTACGAGGTTGCAGCGGCGGCAGGTTGAAGGCCGGGTCGATGCCGCAGGCCTTGGCATCACGCGCCGAGTTCGGGCCGGGTGCGGTGGCGTAGGCGATGATGATCGAAATCACGATCAGCGCCAGCAGCATGACTCCCGACTGCCAGAGGAAAATTGTCTGGGTGAACGGAATCACCCCGGTGATCGACAGGATCGACGGCGGCAGGCTGGCCGGGTTGGCCTGCAACTGCGCGGCGGACGACGACAGCCCCAAGGCCCACACGGCGCCGAGGCCAAGGTAGGCGGCGGCACCGGCGGCGCGGTAGTCCATTTTCAGATCGGTGCGGCGGGCGAGGGCGCGGACCAGCAGACCGCCGAACACCAGCGACAGGCCCCAGTTGAGCAAGGACGCGACCATCGAGATCAGCGCGACCCACGCCACGGCGGAGCGGCCGTTCTTCGGGATCCGCGCCAGGCGATCGATCAGCTTCACGGCGGGCGGCGAACTGGCCACCACGTAACCGCCGATCACCACAAAGGCCATCTGCATGGTGAACGGAATCAGGCTCCAGAATCCGTCCCCGAACGCCATCGCGGCGTCGGTGGGTTTCGCTCCCATGGCCAGGGTCGCCAGCGCGACGATGATCACCGCCAGCGCGGCGAATACCCAGGAGTCGGGAAACCAGCGTTCGGCGAAACTTGAACAGCGCAAGGCAAAGCGCGCAGAGCGGCTATCTTCGATATCAACGGCCACGGGAGTACCTCGGATTTTTATGTTTATTGTGGTCTTCGGGGCTTGGCCGGCCCGTCTGGACAGGTGCCAACAGTAAATCAACCGGCGGATTTTTGTGACCGTGTTTTGCTGAATCAGACTATGGTCTAACGGGTTGTCCGGCGGCCCGTTTGCGTAGACCATGGGCGCCTTGGTTTTTTGCCTGCCAGAGTTCTTTGCCATGACTGCCCATTCCACTGCCCGACCGGCGCCGTTCAGCCGTTCCGACTACAAGACCCTCGGCCTTGCGGCCCTGGGCGGGGCGCTGGAGATCTACGATTTCATCATTTTCGTGTTCTTCGCCCTGACCCTCAGCCAGCTGTTCTTCCCGCCGGAAATGCCCGAGTGGCTGCGTCTGCTGCAAAGTTTCGGGATCTTCGTGACCGGCTATCTGGCGCGCCCGCTGGGCGGGATCCTGATGGCGCATTTCGCCGACCGGCTGGGGCGCAAGAAGGTTTTCAGCCTGAGCATCCTGATGATGGCGCTGCCGTGCCTGCTGATCGGGATCATGCCGACCTACGCGCAGATCGGCTATTTCGCACCGCTGTTGCTGCTGGCGCTGCGCATCCTGCAAGGCGCGGCGGTGGGCGGTGAAGTGCCGAGCGCCTGGGTGTTTGTGGCCGAGCACGCGCCGGCCGGCCATCGCGGTTATGCGTTGGGCTTTCTGCAGGCCGGTTTGACCTTCGGTTATTTGATCGGCGCACTGACTGCGACCTTCCTGGCGCAAGTGTTCACCCCCGCCGAAGTGCTGGATTACGCCTGGCGTTATCCGTTCCTGCTCGGCGGCGTGTTCGGTGTGATCGGCGTCTGGTTGCGCCGCTGGCTGAGCGAAACCCCGGTGTTCATGGCCATGGAAGCGCAGCGCGAGGCCCGGGTCGAACTGCCGCTGCGCACCGTGCTGCGCGATCATCGTCTGGCCATGTTGCCGGCGATGCTCCTGACCTGCGTGCTGACTTCGGCGGTGGTGGTGTTCGTGGTCATCACTCCGACCATGATGCAGAAAACCTTTGGCATGACTGCCGGCCACACCTTCGCGTTGAGCGCATTGGGCATCGTCTTCCTGAATATCGGTTGTGTGATTGCCGGTCGACTGGTCGATCGGATCGGTGCCTGGCGCACGGTCATGCTCTACAGTCTGTTGCTGCCACTGGGGATCGGCCTGCTTTACACCTGCCTGATCAGCGGCGGTGACTGGGTCGGTCTGGCTTACGCCATCGCCGGCTTGTGCTGTGGCGTGGTCGGGGCGGTGCCGTCGGTGATGGTCAGCCTGTTCCCGGCGCGGATCCGTGTTTCCGGGATCTCCTTCACCTACAACATTGCCTACGCCGCCTGGGCCAGTGTCACACCGTTACTGCTGATCGGTCTGATGCCGTGGAGTCCGTGGATCTGTGTGATGTTCTGCGCGGTGATGGGAGCGGTGGGGGGCGCCAGTGCGGCGTATTTTGGCTCGCGAATGCTACGCGCGGAGCAGTGTGCCGTGGCCGGCGCCGCCTGAATTGTTGAGGCTTAACTATTTTTGTAGGACACGCCTCAAACGCTCTTCAGAAAAGCCCTCCAAGGCCGATGGTTAGGCTGTGTGTCCGCTCTCCATCCAGTCCATCGGTGCTTTCCCCATGTTCAACAAACGCCTGAAGCAAGAGCTGGCGGCTCTTCGTGAAGAACTCTCCAGCCTTCTGCAAGTGAAGGAGAGCCTGGAAAGCGAGATGCTGGTGCTTACCCTTGAGCCCGACGGACGGATTCAGTCGGTCAACCAGAACTTCCTCAATGAAATGCTCTACAAGAGCCACGACCTGATCGGCCGTGCCATCGAAGACATCGTGCCGTCCCATGTGAAGTCCGATGAGTTTCATCACCGCTTCAAGGCCGCTTTGACCCGTGGCGAGCATTTCGCCGGCGCTGTGCGTCTTTCCCGCGGTAATGGCGAAGAGGCGTGGTTGCGTTCGATCGTGCAGCCGATTCGTTCATCGGATGGCCGGATCAAACATTTTTCGATTTTCTCCAGCGACCTGACCCGCACCATCGAGGCCTCCCGCGAACACGAAAACCTGATCGGCGCACTGGTGCGTTCGACCGCCGTGATCGAGTTCGACCTCAGCGGAAACGTGCTGAGTGCCAACGACCGGTTTCTCCAGGGCATGGGTTACAGCCTGGCGCAGATCAAGGGCAAACATCACCGCCAGTTCTGCGAGCCGGAGGAGTACAACAGCGCCGAGTACCAGAACTTCTGGCGCCGCCTGAACAACGGCGAATTCGTTGCCGGCCGTTTCAAACGGGTCGACAGCCATGGTCGCGTTGTCTGGCTGGAGGCGTCCTACAACCCGGTGCTCGACGCCAACGAAAAACTCTACAAAGTGGTGAAGTTCGCTACGGTGATCACCGATCAGGTCAATCAGGAACAGGCCGTCGCCGACGCCGCCAATATCGCCTACAGCACGTCCCTGCAGACCGACAGCACGGCCCAGCGCGGCACCCGTGTGGTGACTGAAGCGGTCAATGTGATGCGTGATCTGTCCAGGCACATGCAGACCGCCGGCGAAGGCATCGAGGCGCTGAACGAGCAATCCCAGGTGATCGGCACCATCGTCAAGACCATCAGCGGCATCGCCGAGCAGACCAACCTGCTGGCGCTCAACGCTGCCATTGAAGCCGCTCGTGCCGGTGAGCAGGGCCGAGGCTTTGCGGTGGTGGCCGACGAAGTGCGGCAACTGGCCTCGCGCACCAGTCAGGCGACCGAGGAAATCGTCGGCGTGGTGCGCCAGAACCAGGACATGGCGCGCAACGCCGTGGCCCTGATGACCGACGGCAAGCAACAGGCCGAACAAGGGCTGGCGCTGGCGGCCGAGGCCGGTACGGTGATCGTCGAGATCCAGGACGGCGCGCAGAAAGTGGTGAACGCGGTCGGCCAGTTTGCCAATCAGTTATCCAGCTGATGCGAGGCGAAGGGATTGTCCATGGCAATCCCTTCGCGGTTTTTATCCCGCTACAATCGGCTCTTTTTCCCGGAGCAGATCCCATGAGCGAGTCCTTCCGTCGCCCGGTTCCCCTGAACAAAGCCTACCGCCTGCTCAATCACGGGCCGACCGTGCTGGTCAGCGCCGCCCATGCCGGGCAGCGCAACATCATGGCCGCGGCGTGGGCCATGCCGCTGGATTTCGAACCGCCGAAAGTCGCGGTGGTCCTCGACAAATCCACCTGGACCCGGCAACTGCTCGAGGCCTCGGGCACTTTTGTTCTCAACGTTCCCTGTGTGAAACAGGCTGACATCGTGCAGACCGTCGGCTCGACTTCGGGTCTTGAAATCAATCGCGATCAAGGTCAGGACAAGTTCCAGGCTTATGGCCTGCCGACCTTCGCTGCTGAGCAGGTTGATGCTCCGATGCTGGACGGTTGCGTGGCCTGGCTCGAATGCCGGTTGCTGCCTGAGCCGCGCAATCACGAACAGTACGATCTGTTTCTGGCCGAGGTGATTGCGGCGCAGGCTGATTCGCGGGTGTTCAGCGATGGACGCTGGCACTTCGAGGGGCATGACGGCTTGCGCACTCTGCACCATGTGGCCGGCGGGCATTTCCTGACGATTGGCGATTCGGTGGATGGCAAGATGCTCGAGGTTTGAGCGCCGCTGAATGACAAGTCATGGCCGGATGTTGCAATACAAAAAAGGCTTACCTCTCGGTAAGCCTTTTTCAGTTGGAGGGTGGAGAATTCAGGGTAGGTAATACATGTTGAGGTGCCTGCACAGCTGTTTTTTATCAGACCGATTTCATGGGTTTGATCAGACTTTCTGCCGGAATACCGAACAATTCGTGAAGCTTCCAGATCATGGGAAGCGTCAGCGCGCGTTTGCCATTCAGAACTTCATAAACGCGGTTTGTCCGGCCAATTGCTGGAGCGAGATCGGCGGCTGACAGCCCGGACTGCTCCATCCGAAACCTTATGGCGTCAATCGGGTTGGGCAGGTCGAGTGGGAAGTGTCTGGCCTCATAGGCCTCGATAAGGGTGATCATGATGTCGAAGTAATCACCTTCAGGCGTGCCGGGCTCTGGCTCATTCTCGAAAAGAGCGGACACGTCTTTGAGTGCCGCACGGTAGTCTTCTTCGGTGTGAATCGGACGTATGTTCATGGGTTACTCCATTTCGACGGTATCAGCGTCGATTGCGTCGTACTGTTTGTGAGAACTCTGCAGCACTCTATCCCGGACAGCATTTTTCCGGTGTAGGAAAAGGCAGCGTGAATTAGCCGAATTGGATTTATGGACATACAAAAAAGGCTTACCTCTCGGTAAGCCTTTTTCAGTTGGCAGCGTTGATTCAATCCCCCAACGCTACTCCTTCGCGCCGAGGATCTGCCCCACCTGACAGCGTTGACTTCCCCTGAGCATCCTTGACCCGCACGATGGCCTGAGTGCCGCTGGTCATGTCGATTTCATTGACGGTGTGGCCCTTGTCCTTGAGCGCCTGGATCAGCGTCGGGCTGAACTGGCCTTGTTCCAGTTCCGTCGGGCCGTTGCGGCTGCCGAAGTTGGGCAGGCTGATGGCGCTTTGTGGGTCGAGGTTCCAGTCGAGCAGGCCGACGGTGGTTTTGGCCACGTACTCGATGATCTGCGAGCCGCCGGGAGAGCCAACGGTGGCGACGAACTCGCCACTGTTGCGGTCGAAGATCAGGGTCGGCGCCATCGATGAGCGTGGGCGTTTGCCCGGCTCCACTCGGTTGGCGACTTTCTGTCCGTTCTCTTCGGGGATGAACGAGAAGTCGGTCATCTGGTTGTTGAGCAAGAAGCCCTGAACCATCAGGTGCGAGCCGAATGCCGCTTCGATGGTGGTGGTCATCGATACCGCGCCACCGAAGTCATCGACGGCCACCACTTGCGAGGTGGAAATGCGCAGCGGCGAGCGATCCGGCGCGTAGGCAACCTGCACGCCCGGCGGTGTGCCGGGTTTGGCGCTGCCCAGGCTGCGTTCGCCGATCAGGCTGGCGCGGCTGGCCAGGTAACCCGGATCGACCAGGCCCTTGACCGGTACAGGCACGAAGTCGGTATCGGCTACGTATTGCGCGCGGTCGGCGTAGGCCAGGCGCTCGGCTTCGGCGATCAGGTGCACGGCTTGCGGTGCTGGTTCGATGCCGGCGGGTTTATCGGTCTTCACAGGCTTGAGCGGCGTCAGGGACAGGCGCGGATCGCGGGTTTCCAGCGCCTGCAAGGTGCCGAGGATTTGCGCCACCGCAATCCCGCCCGATGATGGCGGCGGCATTCCGCACACCTGCCAGCGCTTGTAGTCGGTGCACAGAGGCGCGCGTTCCTTGGCCTGATAGTGCTGAAGGTCGGTCAGCGACAGGCTGCCGGGGTTGGCGTGGCCCTGAACCTTGGCCACGATCTCTTCGGCGATCGGGCCTTTGTACAGTGCGTCCGCACCTTCGTTGGCGATGCGTTTGAGAACGGCGGCCAGCGCCGGGTTTTGCAGTCGCGTGCCGACGGCTTTGACGCTGCCATCGCTGTTCAGAAAATACCTGGCCATGTCCGGCGAGCGGCGAATCACCGGGTCGGACTCCAGCAGCGAATGCAGGCGCGGGGAGATCGCAAAACCCTGCTCGGCCAGTTTGATCGCCGGCTCGAACAATGTTGCCCACGGCAAGCGTCCGTGCTTTTTGTGCGCCAGCTCCAATGCACGCATCACACCCGGCGTGCCGACGGAGCGTCCACCGATCTGCGCCTGCGGGAACGGCATCGGTTTGCCGTCGGCCTGTAGAAACAGCTTCTCGGTCGCACCCGCCGGTGCGGTTTCGCGACCGTCGTAGGTGTGCACCTGTTTACCATCCCACAGCACGATCATCGCGCCACCGCCGATCCCCGAGGACTGCGGTTCGACCAGGGTCAACACGGCTTGCATCGCGATGGCGGCATCGATGGCGGAACCACCCTGACGCAACATCTCGCGACCTGCTTCGGCGGCCAGCGGATTGGCAGCCGCGGCCATGTGTTTTTCAGCGTGGCTGGCTTGCAGGCCGGTGCGGTAACCGGAGGCGGCTTCCGGCGCCAGCGGCAGGGTCGAGGAGGGCGGTGCGTTGCAGGCCGTGAGTGCAATGGCACTGACGATCAGTGTCAGGGCGGGCAGGCGAAAGCGGTTCAGGGGCAGGGCTGGAAACACGCGGGGCTCTCCGTCCGTGGGATAAAGGTCTGACGGACTGTATCGGCCGACCGTGTACGACGCAAACCGCAGGCACCTTTGTCCTTCATGCCTTGGCGGATTTTCTGTAGGGTCAGGGGCAAACGTGAAGCCAGAACAATCAACAAGAGGCCGCCATGCACAACGAGTTTCCGACCCAGCCCAGCTATCGCGAACAGCGCGAGCGCTTTCTTGCCGCCGCGAAGGTGACGGGTGCCACGCTCTCTTCGTACGCGCATCCGCTCAATGGGCCGTTTGGCGAGTCTTTGAGTACCGATGTCGCGGTGCTGGGTGATCCAGCGGCCAAACGGCGCCTGGTGGCGCTCAGCGGCACCCACGGTGTTGAGGGTTATTACGGTTCGGAGTGCCAGATCGACTGGCTGAAGCATTTCACGCCGCAGTCGCTGCCGAAGGATGTCGCGGTGGTGATGATTCACCTGATCAACCCGTGGGGCACGGCGTGGCTGCGGCGAGTCAATGAAGACAACATCGACCTCAACCGCAATCACCTGGATTTCAACCGACCGCTTCCGAACAACCGTGCTTACGCGGCGCTCCATGAAATCTACGCCTGCACCGATTTGAACGGCCCCGAGCGACAAAAGGCTGATGCCTTGCTCGATGCGCAAATTGCCGAGCGCGGCTGGCCGGCGGTGATGTCGATTGTCGAGGGCGGTCAGCACAGTCATCCCGACGGATTGTTCTTTGGCGGACTCGCACCAAGCTGGTCGAATCGCACGCTGCATTCAATCATCGAGAGTCATCTGGCCGGTGCTGAAACCGTGATGTGTTTCGACCTGCACACCGGCGCCGGTGAGTACGGGCATCCGATGTTGCTGACGATTACCCAGGCGCCGTATCCAGCGCTGGCAAAGGCGCAGTCGATTTACGGCCCGTGGCTCTACACGCTGCACACCGGCGCCGAAACCTTGAGTGAAACCGGCGTTGCCGCGACCGCCACCGGCTACACCTCGCAGGCACTGCTCAATGCGCTGCCGAATGTGCAACTGATGCCGTTCGTGATCGAGTGCGGGACTTATCCGGGGCCGGACGTGCATCGTTACCTGCGCGACGATCACTGGCTGCATCTGCATGGCGATCCGCTGGATGCGACGGGGCGGGCGATCAAGTTGAATCTGCTGGAGCAGTTTTATCCGGCGGATCCGGACTGGCGGGCGATGGTCGGTTTGCGGACGCGGCAGATTTGGGCGAAGGGGCTCAGGGCGTTAGGGGGCGAGGCATAAACAAACGGCTTGCCTTTCGGTAAGCCGTTTTGACTGCTTGGATATTTACAGTGGTGGGACTATGGCCGGCTGATGTTCACTGCTTGAAGCCTGGCAGTCCGTTGGTAGCACGCCATTCTTTTACGGTCTTCGTAATGCCCACGGCAGAGTTGTCCTCTCCTGGTTCGGGATAAAAAATCAAGTCGGTGCCGTCCGGGTGGCCGGTAAGCTTTCTGAATTGTGCCAGCAGCTCGCCAAGCTCCGTATCCGATCCACTTTTATTGGTGGCACGTATTTTTTCGATGAAACGGATAAATTCGGTTTCAGTGTATTCAGATATTTTTTCCATGTGCGTTCACTGTTTTTTGTGTTGAAAGATGTGATTTTTAGGGGTGTTGATTCGGAGGTTGTCTATGTCGTAGAAAGCGCCGCCATCAGTGATCCGCTCGACGTGATGTATTTCAAATACCCCTCTTGTGCCTACAGACTCCCTGTCTCGAACCGCGGGTGCGTTGCCCGACATTAAACGATCTTGGGCATCCGAATTGAACTGATCGAAAAGTTCTGGATCATCCCGCACGGCTTGCCAGAATGCTTTTCTGAACGCGTCGAAGTTTGAAAACTCCCTCCCTCTGAGTCTGTCCGCAATCCGCGTCGGAATCGGCACTCCAATCCCTGTTCCAGCTCCTGTCAGCCATACACCGGAAACATCCTCACCAATCCCCGTCACCGTCCCCGGCATCAATCTCGCCGGTTTCGAAAACACCACATACAAAGACTTCAGCCCGGTCTCAGCCGGAAACACCAGAATACAATCCTCGGCGGTGATGTCTTCGCCGGGCAGGATTTCTATCTGGCTGTCGGTGTTCGCGGCGATCGGGTGGACGAGGATCGTGCTCAGTGGTTCGCCGTGCTCCGGATAAACCAGCGGCGGCATCGCTCCCAGCGGCCCGCGTTGCGGCGTCCACAGAATCGTGATGCCGTTGAGCTTCGCCTCCATGGCGCTCTTGTCGCTGTTCCACTCGACTTTTACGGTACGCACCGAGTCGTCGCCCGAGGCTCCGGTGTGGATGCCGTAAACCTGCATGACGCCTTCGGCATCGCGTCGGAACTGGAACCGCACGCGAGTGGTTGCGCGAGACAAGGTGCGTAGCTGATCGTCGGTGTAGAGCGTGCCGTCGCCCATTCTGGCCGGCAGCATCCCGAGGATGAAAACACTGGCCGGGCCTGCCGCACCACGGATTGCCCAGTTGAGACGTTGCTGCAGAATTCCACCGCCCGCCATGCGCCCCAAGGCCAGATCGGCGCCGATTGCTTTCGCTACGAGCTTACTGGCTGCGGGAAAGCGTATGGCGCCGGCCACCATGATCTTGCCGAAACTGGAGGCGGGCTCAGGTGTAGTGCCGGCATCCGTCCGGCACCAGTTGCCCGGCGTGCAGGACTTGGCAAAAACCAGATCGTCGCGAGGCTTTGGGGATGGCCATTCGTCTGTCGGGACGTAGACAGGCTCTGGCTCCGGGGGCGGATTCCAGGCAGCCCACGAGGCGCCGCCGTTCGGAAGTTTTCGGCGCCAGATATCGTCGAAAGGGTCTTTGTCCGGGTCCATGACAACTCCCTGTCTGTCTTTGGATCAAGACAGGGGAGCTTGTCGGTCAATCGCGATGGCGATCAAATCGACTTGCCGGGATGCGCGTGCCTGAACGAACGAAAAATCCTCTTCGTACGCTTTTCGCACCCGGTTCCTACGGAGCCAGTCGATTCACTGAGGAAGGGCACTTTTCTCGAGGCATAAAAAAACGGCCTACCTTTCGGTAAGCCGTTTTTAGTACTTGGTGGCTACACAGGGACTTGAACCCCGGACCCCAGCATTATGAATGCTATGCTCTAACCAACTGAGCTATGTAGCCAAGTGGCGCGCATTATTCCCCTGAAATGGAAAAGCGTCAAGCGTAAATTCAAAATATTTCTTCTTATTTTCAACCGCTTATCCTCCCGCGCCGAAAATCGGCGCGGGAGGGGCTTTCAACGCAGCTGAAATCTTCCGGTGTTGGCACTCAAGGCATGGCTGCCCTGGCTCAAGGTGTCCGCCGCGAGGTTCACCGCCCGCGCGCCTTCGAGCAGGCGAACCGCCGCCTGATCCACCTGCTGGATATTGCCGCTGACCTCATCGGCGGTGCTTGCCTGTTCCTCGACCGCCGTGGCGATCTGGGCGAGGGTGTCGGTGACGCTCTGCACGGCGCTGGCGATTTCCCCCAGGCGTTCGCCCAGTCCGGTGACCGCTTCCGCGTCTGATTGCGCCTGACCGCACGCAGCCTCCATCAGGCTCACGGCTTCGTTGACCGTATTGCGCAGACTGTCGACCGTACCGGCGATCTGCGCCGTGGATGATTGCGTACGTTGCGACAGGCTGCGCACCTCGTCGGCCACCACGGCAAAGCCACGACCCTGTTCACCCGCACGAGCGGCCTCGATGGCGGCGTTGAGCGCCAGAAGGTTGGTCTGCTCGGCGACGCCGCGAATGGTGTCGACTACCAATTGAATCTGCTGCCCTTGCTCGCTGACCCGGCCGAGCGCTGCGGCAGTTTCGTTCAGGCGCTGATTGAGCTGCTGGATACTCGCCGTGGTGCGTTGACTGTCACGGCTGCTGTCGGCAGCGATGCGCTGGGTGTGCTGGGCGCTGCCCGAAGCCTGTTCGCAACTCTGCGCCACGCCTTGGGACGTCGCCGCCAGTTGCGTGGCCGCTGCAGCGATCTGACTGATCTGCAATTGTTGCGCTTCGACTTCGCTGAGAGCGCCGCTGGAGTGATCGTTGAGGCTGCGCACCGCGTTGCTCAGTTGCGAAGTTTCGTGATCGACACCCAGCAGGCTGGTGCGCAGTTGCACTACGGCCACGTTGAGCGCGGTGCTGATCGACGCCAGTTCATCACGTCCCACGACCGGCACTTGCAGGCTCAGATTGCCGTCGCGCAGGGCTTCGGCCAGCAGCGTGATGCCGCTGGCGCTGCGGCGGATCGAGGCTTGCAGGCAGACGAACAAATACAGCGCCGCCAGCAACAGGAAACCGAAGACCGCCGCGACAATGATGAACTGACGAATCGCCGATCCGTGGTAGTCATCCAGCCGCTGATCCAGCGACACCAGCGATTGCTGGCGCAGCGTGGCGAGGTCGCCGAGCAGGGCGTCGAGGGTGCGCTCGAACTCTTCCGGCTTGAGGTTGATGCTGCCGCCGAACACGCCGTCATCCAGCACTTTCAATCCGGCGTCCAGCTGTTTGAGGCTGTCGTGATATTGCCCGGCCCAGTTTTGCAGGGCTGGCGGCAGACGCGCTTCAAGCAGGCTCGCGGTTTTCACCAACTGCTCGCGCGCATCGCCGATGCGGCTGCGCAGGTCACGCAGTTGCAGACGGCTTTGCAGGGTGAACTGACCGGAAACCACGGACGCCTGGCCGACGGCTGCCAGTCGGCCGACCCGCTCGATCAGGTCCGGTGCGTGCTGGGTGGAAATCTGAGTCAGCAGATAGGTTTCCAGCCACGGCGCGAGGATCAGGCGATTGTCCATCGCGATCTGCTCACGCAAGGCTTGCAGGGCGCTGAGGGCGTTGGTGAAGCGGTCGTAACCATCCGGCCACCAACCGACACCGGAAAGGCTTTTCGAGTCCAGACCATTGAGCGCGGCTTGCAGTGCCTGATAGCGGGTCAGGGTTTCACCTTCCGCACCTTCGGCTTGCAAGGCACTGCCCAGCTCCAGCGTCGCCTGGGCAACAGCAGGCTGCACGCCATCGAAGGCGGCCACGGCGGCCAGAGTCGCGGGTGTCGGCTGGCGGTTGGTTTCCGTGGCGCGCCAGCGGGCGGCGCGATCGCGCTGGGCGGCGAGCAGGTTGTCGAGTGCATCGAGGGCGAGCAACTGCCGCACACCGGCACGTTCGCCGGCGATCAGGTTGAGTTTGTCGCGATAGTCCTGGCCGATCATCAACAGGCTGCCGGCCAACGGCAGGATAAACAGCAGAAACAACAACTGGAATTTACGCGCGAAGCCAAACCGCCCCAGCAACCTGATCCCCGGTGATAAAAAAGCCTGCATGCCCCATGACTCCTCTGGACACCACGCACCATCGGCGTGCATCGCGGTCGTTGCGACCGTGACTGGTGCCCTGCTAAAAGGCCTCGAAAGTTCACCCTTGCCCGCTCTGTAGGCCGGCTCTGTAGCGAAACTTCCCATTCTCGATGCCCTTTGTAAGGGCGCCGCGTTCAAGCGGATAAGCAAGGCAAGATTCAGACCATGGCGTTGCGCTATCACTTGTGGCGCGACGACTGAATAGTTCGTTAGCTGGCTAAGGGGATGGCGCTGGCGCACCGAAAAATGGCACATTGACGCACCTGCCCGCGTGCACCCATCTGCAGTCCGGAAATTCCCATGGCTATCAGCAACGTTCAGACCGCCGCTGCCTCGGCGTCCGCTCCTCCCCAGAGCAGTCCACTGGTGATGCGCATCATCGGCGCGGTGGCGCTGGCGCATTTGATCAACGACCTGATCCAGTCGGTGCTGCCGTCGATCTATCCGATGCTCAAGGCCAACTATGGCCTGAGCTTCACCCAGGTCGGCCTGATTACCCTGACCTTCCAGTTGACCGCGTCGCTGTTGCAGCCGTGGGTCGGTTATCACACCGATCGGCATCCGAAACCGTGGCTGTTGCCGGCAGGTTCCGTGTGCACGCTGATCGGCATTGTGATGATGTCGATGGTTGGCAGTTTCCCTCTTATCTTGCTGGCGGCGGCGTTGATCGGTATCGGCTCTTCGACCTTCCACCCTGAAGCTTCCCGCATCGCGCGTCTGGCGTCGGGCGGGCGCTTCGGTCTGGCGCAATCGACGTTCCAGGTCGGTGGTAACGCCGGTTCGGCATTCGGCCCGTTGCTGGCGGCGGCGATCATCATTCCTTTCGGGCAGGGCAACGTGGCGTGGTTCGGGCTGTTCGCGGTGTTTGCGTTGTTCGTGCTCTATCGCATCAGTCGCTGGTACGCCCATCACCTGAACCTGTTCAAGCTCAAGGCCGGCCAGGCCGCCACTCATGGACTTTCGAAGGGTAGGGTGGTCAGTGCGCTGGTGGTGCTGGGTCTGCTGGTGTTCTCCAAGTATTTCTACATGGCCAGCCTGACCAGTTACTTCACCTTTTACCTGATCGAGAAGTTCGACCTGTCGGTGGCCAGTTCGCAGCTGCACCTGTTCCTGTTCCTCGGCGCGGTGGCGGCGGGAACGTTCTTTGGCGGGCCGATTGGCGACAAGATCGGGCGCAAGGCGGTGATCTGGTTCTCGATCCTCGGCGTGGCACCGTTCACGCTGCTCATGCCCCATGTCGACCTGTTCTGGACCAGCGTCCTGAGCGTGGTGATCGGCTTCATCCTGGCTTCGGCGTTCTCGGCGATTGTGGTGTACGCGCAGGAGCTGGTGCCGGGCAATGTCGGGATGATTGCCGGGGTGTTCTTCGGTCTGATGTTCGGTTTCGGCGGGATTGGCGCGGCGTTGCTCGGGCATCTGGCGGACATTCACGGCATCGAATACGTGTACTTCCTGTGCTCGTTCCTGCCGCTGTTCGGGGTGCTGGCGATCTTCCTGCCGAGAACCAAGAAGGCCTGACGGGCCGAATTTCAGGCACAAAAAAGCCGCGTATCAAACGCGGCTTTTTCTTGGGTGCTGCTTTTACACGTTGAAGCGGAAGTGCATCACGTCGCCGTCCTTGACGATGTAATCCTTGCCTTCCAGACGCCATTTACCGGCTTCCTTGGTACCGGCTTCGCCCTTGTACTGGATGAAGTCGTTGTAGGCGATCACTTCGGCGCGGATGAAGCCTTTCTCGAAGTCAGTGTGGATCACACCAGCGGCTTGCGGTGCGGTGGCACCGACGCGGACGGTCCAGGCGCGGACTTCTTCGACACCGGCAGTGAAGTAGGTCTGCAGGTGCAGCATTTCGTAGCCGGCACGGATCACGCGGTTCAGGCCAGGCTCTTCCAGGCCCAGGGCCTCGAGGAACATGTCTTTCTCTTCGCCGTCGTCCAGCTCGGCAATTTCCGCTTCGATCTTGTTGCAGACCGGAACAACCATCGCGCCTTCTTCTTCGGCGATGGCCTTGACCACGTCCAGATGCGGGTTGTTCTCGAAACCGTCTTCAGCGACGTTGGCGATGTACATGACCGGCTTGGTGGTCAGCAGGTGGAAGCCCTTGATGATCGCTTTTTCGTCGGCGCTCATGTTCTTCATCAGGCTGCGCGCAGGCTTGCCTTCGCTGAAGTGCGGGATCAGTTGTTCCAGCAGGGCCTTCTGGGCCACTGCATCCTTGTCACCGCCCTTGGCGTTGCGCGCGACTTTCTGCAGTTGCTTCTCGCAGCTGTCGAGGTCGGCGAAGATCAGTTCCAGGTCGATGATTTCAATGTCGCGCTTCGGGTCGACGCTGTTGGAAACGTGGATCACGTTCTCGTCTTCGAAGCAGCGCACGACGTGAGCGATCGCGTCGGTTTCGCGGATGTTGGCCAGGAACTTGTTGCCCAGACCTTCACCTTTCGACGCGCCGGCAACCAGGCCCGCGATGTCGACGAATTCCATGGTGGTCGGCAGGATGCGCTTCGGATTGACGATGGCCGCCAGAGCGTCCAGACGTGGATCCGGCATCGGCACGATGCCGCTGTTCGGCTCGATGGTGCAGAAGGGGAAGTTCTCGGCCGCGATCCCGGATTTGGTCAGGGCGTTGAACAGGGTGGACTTGCCGACGTTAGGCAGGCCGACGATGCCGCAATTGAATCCCATGGTGTTTCCCCTCGGATTAGAGTCAGGCCTTCTGGCTGTGCAGGTTTTTCATCGCGCGGTTCCATTCACCGGCGAGGATATCCGGCAGCACGCCGAGGGCAAAGTCGATGCTGGCATCGAGTTTTTCCTGTTCGGCGCGTGGCGCACGACCCAGGACGAAATTTGAAACCATACTGGCGACGCCCGGGTGGCCGATGCCAAGCCGCAGGCGGTGGAACGTATTCTGATTACCCAATTGCGCAATGATGTCGCGCAACCCGTTGTGACCGCCATGGCCGCCGCCGACTTTGAGTTTGGCGACGCCCGGAGGCAGATCGAGTTCGTCATGTGCCACCAGGATTTCTTCGGGCTTGATGCGGAAGAAACCGGCGAGTGCCGCCACGGCCTGGCCGCTGCGGTTCATGTAGGTGGTGGGAATCAGCAGACGAACATCCTGACCCTGATGCGAAAAACGCCCGGTCAGGCCGAAATACTTGCGATCGGCCACGAGATTCACGTTCTGTGCGTGGGCGATGCGCTCAACAAAAAGGGCCCCTGCGTTATGCCGGGTCTGTTCGTATTCAGCGCCTGGATTTCCCAGGCCAACGATCAGTTTGATGGCAGTCACGATAGGGGCCCTTCCTTTGAGTGGTGGATAACATCGCCGCGATCAGGGAAGGCGGCGAAAGTGGACGAAAAATGCTCATTTACCATGGATGTAAACTCCGCGTTCCCGCCCGCTTTCTCGCTACGTTCCAGTCCGCGATGTTACCTGCTCACTCAGGCATGACAGAGTGAATTACTCTGCTGCGCCTTCTTCGGTAGCTTCTGGAGCAACACGTGGAGCGTGGACGTTGGCAACAGCCTTGTCATCGCCGTGTGCCAGAGCAACGAACTCAACGCCTTTAGGAGCCTTGATGTCCGACAGGTGAACGATGGTGCCGATTTCAGCGTTAGCCAGGTCGACTTCGATGAACTCAGGCAGATCTTTCGGCAGGCAGGAAACTTCGATCTCGGCAACAACGTGCGAGATTTCGCCGCCTTTCTTCACTGGAGCAGCTTCGTTGATGAAGTGCACAGGAACGATAGCGGTCAGTTTCTGGCCAGCTACAACGCGTACGAAGTCAGCGTGCATCACGTGGCCTTTGGCCGGGTGACGTTGCAGGGCCTTGATGATCACGTTCTGCTTGGTGCCACCAACGTTCAGTTCGATAACGTGGCTGTAGGCAGCTTCGTTTTCGAGCAGTTTGGCAACTTCTTTGGCCAGCATGCTGATGGATTCAGGGGCTTTGTCGCCACCGTAAACAACAGCTGGAACCAGGGCAGCGAGACGACGCAGGCGGCGGCTCGCACCTTTCCCCAGGTCGGAACGCAGTTCAGCATTCAAAGTAAAATCGTTCATTTTGTATCTCCAAAATAGCCATGACCGAGTGGCGTTTGCGACCAGCGCCGAACACGGTATGGGCAAAAAAGCCCCGCCCCGGCAGGAATGCCGGGGCGGGGCGCTTTTCGTCAACGAGACATTTCGAGAAGGGCAGGGCCCTTAACGGAACATCGCGCTGATCGATTCTTCATTGCTGATGCGGCGAACCGCTTCGGCAACAACCGGTGCGATATCCAGTTGACGGATACGTGCACAGGCTTGTGCTGCAGCGGACAGCGGGATGGTGTTAGTGACCACCAGCTCGTCCAGCACGGAATTTTCGATATTCTCGATGGCCCGACCCGACAGCACAGGGTGTGTGCAGTAGGCAAAGACCTTGGCTGCGCCATGCTCTTTCAGGGCCTTGGCCGCATGGCACAGAGTGCCGGCGGTATCGACCATGTCATCGACCAGGATGCAGGTACGCCCTTCGACATCACCGATGATATGCATCACTTCAGAGTGATTGGCTTTCTCACGGCGTTTGTCGATGATCCCGAGATCCACGCCCAAGGATTTGGCAACGGCACGTGCACGCACGACGCCACCAATGTCCGGGGACACGATCATCAGGTTCTCGAAGCGCTGATCTTCGATGTCATCCACCAGAACCGGGGAGCCGTAGATGTTATCTACCGGAATATCGAAGAAGCCCTGAATCTGGTCAGCATGCAGATCAACCGTGAGAACACGGTCGATGCCGACTACGGTAAGCATGTCAGCAACGACTTTCGCGCTGATAGCCACACGTGCGGAACGCGGACGGCGATCCTGACGGGCATAACCAAAATAAGGAATAACAGCAGTGATACGAGTAGCCGAGGAGCGGCGGAAGGCATCAGCCATCACTACCAGTTCCATCAGGTTATCGTTGGTCGGAGCGCAAGTCGGCTGAATAATGAAGACGTCTTTACCGCGAACGTTTTCATTGATCTCGGCTGTAATTTCGCCGTCGGAGAATTTACCGACAGAGATGTCACCGAGAGGGATATGCAGCTGACGTACGACACGCCGAGCCAGATCGGGGTTAGCGTTCCCCGTAAAGACCATCATCTTGGACACGCGCAGTACCTGAAGGCTGAGGGTATACCTGGATGAGTATAGGAAAATGGCAGGGGCGGCTGGATTCGAACCAACGCATGGCAGGATCAAAACCTGCTGCCTTACCGCTTGGCGACGCCCCTGTATCTGTTGCTTGCAAGTGCCGGGCACTTGATTCCTTTAGAGCAGACTTTGCAGCTTGCGATGCAACATCGAAACGTTGCTTCCTTTTGCTACAAACCCTGTAAGGGTCTCTGTCAGAAGGGCCGAGACTTTATCAGCTTCAGCTTTGCTTGGGAAGCCCCCAAACACACAACTTCCAGTTCCGGTGAGTTTTGCTTCGGTAAAATTACCTAACAAATTCAATGCGTTACGTACTTCTGGATAACGCCTCGAGACCACCGGCAAGCAGTCATTTCGACTGTTTCCCTCGGGAACGGGGCGCACTTTAATGGGCGGCGTGTTACGTGTCAACAAAGGATCTGAAAAAATTTCTGCCGTACTAACAGAGACTTGCGGAACGAGCACGACGTACCACGGTTCGGCGGGCTCGACCGGGGTCAGTTTCTCGCCGACACCTTCGGCGAAAGCTGCGTGGCCACGCACGAACACCGGCACGTCCGCGCCCAGTGTCAGGCCCAGTGCAGCCAGTCGATCTTCATCCCAACCCAGTTGCCACAAATGATTGAGGCCGAGCAGGGTGGTGGCCGCATTCGAGCTGCCGCCACCAATGCCGCCGCCCATGGGCAGGATCTTGTCGATCCAGATATCGATGCCGAGCGAGCATCCGGATTGTTCCTGCAGTTTCTTCGCCGCGCGCACGATCAGGTTGCTGTCGTGGGGCACGCCATCGAATTCGGTGTGCAGGCGGATCACGCCGTCTTCACGTACGGCGAAGGTAATTTCGTCGCCGTAGTCGAGGAACTGAAAAAGCGTCTGCAACTCGTGATAACCGTCTTCACGGCGACCGAGAATGTGCAGCATCAGATTGAGTTTGGCCGGCGAAGGCAAAGTGAGGCGTGGAGCGGTCATGCGTTATTGCCCCAATTTGCGCGGTTGCCAGGTCTTGATGACCAGCGTCACGTCCAGATCGGTGCCGTGCAGCTTGATTCGCTCGGGCAGCCAGTAACCGTTCTGTTCGGCATAGCTGAGGTATTCGACCTGCCAGCCATCCTGATCCAGATTGGCCAGACGGCTGTTGCCATCCAGGGTCAGACGGCTTTTGCTGTCCGGTGCCGGGAGGCCGCGAACCCACCACGCCAGATGCGAGACCGGCAGTTTCCAGCCCAGTTGCTCTTCGACCAGTGCTTCCGGAGTCGGCGCTTCATAACGGCCCTGATTCGCCACTTCCAGCGACACCGCGCCCGGACGGCCGGTCAGTCGCGCCGCGCCACGACCCAGCGGGCCGGACAGGCGGATGTCGTAGTAATCCTGACGTTGCAGCCAGAACAACGTGCCGCTGCCCGAATCTTTCGGGGCGCGGATGCCGATCTTGCCGTCGATCTGCCAGCCGTCGAGGCCGGTCAGTTGTTGTTTGTGCTCGCGCCATTGGCCCGGATTGCCGTGGCCTTCGACCGATTCACGGGCGCCGAAGCCCGCGCAACCGGCGAGCAGGGCGATGAAGCTGAAAACTATGACGTGGCGCAAAAACATGAGTTAAAGAGTCTCGGATCCGGTCAGGCGCTTGATGGTGCTGCGCAGGATGGTGCTGTCAGGCTGGTCTTTGAGGAACTTGCCCCAGATTTGTTTTGCTTCGCGCTGTTTGCCCTTGGCCCACAGCACTTCGCCCAGATGCGCGGCGACTTCATGATCGGGGAAACGCTCGAGGGCCTGACGCAGGTATTTCTCGGCGTCTTCCAGATTGCCCATGCGAAAGTTCACCCAGCCGAGGCTGTCGAGCACTGCCGGATCTTCCGGGTTGATCTGGTGCGCCTGCTCGATCAGCGCCTTGGCTTCGGCGTAGCGGGTAGTGCGGTCGGACAGCGTGTAGCCGAGGGCGTTGAGGGCCATGGCGTTGTCCGGATCGCGCTTGATGATCAGACGCAGGTCTTTTTCCATCTGCGCCAGGTCATTGCGTTTTTCCGCCTGCATCGCGCGGGTGTAAAGCAGATTCAGATCGTCCGGGTACTGCTGCAAGGCTTGTTGCAGGACTTTCCAGGCCTTGTCGCCCTGATTATTGGCGGACAGGGTTTCGGCTTCGATCAGGTACAGCTGGGTCGCGTAATCTGGCTGCTCGTCACGCTCGGCGGCCAGTTTGCTCTGGGCTTCGGCGGTCTTGCCGTTGTTCATCAGAATATCGGCCTGACGCAGTTGCGCCGGCAGATAGTCGTTGCCCGGGCCGACCTGGGCATACTCAATGAGCGCGCCTTGCGGGTCGTTGCGCTCTTCGGCGATGCGGCCCAGGTTCAGGTGCGCCGAATCGACATGGCTTTCCCGGGCGATCAGGTCTTCCAGATAGCCCTTGGCCTCGTCCCAGGCCTTGGCTTCCAGGCAGACCAGCGCCAGGGAATAACGCAGTTCGTCGTCTTCCGGGTATTGCTGAACCAGGGTGGAGAACTCGACCTTGGCGTCGTCCATCCGGTCCTGTTCCACCAGCATCCGCGCGTAGGTCAGGCGCAGGCGCTTGTCGTCCGGATACTTCTTGATGCTCTTTTGCAGCAGCGGCAGCGCTTCGTCGCCGCGATTCAGCCCTTGCAGCAGGCGCGCGCGCAGCAGGATCGGGGCGATCTCGCCGTCTTCCGGCGGATGGTCTTCGAGCAGGGCAAGGGCACCTTTGGTGTCGCCATCCTGCTGCATCAGCAGGGCCTTGCCGAAAATCAGCTGATTGTTGTTCGGGTGACGCTGCAACAGGCGGTCGAAGCTTTTCATCAGGCCGTTGCGGGTTTCCTGATCGGTGTCGGCAGCCGACAGCGCGAGGAAGTCGAAATGGGTGTCGCCCTTGCCCTGCAGGACTTTCTCCATATAGACCATCGAGTCGTCATAGCGCCCGGCGCGGGCCAGTTGCACGGCGGCGGCGCGTTGCGCTTCGAGGTCGTCCGGGGCATTTTTTGCCCAGATCAGCGCGGTATCGAGGGCTGGCTGGTCGGCGCCCAGGTACTCGGCGATGCGGAACGCACGCTCGGAAACACCCGGATCCTGGGTGTTGATGGCCTGGGTCACGTAGTTGTCCAGGGCAATGTCGAAACGATTGCGCTGACCGGCGAGTTCGGCGCTCAGCAGGCTGAACACCGTCTCCTGGCTGAACGAGCTGTAAACCTTGGGCTTTTCAGGGGCCGGCGTGGTGTCTTCGACCGGTGAGGCACCGTCCTGCGGAACGGGGGCCAAGGCCTGGCAGCCGCTGAGGAAGACAAAAGCGAGGAGCAACGCGGAAGATCTATTCATATAGGAAGAGGACGACTAACCTGCGGTCGGATCATCATGACACAAGCCTTCGGCCAAACATAACCGAGTCTCGATTGTGGCCATTATAGGGGCCGGCAATTGGGACAATAGTCAGCGGTAGTTGTTCTGAATCTGACGAAGTAGGACAATTGCCGGCTTCACGTCACCATCAGCGACCTTGAATGGCCTTCCTTGCACTCGGTATCAACCACAAGACTGCTTCAGTAGACGTCCGCGAGCGCGTGGCCTTTACCCCTGAGCAACTGGTGGAGGCCTTGCAGCAGCTCTGCCGACTCACCGACAGCCGCGAAGCTGCGATCCTCTCCACCTGCAATCGCAGTGAACTGTATATAGAACAGGATCACGTGTCGGCGGACATCGTGTTGCGCTGGCTGGCCGAATACCACCAATTGAGCCTCGAAGAGCTGCGCGCGAGTGCTTATGTGCATGAAGACGATGCGGCCGTTCGTCACATGATGCGCGTCGCCTCCGGGCTCGACTCGCTGGTGCTGGGCGAACCGCAGATTCTCGGCCAGATGAAATCGGCCTACGCCGTGGCCCGCGAGGCCGGCACCATCGGGCCGCTGCTCGGGCGACTGTTCCAGGCGACCTTCAATGCCGCCAAGCAGGTGCGCACCGACACCGCCATCGGCGAAAACCCGGTGTCCGTGGCATTTGCCGCTGTCAGCCTGGCGAAACAGATTTTCAGCGACCTGCAGCGCAGCCAGGCCCTGCTGATCGGTGCCGGCGAGACCATCACTCTGGTCGCCCGCCATCTGCATGAACTGGGGGTCAAGCGCATCGTGGTCGCCAACCGGACGCTGGAGCGCGCCAGCCTGCTCGCCGAGCAGTTCGGTGCCCACGCGGTGTTGCTCTCGGACATTCCGGCCGAACTTGTACGCAGCGACATCGTTATCAGTTCTACCGCCAGTCAGTTGCCGATCCTCGGCAAGGGCGCGGTGGAAAGCGCGCTGAAGCTGCGCAAGCACAAACCGATCTTCATGGTCGACATCGCCGTTCCCCGTGACATCGAGCCGGAAGTCGGCGAACTCGACGACGTTTACCTCTATAGCGTCGACGATCTGCACGAAGTGGTCGCCGAAAACCTCAAGAGCCGTCAGGGGGCAGCGCAGGCGGCCGAAGAGATGGTTTCGGTCGGCGCCGACGATTTCATGGTGCGCCTGCGCGAGCTGGCGGCGGTCGATGTGCTCAAGGCCTATCGTCAACAGAGCGAACGCCTGCGCGACGAAGAACTGCAAAAGGCCCTGCGCCTGCTGGCCAACGGCGGCAACGCCGAAGACGTCCTCGGGCAATTGGCCCGCGGCCTGACCAACAAACTCCTGCACGCCCCGAGCGTGCAGTTGAAAAAGCTTTCTGCCGAAGGCCGCCTCGATGCGCTGGCCATGGCTCAGGAACTCTTTGCCCTCGAGGGCTCACCGGATAGCTTTTCGGATAAAAAACCGCAATGAAAGCGTCACTGCTCAATAAGCTGGACATTCTCCAGGACCGTTTCGAGGAACTGACCGCGCTGCTCGGCGACGGCGAAGTGATTTCCGATCAAGCAAAATTCCGCGCCTATTCCAAGGAATACGCCGAACTTGAGCCGGTGGTACAAGGCTATAAAAAGCTGCTCGGCGTACAAAGCGATCTTGAAGGCGCGCAGGCGCTGCTCAAGGACAGCGACCCGGACATGCGTGAAATGGCCGTGGAAGAAGTCCGCGAAGCCAAGGAATTGCTGATCACGCTGGAATCCGACCTGCAACGCATGCTGCTGCCCAAGGATCCCAACGACGGGCGCAACGTGTTCCTCGAAATCCGCGCCGGCACCGGTGGCGACGAGGCGGCGATCTTCTCCGGCGACCTGTTCCGCATGTACTCGCGTTACGCCGAACGGCGTGGCTGGCGGGTGGAGATCCTTTCGGAAAACGAAGGCGAACACGGTGGCTATAAAGAAGTCATCGCCCGCATCGAAGGCGACAACGTTTACGGCAAGCTGAAATTCGAATCCGGCGCGCACCGCGTACAACGTGTACCCGCCACCGAATCCCAGGGCCGTATCCACACCTCGGCCTGCACCGTGGCGGTATTGCCCGAGCCGGACGAGCGTGAAGCCATCGAGATCAACCCGGCGGATTTGCGCGTCGACACTTACCGCTCCTCCGGGGCCGGTGGTCAGCACGTCAACACCACCGATTCGGCGATCCGCATCACCCACATCCCGACCGGCACCGTTGTCGAGTGCCAGGAAGAACGTTCCCAGCACAAGAACCGCGCCCGGGCGATGGCCTGGCTGGCGGCCAAGCTCAACGACCAGCAGACTGCTGCGGCGGCCAACGCCATCGCCAGCGAACGTAAATTGCTGGTGGGTTCCGGTGACCGCTCCGAGCGCATCCGCACCTACAATTTTGCCCAGGGCCGGGTCACCGACCATCGCGTCAACCTGACCCTGTATTCCCTCGACGAAATCCTCGCCGGTGGCGTCGAAGCGGTGATCGAGCCGTTGCTGGCCGAATACCAGGCCGACCAGCTCGCAGCGATAGGTGAGTAAATGACCATCATCGCCAGCCTGTTGCGCGCCGCCGAATTGCCGGATTCGCCCAGCGCGCGTCTGGACGCCGAATTGCTTCTGGCCGCCGCGCTGGGCAAGTCGCGCAGTTTTCTCCACACCTGGCCCGAGCGCATCGTGCCCAGCGAAGCCGCACTGGTCTTCGCCGAGTACCTGCAACGCCGCCGCAGCGGCGAGCCGGTGGCCTACATTCTGGGCCAGCAAGGTTTCTGGAAGCTGGATCTGGAAGTCGCACCGCACACGCTGATCCCGCGTCCGGACACCGAACTGCTGGTGGAAGCCGCACTGGAATTGCTGCCGGCGACCCCGGCCAAAGTGCTTGACCTCGGCACCGGCAGCGGGGCGATTGCCCTGGCCCTGGCCAGCGAACGCCCGGCGTGGAAAGTCACCGCCGTGGATCGCGTGCTGGAAGCCGTGGCCCTGGCCGAACGCAATCGCCAGCGCCTGCACCTGAACAATGCGACGGTGCTGAGCAGTCACTGGTTCAGCGCCCTCGAAGGCAAGCGTTTCGAGTTGATCATCAGCAACCCGCCGTACATCCGCGCGGCCGATCCGCATCTGGTGGAAGGCGATGTGCGCTTCGAGCCGGAAAGCGCCTTGGTGGCCGGCATCGACGGGCTCGACGATCTGCGGCTGATCATCGCCCAGGCGCCGGCGCATCTCGAGGCCGGTGGCTGGCTGATGCTCGAACACGGCTATGATCAAGCCGACGCCGTGCGCGATCTGCTGCTGACGAAAGGTTTCGACGAAGTCCACAGCCGCACCGATCTGGGCGGCCATCAACGGATCAGCCTGGGGCGCCTGCCGTGCTGAATGATCAGGAATTGTTGCGCTACAGTCGGCAGATCCTGCTGCAACACATCGACATCGATGGCCAGTTGAAGCTCAAGGACAGCCGAGTATTGATCGTCGGCCTCGGTGGTCTCGGTGCGCCGGTGGCCTTGTATCTGGCGGCGGCGGGTGTCGGTGAATTGCATCTGGCGGATTTCGACACGGTCGACCTGACCAACCTGCAACGCCAGATCATCCACGACACCGACAGCGTCGGCATGACCAAGGTCGACTCGGCGCTCAAGCGCCTGAGCGCGATCAATCCCGAAATCAAACTGGTGCCTCATCGTCAGGCGCTGGACGAGGATTCCCTCGCTGCAGCCGTGGCGGCGGTGGATCTGGTGCTCGACTGCTCGGACAATTTCTCCACCCGCGAAGCGGTCAACGCCGCGTGCGTGACGGCGCGCAAGCCCTTGGTCAGCGGCGCGGCGATCCGCCTCGAGGGGCAACTCTCGGTGTTCGACCCGCGTCGCGCCGAAAGCCCGTGCTACCACTGCCTGTACGGTCACGGCAGCGAAGCCGAACTCACTTGCAGCGAAGCCGGCGTGGTCGGGCCGCTGGTCGGTCTGGTCGGCAGCCTGCAAGCGCTGGAAGCCTTGAAGTTGCTGGCGGGTTTTGGCGAACCACTGGTGGGCCGTCTGCTTTTGATCGATGCGCTGGGGTCGCGCTTCCGTGAGCTACGGGTCAAGCGCGACCCCGGCTGCAGCGTCTGTGGTTCGCAGCATGCGTGAAGCGCCGATCGCCGTATTCGACTCCGGCGTAGGTGGCGTGTCGGTACTGGCGGAAATCCAGCATCTGCTACCGAATGAATCGCTGCTGTACCTCGGCGACTGCGGCCACATCCCTTATGGCGAGAAAACCCCGGAATTCATCCGCCAGCGTTGTAGCGTGATGGCCGGTTTTTTCCGCGAGCAGGGCGCCAAGGCGCTGGTGATCGCGTGCAACACCGCCACCGTGGCCGGCGTCGCCGATCTGCGCCGGGATTTTCCTGACTGGCCGATTGTCGGCATGGAGCCAGCGGTCAAACCGGCCGCTGCCGCCACCCGCAGCGGCGTGGTCGGCGTACTTGCCACCACCGGCACCTTGCAGAGCGCCAAGTTCGCCGCGTTGCTCGACCGCTTCGCCACGGATGTGCGGGTTATCACTCAGCCGTGTCCCGGACTGGTCGAGCGCATTGAAAGCGGCGACCTGCACAGCCCCGAGTTGCGTGCATTGCTCAAGCACTACGTTGACCCGCTACTGGCCAAAGGTTGCGACACGATCATTCTGGGCTGCACCCATTACCCGTTTCTCAAGCCGATGCTCAAGTCGATGATCCCCGAGAGCATCAGCCTGATCGATACCGGCGCGGCGGTAGCGCGGCAACTGCAGCGGCTGCTGGCCGAGCGTGATCTGCTCGCCGTAGGTCCGAACCGACCGGTCAGATTCTGGACCAGTGCCGATCCCGCGTCTTTACGCAACACCTTGGTCCTGCTGGGGCAGGCCGCCGGCGAAGTCGAAAAATTCACCTTGTAAAAAAAATGTGAAATAACTAAAAATTCAGCTGAACTTCTGACCAAGCGCAGATTTCTATAGCGCAGAGTGACCTAGAAAACCAAACGATCGTTCCGGAAAAGGAAGTTTCAAAGTGAAGCGACTATTCTGCTTGGCCGCGATTGCGGCTGCACTGATGGGGCAAAGTTTTACCGCACAGGCTGCTGGCGTCGAGTTTGCAGTGGGTGCTACCAGCGATTCGACCATGACTTATCGCCTGGGCATGAATTTCGACTGGGACAAGAGCTGGCTGCAAAGTGATGTCGGTCGTCTGACCGGTTACTGGAGCGGGGCCTACACTTATTGGGAAGGCGACAAGACGTCGAGCAACAACAGCCTGTCGTTCTCGCCGGTATTTGTTTACGAGTTTGCCGGTCAGTCGGTCAAACCGTATGTCGAGGCAGGGATCGGCGTGGCGCTGTTCTCCAACACCGAATACGAAGACAACAAGCTCGGCGGCTCCTTTCAGTTCGAAGACCGTATCGGTTTCGGCCTGCGCTTCAATGGCGGACATGAGGTGGGGATCCGTGCGACGCACTATTCCAACGCCGGTCTGAGCAGCGACAACGACGGTGTGGAAAGCTACGCATTGCATTACACGATGCCGCTGTAAGCACCCGGAAAGTCAGTTCAAGAAAAAAGGAGCGCCAGGCGCTCCTTTTTTTTGTGCTCAGCGGTACGCCGTAGCAATCCCCTGGCGTTCGTCGATGCATTCCGGTGCGCCCATTTCAAACTCGCGACAGATCAGCGGGCGCTTCTCGTAAATCGTGCACATCATCGTGTCGCGATCCAGCGCCGCGCACCAGCCGTCGTCCAGACGCAGCATCACCTCACCACCCCAATCGTCGGTATCGATAAAACGCTCGGGTACGCCGGTGTCGGTGATCAGCATCACTTCAAGCTGACAGCAGCAGGCCGCACAGGTCGAGCAGGTGACCTCGGGCTCGGCAATTTGTCGATGGGGAATGGTTTTCATGGCGCCAGTGTACGGCAGTGACCGATGAGCATGTGAAAGGCCTGACAGGCGTTTAGCGCGCCAGCCGTCGGGACAATTGGTGCAGCAGCGGAAACAGCAACGCCCACAGCAGCGCGATGCCGATCAGGGTCGGTAACTCACCGAAAGGAAATTGCACACCGGCCAGTCGTCCGCCGGCGCCATAGGACAGCGCGCCACCTGCCGCGCCGAGCAGACTGGCCAGCCACCACGGCGTCGCGCTCCATTGCAGACAATGACGCAAAGTCGTGGCAAACAACGCCCAGAGCAACATCAGCCATAGCGGAATCAGCGGCGACAGGTCCTTGAACTCGAATACCCCGAGGCCTCGCAGTACGCTGTCTACAGCCGTGCCGATGATCACCACACCGAGGATCAATCGACCTTCCTGCGCCCAGTTGCTGATCCAGCGCAGATGGATCACCAGCACCGCCAGCGCCAGCAGCAACCAAAGGCTGTCGCCACCGAGCACGCAGGCCAGCCAGCCGATCTGGAACAGCACCGCGTTGGCCAACCGTTCAAGCATCGAACCGGCCCAGCAAAGGCGCGGTCATCGCCGCCGGTTTGGCCAGCACCAGTTGTGCGGTGCCGATGGTGCGCTCGAGAAATCCACCCTCGCAGTAACACAGGTAGAACTCCCACAGCCTGAGGAAGTAATCGTCATAGCCCAGTTCGCTCAGACGGCCGTGAGCATGGCGAAAGTTCTCGTGCCACAGACGCAGGGTGCGGGCGTAATGCAGGCCGAAGTCTTCCATGTGCAGCAGGTTCATGTCGGTGTCGCGGCCGACGATTTCGAGCATTTTCTGTACGCAGGGCAGGGCACCGCCGGGGAAAATGTAGCGCTGGATGAAGTCCACGCCACGGCGCGCCTGTTCGTAACGCTGTTCGCGGATGGTGATCGCTTGTAGCAGCATCAGGCCGTTGCTCTTGAGCAGCTGCGCGCATTGCTTGAAATAGGTCGGCAGGAAGCGGTGGCCGACCGCCTCGATCATTTCGATCGACACCAGTTTGTCGTACTGGCCGGTGAGGTCGCGGTAATCCTTGAGCAACAGCGTCACCTGATTCTGCAAACCGAGGCGTTCGATGCGGGCGGCGGTGAAGGCGAACTGCTCCTTCGACAGCGTCGTGGTGGTGACTTTGCAGCCGTAGTGCTGCGCCGCGTAAAGCGCCATGCTGCCCCAGCCGGTGCCGATTTCCAGCAGATGGTCGCCGGGCTTGAGCGCGAGCTTCTGACAGATCCGCTCGAGTTTGTTCAGTTGCGCCTGCTCCAGGCTGTCGTCGGGGCTGAGAAACTGCGCGGCGGAATACATCATGGTCGGGTCGAGGAACTGCTCGAACAGGTCATTGCCGAGGTCGTAATGCGCGGCGATGTTTTTCTGCGAGCCCTTGCGCGTATTGCGGTTGAGCCAGTGCAGCCCGCGCACCAGCGGGCGACCGAGCCGGGCCAGGCCACCTTCCATTGCGTCGAGCACTTCAAGGTTGCTGACGAAGACCCGCACCACGGCCGTCAGGTCCGGCGAGCGCCAGTAGCCATGGATGAAGGCTTCGCCCGCACCGATCGAACCATTGCCGGCGACCAGGCCCCAGACGGCCGGATCCAGAACTTGAATCTCGCCCACCAGGGCGCTGCCCGGCGTGCCGAAGACGTGGCGCTCGCCGTCCTCGATGACGATCAGTTGACCCTGCTTGAGCTGCTCCAGCTGGCGCAGTACTCCCCGGCGCAGCAGCGAACCGCTCAGGCCGTGAGGGCTGAACAGGCTGGCTTTGGCCGAGACGCTAGTGGATTTCATGGTGGCGTTCCTCGGTCGGTACAGTGGCGGTTCGAAAACGGTCGTCGGCGCGTTGGTGGTCATACACCGGGGTGCGCTTGAGCAACAGGCGCAGCGCCTGCCAGTAGATCGCCAGCGCGGTTTTGGCAGTCATCCAGGGAAAGCGCCACAGATGCCGGTGCAAGTGGTGTCGATCAAGGGGTTCACGTCGCAGGTCGAGGGTGGCGTCGAACAGTTTTTGCTCGCCTTGCCAGTCGGCCATGTGCACACCCAGGACCTGCGCGGCAGGGCTGAAGCTCATGCGGTATTCCAGGTCCGGCGGCAGGAATGGCGAGACATGAAACGCCTTGGCCACGGCAAAATGCTGGTGGAAGTCCTGCAGATGGGTCGGCGCTCGAGCCGGCAGCACGTAGTGATAACGCTCGCGCCACGGAGTGTTGCGGACTTCGCAGAGAATCGCCGCCAGTTGGCCGTCGGCCTCGTGGCAATAGAAAAAACTCACCGGGTTGAACGACAGACCCCAGCTGCGCGGCTGGGTCAGCAGGCAGATCGAACCTTGCGGTGCATGGCCCACGGCTTCGCCGACCAACTGGCGCACCGCATCGCTCAGGCGCACGCCCCGGCCGGTGAAGGTTTTCAGGTAGTCGGTTTCGCGGAATGAAAACGGCGCAAAGCGGCTGGTGCCTGCCAGGCGGGACAGGCCCAGTACGGTCTCCTGTTCAGCCAGATCGAGATACAGCATGCCGATCCGATAACGAAACTCATGACGGCGCGGGGCAAATCGCCGATGGGCGATCCAGCCACTGTAGAGCGCGCTGTTCACAGGCTTTCTCCGAAGGCTGCGGCCACGCGCAGGGCGCTGACCACGCCGTCCTCATGAAAACCGTTGGCCCAGTAGGCGCCGCAATAATGCGTGTGTTGCGCGCCGTCGATTTCAGCCCAGCGCTGCTGTGCCGCCACGGCCGCGAGGCTGAATTGCGGGTGAGCGTAGGTGAAGCGCGCCAGCACCTTGGACGGCGTGATGCCAGCGCTCTGGTTGAGGCTGACGCAGAACGTGGTGCCGCTCTGCAGGCCTTGCAGAATGTTCATGTCATAAGTCACGGCCGCCCGGGTATGACCCGCTCCGCCGAGGCGATAATTCCAGCTGGCCCAGGCCCGTTTGCGCGTGGGCAGCAAGCGGGTGTCGGTGTGCAGCACCACTTCGTTGTCGGCGTAGGGCAGGGCGCCGAGGATTTCCCGTTCGACCTTGTCGGGGTTGCCCAGCAGTCGCAGGGCCTGGTCGCTGTGGCAGGCCAGCACTACTTTGTCGAAACGTTCGATACCGGCCGGGCTGTGGATAACCACACCGTGCGCATCGCGATCGATCCGGCCCACCGGGCAGTTCAGGCGGATGCGTTCCTTGAACGATGCGGTCAGCGGCGCGATGTAGGCACTGGAGCCACCCTCGATGACCTGCCATTGCGGACGGTTACTGACCGACAACAGCCCATGGTTCTCGAAAAAACGCACGAAGAACTGCAACGGAAAATTGAGCATTTCAGCCATCGGCATCGACCAGATCGCCGCGCCCATCGGCACGATGTAATGCAGGATGAAGCGCTCGCCGTAACCGCCGGCCTTGAGGTAATCGTCGAGGGTGGTGTCGGTGGCGATCCGCTGTTCGGCAAGGTCGCGCCGAGCCTCTTTGTTGAACCGCAGGATGTCGCGCAACATGCCCCAGAATCCGGGGGACAGCAGATTGCTGCGTTGGGCGAACAAGCTGTTCAGGTTGTTGCCGTTGTATTCCAGGCCAGTGTCCGGATCGTTGACCGAAAAACTCATCTCGGTGGGTTTGAACGTCACACCCAGTTGGCCAAGCAGACGAATGAAGTTCGGATACGTCCAGTCGTTGAACACGATAAATCCGGTGTCCACCGCGTACTCGCGCCCGTCCACGGTGACCGGCACCGTGTGGGTATGGCCGCCGATCCGGGCGTCGGCTTCGAACACGGTGATTTCGTGTCGGCGTGCGAGCAGGTACGCGCAGGTCAAACCGGCGATGCCGCTGCCGACGATGGCGATTTTCATGTCGCATCCCTTAGCGGCGGGCTGCTGCGCACCATGCGTTTGCCAATCGCCAGTTGTACGCGTGCAGGCATTTTCGACAGGGGCCACAGGACCGCCATGAACAACGCCGGAAAGGCGATTTCCAGTGGCCGGTCTTTCAGCTTGGCGAAGATATGCCGCGCGGCTTTATCCACAGGCCAGCTGAGCGGCATCGGGAAGTCATTCTTGGCGGTCAGCGGCGTGTCGACGAAACCGGGACTGATCACCGTGACTTCAATGCCTTCGTCCGCCAGATCTATGCGCAGGGATTCGAACAGATAACGCAGCCCGGCCTTCGACGCGCCATAGGCTTCTGCCCGTGGCAGCGGCACATAGGTCACCGAGCTGGCCATCCCCACCAGATGCGGTGCCGTACCTTTGCGCAGCAAGGGCAGGGCGGCTTCGATGCAATAGCTGCTGGCGAGCAGGTTGGTACGCACCACGTGCTCGATGATCGAGGCGTCGAACTGGTGAGCGTCGACGTATTCGCAGGTCCCTGCATTGAGGATGACGGTATCCAGCGAGCCCCAGTCCGCGGCTATCTGTTCGCCAATTTCGCGTACGGTCTGGCTGTTGGTCAGATCGCCGGGCACCACCAGAACCTGTCCCGGATACCGTTGTGACAGAACCTTGAGCGGCGCGACCTGGCGGGAACTGACCGCCAGCTGTGCACCGCTTTTGAGAATGTCTTCCGCGAGTGCTGCGCCGATGCCACTGCTGGCACCGGTCAGCCAATAACGCCGTGGAGCTGTACGACTCATCCCAATCTCCTTTTCAGCCAGGCAATCACCCGACCCAATACGGGTAAATGTTCATAAAGCAGCGCTCCGGCATCGAAATAATCCCGGTGGCGGTAAACCTTGTCGCGCCAGAGCAGATGCGAGCAGCCGGCGACGCGGATCAGTTGCCCACCGCTCAGACGCGGGTGGCGGTAGCTCATGACCCAACGCAAATAGCCTTCGCCTTCGCCGATCTGGTCGAAGCCGTGGAAATCGAAGCGCAGTTCGTTGACGTTGGCGTACAACTCGCTGAAGTAACCGCGCAATTGCGTCAGTCCCTGCACTTCATGCAGTGGATCGGTGAAGTGAATGTCCTCGCTGTACAGTTCGTCCAGGGTGCGCAAATTGTCTTTGTTCAACTGTGCGAACCGCTGGGCGAAACTGCGTAGAAATTCACTCATCACTCGCTCCTTGAGATGCGCGCGACGGCAGGTTCTTGAACGCTGCCAGCGCCCGCTCCCGTGATGCACTCAGATTAACGATCGGCGCCGGATAGTCGGCGACGCCGAACAACCCGCCAGCACTGGCCGGGTTGTGCACTTCTTTCTTGTTCAGCCCGGCCAGCTCCGGCAACCAGTGCTTGATGAACAGACCTTCGCTATCGAATTTTTCCGACTGGCTGAGCGGGTTGAAGATGCGGAAATACGGCGCCGAATCGGTGCCCGTCGAGGAACTCCACTGCCAGCCGCCATTGTTGGCAGCCAGGTCGCCGTCGATCAGGTGGCGCATAAAAAAGCGTTCGCCTTCACGCCAGTCGATCAGCAGGTTCTTGGTCAGAAACATCGCCACTATCATCCGCAGGCGGTTGTGCATCCAGCCGGTTTCCAGCAGTTGGCGCATGGCGGCGTCGATGATCGGCAAGCCGGTGCGGGCTTCCTGCCAAGCGGCCAGATCCTCGGGGGCATCACGCCAGGCCAGAGCTTCGGTTTCCGGACGGAATGCGCGATGCCGTGAAACCCGCGGATAGCCGACGAGAATATGTTTGTAGAACTCGCGCCACAGCAGTTCGTTGATCCAGGTGACGGCGCCGACCTTGCCGCTTTCGAATTCACCCTGATTGCTTTGCAGGGCGGCGTGCAGGCATTGGCGCGGCGAGATCACGCCTGCAGCCAGATAGGCCGAAAGCTGGCTGGTGCCGGGTTTGGCCGGGAAGTCGCGTTCGCTCTTGTAGTAATCGATCTGTGCATCGGCGAACGTGTCGAGGCGACGCCGGGCTTCGGATTCACCGGCGGGCCACAGGGCGCGCAGGGATTCGCCGGGTGTCGGGAAACTTTTGATGGCTGCCGGGACCGGGTCGCTGGTGATATTCAGCGCCGATTGCTTGCCCGGCGGCTGTTTCAGCGACGGCATCGAGCGGTGCAGGCGTTCGTAGCAAACCTTGCGGAACTGGCTGAACACCTGAAAGTAAGTGCCGGTTTTGGTCAGCACGCTGCCGGGCTTGAACAGCAATTGGTCGAGATAGCTGTGGAAGGTTATGCCTGCCGCTTGCAACGCTTTGGCAACTGCCTCGTCGCGACGGCTTTCGTTGATGCCGTATTCTTCGTTGACGTGCACCGCCTCGATCTTCAGTTGCCGACACAGTTCGAGCAGCACGGCGGGTGCCTGATCCCAGTGAGGCGCGGTGCGGATCAGGAGCGGGATGTTCAGGTCGCCAAGGGTTTTGCTCAACTCACGCAGATTGCGCAGCCAGAAATCGATCTTGCACGGAGCATCATCATGTTCCTGCCATTGCTGCGGGCTCAACAGGTACACGGCGACGGTCGGGCCACGCTCGGCGGCGGCCGCGAGGGCGGTGTTGTCATGTTGGCGCAAGTCGCTGCGCAGCCAGATCAATTGCATGTCGGTCTCTGTCGAAATCATTAAATCAACCCACGCTCAATGAGTGCCCGATGTGCCGAAAGGGGGTCTTCGGCCAGGAACAGATCAGCGAGTTCGGAAGTCTTTGTGGACAGCTCGGCGTGGTGGATACACACCGTTGGTCCGACAATCAGTTTTGGGCAGCTGACACCGTTGAACAGTTTCGGTAGCTGCGCCAGGTTCAGGGCTTTGCTGGAATACAGCAGTACGCCACGGGCTTGCAGGGTATCGGTTGCCAACGCCAGTTCGCCGGCCGGCAGCGGCCAATCGAATACCTGCACCGGGCAATCGGCGCTGCTGATCAGCCAGGCGCAGAGCCACAGATGCGGCTCCAGTGGCAGGTCCGACTGGTTGATCAGCAGCAGCGGCGCGGTGCGCAACTGACGATTGTTATGGTAGATGCGTGCGCCGAATTTGCTGCGCAACCAGGCATAAAAGAACACCCGCTCCATCTGCGCGCCGAACTGGCCCTGCCAGCGCTGTTCAAGATCGCTCAGCAGCGGCAGCAGCAATTGCTCGCACAGAGTGCGTGGCGGATACAGCGCCATCGCCTGGTTGATGCCGTCGTCGAGGCTGCGCTCGTTCAGGTGGGTAACCGCCAGCAGGGCGGCCTGGCGCAGTGGATGCCATTCGTCCTGCGCCGGTTCGTTGAACGTCTGCGCGGTGTCGAGCAGCGGTTTGACCTGGCTGACCGCTACGCCACGGTTGAGCCAGGTAAGGATGTTCTGGATACGTTGCACATGCTCGGCGTTGTACAAGCGATGACCCTTGGGCGTGCGCTGCGGAACGATCAGCCCGTAGCGCCGTTCCCAGGCGCGCAGGGTGACGGCGTTCACGCCGGTCTGACGGGCGACTTCGCGGATCGGCAGCCAGCCCTCGTCGAGGGCTTTCTTGAAGTCGGCGCCGAGGTCTTCACGGGCGCTGGTGTCGAGTGAGTCATTCATCAAATGGCGTTTCGCAGGCTGAGGTTTTCCGGATGCGGTTGCAGGTACACCTGCTGCGCAATGTAGGGATCCGGGTGGAGGCGAAAGTGATGCTTGAGCAGGGTCAGCGGCACCACCAGCGGAACGATGCCGTGCCGGTACTGGCCGATGATGTGCTGCACTTCCTGTTTGTCTTCAGGGCTGATCGCCTGTTTCAGGTAGCCACTGATGTGCTGCAGGACGTTGCTGTGGGTACGGCGGGTGGCGCATTTTTTCAGTGCCGCCATCAGTTCGCTGAAATAGCGCGGGCCCAGCTCGGCCGGGTCGGTCTGGCCCATGTTGCCCAGCAGATTGCCCAGCGCCTTGTATTGCACCGGGTTGTGGGCCATCAGCAGGTATTTGTAGCGCGAGTGAAATTCGGTCAGTGCACGGCGGCTCAAGCCCTGCTCGAGCACCTGCTGCCATTCGCGGTAGGCGAGCACGCGGGTGATGAAATTCTCCCGCAGCACCGGATCGTTGAGACGCCCGGCTTCTTCCACCGGCAGATCCGGATGCTGTGCACAGAACGCCTCGGCGTAAATGCCACGCCCACCACCATTCACCGGTGCGCCGTTGGCGTGGTAGACCTTGACTCGCTCAAGTCCGCAGGACGGCGATTGCTGCATGAAGATGTAGCCGCAGATGTCATTGAGCTCCCCGGCCATTTTCTCGCCGTAGGCGGCCAATGGCTGGGTGACGTTGATCGACGGATTGACGGTGCCGACTGCATCAGGCTTTTGCGGATCGCCCACCAGACGAATCGGCTCGCGGGGAATCCCCAGACCAATCGCTACTTCAGGACAGACGGGAACGAATTCGAAATGCTCGGCCAGGGTGCGGCTGCACAGCCGCGATTCCTTGTGCCCGCCGTTGTAGCGCACTTCGGCGCCCATCAGGCAGGCGCTGATGGCGATTTTCGGTAGGGACGTCGATGAGTCGGACATGCAGCAACCTCGAATCTGAACCTGTACAGACAATCTGATCTGTACAACATGCCTTCAGCATAGATTCATGGGTGTACAAGTCAAATTGTTTGTATAAGTTTTTTTGAGGTTTTTAGCGCCAGCCCATTTTCCAGCGTGAATCATCCTGCAGGGCATGCCAGTCGCATTGCTCGGTACGCCGGGTCAGCACCGCCTGCAGTTCGATTTCCAGCACCGTGCCGTCCTCGTCGCGGAACAGTTCGGTCACCAGAAAATGCTTTTCACGGTTTTGCGGGTGAGCTGCTGTCCATTTCGACAGCAGCAATTTGCGCGGATTGATGCGATTCACTGCAGGTGTTCGTGCAAGCGTCTTGCCGCCTCCTGACCGCTGAGCCATGCCCCTTCGACCCGACCCGACAGGCACCAGTCGCCACAGGCATACAGGCCCAGGTCGGCGTCGGCCAGGGTGCCCCATTCATGACTGCTGGCCGGCCGGGCATAGAGCCAGCGGTGGGCGAGGCTGAAGGTCGGGGCCGGCATGGCGCTGTGCAACAACTCGGCGAAGGCACCGTGCAATTGTTCGATCACCGCTTCCTTGGGCAGATCGATGTGCTGCCGGCTCCAGGCACTGGTGGCGTGCAGGACCCAGGTGTCGCACGTGGTGTCGCGTCCCGGTTTGCTGCGGTTGCGAGCCAGCCAGTCGAGGGCGCTGTCCTGGACGAAGCAGCCTTCGATTGGCGTATCCAGCGGTGTATCGAAGGCGAGGGCGACGGCCCAGGTCGGGTCCATTTTCACGCCGGCGGCGGCACCGGCGAGTTTCGGTGCGGAGGCCAGCAGGGCAGTAGCCTGAGGCGCCGGTGTGGCGACCACCACGTGGCTGAACGGCCCGTGGGTGAAACCTTCGGCATCTTGCAGGTGCCAGTGTTCTTCGCCGCGATAGACCTCGGTGATCCGGCAGGCGAAATGCACTTCCAGGCCATCGAGCAGGCCCCGGGTGATGGCGCTCATGCGCGGCGTGCCGACCCAGCGGGTCTGTTCGTCCGGCGACAGGTTCAACTGCCCGCCATGAAAGGTGTAGAGCTGCGGTGCCCATTCGGCGACCCAGCCTTTGCTTTGCCAGCGCTGGACTTCGGTCACGAAGCGCCGATCACGGGCAGTGAAGTATTGCGCACCCATGTCCAACGAACCGGCATCGCTGCGCTTGCTCGACATGCGCCCGCCGCTGCCGCGACTTTTATCGAACAACTGAACGGTATGCCCGGCATCTGTCAGCGCCTGGGCGGCGGAGAGTCCGGCAATGCCGGTGCCAATGATTGCGATAGGTACAGTCATAGGGGCCTCGTTTACCTTTCTGTACAGACTACGCCGTGGATGAAACCTGTACAATTATGTTTTTTGGTATAACTTCCAGCGTTCTTGTTCTGACAGCTTGGCCTATGGTTAAACAATAGAGCCTGCCCGATAGAAAAGATCCCTGTTTATAAAAATAGACTAGTGATCGGGGTAAAACGCCACGCGAGGAAGAAGTCATGCACATATTGCTGACCGGCGGTACTGGATTGATCGGACGTCAGCTTTGCCGGCACTGGTCCGCACAGGGGCATCGCCTGACGGTCTGGAGTCGTCGTCCGGAAAAAGTCGCGAAAATCTGTGGCGCCCAGGTGCGTGGCATTGCGCGTCTGGAGGACCTTGGCGACGAACCGGTCGACGTGATCGTCAACCTGGCCGGCGCGCCGATTGCCGACCGGCCGTGGACCCATCGGCGCAAGGCGTTGTTGTGGAGCAGCCGGATCACGCTGACCGAAGCGTTGCTGGCGTGGCTGGAACATCGCGGGCAGAAACCGTCGCTGCTGATCTCGGGCTCGGCCGTGGGTTGGTACGGTGACGGCGGCGAGCGCGAGTTGACCGAGGACTCCCCACCGGTGATTGACGATTTCGCCAGCCAGTTATGCATCGCCTGGGAGGAAACCGCGCAACGCGCCGAAGCGATGGACATTCGCGTGGTGCTGGTGCGCACCGGGCTGGTGCTGTCGGCCGAGGGCGGCTTTTTGTCGCGCCTGCTGCTGCCGTTCAAGCTCGGGCTGGGCGGGCCTTTGGGCAACGGTCGGCAGTGGATGCCGTGGATTCATATCGATGACCAAATCGCCCTGATTGATTTTCTTCTGCACCGCGATCAGGCGAGCGGTCCTTATAATGCGTGCGCGCCGAAACCTGTGCGCAATCGCGAATTCGCCAAGACCCTGGGCAGCGTGTTGCACCGCCCGGCGTTCATGCCGATGCCGGCCCTCGCCTTGAAGGTCGGGCTCGGCGAGATGTCATTGCTGTTGCTGGGTGGCCAACGGGCCACGCCCAAACGCTTGCTGGAAGCGGGATTCACTTTCCGGTTCACGGATTTACGCGCGGCCCTGGACGATCTTTCCAGCCGCCTCTGAAATAGGACGTTGCATGACCGATCACGCCTTGCTTCTGGTCAACCTGGGTTCGCCGGCCTCCACTTCGGTGGCCGACGTGCGCCGCTATCTCAATCAATTCCTGATGGATCCTTACGTGATCGACCTGCCGTGGCCGGTGCGGCGTCTGCTGGTGTCGCTGATTCTGATCAAGCGCCCGGAGCAGTCGGCCCACGCCTACGCCTCGATCTGGTGGGACGAAGGGTCGCCGCTGGTGGTACTCAGTCGTCGCCTGCAACAGCAGATGAAGGCGCAGTGGACTCACGGTCCGGTTGAGCTGGCCATGCGTTACGGCGAGCCGTCGATTGAGACAAGCCTGTTGAAGCTGGTCGCGGCGGGGCACAGACGCATCACCCTAGCGCCGCTTTATCCACAGTTCGCCGACAGCACCACCACCACGGTGATCGAAGAAGCCAAGCGGGTGGTGCGCGAGAAAAAACTCGATGTGCAACTGTCGGTGTTGCAGCCGTTCTACGATCAACCGGAATACCTCGACGCCCTGGTGGCCAGCGCCAAACCGCACTTGCAGCAGGATTACGATCACCTGTTGCTGAGCTTCCATGGTTTGCCTGAGCGGCACCTGACCAAGCTCGACCCGACCGGCAATCATTGCTTCAAGAATGAAGATTGCTGCAAAAACGCCTCGGCTGCCGTATTGGCCACCTGTTATCGCGCCCAATGTCTGCGCACAGCGGCGTTGTTCGCTGAGCGTATGGGGCTGCCGGACGGCAAGTGGTCGGTGTCGTTTCAGTCGCGGCTGGGCCGGGCGAAATGGATCGAGCCCTACACCGAAGCGCGGCTGGATGAGCTGGCCAAAAGCGGCGTGAAGAAGATTCTGGTGATGTGCCCGGCGTTTGTTGCCGATTGCATCGAGACCCTGGAAGAGATCGGCGATCGCGGCAAGGAACAGTTCTGCGAAGCGGGGGGAGAGGAGCTGGTGCTGGTGCCGTGCCTGAATGATGACCCGCAATGGGCGAAGGCGTTGGCAACACTTTGTGAACGGGCGCCATTGGCCCTTTAATGATCGTCGATGATTGATCGTTCCCACGCTCCGCGTGGGAATGCAGCCCGTGACGCTCCGCGTCACTGGACGCGGAGCGTCCCCAGAGGCGTTCCCACGCAGAGCGTGGGAACGATCAGTGTGGGGTGATCCGCGCGGGAACGATCTTGAAGCCAATGCTTAGATCAGCGGCTCATCCGCCTTCTTCTGCTTCCAGCCGTCATTACCCGGCAGCAGCAGGTTCAACGCAATCGCCACCACCGCGCACAGCGCGATGCCTTTGAGACCGAAGTCGTCGGGACCGGTGCCGGTGCCGACCAGCACGCCACCGATACCAAACACCAGGGTCACCGAAACGATCACCAGATTGCGCGCCTCACCCAGGTCGATCTTGTGACGGATCAAGGTGTTCATCCCCACCGCCGCGATCGAACCGAACAGCAGGCACAGAATCCCGCCCATCACCGGCACCGGAATACTTTGCAGCAGGGCGCCGAACTTGCCGATGAACGCCAGGCTGATGGCGAAGATCGCCGCCCAGGTCATGATTTTCGGGTTGTAGTTCTTGGTCAGCATCACTGCGCCGGTGACTTCCGCGTAGGTCGTGTTAGGCGGGCCGCCGAACAGGCCGGCTGCGGTGGTGGCGATACCGTCACCGAGCAGGGTGCGATGCAGGCCCGGCTTCTTCAGGTAGTCGCGACCCGTCACGCTGCCGACGGCAATCACGCCGCCGATGTGTTCGATGGCCGGGGCCAAAGCTACCGGGACGATGAACAGGATTGCCTGCCAGTTGAACTCCGGTGCGGTGAAGGCCGGCAGGGCGAACCACGGTGCCGCGGCAATTTTCGCGGTGTCGACCACGCCGAAGTAGAAGGACAGGGCAAAACCCACCAGCACGCCGGAAATGATCGGCACCAGACGGAAAATGCCTTTGCCGAACACCGCCACGATCAATGTGGTCAGCAGCGCCGGCATCGAGATCATCATGGCGGTCTGGTAATGGATCAGTTCCGAACCGTCGCCGGCCTTGCCCATCGCCATGTTCGCGGCAATCGGCGCCATGGCCAGACCGATGGAGATGATCACAGGGCCGATCACCACCGGCGGCAGCAAACGGTCAATGAACCCGGTGCCTTTGATCTTCACGGCCAGGCCGAGGAAGGTGTAGACGAAACCGGCCGCCATCACGCCGCCCATGGTCGCGGCGAGGCCGAACTGGCCCTTGGCGAGAATGATCGGGGTGATGAAAGCGAAGCTCGACGCGAGGAATACCGGCACCTGACGCCCGGTGACGATCTGGAACAGGATCGTTCCCAGACCCGCGGTAAACAGTGCCACGTTCGGGTCCAGGCCCGTGATCAGTGGCATCAGCACCAGGGCGCCGAAAGCCACGAACAGCATCTGTGCGCCGGACAGCACGGTGCGCCAGAGCGGATCGTTGAACTCTTGCTGCATGCTTACGCGTCCTTCTGCTTGGTGCCGAAGATCTTGTCACCGGCATCGCCAAGCCCAGGAATGATGTAACCGTGCTCGTTGAGTTTCTGATCGATGGACGCGGTGTAGATGATCACGTCCGGGTGAGCTTTCTCGACAGCGGCGATGCCTTCCGGCGCGGCAACCAGCACCATCGCACGGATGTCCTTGCAACCGGCCTTCTTCAGCAGGTCGATGGTCGCAACCATGGAGCTGCCGGTGGCAAGCATCGGGTCGATGATCATGGCCAGGCGTTCGTCGATTTCCGGAACCAGTTTTTCCAGATAGGTGTGGGCCTGCAGGGTTTCTTCGTTACGGGCAACGCCGACGGCGCTGACCTTCGCACCCGGGATCAGGCTCAGCACGCCTTCGAGCATGCCGATGCCGGCACGCAGGATCGGCACGACGGTAATCTTCTTGCCGGCGATTTTCTCGACCGACACGGTGCCGCACCAACCTTCGATATCGTAGGTTTCCAGCGGCAGGTCTTTGGTCGCTTCATAGGTCAACAGGGCACCGACTTCCTGCGCGAGTTCGCGGAAATTCTTGGTGCTGATGTCTGCACGGCGCATAAGGCCAAGTTTGTGACGGATCAGCGGATGGCGGATCTCTTGGATGGACATGGGGAAAGGCTCCGGCGGCGGGCAAAAAAACCGGCCTAGATTAATCTATCCGACGGTGATGTCCTATAGGACATACAGTACGTTAGTCCACAAATGCTTGATTCGGCCGTGCGGGATGCGTACCTTTGCTCGCTTTTCCGAAACAGACCCCCCTGGAGAGCGCCATGTCCGCTGATCTCGAGCATATCCGTCAAATCATGCGAGAGGCTGACTGCCTGTACACCGAAGCTGAAGTCGAGGCTGCCATTGCCCGTGTCGGTGCACAAATCAACGAACAACTGGCCGACAGCAACCCGGTGGTGTTCTGCGTGATGAACGGCGGCCTGATCTTCTCCGGCAAACTGCTGACCCATCTGCAGTTTCCGCTGGAAGCGTCCTACCTGCACGCCACCCGCTATCGCAACGAAACCAGCGGCGGCGACCTGTTCTGGAAAGCCAAGCCTGAAGTCTCGTTCATCGACCGCGACGTGCTGATCATCGACGACATCCTCGACGAAGGTCACACCCTGGGCGCGATCATCGACTTCTGCCGTCACGCCGGCGCGCGCAAAGTGCACACCGCCGTGCTGATCGACAAGGATCACGACCGCAAGGCCCGTCCTGACCTGAAAGCCGACTTCGTCGGTCTGCCGTGCATCGACCGTTACATCTTCGGTTACGGCATGGACTACAAAGGCTACTGGCGCAACGCTAACGGGATCTTCGCCGTCAAAGGCATGTGAGAACCCCTGAAAGATCGCAGCCCCGGGCTGCGATCTTTTGCTTTAAAGGCTGCTAAAGTGCTCGGCCCCGCCCCCCGGAGCCTGTCATGAGCCTCTTGATCCGCAGCTGCGCCGCCCTGTTGCTGACCCTCAGCCTGCCCCTGGCCGCCGCCCCGATGCACAGTCAATTCCTGCCGCCGGACGACCTGACCCTGCGCGATGCCGAACCCGAGCAGCAGCAACTGTTGCAGGTCACCGACTATTCCGTGGTGGTGGGGGCCCAGCGCCAGTCCAATCAGCAGCCGATTCCGGTCACCTCTTCGTTGATGATCCGCCTGAAGGGCAAATCCCTGAACAAGGGCGCGACGATCAATCAGGTGCTGGTCAACTTCGATGGCGAAAGCAAAAGCCTGAAAAAACCGGTGTATGACGACAAGAGCAAGACCCTCACGCTCTACTACCCGCTGGCCCAGTACCGGGTGGTGATCGATCTGTTGCGCAACGACACCGTGTATTGCCAGTTTCTGACCTACGCCAACGGCCACATCTGGGCCGATTTGCACACCGGCAGTACGCGCTCGCGTTGAGCCTTGTGCCTGCGCAGGGGTAAACTGCCCGCCCCGTGAAATGTCTGCGAGCTGGAGTCGGCAATGCGTAAAGATAAGAAGCAAGTGATTGGTGACGAGATCGGCGATGAGCAGATCAAGCTGTTCCTCGATTTTGAGCCGGTCGACGCCTCCTCGCCGTCGCTGCACAAACTGGTCAAGGCTTACCGTGGCCTGCGCATCGACGATTTCGAACGCTTCCTGACGTTCTTCGTCGAAGCCGGTTATGACGTCGATGGCAAGGACGAGCACGGCAAGACTTTCATCGACCAGATCCGCGATCAACGCAACGCTGCGGAATACATCGAGCTGATCGAGAAAGCGCGCGGCTGATATCCGCGGCGTTCCCAAGGCATAAAAAAACGCCCCGCACTCACTGAGTGCGGGGCGTTTTTTATGTCGCAATATCAAGCGAAGCTTGGGGTCTCGCTGCTTTCTTCCACCAGTTCAAGCGCAATGTTGTTCTGCGTGTTGATCTTGCGATACAGCGCCGCGTCGGTTTCCAGGACCTTTTCACGGGCCGGGAAGATTTCCGCCAGTTTGGCAGCCCATTCACCCTTGGCCTTGGCCGGGAAGCACTTCTCGATCAGTTCCAGCATGATCGAAACGGTCACCGAAGCACCCGGCGAAGCGCCGAGCAGGGCGGCGAGGGAGCCGTCCTTCGCGGCCACCAGTTCGGTACCGAACTGCAGGATGCCGCCTTTTTTCGGGTCTTTCTTGATGATCTGCACCCGTTGGCCTGCCACTTCCAGGCGCCAGTCTTCGGCTTTCGCCTCCGGGTAGAAACGGCGCAGGGATTCCAGGCGCTGTTCCATCGACTGCATCACTTCGCTGACCAGGTACTTGGTCAGGTCCATGTTGTTTTTCGCCACGGCCAGCATCGGCCCGATGTTGCCGGCGCGAACCGACAGCGGCAGGTCCATGAAGGAGCCATGCTTGAGGAACTTGGTGGTGAAGCCGGCGTATGGCCCGAACAGCAGGGATTTCTTGCCGTCGACCACGCGGGTGTCCAGGTGCGGTACCGACATCGGAGGCGAACCCACGGCGGCCTGGCTGTAAACCTTGGCCTGGTGATGCTTGACCACTTCCGGGTTGTCGCAGCGCAGCCACTGGCCGCTGATCGGGAAGCCGCCGAAGCCTTTGCTTTCTTCGATGCCCGAAGCCTGCAGCAGCGGCAGGGCCGCGCCACCGGCGCCGAGGAACACGAACTTGGCGTCGACTTCACGGCTGCTGCCGCTGTTGACGTCCTTGATGCTGACGGTCCAGCCATTGCCGTTACGCTTGAGGCCGGTCACGCGCTTGCAGTACTTGACCTGGGCATCGGGGGCGCTGGTCAGGTGCTTGAGCAACTGATTGGTCAGGGCGCCGAAGTTGACGTCGGTGCCGTTGATCACGCGGGTGGCGGCGAGTACCTGGTCTTTTGGACGACCCGGCATCATCAGCGGCATCCACTCGGTCATCTTCGCCTTGTCTTCGGTGTATTCCATGTCGGCGAAGGCGTGGTGCTTGCGCAGCGTATTGAAACGTTCCTTGAGGAACGACACGCCTTTCTCACCCTCGACGTAACTCAGGTGCGGCACCGGGCTGATAAAGGATTTGCACGAGCCGAACGTGCCTTTCCTGGTCAGGTACGACCAGAACTGCTTCGACACCTCGAACTGGGTGTTGATGTGCACGGCTTTCTTGATGTCGACGGTGCCGTCGGCAGCCTGCGGCGTGTAGTTCAGCTCGCACAGGCCGGCGTGGCCGGTACCGGCGTTGTTCCATGGGTTGGAACTCTCCGCGGCACCGGAATCCATCAGCTCGACGACTTCCAGCTTGATCGCCGGGTCGAGTTCCTTGAGCAGTACTGCGAGGGTGGCACTCATGATGCCGGCCCCAACCAGAACTACGTCGACTGCTTCGTTATGCGCCATTTAACGCGTCTCCAAAATCTGCAGCACCAAATTGTCGGCATGGCTGCCAGGCGTCCAGGGCAGGTCAGTTGAGCCCCGGGTATCCTTGGTCAGGTGTGCCATGTCCGAATCTTCGCAATTTTTCGCAACTTCGACGGATGCGTGCGGCCTGGCTTCAAGAGTCCCATGAACTCATTTCGGCACGGGGCTGGCAATTCGACTTATGGTCGAGACATCCGTTTGTGCAACCAAATCCGTAGCGGACAGGCTTCAGGCTCCGGTAGTCGAGGCGTTCCCGTTCCTGTGTCGTTGGGCTGTTTCAGACGCTAATGGTGCATGTTCAGACGCAAAACTATTCATTTGCTCGCCACACTCTTGTGAAGTTGTGAAAACCCGTTTTTTTCACGCTCTTTTGAAGACGTGAACCTCAAAAAGGGCTGTCCGGGGCTGGCACCGTGCCTGGAGGGGCAAACAACTCAGTGGCCGAGCGTCATGACAGCTCTGCAGATTCGCGAAAAGCGGGATTTGCCAGGGAAACAGCAAGCACGCCAGCTTCACTCGATCTGTGTGGGCGGCTCTCTGTGGGCGATTTGGATGCCAATGCAAGCGCATTGACGCTGTTGCGGGGCCCGATCAGGAGACGTCCTTATAATCGGGGGGAGATTGTATCGAAGAAATGCGCGGAGTTGGTCGAGTTTAATGACTTTTATTAGGCATCCGGTCAGATGCTCAACATCGCCTGAGCCCGTGCGCGTGGGCGCTGCTGTTCGACCCGGGCGCTGGCGGGCAGTGGCTGGTGCAGCCAGTTGAGACGGATTTCCTCGATTTCCACCCAGCCGTCACCCATTGGTTGCAGGCTGCATTGCTTGAAGGCCTGGCAATGGCCGTTGCGGTCGAGCAGGGCGAAGCTGCGGTGCAGTGGGCGTGGGGCGAACAACGAGATCAGATAGCGCATGGCAGTGCTCCTTTTGGGGATCTGTGAGCAAGATTGGCAAAGGGCCGTGACGCGCACGTGTATGGGGGGTGACGAATGTATGACAGGAACCGCTGGAGGCTGGTTTTGTCAGAGATTTCAGTGCTGGTGACCCACAGTGGCCCACCGCTATACTGCCGGCCTGTCTGTGCCTGATTCTGGAGAGAAGAGCATGTTGCAACGCCTGTTGTTCGGTTTGATCACTGTGACCAGTTTGACCCTGGTTGGCTGCGCCCACAGCCCGCAACAACTGAGCCCGGAACCGAAGCTGACCACTCAGCTGGCACCGGTCGGCCATGGCCAGCCTGTCGTGGTTCGCGTCGTCGACGGTCGTCCGTCGCCAACCCTCGGCACCCGTGGCGGCCTGTACCCGGAAACCAGCGCCATCACCGTGCAGCGCGAGCAGATCCTGCCGAAGCTGCAGGCCCAGGCTGAAGCCGCCGTGCGTCTGCTCGGGTTCACCCCGACCAACAACGCGCCCAATGCACCGCAGTTGACCGTGACTTTGGCCGAACTGAAGTACCAGTCGCCCAAAGAAGGTATGTACGTGACCGAAGCCACCATCGGCGCCACCTTCCGCTCCGACGTGCAGAACGCCAACCGTCGCTACAGCGGCCGTTACGGTGCCTCGCTGGACCAGCGTTTCGGCATGGCGCCGAACCAGGAAACCAACACCAAACTGGTCAGCGATGTGCTGAGCGATGCGCTGACCCGTCTGTTCAAGGATCCGACCGTGGGTCAGGTCCTCGCCGAGTAAGTATCCGGTTGCTGTGAAAAAGCCCGGAGCCAGTGATGGCTCCGGGCTTTTTCGTTCAGGCGGCTTGCGAATAGAAGTCGAGGACGCTGACGCCGGTCAGCAGGTCGGTCTCGGGCAAGTCCGCATGCTGATGCCCGCCTAGGGCGCAATACACCAGCCAGTGACGGTCCTGAACATTGAAGGCCAGGCTGCCGACGAGGGCTTGCTGCTCGTCGGACGGAGAGATGAGGTACAGGCGATCCTGGTTTTCAGCGTGAAGCATGTCGCGTTCCGTGTCGGTTTCGAGGCGCGCAGGGTGACTGAAACAAATGACGATGCCGTGACACAGGACAGCCATCGGTCGATTGTGGGGTTATTTGTCGTAAAGATTGGGGTTGGCGGGGAGGGTTCCGGTAGAATCCGCGCCGCGGTCGTCGGTCTGGCGCTCGCCATACCGGTTTAGATTGAGGTCTGTGATGTCGCTGCACTTGATGACGCTGTTTACCGCCCATCCCGCCAAACTGATCAACCTGCTCGCCCTGCTGCTGGCCTTCCCCGGCAGTTGGTTGCTGCACGCGACCCGTCGCCGTGAACAACGGGCGATGGCCAGTATCGCAGCCCAGCGCCAGAACCAACCCGATCGGGAGCCGGTGCTCGATTGGGCGACCCTGCGCATGAACCGCTTCTTCTACCGCTTCGGTTTTGCCTGCCTGGGCCTGGCGCTGCTGGTGTCCTGGATCAGTACCCGCTTCTGAACGAAGAACGGCGCCCGAAGGCGCCGTTCTTGTATCCGGCCGACACCGCTTACAGCGGCAGTCCAGCCTTGACCCGGTACTGATTACGCACCGGCGTCGCATATTGCAGCACCAGATACGGACGATGCTCCTCGGGGCAGGCGTCCAGACGGCTCCGCCATTCTTCCTGGGCCTTGGCCAGTTCCTCGGCGCCAAACACCTCGGCAGCCTTCGGCACGTTCAATTGCGGATCGGCATCGGCCCACTGCGCGTACGCCAGGTAATGCACCGGGAACAACCGGTAGCCACCGAGAATCTGCTTGTCCATCTCGACCGCCAATTGCTTGGTGTCTTCGAACAGCTCGGTGATCGGCGCGGCGAAGTTCACGTGCACCCGGCCCTTGTAGCCGGTGATGCCCTTGGCGATGCTCACGTCATCCTCGCCCGGCGCCTTGCTGTAGGTTCCGGTGGTGGCGCGGATGTACAGCTCGCGGGCCTTGGCCTGATCGCACGGGTCGTATTCGTAGCTGATCGACACCGGGGTCAGGTTCAGCGACTGAATGACTTCGCCGAACGGCTCGTCCTTGCGACTCATGTGGAACATCTTGAGGATCGCCGACTCGGTACGGTCGTCGCCGTCCTTCGCGCGGCCTTCGGCCTGGGCGATCCAGATCGAGGCGCAGTCGTTGCGGATCGAGTGGTTGATGTACGCCGACAGCAGTTGATACGCGGCCATTTTCTCGCGGCGCCCGGTGATCGAGCGATGCACGATGAAGCTCTTGTTCAAGCGCATCAGGTCGCTGACGAACGGCTTTTGCAGCAGGTTGTCGCCAATCGCGATGCGCGGCGTCGGCAAGCCGGCGTGGTACACGGCGTAGTTGACGAAGGCCGGGTCCATCACGATGTCGCGGTGGTTGGCGATGAACAGATAAGCGCTGCCGGACTTGAATTGCTCGACACCGGTGTAGGTCACGCCGTCGGTGGCGCGCTCGATGGTGTGGTCGACGTAGAACTCGACCTTGTCCTGCAAAGTGGCCACGGAGGTCACGTCGGCAAACTCACGACGCAGCCGATGGGCTATAAGTGGTTTGAGCATCCAGCCGAAGGCACCGGCAAAACGCGGGAAGCGGAAGTGGGTGAGGATATCTAGAAACGCCTTGTCGCCGAGCAGTCGCGCCAGTACCGCAGGTACTTCGCTGTCGTCGTAAGGTCGGATGGCATCGAATTCGCCCATCATGCTCTCTTGTTGGAAACGGCTAGGGTAAGTAAAGGTTTTGATCGAAAACCAACGGGGCACGGTCTGAAAAAGTAGCCAGACAAAAATAGCCCTGCAAATAGACCGGCGATTATACGCACAAGTCACCCGGGAGACCGCGATGCTGGAAAGCGCAGTATATGAATGTCCGTATTGTGGTGAAGAGGTCGAGACGACCGTGGATCTCTCCGCTGGCGACCAGACCTATATTGAAGACTGTCAGGTGTGTTGTCGGCCGATCACCTTTGTGTTGCAGGTCCATGGAGAGGACTGGTTTCTGGAAGTCTTCAGCGAAAACGAGTGAGGCACGGCCATGCAGCGAATCTACGAGCCGGAAAACCTGATGGAAGGCGAGATGCTCAAGGGCATGCTCGCCAGCGAGGGCATCGAGGCGCATCTGGTCGGACGCGATCTGCTGGGCGGCACGGGCGAGTTGCCGATCTTCGGTCTGCTGGGCCTGTCGGTCGATAACGATCAGGCCGAATACGCCCGCGAGCTGATCAGTGCGTACAATGCCGCGCTGCCGCTGCCCGGCGATGAACCGGACAGCTATCCCGGGACGCTGGTCTGTTAGGCTGGCGTTCGTTTTATTTGTGAGTCGTGCTGCCCCATGTGTGGACGTTATGCCCTGTTTCGCTGGAACCGCGATTTCGCGAGCCTGCCAGGTTTTCCTGCCGATCAGCAGGCGCAGTGGAACATTTCCCCCAACGATTCGGTGTTGATGCTGCGCGCCGAACCCGGCGGCCAGCGCACGCTGGCCCGTGCCCGTTGGGGGCTGACACCGCCGTGGCTGACCGACATGTCGCGCACGCCGGCTCATGCCCGGGCCGAAACCGTCGCCGAACAGCCGATGTTCCGTGAAGCCCTGCGCCTGCGTCGTTGCCTGCTGCCGGCCAACGGGTTTTACGAATGGCGCGGCAACGTGCGCAAGCGGCCGTACTGGCTGACACCGGGAGAAGGCGCTTCGTTGTTTTTTGCGGCGATCTGGGAGGCGTATCCGGTGCAGGAACAGGTGTGGCTGAGCACGGCTGTGATCACCCAGTCGGCGGCCAGTCAGCGCCGGCCGTTGATTCTCGATGAGGCGGGGCAGGCGGCATGGCTTGATCCTGAAACGCCGTTGCATGTCCTGCAAGGCCTGCTCGCCAGTGAACCTGCCGCCCTGCGCGAGCGGGTGCTGGCGAACCTGGTCAATGATCCGAAGCTCAATGGCCCGGAATGCCTGACCCCGGCCTGATCGGTCAGACCTTCGATCGTTCCCACGCTCCGCGTGGGAATGCAGCCCGGGGCGCTCCGCGCCCCAGATCCAGAGCCGAACGCGGAGCGTCCGTTGAGGCATTCCCACGCGGACGGTTCGACGCCTCGACGTGGGAACGATCACTGTCGGCTAGACCTTGAACTGGTTGATCAACCGCCGCTGCTGCTCCGCCAGTTTGGTCAGATCAGCACTCGCCGAACTCGACTCATCCGCACCACCCGCCACTTCGTTCGCCACCTGACCGATATTGATCACATTGCGGTTGATGTCGTCGGCCACCGCGCTCTGTTCTTCGGCGGCGCTGGCGATCTGGGTGTTCATGTCGTTGATCACCGAAACCGCCTGAGTAATCGTTTCCAGTGCTTCGGCCGCCTTGGCCGCGTGCTGCACGCTTTCGTCGGTGCGGTTCTGGCTGTCTTCCATGACCCGCACCACATCGCGGGTGCCCTGTTGCAGTTGCTGGATCATGCTCTGGATTTCTTCGGTGGCCTTCTGGGTCTTCTGCGCCAGGTTGCGCACTTCATCGGCCACCACCGCAAAACCGCGTCCTTGTTCACCGGCACGGGCCGCTTCGATCGCTGCGTTGAGGGCCAGCAGGTTGGTCTGCTCGGCGATCCCGCGAATGGCAATCAGGATCGCGTTGATGTTTTCGCTGTCCTTGGCCAGGGTCTGCACCACGTCCACGGCCTTGCCGATTTCCACGGCCAGCACGCCAATCGAATGGGAGGTGTCGCGCACGATCTGCATGCCCTGACTGGCTGCCTGATCGGCGTGGCTGGCCGCTTGCGCGGCCTGGGTCGCGTTGCGTGCCACGTCTTGCGCGGTGGCGGTCATTTCCTGCACGGCGGTGGCGACCTGATCGATCTCGGCCATCTGCTTCTGAATGCCGATATTGGTACGGATCGCGATGTCCGCCGTGTGCTCCGAGGAATCGCTGACGCTCTGCACCGACGACACCACCTGCGTGATCATCCCCTGCAATTTGGCGAGGAAGGTATTGAAGCCTTTGGCGATTGAACCGAGTTCGTCGTTGCGATCACTGGTCAGGCGACGGGTCAGGTCGCCTTCGCCCTGGGCGATGTCATCGAGCATGGTCACCATCTGTTTGAGCGGACGGGCGATGCCGTGGCCCACCAGCCAGATCACCAGCAAACCAAGACCGGCAATGATCAAACCGACCATGGCCATGCCGAAGGTGTCGGATTTGCGCTGGGCGCCGAGGTCGCCTTGGAGCTTTTGCAGATCGGCCATCACCGCGTCGAGCGGCAGTTGCAGCATCAGCGTCCAGCGTGCGTCGGTCTGGCCGATGCCGAACGGCAGGTACAACTCGATCCGGCCTTGCTCTTTATTGACGGTGTAAGTCACTTCGCCGCGCTTGAGATTGGCCATGTTGGCAATCTGCTGGGCGTCGAGGATGTCGCTGACCTTCTCGCCGAATTTGCTCGTGTCCTTGGTGTAGGCGACGATCCGGCCGTTGCCGCCGATCAGGGCCATTTGCCCGGCGCCGCTGTACAGTTTCTGGTTGGCGCTCAGGAGCATTTCCTGGATGAAGTTCACCGACAGATCGGCGCCGACGATGCCCTGGAAGGCGCCGTTGAGCATGATCGGTTCGATAAAGGAGGCGAGCATGACGATCTTGTCGCCGACCTTGTACGGGGCCGGATCGATCACGCAGGATTTTTTGGTTTCTTTCGAGCACAGGTAGTACTCGCTGGCGCGCACGCCGGTGGACAGGACTTTCTGGTCGTCGACGTCCACCAGTTTGTCCAGGCCCAGGGTGCCGTCGTCATTGCGAAACCACCACGGCAGGAAGCGCCCGTTGCCAGGATCAATCCCGACAACCTGGGTGCCGACGTAGGCCGCGTCATTGTGATCCAGTGCGTTTTTTTCCCAGCCGATGTAAGTGCCGAGAATCTTCGGATTCTTCTCGACGTTTTCCTTGATCAGGCTGATCAGTTGCTCACGGTTGACGGTCAGTCGCGGCTGACCATCGGCACCCGGTGTGCCGAGCAGGGCGTTGACCCGCACCAGTCCGCCGGCAATCAGCAGCGGCGCTTCGAGTTCGCGCTGGATCTGGCTGACCTGAGTCTGCGCCAGCGAGGTCAGGCGCTGTTCGATGACTTGCTCGAACTGGGCCTGGGTCCGTTGCTGGACCATTTCCTGGGTGCGGGCACCGGAGAACAGCGCATACAGCACTAGCGCGGCGACCACGCTGAGTACGATGGCGCCGGCCAGGGCGGCCACGGAAAACTGGATCGACTTGAACTTCATGGGAGCTCCGCACGCGAGAGGACGTCTGCGCTCTTGTATCGGCAGCCACTATTGCGCCATGAGGTGCGGAGCAAGTGATTACAGCCGGATGTCGCAAATGGACCAGTGCACGACGCAGTTGCAGCGGGCTCGGCGGTGGATGTGAATTTTTTCCTGCAGGGCTGGCGGGCGTGTTCTGAAAACAGGTGCAACACGTCCGTTGTATCTGGCGTCGATACAATTACCCGCCTAGGATACGCGACAGGTTTTCAGGGAGCTTTTGAATGAACAAGACATTGGTTGTAAGTGCACTGAGCGCAGCGCTGTTGCTGGCCGGTTGTCAGTCGGTCAACACCACCAGCGGCGGTGCCGTGGGCGTGGAACGCAAGCAGTACATGTTCAGCATGCTGTCCTCGCAAGAGGTCGACCAGATGTATGCCCAGTCCTATCAGAAGACCGTGGGCGAGGCGTCCAGCAAAGGCGTACTGGACAAGACCAGCAACGATGCCAAGCGTGTTCAGGCGATTGCCAACCGCTTGATTGCCCAGGCACCGAACTTCCGTCCGGATGCGGCGCAGTGGAAATGGGAAGTGAATCTGATCAAGAGCGACGAGCTCAACGCCAACTGCGGGCCTGGCGGCAAGATCATTTTCTACACCGGGCTGATCGACAGCCTGAAACTCACTGACGATGAAATCGCCGCAGTCATGGGCCATGAAATCGCCCACGCCCTGCGCGAGCACGGTCGGGAAGCGATGTCCAAGGCCTATGGCATCGAAATGGCCAAGCAGGGCGCCGGTGCGTTGCTCGGCCTGGGTCAGGACAGCCTGGCGCTGGCCGACACCGTGGCCAACTACGGCATGACGCTGCCCAACAGCCGCGCCAACGAAAACGAAGCCGACCTGATCGGTCTGGAGCTGGCTGCACGTGCCGGTTACAACCCGAACGCCGCCATCACTTTGTGGGACAAGATGAGCAAGGCCTCTGAAGGCGCGCCGCCGGAGTTCATGAGCACTCACCCGTCTTCCAGCAGCCGCACGGCTGCGTTGCAGGCGGCGATTCCGAAGGTCATGCCGCTTTACGAGAAAGCGCCCAAGTCCTGAAACCATGATCGCTCCCGCACTCGGTGCGGGAGCGATCTGCCGGATCAAACCCAGCCGCTGCTCTGCATCGCCTTGTACACCGCGACAATCGCCAGGATCAGGAACGCCGAGGCCGCCAGTCGACGGATCAGGGTCAGCGGCAGTTTCTCCGCCGCAAAATTCCCCGCCAGTACCACCGGCACGTTAGCGATCAGCATGCCCGCCGTGGTGCCGATGATCACCAGCCACAGCTCCGGGTATTGCGCCGCCAGCATCACGGTAGCGATCTGGGTCTTGTCACCGATTTCCGCGAGGAAGAACGCAATCAGCGTGGTCAGGAATGGCCCGAACTTGCGGGCGGTGCTGGCTTCATCGTCATCCATCTTGTCCGGTACCAGCGTCCACAGGGCGGTGGCGGCGAAACTTGCGGCGAGAATCCAGTGCAGGACGGAATCGGAGAAGAAGCTGCCGAACCAAGCGCCGACCGCACCGGCTGCCGCGTGGTTGGCCAGGGTCGCAGCCACGATACCGGCGATGATCGGCCAGGGTTTGCGGAAGCGAGCGGCGAGAATCAGCGCGAGCAGTTGCGTCTTGTCGCCGATTTCGGCCAAGGCAACGATTGCGGTGGGAACGAGTAACGAGTCCAGCATCAGGATTTCCTAAGGGGCGGGTCGACACGGCTATGACACGTACAGCCTTCCCGCCCCGGGTAAGGTGTGCGTGTCATAGGTCTTGTCAAACCCTGCGATCCGTCTGCTGCGGACGCTTGGGTCGCATACGCCATGATCTGAGGATCAAGTATGTTGACGTATGCCGGACGAGCATGGCGCTCGTGGGAGACTACTCCCCTAGGACGGAGCGGATTCTGCCTAGGCGGAATCCATTCGGCAAGTGCTAATTTTCAGCCGCGCTTGGCCCGGTAAATCCGGAATCCATTGCCTTCGGCCTTGATCGCACAGACCCCGAGATGCTCTTCGATCAGCGGTTGATATTTCAGGAAGCTGTTGGCAACCAAGCGAAGTTCGCCGCCGTTTTTCAGATGTTTGGCCGCTTTTCGTAGCAAGTTTTCGGTAGCGAAATAATCGGTATGCACACCGACATGGAACGGCGGGTTGCTCAGAATCGCGTTCAAACCCATCGGCGCGGCGTCGATGCCGTCACCGGTCAGCACCTCGGCTTCCAGACCATTGGCCGCCAGGGTCAAACGGCTGCTGGCGGCAGCGAAGGCATCAACGTCGAGCAAGGTGACCTGATTGTGCGGGTAACGACGCTTGACCGCCGCACCCAGCACGCCGGCGCCGCAACCAAAGTCCAGCAGATGGCCGCTCGGCAGTTTGTCCAGATGTTCCAGCAGCAGGGCGCTGCCGCGATCCAGTCGGCCGTGGCTGAATACGCCCGGCAGACTGATGACTTTCAACGGGCCTTCGGCCAGCGGCAATTCGTAGGTCTGCGCCAGGCTTTCCAGCGGCTTGGCTTGCGGGGCGTTGGCCACGGTCACTTGCCACAGCTGGCAATGGCGCGCGCTGTCGAGCTTGCGCGGCTTGCCGAACGGGTTGAGCTGTTTGGAGGCGCCTTCAATGCCGCTGCGTTTTTCCCCGACCAGATACACCTCGCGCCCGGCCAGGCGTGAAGCCACGGCATTGAGGATGTAATCGGTCAGGTCCTTGGCCTTGGGCAGAAACACCACGGCGTTGGTGAATTCGCGTTCCGGCACGTTCACGCCAAAATGGCTGCGGCCTTCGAAGCGGGCTTCGAGCGCGGCCTGATCGCCTGCGTGCCAGCACCAGCCAAACGCCTCGGGCAGGCGCCCCAGCAGATCATCGGCAGGCAAACCGGCCAGCAACACCGAACCCTGGAATAACTCGGCCTGACGAAGCAGTACTTCACTGCGCGGATCCATAACTGCTCCTGTGAAAAAAAGTGCCGCAGTTTATCAACTGACGACCCGCAGCGCCTTACCGCTGTAGAACGCCTGGGTGTTTTCCACCAGTTGGCCGACGATTCGCTGCCGCGCTTCGCGGCTGCCCCAGGCGTTGTGCGGGGTGATGATCAGGCGCGGGATGTCGGCGGCCAGCAGCGGATTGCCGTTGGTCGGTGGCTCGACGCTCAATACATCGGTGGCCGCGCCGCCCAGATGACCGCTGCGCAGGGCGTCGGCCAGAGCCTGTTCGTCAATCAGCCCGCCACGGGCGGTGTTGACCACGAACGCGCCAGGTTTCATCGAGGCGAGTTCGCGGGCACCGATGAAGTGCCGAGTGTGTTCGTTGAGCGGGCAGTGCAGGGTGAGAGCGTCGATCTGCGGCAGCAATTCTTCCAGCGGCAAGCGATCCGGACGGGCCGGGCGCCCCGGAATCTGTCCCAGCAGCACGCGCATGCCGAAGGCTTCGGCCAGACGCGCGACCGCGCCGCCGAGTTCGCCGTGTCCAAGCAGGCCGAGGGTTTTGCCTTCCAGCTCGACGATCGGGTAGTCCAGCAGGCAGAACTGTTTCGCCTGCTGCCAGCGACCTTCACCGACGGCTTTCTGATAATCGGCCAGGCGCGTGGCGAGATTGAGCAGCAGCATGATCGTGTGCTGCGCCACCGACGGGGTGCCGTAACCCTGACAGTTGCACACTGTGATCCCATGGGCGCGGGCGGCGGCCAGATCGACGTTGTTGGTCCCGGTGGCGGTGATCAGGATCAGCTTCAGCTGTGGGTTGGCGGCCATGGCGGCGGCGTCGATCAGGATCTTGTTGCTGATCGCCACGGTTGCACCTTGCAGGCGCTCGCTCACTTGCGCAGGCAGCGTCTGGGCGAACAGTTGCAGGTCGCTGAAGCAGTCACGCAAAGGGCTCAGATCGAGATCGCCAAGATCCAGCGAAGGGTGATCGAGGAATACGGCGCGGTGGGCGTTCGTCATCAACTGTACCTGTCGTGCTTTGAAGGGAAGGCGTAATCTGCCGAGCCTACCAGATGAAACAACTCGTTACGCTTGGCCGAAAGGAGCCCCCATGTACTGGACCGAATTCTTGACCGTTGCCCTGATTCACCTGCTGGCCGTCGCCAGCCCCGGTCCTGATTTTGCCGTGGTGGTGCGTGAAAGCGTGACCCATGGTCGACGCGCCGGGACCTGGACCGCGTTGGGCGTGGGCACGGCGATTTTCCTGCACGTCGGTTATTCCTTGCTGGGGATCGGCCTGATCGTTTCCCAATCAATCGTGTTGTTCAACGCCCTGAAATGGGCGGCGGCCGCGTACCTGCTGTACATCGGCTTCAAGGCCCTGCGTGCGCAACCGGCGAAAACCGTGACCGATGATCTGCACAAAGAGGTCGGCGAGCGCACCGCACGTGGCGCGTTCACTTCGGGTTTCGTGACCAACGGCCTGAACCCGAAAGCCACGCTGTTCTTCCTGTCGTTGTTCACCGTGGTGATCAACCCGCACACACCGCTGACAGTACAGGCCGGTTACGGCATTTATCTGGCCGCCGCGACCGCCACCTGGTTCTGCCTGGTAGCGATGTTGTTCAGCCAGCAGCGCGTGCGCGCCGGTTTCGCCCGCATGGGCCACTGGTTCGACCGCACCATGGGCGCGGTGCTGATCGCCATCGGCGTGAAACTCGCGTTCACCGAGATGCATTGATCCTTCTGCGCTGTCATCTGTTTCGGCAAATGCTGGCGCAAAGCTAGCATTTGTACGGCTCTGCAAATCATTCCTTTGGCTGATTTGGCTGACGTATAACGGTTCTAGAGTACGAAACTCCAAAGCCAACACCGTGCAGTCAGAAAAGGGATTCTTATGTTGCAGACTCGCGTCATTCCGCCCGCCGAAGGGGCGTACCAGTATCCACTGCTGATTAAACGGCTGCTGATGTCCGGTGCCCGTTACGAGAAAACCCGCGAGATCATCTACCGTGACCAGCTGCGCTACAGCTACCCGACCCTGATCGAGCGGGTCGCGCGGCTGGCCAACGTACTGACGGCGGCCGGGGTCAAGGCCGGTGACACCGTGGCGGTGATGGACTGGGACAGCCATCGATACCTGGAGTGCATGTTTGCGATTCCGATGATCGGCGCGGTGATCCACACCATCAACGTGCGCCTGTCGCCGGAACAGATCCTCTACACCATGAACCACGCCGAGGACCGCTTCGTGCTGGTCAACAGCGAGTTCGTCGGGCTGTACCAGGCTATTGCGCCACACCTGACCACGGTGGAGAAAACCCTGCTGCTGACCGATCTGCCGGAAAAAACCGCCGATCTGCCGAATCTGGTCGGCGAGTACGAGCAACTGCTGGCGGCCGCGAGTCCGCAGTACGACTTTCAGGATTTCGACGAGAACTCGGTCGCCACCACGTTCTACACCACGGGCACCACCGGCAATCCGAAAGGCGTGTACTTCACCCATCGGCAACTGGTGCTGCACACCATGGGCGTGTCGACCATCATGGGCGCCATCGACAGCGTGCGGCTGCTGGGCACCAACGACGTGTACATGCCGATCACCCCGATGTTCCACGTGCATGCGTGGGGTCTGCCGTATGTGGCGACCATGCTCGGGCTCAAGCAGGTTTATCCGGGGCGTTACGACCCGGAATTCCTGGTCGAGTTGTGGCGCAAGGAAAAGGTCACGTTCTCCCATTGCGTGCCGACCATCCTGCAGATGGTGCTCAATGCCAAGGGCGCGCAGGGCACCGATTTCGGCGGCTGGAAAATCGTCATCGGCGGCAGTGCGCTCAATCGCACGCTGTATGAAACGGCCAAGAGCAAAGGCATTCAGCTGACGGCTGCTTACGGCATGTCGGAAACCGGGCCACTGGTTTCGTGCGCGCATCTGAATGATGAGTTGATGGCGGGCACCGAAGACGAGCGCACCACCTATCGGATCAAGGCCGGCGTGCCGGGGCCATTGGTCGAAGCGGCGATCGTCGATACCGAAGGCAATTTTCTCCCGGCCGACGGCGAGACCCAGGGCGAACTGGTACTGCGCGCACCGTGGCTGACAGAAGGCTATTTCAACGAACCGCAGAAGGGCGCCGAGCTGTGGGCCGGCGGCTGGCTGCACACAGGCGACGTGGCGACGCTCGACGCCATGGGTGTGATCGACATCCGCGACCGGATCAAGGACGTGATCAAGACCGGCGGCGAATGGATCTCCTCGCTGGACCTCGAAGACCTGATCAGTCGTCACGTCGCGGTACGTGAAGTAGCAGTGGTGGGGATCGCCGATCCGCAGTGGGGCGAGCGTCCGTTTGCCTTGCTGGTGGTTCGTGAAGGTCACGCCATCGGGGCGCGCGAGCTCAAGGAGCACCTCAAGCCGTTCGTTGAACTGGGGCACTTGAGCAAGTGGGCGATACCAAGCCAGATCGCGCTTGTTACTGAAATTCCCAAGACCAGTGTCGGCAAGCTCGACAAGAAGCGCATCCGCCTCGACATCACCGAATGGCAGGCCAACAACAGCACCTTCCTCTCGACGCTCTGAGCGTCCGCTGGCGCGCCGAAAACGGCGCGCCAGACCCACCAAGCAAGCGCTTGGCTTGTGAAATTCGAATTTTCAGCCATCCTTGCCGTGCCGACATGTGTCGGACTGGCGAAAGGACTGTTCCAGAGTGGCCGGCAGCTGCAAATCACACTTTAGAGGGATCAAGCAGTACCACCTGCTGGCTATAGTCCGCTCAAGGATTTTTAAGAACGGGGCACACGCACAAACGGGGCGATGCAACATTGAAGCGATTTCGGGAAGCCTCTGGCACCCGGTCCTTCAGGCGTTTTTAAAAGTACTCACTGCCATAACAATAATGCACATGGAGTAGCGTCGATGACCTCAGTAAACCAGTTCTGGCGCCGGGCAAAGCTGCCTCTGGCCGTCAGTCTTGCTTCTTCGCTCGCCGGGCCCGCATTCGGCGTCAGTTTCAACGTCGGTGAAATCGAAGGCCAGTTCGACTCCTCCCTGTCGATCGGTGCCAGCTGGTCCACCCAGAGCCCGAACAAGAACCTCATCGGCGTCAACAACGGCGGTCACGGTCTGTCCCAGACTTCCGACGACGGCCATGCCAACTTCAAGAGCGGCGAAACCTTCTCGAAGATCTTCAAGGGCATCCATGACCTCGAACTGAAATACGGCGACACCGGCGTGTTCGTCCGAGGCAAATACTGGTACGACTTCGAACTGAAGGACGAGAGCCGCGAGTTCAAGGACATCAGCGACAGCAACCGCAAGGAAGGCGCCAAGTCCGCCGGCGGTCAGATCCTCGACGCCTTCGTCTACCACAACTACGCGATTGCCGATCAGCCGGGCTCCGTGCGTCTGGGCAAACAGGTGGTGAGCTGGGGTGAAAGTACCTTCATCGGCGGCGGCATCAACTCGATCAACCCGATCGACGTTTCCGCTTTCCGTCGTCCGGGCGCCGAGATCAAGGAAGGCCTGATCCCGGTCAACATGTTCTACGTGTCCCAGAGCCTGACCGACAACCTGTCGGCCGAAGCCTTCTATCAGCTGGAGTGGGACCAGACCGTCGTCGACAACTGCGGTACGTTCTTCTCCCAGCCGGACATCATTGCCGACGGTTGCACCGACAACCTGCGGGTGCTGAACAAGCGCTCGCAGATCCCGGCCATTGCCCTGGGGCCATTGGCGGCCAACGGCGTCAACGTCAATGAAGAAGGCGTGCTGGTGCCGCGCGGCGGCGATCGCGATGCGCGCGACAGCGGCCAGTGGGGCGCGTCCCTCAAGTACATGTTCGAACCGCTGGACACCGAATTCGGTGCCTATTTCATGAACTACCACAGCCGGGCGCCGATCTTCAGTGCCACCGGTGCGCCGCAGTCGGTGTACAACACCGTAGCCGCATTGCCAGGCCCGTTTCAGGCGCTCGGGCCACTGTTGGTCGCGGGCAACTCGAAGTACTTCGTCGAATACCCTGAAGACATCCGCCTCTACGGTCTGAGCTTCTCCACCACCTTGCCTACCGGTACGGCGTGGAGCGGTGAGATCAGCTATCGCCCGAATGCACCGGTGCAACTGAACTCCACCGACATCCTGTTCGCCGGCGTGCGTCCGCTGGGTGGCCCTTACGCCAACGCATCGCTGCTCAATGGCGTGCCGGGTCAGGATCTGCATGGCTACGAGCGCAAGGAAATCACTCAACTGCAAACCACCTTCACGCACTTCTTCGATCAGGTCATGGGCGCCAGCCGTCTGACCCTCGTGGGTGAAGTGGGCATGACTTACGTGGGCGGCCTCGAAAGCCGATCCGACAAGCGCTATGGCCGCGATCCGGTCTATGGCCCGGGCGAGCTGCCAGCCACCGGTACCACCAATACCTGCGTCAACATCCTCAACAACGGCACCATCAACGGCGCCGGACCAGGTTCGCCGCAGAACAACCGCAGCCGCAATTGCGACAACGACGGTTTCACCACGTCGATGTCCTGGGGCTACCGCGGCCGTGCGATCTGGGAATACAACGATGTCTTCGCCGGTGTGAACCTCAAGCCGAACGTGGCCTGGTCCCACGACGTCAGCGGCTACTCGCCAGGCCCTGGCGGCAACTTCGAGGAAGGTCGCAAGGCCGTCAGTCTGGGCGTCGATGCCGAGTATCAGAACACCTACACCGCGAGCCTGGCGTACACCAACTTCTTCGACGGCAAGTACACCACCGTGGATGACCGCGATTTCGTGGCGCTCAGCCTCGGCGTGAACTTTTAAGCACTGCATTTCAGGACGAACGAATTTATGAAAATAACAAAGAGTCTGTTCCACGCCGGTGTTCTGAGCCTGTCGCTGCTGGCGACCGGCGTCATGGCGGCGGTGCCTGCCGCCGAAGCGGACAAGCTGGGCAAGAGCCTGACCCCGATGGGCGCCGAAATGGCCGGTAACGCCGACGGTTCGATCCCGGCCTGGAAACCGATGCCGAAGAATGCCGGCACCGTCGACAGTAAAGGCTTCCTGTCCGATCCGTACGCCAGTGAGAAACCGCTGTTCACCATCACCAAGCAGAACGTCGATCAGTACAAGGCCAAGCTCGCGCCGGGCCAGTACGCGATGTTCCAGCGCTATCCCGACACCTTCAAGATGCCGGTCTATCCGTCCCATCGCGGTGCCACCGTGCCGGATGCCGTGTTCGCAGCCATCAAGAAGAACGCCACCACCACGACCCTGGTGTCGGGCGGCAACGGCCTGGAAAACTTCGATACCGCCGTGCCATTCCCGATTCCGAAAACCGGTGTGGAAGTCATCTGGAACCACATCACCCGCTATCGCGGCGGCAGCGTGACGCGTCTGGTGACCCAGGCCACGCCGCAACCGAACGGCTCGTTCAGTCTGGTGTACTTCCAGGATCAGTTCGTGTTCCGCGACAAGATGAAGGATTACGATCCGGCGAACCCGGGCAACATCCTGTTCTACTTCAAGCAGAAAGTGACCGCGCCGGCACGTCTGGCCGGTGGCGTGCTGCTGGTGCACGAAACCCTCGACCAGGTGAAGGAACCGCGTTCGGCGTGGGTCTACAACGCCGGTCAGCGTCGTGTGCGTCGCGCACCGCAAGTGTCGTATGACGGCCCGGGTACTGCGGCGGATGGCCTGCGTACTTCCGACAACCTGGACATGTTCAACGGCGCACCGGATCGCTACGACTGGAAACTGGTGGGCAAGCAGGAGATGTACATCGCCTCCGACAGCTACAAGCTCGACGATCCGAAACTCAAGTACACCGACATCATCAAGGCCGGGCACATCAACCAGGATCTGGCGCGTTATGAACTGCGTCGCGTCTGGCACGTGACCGCGACCCTGAAGGAAGGTCAGCGTCACATCTACGCCAAGCGTGACTTCTTCATCGACGAAGACACCTGGCAAGCCGCTGTCATCGACCACTACGACGGTCGTGGCCAACTGTGGCGCGTCGCCGAAGCGCACGCCGAGAACTACTACGACAAGCAAGTGCCGTGGTATGCCCTGGAAACCCTCTACGATCTGCAATCCGGCCGTTATCTGGCGCTGGGCATGAAGAACGAAGAGAAGTCGGCGTATGACTTCGGCTTCACCGCCACCACCAGCGACTTCACCCCGGCCGCCCTGCGTCAGGATGGTGTTCGCTAAGCTCCTGTAAATCGAGGCCGCATCCTCGTGAAAACGCCCCGACTGGTTCGGGGCGTTTTTTTTGCTATCAGTTTTTCCGTAGGCTTTTTGTAGCCATTTGTAGCAACGACCTTCATAACCGCTCCGTTTAAGGCTAGTCTGCGGACATCTGCTACGCCGCCAACAGCCATACGAACAAGAGCCGGCCATGACTGATCTGTCCCCACTTCCGGGTCCCGCAAGCGTTGCCGTCGCGGCACTGGACGGGCGTTTTTTTCGCCCGCCGCTACCCGATGGCTACGTGCTGCGACCCCGTTTGTGCGAGCGCCTGAGTGCGGGGCTCGGAGGGCGCCTGTTGCTGGTCAGCGCTCCGGCCGGTTTTGGCAAGAGTTCGCTGGCGGTGGAGTTCTGCCAGAGTTTGCCGGCGCACTGGCAAAGTCTGTGGCTGGGCCTGAGCGCTCGCGACAGTGACCCGGGACGCTTCCTCGAGCGCTTGCTCGAGGGCCTGCAGGACTACTTTCCCGAACTCGGCAGCCGCGCACTCGGTTTGTTGAAAATGCGCCAGCGTCATCAGCCGTTCGCCTTCGAAGAATGGCTCGACGGCTTGCTCGATGAGCTGGCACTGCACCTGCTACCGACCTCACCGCTGCTGCTGGTACTCGACGATTACCACCTCGCCCAAGGGCCGGTCCTCGATCGTTGCCTGCAGTTTTTCCTCAACCATTTGCCCGATGGTCTGCTGGTCATGGTCACCAGCCGTCAGCGCCCGGACTGGCATCTGGCCCGTCTGCGCCTGTCCCGGCAGTTGCTGGAACTGCACGAGCAGGATCTGCGCCTGACCCACGACGAAGCCCTCACGTTACTCGATCGCCACAGCAGCTCCTTGCGCGGCGAAGCCCTGGAAAACCTGATCCAGCGCAGTGAGGGCTGGGTGGCGGGGTTGCGATTCTGGTTGCTGGCGATTTCTGAAGTAGGTACCGAATCGGCGTTGCCGCAGGCTTTGAACGGCGGGGAAGGGCTGATCCGTGAATACCTGCTGGAGGAAGTCATCGACTGCCTGCCCGCCGAGGTGCAGGCGTTTCTTTATGACACCGCACCGCAGGAGCGCTTTTGCAGCGAGCTTTGCGATGCTGTGCGCGAAGCCCACGACAGTGCCGAAATCCTGCGTTTCCTGCTGGCGCATCAGGTGTTTCTGGTGCCGCTGGACGAGCACGGTCATTGGTATCGCTATCACCATCTGTTTTCCGATCTGTTGCGCAGTCGGCCGATCACCCGGGCGATAGTCCCGGCCGCCACGCTGCACTTGCGCGCGTGCCGCTGGTTCAATGCCCAGGGCCTGCTGGATGAAGCGGTGGAGCAGGCCCTGCGCGCGGGGCATCTGGATGTCGCAGCCAATCTGGTACAGAACCTGTCCGAGGAACAACTGCTGGCCGAGCAGAACGTCGGCATGCTGCTGCGCTGGAAAATGGACTTGCCTGACAGCCTGCTGATCAGCACCCCGCGCCTGATCGTGTTGTACAGCTGGGCGTTGGGGCTGGCCTGTCAACTCGACGCGGCCGAAGAACTTGCCAGTCACCTGAGCCGGTTTCTGCCGGCGCCATCGGCAACCGCCCAGAAGTCGATGCTCGCCCAATGGCTGGCGCTCAAAGGCATCATCGCCCGTGGACGGGGCCATCGCGAGCAGACCATCGAGTATTGCAGCGAGGCACTGGAAAGCCTGCCGGCCAAGCGTTACGGTCAGCGCCTGATGTGTCTGTCGACCCTGTCCAATCTTGCGATTGCCGATGGTGATCTGTGGCGTGCACGGGGCTTGAACCGTGAGTCGCTCGAACTGGCGCAGCGCGTCGGCAATCCCTTGTTCGAGGCGCTGGCGCACTATGATCGTGCCCGCGTCCTGCAGGCGCGCGGCGAAATCCTGCGCGCGCTCGATGAAGTGCACCAAGGGCTGGAGCGCCTGCGCGGATTGTCCGCACAGCGTTTGTACGCCGTGCGTGCGCGACTGACGCTGTATGAGGGTTTTCTGCTGGCCATGCGGCTGCAGCCGCAGGCGGCAAGGACGCGATTGCAGGCGGGTCTGACTGAAGCAAGGGCCTGTCGTGACATCAGCGTGCTGATCGGCCATTGCGTGATCGCCCGTCTGGACGGCAACAATGGAGATTTCGCCAAGGCCTTCGCCGAGCTGGCTGAGGCCGAACGTCTTATGCATATCTGGGACGTGCCGCCAATCTACTACCTGGCGATGATCACCCTGGTCAAATGCGAACTGTGGCTGGCCCAAGGGCGCATCGATCTGGCCGAAGCGTGGCTGGCGCGACTGGGCCAGACCTACACCGGTGAACGCGCGGCGGCACCGCCGGAATTTCATCCACAGCTGCCGCTGCACGTCGAACTGCAACAGGCGTTGCTGGACGTCATACAGGGGCAACCGATGCTCGCCGAAGGGCGATTGAACGTGCTGCTGGAGAACGGCCAGCAAACCGGACGGCAACTGCTCAGCGTGATGGCACTGACGCAAAAAGTGGCGTTGCTGCTGGCAGCCGGACGCGAGCCTGAAGCGCGCAAGGCGTTGAGTCAGGCACTGGAAGCTGCGTCCGGGGGCGTCCTGCAGCCTTTCGATGTGCTGGTCAAAGAGCATGCTGACTGGTTGCGCGGGCAACTGTCACTGACTGCACCGACAGCTGCCGGTCAGCAATTGCTGGAACATTTCCCCCAAGCGCCGGCTCGCCCTGCAGCGGAATCCACGACGACCGAATCGCTCAGCAGCCGTGAGCTCGCCGTCCTGAGGTTGATCGCGCAGGGCTGTTCGAACCAGGAAATCAGCGATCAGCTTTTCATCTCGCTGCACACCGTAAAAACCCATGCCAGTCACATCAACAGCAAGCTGGGTGTGGAACGGCGTACGCAGGCGGTGGCGCGGGCGAAAGAGCTGGGGGTGTTGAACTGAATCTGCTGTTTTGCGCTGTGTCGGCATCCTGCGAGCCAACAACATAAAATGGCGGAAATCGGCCTCTGCGCGTTGTCTTCAATTTCTGTTCAGGATCCCCCATGACCGCTGCAAATCCCGCGCTCATCCGCGAAACCTTCCCCGTCGGCCCGCTCCAGTGCAACTGCACGATCATCGGCGACCCAGTTACCAAAAAAGCCATCGTCGTCGACCCGGGCGGCAACCCTGACCTGATCATGGCCCGGCTCGATGCTCTGGGCCTGAAAGTGGTCAGCATCATCCACACCCACGCGCACCTCGATCACTTCCTGGCGTCCGGGCAAATGAAAGAAAAGACCGGCGCGACCTTGCACCTGCACAAAGAGGATCAGTTCCTGTGGGACAACCTCGAGATGCAATGCCAGATGTTCGGCGTGCCCTACACCCCGGTGCCGTCACCGGATCGCTGGTTGAGCGACGACGAGGAGCTGGCCTGCGGCTGTGGCGTGGCGCTGCACACACCGGGGCATACGCCAGGTTCCATGAGCTTCTGGTTTTCCGAGGCTAAGCTGTTGATAGCCGGCGACACGTTGTTTCGTCGCGGAGTAGGGCGCACGGATTTGTGGGGCGGCGATCAGGCGACCATCGTGCGATCGATCAAGCAGCGGCTGTATACCCTGGATGAAGACGCGACCGTTGTGGCCGGGCATGGTCCGGATACGCGTCTGGGGGATGAAATGCGCGAGAACCCGTTTGTGCGTGCCTAAACATTTTGTCACGGGTGCCCAGTGGAATTTTTGTGCATTGTCATGATCCAACGCCCGCACGGGCCAGTTGCCAATGTCCGCTGCACCACAGAATGCAAAATGTAGGAGCACTCCATGTTCACCACGCGTCGTTTGATTATTGTCGCTACTGCCGTGGCCGTTTTGTCCGGCTGCGCCTCGCCCAACCCGTATGACAATCAGGGTCAGGCCGACGGTGGCTCCCAGGGCATGAGCAAAACCGCCAAATACGGTGGCCTCGGTGCTTTGGCCGGCGCGCTGGCCGGTGCCGCCATCGACCACAACAACCGCGGCAAGGGTGCGCTGATTGGCGCGGCCGTGGTCGGTGCCTCGGCCGCCGGTTACGGCTACTACGCCGACCAGCAGGAGAAAAAACTGCGCGCCAGCATGGCCAATACCGGGGTTGAAGTGCAGCGTCAGGGCGACCAGATCAAGCTGATCATGCCGGGCAACATCACGTTCGCCACCGATTCGGCGAACATCGCTTCCAGCTTCTATCAGCCGCTGAACAACCTGGCCAACTCGCTCAAAGAGTTCAACCAGAACCAGATCGAAATCGTCGGCTACACCGACAGCACCGGCAGCCGTCAGCACAACATGGACCTGTCCCAGCGTCGTGCGCAGAGCGTGGCCACCTACCTGACTTCGCAAGGCGTCAGCGGTGCCAACCTGAGTGCCCGCGGTGCCGGTCCGGATAATCCGATCGCCAGCAACGGTGACGTCAACGGCCGGGCGCAGAACCGCCGCGTCGAGGTCAACCTCAAGGCGATCCCGGGCCAGCAGTACGGTGGTCAGCAACAACCGGGCACGGTTCAGCAGTACCCGTAACCGTCAGGTACAAAAAAGCCCCCGGACAAGTGATTGTCCGGGGGCTTTTTGCTGGCGCGAAGGCTGATTACTTCTTCAGGCCGTAATGCTCGTCGAGCATGCCCGGCGAGTTCGGGGTCTTCGGCGCGTAGTCACGCGGCGGTTCCTGATCCCGTGGTGGCGTCAGGCGTTCCCGTGGAGCCTGTGCTGCTTCGGAATGCAGCGAGGCCAGCAGACGCTGACGAGTCTGCTCGTCCAGGGCCAGGCGGTTGGCGCCCTCGGCGAGGTGATCCTGCACTTCCTGATAGCTCTGGGTCAGTTTCTTGACCAGATTGGCGGTGCTGTTGAAGTGGGTTACCACTTCGTTCTGATAACTGTCGAAACGTTCCTGAATATCATCCAGTTGACGCTGCGTGCGGCTTGGCGCGGCGTTCGGCGCAACGCGAGCGATCAGGAAACCAATGGCGACACCCACAACCAGGGCAAGAGTCGGTAACAACCAAACTAAGAGCGAGTGTTCCACGAGTCCTTCCTCTATAAACGGCTTTGCTTTACGTTAACGGCTCGAACCTGCGCTGTATACCGCGATTCACTCGCAATAGACTGGCACAGACAATTTGCTAGACGAGTCGACCCGATCCGAGGTCACGGAGTTCCTTCCTTGCTGATGCGTGAAACCCCTGTAGTGATTGATGGCCCGGTGGGTCAACTTGAGAGCCTTTACCTCGACAACGAGCAGCCACGCGGCATCGCGTTGATCTGCCACCCCAACCCGGTGCAGGGCGGCACCATGCTCAACAAGGTCGTCTCGACCCTGCAGCGCACCGCACGCGACGCCGGCCTGATCACCTTGCGCTTCAACTATCGCGGCGTCGGAGCCAGCGAAGGTTCCCATGACATGGGCACTGGTGAGGTCGACGACGCCCAGGCCGCTGCCACCTGGTTGCTGGAAAAGCATCCGGATCTGCCGCTGACCCTGTTCGGTTTCTCCTTCGGCGGATTTGTTGCAGCAAGTCTCGGCGGCCGTCTCGAAGCCCAAGGCATTCAGCTCAAGCATCTGTTCATGGTCGCGCCGGCGGTGATGCGCCTGAGCGAGCAGGATCAACTGCCGCAGCAGGGCGAGTTGACCGTGATCCAGCCGGAAACCGACGAAGTGATCGATCCGCAGCTGGTCTACGACTGGTCTGACAAACTCCAACGCCCCCATGAGCTACTGAAAGTGGCAGAATGCGGACACTTTTTTCATGGCAAGCTGACCGATCTCAAGGATCTGATCCTGCCGCGTCTCTCGAATTGATTGCAGTCTGACAAGCGATTACCCATGACGAACCGTACCCGCATCCTCACCGGCATCACCACCACCGGCACCCCGCACCTGGGCAACTACGCCGGCGCCATCCGCCCGGCGATTCTCGCCAGCCGCGACAGTAATGCCGATTCGTTCTACTTCCTGGCCGACTATCACGCCCTGATCAAGTGCGATGACCCGCTGCGCATCCAGCGCTCGCGTCTGGAAATCGCCGCGACCTGGCTGGCCGGTGGCCTGGATGTGGATCGCGTGACCTTCTACCGTCAGTCCGACATCCCGGAAATCCCCGAGCTGACCTGGCTGCTGACCTGCGTCGCCGCCAAGGGCCTGCTCAACCGCGCCCATGCTTACAAGGCTTCGGTGGACAAGAATGTCGAGACCGGCGAAGACCCGGATGCCGGCATCACGATGGGTTTGTACAGCTATCCGGTACTGATGGCAGCGGACATTCTGATGTTCAACGCGCACAAGGTGCCGGTCGGTCGCGATCAGATCCAGCACGTGGAAATGGCCCGTGACATCGGCCAGCGCTTCAACCACCTGTTCGGCCAGGGCAAGGAGTTCTTCACCATGCCCGAAGCGCTGATCGAGGAAAGCGTGGCCACGTTGCCGGGCCTGGACGGTCGCAAGATGTCCAAGAGCTACGACAACACCATCCCGCTGTTCACCAGCGCCAAGGACATGAAGGACGCGATTTCACGGATCGTTACCGACTCCCGTGCGCCAGGCGAAGCGAAAGATCCGGACAACTCGCACCTGTTCACCCTGTTCCAGGCGTTCGCCACACCGGCGCAGGCTGACGAGTTCCGCAGCGAGCTGCTGGGCGGTCTGGGTTGGGGCGAGGCGAAGAACCGTCTGTTCCAGTTGCTCGACAACGAGCTGGGCGAATCCCGCGAGCGTTATCACCAGTTGATCGAACGTCCGGCAGATCTGGAAGACATCCTGCAACACGGCGCCAAAAAGGCCCGTGCGGTGGCGACGCCGTTCCTCAACGAGCTGCGCGAAGCGGTCGGCCTGCGCTCCTTCGTCAATCAGGTTCAGGTGGCCGCGACCACCAAGAAGAAAGCCGCGAAAGCCGCACGTTTCGTCAGCTTCCGTGAAGACGACGGCAGCTTCCGTTTCCGTCTGCTGGCGGCTGACGGCGAGCAACTGCTGCTGTCGCGCAACTTCGCCGACGGTAAAACCGCCGGTCAGGTGACCAAGCAGCTGCAATCGGGTCAGGCGCTGGATGTACGTAGCGAAGACCTGAGCTTCAGTGTCTGGCTGGAAGGCGAGTGCGTCGGCGACAGCCCGGCGTTCGCCGACGTGGCTGCGCGGGATGCGGCTGTCGAGGCGTTGCGGATCGCTCTGACACCGGTTCAGGAATAATCAACGGGCCGGCCCGACCAAGGGCCGATTGCCATTCCCACGGGCCATCGCTACAGTGACGGCCCGTTTTTGTTGCCTTGCTAACGAATTATGACGCCCCTAGAACGATATCAAGCTGATCTGAAACGCCCGGACTTCTTCCATGATGCGGCGCAGGAAACTGCCGTGCGTCATCTGCAACGCCTGTACGACGATCTGATCGCGGCCGAGCAGAACAAGCCGGGTTTGCTGGGCAAGCTGTTTGGCAAAAAGGATCAGACGCCGGTCAAGGGTCTGTATTTCTGGGGCGGCGTGGGTCGCGGCAAGACTTACCTGGTGGACACCTTCTTCGAAGCGCTGCCATTCAAGGAAAAGACCCGTACCCACTTCCACCGCTTCATGAAGCGCGTGCACGAAGAGATGAAAACCCTCGGCGGCGAGAAAAACCCGCTGACCATCATCGCCAAGCGCTTCGCGACCGAATCACGGGTCATCTGCTTCGATGAATTCTTCGTCTCCGACATCACCGACGCCATGATCCTCGGCACGCTGATGGAAGAACTGTTCAAGAACGGCGTGACCCTGGTCGCCACTTCGAACATCGTGCCGGACGGCCTGTACAAGGACGGCCTGCAACGCGCGCGCTTCCTGCCGGCCATCGCGCTGATCAAGCAGAACACCGAAATCGTCAACGTCGACAGCGGCGTCGACTACCGTCTGCGCCATCTCGAACAAGCGGAACTCTTCCACTTCCCGCTCGACGAAGCTGCTCACGAAAGCCTGCGCAAGAGCTTCAAGGCACTGACTCCGGAATGTACGGCGGCAGTGGAAAACGATGTGCTGATCATCGAGAACCGCGAAATCCGTGCCCTGCGCACTTGCGACGACGTGGCCTGGTTCGACTTCCGCGAACTGTGCGACGGCCCGCGCAGCCAGAACGACTACATCGAGCTGGGCAAGATCTTCCACGCCGTGCTGCTCAGTGGCGTGGAGCAGATGAGCGTCACCACTGACGACATTGCCCGACGCTTCATCAACATGGTCGACGAGTTCTACGACCGTAACGTCAAACTGATCATTTCTGCCGAAGTCGAGTTGAAAGACCTGTACACCGGCGGACGTCTGACGTTCGAATTCCAGCGCACCCTCAGCCGTCTGCTGGAGATGCAATCCCACGAATTCCTGTCGCGGGCACACAAACCTTAAGCGGATTCGGCAAACAAAAAGGGCCTGCAGATGCAGGCCCTTTTTTGTGTCTGGTCGAATCGTCAGGCAGCTTGCTGGAACTGCTGTCGGTACTGGTTCGGCGACAGTTCGGTGTGCTGGCGGAACAGCCGTGCGAAGAAGCTCGCATCGTCGTAGCCGACTTCGTAGCTGATGGTCTTGATGCTCTTGCGACTGCCGGAGAGCAAGCCCTTGGCGGTCTCGATGCGCAGCCGTTGCAAATAGTGCAGCGGCTTGTCACCGGTGGCGGTCTGGAAGCGGCGCATGAAGTTGCGGATGCTCATGCCGTGCTCGCGTGCCACGTCTTCGAAGCGGAACTTGTCGGCGAAATGCTCTTCGAGCCAGTGCTGGATCTGCAGGATGATCACATCCTGATGCAGCTTCTGTCCGCCGAAACCAATGCGGCCCGGTGCATAACTGCGCTGCACTTCATAGAGAATGTCGCGAGCTACTGCCTGGGCCACATTGGCGCCGCAGAAGCGCTCGATCAGGTAAATGTAGAGATCGCAGGCCGAGGTGGTGCCGCCGGCGCAATACAGGTTATCGGCGTCGGTCAGGTGCTTGTCCTGATTGAGATAGACCTGCGGAAAACGCTCGGCGAAGGCATTGAAAAAGCGCCAGTACGTGGTCGCTTCCTTGCCGTTGAGCAACCCGGCTTCGGCCAGCCAGAACACACCGGTGGCCTCGCCGCAGAGCACGGCGCCCCGGGCATGCTGTTCGCGCAGCCACGGCAGGATCTGGGGATAACGCTGGCACAGGGTATCGAAATCGTCCCAGAAGGCCGGAAGGATGATGACGTCGGCGTTTTCCAGGCCGCCGTCCACCGGCATGATCACGTCACTGAAGCTGTTCACTGGTTTGCCGTCGGGGCTGACCAGGCGGGTTTCGAACGCCGGAGTCAGGCCGTGGCCCAGTTGTTTGCCGTAACGCAGGCTGGCCAGGTGGAAGAAATCCTTGGCCTGCATGAGGGTGGAAGCGAAAACCCGGTCGATCGCCAGGATGCTGACGCGCCGCAAGGGCGTGGAGACTTGCTTGGACATAATTCAACTTTTGTTTTTATAAGGGAAAGTGGTCACCAGACGGCTGGATCGTCTTATTTTTTGTCGGATGTGTCCAGTGTCCTGTATCGGAAGCGAGGCTTAGTCTCTGAAGGTCTGATCCCTCAAACAATAAAGAAAAGGTGACGCATGATTCCCAGAACCTTGTTCAGCTCCGAGCACGAATTGTTCCGCGACAGCGTACGAACATTCCTCGAAAAAGAGGCCGTGCCGTTCCATGGGCAATGGGAAAAACAAGGCTACATCGACCGCAAACTGTGGAACAAGGCGGGGGAGGCGGGGATGCTCTGTTCGCACCTGCCGGAGGAATACGGCGGGTTGGGCGCAGATTTTCTTTACAGCGCGGTTGTCATCGAGGAAGTGGGGCGGCTGGGTCTGACCGGCATTGGCTTCTCACTGCATTCGGACATCGTTGCGCCGTACATCCTGCATTACGGCAGCGAGGCGCTGAAGCAGAAGTACCTGCCGAAACTGGTGTCCGGCGAGATGGTCACCGCGATCGCCATGACCGAGCCGGGCGCCGGCTCCGACCTGCAAGGGGTCAAGACCACGGCGGTGCTGGATGGTGACGAGTATGTGATCAACGGTTCGAAAACCTTTATCACCAATGGCTTCCTGGCGGATCTGGTGATCGTCGTCGCCAAGACCGATCCCAAGGCCGGCGCCAAGGGCACCAGCCTGTTTCTGGTGGAGGCGAACACCCCGGGCTTCGACAAGGGCAAGCGCCTGGAGAAGGTCGGAATGAAGGCTCAGGACACGTCGGAATTGTTCTTCCAGGACGTGCGCGTGCCGAAGGAAAACCTGCTGGGTCAGGCCGGGGCGGGATTTGCCTATCTGATGCAGGAGCTGCCGCAGGAGCGTCTGACTGTGGCGATTGGCGGTCTGGCTTCAGCCGAGGCGGCGCTGCAATGGACGCTGGATTACACCCGCGAGCGCAAGGCGTTCGGCAAGTCGATTGCCGACTTCCAGAATACCCGCTTCAAACTGGCGGAAATGGCCACCGAGATTCAGATCGGCCGGGTGTTCGTCGACCGCTGTCTCGAATTACATCTGCAAGGCAAACTTGACGTGCCGACGGCGGCGATGGCGAAGTATTGGGGCACCGATCTGCAATGCAAGGTGCTCGACGAGTGCGTGCAACTGCATGGCGGTTACGGTTTCATGTGGGAATACCCGGTGGCCCGGGCCTGGGCGGATGCGCGGGTGCAGCGGATCTATGCCGGCACCAATGAAATCATGAAGGAGATCATTGCGCGGTCGCTGTAATGCAGTGTGATCGCTCCCACGCTGAGCGTGGGAGCGATCTTCGTCTTGGATCAAGGCGCCGGGTTCGGATGATCCTTGTGAATGGCTTCGATCCCTTCCAGCACTTCCTTCGACAGTTTCAGCTCGTAGCTGGCGATGTTGCTGTCCAGTTGCTCCAGCGTCGTCGCCCCGATGATGTTGCTGGTGACGAACGGTTGCTGGTTCACGAACGCCAGGGCCATTTGCGCCGGATCCAGACCGTGTTCCCGAGCCAGTGCCACATAACGGCTGCACGCCGCTTCCGATTGCGGGTTGAAATAGCGGCTGAAGCGGCTGTAGAGGCTCAGGCGGCCTTTCGGCGGACGCGCCCCACCTTCGTACTTGCCCGACAGGAAACCGAACGCCAGCGGCGAATAGGCGAGCAGGCCGCACTGTTCGCGGATGGCGATTTCCGCCAGGCCGATCTCGAAGCTGCGGTTGAGCAGGTTGTACGGGTTCTGGATCGACACTGCGCGCGGCCAGCCCCGGGCTTCGGCCAGAGCGAGAAAACGCATGGTGCCCCACGGCGTTTCATTGGACAGGCCGATGTGGCGGATCTTGCCGGCCTTCACCTGCTCATCGAGTGCTTCGAGGGTGTCTTCCAGCGGCGTCAGGTTGGCTTCGGTCTGGTGCTTGTAGCCCAGTTGTCCGAAAAAGTTGGTGCTGCGCTCCGGCCAGTGCAATTGATACAGATCGATGTAGTCGGTTTGCAGGCGCTGGAGGCTGGCGTTCACGGCTTCGGTGATGTGCTGGCGGTTGTGGCGCAGATTCTTGTCGCGGATGTAGTCGATGGTGTTGCCGGGGCCGGCGATCTTGCTGGCGAGGATCCAGTCGGCGCGGTCGCCGCGGCTCTTGAAGTAATTGCCGATGTAGCGCTCGGTGGTGGCGTAGGTTTCGGCTTTCGGTGGCACCGGGTACATCTCGGCGGTGTCGAGGAAATTGATCCCGGCCTCTTTTGCCCGTTCGATCTGGGCGAAGGCTTCAGCTTCAGTGTTCTGCTCGCCCCAGGTCATGGTTCCGAGGCAGATTGCACTCACGTTCAGGTCGGTACGGCCTAGCTGGCGATAGTCCATCGGGTGCTCCTTGGGCAAAACAAGCATAAAAGCAGGTTGAAATTTTTTTCGCAATCTGCATAATTGCCGACCTCTTTCTGCAGTGGAAGTGATGCCCCGCCGCCGAAGAATCTTGCCGTTGAACGGACGCGCCGACCCGAGCCCCCGAAAGCGTCTGTATCCGGCTGCCTTTGACTTGTCAAAGTACGCACTATTCAGTAAGATCCGCCGTCTTATTTACAGGCGGCCCCTGAGGCTATAAAGAATGAAAACTTTTACTGCTAAACCGGAAACAGTAAAGCGCGACTGGTTTGTCGTCGACGCTGCTGGTCAGACCCTGGGTCGTCTGGCCACCGAAATCGCGAGCCGTCTGCGTGGCAAGCACAAGCCTGAGTACACTCCTCACGTTGACACCGGCGACTACATCGTCGTAATCAACGCTGAGCAGATCCGTGTTACCGGCGCTAAAACCACTGACAAAATGTACTACTCCCACTCCGGTTTCCCGGGCGGCATCAAGTCGATCAACTTTGAAAAGCTGATCGCCAAGGCCCCTGAGCGCGTGATCGAGACCGCGGTTAAAGGCATGCTGCCTAAAAACCCACTGGGTCGCGACATGTACCGTAAGCTGAAAGTCTATGCGGGCGCTGCACACCCTCATACTGCTCAGCAGCCCCAAGAACTGAAGATTTAACGGAATAGTTCATTATGTCGGCGACTCAAAATTACGGCACTGGCCGTCGCAAGACCGCAACCGCACGCGTTTTCCTGCGTCCGGGTACTGGTAACATCTCCATCAACAACCGCTCCCTGGACACGTTCTTCGGTCGCGAAACTGCCCGCATGGTAGTTCGTCAGCCGCTGGAACTGACTGAGACTGTCGAGAAGTTCGACATCTACGTCACCGTCATCGGTGGTGGTGTAAGTGGTCAGGCTGGCGCAATCCGCCACGGCATCACTCGCGCTCTGATGGACTACGACGAAACCCTGCGTGGCGCTCTGCGCAAAGCTGGCTTCGTTACTCGCGACGCTCGTGAAGTTGAACGTAAGAAAGTTGGTCTGCGTAAAGCGCGTAAGCGTCCGCAGTACTCGAAGCGTTAATTTCGCTTCCACGTTCAAAAAGAACGCCCGATTCCTCACGGAACCGGGCGTTTTTTTATGCGTGCGATTTCTTGAATAATTGCGCTGTGACAACTTGCCATATTCGTAGACCCCCTATACTACAAGGCTTGAGGGCCAGCCCTCCGGGTAATTACCTTGTCAGAATTGGGGGTTTTCATTACCATTCGGCAAAATTTTTATAAGTACATAGTTTCAATTTAGTAGACGCCTGATTTAACAGGCCACAAAGCTGATGGGAGAGGACTGAATGAGCAATGACGGCGTGAATGCAGGCCGGCGTCGCTTCTTGGTAGCAGCCACATCCGTGGTGGGTGCTGCAGGAGCGGTGGGGGCTGCGGTCCCGTTCGTGGGGTCATGGTTTCCCAGTGCCAAGGCGAAGGCTGCCGGAGCACCGGTGAAAGTGAATGTCAGCAAAATCGAGCCAGGACAGCAGATGATTGCTGAATGGCGCGGCCAGCCGGTGTTCATTGTCCGCCGTACCGAGGAAATCCTGGGGAATCTCAAAAAGATCGAAGGCCAACTCTCCGATCCGACCTCCAAAAACTCCACGCAACCCACTTATGTCGACCCTGAAGTGCGTTCGATCAAGCCGGAAATCCTGCTGCTGATCGGGATCTGCACTCACCTGGGTTGCTCGCCGACCTTCCGTCCCGAAGTGGCACCCGCGGATCTGGGCAAAGACTGGGTAGGCGGTTATTTCTGCCCTTGCCACGGTTCCCACTACGATCTGGCTGGCCGCGTCTACAAGTCGCAACCTGCGCCTTTGAACCTGCCAGTACCCCCGCATTCCTATGAGACCGATGACCTGATTGTCATTGGCGTCGATACGGAGAAAGCGTGATGAGCAAGTTCATGGATTGGGTTGATGCACGCTTCCCCGCCACCAAAATGTGGGAAGACCATCTCAGCAAGTATTACGCTCCAAAAAACTTCAACTTCTTCTACTTCTTCGGCTCGCTGGCGCTGCTCGTTCTGGTCAACCAGATCGTCACCGGCGTCTGGCTGACGATGAGCTACACCCCGTCGGCGGAAGAAGCGTTCGCTTCCGTCGAATACATCATGCGCGACGTCGAGTACGGTTCGATCCTGCGCCTGCTGCACTCCACCGGCGCTTCGGCGTTCTTCATCGTGGTCTATCTGCACATGTTCCGTGGCCTGCTCTACGGTTCGTACCAGAAACCGCGTGAGCTGGTGTGGGTCTTCGGTATGTTGATCTACCTGGCGCTGATGGCCGAAGCCTTCATGGGTTACCTGCTGCCCTGGGGCCAGATGTCCTACTGGGGTGCCCAGGTGATCATTTCGCTGTTCGGTGCGATCCCGGTCATCGGCAACGACCTGACCCAGTGGATCCGTGGTGACTACCTGATTTCCGGGATCACCCTGAACCGCTTCTTCGCTCTGCACGTGGTTGCGCTGCCGATTGTGATTCTCGGTCTGGTGGTGCTGCACATCCTGGCGCTGCACGAGGTCGGTTCGAACAACCCGGACGGCGTGGACATCAAGAAGCACAAAGACGAAAACGGTATCCCGCTGGACGGCATTGCCTTCCATCCTTATTACACCGTGAAAGATATCGTCGGTGTCGTGGTGTTCCTGTTTATCTTCTGCTTCATTGTGTTCTTCTTCCCGGAAATGGGCGGTTACTTCCTCGAAAAGCCTAACTTCGAGCAGGCCAACCCGTTCAAGACGCCAGAGCACATTGCACCGGTCTGGTACTTCACACCGTTCTACGCAATCTTGCGGGCGGTCCCTGACAAGCTCATGGGCGTTATCGCCATGGGTGCCGCGATTGCGGTGCTGTTCGTCCTGCCATGGCTGGACCGCAGCCCGGTCAAGTCGATGCGCTATAAAGGCTGGATGAGCAAGATCTGGCTGGTGGTGTTCTGCATTTCGTTCGTGATCCTCGGCGTTCTGGGCGTTCTGGCCCCGACGCCAGGCCGTACGCTGCTGTCGCAGGTCTGCACCTTCCTGTACTTCGCCTACTTCATTCTGATGCCGTTCTACACCAGGCTCGAGAAGACCAAACCGGTTCCGGAAAGGGTGACTGGCTGATGAAAAAGTTATTTTTTGCTCTGATTTTTGCTGCTCTGCCAGTGCTGTCTTTCGCGGCCGAACACGGTGGTCCGGAACTGGAAAAGGTCGACATCGACGTTTCCGACAAGGCTGCCTTGCAGGATGGCGCGCGTACCTTCGCCAACTATTGCATGGGTTGCCACAGTGCCAAGTTTCAGCGTTACGAGCGTGTCGCCGATGACCTCGGCGTTCCGCACGAAATGATGCTGGAGAAGCTGGTGTTCACCGGTGCCAAGATCGGCGATCACATGAACATCGGCATGCAACCGGCCGACGCCAAGACCTGGTTCGGCGCCGCGCCGCCGGACCTTACGCTGGTGGCTCGTGTTCGCGGCACCGACTGGCTCTACGGTTACCTCAAGTCGTTCTACGAAGATCCTGCACGTCCATGGGGCGTGAACAACAAGGTCTTCCCGAACGTCGGCATGCCTAACGTGCTGGTCGGCCTGCAAGGTCGTCAGGTCGTAGGTTGCAAACAGGTACAGATCGTCGAAGACGGCAAGAAGCAATATGACCCGCTGACCGGTACGCCTTTGACTCATGAAGCGTGCGATCAGTTGACCATCGTGCCGAAAACCGGAACCCTCAACGAAGAGCAGTTCGATGAGAAGGTCAAGAATCTGGTAACCTTCCTGGCTTACTCGGCTAACCCGGTTAAGCTGCAACATCAGCGCATCGGTACTTACGTCTTGCTGTACCTGGCGTTCTTCTTTGTGTTCGCCTACCTGCTCAAGCGTGAATACTGGAAAGACGTGCACTGATACGCTTCAAGCAATTGCTGTTAATCGCGCGCGCCCAAGGGCGCCTCTGAAAACGCAACGCCTGGTTCGCCAGCCGTTGCGGGAGGCGCCCTCTGGGCGCGCGCGTTTTTCCGGCTCCGACTATTTCAACAAGCGAGGAGGATCGCCATGGGCGTGACCAATCGGTTGGCCTGTTACTCCGACCCCGCCGACCACTATTCCCACCGAGTGCGCATCGTGCTTGCAGAGAAGGGTGTCAGCGCCGAAATCATTTTTGTGGAGGCTGGTCGTCAGCCGCCTAAACTGATTGAAGTGAACCCTTACGGCAGTCTGCCCACGCTGGTCGATCGTGACCTGGCGTTGTGGGAGTCGACCGTGGTGATGGAGTATCTGGATGAGCGTTACCCGCATCCACCGTTGATGCCTGTGTACCCGGTGGCGCGTGCCAACAGCCGTCTGCTGATTCATCGTATTCAGCGCGATTGGTGTGGTCTGGTGGATCTGATTCTGGATTCGCGCACCAAGGAAGCGGCCCGTGCCGTGGCGCGCAAGGAATTGCGTGAAAGCCTGACCGGCGTGTCGCCGCTGTTTGCCGACAAGCCGTTTTTCCTCAGTGAGGAACAAAGTCTGGTGGATTGCTGCCTATTGCCAATACTCTGGCGTTTGCCGATTCTGGGTATAGAACTGCCGCGGCCGGCCAAGCCGCTGCTTGATTATATGGAGCGTCAATTTGCGCGTGAGGCATTCCAGGCGAGTCTGTCTGGTGTCGAACGCGACATGCGCTAAGGCTTAAGGAGCCGCTATGAACTCCAGTCGACCTTATCTGGTCCGCGCGCTCTACGAGTGGATTGTAGATAACGATTGCACCCCGCACATGCTGGTCAATTCCGAGTACCCGGCGGTGCAGGTGCCACAGGGATTTGCCAGCGACGGGCAGATTGTCCTGAACATTTCGCCGAGTGCCGTACGGCACTTGCACATGGACAACGACGTTGTGACCTTCGAAGGTCGTTTCGGTGGTGTCCCGCACAGTCTGTACGTGCCGATTGCTGCAATCCTGGGCATCTACGCCCGGGAAAACGGTCAGGGCATGGTGTTCGATCTCGAGTCACCGATGGATGACGAGGACGAGATCGAGCATGACGACGACGTTCCGCCACCGGACAGCGAGCCGCCGCGCCCAAGCGGCCGGCCAAGCCTGAAAGTGGTGAAGTAATAAAAAAGGCGATCCGGTTGGATCGCCTTTTTTTTGCCTGCGAGTTGCGAATCAGTCGATGTATTCGAACAACTTCACAATCTTCTGTACGCCGGAAACACCTTGCACCAGGTTGGTCGCCTGGGCGGCTTCCTGTTTGGTCAGCAGGCCCAGCAGGTAGACGATGCCGTTCTCGGTCACGACCTTGATCCGCGAGCCGGGAATGCTGGCGTCGGTGAGCATCTGGGTCTTGATCTTGGTGGTCAGCCAGGCATCGTTCTGGCGGGCCAGCAGGGAGGAGGGCTGCAGCACTTGCAGTTCGTTATGGACCTTTTTCACGCGCTGAACGTTGGCGGCGGCCTGTTCGGCCTTTTCCTTGAGGTCTGCGCGCGGGGTCTGGCCAGCCAGCAAAACGACGCCGTTGAAGCTGGTGACGACGATGTGCGAGTCGTTGTCCAGGGCCGGATCGGCCTTGGCCACGTTAACGCCGACTTTGGTTTCGATCAGCGAGTCATCGATCTTGCTGCCGAAAGTGCGGGTGCCGCGGTCGTCTTCGATCGGCGCTTCACGGCTGGCATTCACCACAGAGGTGCAGCCGCTGATGCCGAGGCACAGGGTCAAGGCCAGAAGGCCAAGGCGATTAGGGGTCATTCTTCACTCCCGAACAGTTGGCTGTCGATCAGATCACAAAGGCAATGGATCGCCAGCAAGTGGACTTCCTGAATACGTGCGGTGACGTTGGCCGGTACGCGAATCTCGACGTCTTCGGGCAGCAGCAGCGAAGCCATGCCGCCGCCATCGCGTCCGGTCAATGCTACGACAATCATTTCGCGATCATGTGCGGCCTGGATCGCCTGAATAATGTTCGCCGAGTTGCCGCTGGTCGAAATTGCCAGCAGCACGTCACCCGGCTGGCCGAGTGCGCGGATCTGCTTGGAGAACACTTCGTTATAGCTGTAGTCGTTGGCGATCGAGGTGATGGTCGAGCTGTCGGTGGTCAGCGCGATCGCCGGCAGGCTAGGGCGCTCACGCTCGAAACGGTTGAGCAGTTCCGAGGAGAAGTGCTGGGCATCGCCGGCCGAGCCGCCGTTGCCGCATGAGAGCATTTTCCCCTCGTTGAGCAGGGCGTTGACCATCACCTGGCTGGCTTGCTCGATGTGCGGTGCAAGTACGTCCATCGCCTGTTGCTTGGTGTCGATGCTGGCCTGGAAAAGCTGGCGAATTCGGGATTGCATGTCCATCTGTGTGACCTTAATTAGCGCGGCTGTCCGGCACGTGAATGTGCAGCCCGCAAAGCAAAGAGCAAAAATGTTGAGTGAAAGTGTCCGGGTCGGAGCAGGCGGTCAACTGTCGAACGCATTCTGCAACCAGTTCAGCTGACCCTGGTGGCTGTCGATGGCCACCACGTCGAAGCGGCAGGGGGAGTTGGCCCAACGCGACTCGCGCTGAAGAAAATACTGTGCGGCGAAAATCAGTTTCTGCCGTTTGCGCTCATCGATGCTGTCGAGTGCGCCACCCCATTGAGTGTTCTTTCGGTAACGGACTTCGACGAATACTACTGTATCGCCATCAAGCATGACCAGATCAAGCTCACCGCGTTTGCATAACCAGTTCTGCGCCAGCAGGCGCAGCCCCTGGTGTTGCAGATGCTCGAGCGCCTGGCGCTCGGCATCCTTGCCGCTTTGCAGGTGTGACCTGTCGGGCATCAGCGTGGAGTGTCCGGCAGGCGCTGGATCTGACCGCTGACGAACTGCGCCCATGGCAACTGACGTACGACCCGTTGGGACTGGGTCATGCCCAGGCTGCCCGACTGACCTTCGATACGGCTGTCCGGCAGTGCCTTGAGCTGATCCAGTCGTGGCGCCAGACGATAGGCATCAACGCCCATCGCGTACAGGCGGCCGAGGCTGCCGGCAGCTTGCGGCCATTGCGCGGTGACCTGCTGACGCAGCGGATCGCTGGTTTCCAGCAGCCACGGGGTTTCGCAGAAGCGCACGCCGTTCATGTCGTTGTACTGGTTCACGTCTCCGCTGGCGCTGAACACGTGGGAGGTCGCGTAGACCGGCACGTCACCGGCGTACTGGAAGTTCAGGGTAGGCTTGATCTGCTGCGCCTGCTGCGGAGTGGCGGCAAGGAAGATGAATTCGATGTCCTGGCGACGCGAAGGTTGAGCGGCAACGTTGGTGCCGACGGCGTTCTGCAGACTCTTGGCACGGGCTTCGCTCTGACGCAGTTGGAACATGTCGGCGATTTGCTGGGCCAGTTGTATTGGCTGGTCAACGCGTTCGGTGGCGACGATGCTGCCGCCATTCGCTTGCCAGTCCTGGCTGAAGGCGCGCAGGACGCGGTCGCCCCATTCGCCTTTCGGCACCATGATGGCGGCGCGGTGCAGGCCATCGGCACGGGCGCGGCGGGAGACTTCGCGGGCTTCGTCTTCAGCAGCCAGGCCGAACTGGAACAGCTGCGCCGGGCCTTGATCGCCTTCGCTGTAGTTCAGGGCGAGGGTGGTGATCGGCAATTGCGGGCGAGTGCTCAGCTGTTTGACCAGCGGCTTCTCCAGCGGGCCGACGACCAGTTGCACGCCATCGGCCTGGGCCTTGCGGTAGAACTCGTCGAGGTTGGTCAGTTTCGAGCTGTCATAGAACTCGATGGCCGGTGGTTTCTGGCCGGCTTGCTGAGCCTGATAGTGCGCGGCCATGAAACCGTCACGCAGGGCCTTGCCGACCGAGGCCAGTTGGCCGTCCTGTGGCAACAGCAGGGCGATCTTGCTCAGTGGCTGGCTGGCCAGCTCCTTGAGTTTGGTCAGGGGCAGCGGCAGGTTGATCGCGGCCGGGTGCTTTGGATGCTGGTTGCGCCAGTTGTCGATGGCGGCTTGCTGCTGTTCCAGGGTGCCGGCGGTTTTCACGGCCAGGGCCAGGCTCATCCAGCCGCCGAGGTCATCGGTGGTGTTCGCTTGCAGTTGATCGGCCGGCAGCGATGCAATCAGGGACCAGATCGCTTCATGGTTCTTGCTGGCGGCTTCGCCTTCCAGCATCGGCGCGATGAAGATGCGTTCGCGGGCGGCGGCCAAGGTCTGGCCGTCGGCTTCAAGGGCACGAGCGTGAACGGTGCCGGCGCGAACTTGCAGCGGTACGGACATTTCGCTCAGGCGTTGCAGGCTTGGATGGCTCAAGGCGGTCAGCGCGGCTTTCGGCTGATTGCGGGTCATGGCCAGTTCAGCAGACAGGGTGCTGGCGAATGCCTGCTGGCCCGGCTGGAGTTGTTCCATCGGCACTTGCTGCAGGATTTGCGCGGACTGTCCGGCATTGCCTTGGCGGTACGCCATGTCTGCCGCACTCAGGCGCAGCAGCGCAGCCTTGTCCGGCGATTTGGCCTGGGCAGCCTGTTCGAGCAGTTGCTCGATGGTGGCATCCGGGGTCCGTGGAAGTTCGCCAAGGCTGGAGGAAGGGGAGCTGGCGCAAGCCGCCAACAAGGCAGCGAGGCAGAGGGCAGTGAACAGCCGCAGGCAAGCGATCATGTAAGTGTTCCTGATACTCGATCAAATTAGCGTCGAATTGTACCCAAGCACTGGCCGGGGCGCGATGTTACTGGCGTGAAACCGTCAATTTAGCTGATACAAAGAGTGCGCAGCCTCACAATGGTGCGACAAACCGTGTCCGACCCGGACGCATCGTCCGGCGCACGACGCGCTACAATGGCGGCTTTTACCGATCATGAGGTGTGCGCTTTGACTGCTCCAGGTCCTTTGAATTCCGCTGCGGGCTCGCTTTATGTGGTGGCGACGCCCATCGGCAACCTGGATGACATCAGCGCCCGGGCGTTGAAGATCCTGCGCGAGGTGGCGCTGATCGCCGCCGAAGATACGCGCCACTCCCAACGCCTGATGCAGCACTTCGGCATTTCCACGCCGCTGGCAGCCTGTCATGAGCACAATGAGCGGGACGAAGGCAGTCGTTTCATCACCCGTCTTCTGGCAGGAGACAACGTCGCGCTGATTTCCGATGCCGGTACGCCGCTGATTTCCGATCCCGGTTATCACTTGGTACGGCAGGCCCGTGCCGCCGGGATCAATGTGGTGCCGGTGCCAGGCGCGTGCGCTTTGATCGCGGCGTTGTCGGCTGCCGGTCTGCCGTCTGACCGTTTTATCTTCGAAGGCTTTTTGCCGGCCAAGGCCGTGGGGCGCAAAGCGCGCCTGGAAGCGATCAAGGAAGAACCGCGCACGCTGATTTTCTACGAGGCACCGCATCGCATTCTTGAATGCCTGCAGGATATGGAGGCGGTGTTCGGCGCTGATCGTCCTGCATTGCTCGCTCGTGAGATCACCAAGACTTTTGAAACCCTCAAGGGATTGCCGTTGAGCGAGTTACGGGCGTTCGTCGAGGCGGACAGTAATCAGCAGCGCGGCGAATGCGTTGTGGTAGTGGCGGGCTGGACCGCGCCGGAATCCGAAGACGCCGTCAGCAGCGAGGCGATGCGCATCCTCAATCTGTTGCTGGAAGAGATGCCGCTCAAGCGTGCGGCGGCCTTGGCGGCGCAAATCACCGGTGAGCGCAAAAACGTGCTGTACCAGGTGGCGCTGGATCAGCAAAAAGACGCGTAACCCGTCGCGCAGACCGGTTTGCGGGCTATTAGCGCTTGTTCTTCGGCGGCTCTGCCGTTAACCTGCGCGGCGGAGAGTCGATCGGACAGTCGCTGCCCTCTATGAAAATTAGGGGGGGGAGGAAAGTCCGGGCTCCATAGGGCGAAGTGCCAGGTAATGCCTGGGAGGCGTGAGCCTACGGAAAGTGCCACAGAAAATAACCGCCTAAGCGCTTCGGCGCCGGTAAGGGTGAAAAGGTGCGGTAAGAGCGCACCGCACGTCTGGCAACAGTTCGTGGCTAGGTAAACCCCACTTGGAGCAAGACCAAATAGGGTCCCAAGGCGTGGCCCGCGCTGGGACCGGGTAGGTTGCTAAAGATGTCCAGTGATGGCCATCGTAGACGAATGACTGTTCAAGACAGAACCCGGCTTACAGATCGACTCTCCACCTTTTTCTTTTCCCTGCTTGAATTAAAGGCGACAGGGCTGTTTATTATCAGCAGGTCTGCGCTGGAAACCCGGCAGCGGCAAACGCTGTAATAGCCATTTCCCACCTTGCTTCAATCAACAGCAGAAGCGCTTTTGTAATACCGAAAAAATCTTACTCTTAACAAATTACTTTAACTTTCGAGCGCAGCTTTCAGTGCTGCTTCAAGTTATTGGATAAAAGCATCCGCCAGATTCTCGTTGCTCATCCTTTTATGCTCCTAAATCTCCGTTCTGTAAGGGTTTTCCTTTAATCCGCGCCTTGACGGTGTGGTGGGCGCATTCCTATAGTGTGCGCAAGTGGCGGAAAGTGGCATGAAGTGGGTTTTTTGAGCTCAAAACGATAAAAATTGGAGAAACGCAGACGTGTTTCGCGGAGCTAACGCTATCAGTCTCGATGCAAAGGGCCGTCTCGCCATGCCGAGCCGGTACCGTGACGAGCTCGATTCGCGCAGTTCCGGCCAGTTGATCGTGACCATTGATGCCGTTGATCCATGTTTGTGTGTCTACCCGCTCGATGAGTGGGAAATTATTGAAACCAAGTTGCGCGCGCTTCCTTCGCTTCGCGAAGAGAACCGTCGTCTGCAACGTTTATTGATTGGTAATGCCGTTGACCTTGAGCTCGACGGCAGTGGTCGTTTCCTGGTGCCGCCGCGCCTGCGCGAATACGCGAAGCTCGACAAGCGCGCGATGCTGGTGGGCCAACTGAACAAGTTCCAACTGTGGGACGAAGATGCCTGGAACGCGGTTTCTGCCGCTGACCTGGCTGCCATACAACAACCGGGCGCCATGCCTGACGAACTGCGTGATCTGATCCTGTGACTATTGATAGCGGCTTTAACCACATCACCGTACTGCTTGACGAAGCCGTCGAGGCTCTCGCCGTACGTCCTGATGGCTGCTATCTGGACGGCACGTTCGGTCGCGGCGGGCACAGCCGGTTGATCCTGAGCAAGCTCGGGCCGGATGGTCGGCTCATCGGATTCGACAAGGATCCTCAAGCGATTGCCACCGGGCAAACGCTAGCGGCCGAAGACGGCCGCTTTGTCGTTGTGCAGCGCAGCTTTGCCGAGCTCGGTTCGGTGGTTGCCGAGCAGGGCCTGGTCGGCAAGGTCAGCGGCATTCTGCTGGATCTGGGTGTGTCCTCTCCGCAGCTCGATGATGCCGAGCGCGGCTTCAGCTTCCTCAACGACGGTCCGCTGGACATGCGCATGGATCCGTCCCGTGGCATCAGCGCAGCCGAGTTCGTCAACACCGCGCCGGTGGAAGAAATCGCCCGTGTGTTCAAGGAATACGGCGAAGAACGTTTCTCTGGTCGCATGGCCCGTGCCGTGGCCGAGCGCCGTGACATCACGCCGTTCGAGCGCACCGCCGATCTGGCCGAAGTCCTGAAAGTCGCCAACCCGGCATGGGAAAAGGGCAAGAACCCGGCAACCCGCGCTTTTCAGGGCCTGCGCATTCACGTCAACAACGAACTGGGCGATCTGGAAGCGGGTCTTGAAGCCGCGCTCGAATGCCTGGAAGTGGGCGGCCGTCTGGTCGTGATCAGCTTCCACTCGCTGGAAGACCGTATCGTCAAACTGTTCATGCGCAAGCTGGTGAAAGGCGAAGCCGACAACCTGCCGCGCAACCTGCCGGTTCGCCACGTTGCGTTCGAACCGAAAATTAAAGTCCATGGCAAAGCGCAGACGGCCTCCGACGCCGAACTCAAAGCCAACCCACGTTCCCGTAGCGCCGTCATGCGCGTCGCGGAGAAGCTGCGGTGAGCAAGCTTTTCGCCAAGCCACTGCCCGGCGGCAGCTTCTTCATGCTGCTGCTGTTCATCGGCGTGCTCGTGTCGGCCATCGGCGTGTCTTACAGCGCTCACTGGAACCGGCAATTGCTCAACACCCTGTACAACGAACTGAGCGTGCGCGACAAGGCGCAGGCCGAATGGGGGCGCCTGATCCTGGAGCAAAGCACCTGGACCGCCCACAGCCGGATCGAAGTACTGGCCACCGAACAACTGAAGATGCACATTCCCGGCGCGGCTGACGTGAAGATGGTGGCGCCATGATGAAACTCGAGGGGGCTCTTTTCCCATGGCGTTTCCGTCTGATGGTGGCACTGCTCGGCGTGATGGTTGCGGCCATCTGCTGGCGCATCATCGACCTGCAAGTGGTTGACCGAGACTTTCTCAAAGGTCAGGGCGACGCGCGCAGTCTTCGGCACATTCCGATTCCGGCTCACCGTGGTCTGATCACCGACCGTAACGGCGAGCCGCTGGCCGTCAGTACGCCGGTGACCACCCTGTGGGCCAACGCCAAGGAAATGCAGACAGCGAAAGAAAAATGGCCGGCACTGGCCGCCGCGCTGGGGCAGGATCCGAAAGCCCTGGCCGAACGTCTCGAAGCCCAGGCCAACAAGGAATTCATTTATCTGGTGCGCGGGTTGACCCCCGAGCAGGGCCAGGCCGTGCTCGACCTGAAAGTGCCGGGCGTCTACGGCATCGAAGAGTTCCGCCGGTTCTACCCGGCCGGTGAAGTCACCGCACATATGGTTGGGTTCACCGACATCGATGACCACGGTCGTGAAGGTGTCGAACTGGCCTACGATGAATGGCTGGCCGGCGTGCCCGGCAAGCGGCAAGTCATCAAGGATCGGCGCGGACGGCTGATCAAGGATGTCCAGGTCACCAAGAACGCCAAGGCCGGCAAGCCCTTGGCGTTGTCGATTGACCTGCGCCTGCAATATCTGGCCAACCGCGAGCTGCGCAACGCGATCATCGAGAACGGCGCGAAGGCCGGCAGTCTGGTGATCATGGACGTGAAGACCGGCGAGATTCTCGCCATGGTCAACCAGCCGACCTACAACCCGAACAACCGTCGCAACCTGCAACCGGCGATGATGCGTAACCGCGCGATGATCGATGTGTTCGAACCCGGTTCGACCATGAAAGCGATCTCGATGAGCGCCGCGATCGAAACCGGCCGCTGGAAACCGAGCGACACCGTCGAGGTGTATCCGGGCTCCCTGCAGATCGGCAAATACACGATCAAGGACGTATCGAAGACCGAAGGTCCGGTACTCGACCTGACCGGCATTCTGATCAATTCCAGTAACGTCGGCATGAGTAAGGTCGCGTTCGATATCGGCGGCGAAACCATTTTCCGCCTCGCACAGAAAGTCGGCCTCGGCCAGGACACCGGCCTCGGCTTCCCGGGCGAACGTGTCGGCAACCTGCCGAACTACCGCGAGTGGCGCAAGGCCGAGACCGCGACGCTGTCCTATGGCTACGGTATCTCGGTGACCGCGATCCAGCTGGTGCACGCGTTCTCGGCGCTGGCCAATAACGGGCGTCTGGCACCACTGACCCTGATCAAAACCGACAAGGCGCCGCAGACCACCCAGGTGCTGCCGGAAGCTGTCGCCAAAACCATGCAAGGCATGCTGCAACAAGTGATCGAAGCCCCGCGCGGCGTGTTCCGTGCGCAGGTGCCGGCGTATCACGTGGGCGGCAAGTCCGGTACCGCGCGTAAAACATCGGTTGGCACCAAGGGCTATGCCGAAAACTCTTACCGCTCGCTGTTCGCCGGTTTCGGCCCGATGAGCGATCCACGCTATGCAATCGTTGTGGTGATCGATGAACCGACCAAGGCCGGTTACTTCGGTGGTCTGGTCTCGGCGCCGGTGTTCAGCCGCGTGATGTCGGGCACCCTGCGCCTGATGAACGTTACCCCGGACAACCTGCCGACCACACAACAGGCCAACGCCACCCCGGTCGTTCCGCTGAAAGCCAATGGAGGGCGCGGCTGATGTCTCTGAGTCTGAACAAGATTTTCCCCCACGCCGGCCATGATCTGTTGATCCGTGAACTGGCGCTCGACAGTCGCAATGTACGCGCGGGTGATCTGTTCCTCGCGGTGCCGGGCGGCAAGTTCGACGGGCGTGCGCACATCGCCGACGCCTTGCAGCGCGGTGCTGCTGCGGTGGCCTATGAAGTGGAAGGCGCCACCGTGCTGCCGATCACCGAAGTTCCGCTGATTCCGGTCAAGGGCCTGGCGGCGCAACTGTCTGACATCGCCGGGCGTTTTTACGGTGAGCCAAGCCATCACCTGAATCTGGTGGGCGTGACCGGCACCAACGGCAAGACCAGCGTGACCCAGTTGGTGGCGCAGGCGCTGGACCTGCTCGGCCAGCATTGCGGCATCGTCGGCACCCTCGGCTCCGGTTTTCATGGCGCGCTGCAAAGCGGCCTGCACACCACGCCGAATCCGATTGCCATGCAAGCGACCCTGGGCGACCTGAAAAAGGCCGGCGCCAAAGCCGTGGCCATGGAAGTTTCGTCTCACGGTCTGGATCAAGGCCGGGTTACCGCGCTGGCATTCGACGTGGCAGTGATGACCAACCTGTCCCGTGATCATCTCGATTACCACGGCACCATGGAAGCGTACGCCGAGGCCAAGGCCCGGCTGTTCGCCTGGAATGACCTGAAGTGCCGCGTGATCAATCTCGACGACGATTTCGGCCGGCAACTGGCCGCTGAAAAGCGCGAGTCACGTTTGATCACTTACAGCCTGCTCGACAGCAGCGCCTATCTCTATGTGCGTGAAGCGCAGTTCGACGACGAAGGCGTGCGCGCCACGCTGGTCACGCCGCAAGGCGAACGCCATCTGCGCAGCACGCTGCTCGGCCGTTTCAACCTGAGCAACGTACTGGCCGCCGTCGGCGCCTTGCTCGGTCTCGATTACGCCCTCGACGAAATTCTCAAGGTGCTGCCAAAGCTCGAAGGCCCGGCCGGTCGCATGCAGCGTCTCGGCGGCGGCACTCAGCCACTGGTGGTGGTCGATTACGCCCACACCCCGGACGCGCTGGAAAAAGTTCTGACTGCGCTTCGCCCGCACGTCAAAGGCCAGCTGCTGTGCCTGTTCGGCTGCGGCGGTGATCGCGATCGCGGCAAGCGTCCGCTGATGGCCGAAGTGGTCGAGCGTCTGGCCGACCGTGTGCTGGTGACCGATGACAATCCGCGCACCGAAGACCCGGCGGTGATTTTCGATGACATCCGCGCCGGTTTCACGGCTGTGGACAAGGTGACGTTCGTGGCCGGTCGTGGCCAGGCCATCGCGCAACTGATTGCCGGCGCTTCGGCGGATGACGTGATCGTTCTGGCCGGCAAAGGTCACGAGGACTATCAGGAAATCAACGGCGAGCGCCATGCATTCTCTGATCTGGTCGAGGCGGATCACGCCCTGACCGCGTGGGAGGTGGCCCATGCTTAAGGCCCTGAAACTCAGCGAGCTGACCAGCGCGCTCGACGCCCGCCTGATCAGCGCCGACGCCAGTTTTGACGGCGTGAGCATCGACAGCCGCGCGATCAAGGCTGGCCAACTGTTTATCGCCCTGACCGGCCCGCGTTTCGACGGTCATGACTATCTGAATGAAGTCGCCGCCAAAGGCGCCGTTGCGGCATTGGTCGAGCGCGAAGTCGCCGACAGCACGCTGCCGCAATTGCTGGTCAAGGACACTCGCCAGGCTCTCGGCCAGCTGGGTGCCTTGAACCGTGCCGCGTTCACCAAACCGGTCGCTGCGGTTACCGGCTCCAGTGGCAAGACCACGGTCAAGGAAATGCTCGCAAGCATCCTGCGCACACGCGGTCCGGTGCTGGCGACCCGTGGCAACCTGAATAACGATCTGGGTGCGCCGCTGACCCTGCTCGAACTCGCCCCGGAACACAGCGCGGCGGTGATCGAACTGGGCGCCTCGCGTCTGGGTGAAATCGCCTACACCGTGGGGCTGACCAAGCCGCACGTGGCAATCCTCAACAACGCTGGGACCGCCCACGTCGGTGAGTTCGGCGGGCCGGAGAAAATCGTCGAAGCCAAGGGCGAGATCATCGACGGGCTGGCGGCCGATGGCGTCGCCGTGCTGAACCTCGATGACAAGGCGTTTGGTATCTGGAAAACCCGCGCCGGCGCGCGCAAGGTGCTGACGTTTGCCCTGAGCAACACTCAGGCGGATTTTTACGCCAGCGACCTGGCCACCGATGCCCGTGGTTGCCCGGCGTTCAACCTTCACACTCCTGAAGGTGTGGAACGGGTTCAACTGAACCTGCTCGGCACCCACAACGTCGCCAACGCCATGGCCGCCGCCGCTGCCGCTCACGCCCTGGGCGTGTCGCTGTTCGGCATTGCCACCGGGCTTGGCGCGGTACAACCGGTCAAGGGTCGCACCGTCGCGCAACTGGCGAAAAACGGCATGCGCGTGATCGATGACACTTACAACGCGAACCCCACCTCGATGTGCGCGGCCGTTGATATACTCGCCGGCTTTTCCGGTCGCACCGTTCTGGTGCTCGGGGATATCGGCGAGTTGGGCGACTGGGCGGAGCAGGGGCACCGCGACGTGGGCGAATACGCCCGGGGCAAGGTTTCCGCGCTTTACGCCGTCGGGCCGAACATGGTCCACGCCGTGAACGCATTCGGTGAAGAGGCGCAGCACTTCGGCACACAAGCCGAACTGATCCAGGCCCTCGGCGCCGAGCAGGACACAAACACCACCATTTTGATCAAGGGTTCGCGCAGCGCAGCGATGGAAAACATCGTTGCGGCCCTGTGCGGGTCCAGTCTGGAGAAACATTAATGCTGCTGCTGCTAGCGGAGTATCTGCAACAGTTCTACAAAGGCTTCGCGGTCTTCCAGTACCTGACCCTGCGCGGGATCCTCGGTGTGCTGACCGCGCTGGTCTTGTCGCTGTGCTACGGCCCGTGGATGATCCGCACCCTGCAGAACCGTCAGATCGGCCAGTCCGTTCGTAACGACGGCCCGCAATCGCACCTGTCCAAATCCGGTACGCCGACCATGGGTGGCGCGCTGATTCTGTCTTCGATCGGCGTCAGCACCTTGCTGTGGGCTGACCTGAGCAACCGCTACGTGTGGGTTGTGCTGCTGGTGACCCTGCTGTTCGGCGCCATCGGCTGGGTCGACGACTACCGCAAGGTGATCGAGAAGAACTCCCGTGGTCTGCCGAGTCGCTGGAAATATTTCTGGCAGTCGGTGTTCGGCCTCGGTGCGGCGATCTTCCTTTATATGACTGCCAGCACTCCGGTGGAAACCACCCTGATCCTGCCGATGCTCAAGGACTACAGCATTCCGCTGGGCGCGGGTTTCATCGTGCTGACGTACTTCGTGATCGTCGGTTCGAGCAACGCAGTCAACCTCACCGACGGCCTCGACGGCCTGGCGATCATGCCGACAGTGATGGTGGGCGGTGGCCTGGGCATCTTCTGCTACCTGTCGGGTAACGTGAAATTCGCTGAATACCTGCTGATTCCTTACGTACCGGGCGCAGGCGAGTTGATCGTGTTCTGCGGCGCATTGATCGGTGCCGGCCTGGGTTTCCTGTGGTTCAACACCTACCCGGCACAAGTCTTCATGGGCGACGTCGGCGCACTGGCGCTGGGCGCGGCCCTGGGCACCATCGCGGTGATCGTCCGTCAGGAAATCGTCCTGTTCATCATGGGCGGCGTGTTCGTGATGGAAACCCTGTCAGTCGTCATTCAGGTTGCCTCCTTTAAGCTGACCGGTCGCCGTGTGTTCCGCATGGCGCCGATTCACCACCACTTTGAACTCAAGGGCTGGCCCGAGCCGCGCGTGATCGTCCGTTTCTGGATCATCACCGTGATTCTCGTGCTGATCGGCCTTGCCACCCTGAAGCTGAGGTAGAACGAGTGTCTCTGATCGCTTCTGACCACTTCCGCATCGTTGTCGGCCTCGGCAAGAGCGGCATGTCCCTGGTTCGCTTCCTGGCGAACCGGGGCGTGGCGTTTGCCGTGGCCGACACGCGGGAAAATCCACCGGAACTGGCCACGCTCCAGCGTGACTATCCGCACGTGGAAGTGCGTTGTGGCGAGCTGGACGTCGAATTCCTGTGCCGTGCCGACGAGCTCTACGTGAGCCCCGGCCTGGCGCTGGCGACCCCGGCCCTGCAAGCCGCCGCGGCCCGTGGCGTGAAGCTGTCCGGCGACATCGAGCTGTTCGCGCGCAACGCGAAGGCGCCGATCGTGGCCATCAGCGGTTCCAACGCGAAAAGCACCGTCACCACGCTGGTCGGCGAGATGGCGGCTGCGGCCGGCAAGCGCGTGGCCGTGGGCGGCAACCTCGGTACGCCGGCGCTGGATCTGCTCAGCGATGACGTCGAGCTGTACGTGATGGAGCTGTCGAGCTTCCAGCTGGAAACCACCGACCAGCTCAACGCCGAAGTGGCGACCGTGCTCAACATCAGCGAAGACCACATGGATCGCTACAGCGGTCTGCCGGCCTACCACCTGGCCAAGCACCGGATCTTCCGGGGTGCGAAGCAGTTCGTGGTCAACCGCCAGGACGCCTTGACCCGTCCGCTGATGGGCGAGGGCCAGCCGTGCTGGACCTTCGGCCTGACCAAACCCGATTTCAAGGCGTTCGGCCTGCGCGAAGAGAATGGCGAGAAATACCTGGCCTTCGAATTCCAGAACCTGATGCCGGTGCGCGAACTGAAGATTCGCGGCGCCCACAACCAGTCCAACGCCCTGGCGGCGCTGGCGCTCGGCCACGCGGTCGGGCTGCCGTTCGACGCCATGCTGGCGGCGCTGCGCACCTTCGCCGGTCTCGAACACCGTTGCCAGTGGGTACGTGATCTGGACGGCGTCGGTTACTACAACGATTCCAAGGCCACCAACGTCGGCGCTGCGCTGGCCGCCATCGAAGGTCTGGGTGCGGACATCGACGGCAAGGTCGTGCTGATCGCCGGTGGCGATGGCAAGGGTGCCGACTTCAAGGACCTGCGCGATCCGGTGGCGGCCCACTGCCGCGCCGTGATCCTGATGGGTCGCGACTCCGACAAGATCGGCGAAGCGATCGGCGATGCCGTACCGCTGATTCGTGCGACCACGCTGGTCGACGCGGTCGCCCAATGCCGCGCCGCCGCCCAGCCGGGTGACGTGGTGCTGCTGTCGCCGGCCTGCGCCAGTTTCGACATGTTCAAGAACTACGAAGACCGTGGTCACCAGTTCGTCCGCGCTGTGGAGGATCTGGCATGAGCTTGAGAAACATCATCAAGCCATACCCGTCGCCGCTCATTACCGGACGCGGAATCGACCTCGACTTCCCGATGCTCGCCGGTTGCCTGGCGTTGCTCGGTCTGGGCCTGATCATGATCGCCTCGGCATCGACAGAAGTCGGCGCGGCGCAGTCGGGCAGTGCTCTCTATTACATGACCCGTCACCTGATCTACGTGGTGCTGGGCCTCGGTGCCTGCATCGTCACGATGATGATTCCGATCGCCACCTGGCAGCGCCTCGGCTGGATGATGCTGATCGGTGCGTTCGGTCTGCTGGTGATGGTGATCATCCCGGGGATCGGCCGTGAGGTGAACGGTTCGATGCGCTGGATCGGTTTCAGCTTCTTCAACGTACAGCCGTCCGAGATCGCCAAGGTGTTCGTGGTGATCTACCTCGCCGGTTACCTGGTGCGTCGCCAGAAAGAGGTGCGCGAGAGCTGGATGGGTTTCTTCAAGCCATTCATCGTGCTGCTGCCGATGGCGGGCTTGCTGCTGATGGAGCCGGACTTCGGTGCCACCGTCGTGATGATGGGCGCTGCGGCGGCGATGCTGTTCCTCGGCGGGGTCGGGCTGTTCCGGTTCTCGCTCATGGTGGTGCTGGCCGTTGGTGCGGTGGTGTTGCTGATTCAGATGCAGCCGTACCGGATGGCGCGTCTGACCAACTTCGCCGACCCGTGGGCCGACCAGTTCGGCGCCGGTTATCAGTTGTCGCAAGCCTTGATCGCATTCGGTCGCGGTGAATGGCTGGGCGTTGGCCTGGGCAACAGCGTGCAGAAGCAGTTCTACCTGCCGGAAGCGCACACCGACTTCGTGTTCTCGGTGCTGGCCGAAGAGCTGGGCGCTGTGGGCTCGCTGTGCACCGTGGCGCTGTTCGTGTTCGTGTGTATTCGCGGCATGTACATCGGTCTGTGGGCCGAGAAAGCCAAACAGTTTTTTGCCGCTTATGTTGCCTACGGTCTGTCGTTCCTGTGGATCGGCCAGTTCCTGATCAACATCGGCGTGAACGTCGGCCTGCTGCCGACCAAGGGCCTGACCTTGCCGTTCCTCAGTTATGGCGGCAGTTCCCTGGTGATCTGCTGCGCCTGCCTTGGCCTGTTGCTGAGGATCGAGTGGGAGAGTCGGACCCACCTGGGCAGTGAAGAGATGGAATTCCATGAGAGCGACTTCGCCGAGGAGCCGAACCATGGGCGCTAACGTATTGATCATGGCCGGCGGCACCGGTGGCCACGTGTTCCCGGCGCTGGCCTGTGCCCGCGAATTCCAGGCGCGCGGCTACACCGTGCACTGGCTCGGCACGCCGCGCGGGATCGAGAACGATCTGGTACCGGCTGCAGGTATTGAACTGCACCGCATCAACGCCACTGGCCTGCGTGGCAAGGGCAAGCTGTCGCTGCTCAAGGCGCCGTTCATGCTGCTGAAATCGGTGTGGCAGGCGCGGGCGATCATTCGCCGCTTGCGTCCGGTGTGCGTGGTCGGATTCGGCGGCTATGTGACCGGCCCCGGTGGTCTTGCCGCCAAACTGGCCGGCGTGCCGGTGATCGTTCATGAGCAGAACGCCGTGGCCGGCACCGCCAATCGGTTGCTGGTGCCGTTCGCCGCCCGGGTGTGTGAAGCGTTCCCCGACACCTTTACCCTGTCGGACAGCCGCCGTACCACCGGGAACCCGGTGCGCAGCGAGCTGTTCCTCGAAACACCGCGCCCGGCCCTGGCCGGACGCAAGGCGCGTTTGCTGATCCTGGGCGGAAGCCTGGGCGCAGAGCCGTTGAACAAGTTGCTGCCTGAAGCCCTGGCACAAGTCGCTGCCGACTTGCGTCCGGAAGTGTTCCATCAGGCTGGCAGAAACCACGATGAAGTGACTGCAGAGCGCTACCGCGCCGCCGGCGTGGATGCGCAGGTGCAGCCGTTCATCAAAGACATGGCCCAGGCCTATGGCTGGGCTGACCTGGTGGTGTGCCGCGCCGGCGCACTGACCATCAGTGAACTGGCCGCCGCCGGTCTGCCATCGATGCTGGTGCCCTTGCCCCACGCGATCGACGATCACCAGACCCGCAACGCCGATTATTTGGCCCGTGAAGGCGCTGCCTTCCTGATGCCGCAAAGAACGACTGGTGCCGCGGACCTTGCCGCGCGCCTGACAGAGGTCTTGATGCAACCGCAACGACTCGAACAAATGGCCCAAGCGGCCCGCCGTCTCGCGAAACCCGAAGCCACCCGCAGCGTGGTCGATACCTGTCTGGAGGTGGCCCATGGTTGAGAATCAGAAAGCCATGCCGCAACCGGAAATGCGCCGCATCCGTCGCATCCACTTCGTCGGGATCGGCGGCGTGGGTATGTGCGGTATTGCTGAAGTGCTGCTGAACCTGGGCTATGAAGTGTCCGGTTCCGACCTGAAAGCTTCGCCGGTGACCGAGCGCCTGGAATCCTTCGGTGCGCAGATCTTCATCGGCCACCGTGCCGAGAACGCCGCTGCCGCCGATGTGCTGGTGGTGTCGAGCGCCGTCAACACCTCCAACCCGGAAGTCGCGACTGCGCTGGAACGCCGCATCCCGGTGGTGCCGCGTGCCGAAATGCTCGCCGAACTGATGCGCTACCGCCACGGCATCGCCGTCGCCGGTACCCACGGCAAGACCACCACCACCAGCCTGATCGCATCGGTGTTCGCGGCCGGTGGCCTGGATCCGACCTTCGTCATCGGTGGCCGTCTGAACGCCGCGGGCACCAATGCCCAGCTCGGCACCAGCCGTTACCTGATCGCCGAGGCCGATGAAAGCGACGCCAGCTTCCTGCACCTGCAACCGCTGGTGGCCGTGGTCACCAACATCGACGCCGACCACATGGCGACCTACGACGGTGACTTCAACAAACTGAAGAAAACCTTCGTCGAGTTCCTGCACAACCTGCCGTTCTACGGGCTGGCGGTGATGTGCCTGGACGATCCGGTGGTGCGTGAAATCCTGCCGCTGGTCAAGCGTCCGACCGTGACCTATGGCTTCAGCGAAGACGCCGACGTGCGCGCGATCAATGTTCGTCAGCAGGGCATGCAGACCTTCTTTACCGTGCTGCGCCCTGATCGCGAGCCTCTTGATGTGTCCGTGAACATGCCGGGCAACCACAACGTGCTCAATTCCCTGGCGACCATCTGCATCGCCACCGACGAAGGCGTCAGCGATGAAGCCATCGTCCAGGGCCTGTCCGGCTTCCAGGGTGTCGGCCGACGCTTCCAGGTCTACGGCGAACTGCCGGTGGACGGCGGCAACGTGATGCTGGTCGACGACTACGGTCACCACCCGACCGAGGTCGCAGCAGTCATCAAAGCCGTGCGTGGTGGCTGGCCGGAGCGCCGTCTGGTGATGGTCTACCAGCCGCACCGTTACAGCCGCACCCGCGACCTGTATGACGATTTCGTCAATGTCCTGGCCGACGCCAACGTGCTGCTGCTGATGGAAGTTTATCCGGCCGGCGAAGAGCCGATTCCGGGCGCGGACAGCCGCAAGCTGTGCAACAGCATCCGCCAGCGCGGTCAGCTCGACCCGATCTACATCGAGCGCGGCGTCGATCTGGCGCCACTGGTCAAGCCGCTGCTGCGTGCCGGCGACATTCTGCTGTGCCAGGGCGCCGGTGACATCGGCGGCCTCGCACCGAAACTGTTGAAAAGCGAGTTGTTCGCCGGTGCCGTGGCGGCATCGGTCGAGGGGAAGTTGAAATGACTGCTGCCTACGCCAACCTGTTCTCCACCATCGCCCCGAAGGATTTCGGCCGGGTGGCCGTGCTGTTTGGTGGCCTGAGTGCCGAGCGTGAAGTCTCGCTGAAGTCCGGCAACGCCGTGCTCACTGCGCTGCAAAGCGCAGGCGTGGACGCGTTCGGCATCGACGTCGGCGCCGATATCCTGCAGCGCCTGCTGAGCGAAAAGATCGACCGTGCGTTCATCATCCTTCACGGTCGCGGCGGTGAAGACGGCAGCATGCAGGGCCTGCTTGAAGTGGCCGGCATTCCGTACACCGGCAGCGGCATCCTGGCTTCGGCACTGGCGATGGACAAACTGCGCACCAAGCAGGTCTGGCACACGCTGGGGATTCCGACGCCGCGTCACGCCGTGCTGCGCAGCGAGGCCGATTGTATTTCGGCAGCGACGGAACTGGGCTTCCCTTTGATCGTCAAACCGGCGCATGAAGGTTCAAGTATCGGGATGGCCAAAGTGACTTCCGCGTCCGAGTTGATCGACGCATGGAAAGCGGCCAGTACCTACGATTCGCAAGTGTTGGTCGAGCAATGGATCCACGGTCCCGAGTTCACCATCGCCACCCTGCGTGACCAGGTGTTGCCTCCTATCGCCCTGGGTACGCCACACACGTTCTACGACTACGACGCCAAGTACATCGCCAACGATACCCAGTATCGGATTCCGTGCGGGCTCGATGCCGCCAAGGAAAAAGAACTCATGGACCTCACGGCGCAAGCCTGCGAGGCGCTGGGTATTGCCGGTTGGGGCCGGGCGGATGTGATGCAGGACGCCGATGGCAAGTTCTGGTTCCTGGAAGTCAACACCGCTCCCGGCATGACCGATCACAGCCTGGTACCGATGGCGGCGAAAGCGGCCGGTCTGGATTTCCAGCAGCTGGTCCTGGCCATTCTGGCCGCCAGTGTCGATGCCGATGGCAAGAAAGAGGCGCGAGGTTAAGACCATGCAAGGCGCTCATCTCAGACATCAGCCACCCGCACCCGGCCGCAAGCCGGTGCCGCGGGGTGCCAGCCGAATGGTGGCCAAAGAGCCGATGTCCGCGCGCCTGCCAAAAGCCAACTTCGGCTTTTTGAAAGGTCTGTTCTGGCCGGTGCTGCTGGTGGCCCTGGGGTTCGGCACTTACGAAGGCGCACAGCGTTTGCTGCCGTACGCCGACCGGCCGATCACCAAGATCGCCGTGCAGGGCGACCTGAGTTACATCAGCCAGCAAGCGGTGCAGCAGCGGATCGCCCCTTACGTGGCGTCGAGCTTCTTCACCATCGACCTGGCGAGCATGCGCACCGAGCTGGAACAGATGCCGTGGATCGCCCACGCCGAAGTGCGCCGGGTGTGGCCGGACCAGGTGGTGATCCGCCTCGAAGAGCAACTGCCGGTGGCCCGTTGGGGCGACGAGTCGTTGCTCAACAACCAGGGCCAGGCGTTCACGCCCAAGGAACTGGCGAACTACGAACACCTGCCGCAGCTGTTCGGTCCGCAGCGGGCCCAGCAGCAAGTGATGCAGCAATACCAGGTGCTGAGCCAGATGCTCCGGCCATTGGGCTTCTCGATTGCGCGGCTGGAGCTGCGTGAACGCGGCAGCTGGTTCCTGACCACCGGTGCCGGCAGTTCCGGCCCCGGGATCGAGCTGCTGCTGGGACGCGGCAACCTGGTGGAAAAGATGCGCCGCTTCATTGCCATCTATGACAAGACGCTCAAAGAACAGATTACGAACATTGCGCGCATCGATCTGCGCTACGCCAACGGCCTCGCTGTTGGCTGGCGGGAACCAGTAGCGCCGACGACAGCCCAACCCGCTGTCGCAAAGAATTAAGAAGAGGCAGGACCCATGGCAAACGTGCAAAGCGGCAAAATGATCGTCGGTCTCGATATCGGCACCTCCAAGGTGGTGGCGCTGGTCGGCGAGGTTGCGGACGACGGCTCGCTGGAAATCGTCGGGATCGGCACTCATCCGTCCCGCGGCCTGAAGAAAGGCGTGGTGGTCAACATCGAGTCCACCGTGCAGTCGATCCAGCGCGCGATCGAAGAAGCCCAACTGATGGCGGGCTGCCGCATTCACTCGGCGTTCGTCGGCGTGGCGGGCAATCACATTCGCAGCCTGAACTCCCACGGCATCGTCGCGATTCGTGATCGCGAAGTCAGCTCGGCTGATCTGGAGCGCGTACTCGACGCCGCCCAGGCGGTGGCGATCCCGGCCGACCAGCGTGTGCTGCACACCCTGCCGCAGGATTACGTGATCGATAACCAGGAAGGCGTGCGCGAGCCGCTGGGCATGTCCGGCGTGCGTCTGGAAGCCAAGGTTCACGTGGTCACCTGCGCCGTCAACGCCGCACAGAACATTGAAAAATGCGTGCGTCGCTGCGGTCTGGAAATCGACGACATCATTCTCGAGCAACTGGCCTCGGCCTACTCGGTCCTGACCGACGACGAAAAAGAACTGGGCGTGTGCCTGGTCGACATCGGCGGCGGCACCACCGACATCGCGATCTTCACCGAAGGCGCGATCCGCCACACGGCCGTGATCCCGATTGCCGGTGACCAGGTGACCAACGACATCGCCATGGCGTTGCGCACCCCGACCCAGTACGCCGAAGAGATCAAGATCCGTTACGCCTGCGCCCTGGCCAAACTGGCCGGTGCCGGCGAGACCATCAAGGTGCCGAGCGTCGGCGACCGTCCGCCGCGCGAACTGTCCCGTCAGGCCCTGGCCGAAGTGGTCGAGCCGCGTTACGACGAACTGTTCACCCTGATCCAGGCCGAGCTGCGTCGCAGCGGCTACGAAGACCTGATCCCTGCCGGCATCGTGCTGACCGGTGGTACCTCGAAGATGGAAGGCGCCACGGAACTGGCCGAAGAAATCTTCCACATGCCGGTCCGCCTGGGCGTGCCGCACGGCGTGAAAGGTCTGGATGACGTGGTACGCAACCCGATTTATTCCACTGGCGTTGGCTTGTTGATGTACGGCCTGCAGAAGCAGTCCGATGGGATCTCGTTCTCGGGCATCGGCAGCCGCGACAGCTACAGCAACGATGAGCCGCAGGCGCCGTTGCTGGACCGTTTTAAGAAGTGGATTCAAGGCAACTTCTAACGCTTTACCGCAGCACCGCAACAAACAGCAGTAGGCGAAAAAACTAGAGAATGTAAGGAGAGGGAAAATGTTCGAACTCGTAGACAACATCCCCGCAAGCCCGGTAATCAAAGTTATCGGTGTTGGCGGTGGCGGCGGCAACGCTGTCAATCACATGGTCAAGAGCAACATCGAAGGCGTGGAATTCATCTGCGCCAACACCGATGCTCAAGCGCTGAAAAACATCGGCGCGCGCACCATTCTGCAATTGGGTACCGGCGTGACCAAAGGCCTGGGCGCCGGCGCCAACCCGGAAGTCGGCCGTCAGGCTGCGCTGGAAGATCGCGAGCGCATCGCTGAAGTGCTGGCCGGCACCAACATGGTGTTCATCACCACCGGCATGGGCGGCGGTACCGGTACCGGTGCTGCGCCGATCATTGCCGAAGTGGCCAAGGAAATGGGCATCCTGACCGTTGCGGTCGTGACCCGTCCGTTCCCGTTCGAAGGTCGCAAGCGTATGCAGATCGCCGACGAAGGCATCCGCATGCTCTCGGAAAGCGTCGACTCGCTGATCACCATTCCGAACGAAAAACTGCTGACCATCCTCGGCAAGGACGCAAGTCTCTTGTCGGCTTTCGCCAAGGCTGACGATGTACTGGCCGGTGCCGTTCGCGGTATCTCCGACATCATCAAGCGTCCGGGCATGATCAACGTCGACTTCGCCGACGTACGTACCGTGATGAGCGAAATGGGCATGGCGATGATGGGCACTGGCTGCGCCAGCGGTCCGAACCGTGCACGTGAAGCGACCGAAGCGGCCATCCGCAACCCGCTGCTGGAAGACGTGAACCTGCAAGGCGCACGCGGCATCCTGGTGAACATCACTGCCGGTCCTGACCTGTCCCTGGGTGAGTACTCCGACGTGGGTTCGATCATCGAAGCCTTCGCTTCCGAGCACGCGATGGTCAAGGTCGGTACCGTTATCGATCCGGACATGCGCGACGAACTGCACGTGACCGTGGTTGCCACCGGTCTGGGCGCGAAAATCGAGAAGCCTGTGAAGGTCATCGACAACACCGTTCACACCTCGATGGCCGCTGCTCAGGTGCAGCAACCGGCACCCGCTCGTCAGGAGCAGCCAGCGGTGAATTACCGTGACCTGGACCGTCCGACCGTCATGCGCAACCAGGCTCAGGCCGGTGCTGCGACTGCCGCGAAGATGAATCCGCAAGATGACCTGGACTACCTGGACATCCCGGCCTTCCTGCGTCGTCAGGCCGATTGATGAAATGTATCAGGGGTATTCAGGTGATTGGTGTTCAGCAAAGGCTCGGTCTGCTATCATCGCCAGCCTTTGTTGATACCAGTTCGCAATTTGCGCTGAAGCGGCCCATGCCATGATTAAACAACGCACACTGAAAAATATTATCCGTGCCACCGGTGTAGGTCTGCACTCCGGGGAGAAGGTTTACCTGACCCTCAAGCCTGCACCTGTCGACACCGGGATCGTCTTTCGTCGTGCCGATCTCGATCCGGTTGTCGAGATACCGGCTCGCGCGGCCAACGTCGGCGAGACAACCATGTCGACGACGCTGGTCAACGGTGACGTGAAGGTAGACACGGTGGAGCACTTGCTCTCGGCCATGGCTGGCCTGGGCATCGATAACGCCTACGTCGAGCTCTCCGCGTCTGAAGTCCCGATCATGGATGGCAGCGCAGGACCTTTCGTATTCCTGATTCAATCGGCTGGCCTGGAAGAACAGGACGCCGCCAAGAAATTCATCCGCATCCTGCGTGAAGTGACAGTGGAAGACGGCGACAAGCGCGCCACTTTCGTCCCTTTCGAAGGGTTCAAGGTGAGCTTCGAGATCGATTTCGATCACCCGGTTTTCCGGGACCGCACCCAAAGTGCAAGCGTGGATTTTTCCAGCACTTCGTTCGTAAAAGAAGTCAGCCGCGCCCGTACTTTCGGTTTCATGAGTGACATCGAGTACCTGCGCAAGCACAACCTCGCACTCGGCGGCAGCGTGGAAAACGCGATCGTGGTCGATGCCGATGGCGTACTGAACGAAGACGGCCTTCGCTACGAAGACGAATTCGTGAAGCACAAGATCCTCGATGCGATTGGCGACCTGTACCTGCTGGGCAACAGCCTGATTGGTGAGTTCAAGGGCTTCAAGTCCGGCCACGCACTGAACAACCAGCTGCTGCGCAAGTTGATTGAGCAGAAAGATGCCTGGGAAGTCGTGACGTTCGAAGACGCCAGCACTGCACCAATCTCTTACATGCGCCCGGTTGCGGCGGTGTAAGTAAAAAACCTCTCTAGTTTTTTGAAGGCCACCTTTGGGTGGCCTTTTTTTATGCCTGTTTTCAGGCGACGACGACCCGGTTTCTCCCACCTTCCTTGGCTTGATACAACGCCTTGTCCGCCGCGAACAACAGCTGCTCCAGACTGATTTCGCTCGTCGACGTCCAGGTACTGATACCGACGCTCACGGTCATCGGTGACTGGTCTTGATTCAGGCTTGGCAATTGCTCCACCGCTGTACGAATGTGTTCGGCGATCTGCTGCGCCCCGGCACTGTCGGTTTCCGCGAGGATCACCGAAAACTCCTCACCGCCATACCGAGCCACCAGATCCGCCGGACGCCGCACATTGGCGGTGATCACCCTGGCCAGTTCACGCAACGCCTGATCTCCGGCCTGATGCCCGTGCCGGTCATTGAAGGCCTTGAAGTGGTCGGCGTCGATCATCAGCAATGACAGTGGCTTGCCCGAGCGCTGGGCGCGGAACCACTCGTGGCGCAGTGACTGATCGAGCATTCGCCGGTTGGCGACCCCGGTCAGGGCATCGGTCGCCGCGAGCTGCGCCAGTTCATGTTCGGCCCGCTGACGCAGGCGCAGCTCTCGGGCCAGCAGCCAGGTCAGCCATAGCAGACCGGCACACAACACGCCGGTGGCGCCGCTGATCAGGATCGCGGTGCGTCGCCACGCGCCGAACACTTCCTCGCTGGACAGGGCAACGATCACCGTCAGCGGCAGATTGCCGACCCGCGAATAGGTGTACAGCCGTTGCTGATAATCCATGCTCGAAGTGCTGTTGAAACTGCCATTGCCGTTGCTGTCGCGCAGAATCCGCACCACATTGGGCCGGGCGGCAAAGCTCTTGCCGATCGAATCGCTCTGCAGATAAGGCTTCTGCGCCAGCAGGATGCCGTCGTTGTTGATGATGTTGAGAGTGCTGTCGATGCCGATGTCGAGGCTGTTGAACAACTGATCGAAGTAATCCAGTTTCATCGACGCCACGGCCACGCCCAGAAACTCACCGGTGTCTGAAGAAATGCGCCGACTGAAACTGATCCGCCACTGGTTGGCGTCATCGCAGTCGCAGCGGGGTTTGAACGGACGGCTGATGAACATGCCGGTGTCGCGGTTGAAGGCGTGGGCGAGGAAGTAGTCACGGTCGGCGAAATTGCCCGGCAGCGGATCGACCCGCGAGGAGTCGGCAATCACCTCGCCATACTTGTCGAGCAACAGGATGTCGCCCTTGAAGCGCGCCGTGGTGGAGCGATCGAACAGTGCCAGATGGCGGATCTGCGGCGACACGTCTTTCAGGTCGTCACGCTGGGCGGCGGCGATCAGCCCTTGCAGCGTCAGGTCATACAGCTCGACGGTGCGCAGTACATCGGCGTCGATCAACTGGGCGATGGTGGTGGCGCCACGGGTGGCCGATTCCTGGGCGTTGGCGCGTTCACGGATCAGCAGGAACGTGACGATGCAGACAATCGCGATCACGCTCAGCAGGCTGCCTGAGATCAACAGCAGCTCGGAGCGTCCGGTCGTGCCGGGAACGGTAGGGGTGCGGCTCGCGATCATGGTCCGGTTTTCGGTTGGAGATTCTTCTAAGCGTAGTTGTACCCGCTCGCTGCCACAGGCAAGAAAAAGGCCAGCGCATCAGGCTGGCCTTTTATCGTGGTGCCGATCTTAGAAGACGTTGATCGGGTAGTCGATGATCACACGGTATTCATCGGTGTCCGTATCGATTGCGCCGTAACCGTTGCCGCCGCGGTTGGTCGCCCATTGCAGGCATACCGCCAGGTCTTTGGCCTGGCCGCTCTGCACCACGTATTTGAGGTCGATGTCGCGCTCCCAGTGTTTGGCGTTGCGGCCTTCGGCGCTGTACCACGAGGCGTAACCCTTGCTGTCCGGATCGGCCTTGGTCAGGTCCAGCGTACCGCGTGAGTAGGACAGCGACGAGGTCAGCCCCGGCAGGCCGACGCCGGCGAAGTCGTAGGCGTACTTGAGTTTCCACGAGCGCTCGTTCGGGCCGTTGAAGTCCGAGTACTGCTGCGAGTTGTCGAGGTAGACGCTGTCGCCCTGGCTGATGTAATCGAACGGCGTGTTGCCGTTGACCCGCTGATACGCGGCGGTAACGCTGTGGCTGCCGATGCCCACGGTGAAATGCAGGCTGTAGGTGTTGTTGTCGATGTTGCCCAGCAGCGCGTCGCCGGTGTCCTGGGTGTGATAGAAGTGCAGGCCCGGGTTGAGGGTCACCCGATCATTCAGCGCCCAGGTGTAGTCGAGGTCGTAGTAGTACTGGTTCCAGATGTCCTTCAGCTCGGAAGCGTACAGGCTGCTGGTCAGGCCTTCGACGCCGCTCCAAGCCACGCCGGCCCAGTTCAGGTGCTGGCTCTTGTCGTCGTCGGCGAGGGTGCCGTAAGAAGTGCCGATGCGTTTGTGACCGCTCTGGTTGTAGGGCTTGGTGAAGCTGGCCTGGCCGCCTTCGATCATCCAGCCGTCGAAGCTGTGGTTGGTCAGGCTGATGCCGCGAAAGGTCTGCGGCAGCATGCGCGTCTCGCCACCGGCGATCACCGGGTTGGCGAGGAACAGATCGCCGGCTTTCAGCTCGGTATCGAACGCGCGCATCTTCAGGGTGCCACCCGCCGTGGAGAACGAACCCGGCGCTTTGCCGCTGCCGTCACTGACCGGCAGGATGCTGGAGTTGTCCGTACCACCACCGCCGTCGAGTTTCAGGCCGAGCATGGCGTGCGCATCGAGGCCGAAGCCGACCGTGCCTTCGGTGTAGCCCGACTCGAATTTGCCGAGAAACCCCTGGCCCCACTCGATGTTGTCGTCCGTCTGCTGCAGGCGGTTGCGGTTCATGTAGTAGTTGCGGGCATTGAGGTTCAGGCTCGAGCCTTCGACGAAACCTTGCTGCTCGGCTTCGGCAGCATGGGCGGCGGGGGCAATCGTTGCGGCAATTGCAATGAACAGCGGGGTGAAGCGAACTGGGTAACGCACGTGCGGTAAAGCTCCTTGGGTCAACTGACACTTCAATGTCATGAGGTGCGGGATGTTTCCAGTTGTCAAAGACGTACCAGACAGCTTTCAGACCACAACGAAAAAAGGCCGCTGAAAATCAGCGGCCTGCAAGGACGACGGTTGAACGGGAAGAGCCAAACAACCGCGTCGAGGGAAACGTTGCGCAGTGCGCGACTCAGCTGTCTTTCTCGGAGGCTTGAGCCTGAGAATTTAAGGCCTGCGGGGCTTGCGTAGCGTCCTGAGCCTTGGCCATCACTTCTGCCTGATGCTGTTCGAATGCGTGAGCGCGAGCGGCGTTTTGCGCTACAAACGTCTGGGATTCTTCAGCCATCGCCATCGGCGACAGGATCAATGAGGACAAAACGAAAGCGCTGGCAATACCCATACTGTTGGACATCTTGAAAACCTTCTTGCTTGGCAAGTGCTGTTTGGTGCGGGCAAAGATAAGGTTGCCGGGCGTTGTGAAACAGCGTGATTTTCATAAATGACTGTTACAGCGGAAGCAAAGATCAACGGGTGATCATTCCAGGACTCGGCTTGGGAACACCTTGATGGAAGCTCTGTGTTCGGCTTTGGAGTGGAACGCGGAGCGTCCCGGGCTGCATTCCCACGCGGAGCGTGGGAACGATCGGGAGAGGGGTCAGACGGGGAGGTGGATTCCGAAGGTGTTCATCCCGCGATCACTGCGCACAAACACATCGCCGCCGTGCATTAACGCGATCGCCTTGACGATCGCCAGCCCCAACCCGTGATTGTTGCCACTGTTGCTGCGCGACGCATCGACCCGGTAGAAGCGCTCGAACAAGCGCGGTAAATGCTCGCTGGCAATCGGCGAACCGGGGTTGGCTACGCCGATGCTGACCTTATGTTCCTCGACCGCGATCTGCACCTCGATCACTTGTCCCGGCGCGGTGTGTTGCACTGCGTTGCTCAGTAGATTGATCAGGGCTCGGCGCAAGTGGGCGATCTCGATCTGCACCTGGGCATCGCCGCTGACGTGGACCTGGACCTGCGCATCCTCAAGGATGAAATCGAGGTATTCGAGGGTGGTCGCCACTTCATCGGCCAACGAAGTCGACGTCAGTTTGGTGGCCTTGCTGCCCTGATCGGCGCTGGCCAGGAACAGCATGTCGTTGATGATCGAGCGCAGGCGCTCCAGCTCTTCGAGGTTGGATTGCAGCACTTCGAAATAATGCTCGGCGGAGCGCCCGCGAGTCAGGGCGACCTGGGTCTGGCCGATCAGGTTGGTCAGCGGCGAGCGCAGTTCATGGGCGACGTCGGCGTTGAAGGATTCGAGCCGCGAATAGGCTTGCTCAACCCGCTCCAGCGTCGAGTTGAACGAGTCGACGAACTGCTCCAGTTCCGGCGGCAACGGCGACAGTCGCAGACGCCCGGCCCGCAACGGCGGTGCCAGCCGCTGGGCTTCGTGGGACAGTTTGATCAGCGGTTTGAGGCCGATTCGCGCCACCCAGTAACCCAACGCCGAGGCCAGCAGCACGCCGATCACCGCCAGACTCACCAGCGCGATCAGCAACTGATGCTGGGTCTGGTGAAAGGTCTCGGTGTCGATGCCGATCATGAAGCGCAGCGGGGGGCGTTGATCCTTGGCCGGCAGTTCGGTGAGCAGCACTTTCAGCGGATAGGGATGGTCGGGCAGTTGCAGATCGCGCATGCCCAGCGGGCCTTGGGCAAACGCGCGGATCAAGGCATTCGGCTCGCCAAACTCGTAGCCCGGATTGCCGCTGACCACCCAGAAACGGATGCGCTTGTCCTCTTCGCCGAGCAGCTTGAGCTTGGCGTTGATCTTCACCCAATGCTCGGGGGTGCCATAGCGGTTGAGCGCCGATTCCAGAACGCTGTAACGCGCATCGAGCTCCGCTTCCGGCAGCAGGCCCAGGCCTTTGTCCACTTGTTGATACAGCGCGCCGCCGATCAACAGAAACACCAGCAGCGCCACCAGCGTGAACATCCCGCTCAGGCGCAGGGCGATAGAGTTACTGGACACCACGGCTCTCCAGCACATAACCCATGCCCCGGATGGTGTGCAGCAGTTTCTCGTCGAACGGCCCGTCGAGCTTGGCGCGCAGGCGCTTGATCGCGACTTCGACCACGTTGGCGTCGCTGTCGAAATTAATGTCCCAGACCATTTCCGCAATCGCGGTTTTCGAGAGGATTTCACCCTGACGCCGGGCCAGCACGCTGAGCAGTGAAAACTCTTTCGCGGTCAGGTCCAGCCGAGTGCCGGCGCGGGTGGCCTTGCGGCTGATCAGATCGATCCACAGGTCGGCGATGCTCACCTGTACCGGTTCGTGGCCGCCGCTGCGGCGGGTCAGCGCTTGCAGGCGCGCCACCAGTTCGAGGAAGGAAAACGGTTTGCCGAGGTAATCGTCGGCGCCGTCGCGCAGGCCTCGGATCCGGTCTTCGACCCGCTCGCGGGCGGTGAGCATGATCACCGGCGTCTGCTTGCGCGCACGTAGCGCGCGCAATACGCCAAAGCCATCGAGGCCCGGCAGCATCACGTCGAGGACGATCACCGCGTAGTCGCTTTCCAGCGCCAGGTGCAGGCCCTCGACGCCGTCGCGGGCCCGATCCACGGTGTAACCCTGTTCCGTCAGGCCGCGGTGCAGGTAGTCCGCGGTTTTTTCTTCGTCTTCGATAATCAGAACGCGCATGACCCGCCTCAGTCTGTCGTTGCCAGCGCCGCGACGGGCGCAGGTTTGGGCTTGTGGAACAGCCGCTCGAGCCACAAGTATATGACCGGCGTGGTGAACAGCGTCAGCATCTGGCTGACCAGCAGGCCGCCCACCACAGCGATTCCCAGTGGCTGGCGCAGTTCGGCACCGGTGCCGTAACCGAGCATCAGCGGCAGGGCGCCAAGCAGCGCGGCGAGGGTGGTCATGATGATCGGCCGGAACCGCGTGATACACGCTTCGAAAATCGCATCCTGCGGCGATAGCCCGCGATGGCGCTGTGCTTCCAGGGCGAAGTCGATCATCAGGATGCCGTTTTTCTTGACGATACCGATCAGCAACACCAGCCCGATCAGCGCCATGATCGAAAAGTCCTGGCCGCAGATCCACAGCATGATCACCGCACCCAACCCCGCCGCCGGCAAGGTCGAGATGATCGTCAGCGGATGGACGAAGCTCTCGTAGAGCACGCCAAGGATGATGTACACCGCCACCAGCGCCGCGAGAATCAGCCACGGCTGACTTTTCAGCGAACTCTGGAACGCCTGGGCCGCACCCTGGAAGTTGCCGCTGATCGCGGTCGGCATGCCGATCTCGGCCTTGGCCTGATTCAGCAGAATCACCGCGTCGCCCAATGCCACGCCGGGCGCCAGGTTGAAGGACAGGTTGGCGGCCGGGAACATGCCGTCGTGGGCAATCGACAGTGGGCCGATGGTCGGCGCGTCGAACCGGGCCAGCGCCGACAGTGGCACCATTTCCCCGCTCAGCGGCGAGCGCAGGTAGAAATAGTTGAGGCTTTCGGCCTTGCCGCGCTGTTTGGTGTCCAGCTCCAGAATTACGTTGTACTGGTTGACCTGGGTCTGGAACTCGTTGATCTGCCGCTGGCCGAAGGCGTCGTACAGCGCCTCGTCTACATCACTCGCGGTCAGGCCGAAACGCGCGGCGGCGCTGCGGTCGATGCTGATATGGGTGATGCTGCCGCCCAGTTGCAGGTCGTTGGAGATGTCACGGAACGCCGGAATGCTGCGCAGTTTTTCGGTGAGTTTCTGGGTCCAGGTCGCGAGGGTCGGCCCGTCGTTGCTCTTGAGCACGTATTGGTACTGCGCACGGCTCGGGCCGGAGCTGAGGTTGATGTCCTGGCCGGCGCGCAGGTAAAGCACGATGCCTGGGACTTTCATCAGTTGCGGACGGATGCGGTCGATGAACTGGCTGGCCGAAACATCGCGGTCACCGCGTTTTTTCAGGGCGATCCAGAAGCGACCGTTGGCGATGGTCTGGTTGCTGCCGGACACACCGACCGAATGGGAAAACGCCTGCACGGCCGGGTCGGCGGCGACGATTTCGGCCATTGCCAGGTGTTTTTTCACCATGTCGCTGTAGGAAATATCGGCGGCGCCTTCGGTGGTGCCGAGGACGAAACCGGTGTCCTGCACCGGGAAGAAACCCTTGGGGATAAACACGTAGCCGCCAATCGCCAGCGCGACGGAAATGCCGAACACGCCGATCATCAATTTCTGGTGAGCGAGGGCGCGGCGCAGGCCTTTTTCGTACCAGCTGAGCAGGCGTTCGCTGAAGCCCGGTTTGTCATGGGCGTGATGCACCGGTTTGCGCATGAACAGCGCCGCCAGCGTCGGCGCCAACGTCAACGACACCACCACGGAAATCATGATGGTCGAGGTGGCCGTCAGGGCGAATTCCTTGAACAGCCGCCCGACCACGCCGCCCATGAACAGCAACGGAATGAACGCCGCCACCAGCGAGAAACTGATCGACACCACGGTGAAACCGATCTCGCCGGCGCCCTTGATCGCGGCGTCGCGCATGCTGTCGCCGGCCTCGAGGTGACGGTGAATGTTTTCCACCACCACGATGGCATCGTCGACCACGAAGCCCACGGCCACCACGATGGCCACGAGGGTCAGGTTGTTCAGGCTGAAACCGAGCAAATACATCAAGGCGAAACTGGCGGTCAGCGACACGCCGAGCACCGCCGAGACAATCATCGTCGCCGACAACTGGCGCAGGAACAGCGCCATGACCGCCACCACCAGCAGGATCGCGATCAGCAGGGTGATTTCCACTTCATGCAGCGAGGCGCGGATGGTCTGGGTGCGGTCGATCAGGGTTTTGACCTGCACCGAGGCCGGCAGCATGGCTTCGAGGCCGGGCAGGGCGGCCTGAATCCGGTCTACGGTTTCGACGATGTTGGCGCCGGGCTGGCGGGAGATCACCAGGTTCACGCCCGGCCGATCACCGGCCCAGGCCTGCACGTAGGCATCTTCCGAACCGTTGACGACTTTCGCGACATCCTTGAGGTGAACCGGGGCGCCGTCCTTGTAGGAAACGATGAGCTGGCTGTATTCCTCGGGGTGGAACAACTGGTCGTTGGTCGACAACGTGGAAATGCTCGATTCGCCGTACAGCGCGCCCTTGGCGAGGTTGAGGCTGGTCTGCTGGATCGCCACACGAATGTCGGCGAGGGTCAGGCCGATGGCCGCCAGTTTGTCGGCCGAGGCCTGCACGCGGATTGCCGGACGTTGCTGACCGGTGATGTTGATCTGGCCTACACCGTCGATCTGACTGATCTGACGCGCAAGGAGGGTTTCCACCAGGTCGCTGAGTTCAGTGCCGGGCATTTGCGTGGAGCTGACGCTGAGGATCAGCACCGGGCTGTCGGCCGGGTTGACCTTCTTCCAGGTCGGCAGGGTCGGCATGTCTTTCGGCAGTTTGCCCGCGGCGGTGTTGATCGCGGCCTGCACTTCCTGGGCGGCGGTGTCGATGCTCTTGTCGAGGGTGAATTGCAGGGTCAGCAACGTGGAGCCCAGCGCACTGCTGGAGGTCATCTGGGTCATGCCGGGGATGGCGCTGAATTGCACCTCCAGCGGCGTGGCCACGGATGAAGCCATGGTGTCGGGGCTGGCGCCGGGCAGTTGGGCGGAGACCTGGATCGTCGGAAATTCCGCTTCCGGCAGTGGGGCAATCGGCAGGCGCGGGAAGGCAATCACCCCGACCAGCACCAGCGCGATGGTCAGCAGAATCGTCGCCACCGGGTGATCGATGCACCAGGTCGAAACGCCTTTGTGCTGCTTCATGGCTTGGGCTCCGCTTGCACCACCTGCGGCGGTTCGCTCATGACCTGCACGGTCGAACCGGGCTTGAGCCGCGACTGGCCATCACTGACCAATACGTCGCCGGGCTTCACGCCTTTGATGATGTCCTGGCCGCTGCCCTGGTAAACCATTTGCACCTGCACCGCTTCAACCTTGTCGCCGTTGACCCTGTACACGAAGTGTTGATCGAGGCCGCGTTGTACGACGGTGGGCGGAACCACCAGCGCATCTTTATCCAGCGCTGTCTGAATCTTTACCGTCACCAGCAGGCCCGGCCAGAGTTTCTGGTTGGGGTTGTCGAACTCGGCCTTGGCGCGGATGGTGCCGGTGTTGGCGTTGATCTGATTGTCGATCAGGGTCAGGTGACCTTCGCCGAGCAGATTGCCGGTTTCGCCATCGGTGTCGGCGCCGATGTAGGCCTTGACCAGTGCGCGCTGCGGGTCGCTGATCAGGCCTTGCAGGGTTGGCAGCATTTGCTGGGGCAGGGAAAACTCGACGGCGATCGGGTCGATCTGGGTCACGGTGAACAGACCCTGGGTGTCGGTCATGCGCAGGAAGTTGCCTTCGTCGACCGTACGAATGCCAACGCGGCCGGTGACCGGGGAGCGAATCTGGGTGTAGGAAAGTTGTACCTGTGCCGCGTCAATCGAAGCCTGATTGCCCTGGGCGGTGGCCTTGAGCTGGTTGACCAGTGCCTGTTGCTGGTCGTAGGTCTGCTTCGATACACCGTCGTCGACGCTGAGCAGTTTGTAGCGCTTGAGGTTGACCAGCGCCACTTGCAGTTGTGCCTGGCTTTCGCCCAGTTGTGCGCGGGCCTGGTCGAGGCTGGCGCGGATCGAGCGGTCGTCGATGGTGGCGAGCAGGTCGCCCTGTTTCACCAGTTGCCCCTCTTTGACCAGGAGCTTGGTGAGGATGCCGTCGATCTGTGGGCGCACTACGACGCTGTGCAGTGAGAGGACCGAGCCGATGCCGCTGGTGTAGCGGGGGACGTCTTTTTCGCTGACGGCGACGACTCTGACCGGGATGGCGGTGGGGGCTGCCAGTTTGGCCGGGGCGGGTTTGTATGCGTACCACAGACCTGCGGCTGCGAGGGCGATCAACAGGGTGGCGAGCAGGGCCTTTTTCTTCTGGATTTGCATGCTTGTGGGGCGCCAGGGGGACGGGGTTTGGGCAGGTTTTGTCTTTATAAACTTGTTTGGGGGTCAGGAGGGTGACGGCTGGCTGACGGCGCTGTCAGTTTCGGCTTTTGACTTGGCGGCCTTTGGGCCGGCCAGGCTTTGGATGTTCTTTGTGAATATCCGTTTCTTCGGGTGCTGCGGCTGGCGGTTCCGCCCTTACGGCGGGTCACTTTGGCAAACGCCGGAATGCCGGCCCAGCCCAAAGTAACCAAAGGGCTTGGCCCCTGCGTTCGGCGCCTCGCTGTGGCTCGGCGTTCCTTCGTTACGGGATTCATCCGGGGGCATCGCCTACGGTTTGCTTCGCTGCACCTCCTCTCGATGCATGCGGCTTCGCCGCACGGTCGCTGCGCTCCCACCCCCGGATAAATCCCTCCACTCAGCCTGCCGATGGGGCCGGCAGGTCAAGAGCGGTACTCGAGCTAACGCTCATTGTGTTGAGTGGTGGGAAGCGAGAAGCAAATGCGGACTGCTTTTGCTTTGATCGTTCCCACGCTCCGCGTGGGAATGCCGCTCGGGACGCTCCGCGTTCCATTTTCGGATGTTTGGAAACGTGTCGGGTGTACCGATTGTTTTGATCGTTCCCACGCTCCGCGTGGGAATGCCGCCCGGGACGCTCCGCGTTCCATTTTCGAATGTTTAAAAGTTGTGTCTGTTTCGGCGATCCTTCCCACAACGTTTTCAGGTTGTCCGTCGGAAGTGCGCTCTCTAGTCTCTGGCTGTCGCTGCCAATCCAGCGAACAGGCGTGGAAACCTGATTTCAAGTAGTTGCAAAGCATCTCCCCGTAATCGTTGCCGATGTCTTCTTTCGTCTGCAAACTGCGTCGCGGCGGCTGTGCGCAGGCAGACTTCGGTCTGGCCGGTTGCCTACTTATCGGTTTTCCACCCTGCGTACAGCTGCCACCTCTTGTCGTGTGGAAACGACAAGGGATGGCTCCATAGCCAAGTAGGAGTTTTTCATGGACAAACTGATACCCGACCCACCCCTCGAATCACCCACCCCACTCGAAGAGGCCATGCGCGCCGAAGACCTCGCCCGTAACCGCGAAGCCATCAAACGCGCCCTCGACTACTACCTCTGCCCCAACCCCACCAAACCGCGCCCGAGCACGATGTATATGGTCACTCCCAACGTCGACACCGAAAGCCTGCTGGCCAATGCCTGCGAGTCCCTGGCGTCGGCCAGTACCATCGCCAGCAATTTCGCCAATGAGCTTTCGGGCCCGCAGCGCAGTACGGCACTGGGAATCCAGCAGATCGTCATGCTGGCCGAGCTGGCGGTGAACCGGGCGCTGGATCGGGTTGATCCGCAAACGTGATCCGCTAGTCGAAGAGTCCCGAAAAGGAACCGGTCGTACCCTTTTTGGGGCTCTTTAAAGTCCGCTCACGCAGGTATACTGCGCGCTTTCGCGGCTCGTCCACCGGGCCGGACTTTTTTGCTTCGCGGAGCTTTCATGACTTCCCCAATCGACAACGCTGTGAGCGATGTCCCGGCAGAGCTGGCCGAGGCCGGCGAATCCAAGCCAACCATTCCTGCGTTCAAGTTTCCGTTCAAGCCAGGTGAGCTGGCGGCGGCTAAAGCGGCCAAGCAGCCGCAATTCAAGGGCAAGGACGGTGATCGTCACGCCAAGATTCCGGGTGTGGCGCCTTCGGGTACTCGCCGTTCGATGGGCAAGCGCTGATTCATTCCCGCCTCGGCCATCACTGTGATTTTCGGTCACAGTGATGGCTAATTGCTCAGTTCCTGAGCCAGATCAACGTTTAACCAGTGAGTGCGCTTAGAGTCAGCAGCCCTGCCGACTCTTTCCAATAAAACGAGCGCGCTTTCCATGAAGATCAATCTCCCGGTGACCGGGCGCAATGTCGATGTTGCGCCGGATGCGAACATTCTCTCGACCACCGATCTGACCAGCGCGATCACCTACGCCAACGACGACTTCATCAGGATCAGCGGTTACAGCCGCGACGAGCTGCTGGGTGCGCCGCACAATTTGCTGCGTCATCCGGGCATGCCGGCGCAGGCGTTTGCCCATATGTGGCAGACGCTCAAGGGTGGGCGGTCGTGGATGGGGCTGGTGAAGAATCGTTGCAAGAACGGTGATCATTACTGGGTCAGTGCCTATGTCACGCCGGTCACGCAGAACGGTGCGGCGGTGGAGTATCAGTCGGTGCGCACGCGGCCGGATGCGCGGCAGATTGCGGCGGCGGAGCGGGCGTATGCGCAGTTGCGCGAGGGGCGGATGGCGCGGTGGCAGTGGCTGCCGAGCCTGAGTTTGCGGGCGAAGATCATGGCGTTGACCAGTTCGGTGCTGGCGCTGGTGCTGGGGATTGAAGCCTGGCTGCGGCCGGAGTCTCTGGGCATCGAAGCCGCTGCGCTGGTAGCCGGCAGTGGTGCGTGTGCGCTGGGCGTGGGTTGGTTATTGCGGCCGCTGGAGCGTCTGACCGAGCGTGCGCGGTTGATTGCCGACAACCCCTTGAGCCAGGGCATTTATACCGGGCGGCGGGATCAGTTCGGGCAGATCGAGTTTGCCTTGCAGATGCTTGAAGCGCAGGTCGGCGCGGTGGTGGGGCGCATTGGCGATGCGTCGCAGCGATTGGCCGGGCATGCGGCGCAATTGGTGGATCATCTGCACAGCAGTCACACCAGCACGTTGGCGCAGCAGGCGGAAACCGATCAGGTGGCGGCGGCGATTCATCAGATGGCGGCCAGTGTGGCCGAGGTGGCCAGCCATGCGCAGCAGGCGTCGGTGGCGGCGGACATGGCGGGTACGGAAACCCGTGAAGGTCATCTGCTGGTGGGCGAGAGTCGCAGTGCAGTGTTGCGGCTGGCCGAGGAGTTGGGGCGGGCGACCGAGGTGATTCATCAGCTCGAAGGCCACAGCATCGAGATTTCCGGGGTGCTGGAGGTGATTCGCAGCATCGCCGAGCAAACCAATCTGCTGGCGCTCAACGCCGCGATCGAAGCGGCCCGGGCCGGGGATGCCGGGCGTGGGTTTGCGGTGGTGGCCGATGAGGTGCGCGGTCTGGCTCAGCGTACTCAGCAGTCGACCAACGAGATTCAACGGATGATCAGCACCCTGCAAAACGGCGCGCGGGATGCGGTGCTGGTGATGCAGCAGAGCAGCGAACATGTGGATAACAGCGTCGAACAGGCCCAGCGTGCGGCCCGGGCCTTGGACGGGATCAGCGGGCGGGTCGAGCAGATCACCGAGATGAGTCTGCAGATTGCCGCAGCGGTCGAGGAGCAGAGCGCGGTGAGCGAGGACATCAACCGCAACATCGTCAGTATTCGCACGGCGTGCGAGTTGACGGTGGATGAAGGGCGCCAGAGCCAGCTCAACTCACAGGATGTGGCGGGGCTGGCGGGGGATTTGCGTTCGCTGGCGCGGGAGTTCTGGGGGCGGCGGCAGGGCGCTTAGGCCGCTCGCAACGAAATGAACGCGTAGGTCTGCGGCGGTTCGGACACCACTTGTGCCCCGGCCGCCCGTACTTGCCCGGCGATGTCGTCGCCGGAGACATGGAACAGCCATTCACTGGAAACTTCGCTCAATGGCTGCGCCGTGACCTGATCGATCACCGAGGCAAACGCGCCCATGTCCGGCAGATACGCGGTGAACCCATCGCCCTTAAGCGCCGTGGTGCGGATGCCGAGCAAACCGCAGATCGCGTCCTTGATCCGGATGTCATCGCGATCCGCCTGACGCGAGCGCTGGATCAGCGTCACCAGTTCCTGATCCACCAGCTCACCGCCGACGATCAACTGCGGCCCTTGCTCCCACGATTCTGGCGGGCAGTCCTTGGCGGCAGGGTTCAGCGCAATGTGCGGATTGATTTCGGCGGGATAGATGCGACACACCAGCGGCCGACGCTCGTAGATGCGGCACAGCTTGTCTTCGTCAAGATTCCGGCAGGGACCGACGTTGTAGGCGGCGAAAGTGATCGCCACATGGGCGTCGGACATTCCGCTGCGTACTACCGCCGAACGCCGCTGAGCGTGTTCACGCTGCTGTTCCGGCAGGCCCAGGCCGTTGGCAAGAAACGCCTCCACCAGCACGATCACCTGACCGCCGTCAGCCGCCCACATGCGGGCTTCGGCCAGGGTCAGGGGCACATGATGATCGGTGCAGCATTTGCCGCAACCTACGCAGGAAAAGGTCGTATTCATTGAGCGGGCAATCTTCAATCAGGGTATGAATCGGCGACATAAAGCCGCCGTACAGGCCCGGAGTGAAGCAAGTTGTGCGCCATTCGCTCAGGGTTTGGCGGTGGGGCGGATCGAGTCCCATTCGGTGACGAACGCGGTTTTGGACTTTTTGTTGTACAGGCACAGCTCGGTGCCTTGCTGGCCCTTCATGTGTTTTTGCGGGTACTGGCCTTGCAGCAACAGCGCGGTATAGCCGACCCGGTCATCGAATTGCGCGGCGTTGCCGACCGGTTTGGCGTTTTTCAGGCCGCTGGCCTTGGTGCAGCTGGCGAGCACGGCTTTGTCGTAGGCCGCCCAGGCGTCGGGGCTGGAGGCGTGGGCCAACGGGGCGATGAGGCAAAGTACGGAGAGGGCGAGGCGTTTCATGGTTCGGGCATCCTTGGAAGTTGATCGCCAAGGTTGGAGTATGCCGCAGGATTTTAGTTTGTCAGTCCGGCACCAGTTCCCGGCGAACCACATACATTCCAGACATTTCGTACAAGCGCTGCGCTCGCTGATTGCTCTCCAGCACCTTCAGATCGACAAACCCTTCGCGTCGATCCCGAAACGCCTTGAACGCATGAAGCAGCAACGCCCGACCCAATCCCCGACCTTGCCCCCGAGGATGCACCACCAGATTCTTGATGTAGGAACTGGTCCAGCACTGCGCCAGGCCAATGACGCCTTCGGCATCGCTGGCGATGAAACACAGTGCCGGATCGTATTCCGGGTCGTTTTCAAACTGTTTTTGCCACACATCCAGCGCCGGCACCCGACCACCGCCTTCGCGGTAGCCGATCTGCATCAGTTCATGCACGGCGGATGCGCGTTCGGCGCTGTAGGTCGTGAGTTCGATGCCGTTCGGCCATTCGATGGTCGGCACGTCCTGGCTCAGATCGCGCCGCATCAGAAAACAGAACGTCTCGCTCAAGACTCAGTGACCCTGAGCTGCGACGTGTTTGGCCGCTTCGATCAGGCAGTGGGTCAGCTCGGGCGAGGAGAACTTGGTCAGCACGCCGTTGGCCCCGGCGAGGCGAGCCTTTTCGCTGTTCATCGCGCTGTCCAGCGAGGTGTGCAGCAGCACGTAGAGGTGGGCGAAGTCCGGGGTTTCGCGCAGGGTACGGGTGAAGGCGTAACCGTCCATCTCGGACATTTCGATGTCGGAGACGATCAGGTTGATCTGCTGCGCCGTGCCTTGCAGGTCCAGCAGGCAGTCGATGGCTTCCTTGGCACTGCGCGCGGTGTGGCATTGCAGGCCGAGGTTGCGCAGGGTGTGCACCGATTGCTGCAACGCCACCTGACTGTCGTCGACCACCAGGATCCGCGCGTTACCCAGCACTTCGGCGTCTTCCATGCTCAGCTCGGTCGGGGCCATTTCGATCTGCGCCGGGGCGATGCCGTGGATGACTTTTTCGATGTCCAGCACCTGCACCAGCGTGCCGTCCACCGAGGTCACGCCAGTGATGTAGGCGCGCGAACCGCCGGAACCGAACGGCGGCGGTTTGATGTCAGTGGTCAGGCAATGCACGATCTTGCTCACCGCCTGCACATGCAGGCCCTGTTTCGAACGGCTGACGTCAGTGACGATCAGGCAGCCGCCGTTCGGGTCTTCCAGCGGCCGCTCGCCGATGGCGCGGCTCAGGTCGATCACCGACAGCGAAGCACCGCGCAGGGTGGCGATGCCTTTGACGTGCGGGTGCGACTCCGGCAGCTTGGTCAGCGGCGGGCAGGGGATGATTTCACTGACCTTCAGCAGGTTGATCGCCATCAGCTTGCCGCTGCGCAAGGTAAACAGCAGAAGCGAAAGTGAATCTGCGCGGGCTTTGTTGGAAGACATAAAAACCTTCTGTGGAGAAAGGTGGTTGGGCGACGGTGGAAGTCGCCAGAAACTATTGATGCCGGGTTATCGGCGTCAAAAGGTTGGGCTTTAGGTTAGTTGTCGGGTGGTGGTGTGTCAGTTGGATCGATTGCCCTCACCCCAGCCCTCTCCCGGAGGGAGAGGGAGCCGAATGCGGGATGCTTTTGAGCTACACCGACCTGAAAGTGCATTGTTGAATCCATAATCGACTCGGTGATTCAGGTCGATGTAAGGCGCCAGACACCTCGGTCGGCTCCCTCTCCCTCCGGGAGAGGGCTGGGGTGAGGGTGCTTTTAGCCTTTCATCCCCAACCGCTTCGCCATCCGCCCCAGATTCGCCCGGTCCAGCCCCAGCTCCCGGGCGGCACTGGCCCAGTTGTCCCGATTGCGCTCAAGCGCTGCACTGATCAACTGCCGCTGATACTGCTCGGTGGCGGTGCGCAGGTCGCCGCTGATCAATGGCAGAGCGGCAGTCGCTTCGGACGGCGCCGATGAGTTATCCACAACCTCGCGCGGCAGATCGAGATCCAGCGCACTGAGGCTGAGAATCTTCGGCCGCACCTTGCAGTTGCCCAGCGCTTTCAGTGCGCTGCGTCCGATCAGGTGTTCCAGTTCCCGCACATTACCCGGCCAGGTGTAGGCCAGCAGCGCCTCCTGGGCGTCGCTGTTCAGACGCAGGCTGTTGAGGCCCATGCGCGAGCGGTTCTGTTCCAGGAAATAACCGCTCAGCAACAGCACATCGCGGCCCCGGTCACGCAGCGCCGGCACCCGCAACGGGTAGACGCTGAGGCGATGGTAGAAGTCGGCGCGGTAGCGGCCGCTGCGCACTTCTTCGGCCAGGTCGCGGTTGGTCGCGGCGATCAGGCGCACGTCGACCTGATGCTCCTTGTCCGAACCCAGACGCTGCAACTGGCCGCTCTGCAAAACCCGCAACAGCTTGGCCTGGACGGTCAACGACAACTCGCCGACTTCATCGAGAAACAGCGTGCCGCCGTTGGCCAGTTCGAACTTGCCGCGCCGGTCGCTGGTGGCGCCAGTGAAGGCGCCGCGCACGTGGCCGAACAGTTCGCTTTCCACCAGCGTGTCCGGCAGGGCCGCGCAGTTGAGGCTGATGATCGGTTTGTCGGCGCGCTTGGAGGCAGCGTGGATCGCCTGGGCCACCAGTTCCTTGCCGACTCCGGTTTCGCCAGTGATCAACACGGTCAGGTCGCTGCCGCCGACCAGATTGATTTCTTCCACCAGTCGTTTATGCGCCTTGCTCTGGCCGATCATTTCGCGGTTCTGCTGACCGCTGGCCTGACGATAGACCTCGGCGCGCTGGTGTTCGTCTTCGGCGCGAATCGCCAGACGTTCGATGCGCTCGGCGGCATTCACAGTGGCGGAGGCGAGGCTGGCGAAGGCTTGCAAGGCATCTAGTTCGATCGGTTCGAAACGCTCCGGATCGAGGGCGTCGAGGGTAATCAGACCCCAAAGCTTTTCATCGACGAACAACGGACAGCCGAGGCAGTCGTGAACTTCAAGATGATCGTCGAGGCCGTCGACCAGTCCGTCGTAAGGATCGGGCAAGTCGCTGTCGGCGGCGAAACGCGTTGGCCCTTCGCCGGCCAGCAGCACTTCGAAGCGCGGGTGTTCGCTGACCTTGAAGCGGCGACCGAGGGTGTCGGTACTCAAACCGTCCACGGCCAGCGGCACCAGCCATTCACCATCTAGGCGCAGCAGTGCGGCGGCATCGCAGGGCAGCAGGGCGCGCATGGCTTCGAGCAGGCGTCGATAGCGCTCGCCTTCGGGCAGTTCGCGGGACAGGTCGGAGACCAGTGGGAGCAGGGCGGTGAGCAATGATTTGGCGGACATGGGCTTGTAGTCAAAGAGACACGTTGTAGTCGAAGCGACTATAGAGTGGCTTGTGTCGATCTGACTACATAATTTTCAAGCTATTGATTTATATGAAAAAAATAATTGGCACGAATACTGGAATGAACAAGGCACTTTTAGAGAAAGCTCAGGAGTCACCCTTATGCTTAGCGTCCAGGATCGTGCCATCGTCAAATCCACAGTACCTCTGCTGGAAAGCGGCGGTGAAGCGCTGATCACGCATTTCTACCGCATGATGCTCTCCGAGTACCCGGAGGTTCGCCCGCTGTTCAACCAGGCTCACCAAGCCAGCGGTGACCAGCCTCGCGCCCTGGCCAACGGCGTGTTGATGTACGCCCGTCACATCGATCAACTCGACCAGTTGGGCGATCTGGTGGCCAAGATCATCAACAAGCACGTTGCGCTGCAAATCCTGCCGGAGCACTACCCGATCGTTGGCACCTGCCTGCTGCGCGCCATCTCCGAAGTGCTCGGCGAAGAAATCGCCACCCCGCAAGTGATGAGTGCCTGGGGCGCGGCCTACGGTCAGTTGGCCGAGATCCTGATCGGCGCCGAAACCGCCATTTATGACCAGAAAGAGCAAGCCGTCGGCGGCTGGCGCGGGGCGCGGGAGTTCATTGTCGCGGCCAAGGTCGAGGAGAGTGCGGAAATCACCTCGTTCTACTTCGAACCGGCGGACAAGGGCCCGATTCTCGCAGCCGAGCCAGGCCAATACATCGGCATGAAGCTGATCCTCGACGGCGAAGAAATCCGCCGCAACTACTCGCTGTCGGCCCTGGCCAACAAAGGCCAGTACCGCATCAGCGTCAAGCGTGAACCGGGTGGTCGAGCTTCCAATTATTTGCACGATCAGTTGCATGTCGGTTCCAGCATCCAACTGTTCCCGCCATCGGGCGAATTCACCCTGACCGCCAGTGATAAACCGCTGGTGCTAATCAGCGGCGGCGTCGGTATCACGCCGACGCTGGCGATGCTGGAAGCGGCGCTGGAAACCGAGCGTCCGGTGTACTTCATTCACAGTGCGCGCAACGGCAGCGTGCATGCGTTCCGTGACTGGATCGACGGGCTGGCCGCGCGCCATCCGCAGCTCAAGCGCTTCTATTGCTACGCCGAAGATGACGGCGTGAGCCCGGCGGCGGACAAGGTCGGGTTGTTGAGCGAGGAGCAACTGGGCGAGTGGCTGCCGGCGGAGCGTGATGTGGACGCTTACTTCCTTGGGCCGAAAGGTTTCATGGGGGCGATCAAGCGTCACCTGAAGGCACTGGGTGTGCCGGAGAAGCAGAGCCGGTATGAGTTCTTCGGGCCGGCTGCTGCTCTGGAATAATCCGGAACCGGGTTGCCCTCATTCGCGAGCAGGCTCGCTCCCACATTGAAATGCATTCAAATATGGGAGCGAGCCTACTCGCGATTGGCCGTTACACGGCCCTGATTCTTAAATTCTGTTTAAAGGTTAATCGTTTCTTAACCGGTTTATCGTTTATTCACCGATGCTGATGATAGGCGCTCGTTCGTTTACATGATCAGGATCGTCCCCATGTCGCACTTCGCCTCTTCCCGTCGTTTCAGCCTGGCCACTTTGGGCCTGTCGGTTGTCTTGCTGTCCAGTCCATTCGCGTTCGCCGAATCCGCGTTGATCCAGCCGCAGACCCTGATCGTCGATCAGAGCCTGCCCAAGGCCAAGCGTGATGCGATGGAACTGGCGGCGCGGCGTTATGGCAGTTTCTGGAACACGGGCGAAGAGGCGTTGGCCACCGCTGCCCTGTCGCCGCAGTTCGTCGACAAGACCCCGCCGGAAGGCCGGGTACAGGGGCCGACCGGGCCGCTGCTGGCGTCGAAGTTCTTTCGCACGGCGGTGCCGGACTTGAGCTGCGAGATCGAGCAAATGATCGTCGCCGGGGATCGCGTGGTGGTGCACCTGCACTTTCGCGGGCATTTCACCGGCACGTTCAAGGCTCTCAAAGGGCAGGGCCAGCGTGTAGACTTCCGGGCAACCGATATTTATCAGATCGACAACGGTCGCATCGCGGCCAATTGGCATATCGAAGACAACATCAGCCTGATGGCGCAACTGCAAGCGCAGCCGCCGGCCAGCTGAACCATGGACATGAAAGGGAAACGCGATGAGCGAGGAAACGATTCGATTGGGACGTGAGCGGCGCTATCTGGTGTTGCTGGGCATCATCTGCCTGGCGCTGATCGGCGGCGCGCTGTACATGCAGATCGTGCTGGGCGAGGCGCCGTGCCCGCTGTGCATCCTGCAGCGTTATGCGTTACTGCTGATTGCGTTGTTCGCGTTCATCGGCGCGGCCATGCGCACCCGGCGCAGCATCACCGTGTTCGAGGTGCTGGTGGTGATTTGTGCCATCGCCGGCGCTGGTGTCGCCGGGCATCACGTGTACACCCAGTTCTATCCGGCGGTGAGCTGCGGCATCGATGTGTTGCAGCCGATCGTCGATGACCTGCCGCTGGCGAAGATCTTCCCGCTGGGCTTCCAGGTCGACGGTTTCTGCTCGACGCCGTACCCGCCGATCCTCGGCCTGTCGCTGGCGCAATGGGCGCTGGTGGCCTTCGTGCTGGTGGTGATCCTGGTGCCGCTGCTGACCTCGCGTAACCGAAAAGCGTTGCGCTGAATCAACTTTTCGGCGCGTGCGCCGATAAACCAAACGCCTCGATTTGCGGTGACGCAGATCGAGGCGTTTTGCATTTCAGGGTCTGTGTGAAAACACCGTGACGAACGGCAAGGAAGGGTGCGACAGGTGTGCGACATGTTGTCACACACGCCCTGTCGCAGCGCGTTTCACAGGTCCGGATTGGAGTGCTGTTACAAAAAAGGATTGGTCTGTTTCAGCGTTTTTCTGTTTTTGCACGCGTGTGCCGGATCAGGCAGTTTTAACAGACTCGGGCAGATGGCCAAAAGCCTTGGCATATCGGGCTTTGCGCGGATCGCGCCGTGGGAAAAAGCTTTCGGAGCTGTCTGAACTGAGGCCGATAGGCCTACATTTTTTGGTGTTTTTGTTGAGAATCGATTTCGATAACATGGGTCACTTTTGCAAAAAAAGCGATGGATTGTTGCTCAGAGCGATAAAAATTATTTCGGGATAAGACATGGTGTATAGGGCGCTACCTATCTACAATCGCCCGCACTGAATTCCCGGCACTGTTCAGCCTTTATTAAGGAGGCGAGCAGGAAGTCGGGTGTCGGGCAGCCGAGAGGCTTGCGAGACACCCAGGTGTCGGTGCCTTTCCAACTTTCCGCACCAAATGGAATTGGTCTGTAACAAGGCCTTTGACCACGAATTCGAATAAGAACTGACCGCTGTCCCAGGTTTTGTCGAGCGTCTGACGCGCGACGGGCGGCCCTTATTCAATCCAAAGAAAATGCCAACCCTTGGCAGGGTGAAGTGTTGGCGATCAAAACCCAACTGCATTGCGCAAGCTGCTTTAGAGGTCGTGAGATGAGTAAAAACAGGTACCCCAGATTACTAGGCCTAGTGCCGCTGCTCGGCACGTTGTTGCTGGGAGGCTGCAACATGACCTTGCTCAATCCAACGGGCCAGGTCGGCCTGGAACAGCGCAACCTGATCATCACCGCCACGCTGCTGATGCTGTTGGTCGTTGTGCCGGTCATCGTCATGACCTTCCTGTTCGCCTGGAAGTACCGCGCCTCCAACAAGAACGCCGTCTACACCCCGAAATGGTCGCACTCGACCAAGATCGAAGTGGCAGTCTGGACCATCCCGGTCCTGATCATCATTGCCCTGGGTTACATCACCTACAAGTCGACCCACTCGCTGGATCCGTATCGTCCGATCGAATCCGACGTCAAGCCGGTGACCATCGAAGTGGTCGCGCTGGACTGGAAGTGGCTGTTCATCTACCCGGAACAAGGCATCGCCACGGTCAACAAGATCGTGTTCCCGGCGCACACGCCAGTTAACTTCCGGATCACTTCGGACGCGGTGATGAACTCGTTCTTCATCCCGGGCCTGGGCGGCCAGATCTACGCGATGGCGGGCATGACCACCAAGCTGCACCTGATCGCTGACCGCAACGCTGAAATGGACGGTATCTCCGCCAACTACAGCGGCGCTGGTTTCACCGGTATGAAATTCAAAGCGATCGCAACTTCTCAGGAAGATTTCGTCGCCTGGGTAAGTGAAGTCAAAAAGGCACCTAAACAGCTTGAAGCCGCTGAATACGCAGCCCTTGCCAAGCCAAGCCAGAACAATCCAGTCGAGCTCTACTCCTCGGTCACGCCGAACCTGTTCCAGACCATCGTCGACAAGTACGAAGGCATGAAACCAGGCAAGCCGCTGAAGCACGAGAAGAAAGAGAAAGAAGTGGCGGCAACGGATATGGACTCGAATTCGCATTCAGCTGCCGGGGCAGAGGAGTAAACGATGTTTGGTAAATTAAGTTGGGAAGCGATCCCTTTCCACGAGCCGATCGTGATGGTCACCATCTCGATGATCGCGCTCGGTGGTCTGGCGTTGTTCGCTGCAATCACCTACTTCAAGAAGTGGACTTACCTGTGGACCGAGTGGCTGACGTCGGTCGACCACAAGAAAATCGGCGTGATGTACATCATCGTCGCCATGGTCATGCTGCTGCGCGGTTTTGCCGACGCCATCATGATGCGTACCCAGCTGGCCATGGCCACCGAGGGTTCGCCTGGCTACCTGCCACCTGAACACTATGACCAGATCTTCACCGCTCACGGTGTGATCATGATCATCTTCATGGCGATGCCATTCTTCACCGGCCTGATGAACCTTGCAGTGCCGCTGCAGATCGGCGCGCGTGACGTTGCGTTCCCGTTCCTGAACTCCCTGAGCTTCTGGCTGCTGGTGTCCGGCGTCGTGCTGATCAACCTGTCCCTGGGCGTCGGCGAATTCGCCAAGACCGGCTGGGTTGCCTATCCACCGCTGTCGGGTCTGCAATACAGCCCTGGCGTGGGGATGGACTACTACATCTGGGCGCTACAGCTATCGGGTCTGGGTACAACGTTAACGGGGGTTAACTTCCTCGCGACCGTGCTGAAAATGCGTACCCCTGGCATGAAACTGATGGACATGCCGATCTTCACCTGGACCTGCACCTGGGCAAACGTTCTGATCGTGGCTTCGTTCCCGATCCTGACCGCTACCCTGGCACTGCTGACCCTTGACCGTTACATGGATTTCCACATTTTCACCAATGAACTTGGTGGCAATCCAATGATGTACGTCAACCTGTTCTGGGCATGGGGCCACCCTGAGGTTTACATCCTGATCCTGCCGGCATTCGGCATTTTCTCGGAAGTCATCTCGGCCTTCACCGGCAAGAAACTGTTCGGCCACCACTCGATGATCTACGCCTCGGGCGCGATCTCGGTACTGGGCTTCATGGTTTGGCTGCACCACTTCTTCACCATGGGTTCGGGTGCCAGCGTCAACGCCTTCTTCGGTCTGGCGACGATGCTGATTTCCATCCCGACGGGTGTGAAACTGTTCAACTGGCTGTTCACCATCTACCAGGGCCGTCTGCGCTTCACCAGCCAGGTGCTGTGGACCCTGGGCTTCATGGTGACCTTCGCCATCGGCGGCATGACCGGCGTACTGCTGGCCATCCCGGGTGCTGACTTCGTTCTGCACAACAGCCTGTTCGTGATCGCTCACTTCCACAACGTGATCATCGGCGGTGCGGTATTCGGCTACATCGCAGGTTTCGGCTTCTACTTCCCGAAAGCGTTCGGCTTCAAGCTGCACGAAGGCTGGGGTAAAGCAGCGTTCTGGTTCTGGATCTCGGGCTTCTTCGTCGCGTTCATGCCGCTCTACGCTCTGGGCTTCATGGGCATGACCCGTCGTCTGAACGCCACCACCAACCCTGAGTGGGTACCGTACCTGTACGTTGCCATGTTCGGTGCGGTGATGATCGCTGTGGGTATCGCCTGCCAGCTGATCCAGCTGTACGTGTCGGTGCGTGACCGCAACAAGCCGGAAAACATGTGCGAACACGGTGACCCGTGGAATGCCCATACCCTGGAATGGTCGACCTCGTCGCCACCTCCGTTCTACAACTTCGCTGTACTGCCAAAGGCAGACTGCATCGATCCGTTCACCGAGGCCAAGGAAAACGGTACCGCGTACAAGGCCCCGGCCAAGTACGAACCGATCCACATGCCGAACAACACTGCCACTGGCGTGGTGATGGGCGCACTGCTGACCGTGTTCGGTTTCGCGATGATCTGGCACATCTGGTGGTTGGCGATCGCCAGCCTGGCCGGCACTGTCATCTACTTCGTGATCCACGCAGCACGTGACGATCAGGGCTACATGGTGCCGGTTGAAACGATCGAGCGCATCGAAGCCGAGCAGCACAAGCGTCTGGTAGCGGCCGGGAAGATCCCTGCTTCCGCAACCCGTGTTGAAACCAAGTTGGAACAGGCTTAAACAATGTCGAACTTAGTGACCAATGCTGGACACGCCCATGGTCATGACCATGGGCACGATGACCATCACCACGACTCGGGCGAGATGACCGTATACGGTTTCTGGCTCTACCTGATGACCGACTGCATTCTGTTTGCGTCGATCTTCGCGGTGTACGCGGTACTGGTAAACAACGTCGCCGGTGGCCCGTCGGGCCACGACATCTTCGAACTGCCATACGTGCTGGGCGAAACCGCTCTGCTGTTGTTCAGTTCGATCACCTACGGCTTCGCCATGCTGGCGTTGTACAAGGGTAAAAAGCAGCAGGTTCTGGGCTGGTTGTTCATGACCTTCCTGCTCGGCGCAGGCTTCATCGCCATGGAGATCAACGAGTTCCACCTGCTGATCTCCGAGGGCTTCGGTCCTAGCCGTTCGGGCTTCCTGTCGGCGTTCTTCACGCTGGTCGGTACCCACGGTCTGCACGTGTCCGCCGGTCTGATCTGGATGGGCATCATGATGTACCAGGTCAACAAGCACGGCCTGACGGCGACCAACAAGACCCGTCTTAGCTGCCTGAGCCTGTTCTGGCACTTCCTGGACGTGGTGTGGATCTGCGTATTCACCGTTGTTTACCTGATGGGGACCCTGTAATGGCTAATGCACACTCCCATGACAGCCATGATGCTGGCCACGGCAGCGTAAAGTCGTACGCCATCGGCTTCATCCTGTCGGTAATCCTGACCGTCATCCCGTTCGGCCTGGTGATGTTCCCGACCCTGCCGAAGTCGACGACGCTGGCAATCGTCCTGCTGTTCGCCGTGATCCAGGTGATCGTTCACCTGTATTACTTCCTGCACCTGGACCGTTCCATCGCTCAACGTAACAACGTGATTGCGTTCGTCTTTACGGCCATCGTGATCGTGCTGCTGGTCGGTCTGTCGCTGTGGATCATGTTCAGCATCCACACCTACATGATGGCGAAGTGAGGTAAACCCGATGTCGCTCAAGCACTTTATCCAAATCACCAAACCGGGGATCATTTTCGGTAACGTGCTTTCTGTGGCAGGCGGGTTCTTCCTGGCCTCGAAAGGGCATGTCGATCTGGCCGTGTTTCTGGCAGCCATGATCGGCACTTCCCTGGTTGTGGCCTCCGGTTGCGTGTTCAACAACTGCATCGACCGCGACATCGACCTGAAGATGGAACGCACCAAGAACCGGGTGCTGGTCCAGGGCTTGATCTCCCTGAAACTGGCCCTGGTCTATGCGACCGTCCTGGGTGTCGCCGGCGTTGCGTTGCTGTACAAGGTGGCCAACCCGTTGGCTGCCCTGTTCGCCGTGATCGGCTTCATCATCTACGTCGGCTTCTACAGCCTGTACCTCAAGCGCAAGTCGGTTCACGGCACGCTGGTGGGCAGTCTGTCGGGCGCCATGCCGCCGGTGATCGGTTACGTGGCCGTGACCAACAGCTTCGACATGGCCGCGCTGACCCTGCTGGTGATGTTCAGCCTGTGGCAGATGCCGCATTCCTACGCCATCGCGATCTTCCGCTTCAACGATTACCTGGCCGCATCGATTCCGGTGCTGCCAGTGAAGCGCGGAATCCAGGTGGCCAAGAAGCACATCCTGCTCTACATCCTGGCCTTCCTCGTGGCGACCTTGATGCTGACCTTCAGCGGTTACGCCGGCATGAGCTACCTCGCCGTCGCCGCGGCCATGGGCATGTACTGGCTGTACATGGCCTGGACCGGCTACAAGGCGGTGGATGACACGGTCTGGGCACGCAAGCTGTTCGTGTTCTCGATCTTCACCATCACCGCGTTGAGCGTCATGATGTCCCTGGACTTCAAGGTGCCGACCGAGCTGCTGCTGACGTACGCGCCGTAAGGTTCGAACGTTGTACGAGAAACCCCGTTCATCGAGAGATGAGCGGGGTTTTTTGTTGCTCGGATGATGGATAAACGACGTCCTTTGTCGCGAACAGACTCTCTCCCAAAAGGGTGGGGTAATCAGCCATTCCCTCGAAACGACTAGCTAGAAATCGACAGGTTGCGGTCGATAGGCAAAAGTCCTAGATTCGGATCCAACTACATGCATCGATCAAGAGGCTGGGCGAAATGACTGAGAGGATGACCTGCGACGAGCGCTTCATTGCCCTGGCAAAAGAGCTGAACTACGACATCAATGGCGAGAACACGGTGGGTGGCAATTACGCGCCGTTGATCCGTCATCGCGATGAGATCTACATCAGCGGCATGGTGCCGCGCACCGAGGGCAGGATTCAGTATCCAGGGCGAGTGGGGCAGGAGTTGACGCTCAAGGATGCGCAGGCCGCGGCGAGCATCAGTGCGATGCGGTGTCTGGCCTTTATCGTCGATGCAGTCGGTTCGCTGGACAAGGTCAGGGCGTTGTTGCGGGTCACGGTGTACGTGAAGTCCACGCCGGATTTTGTCGATCTCAGCGAAGTCGCCAACGGCGCCTCGGACGTATTCAGTTATGTGTTGGGCGATGTCGGGCGCCATACCCGCACTACCGTCGGCGTCTATCAGTTGCCGAAGAACGCAGCCATCGAAGTCGACATGATTGCCGCCGTGCACCCCTCGGCATAACCGCCGATCTGCGTCCAACAAAAAGCCCCGCCTGAATATCAGAGCGGGGCTTTTTCGTCAGCGCCGGTATTACTGGGCGGCGATGCTGTAACCGTCGAACGCGGTCTGCTGTTGCAGGGCGGTGATGATGTTCTTGCGGTTGATCGCGTGCTCGGTGCCGGCGTTGTCGACGAAGGTTTCGCCTTCGATTTCCGCCTCGTCGCCTTCGCCGACGAAGGTGAAACCGAGGAATTCAAGCGCCTCGCGATCCACGCTCAGACGCGAACGCGGTGTGCGCATTGGCAGGGTCACGCTGATGCCGTCCTTGCTGATGCTGAACACTTCGACGTCTTTCTTGGCGCGTGCGGCCTTGCTCTTGCCGCCGCTCGGGTTGCTGATCGCCTGATGGGTCTGGTTCAGAACCTTGAGGGCCAGCCCGTAGACGATTTCCTGGAACGCCGGATCGTCCTTGAAGCTGGACAGGATGCGGCTGATCGGGAATTTGCTGCTCAGATCTTCGAGGGCAGCGATGTCGGCAGCCTCAGCGTCCTTCAGGCGCTTGAGTTCGCCCATCAGCTCATAGGCCTGGTCGTCATCGAAGCGGTCGTGTGCCTGACGGATCGCGGCGCGCAGTTCGCGGATTTGATCGCTCTCGCGGCTCGACTGGAACGCGTCCAGCACCATCTCGCTGATGATCTTCGCCTGTGGGATATGTTGTGAAAGATTGATGGAGTTTTCGTATTCCGCTTTGGACGACAGAGTGACTACGGATTCAGCGGTGTTGAAATCGGACATTGAAATTTCACTACTTTTTTAACTTGAGATGAGACGAGAAAGCGCTGGGGGCTTTTTCAGGCCGACTAATTTAGGGGAGCGCAGCGGCGTTGTCACGGAGCAAGGGGCCGTTGGTGCCGATTATTTGTCCGGATGATTTGTGTTGAGCAACCTGGCACCGCGAGCGCTCTGCCTTATTCATTGGCGATGGCATTCCTCGGCAACCGCCGGGACGCCAGTGCACGCAGTGTCCAGTAGAGCTTCAACGAGCGGGTGCCGATCAGGCCGCCCAGGAACCCCGAAATAATCGACTTGATCAACAGCATGTCCGGGGAGGCGGAACGCTCTGGATGCACGTCATGCTGGTAATTGAAGTAGTAGTTCGCAGAAAAGAACATCAGGTACATGATCAGGATTTTTACCGTGCCCGGCATGATCAGCCCTTTCGCAGAGTCGTCGAGCACCACGCCCCGGCGGGAGAACACCAGCCAGGCCGACAGGCTGCCCAGCAACAGCGCGGCGAACCAGGTGCTGAAAAACAGGCCGGGGTTGATCGTCAGGTTCAGTGAGTACAGCGACCATGCCAAAAACGCCGGGGGCGTTATCAACATCGAGGCACGGCTCTCGCGTCGGGGAGAAAACGACTTGATGCCGAAATAAACCACCAGCAGAAAAATCAGGTAAACCCGTATCGGAGTGTTTTGCAGAATCGTGAGCATTGCGCAGCATCCATGCTGAAAAGGAGGAGGGTGGAGCATAGTCGGGGTCACGGTAATCGTCGGCTATTTCAGTCGCAAACGCTCCATCGCGATCACCGAGGTTTCAAACCCCAGGCTGGCAAAAAAAGCTTCCGCACCTTCGCGGCCGGCACGCAGAACCCAGGTAATGTCGGTGTTGTCGCCCATCACATGTTCCACCAGCGCCCGCCCGATGCCCGCGCGCCGATGTTGCCCGTCGACCACCACCATCGACAGGTAACCGTTGGAGATCCCATCGGTGATGCCACGGGCGAAGCCGACAATCTGCTGGCTGCTCAATGCAACGGCAGTGCGTTGGGAGTTCTGGATGAGTTGTGCGAAATGTTCGGCGGTGCCGGTGCGATGAGCCCAGCCGTGCCGCTCGAGAAACTGCCTTGCTGCCTCCACTTCCGTGGGCATGAGGTCGCGTATTGAAATGTCTTTGTTCATTTGTTCATCCCGTCCCTGGTGTATTTCCAACAGTAGTCGCGTTGCCTACGGCCTGCCCCACATCTGCATGGCGAACTCGACAAAGCGACGCAGTTTCGGCAGCCGATAGCGATCCGGCGCGTAGAGCAGATGCATCGGGCGATTCGGCGGCTGGTAGTCCGGCATCACCACGACCAGTCGGCCGTCGCGCAGGTCCTGTTCCACCAGTGCGTCCGGCAGCATCACGATGCCCATGCCGGTGCGCGCGGCCTGATGCAGGCCGGCGGAACTGTTGATCAGCATCGGGCCTTTGACGTCGACCATGATTTCGCCGTCCGGGCCGCTGAGGCGCCACTGTTTTTCCACCGATTGCCAGTCATCGCCGGCGGGGTAGGCGAAGGACAGACAGTCGTGTTGGCGCAGTTCCTCAGGCGTGAGCGGCATGCCGCGTCGGGCTACATATTCCGGGGAGGCGCAGACGGTCAGGGTGTAGTCGATCAGCGGGCGGGCGATCAGGTTGGACTGGTCGAAGTGGCCCAGTCGGAAGGCCACGTCGAGACCGCTTTCCAGCAGATCCGGACGGCGGTTGGTCAGGATCACGTCGAGTTTGACCTGCGGACATTGCAGGGAAAACTCACTGAGCGCCGGGGCCAGACGTTCGACGCCAAAGGTCAGCGGCGCGGTCACCCGCAGGATGCCGCGCGGTTCATCGAGCGTCTGTTCGGCGAGGCGTTCGGAGTCGGCGACCAGACCGAGCACTTCCAGGCAGCGCTGGTAGTAAACGCTGCCGAACTCGGTCAGCCGCTGGCGGCGGGTGGTGCGTTGCAACAGTTGCACACCGAGCCGGTGCTCCAGCGCCCGCAGGTGATTGCCCACCATGGTCGTGGACATTTCGCACTGCAGCGCGGCCGCCGTCATGCTGCCGGACTCCACAACCTTGACGTATACGCTCATCGACTGGAACAGATCCATTATCAAGCCTGGCTTCTAAATGATTGAAGTTTTGCCGAGTTTATCCAGTTCAGGTGGATAACCATACTGCCAGCACCTCTCACCTCGCTGGAGTTTGCCGACATGACCGCCGCCCTGATGAACACCTATCAACCGCTGGACCTGAGCTTCATCAAAGGCCTGGGCACCCGACTGTGGGATCAGGCGGGCCGCGAGTATCTGGACGCGGTGGCGGGCGTGGCGGTGACCAATGTCGGCCACTCGCACCCGCGCATCGTGTCGGCGATCAGCGAGCAGGCGGGTTTGCTGCTGCACACTTCCAATCTCTACAGCATCGACTGGCAACAATCGCTGGCGCAGAAGCTGACGCGGCTGGCGGGGATGGAGCGGGCGTTCTTCAACAACTCCGGTGCCGAGGCCAATGAAACCGCACTGAAACTGGCGCGCCTTTACGGCTGGCGCAAAGGCATCGAGCAGCCGCTGGTGGTGGTGATGGCCAACGCGTTTCACGGGCGTACCCTCGGCACCTTGTCCGCCAGCGATGGCCCGGCGGTGCGCCTGGGCTTCAATGAGTTGCCCGGGGATTTCGTCAAAGTGCCGTTCGGCGATCTTCAAGCGCTGGAGCAGGTGCAGCGCAAACATGGCCAGCGGATCGTGGCGATTCTGGTCGAGCCGATCCAGGGCGAAAGCGGCGTGCAACTGGCGCCGCCCGGCTACCTCAAGACCCTGCGCGAGTTGTGCAACCGCCACGCCTGGCTGCTGATGCTCGACGAAATCCAGACCGGTATCGGCCGCACCGGCCGCTGGTTCGCGTTTCAGCACGAAGGCATCGTTCCCGACGTCATGACCCTCGCCAAGGGCCTGGGCAACGGCGTGCCGATCGGCGCTTGCCTGGCACGGGGCCGGGCGGCGGATCTGTTCACCCCCGGCAGCCATGGCAGCACCTTCGGCGGCAATCCATTGGCGTGCCGGGTGGGTTGCACCGTGCTCGAGATTATCGAGGAACAAGGCCTGCTGGAAAATGCCAGGGTCCAGGGCGAGCGCCTGCTGACCCGCTTGCGCGCAGAGCTGGCGGACAATCCGAATGTGCTGGCGATTCGTGGGCAAGGGCTGATGATCGGCATCGAACTGAAACAGCCGGTCCGCGACCTGACATTGATTGCTGCACGGGATCATGGACTGCTGATCAACGTCACTCGGGGCAAGACGATCCGGCTACTGCCGCCGCTGACGATTGATGAGCGGGAGGTGGGGATGATTGTCAGAGGGGTTGGCCGTTCCCTGAGCCATGTCTGATCCCTCGGTCAGTAGTGAAATCTGCAAGTTATGACGCAGATTTCGCCGTCTACGATCGCGTAGACCAAGCGATGCTCGGCAGTTATCCGCCGTGACCAGAAGCCGCTCATGTTGTGCTTGAGCGGCTCCGGTTTGCCCAAGCCTTCAAAGGGTTGGCGCTGGATCGCTTTGATCAAAAGATTGATTCGTTTGAGACCGGCCTTATCGTTTTGTTGAAACCATAAGTAGTCTTCCCAGCCCGTTGGCGTGAACTGGATTTTCATTCTTCAATCAGTTGCCTGACTTTGGCTTTTCCAGCGCGCATTTCGCCAATTGATTTGATCAAGCGCTCGGCATTGGCCGGAGAACGCAGCAGATAAGCCGTTTCTTCCAGCGCGTTGTATTCGGCCAGAGACATCATCACTACAGGCTCGCCTTTTTGGCGGGTTACCAGAAGTGGGGCGCAATCTTCATTCACGCGATCCATGGTTTCAGCCAAGTGCGCACGAGCTGTGGTGTAGTTGATAGTGTCCATGTTGTAGTCCTCGCTTGATGCAAAGAACGTACAGAAATGAGTACAGGATGACAAGGCGATACCTATCAGTGGTTGTGCCACAGACGGGCTGCCTGCGGTGTGCTGAGTATCACCGAAGTCTCGTCGAGACGTTTCTGGGTCTTCTGTAAGCTGATTCCGACGAGCCTGCGATCCCTCTCACGGTCTACGTGAGATTTTTCTAATCAGGGTAGTCCGACAAATCCGGCGCCAGCATCCGGGTCTTCGGTGCGCCATTCGAGTTGTGCTGGATGATGTCTTTCGGCTGCCCCTGTTGATTGAAAAACACCTGACCAATCCCCGCCGAGTTCCACAACCGTTCACCCGCTTCGGCGTGTTCCGGCACGTACGGGACGATGCGCATGCTGCGGCGTTTGGTCAGCCAGTTGAGTGGCGAGCGCGGTGAATAGAGCCAGCGGTTGAGACGGTCGAACCATTCCAGCAGGGTAGGCGGGAATTCGTTCTTGATGCCGCTGCTGGTTATCTGCCAGATGCGCGGGCCGGCCTTGCGGTGTCGGATCAGGACTTCGTAGACGAAGGAATAATGCACGTCGCCTGACAGCACCACGTAACTGCCCGGTGTACGCGAGTGTCGGAAAATGTTCAGGATCACCTGGGCCGCGCCGCGATGGGCCATCCAGTTTTCCGCGTCCACCAGCAGCGGATAACCGCACCAGCTGAATACTCGCTGCACGGTTTCGATCAGCTTCACGCCGAAGATCGGTGCCGGCGAAACGATGATCGCTGAAGGATGGTCGAGCAGTTCCTGCTGCAGTTCGCTCAAGGCTTCCCAGTCCAGCAGGCCCGACGGCTGCTTGAGCGCCATTTCGCTGCGCCAGCGTCGGGTTCGGGTGTCGAGCACCACCAGCGCCGGGCTGGTCGGCAAGACGAAATGCCATTGTTGAAAGCGCAGCAGTTCCTCAATCAATTCGTCCTGCACGGGAGCGTCGAGATAGCGGTCATCACCGCTGGCGCTCAGGCCTCGGGTTTTCTCCAGTACAGCGCTGAATGCATCCGGATTGTTGCCCCAGCCCTGACACAGCATGTAGGCGATCAGCGCGTTGCCGATGATGCGTTTGGAGAATGGGTGGCCGTAGGCCGTTTCCTCCCATTGCGCGGACAGATTCCAGTCATCGGTGATGTCGTGGTCATCGAAAATCATCAGGCTCGGCAAGTGCGCCAAGGCCCGGGCCACCTGGCCGAGGCCGGCCTTGAAACCGTCGATGCGGGTCTGTTCGAGGGCGTAGCGCTTGAGGCGTTCCGGCGTCAGCGCTGGCGGCTGCGGATTGACCAGTGCCCAGGGCGTTGGCGACCACACCAGCAAATACATGGCCATGACTTCGGCGAACGTCACAAGGTGATTGTCGGCGCTGCTGCTGGTGAAAATCGGTTTGCGCGCACCGCCGAAGAAACGCTCGCGCAATGTCTCGTTGCTTTCCAGTGCCGGCAGCAAATCCGCGCGGTGGTAGTAGCTGGCCGGGTGTTCGTAAAGTTTCGCGCTGTCGCTGACGACCGCACCTTCGAGGTGTTCACCGAACAGACCGAGGCGCTCGATCAAGGCATGAATCGCCCGCAACATCGGACCGGCAACGTCGTCGGCGTAAACCTGATCACCGCTCATCATCAACAGGGCGGGACGTTGCTGCGGATCGGTTTCGGCGGCCAGCAACCGGTCAACACAGAGCAGGCCGTCGGCGGCCGGGTGATGGGGTTTGCGGCAGGAACCGTGGAGCAACTGGTCGATGCGCGAACGCAGGACGAAGTTCGGGCAGGTGGCGTCGTCGTAGAGCAGGTGTGGCGCCCATTCGGCGATGGGCTGCAAGCCATCGATCAACAGGTCGTAGTCGATGCGGGTGTCGCAGGGCAGGGCGGTTTCCAGCGGAACGTCGATCAGGTGAACAAACGCCCGGGTGCCTACCGGAATGACCGTGCATTTCCCGGCATCCAGTGGAATGTCTCCTACGCCTTGCAGACGCAAGGTCAACGACAGCTCGCGGCTGCCCACCAGCCAAAGCACTAAGCGCGTTGGTTCCAGCCGGCGCAGCAGTGGCCCGGCCAGAACAGCGGGCAACGGGCTCAGGTCATCAGGTGTCGGAGGCATCGGGGGAAAAGCTCAAGGCGCACAGGCCGGCGATGATAGCGCAGCCGGCGCCTCGAACCCTTAAATCAGGCTTAAGAGCCTGTTTTTTCCAGCTTCAGCGCCAACAGGCGCCATTCGGCAGGTGTCGCGTCGACGCTTGGCTGTTCCTGTACGGAACAGTCGAAGCGGTACGTCACATCGTCGCCATTCATGTTCCGCGCGGTGACGGTGTTGCTGAAGGAGTAAACCTGATCCTTGAAGCGCTGCGGCGTGAGGCTTTTGCTGTCAGCAAACCGGGCAGAGGCGGGGAAGCGCAAGGTGCTGGTCACGAACGGGCTGCACATGACATACGCGAGCATCGACTTGTCGCCCTGGGCGTCGGCGCGCAGTTTTTTGCTCAGCGCCGTCAGGGCCTTGCGCCCCTCATCATCACTCTGGTCGATCACGGATTGCACCGACATCGACTTCGGCGCGCGACTGGCATAGTTCGGCAACAACGCGGAATCCGCTGGAGAGGGCTTGTTGTCCGGCTCGATAGCGGCAAACACCGGCGCATCTTTCTGCGCAGCAGGGCTTGCAACCGCCTCGGCCTCCGGCAGCAACGAGGTCGGCTCGGCTTCCTGCTGTGCCACGACGTTTTCAGTCTGCGCGGCGTCGTAGCGATGCGCCGACGGGAACAGTGAAAAAGTGATCGCCAGCACCACCATCGAAACAATGAAACCGCCCGCGACACCGACCAGGTTGGCGTAAAACAGATTCCAGCTGCCGCGGTTTTTCACCACCCAGCGCCACATGAAACCCCAGGCCGCGACAAATGCCAGAAAACGCAGAAACTCCATTCGATCCTTTCCTTTTAACCTTTCGCAAAACCCGGAACACGACGGGGGCGTCAAGATACCAAACCTGGTGCATCGCGCCATCAACGCGTCGATCGTTACTCCATGGCATGGATATTCAGTCAAGCGCCTGGATAGATAAGTCGGGTGGTCAGTAGCAGGGCAATAGCTCCCGCCGCGGTCCCATAGACAGCCCCGATCAGATGACGGAGCAGACTGGACTCAGGTCGCTTGAGCTGTGCGGCCCACATCCACATGCCGACCAGTGCTCCCGCGCCGCTCATCACAATCAGCAGGCTGCGCGCCGGAATCGGTGGCATCGCCATATTCGCGCCAGCGAAGATCCACTGGTACAGGATCACAAACACCCAGCCTACGATCCAGCCGCTGATGAAGCCGGCGCAGTTCGCTACCAGCAAATTCCAGCGGCCCCTTTCGCCCACGACCCAGATCCAGGTCACAACGTGGACAAACATGAAAAGCCAAGCGTCCATTGCGATCTTTTTCCTGAAAGACATTTCACTTGAGAGGACGTCAGTGCCTCTATTTTCAATAAGGTCGCAAGATAGCAAAATAGTATCATGGCGCCACTATCTTCATCCTCCCCAACTGAAGTGCCAGATGCCACTGCCGGCATTTCTGTAAGGCCTTACAGTACGTCTTTCAAATAGCCCTTGAGTGCAAGGAGCGGTGCGTCCAACTGCTCCATCGAACGTGCCTGGTTGAAATCGGCGGACAGTTTGTGCAACTCCCGCCCCAACGGCTTTTCCAAACCGCCCAGGGCATCCATCGCCAGCGCCAGGCACTCATTCATCTTGAACTGGATCGTCTCGACATCACCCCGGCGCACCAGCAGTTCGAACACGTCTTTCTGATAGTCGCCCATGACCATGTCATCGCGCAGAATCGGGCTCAGGTCTTCTTCCTCATACGCGAGTTTGAGGGAGAACAGGGCGACGGTTTCCAGTGACGTTTCCATGGGGTGAACCTGTGTGAGATCTCGCCGGAGGGCCAGCGGCACTTTCCGACAGACGAAAAAAAAGGCCTTGCTAAGCAAGACCTTTTCTAATTTTGGTGCCCCGAGGGAGACTCGAACTCCCACTCCTTTCGAAAACGGATTTTGAATCCGCCGCGTCTACCAATTCCGCCATCAGGGCTCAATGGCGGCGAAGTATAGAGAGGTGCCTACCGTTGGTCAATCACGTTTCATGGTCAATTTTCGATATTTCCGCTAGACTTTCCGGCCCTGCTAGACGAACCCCATCATGCGCGTTGCTGACTTTACCTTCGAGCTTCCTGATTCGCTGATTGCCCGCCATCCTTTGGCCGAGCGTCGCGGTAGTCGCCTGTTGACCCTGGATGGGGTCAGCGGCGCCCTGGCACACCGTCAATTCACTGATCTGCTGGAGCATTTGCGCCCCGGCGATCTGATGGTGTTCAACAATACCCGGGTGATTCCGGCGCGCCTGTTCGGGCAGAAGGCCTCCGGCGGCAAGCTGGAAATCCTCATCGAACGCGTGCTCGATTCCCACCGCGTGCTGGCCCATGTGCGTTCCAGCAAGTCGCCGAAGCCGGGTTCGAAGATCCTGATCGACGGCGGTGGTGAAGCCGAGATGCTGGCGCGTCACGATGCGCTGTTCGAGCTGGGGTTTGCCGAAGAAGTGCTGCCGCTGCTTGATCGCGTCGGGCACATGCCGTTGCCTCCTTATATAGACCGCCCGGATGAAGGTTCGGATCGCGAGCGCTATCAGACCGTGTATGCCGAGAAGCTCGGCGCGGTGGCGGCGCCGACTGCCGGGCTGCATTTCGATCAGACGCTGATGGAGGCGATCGCCGCCAAGGGCGTCGAGACTGCGTTCGTCACGCTGCACGTTGGCGCCGGCACCTTCCAGCCGGTGCGTGTCGAGAAGATCGAAGATCACCACATGCACACCGAGTGGCTGGAAGTCGGTCAGGACGTGGTCGATGCAGTCGCCGCTTGCCGTGAGCGCGGCGGTCGAGTCATCGCTGTCGGCACCACCAGCGTGCGTTCGCTGGAAAGCGCCGCCCGCGATGGCGTACTTAAACCGTTCAGCGGCGACACCGACATCTTTATCTTCCCGGGCCGGCCGTTCCATGTGGTCGATGCGCTGGTCACCAATTTCCATTTGCCTGAATCCACGCTGTTGATGCTGGTTTCGGCCTTCGCCGGTTATCCGGAAACCATGGCTGCCTACAAAGCCGCGGTCGATAACGGATACCGCTTTTTCAGCTACGGTGATGCGATGTTCATCACCCGTAATCCCGCGCCGCGCGGCCCAGAGGAAACAGTATGAGTCGCACCTGTCGTATGTCTTTCGAGTTGCTTGCCACCGATGGCAAGGCTCGTCGTGGTCGTCTGACCTTCCCTCGTGGCACCGTCGAGACCCCGGCCTTCATGCCGGTGGGCACTTACGGCACGGTCAAGGGCATGTTGCCGCGTGACATCGTCGCCACCGGCGCGGAGATCATTCTGGGCAACACCTTCCACCTGTGGCTGCGCCCGGGTACCGAAGTGATCAAGGAACACGGCGACCTGCACGATTTCATGCAGTGGAAAGGCCCGATCCTGACCGACTCCGGCGGTTTCCAGGTGTTCAGCCTCGGCGCCATGCGCAAGATCAAGGAGGAGGGCGTGACCTTCGCCTCCCCGGTCGACGGCTCGAAAGTGTTCATGGGCCCGGAAGAGTCGATGCAGGTCCAGCGCGACCTGGGCTCGGACATCGTGATGATCTTCGACGAATGCACCCCGTACCCGGCTGACGAAGACGTGGCCCGTGTGTCCATGGAGCTGTCGCTGCGCTGGGCTCAGCGTTCGAAGAATGCCCATGGCGACAACACGGCGGCGCTGTTCGGCATCGTCCAGGGCGGCATGCACCAGGACCTTCGCATGCGCTCGCTGGAAGGCCTGGACAAGATTGGCTTCGATGGCCTGGCCATCGGCGGTCTGTCGGTGGGCGAACCCAAGCATGAAATGATCAAGGTGCTGGACTACCTGCCGGGCATGATGCCGGCTGACAAACCTCGTTACCTTATGGGCGTTGGCAAACCGGAAGATCTGGTTGAGGGTGTGCGCCGCGGTGTGGACATGTTCGATTGCGTGATGCCAACCCGTAATGCCCGCAATGGGCATCTGTTCATTGATACAGGCGTGCTGAAGATCCGTAACGCGTTCCATCGCCATGATGATTCGCCGCTGGATCCGACCTGCGATTGCTATACCTGCCAGAACTTCTCCCGCGCTTATCTGCATCATCTGGACAAGTGCGGCGAAATGCTCGGCAGTATGCTCAATACCATCCACAATTTGCGCCATTATCAGGTGCTGATGGCTGGTTTGCGCGAGGCTATTCAACAGGGTACATTGGCCGCCTTTGTCGATGCCTTCTACGCCAAACGCGGGCTTCCCGTTCCGCCTTTGGACTGAGTTTTCTGACCCCAAGATTCAACATTTGCAACTGGAGTGCTAAATGAGCTTTTTTATCTCTAATGCCATGGCTGACGCGGCTGCACCGGCTGCAGCGCCTATGGGCGGCGGCTTCGAGTGGATTTTCCTGGTGGGCTTTCTGGTCATCTTCTACCTGATGATCTGGCGTCCACAGGCCAAGCGCGCCAAAGAGCAGAAGAACCTGCTGAGCAGCCTGCAGAAGGGCGACGAAGTGGTCACCACCGGCGGCATCGCCGGCAAGATCACCAAAGTGGCCGATGACTTCGTGGTTCTGGAAGTTTCCGACACCGTGGAAATGAAGTTCCAGAAGGGCGCCATCGCCGCCACGCTGCCAAAAGGCACGCTGAAAGCGATCTAAGGTTCCAACTTCTACTCAATCGACGGGGCGCGCAAGGCGCCCCGCGTTCATAACGGGCGGCGTGATGCTGAACAAATATCCTCTGTGGAAATACATTCTGATCCTGGCGGTGCTGGCGATCGGTCTGATTTATTCCGCTCCGAATCTATACCCCGATGACCCGGCCATTCAGATCAGCGGCGCCAGCACGGCCCTGCAGGTCAACCAGGCCGATCTGGATCGCGTAAGCACCGCGCTCAAGGAATCCGGGATCAACGTCAAGGCTTCGAGCCTGGCTGCGAACGGCAAGGGCGGTCTGATCCGTCTGACCAAGGCTGAAGACCAACTGCCGGCCAAAGACGTTGTCCGCAAGGCATTGGGTGATGACTACGTCGTCGCGCTGAACCTGGCACAAACCACCCCGCAATGGCTGCGCAGCGTGGCCGCGCACCCGATGAAACTGGGTCTGGACTTGTCCGGTGGTGTGCACTTCCTGCTGGAAGTGGACATGGACAAAGCGCTCGACGCCCGCCTGAAAGTCTACGAAGGCGACGTCAAGAGCCTGTTGCGCAAAGAGAAACTGCGTTATCGCAGCCTGCCGCAACTCAATGGCGCCATTCAGCTGGGCTTCAGCGATGCTGACTCCCGCGAACAGGCCCGTGCGCTGATCCGCAAGAATTTCAACGATTTCGACATTGTTCCGGCCGACCTCAACGGTCAACCGGTGCTGCGTCTGGCGATGACCCCGGCCAAGCTGGCGGAAATCCGTGAATACTCCATCAAGCAGAACTTGACCACGGTACGTAACCGCGTCAATGAGCTGGGTGTTGCCGAGCCAATCGTCCAGCGTCAGGGTGCCAACCGTATCGTGGTTGAGCTGCCGGGCGTGCAGGACACTGCCGAAGCCAAGCGTATCCTCGGCAAGACGGCCAACCTCGAGTTCCGTCTGGCAGCAGAGCCGGGCGCTTCGAAAGCCACTTCCGAGACCTTTGAGTTCCGTGAGGGCAACCGTCCTCCGGCGCAGATCGAGCGTGGTCTGATCATCACCGGTGACCAGGTGACTGACGCCAAGGCCGGTTTCGGCGAGCACGGCACCCCTGAAGTGAACATCCGTCTGGATGGTCACGGTGGCGAGCTGATGAGCCGCGCGACCCGCAGCAACGTCGGTCGCAGCATGGCGGTGATCTTCATCGAGCAGCGTCCGGTCACCACTTACACCAAACAAGTGGTCGACGGCGTCGAGAAAGACGTCGCGGTGCAGACCTTCAAGGAAGAGAAGAAGATCATCAGCCTGGCGACCATTCAGTCGCCGCTGGGTGCGCAGTTCCGTATCACCGGCCTGAACGGCCAGGGCGAGTCGTCCGAGCTGGCGCTGCTGCTGCGTGCCGGTGGTCTGGCTGCTCCGATGTACTTCGCTGAAGAGCGCACCATCGGCCCGAGCCTCGGTGCGGACAACATCACCAAGGGTATCGATGCATCGCTGTGGGGCATGCTGTTCGTCTCGCTGTTCATCATCGCCATCTACCGTTTCTTCGGCCTGATCGCCACCGTCGCACTGGCGGTGAACATGGTGCTGCTGCTGGCGCTGATGTCGCTGCTGGGCGCCACGCTGACCCTGCCGGGTATCGCCGGTATCGTGTTGACCATGGGTATGGCGGTCGACGCCAACGTACTGATCTTCTCGCGGATTCGTGAAGAGATCGCCGCCGGCATGACCGTGCAGCGTGCAATCAACGAAGGCTTCGGTCGGGCATTCACTGCGATTCTCGACGCCAACCTGACCACCTTGCTGGTCGGCGGTATTCTCTTCGCCATGGGCACCGGCCCGGTGAAGGGCTTCGCAGTCACCATGTCCCTCGGGGTTCTGACTTCGATGTTCACGGCCATCATGGTCACCCGCGCGATGGTCAATCTGATCTTCGGCGGTCGTGACTTCAAGAAGTTGTGGATTTAAGGGGCTGCCATGTTACGTACAATCAACTTCATGGGCGTCCGCAACTTTGCGTTCGGCGTCACCGTATTCCTGACCTTGCTGGCAATCTTCAGTGTGTTCCACAAGGGCATGAACTGGGGTCTGGACTTCACCGGCGGTACGCTCATCGAGCTGACCTACGAGCGTCCGGCCGATGTCACCAAGGTGCGCGAGCAACTGGTTTCTTCCGGTTATCACGAAGCCGTGGTGCAGAACTTCGGCGCGACCACCGATCTGCTGGTGCGCATGCCGGGTGAAGACCCGCAGCTGGGCCATCAGGTGGCGGATGCGCTGCAGAAAGTCGGTGGCGACAACCCGGCGACCGTCAAGCGCGTCGAGTTCGTCGGCCCGCAGGTCGGTGAAGAGTTGCGCGACCAGGGTGGCCTCGGCATGCTGCTGGCGCTCGGTGGCATCCTGATCTACCTGGCTTTCCGCTTTCAGTGGAAGTTTGCGGTCGGCGCCATCGTGTCGCTGATCCACGACGTGATCGTGACCGTGGGTATCCTGTCGTTCTTCCAGATCACCTTCGACCTGACGGTGCTGGCGGCGGTACTGGCGATCATCGGTTACTCGCTCAACGACACCATCGTCGTGTTCGACCGGGTGCGTGAGAACTTCCGCGTACTGCGCAAGGCTACGTTGATCGAGAACATCAACATCTCGACCACCCAGACCCTGCTGCGGACCATCGCGACCTCGGTTTCGACCTTGCTGGCGATCGCGGCACTGCTGTTCTTCGGCGGTGACAATCTGTACGGCTTCTCCCTGGCGCTGCTGGTGGGTGTTCTGGCGGGTACTTACTCGTCGATCTACATCGCCAACGTGGTGCTGATCTGGCTGAACCTGTCGACCGAGGACTTGATTCCGCCGGTCAATACCGAGAAGGAAGTCGACGACCGTCCATAACTGCCATCGTTTTCCCGGCGGTCAGTCAAAAAAGACGCGAGTTGAACTCGCGTCTTTTTTTTTGCTCCAAGGCTGGGAGAAGCGCGGGCGCGTCCCGCATGTGATGGTCAGGAGGTTCATGTGAACAAGTCGTTGCTGGTTGGTGCGGTATTGGGTGCTGTCGGTGTGACTGCCGGGGGCGCTGTTGCCACCTACAGCCTGGTTAAAAGCGGCCCTGAGTATGCGCAAGTGCTGGCCGTAGAACCGGTCAAAACACAGATCAAGACTCCACGTGAAGTGTGCAAGGATGTGACAGTGACCCGGCAGGCGCCGGTGAAAGATCAACACCAGATTGCCGGCACCGTGGTCGGTGCGCTGGCAGGTGGTCTGCTGGGTAATCAGATCGGCGGCGGCACGGGCAAGAAGATTGCCACGGTGGCCGGTGCGGTCGGTGGTGGTTACGCCGGCAACAAGGTTCAGGAGGGTATGCAGGAGCGTGATACCTACACCACGACTCAGACTCGCTGTAACACGGTGAATGACATCAGCGACAAGGTTGTGGGCTACGACGTCCGGTATTCGCTGGATGGGAAGGAAGGCAAGGTGCGGATGGATCGTGATCCGGGCAACCAGATCCCGGTCGACAAGGAAGGCAAGCTGATCCTGTCGCAGAACGAGCCAGGCCAGTGATTGGTTGACGGCTTATAAGAAAAGCACCCTTCGGGGTGCTTTTTCATGCCCATAAAAAAAACACCCCGAAGGGTGTTTTTTTTTTGGTTTCGCGAAACGCTTAGCGCTTCAGCGAGGCCGGCAGGTGCGGCTGGATCGCCGTCAGAACTGCCTTGAAGCATTTGGTGTTGCCGGCAACGACGTGGCCTTTTTCAAGGAAGTCGTGACCGCCGGTGAAGTCGCTCACCAGGCCGCCTGCTTCCTGAATCAGCAGGGCGCCAGCGGCCATGTCCCACTCGGACAGACCCGACTCCCAGAACGCGTCGAAACGGCCGGCGGCTACGTAAGCCAGGTCCAGGCTTGCCGAACCGGCGCGGCGGATGCCGGCAGTCTGGCCAACCAGGGCGCGGAACATGCCCAGGTAGTTGTCGAGGTTGTCCATCTGGTCGTCACGGAACGGGAAACCGGTGCCGAGCAGGGCGCCGTCCAGGCTGGTGCGACCGCTGACACGCAGGCGACGACCGTTCAGTTGAGCGCCGCGACCACGGCTGGCGGTGAATTCTTCCTGGCGAACCGGATCCAGAACGACGGCGTGTTCTAGGCGACCACGGTATTTGCAGGCAATGCTGACAGCGAAGTGAGGAATGCCGCGCAGGAAGTTGGTGGTGCCGTCCAGCGGATCGATGATCCACAGGTATTCTTCGCCTTCGATGCCGGTGCCGGCGTGCAGGCCGGTCTCTTCACCCATGATCGAGTGATTCGGGTAAGCCTTGCGCAGGGCGTCGATGATTTTCTGTTCGGCGGCGCGATCGACCTCGGATACGTAATCCTTGGCGTCTTTTTCGTCGACCTTGATGGTATCCAGGCGCTCGATGGAGCGGAAGATCAGTTCACTGGCGCTGCGGGCGGCGCGCAGCGCGATATTCAGCATGGGCTGCATGGATGTGTCACCTAAGGTTGTTAAAGAAAGCCGCGCATTCTATCAGAACTTTTCTTCAGGTGAAGGTCGCTGTTCGCTTTCATAGCTTAACGGTAGGCTGTTCTGTAAGATTTGCACCCCTTTGCCGAGTCCGAGAGCGCCCGCCGTGCTGCAAAATATTCGTGTCGTCCTGGTCAACACCAGCCATCCGGGAAACATCGGCGGGACCGCGCGCGCCATGAAAAACATGGGCCTGTCGCGTCTGGTGCTGGTTGATCCGCGCGTCTTTCCGCATCACGAAGCCGATGCCCGTGCTTCCGGTGCCGGTGACATCCTTGAAAACGCGCAAGTCGTCGCCACCTTGGAAGACGCCCTGGTCGGTTGCAACCTGGTGCTCGGCACCAGCGCCCGTGACCGGCGCATTCCCTGGCCATTGCTGGATCCGCGCGAGTGCGGGACCAAAGTGGTCGAGGAGGCCGGGCAGGGCGCGGAAATCGCGCTGGTGTTCGGTCGTGAAGATTCCGGCCTGACCAATGACGAGCTACAGCGATGTCACTATCACGTGCACATTCCCTCCGATCCTGAGTTCAGCTCGCTGAACCTTGGGGCGGCGGTGCAGGTGTTGAGTTATGAGGTGCGCATGGCGTGGTTGGCCGCGCAAGGTCAGCCGACCAAGATCGAGAAGGAAGAAGTGGCCTCCGTGAAAAGCGCAGAGCTTGCGACCATGGATGAGCTGGAGCGGTTCTATGAACACCTGGAGCAGACTCTGGTGGCCATCGAATTCCTCGATCCGGAAAAACCACGGCACTTGATGGCGCGCCTGCGCCGGTTGTATGGACGCAGCTCGGTCAGCCGGGCGGAAATGAATATTTTGCGTGGCATCCTCACGGAAACCCAGAAAGCGGCCCGTGGCGAGCTCCTTAAGCGGAAGGATTAATGATGTTCGAGCGTTTGCGTGAAGATATCCAGAGCGTATTCCACCGAGACCCGGCGGCGCGTAACGCTTTTGAAGTCCTGACCTGCTACCCCGGCATGCATGCGATCTGGATTCATCGACTGGCCGGCATGCTCTGGCGCAACGATCTGAAATGGCTGGCGCGACTGGTGTCGAACTTCGGTCGCTGGCTTACGGGGATCGAGATCCATCCGGGTGCCAAGGTCGGTCGACGCTTCTTCATCGACCACGGCATGGGCATCGTGATCGGAGAAACCGCTGAAATCGGCGATGACGTGACGATCTATCAGGGCGTGACTCTGGGTGGCACCAGCTGGAATAAGGGCAAGCGCCACCCGACCCTCGGCGATGGCGTGGTGGTGGGGGCGGGCGCGAAGGTGCTCGGTCCGTTCACTGTGGGCGCCGGCGCCAAGGTCGGTTCCAATGCCGTGGTCACCAAGGAAGTGCCTCCGGGCGCCACCGTGGTGGGGATTCCGGGGCGTATCATCGTCAAGTCCGATGATGAGGCCGACGCCAAGCGCAAGGCGATGGCCGAGAAGATCGGCTTCGATGCCTATGGCGTCAGCGAAGACATGCCCGACCCGGTGGCGCGCGCCATCGGCCAGTTGCTCGATCACCTGCAAGCGGTGGACGGACGTCTGGAGGGAATGTGCGGCGCGCTGAAGGATCTGGGCAGCAATTACTGTGCGAAAGATCTGCCCGAGCTGCGTGAGGAAGACTTCGCCTGCGTCAAGGGCAAGGACGAATCCAAGCTCCACTGACGCACTTGCAGGGCTGCTGCCGACCGGTGTGCCATTAGGCCGCAGACCCTGCTATCATTCGCGCGCTCTTTTGCGGGTAAACCCGACTAAAGCACTAGGTCTTATAGTTGACTTAAATGCTCGGGAATTGCATACTCCCGCCCATTCCGAACTCCGTGGTAATTGTCCATGCGACTGACTACAAAAGGCCGATACGCCGTGACCGCCATGCTTGACCTGGCGTTGCACGCGCAACACGGGCCGGTGTCCCTGGCCGATATCTCCGAGCGCCAAGGCATCTCCCTGTCCTATCTCGAACAGCTTTTCGCCAAGCTGCGCCGCAGTAACCTGGTTTCCAGCGTTCGCGGTCCGGGCGGTGGCTACCAGTTGTCCCGCGACATGCAGGGCATCCAGGTGGCTCAGGTGATCGATGCGGTGAACGAATCGGTCGATGCAACAAAATGCCAGGGCCAGGGCGACTGCCACTCCGGTGACACCTGCCTGACCCATCACCTGTGGTGCGACCTGAGCCTGCAGATTCACGAATTTCTCAGCGGTATCAGCTTGGCCGACCTCGTAACTCGCCGTGAGGTGCAGGAAGTGGCCCAGCGTCAGGATCAGCGTCGTTGCAATGGCAAGGCGCCGCGCCTGGACAAGATTGAAGCGTCCGCCGTCGAATGACAGCCAGAGAGCTAGCGGCACGCCAGCCAGCCTGATTTAGGAGATAGTCCATGAAATTGCCGATTTACCTCGATTACTCTGCGACCACCCCGGTCGATCCGCGCGTTGCGCAAAAAATGAGTGAATGCCTGCTGGTCGACGGAAACTTCGGTAACCCGGCGTCCCGTTCCCACGTGTTCGGCTGGAAAGCCGAAGAGTCCGTCGAAAACGCCCGTCGTCAGGTGGCCGATCTGGTCAACGCCGACCCGCGTGAAATCGTCTGGACCTCCGGTGCCACCGAGTCCGACAACCTGGCAATCAAGGGTGCGGCACATTTCTACGCCTCCAAGGGCAAGCATCTGATCACCTCCAAGATCGAGCACAAGGCTGTCCTCGACACCATGCGCCAACTGGAGCGTGAAGGTTTCGAAGTCACCTACCTCGATCCGACCGAAGATGGCCTGATCACCCCGGCCATGATCGAAGCCGCGCTGCGCGAAGACACCATCCTGGTGTCGGTAATGCACGTGAACAACGAAATCGGCACCGTCAACGACATCGCCGCCATCGGCGAGCTGCTTCGTTCCAAAGGCATCCTGTTCCACGTCGACGCCGCTCAGTCCACCGGCAAGGTCGAAATCGACCTGCAGAAACTGAAAGTCGACATGATGTCGTTCTCCGCCCACAAGACCTACGGCCCTAAAGGCATCGGCGCGCTGTACGTCAGCCGCAAGCCGCGTGTGCGCATCGAAGCGACCATGCACGGCGGCGGTCACGAGCGTGGCATGCGTTCCGGCACCCTGGCGACTCACCAGATCGTCGGCATGGGCGAAGCGTTCCGTGTGGCCAAGGAAGACATGGCTGCCGAAAACGTCCGTATCAAGGCGTTAAGCGACCGCTTCTACAAGCAGGTCGAGCACCTGGAAGAGCTGTACGTCAACGGCAGCCTGACCGCCCGCGTTCCGCACAACCTGAACCTGAGCTTCAACTACGTTGAAGGCGAGTCGCTGATCATGGCGCTCAAGGATCTGGCGGTTTCGTCCGGTTCGGCCTGCACCTCGGCGTCGCTTGAGCCTTCGTACGTGCTGCGCGCCCTGGGCCGCAACGACGAACTGGCACACAGCTCGATCCGTTTCACCTTCGGCCGCTTCACCACCGAAGAAGAAATCGACTACGCCGCGCAGAAAGTCTGCGAGGCCGTTACCAAGCTGCGCGCTCTGTCGCCGCTGTGGGACATGTACAAAGACGGCGTCGATATCTCGAAGATCGAGTGGGCGGCACACTAAATATTGAAGCCGCCGGATACAGATCCTGTAGCGACGCGGCGGTTCACGCAGCGCAGTTGCAGGGTCTCAAGAGCGGCCCTGATGAGTGAGGATTGAGAATCATGGCTTACAGCGAAAAGGTCATCGACCACTACGAAAACCCGCGCAACGTCGGCAAGATGAACGCGGAAGATCCTGATGTCGGCACCGGCATGGTCGGCGCTCCGGCGTGCGGCGACGTGATGCGTCTGCAAATCAAGGTCAACGATCAGGGCGTTATTGAAGACGCCAAGTTCAAGACCTACGGCTGCGGTTCGGCTATCGCCTCCAGCTCCCTCGCTACCGAGTGGATGAAGGGCAAGACCCTGGACGAAGCTGAAACCATCAAGAACACTCAGCTGGCCGAAGAACTGGCCCTGCCGCCAGTGAAAATCCACTGCTCGGTTCTCGCTGAAGACGCCATCAAGGCCGCCGTTCGCGATTACAAGCAGAAGAAAGGCTTGATCTGACTTTCAAGATTTGGCGACGAGTAAGGAGTCAACGATGGCTATCAGCATGACAGAAGCGGCTGCTCGACACGTGCGGCGCTCCCTCGATGGGCGCGGCAAGGGTGAAGGGATTCGTCTGGGTGTTCGCACCACGGGCTGTTCCGGCCTTGCCTACGTGCTGGAGTTTGTCGACGAGGTGGTTGCAGAAGATCAGGTGTTCGAGAGTCACGGCGAGAAAGTGATCATCGATCCCAAGAGCCTGGCCTACCTCGACGGCACCGAGCTCGATTTCGTCAAGGAAGGGTTGAACGAGGGCTTCAAGTTCAACAACCCCAACGTACGCGGTGAATGTGGCTGCGGCGAAAGCTTCAACATCTGAGGCTTGTCGTGGGTATTCCTTGTCATTTCGCTTTATTCGAGTTGCAGCCGGGCTTCCGTCTGGATCTTGAGCAGTTGGCCACGCGCTATCGCGAGCTGGCGCGCGCCGTTCATCCTGACCGCTTTGCCGATGCTTCCGAGCGCGAGCAGCGGTCGGCGCTCGAGCAGTCTGCGCGGCTCAACGATGCCTACCAGACGCTCAAGAGTCCGGCCCAGCGTGCACGCTACCTGCTGACCATCAGCGGGCATGAAGTGCCGATGGAAGTCACTGTCCACGATCCCGAGTTTCTTCTGCAGCAGATGCAATGGCGCGAAGAGCTCGAAGATCTGCAGGACAGTGCCGACCTGGACGGTGTCGCGGCTTTCAAGCGTCGCCTGAAAACCGCCCAGGAAGAGCTCAACGAAAGCTTCGCAGCCTGTTGGGATGATGCAGCGCAGCGCGAACAGGCCGAACGCCTGATGCGGCGCATGCAGTTCCTCGACAAGCTCACCTACGAAGTGCGCCAGTTAGAAGAGCGCCTCGACGATTAACCCAGTGCCGCTCCGGTCGCACGCCTGATATACAGATAAGTCCTGATCACGATGGCCCTACTGCAGATCGCCGAACCCGGCCAAAGTCCTCAACCGCACCAGCGTCGTCTGGCTGTGGGAATCGACTTGGGTACTACCAATTCGCTGGTCGCTGCGTTGCGCAGTGGTCTTTCCGAGCCGCTGGCCGACGCCGAAGGGCGGGTCATCCTGCCTTCCGCCGTGCGTTATCACGCCGATCGCGTCGAAGTCGGCGAGTCAGCCAAGCTGGCCGCATCCTCCGATCCCCTGAATACCGTGCTGTCGGTCAAGCGCCTGATGGGTCGTGGTCTGTCCGACGTCAAGCAATTGGGCGATCAACTGCCGTACCGCTTTGTCGGCGGCGAATCGCACATGCCGTTCATCGACACCGTGCAGGGCCCTAAAAGCCCGGTCGAAGTCTCCGCCGATATCTTGAAAGTATTGCGTCAGCGCGCTGAGGCCACCCTTGGCGGTGAGTTGGTGGGCGCGGTGATCACCGTTCCGGCGTATTTCGACGATGCTCAGCGCCAGGCTACGAAGGACGCGGCGAAACTTGCCGGTCTGAACGTGTTGCGTCTGCTCAACGAGCCGACCGCTGCGGCGGTGGCATACGGTCTGGATCAGCATGCCGAAGGCCTGGTCGCCATTTACGATCTGGGTGGCGGTACCTTCGATATTTCGATTCTGCGCCTGACTGGCGGCGTCTTCGAAGTCCTGGCCACTGGCGGCGATAGCGCGCTGGGCGGCGATGACTTCGATCATGCGATTGCCGGCTGGATCATCGAGAGCGCCGGTTTGTCCGCCGACCTCGATCCGGGCGCACAGCGCAGCCTGCTGCAAACCGCCTGCGCAGCCAAAGAAGCCCTGACGGATGCCGACAGTGTTGAAGTTGCCTACGGCGACTGGAAAGCACAGCTGACCCGCGAAGCCTTCGACGCGCTGATCGAGCCAATGGTCGCCCGCAGCCTGAAAGCCTGCCGCCGCGCCGTCCGTGATTCCGGCGTCGAGCTGGAAGACGTGCACGCCGTGGTCATGGTCGGTGGCTCGACCCGCGTTCCACGTGTTCGCGAAGCTGTCGCCGAAGCCTTCGGTCGTCAGCCACTGACCGAAATCGACCCGGATCAAGTGGTGGCCATTGGTGCCGCAATCCAGGCCGATACACTGGCCGGCAACAAGCGCGATGGCGGCGAACTGCTGCTGCTCGACGTGATCCCGCTGTCCCTTGGGCTGGAAACCATGGGCGGCCTGATGGAGAAGGTGATTCCGCGCAACACCACCATCCCCGTCGCTCGCGCCCAGGACTTCACCACTTATAAAGACGGCCAGTCGGCCATGGCGATCCACGTACTGCAGGGCGAGCGTGAGTTGATCTCCGATTGCCGTTCCTTGGCTCGCTTCGAATTGCGCGGCATCCCGGCGATGGTGGCCGGTGCGGCGAAGATTCGCGTGACCTTCCAGGTCGATGCCGACGGCCTGCTCAGCGTCTCTGCCCGTGAACTGGGTTCGGGCGTTGAAGCGAGCATCCAGGTCAAGCCGTCCTATGGCCTGACCGACGGCGAAATCGCCAAGATGCTGAAAGATTCGTTCCAGCACGCCAATGACGACAAAGTCGCCCGCGTTCTTCGCGAGCAGCAGGTCGATGCCCAACGCCTGATCGAAGCGGTGCAGGGCGCTCTTGAGGCGGATGGCGAGCGCTTGCTCGACGCCGAAGAGCGCATGGTCATCGAGTTGCAAGTGCAGGAACTGACCGAACTGATGAAAGGTACCGATGGTTACGCCATCGAGCAGCAGACCAAGCGTCTGTCGCAAGTGACCGATGCTTTTGCAGCCCGTCGTATGGATCAGACGGTGAAAGCCGCTCTGTCCGGGCGCAATCTGAATGAAATCGAGGATATCTGATGCCGCAGGTCATTTTTCTGCCCCACGAGAAGTTCTGCCCTGAAGGCATGGTCGTTGACGCTGCGCCTGGCACGTCGATCCTCGAACTGGCTCACGAGCACCACATCGAGATGGAAAGCGCCTGCGGTGGCGTCTGCGCCTGCACCACTTGTCACTGCATCATCCGCGAGGGTTTCGACTCGCTGGAAGAAGCCGACGAGTTGGAGGAAGATTTCCTTGATCGTGCCTGGGGTCTGGAAGCCCAGTCGCGCCTGGCTTGTCAGGCTATCGTCGGTGAAGAAGACATCACCGTCGAAATTCCGAAATATTCGCTTAACCATGCGGCCGAAGCGCCGCACTGACTGGTAAGACTGTCATGAGCTACGGTTGGAATGATGTTCAACGTATTGCAGAAGAGCTGGCTGAGGCCAAGCCGGATGTCGATCCGCTTTCTGTCAATTTCGTCGACCTGCAGCGATGGATCATGGAACTTCCCGACTTTGATAACACCTCTGGCCGTGTTGGCGAGAAAGTGTTGGAAGCGGTTCAGGCTCTCTGGATCGAAGAAGTAGACTGATCGTCCTCGCAGGTTAGGCAATACCCAAGAACCCGCGTATAATTCGCGGGTTTAATTTTTCGCAAATTACCGTTTCTGGAGTTACACCATGGCTGTTCAACGTACTTTCTCCATCATCAAGCCTGACGCCGTTGCTAAAAACGTGATCGGCAAGATCACCACTCGCTTCGAAGACGCTGGCCTGCGCGTTGTAGCTTCGAAACTGAAGCAACTGTCCAAAGCCGAAGCCGAAGGCTTCTACGCTGAGCACAGCGCTCGTGGTTTCTTCGGCGACCTGGTTGCCTTCATGACTTCGGGTCCAGTTGTCGTTCAGGTTCTGGAAGGCGAAAACGCCATCGCTCGCAACCGTGAGCTGATGGGCGCTACCAACCCTAAAGAAGCTGCTCCAGGCACCATCCGTGCTGACTTCGCTGAATCGATCGACGCCAACGCCGTTCACGGTTCGGACTCCGAAGCCGCTGCTGCTCGCGAAATCGCTTACTTCTTCGCAGCTACTGAAGTAACCACTCGCTAAGCATTGGCTTAAGAGTGAAGGTGAATCCATGACGACATCGACTGTTAAAACCAACCTGCTGGGTCTGACCCAGCCGGAAATGGAAAAATTCTTCGACTCAATCGGGGAGAAGCGTTTCCGTGCCGGTCAGGTAATGAAATGGATTCACCACTTTGGCGTCGATGATTTCGACGCCATGACGAACGTCAGCAAGGCCTTGCGCGAAAAGCTCAAGGCTGTTGCTGAGGTCCGTGGTCCCGAAGTGGTCAGCGAGGACATTTCCAGCGACGGCACCCGTAAGTGGGTGGTGCGCGTGGCGTCCGGCAGCTGTGTCGAGACCGTTTACATTCCCCAGGGCAAGCGCGGCACTCTGTGCGTTTCGTCCCAGGCAGGCTGTGCCCTGGACTGCAGTTTCTGCTCCACCGGCAAGCAAGGCTTCAACAGCAACCTCACCGCCGCCGAAGTCATCGGTCAGGTGTGGATTGCCAACAAATCCTTCGGCAGTGTTCCGGCTACCATCGACCGCGCCATCACCAACGTGGTGATGATGGGCATGGGCGAACCGCTGCTGAACTTCGATAACGTCGTGGCCGCCATGCATCTGATGATGGATGACCTGGGCTACGGGATCTCCAAGCGCCGCGTGACCCTGTCCACGTCGGGTGTGGTGCCGATGATCGATGAGCTGGCCAAGCACATCGACGTATCCCTGGCGTTGTCCCTGCACGCACCGAATGACGCATTGCGTAACCAATTGGTGCCGATCAACAAGAAATATCCGCTTAAGATGCTGCTCGAGTCGTGCCAGCGCTACATGTCCGCCCTTGGCGAGAAACGTGTGCTGACCATCGAGTACACCTTGCTCAAGGACGTCAACGACAAGCTTGAGCACGCCGTGGAAATGATCGAGCTGCTCAAAGATATTCCATGCAAGATCAACCTGATTCCGTTCAACCCGTTCCCGCATTCCGGGTATGAGCGGCCGAGCAACAACGCCATCCGCCGGTTCCAGGATCAGCTTCACCAGGCCGGTTTCAACGTCACCGTGCGCACCACCCGTGGTGAAGACATCGACGCGGCTTGTGGTCAATTGGTAGGGCAGGTGCTGGATCGCACCCGTCGCAGCGAACGTTACATCGCCGTGCGTGAGTTGAGCGCCGACAGCGATCTGGCACAGAACGCCGCGAACACTAACTAAGAGAGGATCTCTATGTCCCTGCGCTTTGCGCTGCTGTTGCTGTTGGCCAGCCTGTGTGCTGGTTGTGTCCTGTCGGGCGATTACAACCCGATGAAGACCAGCAAGGGCCGTGACGAAGCGCGGGCTGCCTACGTGCAGCTGGGGCTGGGATACTTGCAGCAGGGCATGACCGAACGGGCCAAGGTTCCACTGAAGAAAGCCCTGGAGCTGGACGGTTCGGATCCCGACGCCAATGCCGCGCTGGGGCTGGTGTTTCAGGCCGAGATGGAACCTGCGCTTGCTGACGAACACTTTCGCAAAGCCTTGTCCTCCCGTCCCGCCGATGCGCGCATCCTCAACAACTACGGCAGTTTTCTCTACGAAGAACAGCGTTACAAGGAAGCCTACGAGCGTTTTGAACAGGCGGCCGCCGATACCCTGTATCCTGAGCGTTCGCGGGTGTTCGAGAACCTCGGCATGACGGCGGCGAAGCTCGGACAGCGTGATCTGGCGCAGCAGCAGCTGGAAAAAGCACTGCGTTTGAACCGTCAGCAGCCACGGGCATTGCTGGAAATGGCTGAGTTGTCATTCGAAGACAGGCATTATGTGCCCGCGCGTGACTATTACGACCGTTTCAGCCAGCTCTCCGAGCAAAATGCACGTAGTCTGTTGCTCGCCGTTCGGTTGGCAAAAGTATTTGAAGATCGCGACAAGGCCGCCAGTGCGGGCCTGCAATTAAAACGACTCTATCCCGGTACGCCGGAATATCAGCAATACCTGTCGGAGCAATGATGAAAGCGGCGCATCCCGAAGTTGTAGCAGCGAATCGCGTTAACCCCGGTGAGACCCTGCGCCAGGCCCGCGAAAGCAATGGCTGGTCGCTGGCCGAAGTGGCCCTCAAGCTCAACCTCACCGTGACTTCCCTGAGCAATCTTGAAGCCGGCGCATTCGACAAGTTGCCCGGGCATACCTTCGCTCGCGGCTACATTCGCGCGTACGCCAAATTGCTCGGCATGGATCAGACCGTTCTGGTCCAGCAATTCGACCAGTCCACCGGCACTGACTCCCAAGGCAGCAACGTCCACGCTCTGGGTCGTATTGAAGAGCCGGTACGGGTTTCCCATACCATTTTGCGTATCGTCAGCCTGTTGCTGCTGATTGCGGTCATCGGCGGCGGTTTCGTCTGGTGGCAGGATCAGACCTCGTTGCGTACCAAGGACCTGATCGGCCTGGCACCGGAGCACGTCGAAGTCGAAGGCGCCGACGGCACCACCCAGATTCATCCGCTGGACGAGCCGGAAGACCAGGCCGTCGCGGAAGGCGAAGCCGAGGGCTCGACCGCTCTGGCACTGCCTCAATCGGAATCCACGGCTGAATCGACCGGCGCCGAGACCGAGGCCGCAGCTCCTGCGACCGCACCGGTTGCTCCGGCACCTGCTGCGCCAGCCGCGACTCCGGCTGCACCGGCTCATACGCCAGCGCCTGTGGTTGCTGCTCCTGCAAATCCGGCACCTGCCGCTCCGGCCACGCCTGCACCGACCGTTGCTGCCCCGGCAGCTCCGGCCGTCGCGGCACCCGCGCCGACAGCGCCCGTAGCTCCGGTTGCAGGTCAAGGCCAGGTTCAGGTGCAGTTCATCGCCGATTGCTGGACTCAAGTGACCGATGGCAGCGGCAAAGTGCTGTACAGCGGCCTCAAGCGTAAGGGCGACAGCCTGTCTGTCGTCGGCAAGCCTCCGTTTGCCGTGCGTCTGGGCGTTGCCCGTGGCGCGCAGGTCAGCTACAACGGCCAGCCGGTCGATGTCGCTCCGTTCACCAGTGGCGAGACCGCTCGCCTGAAGTTGGGTCAATAAGTCATGCACGGCGAATCTCCAATCAAACGTCGCGAATCGCGCAAGATCTGGGTCGGTAACGTGCCCGTGGGCGGCGATGCCCCTATCGCTGTGCAGAGCATGACCAACAGCGACACCAATGACGTCGCTGCCACCGTCGCACAGATCAATCGTCTGGAAGCCGCCGGCGTCGATATCGTCCGCGTTTCGGTACCGGACATGGACGCCGCCGAGGCGTTCGGCAAGATCAAGCAACTGGTCAAGGTGCCGTTGGTTGCCGACATCCATTTCGACTACAAGATCGCTCTGCGCGTGGCCGAACTGGGTGTGGACTGCCTGCGCATCAACCCGGGCAACATCGGTCGCGAAGACCGTGTGCGTGCGGTGGTCGATGCCGCCCGTGACCGCGGGATCCCGATCCGCATCGGCGTCAACGCCGGTTCCCTGGAAAAAGACCTGCAAAAGAAATACGGCGAGCCGACGCCAGCTGCGCTGGTCGAGTCCGCCCTGCGTCACGTCGAACACCTCGAACGCCTGAATTTCCAGGACTTCAAGGTCAGTGTGAAGGCTTCTGACGTGTTCATGGCCGTTGAAGCCTACCGCCTGCTGGCCAAGGAAATCGTCCAGCCGCTGCACCTGGGCATCACCGAAGCCGGTGGATTGCGCTCCGGTACAGTGAAATCCGCCGTGGGCCTAGGTATGCTGCTCGCCGAGGGGATTGGCGATACTATCCGCATCTCGCTGGCGGCCGACCCGGTCGAGGAAGTGAAGGTCGGTTACGACATTCTCAAGTCTTTGCATCTGCGTTCCCGTGGCATCAACTTCATCGCCTGCCCGAGCTGCTCGCGGCAGAACTTCGATGTGGTCAAGACCATGAACGAGCTGGAAGGGCGCCTTGAAGACCTGCTGGTGCCGCTGGATGTCGCGGTGATCGGTTGCGTGGTCAACGGCCCCGGCGAAGCCAAGGAAGCCCATATCGGCTTGACCGGCGGCACGCCAAACCTGATTTACATCGACGGCAAGCCGTCGCAGAAACTGACGAATGACAATCTGGTGGACGAGCTGGAAAAGCTGATCCGCGAGAAAGCGGCCGAGAAGGTCGAAGCTGACGCAGCGGTTATTGCGCGCGGCTGATCGAACGAACTAAGGAATTTCTGTGAGCAAGTCTCTGCAAGCCATTCGTGGCATGAACGACATCCTGCCGGAACAGACGCCGGTATGGCGCTATTTCGAAGGCACCGTTTCGCGTCTGCTGGATAACTACGGTTACAAGCAGATCCGCATGCCGATCGTCGAGTTCACCGAGCTGTTCAAGCGCTCGATCGGTGAAGTGACCGACATCGTCGAAAAAGAGATGTACACCTTCGAAGACCGCAACGGCGACTCGCTGACCCTGCGTCCGGAAGGCACGGCCGCGTGCGTGCGTGCGGTGCTCGAGCACGGCATCACCGGCGGTGGCCAGGTGCAGAAACTCTGGTACATCGGCCCGATGTTCCGTCACGAGCGTCCGCAGAAAGGCCGTTATCGCCAGTTCCACCAGATCGGTCTGGAGGTGTTCAACCTCGACGGTCCGGACATCGACGCCGAACTGATCATCATGACCTGGCGCCTGTGGGGCGAGCTGGGCATCCGCGATGCGGTCAAGCTCGAGCTCAACAGCCTCGGCACCAGCGAGTCCCGCAGCCGTTATCGTGAAGCGCTGGTCGAGTATCTCTCGGCGCACCACGACAAACTGGACGAAGACAGCCAGCGTCGCCTGAAGACCAACCCGCTGCGGGTGCTCGACACCAAAAATGCCGACACCCAGGCCGTGCTGGTCGATGCGCCGAAAATGGCCGACTACCTGGATGACGAATCCCGTGCCCACTTCGAAGGCCTGAAGGCCCGTCTGGATGCCGTCGGCATTCCTTACGTGCTCAACCCGAAGCTGGTGCGTGGTTTGGATTACTACAGCAAAACCGTATTCGAATGGGTCACCGACAAGCTCGGCGCCCAGGGCACCGTCTGCGCGGGTGGGCGCTATGACGGTCTGGTCGAGCAGATGGGCGGCAAGCCGACCCCGGGCGTCGGTTTCGCCATGGGCATCGAGCGTCTGGTGCTGCTGCTGGAAACCCTGGAGCAGATCCCGGAAGAAATCTCCCGTCAGGTTGACGTCTATCTCTGCGCCTTCGGCGAAGAAGCGGAGCTGGCCGGTCTGGCCCTGGCCGAGCGGGTACGCGACCAACTGCCCAACCTGCGCCTGCAAGTCAATGCCGGCGCCGGCAGCTTCAAGAGCCAGTTCAAGAAAGCCGACAAGAGCGGTGCGCTGTACGCACTGATCCTCGGTGACGACGAAATGGCCCAGCAAGTGGTAGGTTTCAAACCCCTGCGTGGCCAGGGCGAACAACAAAGCATTGCCTGGGATGCGCTCGCTGCACACCTGGCCACCTGCGTCGTGCAGGGTTGAAGCTGTCCAAACAGCCGATTTAGCGATTAAGGAGTATTGGGGTGTCGAGTACCGAAGACGAACAGTTGGCGGATTTGAAGGACTGGTGGACACGCAACGGCAAACCTCTGGTCACCGGCGGCCTGTTGGCGCTGGTCATCGTGTTCGGCTGGCAGGCTTATCACAAGTATCAGAGCAACCAGTCGCAAGGCGCCTCGGTGCTCTATCAGCAATTGCTGGAAACCACGCTGACCCCGGATGGCAAGCCTGACGCCGCGCGTGTTGCGGATCTGGCCGGCAAGCTCAACAGCGAATTCGGCGGTTCTGCCTACGCGCAGTACGGCAGCCTGTTCGTGGCCAAGGTAGCTGTCGACAGCGGCAAGCTGGACGACGCGGCGACCGAACTCAAGGCCATCGTTGCCAAACCGGCCAACCCGGCGCTGGGCGAAATCGCCCGTCAGCGTCTGGCGCAGGTACTGGGCGCACAGAACAAGGCCGACGAAGCCCTGAAACTGCTCGAAGGCGATGCCGACAAGTCGTTCCTGGCCACTCGCGAAGAACTCAAGGGCGACCTGCTGGTACAGCTGGGCCGTACCGACGAAGCGAACGCGGCGTATCAAAAAGCCAAGGCGGCACTGTCGGATGAAGCGGCGGTCGGTGGCCTTCAAATCAAGCTGGACGACCTGGCCAAAGGGGATGCGTGACGTGATCCGTTGGAAGCATGCAGCATTGCTGGCTCTGGCCATTCTGGCCGCGGGTTGCAGCAGCAACAGCAAAAAAGAACTGCCACCGGCCGAGCTGACCGACTTCAAAGAAGAAGTGGTCCTGCACAAGCAGTGGAGCCGCTCGATCGGTGACGGTCAGGGCGAAACGTACAACATGCTGGTGCCGGCGATCGACGGTGACACCATCTACGCGGCCGACGTGACCGGTATCGTGATGGGCCTGGATCGCAGCAACGGCGACGTGAAATGGAAGAAAGACCTTGAACTGCCTGTGTCCGGCGCCGTTGGCGTGGGTTACGGTCTGGTCATGGTCGGCACCCTGCGCGGTGAAGTCGTTGCCCTCGACGCCATCAACGGCGAAGAGAAGTGGCGCTCGCGCGTCAACAGCGAAGTTCTCGCGCCACCGGCCAACAACGGTGACGTGGTAGTGGTACAGACCCAGGACGATCGTCTGATCGGCCTGGACGCGTCCACCGGCAACCAGCGTTGGGTGTATGACAGCACGCCGGCCGTACTGACCCTGCGCGGCACCAGTGCACCGATCGTCACCAACCGCCTCGCGGTGGCTGGCCTGTCGACCGGTAAAGTGGTCGCTCTCGACATTTCCAACGGCGTGCCGGTCTGGGAACAGCGGATCGCGATTCCACAAGGTCGTTCGGAACTGGAGCGCGTGGTCGACATCGACGGCGGTCTGCTGCTGTCCGGCGGTACCCTGTACGTTGCCAGCTATCAGGGTCGCGTCGCGGCACTGGATCTGGAAAGCGGCCGTCAACTCTGGCAGCGCGACGCGTCGAGCTACGCCGGTGTTGCCCAGGGTTTCGGCAACGTCTACGTAAGCCTGTCGTCGGGTACCGTTGAAGGCGTCGACGAGCGTTCCACCACAGCCCTGTGGAGCAACGACTCGCTGGCCCGCCGTCAACTGTCGGCGCCGGAAGTGTTCTCCAGCTACGTTGCAGTCGGTGACCTGGAAGGTTACCTGCACCTGCTGAGTCAGGTGGACGGTCGTTTCGTCGGCCGCGAGCGCATCGACAGCGACGGCCTGCGTGCCCGTCCGCTGGTGGTGGGTGACACGATTTACGTGTATGGCAACAGCGGCAAACTGGAAGCCCTGACCATCAAGTAACAACTATGCTTGGGGTTAAACCCCCAGGCGGCCCCGGATCCACGGGGCTTGCAGCGCTTTCTGGCGTTGCCCCGAGCACCAGCCGCTGCCTCGCAGCGGCTTTTGTATTTTCTGAAATAACGAAGTGGAGAGCCGCATGGTTCCCGTAATCGCCCTGGTGGGCCGACCGAACGTCGGCAAGTCCACCTTGTTCAACCGCCTGACCAGGACTCGCGACGCCATCGTCGGCGACTTGTCCGGTCTGACCCGTGATCGCCAGTACGGTGAGGCCAAGTGGCAAGGGCGTTCCTACATTCTGATCGACACCGGCGGTATCTCCGGTGACGAGCATGGTATGGACGAAAAAATGGCCGAGCAGTCGCTGCTGGCCATCGAAGAAGCGGATGTCGTTCTGTTCCTGGTAGATGCCAAGGCCGGTTTCACCGCCGCTGACCAGATGATCGCCGAACACTTGCGCAAACGTAACAAGCGTTCCCACGTGGTCGCCAACAAGGTCGACAACATCGACCCGGAAATGGCCCGCGCCGAATTCGCCCCGCTGGGCATGGGCCACGCGATCCCGATCGCCGGCGCCCACGGTCGCGGCATCACGCAATTGCTGGAAGCCGCCCTGAGCGACTTCCCGCGCGATGATGACGAGCCGGCCGAAGGTGAAGAGGAAGAAGTGGTCGCCGAAGGCGAGGAAGCCAAGCGCATTCCTGGCCCGAGCGAAAAAGACGGGATCAAGATCGCCATCATCGGCCGGCCGAACGTCGGCAAGTCGACCCTGGTCAACCGCATGCTCGGTGAAGACCGGGTAATCGTCTACGACCAGCCCGGCACCACCCGCGACAGTATCTACATCCCGTTCGAGCGTAACGACGAGAAGTACACGCTGATCGACACCGCCGGTGTACGCAAGCGCGGCAAGATCCACGAAGAAGTCGAAAAATTCTCCGTGGTCAAAACCCTGCAGGCGATCAAAGACGCCAACGTGGTGATCTTCGTGATGGACGCCCGCGAAGGCGTGGTCGATCACGACCTCAACCTGCTGGGCTTCGCTCTTGAAGCAGGTCGTGCGCTGGTGATCGCGATCAACAAGTGGGACGGCATGACGCCAAGCGAGCGCGACTTCGTGAAGGTCGAGCTGCAGCGTCGGTTGTTCTTCGTTGACTTCGCCGATATCCACTTCATCTCGGCACTGCACGGTACTGGCGTGGGCAACCTCTACGCCTCGGTGCAGAACTCGTTCAAGTCCGCGGTCACCCGCTGGCCGACCAGCCGCCTGACGCAGATTCTTGAAGACGCGGTCAGCGAACACCAGCCGCCGATGGTCAACAGCCGCCGGATCAAGCTGCGTTACGCTCACCTGGGTGGTGCGAACCCGCCGATCATCGTGATCCACGGCAACCAGATCGAGAAAGTGCCGAAGTCGTACGTGCGCTATCTGGAAAACACTTACCGCCGTGTACTCAAACTGGTCGGTACGCCGATCCGTATCGAGTTCAAGGGCGGCGAGAACCCGTACGAAGGCAACAAGAACACGCTGACCGACCGCCAGGTCAACAAGAAGCGTCGTTTGATGTCGCACAACAAGAAAGCCAGCAAGAAGCGCCGCGACAAGAAGTAAAAAGAGCAGCTGCGGGTTTCGAGCTGCAAGCTTCAAGTTAAAGCGTGGAAGCAAAGAAGGGCTCTGTTCAGAGCCCTTTTTTGTGGGCGATGGATTGATGCTTGAAACTTGTCGCTTGCAGCTTGAAACTTGCAGCTCACCTGCAAGGGGCTCCCGATGATCACCAGTAAGCTGCCGAATGTCGGCATCACTATTTTCACGCAGATGTCTCAGCTCGCGGCGCAGACCGGAGCGATCAACCTTTCCCAGGGTTTTCCCGATTTCGACGGCCCGCAGGCACTGCGCGACGCGGTCGGTCGACACATCGCCAACGGCCACAACCAGTATTCGCCCATGACCGGCCTGCCGGCGCTGCGCCAGCAGATCGCGGCGAAAATCGCCCGCAGTTATGGCGCGAACGTCGATGCCGATACCGAAGTAACCGTGACCCCCGGCGCGACCCAGGCGATCTTCTGCGCCATCCAGGCGGTTATCCACAGCGGCGACGAAGTCATCGTGTTCGACCCGGCCTACGACAGCTATGAGCCCGCAGTAGAACTGGCCGGCGGACGCTGCGTGCATGTGCAACTTGGGCTGAAGGATTTCTCCATCGACTTCGACAAACTCAGCGCAGCCCTGAGCCCGCGAACGCGGATGATCATCCTTAACACCCCGCACAACCCGAGCGGTGCCTTGATCAGTCGCGCCGAGCTGGATCAGTTGGCGGCGTTGATCCGAGATCGCGACATCTACGTGATCAGCGACGAAGTCTATGAGCACCTGGTGTTTGACGGCGTGCCGCACGTCAGCGTGCTGGCCCATGAAGAGCTGTATCAGCGCGCCTTCGTGGTCAGCTCGTTCGGCAAGACCTATCACGTCACCGGCTGGAAAACCGGTTACGTCGTGGCGCCGCCGGCCCTGACGGCGGAGCTGCGCAAGGTGCACCAGTACGTCAGTTTCTGCGGCGTGACCCCGTTGCAGTTTGCTTTGGCCGATTACATGGCCGAGCATCCGGAACACGTCGAAGAGCTGCCGGGCTTCTATCAGGCCAAGCGTGATCTGTTCTGTGATCTGCTGGCGCCGTCGCGATTCAGTTTCACCCGTGTCACCGGCACCTATTTCCAGTTGGTCGAATACTCGCAAATTCGCCCTGATTTGAACGATGTCGAAATGGCGATGTGGATGACCCGTGAGCATGGCGTGGCGAGTATTCCGGTGTCGGTGTTCTACCAGAATCCACCGGAAGGCCAGCGCCTGGTGCGCCTGTGCTTTGCCAAACGTGAGGAGACGCTGCGGGAAGCGGCGGCCAAGCTATGCGTGATCTGAGTGCGTTGCCCGACCTCAATCTGGCGCTGATCCAGACCAGCCTGGCCTGGCATGACCGTCAGGCCAATCTCGAGCATTTCGATGTGTTGCTGGAGCAGGCGCGCGGTGCGGATCTGATCATCCTGCCGGAAATGTTCACTACCGGATTCTCCATGGCGTCCGAAACCCTGGCCGAAGCCGAAAACGGTCCGACCAGCAAATGGCTGCGGGCCCAGGCAGCGAAGCTGAACGCAGTCGTCACGGGCAGCGTGATCATCCAGGCTGCCGACGGCAGTCATCGCAACCGCTTGCTGTGGGCGCGGCCGGACGGCGAAGTGCTGCATTACGACAAACGCCACCTGTTCCGCATGGCCGGCGAGCACAATCATTACACGCCCGGCGAGCGCCAGGTGCAGTTCGAGCTCAAGGGCTGGCGGGTGCGTCCGCTGATTTGCTACGACTTGCGCTTCCCGGTGTGGAGTCGCGACGCTCAGGACACCGACCTGCTGCTGTACACCGCCAACTGGCCGGGCGCACGGCGTCAACACTGGAACCGGTTGCTGCCGGCCCGGGCCATCGAAAACCTGTGCTATGTGGCGGCGGTCAACCGGGTGGGTACCGATGGCAAGGGGTTCGCGTATACCGGCGACAGTCAGGTGCTGGATTTTCAGGGCGAGACGTTGCTGGCGGCGGGGGAGGCTGACGGGGTGTTCAAGGTGGTTCTGGAAGCGGCTTCGCTGGCGGCTTACCGCGAGCGGTTCCCGGCGAATCTGGACGCGGACACCTTCGAGTTCACCTGATAGCCCAGATCACCTAGATCGTTCCCACGTCGAGGCGTTGAACCGTCCGCGTGGGAATGCCTCAAGGGACGCTCCGCGTCCCAGTGACGCAGAGCGTCACGAGCTGCATTCCCACGCAGAGCGTGGGAACGATCAGATAGAAAATAAAAAGGCCCCGGAGTTCGCACTCAGGGGCCTTTTGCATTGCAGCGGTCAGTTACGCCGCTTTCGCTTCCGGCTGGCTCAGCGAGCGGTTCAGCGCGCTGAACAGGGCCTTGAAGCTGGCGGTGGTGATGTTTTCATCGATGCCCACGCCGTGCACCGCACGTTCGCCGTTCACACGCAGTTCGATGTAGGCCGCCGCCTTGGCGTTGGTGCCCGCGCCAATGGCGTGTTCGTTGTAGTCCATGATCTCCACCGGAATCGGCAGACCGGCCACCAGCGCTTCCAGCGCGCCGTTGCCCTTGCCGCGCCAGTGCAGATTGGTTTCGCCCTGACCCTTGCTCGCCACTTCCACTTCGACGGCACTGTTGCCGTTTTCTTCCTGCAGGCGATGGCTGACCAGCGCGTACGGGGTGTTGGCTTGCAGATATTCGCTGTGCAGCAGCGCGTGGATTTGCTGCGCGGTCATCTCCAGGCCCAGGCGATCGGTTTCACGCTGCACGACCTGGCTGAACTCGATCTGCATGCGACGTGGCAGGCTGATGCCGTATTCCTGTTCCAGCAAGTAGGCGATGCCGCCCTTGCCCGACTGGCTGTTGACGCGGATCACCGCCTCGTAGCTGCGGCCGATGTCGGCCGGGTCGATCGGCAGGTACGGTACTTCCCACAGGGCATCGGATTTCTGCTGGGCGAAGCCCTTGCGGATCGCGTCCTGGTGGGAGCCGGAGAACGCGGTGTGGACCAGGTCGCCGACATACGGGTGACGTGGGTGAACCTGGATCTGGTTGCACTCTTCGACGACCTTGCGCACGCCGTCGATGTCCGAGAAGTCCAGTTGCGGGTCGAGGCCCTGGGTGTACATGTTCAGTGCCACGGTGACGAGGTCGACGTTGCCGGTACGCTCGCCGTTGCCGAACAGGCAGCCTTCGACGCGGTCGGCGCCGGCCATCAGGCCCAACTCGGTGGCGGCCACGCCGGTGCCACGGTCGTTGTGGGTGTGCAGGCTGATGATCACGCTGTCACGACGGTTGATGTTGCGGTGGAACCACTCGATCTGGTCTGCGTAGACGTTCGGGGTCGCGCATTCAACGGTGGCCGGCAGGTTGAGGATGATCTTGTGCTCAGGCGTCGGGTTCCAGACCTCGATCACCGCGTCACAGACTTCCTTGGCAAATTCCAGTTCGGTGGCGCTGAAGGTTTCCGGCGAGTACTCGAAGGTCCACTCGGTGTCCGGCTGCATGGCGGCGTATTTGACGAACAGCTTGGCGGCGTTCACGGCGATGGCCTTGATCCCGTCCTTGTCCTGGTTGAAGACGATGCGACGGAAAGAAGGGGAGGTGGCGTTGTACAGGTGAACGATTGCCTTCTTCGCCCCGCGCAGGGATTCGAAGGTGCGCTCGATCAGGTCTTCACGGCCCTGGGTCAGCACCTGGATGGTGGTGTCGTCCGGGATGTGGCCGTCTTCGATCAAGGTGCGCACGAAGTCGAAGTCGGTTTGCGAAGCGGCCGGGAACGACGCCTCGATTTCCTTCACACCCACCTGCACCAGGGTTTTCCAGAAGCGCAGCTTTTTCACCGCGTCCATTGGTTCGATCAGCGACTGGTTGCCGTCACGCAGGTCGGAGCTGCACCAGATCGGCGCGGCATCGATGGTTTTCGACGGCCAGGTGCGATCCGGCAGGTTGATCACTGGAAACGCGCGGTATTTCGAAGACGGGTCTTTGAGCATGCTCATCGGGAAATTCCTTATTGTCTGGGCCGAAAAGAGGCGGCCTGCCGGTGGAACGAACGTTCTTGGAAAAGCGTGGGACGAGGCGCAGCGATTCAGCCCGGCAGTCGTGCGCTGACGAGGCACAGGCTGCGGTGCTGGCGAAGCTGAATGAGGGTGTGAGAGGTTTTCATGCCCTCAACCCTAACCGCGAGGGATGAGGATGGCAAGCAGTCGGAAAAAATTGAGAGGAATACCCGGAAAGTGGTTTTTTCCGAGATTTTATTCTCTGAATCAAAGTGAATGTTTGCAGAGATTGCGCAGTCCGTTCGTCGTGCGCAATCCCTGTGGGAGCGACCTTGCTCGCGATGGGGCCAGTCGCTTCACCCACAAATCAAGGCTGGAATGCCCCAATGAAAATCGCCGGATCGACCCGCGCATCGTTCAGGCTGACGTTCCAGTGCATGTGCGGCCCGGTCGCCCGACCTGTAGCGCCAACCTTGCCCACCACCGCACCGCGCGCCAGTTGCTGGCCGTTCTGCACATCAATCTTCGACATATGGCAGAACATGCTGATGAAGCCCTGGCCGTGGTCGACGAACACCGTGTTGCCATTGAAGAAGTAGTTGCCGATCAGAATTACCTTGCCCGCTGCCGGGGTCTTGATCGGCGTGCCGGCCGGCACCGCGAAGTCCAGACCTGCGTGCGGATTGCGCTCTTCACCGTTGAAGAAACGGCGCACGCCGAACTTGCTCGACAGCGGTCCGTTGACCGGTTTGTCCAGCAGCAGGTTGCTCGGGGTATTCGGGCTGAAGCTGCGATAGGCCTTGATCTGCTCGGCCAGTTCGCCCTCGATCCGCTTGAGGTTGGCCGGGTTTGGATTGACCTGCTGGGTGTTCTTCAGGGTGATGTGCTGTTCCGGGTATTTCTTGTTGCCGACATTGAAGTTGAGATTACGGCCGCCACTGCTGATCTGCTGAACGCCGGGTTTGACGGTCAACGGAACGCCGACAATCGCCAGCCAGTTGTTCTGTTCCTTGACCACCAGCACCGGTTTGCCCTGATACGTGGCTTTCGGCGCTTGCGCAGCGGTCCCCAGATCGACGACAGCCACGCCGCCCGGCACCGGTTTGTTCAGCAGGCGGGTGATGTAACTGTCGGCGTGGGCGTTGAAGGTCAGGCACAGCAACAGCAGCGGAGCAAGAAAACGCGGCATGGATCAGTCCAGTAAAGAAAGGGTGACAGGCGTCAGGTGATTGTCCTCGACGCGCACTTGCAGTTCGCCTTCGCCCAGTCTGGCCTTGAGGCGCTGGCCGGTGTGGGTCTGCGCGGCGTTACGAATCGCGTTGCCGCGCTCATCCAGCAGAATGCTGTAGCCACGACCGAGGGTCGCCAGCGGGCTGACCACGTGCAGGGTCTGCATCTGGCTTTGCAACTGAAGTCGACGGCGTTTCAGACCTTCGTTCATGGCGCGTGGCAGGCGTTCAGCGAGACTGTCGAGGCGCTGGCGCAACAGGGCCAGCTGGCGTCCCGGATGTTGCCCGGCGAGGCGGGTTTCCAGACGAATCAGGCGTTCGCGGCGGGTATTGAGCTGGCGCTCGAAGGCGCGGCGCATGCGCATGTCCAGATCATCCAGACGTTGTGCCTGTTGGCGCAGACGTTCGCCGGGATGGCGCAAGCGGCGGGTCATGCCTTCAAGGCGCAGGCGATCGCGCATCAGGCGGTCACGCATGCGCATCACCAACCGGCGATGCAGGCTTTCGACCTGCCGGATCAGGTGGCTGGAATCCGGGGCAAGCAGTTCAGCAGCAGCGGACGGCGTCGGTGCGCGCACGTCCGCCACGAAGTCGCTGATCGACACATCGGTTTCATGGCCTACCGCGCTGACGATCGGCGTGACGCAGGCATCTACCGCCCGGGCCACGGCTTCTTCGTTGAAGCACCAGAGGTCTTCCAGCGAGCCGCCGCCACGGGCCAGGATGAGCGCGTCGAAGCCACGGGCGTCCGCCAGTTTCAGGGCGCGGACAATCTGCGCGGTGGCTTCGCGGCCCTGAACGGCGGTCGGAATCAACGTCAGTTGCACCTGCGGCGCGCGGCGGCGGAACACGCTGATGATGTCGCGAATGACCGCACCGGTGGGAGAACTGATGATGCCGATGCGCTGCGGATGCGCCGGCAGCGGCACCTTGCGCTCGGCACTGAACAGGCCTTCGGCGCTGAGCTTTTCCTTCAAGGCATCGAAGGCCAGACGCAGCGCACCGTCACCGGCAGGCTCCACGGTGTCGAGGATCAACTGATAGTCGCCACGCCCTTCGAACAGCGAGACCTTGCCGCGCACCTTGACCGCCAGACCGTCCTTCAGCGCCTGACGCACCCGCGCGGCATTCTGGCGGAACAGCGCGCAACGCACCTGCGCACCGCTGTCCTTGAGCGTGAAATACACGTGGCCTGACGCCGGGCGGGCGAGGTTGGAGATTTCGCCTTCGACCCAGATGTTGCTGAACACGTCTTCGAGCAACACCCGCGCGCGGCCGTTGAGTTGGCTGACGGTCAGGATTTCGCGGTCGAGGCCGAGTCTTGCAAAGGGATCTTTAATCATGGGGCGCAGTTTAAAGGCATTCGCCGGTGAATGTCTGGAGGAAGTGTTGCTCCAGAGGTGTGGGATTTTGCCGAGAAGCGAGGGCGACGGTGCTCTGGCAATCGCCGGTCAGCGGCAGAAATCTCACGCCGGCGGGCGCGATGTCCTGCATTGAATCCGGCAGCAGAGCGATGCCGAATCCGGCCTGGATCAACTGCAATTGCGTGGTCTTGCGCGACATCACCCGTGCAGGCTGAGGAAAAAAGCCGTGACGCATGCACAGGTCGGCGCACAAATAACTCAGCCCGCCGCGCTGTGGGTGCGGGATGGAAATGAATGCTTCGTCCTTCAATTGCGCCAGATCGACTGCCTCCGTCGACGCCAGTCGATGATCCGCCGGCACAGCAAGCAGCAGACGTTCGGTGTAGAGCGGCACAATCTGAACACCCTCGCGCTGGCGCAGCACCGGCAGACGCAGCAGGCCGATATCGAGCCGGCCCTCGGCCAGTTCTTCAAGTTGCGCCTCCGAGGAGAGCGTGCCGATGTCCAGCGAAACGCCGGGTTGTTGCTCCAGGTATGCGCTCATGTCGCGCAACAATTGGCCGCTGATCGGCACGGTGCTGGAGTGACAAAGGCGCAAGGTGCCGCGCTGCCCTTGGCCGATTTCCGTGGCCAGGGTGCTGGCCTTGTTCAGTTCATTGAGCAGATTTTTCGCCCGGGGCAGGAACGCTTCGCCAGCGGCGGTGAGCCGGGGCTGGCGCGCGGTGCGTTCGAACAGCGGCGTTTGCAGGCGGGTTTCCATGTCCTTGATCTGCCGGCTCAGCGCCGACTGAGCAATGAACAGCCGTTCGGCTGCCGCGCTGAAGCTGCCGCTCTCTACGATTTCCACGAAGTAGCGCAATTGACGGGTTGAAAGCACGAGGCATGCCTTTTCGAGATGGCTTGGCGGTTTCGAAGATATTAGTCGCAACCCTCGGCGCTGGCTAAAGTCATCGCAGGCTTATAAAGGAAGCGAACGGATGAGCGTGGCGGGGTTGTTGAGCGAATGGTCGTGGGGCGCCCAGGGCTGGGTGGTGATCGGATTGGCCATCGCGCTGGCCTACATCGTGTTCGGGATTGCCGGTTTTGGCACGGCGCTGGTGGCGGGGCCGATTCTGATTCTGTTCATGCCGCTGTCGAAGATCGTGCCGTTGCTGGTGCTGCTGGATTTCGTCGCGGCGTTCGGCAATCTGCTGCCGTCGCGGCGAGATGTAGCGAAACCGGAATTGCTGCGGCTGCTGCCGTGCATGGCGGTGGGCTGCACGCTGGGGGTGATTTTCCTGCTTAACCTCAAGTCCGATCTGCTGTTGCTGTTGATGGGATTGTTCATCAGTGCTTATGCGATCTACAGCTTGTGGATCAAGGCTCGGCCGGCGCAGTTATCTGCTGGGTGGGCGTTGCCGATGGGCACCGTGGGCGGGCTGTTCGGGGCATTGTTTGGCAGCGGCGGCTTTCTTTATGCGATCTACCTCAACAGTCGATTGCCCAAGGACGCGGCGCGGGCCACGCAAAGTGCGCTGATCAGTTGCAGCACGGTGGTGCGTTTGAGCCTGTTCGCCATCGCCGGGGTGTATGCCGAGCTACCCTTGTTGATGCTTGCGCTGTGCCTGTTGCCGGCCATGGCGTTGGGCTTGTGGGTCGGACGGCGCTTGACCATGCGCCTGTCCCGCGAGGCCTTCGTGCGGCTGGTGACCTGGCTGGTGCTGGCGAGCGGGATTGCGCTGATCGGCCGCTATTTAAGCACTTGACCGGATTGTCTCAGGGATTAAGCTGCCGGCCTTTAGGGCCTCTTCGCGGGCAAGCCCGCTCCCACAGATTTCTCAGATGTACACAGGATGTGTGAGCGACTGAGAACCTTGTGGGAGCGGGCTTGCCCGCGAAGGCGTCAGAAGCCATACCGCAGGACTTTTCATGAATTCGCAGAGCATCATCGTCCCGAAAATTTCCAACCTGCCGGTGCACGAGCCCCGGGCCCGGGCGATCCTGCGCTGGCTGGTGCGCAAGAACATCGTCAAGGAAGAGCTGAGCACCTGTGGACGCACTGGCAATCGCATGGCCTACGCCATCGCCGATGGTGCCCGCGCGGTGGTGCTGCATCCCGAGGCGCTGCCGTTCGGTGAGCCGATCAATGGGCTGGAAGTCATCACCAAACGCTGCATCTACACCCCGGCCAAGGGTTTTCTCGAAGAGGCCGGTTGCGCCGAGTGCCGGCAGGAGATCGGCGAAGCGCTGTTCGAAAGTCTGGAAGACTGGATGCCGGGCCGCACCGACAACTTCACCTGCCCCGAATGCGGGCATGAAGACGATATCAACGGTTTTCTGTATTTACAGGAATGCGGGTTTTCCAACCTCGGTTTCATCTTCAACAACTGGCTGGAGGCGGGGTTCAAGCAGAGTTTCATCGACGAATTCGCCGACTGGCTGGATCAGCCGGTGAGCTGGGTCAAGGTCGAGCTGTAAGGGCAACTTTTCCCGTACATCAGCAACATTGATATAAGACAAGTTTTACATTGAGCCCGGTAGGGTGTCTGAGTATAATGGCGCGCTTCCATTTTCCCGCTCGGGAGCCCCCGCGATGCTGCGTATCAGCCAAGAAGCTCTGACCTTCGACGACATTCTCCTAGTGCCCGGTTATTCCGAGGTGCTTCCTAACGAAGTCAGTCTGAAGACCCGCCTTACCCGTGGCATCGAGCTGAACATTCCTCTGGTTTCTGCCGCCATGGACACCGTCACCGAAGCCCGTCTGGCAATCGCCATGGCTCAGGAAGGTGGCATCGGCATTATCCACAAGAACATGACCATCGAGCAGCAAGCTGCCGAAGTTCGCAAGGTCAAGAAGTTCGAAGCCGGTGTGGTCAAGGACCCAATCACCATCGAGGCTGACGCCACGGTTCGTGATCTGTTCGAACTGACCCGCATGCACAACATTTCCGGCGTTCCGGTGCTGCACGATGGCGACCTGGTCGGCATCGTCACTTCCCGTGACGTACGTTTCGAAACCCGTCTGGATGCCACCGTTCGTGAAGTGATGACGCCGAAAGAGCGTCTGGTCACTGTTCGCGAAGGCGCCGACAAGAACGAAGTCCGCGAGCTGCTGCACAAGCACCGCCTGGAAAAAGTCCTGATCGTCGACGACAAGTTTGCCCTCAAAGGCATGATGACCGTCAAAGACATCGAAAAAGCCAAGGCCTACCCGCTGGCCAGCAAGGACGACCAGGGTCGTCTGCGCGTTGGCGCTGCGGTCGGTACCGGTAAAGACACCGGTGACCGCGTTGCAGCCCTGGTCAATGCCGGTGTGGACGTGGTGGTGGTCGACACCGCGCACGGTCACTCCAAGGGCGTGATCGACCGCGTTCGCTGGGTCAAAGAGAATTTCCCTGAAGTGCAGGTGATCGGCGGCAACATCGCCACCGGCGCAGCCGCCAAGGCCCTGGCCGAAGCTGGCGCCGACGCGGTCAAGGTCGGTATCGGCCCTGGCTCGATCTGCACCACCCGTATCGTCGCCGGTGTCGGCGTTCCGCAAATCAGTGCCATCGCCAACGTTGCCGCTGCCCTCGAAGGCACTGGCGTTCCGTTGATCGCCGACGGCGGCATCCGTTTCTCCGGTGACCTGTCCAAGGCCATCGTTGCCGGTGCGTCCTGCGTGATGATGGGCTCGATGTTCGCCGGTACCGAAGAAGCGCCGGGTGAGATCGAACTGTTCCAGGGCCGTTCCTACAAGGCTTATCGCGGCATGGGTTCGCTGGGCGCCATGTCCCAGGCTCAAGGTTCTTCCGACCGTTACTTCCAGGACTCCTCGGCAGGCGCCGAGAAACTCGTTCCGGAAGGCATCGAAGGCCGTGTTCCTTACAAGGGCACCCTGAGCGCGATCATTCACCAGTTGATGGGCGGTCTGCGTTCCTCGATGGGTTACACCGGCAGCGCCAACATCGAAGAAATGCGCACCAAGCCCGAGTTTGTGCGGATCACCGGTGCCGGCATGGCCGAGTCCCACGTTCACGACGTGCAGATCACCAAGGAAGCGCCAAACTACCGCGTAGGTTGAGGCTTCAAGCAAAACGTTAAATGACCGGGGCTGTTTTATTCAGCCCCGAGTTGTTTCTGAATCAAGACTGTTTCTGAATTACTTAGACGAGACTGAATCATGGCCCTCGACATTCACGCTCACCGCATCCTGATCCTCGACTTCGGTTCGCAATACACCCAACTGATCGCCCGCCGCGTGCGCGAGATCGGTGTGTACTGCGAACTGCACCCGTTCGACATGGACGAAGATGCGATCCGCGAATTTGCGCCAAAAGGCGTGATCCTCGCCGGCGGTCCCGAGTCCGTGCACGAAGCCAACAGCCCGCGCTGCCCGCAAGCGGTGTTCGATCTGGGCGTACCGGTCTTCGGTATCTGCTACGGCATGCAGACCATGGCCGAACAACTGGGCGGCAAGGTTGAAGGCTCCGAGCTGCGTGAGTTCGGTTACGCCCGCGTTGACGTGGTCGGCAAGAGCCGCTTGCTCGACGGCATCGAAGACCATATCGACGCTGACGGCCTGTTCGGCCTCGACGTGTGGATGAGCCACGGTGACAAGGTCACCAGGATGCCGAGCGATTTCCACATCCTGGCCAGCACCCCGAGCTGCCCGATCGCCGGCATGTTCAACGACGAGCGCGCCTACTATGGCGTGCAGTTCCACCCGGAAGTGACCCACACCAAGCAGGGCGGTCGCATCCTGTCGCGTTTCGTTCTCGACATCTGCGGCTGTGAAGCCCTGTGGACCCCGTCGAAGATCGCCGAAGACGCCATCGCCAACATCCGCGCACAGGTCGGTACCGACAACGTGCTGCTGGGTCTGTCCGGCGGTGTGGATTCCTCGGTGGTTGCGGCGCTGCTGCACAAGGCCATCGGTGATCAACTGACCTGCGTCTTCGTCGACAACGGCCTGCTGCGTCTGCACGAAGGCGAGCAAGTGATGGCCATGTTCGCCGAGAACATGGGCGTCAAGGTGATCCGCGCCAACGCTGAAGACCAGTTCCTGAACAACCTGGCCGGCGAAGCCGATCCAGAGAAGAAGCGCAAGATCATCGGCCGTACCTTCATCGACGTGTTCGATGCCGAATCCTGCAAGCTGGACAACATCAAGTACCTGGCTCAGGGCACCATCTACCCGGACGTGATCGAGTCGGCTGGCGCGAAAAGCGGCAAGGCCCACGTGATCAAGTCGCACCACAACGTGGGCGGCTTGCCGGAAGAGATGAACCTGAAACTGGTCGAGCCACTGCGCGAACTGTTCAAGGACGAAGTCCGTCGTCTGGGCCTGGAACTGGGCCTGCCGTACGACATGGTCTACCGTCACCCGTTCCCGGGCCCGGGCCTGGGCGTGCGCATCCTCGGCGAAGTGAAGAAGGAATACGCCGACCTGCTGCGTCGCGCCGACCACATCTTCATCGAAGAACTGCGCAAGGCCGACTGGTACCACAAGGTCAGCCAGGCCTTCGTCGTGTTCCAGCCGGTGAAATCGGTTGGCGTGGTCGGCGATGGCCGTCGTTACGCCTGGGTCGTGGCCCTGCGTGCCGTGGAAACCATCGACTTCATGACTGCGCGTTGGGCTCACCTGCCTTACGAACTGCTGGAAACCGTCAGCGGCCGCATCATCAATGAAATCGAAGGCATTTCGCGCGTGACTTACGACGTGTCGAGCAAGCCGCCGGCGACCATTGAGTGGGAGTGATCCCGCTTAAGCCCTGAAGGCATAAACGCACCCAATACAAAAAACCGTGTGAATCAGTGATTCACACGGTTTTTTGTTTTTGATTACAAGGGTTTTGACCAGCCGACCAGCTTCATGCCGCGTTGATCAAGTGCCTTGAGCAGTGCATGGATGCTGTCGAAACGTTTTTCATGGAGGTTGGGCCATGAGGGACGCTCGATGAAAAAGCGACCGGATTCGAATTCGATCGGAGTCAGCACCATCCGGTTCTCGCGGGATCGGTGGCAAAGGAAGGTTTGCCGAGGTTCTCGCTTCAAGGTGTAGAGCCCAGGTCGGGCCAGCAGTTTTTCCAGTTCCGGTCTCGTTTGCGCATACCAGGGCGTCTCCACCTGCAGCCGCAGGTCGCCCTTGGCCAGGCCGGCGGAGGCGCCACTGTGGTCGAGAAACGTTCTGCCCGGATCGGGCTCGATGCCGTTTGAGTGCCCTTGGGCAACATCCTCGACGCGCAAACCAATGGCACCCTCCAGTTCACTGACTCCCGCAACGCCCTCAAAGGTATTGGAATGAGAGTTCCCCATCAGCGCCACCCACCGGTGCGTGCCTCTTGTTGTCTGGTCGGCGCTTATCACTGTCCGGGCGTGGAAGTTCATCATTTTTTGCCGGATCGCCAGTTCGTAGGTCTGCATGCCGTCCAGTTTGTAACTGGCCATGCAGTCTATGGCCTGAACCCGGATGCCATGCTTGTTTGACTCCAGCACCAGATTGAGAAAGGTATAGCGTCCGGATGGATCGGTCAGATGCCCGAGGTCCTGACTGATCAAATACCACTCAAGATTCCGGGGCATTACCGATGTCCTGGCAAAGTTGTCCAGAGCCGCCTGGTGAAAGTCTGTCAGCAGATGTTCCAGATAGATGGTTTTTACACCGTGTCTGGCCAGGGTTTGCATATTGTCGATGAGAAACTGTTTGGCGCCGATCTCTGAATGGCTCTCGCCGACGACCAGTCCCGAAAACTCTTCGAATAGCCGGGCGATGATTGTGGGACCCGACGAGGCGGGGTCCAGCGGCGTAGCGACCGGGCGCTGAGGCAGGCGCAGATCCGCGTAGAAGCGTATGGCATCCTGTAGCAGTCGTTTTCTCAGGGCTTTGAAGTTCGCATAGGCCTCGGCGGATTCACTGACCGTAAACTCGTCTGACAGCAGGCGAGGTTCATGGCCGATGACCGCTTCTGTCAGGGCCTGACGGTGTTGAGGCAGGATGTCATACGGCGAAGTGACCTGCGGAGTATCCGTTACGGTGGATGACGGGAAAGGCATCCTCTGCGCGCTGCTTGCCGACACAGAAGGAATGGGCGGCTCGCCGATGGCTGGTGATTTGCCAGGTATGGCTTTGGGATCGATACGCACCCGCCTCAGACTCAGGCCTTCATCTTCAAGGGCTTCGGACAGTGCTTGAATGCTCTCGAAATGACGACCCGTGACAGAAGTCCAACGTGGTCGTGTCACGAAAATGCCACCTTCATCTCGCTGGACAGGGGTGTTCACCAGTTGGCCGTTGCCACTGCGGTGGACCAGCATCGACTGGCCGCGCTCGACCTGAACCATGAACATGCCTTTGCGTGGCAGCGCTTCATCGAGCGTGCGCGCGGTGGTTGTCGCGGCAGTGGCTTGCAGTTGCAGGCGCAAGTCACTCTTTATCAGGTCGACAGGCCGTTGCAGCAAGTCGAATACTTTTTTACCAGGGTCGACCGTGATTCCGCGAATCGGGTCCAGAGAAACTGCCTCGACACGCAGCGATGCAGCGCCTACCAGTTCACTGAGCCCGGGAACGTTTTCGAAGGTGCTGGCGCGTTCCTGGTCCACCAGCGCGACCCAGCGATGAGAGCCCCTTGCTGTCTGATCGGCCCGGATCACGGTATCGGAAAAGTAGTTCATCATTTTCCGGCTACTGATATCGGATGTTTGCTCCATGAGCGGAAAGCGCCGGCTGGCCATGCAGTCGAGGGCCTGCACGCGGATATGATTCTTCTGTGCGCTCCTGACCAGTTCAGTGTACGTGTGGGCAGAAGCTGGATCTGTATCGAGCCGTGAATCCAGAAGTTTCAGATAATCCTCCAGCGCGGGAGACATCTTGCCGGTCTTGTGGAAGGCATCGAGATCCACCTGATGAAAATCGGTCAGCAGATGATCCATGTACAAGGTCTTGACCTTCTGTTTGCTCATGACCTTCAGGTTGTCGATCAGCACTTGCCGGGCGCCGGTGGTGTTGTCCTGGCCGATTACCAGTCCGGGCGTTTCCTTGAGCACGCGCTTGCTCATCTCGGAAAAGGACGTGCCGGACTTGAATGCAGGCAGGGGTGGACGTGGGGGCTGATTCGGGGCGGCGTAGAAGTTGATGGCGTCGTCATAAAGATTGCGGCGTGTGGATTTGAACGTCTGATACAGGCGGTCACTCCCGTTGACGCTGTCCAGCGGAAAGTCATCGACACGGGCTTCTGCCAAGGGCTGCATCGTCGTTCTGGAGGCGCCGGGGACATCATAGGGCATCGGTTCTGTCGATACTTCGGGCAGCGGATCGGCAGTGTGCCCCCAGGGCCACTCACCGAAAATTTTCATGCCGCCTCTGAGTCCGGGCCGAGCGACAGGCTCCCACTGGCGTGCTTCGTTCAGGCGCACCGGCACGTTGCGATAGAACGAGTAGGGATTGGCCGGATCGATGATGACCCAACCCCGCAACTGCCCGACATAGCGAACCTGATAAAAGCCGTCGCCCGAGGCGCGGCGCATGTAGATGTACTGTTTACCGGAGGGCGTACGAATAATTTCCTTGAATTTTGGATTGCCGGCCTCAATCCGCGAAGCCTCGGTGGGCACGGTCTTGAATGAAGCGAGGAAATCCTCGGGCTGCGCAGGTAGAACCTGTTTCGGTGCGATCTCTGCCAGTTCAGGCAGTGGCGAACGGATAGCGGCCGCTGCGGAAAGTTTTTCTTCTGTGGTAATGGACAGTCCGGTTTCAGCAATGGACTCTTGCGACGCGATGACGGTATTGGTCTCGGCGATCTCCGGCAGTCGACCACTGCCCTTGATAAAGGTGGCGTTGAACAGCGTATCGATGGCAGAGAATATCGCTCCGGTCACGGCGGCCTTTCGCGCCTGAGGCGTTTTGCCATTCACGGCCTGATCGATTTGCAGACCGACGCTGGCAATGCCGGCGCCAACGACCGCCAGCGCCACTGGCCAGCCAACGGCAGCCAATGGGCCAAACATCCGGTTGAATGCGCTGAGATAACCGATCCACAGCTTTTTGCGCAGGTCGCCATTGGAATGCATCATGAATTCCGCATCGCTGATCATCCGCGCCTGCGTTGCCGTCGACAGGAAGGAAAAAATGTCCTTGTCCAACGCTTCGCCGGTATGGGCAACCAGCGTGTGATCGTTGCTGTCCCAGGTACTGACCAGCAGATCCAGGACATGGCTGAGCCCGACATTTTCGATATGCGGGGCGCGCCAGAGCTCCGAAACGATGCCTGCCAGAGGCCCCAGTACCCAGAGCCAGCGGCGATTGGCGACCGCACGCCAGGAGGTATCTTCCATGATGTCGTGATCGGCAACCTGGAAATGCGCCATGAAGCGTTTTCGATCCGAAGGCTTTCTGATCTGCGACAGCACCCACCAATGCAGGTCGCGAGCGTTCTGCAAGGCGTGCACGCCCCAGATTTCTCCCGGTACGTACAGGATGACGCCGCCCTTTCCATCGCTGATGCACAGGATATCGGTCGCAACGAAGCCGCCGATTTTCAGCAGACCCACGCGCAGGCCATCGGGCGGCAGTACCTCAACCTCAAGCATTTTGCGCGTGACCGGCCAGCTCACATTGCCGGCGATGGCTTTGACTGCCACCCTGAAATTGTCATCCGACAGTCGACCGCTTTCACGATCCTCCATCGCCTTGGCCAGGAAGGTGCATTTGGCCAGTGTCCGGAATGTCGTGCCGTGTTTGCTCCAGAAAGAGTCCACCTTTTGCCGGTAGCGGTCAGCGAAATTGATCGCCCAGAACGCCTTTAGTACATCGCTGCTGTGCAACCGGACTTCGTTGGTTTCGTTGTAGGTGCCGGCATCCGGTCCGGCGCTATAGAAACCGGCATCGGAATCCAGCAGGTCGGCGTTGTCCTGGTCGTGCACGCTGAATCGCTGGATCACCAGTTGCGGCAAGGTCATCGATTCGCGCGGGACTTCGAACAGGTGTTCCCAGCCGGTGAAAGTTCGGGGGCTGCTCTGGGCGGCCCGGAATCGATGCCAGTAAACCTGCTCCGGCTCCAGTCCTCTGATGCCATGACGATCAAGAATGTCCCTGGCAATCGCGCAGGCCATTTCGTACATGTCGGGGCAGGCCTCGACCAGTGCCGGGACCAACGCCCTTAGCGCTTTTCGGTCGTCGGAGTTGGGCAGCGTGATGTCGTTGGTTGTGTCCACAGTCTTTCCTTGAGCGTGGTGGTTGAAAAAAACACCGCGATCATTTCAAGCCAAGGCGTGATTTGTCTGTCAGACGCCGGGACAGTTTGTTGTCGTATCAAGTCAAACGGCAGACAGGAAAATTCCGCAACGAAGTGATCCTGACCCGGGCAGGCCGGATGAGGCCTGTCCGGTGTCGGGAAAACCATCGACACAGCGTTCGATCAGTTTGGAAGGCGGCTTTGGAGCTGCAGTCCCATTTGTTTCAACGCGCTGGATAACTGTTCAAGATTGTCGAAAGGGACACGATGGATTGAGCCCCAGGTTGGCCGATCTATGTAATACCGTCCATCAGCGAACGTCTCGATCGGGGTTTGCACCAGCTCTCCATTAACGCTGCGGTGAAACAACCGATAGGTGCCTTGAAAGCGCTCAAACATATACATGCCGGCGCGATAAAGCAGTTGGTGTATTTGCAACTCGCTTCGGCTCACAGAGGGTGCTTCCATTTTCAGAAGCACATCGGCGTACAGGGGATCGGAATTTCCGCCCATCATGGTTGGCAGCGGGTATGGGCCTCGCTCGATCTCAATACCAGGGTCTGTCGTCAACCGTTCGCCTTGTCCCGGATCCACCTCTTCGATTCGCACCCCGATGCCGCCCTCCAGTTCGCTGATACCGGCAAAGCCTCTGAAGGTGTTGGTGTTTTCTGCTCCGGTCAGCACCACCCATTTACCGACCACATTCAGCGACTGGTCCATGAACATGATGTCGGTTGTGAGATGGTTGGTCGCGATCTGCTCTTCGGGGCGCGGGAGAGATACGGGTCTTTTATATACTGCCGCACAGTCGGTAGCCTGGACTCTGATCCCGTTCTGCCGGGCGCTTTTCACCAGCGCCAGTTCGTCAAACTGCGCTGCCGGGTCGGTGCCGAGCCGGCTTAGATACTTTTCCAGGTCTTTGGACATGACCCCGGACTGGAAGTAACTGTTCAGGTCGGCCTGGGCGAAATCGCTGAGCAAACGGCGCACGTAGAGGGTCTTGACCCCTTGGCGAGCCAGAGCGGGCATGTTCTGAATCATCAGGCGCATGCTGGTGATGCGGCCCGGGGTTTCGCCGATCACCAGGCCTGGCGCTGCTTCAAGTGCCTGGGCACTGAAGTCCGCGAAGGTCGTTGAGGCGGTGACAGCCGGTATCGCCGGGCGGGGCGGCAAGGTCGCCCAGGAAAGATTGTGGAAGAAACGTCTCGCGGAAATCAGCAGTGCTCTGGCCTTCTCGGCGAAATGGGGGGCGTATCGATCCGCTGCGATCAACGTACCGTCCGGACCGACCTGCATCTGAATATGCGTTTCGCGCAGTTGCATGGCCCAGCGTTTCAGTTCTTGCCGGCGTACGGTGTCGACGTCGTAAGGTGTTCTGACGAGGCGGATGTCGTTCGAAGCCGGGGCCGGGGCCGAGGTTGAAGTCGAAGGCAGAGGCTCGGTGGTCAGTGGCGTCTGCGGATCGGATTGCGCGGGGAGCTGTTCCGGTTCTTCGGGTGCGGGCTCGCGTGCGTCGAGTTCCATGGCCACCTCCAGGGTGCATTGCTTGCCGAGACACTGCCCCCCGCCCTTGAGCCCCAGTTGAGTCATCCGCTCCCAGACGCCTTCACTGTTCAATCGCACCGGCAATGCATGAACCAGCTGGTTAGGTTTGACCGGGTCGACGATCGCCCAGAATCCGCCACCTTGTGAATCGTTGAAGTAGCGAACGTAATAAGCGGTGTCATTCATCACGATTGCACAGGAAGGCTCGGTGTTCAGTCGGTAAATCCCCTGATACTTGCCGGGCTCCGAGACTGGCGTCAGTCCGTCCAGCACTTCGTTGGACTGATACTTCTGCGGGATCCTCGACCCCGGCAGGTTTTCGGACGGGGCTGGCGACAATTCCTCCACGGCTGAAACAAGTTCGTTCGGCTGTTCCGACTCCAGTTCCGATGCCGTGCCGGCTTCAGGCATTTCGCTTGCTTCGATCGCTTGCGAAAATTCACCAGACTCCGTCTCCGCCAGTGCCCCGGTTCCCTTCAAGAATGGAATATTGAGCAGCGCATCGATGCCACTGAGCACCGCTGCGAGAACGCCCTCCTTGCGCTCGCCGGCAGTTTTGCCGTTGACTGCCTTGTCAATGTTCAGCCCCATGTTGGCCAGGCTGGCACCAATCACCGGTAATGCAACAGGCCAGCCCACGATGGCCATCGGTCCGAACACTTTCAACCCGGCACTGAGGTAGCCGATCCACAACTTTTTGCGCAGATCGCCATTCGAAGTCAGGGAAAAGTCGGCCTCGGCGAACATCGCATCGCGAGTGGAATCACGAAGCCAGGTGAACGCATCCTCTGTTATCGCCCGATCTGCGGCATTGACCAGGTGATGGTCTCCGTGGCTCCAGGTGCTGACCAGTCGATCTGTCAGATCGTTGATGTTCTCGCTGATCGAGTGTCGGTCAGCCAGCTGGAAATGGCCGAGAAAATGTTCACGGGGCACATTCTCTTTCAACTGTTGCAGGGCCCACCAGTGCAGGTCGGCGGGCGTGTCCAGTACATGGAATGCTTCGCTGTCTCCGGGTACATAAACGATCTGCCGTCCCTGCGAGTTGATGATGCGCAGGAGGTTGGTAGCGACATGACCGTCGATCTCCAGCATGCAGACCCGAAGGCCATGACCGGGTTCGAATTCGCTCTGCAGGGCGTGCAGGTCGACAGGCCAGGTCAGAGAGCCGCACAACGCCGTTATCACTGTCTGAAAATCTTCGTCGTTCAGATGACCGAGTTCCCGCGCTTCAACGGCCTTATGGAGGAAGTTGCATTTGGCCAGGGCACGGAACTCGCTGGCGTGGCTGCTCCAGAAGGTGTGTAGCTCGTTGCGGTAGCGCTCGCTGAAGTTGATGTGCCAGAAGTCGTTCAAAACCTCGTTGCCGTGCAGGCGCACTTCGTTGGTTGCATCGAAATTTTCGGTGTCCGGCCCTGCGGTGTAGAAACCGCCGTAGAGATCCAGCAGGTCAGCGTTGTCCTGATCCGTGGCGCGGAACCGGTGAATCACCAGTTGCGTCAGGGTCAGGCTCTCATAGGGTTTTTCGCCGTAGTGCTGCCAGCCGGTGAAGGAGACGGACAGGCTCTGTGCGGTTCTGAACCGGTGGTAATAGACGTGATCGGGGTCGAGGCCGGTGATGCCGTGTCTGGTCATCAGCTCTGTGGCGACCTGACGGGCCGTGTCGTTCAGGCTCGGGCAAGCGGTGACGACCTGCGTGGCCATGTGCCGGAGGGCGGCCTTGTCGGCGGCGTTGGGCAGTGTGCGGGTTTCTGCTGGGTTCATTGGCTCTGATCCTTGAGAAGAGAGCCCGAGAATGAGCCGTTCGTTCGAGGACAGTGCGGTACATATGTACCACCCGCAGGTGAGCGAATCTGCGGCCATCCGCCGCGTCACCCTTACTGTTTCCCAGGCGCAGGTGTATCGTATTCGCCTTTTGCGGGCGTCCCGGCCTGCGGCTGATCTGTGAGGTAGTTGTGTCCATGTCCTTTTCCCGTCGACAAATCCTCGGTGGCCTGGCCGGTCTGGCAGTGGTTGGCGCGGGAGCCGGTGGTGCGACGCGTTACTGGCTGGGCAAGGTGGCCGACGCCGATGCGGGGCATGATTATGAGTTGATCGCCGCGCCACTGGACGTCGAGTTGGTGCCAGGGCACAAGACTGAAGCCTGGGCCTTCGGCCCGTCGGCACCGGGCACCGTATTGCGCGTGCGTCAGGGTGAGTGGCTGCGTGTGCGCTTCATCAACCATCTGCCGGTGGCGACGACCATTCACTGGCACGGCATCCGTCTGCCGCTGGAAATGGACGGCGTGCCGTACGTTTCGCAATTGCCGGTGCTGCCGGGCGAATACTTCGATTACAAATTCCGGGTGCCGGATGCCGGCAGCTACTGGTATCACCCGCATGTCAGCAGCAGCGAAGAACTCGGTCGCGGGCTGGTCGGGCCGCTGATTGTCGAAGAGCGCGAGCCGACCGGGTTCAAGTACGAAAAGACCCTGAGCCTGAAAAACTGGCACATCGATGATGAGGGCAACTTCGTCGAATTCAGCATCCCGCGCGAAGCGGCCCGTGGTGGTACGGCGGGTCGGCTGTCGACCATCAACGGCGTACCTACGCCGGTGATCGAGTTGCCAGCCGGGCAGATCACCCGCGTACGCCTGCTCAACCTCGACAACACCCTGACCTATCGCATCAACATTCCCGGCGTCGAAGCGCAGATCTATGCGCTGGACGGCAACCCGGTCGAGCCGCGCCCATTGGGCAAGGAATACTGGCTTGGCCCGGGCATGCGCATCTGCCTGGCGATCAAGGCACCGCCGGCCGGCGAGGAACTGTCGTTGCGCAACGGCCCGGTTCGCCTCGGCACTTTACGTTCGGTGGCCAACAATGACGCGCCAACCGACTGGCCGAAAGCGCTGCCGGCCAACCCGGTGGCCGAGCCGGACCTGGCCAATGCCGAGAAACTCAACTTCAATTTCGAATGGGTCGGGTCGGTGTCGGTGAATGTCGACAACGGCAAGCCGCCGAGCCTGTGGCAGATCAACGGCAAGGCCTGGGACATCACCGACAAGACCTGCGCTGACCGGCCGATCGCCAGCCTGAAACTGGGCCAGAGCTATATTTTCGAACTGAAGAACATGACCCAGTACCAGCACCCGATCCACCTGCACGGCATGAGCTTCAAGGTGATTGCGTCGAACCGGCACAAGATCGTGCCGTACTTCACCGACACTTATCTGCTGGGCAAGAACGAGCGTGCGCAAGTGGCGCTGGTGGCGGATAACCCGGGGGTATGGATGTTCCACTGCCACGTGATCGACCACATGGAAACCGGCCTGATGGCCGCCATCGAGGTGAAGTGATGCGCCAGATTCGCCCCGCGGCGATCATCGACCGCAGCCGTGATCGCGACTTCATGCGCGAGGCGCTGGAGTTGGCGGCCCAAGGCGCAGCCCTCGGCGAAGTGCCGGTGGGCGCGGTGCTGGTGCAGGATGGCGAAATCATCGGGCGCGGCTTCAACTGCCCGATCAGCACCAGTGACCCGAGTGCTCATGCGGAAATGGTCGCGATCCGCGCCGCCGCTCAGGCTGTGAGCAACTATCGACTGCCGGGCAGCACGCTCTACGTGACGCTGGAACCGTGCAGCATGTGCGCCGGGCTGATCGTGCATTCGCGGATTGCGCGTGTGGTGTACGGCGCGCTGGAGCCGAAGGCCGGGATTGTGCAGAGTCAGGGGCAGTTCTTCACTCAGGGCTTTCTCAACCATCGAGTGTTGTATGAAGGGGGAGTATTGGCGGAGGAGTGTGGTGCGGTGTTGACTGAGTTTTTCCGGGCGCGGCGCGCGAAACCGGCAGACTGAAGAACAACATCAAACCCTGTGGGAGCTGGCTTGCCAGCGATGGCGTCGGCACATCAAGCATTGATGTGGACTGATCCACCGTTATCTCTGGCAAGCCAGCTCCCACAGTTTTTTGCAGTGTCTGGAAGGGATCGTTACTTCTTCGCGACAATCACCGCCCGCATCGGCGCCGGCAGCCCTTCGATCGTCTTGCTGTGATCATCCGGATCAAGGAAGTCGCTCAACGACTGATACTTCATCCACTCGGTCCCGCGCTGTTCTTCAACGGTGGTGGTGCTCACATCCACGCATTCCACATCGGTGAAACCGGCACGACGCAGCCACAATTCCAGCGCCGGCACCGACGGCAGGAACCACACATTACGCATCTGCGCATAACGGTCTTCCGGCACCAGCACTTGATGTTTGTCGCCTTCGACCACCAGCGTCTCCAGTACCAGCTCGCCACCCTTCACCAGGCAATCCTTCAGTGCCAGCAAATGCTCGATCGGCGAGCGGCGGTGATAGAACACGCCCATGGAAAACACCGTGTCGAAGCCTTCCAGATTCGGCGGCAGGTCTTCGAACGGGAACGGCAGGTGCCAGGCATTCGGCTCTGACAGATAACGCTGCACTGCCTGGAACTGGCAGAAGAACAGCCAGTTCGGATCGACGCCGATCACGCTGTCGGCGCCGGCACCGAGCATGCGCCACATGTAATAGCCGTTGCCGCAACCGACATCGAGGATGCGTTTGCCCTTCAGATCCAGATGCGGGGAGACCCGCGACCACTTCCAGTCCGAGCGCCATTCGGTGTCGACGTGCACGCCGAACAGATCGAACGGCCCCTTGCGCCACGGCGACAGGCCCATCAGCGCGGTGCGCATCTGGGCGCGGGTTTCGTCGTCGCAATCGGTGTCAAGTTTCAGGCCGTCGAGCAGGTCGACTTCGGTCGGCTGGATCTTCGGCAGGGCGTCCAGCGCACTTTGCCAGCGCTCCAGATCGCCGTGACCTTTTTCCATTTTCTTGTCGAGCTGCACTTGCAGGGTGCTGGCCCATTCGGCCAGCGGCGTGCCGGCCAGACGGCGGGCGAGGGGGGACAGATCAATCATGGCAAGGCAATCAACGAGGCAAAGTTAAGACACTGGAACCACGGCACGACTTTCGAGAACCCGGCGGCCAGCAGGCGCTCGCGGTGTTCTTCGAGGCTGTCGGGCTTCATGACGTTTTCGATGGCGCTGCGCTTCTGGGCGATCTCCAGTTCGCTGTAGCCGTTGGCGCGTTTGAACGCGACGTGCAGGTCGGTCAGCAGCGCGTGTTCTTCGGCATCGTTGAAACGCAGCTTCTCCGACAGAATCAGCGCGCCGCCCGGCAGCAACGATTGACGAATGCGCGAGAGCAGCGCCGTGCGCTGATCCGGGGCGATGAATTGCAGGGTGAAGTTCAGCGCCACCACCGAAGCCGGTTTGAAATCGAGGGCGAGGATGTCGCCTTCGATCACTTCGACCGGCAGCAACTCCTGGAACATCGAATCCTGACCGTTGAGGTACTCGCGGCAGCGCTCGACCATGGCGGCCGAGTTATCCACCGCGATCACCCGGCAACCGTCGGTGCGCACATGGCGACGCAGGGCTTGGGTCACCGCACCGAGCGATGAGCCGAGGTCGTAGAGCACGCTGTTCGGTTGGGCGAACTGCGCTGCGAGCACACCGAGGTTTTCGACGATGGTCGGGTAACCCGGCACCGAACGCTTGATCATGTCCGGGAACACCCGCACCACGTCTTCGTTGAAGGCGAAGTCAGGCACCTGGGCCATCGGCTGGGCGAAAATGCGATCGGGTTCTTTGCTCACGGCGGTTCCGGCGGTGTCGATGAAAAGGCCGGCATTTTAGCCAAACTGACGCGCAGATGCGCGGGTTGTCTGATAAACCGCTTTGCAGCGGGTGATCGTTCCCACGCTCCGCGTGGGAATGCATCCCGTGACGCTCTGCGTCACTTACGCAAAGACGCAGCGCGTAGTAACGATCGGTTTCAGAGGTCGGGACGTTTGGTTTGGGAGAACGCCGATGCCGCAATCCCCCACTGCCCCAGCCAGTAACTGAGGATGATGATGTAAGGCGCCGCATTGAACGGTGACACGAACCGGTTGATGCCGATCACGCTATCGGAGAACACGAACGCCACCGCGCCGCCCGCCGCCAGCAACGCCGAACGCTGAGGTACGCCGCTGCCGAGCCGGGCGAGGGCGCGCCAGAGCATGGCGCTGATGGCCGTTCCGTAAACGATCACCGGCACGGTCAGCGGCCCCAATCCGCTGGAGATCAGGATGCCCAACAGCACAGCGCCGACACTGAGCGCCAGGATCAGCGGCAGCAGGGCCAGGCGCCGGCAATCGCTGAGGTAAGCCTTGAGATACGCCAGATGCGCGACCAGAAACGCACCCAGGCCAAACATGAACAAATCCCCCGGCCACGCCAGCAGCACATCGCCGATCAACGAGAAAATCAGACCGAGGCTGATCCAGCGGCGATAGTCGCTGGGCGGCGCATCATGCAACCAGCCAAGCAGGGCCAATACCGGCAACGGTTTGACCAGCAGACACAGCAGCGCCGCATGGGTGCTGAGGCCATAGAGAAAGGTCACTGCGCCCATCAGCGCGAGGATCAGCCAGCCCACGATCAGTTCACCGAAATGGCGCAGTCAAAGGTCTCCACCGGCAACACTTCCGGCGCCCAGGGTTGCTGCGAAGTCAGGCGCAGACGCCCGGTGCCGGGGGCGAAAGCCTGGAAGCGCCAGGTCGAGAGACCGGCCGCGCCGACCACGCCGGCATCTTCCGGATTGCTGTAGACCTCGGGGCTGAGGGCGCGCAATACGCCGCCGGCGGAATCCTGGATGGCCCAACGGTAGCCGGTGGTGGGGTTGCTCGGGAGCATGACGATCAGGTTCTGCCCGTTGGTCAGCCGCACCGGGCATTGGCTCTGTTTTTCCACGGTCACGTTGGTTTTCGGTTGCGTGGCGCAGGCGGCCAGCAGAGCGATGGACAGCGGGACAAACAGGCGAAGGGGGGACATGGATTCAGCGGCTCCGGCGTTGGCGACGAACGGCGAGCATAACTGAAGATGAGACAAAGTGTGACAACGCCAGGCTTGGCGTGATCGTTCCCACGTCGAACCGTCCGCGTGGGGATGCATCCTGTGACGCTCCGCGTCACGCTTGTGAAGGGACGCAGAGCGTCCCGGGCGGCATTCCCACGCAGAGCGTGGGAACGATCAGCAGGGGAGCGTTAGAAAAGCACCTTCGCTACATCCGCAAACTTCTTGGCGAAATGCACGGTAATGCCTTCCTTCAGGTAGTCCGGCAACTCTTCAAAGTTTCCGCGATTCGGCTCCGGCAGAATCAACTCGAAGATCTTCTGCCGCCGCGCCGCAATCACCTTCTCGCGCACCCCGCCAATCGGCAGTACATGCCCGGTCAGCGTCAGCTCGCCGGTCATCGCCACACCTTTTTTCGGCGCCTGATTACGGGCGAGGGAGAGCAGGGCACTGGCCATGGTCACGCCGGCGCTCGGGCCGTCTTTCGGGGTCGCGCCTTCCGGCACGTGCAGGTGGACGAAGGCTTCGTCGAAGAATTTCGGATCGCCACCGTAGGATTTCAGGTGCGAACTGACGTAGCTGTAGGCGATCTCCGCCGACTCCTTCATCACATCGCCCAGTTGCCCGGTGAGTTTGAAACCGCGATTGAGCGTGTGAATCCGCGTGGCTTCGATCGGCAGGGTCGCACCGCCCATGCTGGTCCACGCCAGGCCGGTAATCACACCAGTGCCGGACAGCACTTGCTCGTTGCGAAACACCGGATGGCCGAGGGACGCTTCGAGGTCTTTCGGGCCGATCTTGATCACCGCTTTCGGATCCTCGATCAGCTTCATCACTGCTTTGCGCACCAGTTTGCCCATCTGTTTTTCCAGCTGGCGCACGCCGGCTTCACGGGCGTAGCCGTCGATCAAGGCTTTGAGCGCCGTGTCGCTGATGCTCAGGCTGCCCTTGGACACGCCGGCCTTTTCCAGCAGTTTCGGCCACAGGTGACGCTTGGCGATGGCGACTTTTTCTTCGGTGATGTAGCCCGAGAGGCGAATCACTTCCATCCGGTCCAGCAACGGGCCGGGAATCGAATCCAGGGTGTTGGCGGTGCAGACGAACAGGACTTTCGACAGGTCCATCCGCAGGTCCAGATAGTGGTCGAGGAATTCGACGTTCTGTTCCGGATCAAGCGTTTCCAGTAGCGCCGAGGCCGGGTCGCCCTGGTAGCTCTGGCCCATCTTGTCGATCTCGTCGAGCATGATCACCGGGTTCATGACTTCGACGTCTTTCAGCGCCTGCACGAGTTTGCCCGGCTGCGCGCCGATGTAGGTGCGACGGTGGCCCTTGATTTCGGCTTCGTCGCGCATGCCGCCGAGGCTGAAGCGGTAGAACGGCCGGCCGAGGGATTCAGCGATGGATTTGCCGACGCTGGTTTTACCCACGCCCGGCGGGCCGACCAGCAACACGATGGAGCCGCTGATTTCGCCTTTATAGGCACCGACCGCGAGGAATTCGAGGATCCGGTCCTTGATGTCCTCGAGCCCTGCGTGGTGCTTGTCCAGCACCTTGCGCGCGTGCTTGAGGTCAAGCTTGTCCTCGCCGTACACGCCCCATGGCACCGAGGTCGCCCAGTCGAGGTAATTGCGGGTGACCGCGTACTCCGGCGATCCGGTTTCGAGGATCGACAGTTTGTTCATCTCTTCTTCGAGGCGCTTCTGTACCTGCGTCGGCAGGACCTTGCCTTCCAGGCGCTGCTCGAACTGTTCGAGGTCGGCGCTGCGGTCGTCCTTGGTCAGGCCGAGTTCCTGCTGGATGACCTTGAGCTGTTCCTTGAGGAAGAACTCGCGCTGGTGCTCGCCGATCTTGCGGTTCACTTCGGCGGAGATTTCTTTCTGCAGGCGTGCGACTTCGACTTCCTTGCGCAGCATCGGCAGGACTTTTTCCATGCGCTTGAGCATTGGCACGCAGTCCAGCACTTCCTGCAGCTCATTGCCGGTCGCCGATGTGAGGGCGGCGGCGAAGTCGGTCAGCGGCGACGGATCGTTGGGGCTGAAGCGGTTGAGGTAGTTCTTCAGCTCTTCGCTGTACAGCGGGTTGAGCGGCAGCAGTTCCTTGATCGCGTTGATCAGCGCCATGCCGTAGGCCTTGACCTCGTCGGTCGGCTCGGTGGGCTGGTGCGGGTATTCGACTTCAACGAGATAGGGCGGGCGGTGGTGTTTGAGCCAGGTCTTGATGCGTACGCGGCTCAGGCCCTGGGCGACAAATTGCAGTTTGCCGTTTTCGCGGCTGGCGTGGTGCACCTTGACCAGGGTGCCGTATTGCGGCAACGCCTTGGTGTCGAAGTGGCGCGGGTCTTCCTGGGGTGTGTCCATGAAGAACAGGGCCAGGGAGTGGTGTTCGGATTTGCTGACCAGTTCGAGGGTTTCGGCCCAGGGTTCTTCGTTGACGATGACCGGCAGGACCTGGGCCGGGAAGAACGGGCGGTTGTGGATCGGGATGATGTAGACCTTGTCCGGCAGGTTCTGGCCGGGCAGGGCCAGGCCTTTGCCGGGGACGTGGTGTTCGATGTGTTCGGCGTCGGTTTCGGTGATGTCGTCGGGGTTTTCGGGGAATTCTTGCTGGTCGCTCATGGGGCACCTGCGCAATTGGGTATGGCTGTTAGATGGGGCAGGGGTTGGGTGGTTTCAATGGGGGGGGGTGTTTCTGCTTGTGTGTTCAGGGTTTTGACAGGGTTTTGGGGGTTGGGCTTGGCGGCCTTTGGGCCGGCCATGCTGTATTGGGGTTGTGTGCATATCCGTTTCTGCGGGTGTTGCGGCTGGCGGTTCCGCTCTTACAGCGGGTCACTTTGGCAAACGCCCCAAAGTAACCAAAGGTCTTGGCCCCTGCGTTCGGCGCCTCGCTGTGGCTCGGCGTCCCTTCGTTCCGGGATTCATCCGGGG